>CAVRUZ010000012.1:0-62211 GCA_963724495.1 uncultured Actinomycetota bacterium | reverse complement strand
GCCCTTCACCTTTCATGTACCCACCCAAAGCCAACGCAATCGGCCCTGCACACTCACACTGTGCAGGGCCGGTTGCCGTCGGTGGCCATCGGCGTTTCGGATTTCCGCCTGGCTCGGGTTCAGTGTTTCGCAGGCAACCTGCTCGCCGACGCCCTGACACGCCGGGAAGGTCGATGCTGCCGCGTGTGCCAGGGTTCGGCCGTGCCCGCCTTCCGGTTCCTGTGTCCGTTGCGCTGGTCCGACACCGACGCCTACGGCCACGTCAACAACGTCGAACTCATGCGGTTGCTCGAGGAGGCGCGGGTCGCGCTGTTCTTCACCCATGCATCGGCCGCGGGCGTCGCGTCCTTCGACGGGCACATCGTGGTCGCCCGTCACGAGGTGGACTTCACCGCACCGCTGCTCTGGCGGCCTGCGCCGGTGCGGATCGACACCCGCGTCGTGCGCATCGGCGGAGCGTCGTTCACGCTGGGCTACACCATCGCCGAGCCCGAGGGGCCCGAGCGGGTCTACGTGCGCGCGACGACCGTCATGGTCACGTTCGACCCCGAGCTCGGCCGGACGCGACGCCTCACCGACGCCGAGCGCAGCTTCCTCGACGACTTCACCGATCCGGCCACGCCTGTGCCGGCGTCAGGTCAGCAGCCAGGCGCTGCTGTTGGGGGGCAGTGAGCCGGCGGACACGTCCGCACTGGCGAGGAGCACCTCCCGATGCGCCGGCAGGGCAACGGGCGTGGCTCCGGTGTTCACGACGCAGGTGAACTCGTCGCTCCTGGCGAAGGCGAGCACGTCACCTTCGGTCGCGTCGGTCCAGCCGAGCGGCCCGTCACCGAGCTCGCTCCGCTCCCGCCGGATCCGCAACGCCTCGCGGTACAGCGACAGCATCGAGGCCGGGTCGCCAAGCTCCTTCTCCGCCGTGAACTCGGCGAACTCCGGCGGCTGCGGCAGCCACGGTGCCGCCGGATCGGTCCCGAAGCCGTACGGCGCCGACGTCCCGGTCCACGGCAGCGGCACCCTGCAGCCGTCCCTGCCGCGTTGCTTCTGGCCGGACCGCTCCCAGGTCGGGTCCTGCAGAACATGCTCGGGAAGGTCCTCGACCTCCCACAGACCCAGTTCCTCGCCCATGTAGACGTAACTGCCGCCGGGAAGGGCGAACATGAACAGGGCCATCGCCCTGGCCCGGGTGCGCCCGAGGTCAAGGTCGACCGGCGCCGACTGGTCGAACGGCGACGTACCTGCCGGGCGGCCGTAGCGGGTCAGGTGGCGGGTGACGTCATGGTTGCTGACGACCCAGGTGACCGGCGCGCCGACGAGTGCGTGGATGGCGATCTGCTCGTCGATCGTCCGCTTGAAGTGCGCGGCGTCCCACGGGCACATGAGGAAGTCGAAGTTGAAGGTCGTGTTCAGTTCGTCGGGCCGGACGTAGTTCGCCAGCCGTTGCGGATCGGGAACCCATGCCTCGGAGACGTAGATCCGCTTGCCCTCCGGCGTATCCGCGTAGCTGTCGGCCACGTTGCGCCAGCTGCGGTAGACGTCGTGGACGCCGTCCTGGTCCCAGAACGGGTGCCCCGACATCGCATCGACGGCAGCTGCCCGGGCGTCCTCGTGCGAGCTCTCCGCCTCCTCGGCCTGATGGCTGGCGTCCAGGGGACTCTCCTCCTCCTCGGGCTCACCCGCGAAGCGCCCGGAACCCGGCGGGAGGTCGGGGAAGGATTGGTCCTTGATCAGCGCATGCGCGACGTCGATGCGGAAGCCGTCGACGCCGCGGTCGAACCAGAAGCGCAGGGTGGTCTCGAAGTCGTCCCGCACGACCTGGTTCTCCCAGTTCAGGTCGGGCTGCTCCGGTGCGAACAGGTGCAGGTAGTAGTCGGCCTCGGAGTTCCCCTCCTCACCAGGCACGCGATGCCAGGCAGGCCCGCCGAACATCGCGTGCCAGTTGTTCGGCCGCGAGCCGTCCGGGCGCGGTGAGCGGAAGACGTAGTAGTCGCGCTCGGGCGCAGCTGCGTCGGCGGCAGCCTTCTGGAACCACGCGTGCTGGTCGGACGTGTGGTTGGGGACGATGTCGAGGATCACCCGGATCCCGGCCGCGTGCAGCTCGTCGATGAGGGCCTGCGCCTGGTCGAGGTCACCGAACATCGATTCGATTGCCCGGTAGTCGGCCACGTCGTAGCCGGCGTCGGCCTGCGGAGACGGGTACCACGGGTTGATCCAGACCGCGTCGATGCCGAGGTCGCTGAGGTAGCCGATCTTGGACCGGATCCCGGCGATGTCGCCCATGCCGTCGCCGTTGCCGTCGGCGAAGCTGCGGATGTAGATCTGGTAGATGACGGCGTGACGCCACCAGTCGGCGTCGGCGGTGGCGAGGTCAGCGGTGGTGGCGGTCGCGGCAGCGGGAGAGGGATCCATGCCGCAAGCTTGCCAACATTGTCCAGCGAGTACAGCAATCGCCGCGGCCGCTCCCCCCGTTCAGATCACCCGGATCCTGGTTGGCGACGCGGTGAAGTCCCAGACCAGTTGCGACATCGTCAGCGAGAGCCGGATGCACCCGTGCGACTGGCTCTGGTTGGTGCCGAGCAGCCAGTTGGCGTGGATCTGTGCGCCCGAGGACGGCGAGCGTGGGATGCGGTGGAAGCCGATGCCGCACGGGGCGAAGCGGGTGAAGTTGTCGAGGATCGCGCCGCCCACGGCCACGTGGTGGCGGATGTGCGCCGCTCCGCCGCAGGACCGGCCGCTGTAGTAGGTGCCCTTGGACAGCACGTTCGGGTTGTCGATGATGCCGCCCTGTGCCGACGCCTTGCCGTTGGAGCCGACGAGCCAGACCCAGTTGTGCGTCTGGCTGATCACGATCCGCCGCCCGCTGCCGCTGTTCAGCGGCACCGGGCGCTTGTCGCAGCGCTTTGCCGTGGCTGACCGCAGCGCGGCTCGAGTCGCGGGACCGATGATGCCGTCGCGGCTCAGCCCGTTGGCGGACTGGAAGCGCCAGGCGGCCGCCCTGGTGTGCGCACCGGACACGCCGTCGGCGGTACCGGCGTCACACCCGAGCGAGTTGAGTCGGGACTGGTCGGCGGCGAGCTGAGCGCTCGCGGCGTTCGCTGCCGGCGGACCGGTCAGCACGGTCATCGCGGTCACGGCGATCGTGGTAGCAGCGGTGATGGCGAGGCGAAGCGGAGCCCTCATGTCGTCCCCTGAACAAGGCGTCGTTGCTCCCTCTGGCCGAGGGAGGTGCACCGGTGACGTGACGGGCACGACGTCCGGTAGCGACGACAAGGAGGGCGTGGCGCGGTGTCCAGATACAGCGCGGTGCCCGGTACAGGTGTCCCTACCGGCGCTTACCGGCGTTCGTTGGACGCCGCTCCAGGGTCGACGGTTCCCGGCAACGGGTCGCCGGCATCGGGTGCGGCCAGGCGAAGGGGCATCGGGCCGGTCGAGGTGACGACCGTCGGTGACGGTGGATCCTCCTCGAAGGTGTTGACCATCATCTGCGCGGCCATCTCGAAGTACTCCCACAGTTGCCGGTCGAACTCGGCCGGGAGGGCAAGGTCGTCGAGGGAGGCCCGCATGTGGGTGAGCCACGCGTCCTTGGCGGCGGGGGAGACCCGGAAGGGCTGGTGCCGCATCCGCAGACGTGGATGTCCCCGCTGCTCGTGGTAGGTCCTCGGCCCACCCCAGTACTGCTCGAGGAACATCCGCAGCCGCACCTCGGCGGCACCGAGATCCTCCTCGGGATACAGCGGGCGCAGCAGCGGGTCGCCGGCCACGCGACGGTAGAAGCCCGCCACCATCGCCTCGAAGGTGGCGTGCCCGCCGACAGCCTCGTAGAAGGTGCTCACCCGACCATTCAACAAGCGGTCGACGCAACGGCCAAAGCGTGGCCGAAGGGTCGCCGTTGAGACCGGCCCGGCCTCAGCCCGCCCGCCGACGACCGATCGCCTCCACCTAGGCTCGGCGCATGGCAACCACGCGCAATGCAAACACCCATTGGGAAGGCTCTCTCCAGGAAGGTGCCGGGACGGTCGAGCTCGCATCGTCCGGACGTGGAACCTTCGACGTGACCTGGGCCGCCCGGTCGCAGGAGGCGAACGGGAAGACCAGCCCAGAGGAGCTGATCGCCGCCGCTCACTCGTCCTGCTACTCCATGCAGCTCAGCGGCGGCCTGGCCAGGGCCGGCACGCCGCCGACGTCCCTCGACGTCTCTGCCGCCGTGACCTTCCAGGTCGGCGAGGGCATCACCGGTATCGCGCTCACCGTGCGGGGAGACGTGCCGGGCATCTCGGCCGAGGACTTCGATGCCGCCGCGCAGGACGCCAAGGTGAACTGTCCGGTGAGCAAGGCCCTGGCAGCGACGGCGATCTCGCTGGACGCGGCCCTGGTCTGACCTGGGGTTTGGTCAGTCCGGCGGCGAGAGCCCGGCGCCGTCGGACTGAGCCGACAGGTGTGCAGCCTCCGGCACCCGGATCCCGCCGGCATCGAAGGCCGCCTGGGTGCGATGGCGGATTTCTCGCTGGATTCCGTACTGACGATTCGTCGTGCAGGTCCCGCGGACCCGAAGGGTGAGCGCCTCAGCGTCGGCCGGCGCAGTGTCGCCGTCGCCTTCCGCGCCAGCGGGCTTGAGGATCGGCTCGATCGCGACCACCGTCGGGACTTCCATGATGGCTGCCTTGAACTGATCGTCGCCGGCGACCTCGGCAGCCACGCTGTTCACCAGGTCGGCCGCCCGGTAGAGGTCGACGTCGTCGGCGATCTGGATGTCCAGCGAGATCGGCGACCAGCCCTGACTCTTGTTCCCGACGCGCAGCACCTCACCGTTGCGGACGTACCAGATCACGCCGGAGTCGTCGCGGAGCCGGGTCACGCGCAGCCCCACCGCCTCCACCTGGCCGCTGGCCTTGTCCATGTCCACGACGTCACCGACGCCGAACTGGTCTTCCAGCAACATGCAGACGCCGGCCAGGAAGTCCTTCACCAGGTTCTGTGCCCCGAACCCCAACGCGACGCCCACCACACCGGCACTGGCAAGCAGCGGTGCGAGGTCGTAGCCCAGCACGTCGAGCACCATGAACACCGCGACCAGCGAGATCACCACGGTCGCGAGGCTCTTCAGCAGCGAGGCCATCGCCTGCGTCCGCTGCTGCTGACGCTCGTTGCGCCATGGAGCTGTCGCCGACATCACCACTTTGGTGGCCCGATGACCCGCGAAGCGGCCGCGAGGCCGTGAGTCGCTGGCCCGGGCAGCGAGTCGGTCGATCACCTTGGCCAGGGTGTAGCGCAGCACGAGGGCGAGTACCAGCACACCGATGACGCGAAGAACCGCTACGAGGATCTCGTTGTCGGCGCTCATCCAGTCCCCAAGGGTCACTCCAGTAGCCGGTCGGTAGCGGTTCGAGTCGGTCGCCAGCCTAACGGCGCCCTCGCGCAAGCACCGCCGTCAGTGGCCTCGGCTGAGTTGGCCGTCGGCTGCACTACGCTGACCGCCGTGAAGCAGCTCACACGCCTCTTCTTGGTTCAGGTCGCGCCGCGGTTCTGCTGGCCTCGTTCGCAGTGCTCACGGGGGTTCTCACCGCCCCGGCAGGAGCCTCGACCACGTCGTACGAGGCCGCCGACGAACTGGGGATCGTCCCGACGCTGGTGCTGTTCGTCGGTGGACCTGTCGGGATCTTCTTGCTGATCTGGCTGCTGGTCGTCGCCGGTCAGCTGTCACGCCGGCCGAAGCAGGAGAACGACATGACCTGGTTCCGCGAATTGGCCGAGGACGACGACACCGAAGGGCCGGCGGAGGTCGCTGGGACGACGACGCCGCCCCGGCTGGAGGCCGCGACCGAGCCGTCCAGCACCGAGGCGACGCCAAGGACCTGAGCCAGGCCGCGGCGGTCAGCTTGCGTCGAATGCCCGCGCAGCCATCGCGCGGCGCAGGTCCGCCTGCTTCTCCACCATCGGCCTGCGGGTGGACTGATCGGCGAGCCGGTCGGACTCCAGCAGTTCGTCCACCCTTGCCAGCACCCGGTCGGAGACCTCGCCAGGGAACAGATAGGTCAGGACGACGCCACCCATCTGCACGCCCTTGCGCTTGTGCACGGTCGGCGCCTCGTCGAAGAACCGGTCGATGTAGGGCTCGAGCAGCTCGTGCTGGCCTGGCAGCCAGATCCTCATGGCCACTTTGCGCTGAAGCTCGTTCGGGGTGTCCGGTGCCACGACCGCCAGCTCCCAGGCCCGCTCCTTGGCCTGCGAGGTGGGCAGCGACGCCCGGGCGGCTGCGGCGTTCTCGTGTCCAGCGGTGGTGTTGTCCCGCTCGAGTTCGGCATCGATGGCCGCATGGTCAACCCGGCCGAGGCGTGCCAGCCCGGACAACAGCGTCCACCGCAGGTCGGTGTCCACCGCCAGACCGTCGAGCTGTTCCGTTCCGTCGAGCAGCCCGGCCACGTAGGCCGCGTCGTCCTCCGAGCGTGCCGCACCCGCGATCACCCGGGCGAAGATCAGCTGGTGGTCGCTGCCAGGCTCGGCCTGCTCCAGCAGTTTCCGTACCCCGTGCGCCCATTGCCCGGCCAGCGCCTCGGCGTGATCGGGCGAGCAGAAGCGGTGCACGGCCGTGGCGGCGTTGTTGGCGAGATGGGAGACGGCGGTGATGTCGGACTCCGACCCCAGCCCGCGCAGGACGAGGGCGACGAAGTCGCGGGCCTTCATCTGCGCGTCGCGGGTCATGTCCCACGCCGCGTTCCAGCACAGCACCCGCGCCAGCGGGTCCTCGATGGTGTCGATGGCCTCGACCAGGCTGGCCAGCGAGCGCTCGTCGAGCCGGATCTTGGTGTAGCTGAGATCCCCGTCGTTGAGCAGGAGCAGGTCGGGCGCCTGCATGCCCACGAGCTTGGCGATCGGCGTCCGCTCACCGACGACGTCGACGTCGACACGTTCGGTGCGGCTCAGCCCGTTCGCTCCCTTGACATAGAGGCCGATGCCGATGCGGTGCGACCTGAGCGTCGGCCAGTCCGGGTGAGCGGTCTGGACGACGTCGAAGCGTGTGTACCGACCGTCGGCGTCGAGGTCGTAGTCGGCGGTGAGGGTGTTGACGCCTGCCTTCTTGAGCCACTCCTCCGACCAGGAGGCGAGGTCGCGACCACTCGCCGCCTCCAGCTCGGAGAGCAGGTCGGACAGGCGGGTGTTTCCCCAGGCGTGCTTGGTGAAATAGGCCCGCAGCCCGGCGCGGAACTCCTCGTCGCCGACCCACGCCACCAGTTGCCGGAGGGCCGCCGCGCCCTTGGCATAGGTGATGCCGTCGAAGTTGAGCCAGATGCTGTCGAGATCGACCATCTCGGTGGCGATGGGATGGGTGGACGGCAACTGGTCCTGCAGGTAGGCCCAGTTCTTCCGTCCGCTGCAGAACGAGGTCCACGACTGCGGGTGCAGGCCGGTCTCGGCATTGGCGAGGTGGGCCGCCCACTCGGCGAACGACTCGTTGAGCCAGATGTCGTCCCACCAGGCCATCGTCACGAGGTCGCCGAACCACATGTGCGCCATCTCGTGCAGGATCGTGTTGGCCCGGGACTCGTAGCGCGCCTGGGTGGCCCGGCTGCGGAAGAGCATGTCGTCGCGGAAGGTCACGCACGCGGCGTTCTCCATCGCACCCATGTTGTATTCCGGCACGAAGAGCTGGTCGTACTTCGGGCCGAAGGGGTAGGGCATCCCGAACATCGACTCGAAGAAGCCGAAGCCCGCCTCGGTGACCTGGAACAGGTCTTCGACGTCGAGGTGCTCCGCGAGTGACTGCCGCACGAACAGGCCCAGGTCGATGGGCTCGTAGTCGCCCTGCCAGGTTCGGCGGACCTCGTGGTACGGCCCGGCCACGAGCGCGGTGATGTACGACGACATGGGCACGGTGGTCTCGAACTCCCAGCGCGCGAGACCCTCGCCGACAGGTTGCGGCTCCGGAGTGGGGGAGTTGGACACGACCTTCCAGCCCGCCGGGGCGGTCACGATGAAGGTGAACGTGGACTTCAGGTCCGGCTGGTCGAAGACCGCGAACACGCGGCGAGCGTCGGGGACCTCGAACTGGGTGTAGAGGTAGACGTTGCCGTCGGTGTCGACCGTGCGGTGCAGGCCCTCGCCGCTGCGGCTGTACCGGCAGCGGGCCCGGACGTTCAGCGTGTTCTCGGCTGACAGCCCGGACAGCTCGACGCGGTTGTCCACGAACGCGATCGCGGGATCGATGTCCTGCCCGTTCAAGGTGATGGCGACGACTTCCTCGGCGACGAGGTCGAGGAAGGTCGTGTCGGTCGGTCCGGTGTTGGCGAAGCTGATGGTGGTGTCGGACCCGAACGTCTCGGCGTCGTCGGCCAGGACCCCGCTCAGATCGAGCGTCACGCGGTAGTTCTCGACGGTCAGGGCGCTCGAGCGGGTGGCCGCCTCGTCGCGGGTCAGGTTGGTCCCAGGCATATCTGCATCCTGCCAGAGGCCGGGGTGGCCTCCCGGTCGCGCTGACTAGGCTCCGGGCACATGAGTGACGCCTATGAACCCGCCCATCTCGACTGGCCCGGCCTCAGCAACGTCCGCGATCTCGCCGGCATGCCGACAACCGACGGAGGCCAGATAGCGCCGGAAGCACTGATCCGCGCCGACTCTCTCGACAAGCTCGTCGAGGAGGGTCGCGAGCTGGTCCGTGCGGCAGGTGTCAGCCGCATCGTCGACCTGCGGCGCAAGGGCGAGTCCCGGCGCGCGCACCCGTTTGCCGACGACACCACCTACGTGAGCGTCCCGGTGCAGGACCCGGCGGACTCGGACAACCAGCACCTCAAGCTGGTCGACATCTACCTGACGATGCTCGACCTCCGGCCGGAGCTGTTCGCCGAGGCGGTGGCCGCGATCGCCGACGCGCCCGACGGCGCCGTGGTGGTGCACTGCGCCGGCGGGAAGGACCGCACGGGGATGGTGGTGGCGATGGCCCTGTCGGTGGCGGGAGTCGCGCCGGAGGTGATCGCGGCCGACTACGCGCTGACCGAGGCCCGACTGGCCGAGGCCGATCGTGCCTATCTGGAGCGGGTAACCGATCCCGACACCCGGGAGGTGATCCGGGCGTTGCAGGCGACTCCGGCGAGCAACATGCTCACGGTCCTGGACCACCTGAACACGCGCTATGGCGGCGTCGATGCCTATCTGCGCAGCGGCGGGATGACAACTGACCAGCTCGCGCGGCTGCGGTCTCGCTTGGTGGCGCCGGACCCGGCAGGCGTGCCCGGATAGGGCCCGACAACCGCGGCCGTCCGATTATTCCCAAATCTGGCAACTGTGCCGGAGGTGGACGCGCGGCGCAGCAATGGCCCGTCATGGTGTCCAATGGATGACATGACCACAACTACCGCGATCAAGACCACGGGCCGGACGTCCAACGGCAAGGCCACCAAGACCACGGTCAACATGTGGTTCGACCCCGGCTGCCCCTGGGCGTGGATCACCTCGCGATGGCTGCTCGAGGCCGAGAAGGTCCGCCCGATCCAGGTGAAGTGGCACGTGATGAGCCTGGGGTACCTCAACGAGGACCGGGACAACCTCTCCGACGACTACAAGCGGGGACTCAAGTTCACCTGGCGCCCGGTGCGCGTGCTGACCGCCGCCGCGCAGCACCACGGAGGCGACGACCCGAGCGAACTCCTCGGCCGGCTCTACACCGAACTCGGCACCCGGTTCCACAACAACAAGGAAGAGCGCAACGACGACACGATCGTCGCCGCGCTCGAGGCGGTCGGCCTGCCCGCTGACCTGATCAAGGCCGCCGACTCCGACGAGTACGACGAGGCGCTGAAGAAGAGCCACCACGCCGGCATGGACCAGGTGGGCATGGAGGTCGGCACCCCCGTGGTCGAGGTCGAGGGCACCGCGTTCTTCGGCCCGGTCGTCACCCCCATCCCGAAGGGCGAGGACGCCGGCAAGCTCTTCGACGGTGTCGTCCTGGTGGCTTCGACCCCGGGCTTCTTCGAGCTCAAGCGGACCCGCACCGAGAAGCCCAGCTTCAACTGAGCGGCTTGGACACGGGCGCGCCGGCCATCACCGGCGCGCCTGCTTCAATGCGCGCATGCGCGTTCACATCGGTTCCGACCACGCCGGGTTCGACCTCAAGTCGGAACTGGTGAAGCGGCTCACGGCCGCCGGTCATGACGTCGTCGACCACGGCGCCCACGTCATGGATCCAGAAGACGACTATCCGCCGTTCTGTTTCGCCGCAGCGGCGGCCGTCGTCGCCGAACCGGGATCGTTGGGCGTCGTGGTCGGCGGGTCGGGCAACGGCGAGCAGATCGCGGCGAACAAGGTCGACGGAGTGCGCGCTGCTCTGGCGTGGAACATCGAGACGGCCGTGCTCTCCCGTCAGCACAACGACGCCAATGTCGTGTCGGTCGGTGCGCGCATGCATTCCTCGGAGGAAGCCGTGAACCTCGTCACCACGTTCGTGGACACGCCGTTCTCCGGAGACGACCGGCACGCACGGCGGATTGCCGAGCTGGCCGCTTACGAGTCCGAGCGGTCCGCGGGCGGCTGAGGCCCGTCCTGCTCGTCGGTCGCGGGCTCGACCGCCAGTTCCTCGGCCGACGGCTCTGGCGGAAGCAGGTCACCGCGCAGCCCCAGAGCTTCTGCCTCGGGGTCACGTGACACGTCCCGCGCACGCATCGCCGCGGCGGACGGAACCCGGGTGTGATCGATTCCCGGCCGCACCTGGTTCGTCATGATCTCGGCTCCCGAAACTGCGTCAGTGGTAGCCGGGCGCGTCGTCGAACTCGGTGCCGCACGGTCCGCCGCCCTCGGCTTCCGGCAGTTCGACCGGAGTGCCGTCGAGGCGGAACGCCTTGTACGTCTGGTGCTTGCGGATTGTCGACAGCGGCGCGTAGTGGCTGATGAACGAGCGGCGGAAGCGATCGGTGGTGGTGTTGGGCTGAGACCCGTGCACCAGGCTGCCGTTGAAGAACAGGACGTCGCCGGGATCCATGTCCACCGGCACCGCCTCGAGCCCTGGCGGCGGCGGCACGAACTCCTTGGTGAACGACTGGTCGGGGTCGGCCTCCTCGGGGCAGAAGATCCCCATCGCGTGCGTGCCGGGCACCACTTCCAGACCACCGTTCGCGCGGTCGATCTGGTCGACCGCCATCCAGGCCGCGATGCAGGTACCTGGCTCCACCCGTAGGTAGAAGTTGTCCTGGTGCAGCCACTGGCCGCGTGCTCCCGGCGGCTTGTAATAGAACATCGTCTGGCAGCAGATCGGCTCCTCGCCGAGCAGCTGCGCGACGATGCCGGTGATGCGGGCGTCGATCAGATAGTCGTGCGACAGCTGGGAAAACTCGTGCGGCATGATGATCCGCGGGTACGTCTTCAGCGGGTCGGGATGCTCCGGGTCGGTCGGCTGGGGTTCGAAGTACCCCGGCAGCGTGCCCCTGGCCGCGATCCCCATGAACTCGTCGCGGATGCGATCCACCTCGGCCGGGGGCACCAGACCACGGGCCACGCTGAAGCCGTCGATGTCGAACCGCCGGACCTCGGTTTCTGGCAGCGGACCGGTCCGGCCATGGTCGGTGCGCGTGCGTGGGGCTTCGGTGTAGACCGTCATGCACCCCAGCGTAGGTAACCGACACCGTCGGCTGGAATGCCTGTCTGTGCTGGCGGCATGCCTGTTCCTGCTGCCACGCCCGATCTTGTGAGCGTGGATCACGGCCTACGCTGTGCCGGTGAGCGCTGAGGGCGTGAAGCCTGTCCAGCCGCCGATGCGGGTCGAGCGTCGATCGGATGATCCCGGCGCGGGCGAGCTGATCGTCGGCCGGTTCGCGGAGTCGGCCGGCTATCAGATGGCGCGTCCAGCCGGCGCCCGCAGTTGGCTGCTGATGCTGACCGAGGCCGGCGGCGGCCACGTCCGGCAGGGCCGACGGAGCATCCAGGCAAGGCCGGGCGCCGCTGTCCTGTTGGGGCCGGGTGTGCCGCACCGCTACGGGACCGACCCGGCGGCGCGCACGTGGCGCTTCTGGTGGGCGCACTTCCCGATGGACCCTGTCTGGCACGCGTGGTTCGAACCGTTCGTGCATGAGGACGACGCCTACCTGATCGAGGGTCTGTCGGCTGCAGTCGTCGCGGGGCTGTCAGACCAGTTCGCCCGCGTCCACGCCGCTGCCCGTTGGCCCGGCTACGGTCTGCCGCCGTTGCCGGCGGGCAGCCATGATGCGCTCGGTGGCCTGGTCGCCGCCGGCGCTGCGGCTGACCTCGCGGTGCTGCAGATCGGCGCCTTGCTGCGTCTGCTCGCCGCGGCTGGGCGGTCGGGAGCGATTTCGACCATCGACGAACGAGTGGGACGGGTGACCGCGCTCGTTACCGCCGACCCGTCCGCCGCGCACACCGTCGAGACACTCGCGGCTGCCGTCGGGCTGTCGGCATCGCGGCTGTCTCATCTATTCGCCGAGCAGCGGGGTCGCCCGCTGATGAGCGAGGTACGCCGCATCCGCCTCCAACACGCCGCCCGGCTGCTGCAGGCGACGGGCCTATCAGTCGGCGAGGTGGCCAGGGCATCGGGCTTCGTCAGCCAGTATCACTTCAGCCGCAGCTTCCGCGCGGAGTTCGGCCTGGCGCCCACGGCCTACCGGCGGCAGGGCCCGGACTGATCGGTCAGTCCGTGGTCGACAGCAGGTGGTAGATCTCCACAGTCGGCTCGACGCCCTCCCGCATGTGCCCGTAGACCTCCCAGAGCGGGCCGGCCCGGTGCAGTCCCTGCTCGTCGCACCAGGCCACGAGACGGTCGTGGCTCTGACCGATGGCCGCGTAGTCGCCCACGTGCAACAGGTAGGCCACGGTCCCCGCGGGTAGTTCCGACTCGACCACCGGCTCGCGCAGGTTCAGGGGTCCGAGCAACTCGACGCCCACTTCGACCGACGGAGTCGAATCCAGGTACAGCATGACGTTGCGACCGGGACGGTGGGTGGCATCGGTGCAGCTGTGCACCAGGTCGAGCATTCTCTTCCAGGCTTGCGGGAACTCGGCCCACGTCGTCGTCTCGCGCACCACCGCCGTACGGGCGGCGGCAATCGTCAGCACCTTGGGAGACGGTTCGGGCTGGGACGTCATCTCGGCGACGCTAACACCGTGCGTCCAGCGCCAACTCAGCAGCGGCGAGCGCTGTAGCGGGCGTGCTGGCGGTGCGTTCGATGGGGATCGATGTAGACAGGCGGTCTGACTCTGGGCAGCCCCCGTGCGTCGAGGCTGAGCTGCCATCGCATGTCGGGCGGTATGCGTGGATCCGGCTCGACGAGTCGATGGTGATACGGGCAGACGAGTGCCCCGTTGTGCAGCGCGGTAGGCCCGTTGTCCCACCAGGGTTGGATGTGGTGGCCCTCGCAAGCCGACGGTGGCGCCTCGCAGCCCGGAAAGCAGCAGCCCCGATCGCGCAGTACGAGCGCCTGCCGCAACTCCTGGCTGAAGAGCCGCCGCTGCTGGCCGACGTCGAGAGGAATGCTGTTTACTCCCGAGGACCGCCGGCAGGATCGCGGCGTCGCACGCGAGTCGGCGAGCCTCACCCGCGCTGATCGGTGACCCGTCGGCAAGGGTGGCGTGGCCGAGAGCGCCACACAGCGTTTGGTAGTCGACGGTGACGCGCCACACGGACGTGGTCACCGCCGAAGATCGGGGCGTCCCCGCTCCGCACGTAGACCTCGACCACCTCAGCCAGCGCATCGGCCCGCTTCTGCGGCGCGGAGCGGTCGTCGCCATCTGGATCCTCGCCGCTGGGACGCGGCCGGGCTGTGATGGCGGCGATCACGTCGCGCAGTTGGGCGCCAGGCACCGGGGGCAGGACAGCCACTCATCCCGACGCCGCCGTTGGCGTCGTCCCAGAAGAACAGTGAGCGCTTGTCCTGCGCCCGCGCTTCCAGCCGCTCGAGGGCCTTGGCCGTCTCTGCCTCTCCGATCTCGGGTGCCACGACATCGACCAGGTGGTGGGCCAGCCGCCGCAGGTCGGTGGGGTTGTGCGAGTCCGTGAAGCCCAAGATGGTCTGCTCCGCCTCGGCCATGGTCGTTGCGTCGAGCTCGGCCGGCAGCTTTCCCAGCGTCGAGACGACAGCCTCTCCCTGCTCGACCGAGATCTGACCGGCGCGCATCGCGTCGCGTGTCTGCGGAAACCGCTCCTGCATCGCCCTCGCCTGGCGGACCACGTCGCGGGCCCGTTCGAGGGAGTGGCTGTGCAACCCGTGGGTCAGCCACGCCGGGGTACGAACCCCGTGGCGGACGTCGGTGGATCCGCGGTGGTCCGCCTGTCCAAGCTGGGTCAGCATCACTGCCTGCAGCTTCGCCAGTGCGGCGATGCTCCCGGCGACGGAGTCCAGCAGGTCGGCATCGCTCACGAACGCGAGGCCGTCGTAGTCGACGTTGTCCAGCACCTCGTTCACCCGCTCGGCCACCTCGCGAAGGGGCACGCGGGTGAGGGTGGAGGTGCTGGTCATGAGTTGACCCTAGAGGTGACCACCGACAGTCCGTTGGGGCTGGATCTGCAACCAGGGCTGGCGAAACACGACGTTGACCCTGGCGCCGACGGGTGCCTGGCCTGCCCGAGCATTAGTGGCCACCAGATCCGCGAATCGGCGTCTCCGGGACGGATCCGGGCGACTGGTGGCCAGTTCTGCTCGGCCGCTCCCGGTGCCGACGACCACCAGCAGGCGAATGACTGGCCGGGAGCCTTCGCGGAGGCCAGCGGTCTCGTGCCGTGGAGATTCAGTTTCAGGTGAACCCTCGTTGTCGGTGACAAGCGGCACCATTTACGTGCAGCAAGTTACATCCATGTCATTCGACACGGCGCGGCACCGACAAATCGACCGTCAGGGCTGAAACCGTGTCACCCACACGGAAGGCGTGGCCGCCTCCCCAGGCGGTCACTGGGAGGGCGGGGAAGTCGTGATCAATACCGAGGCCATCATCAAGATCCTGATCTCCCTCGTGGGGATCGCGTTGCTCTTCGTTGGGCTACAGGTCATCTCGAGCTCCAGACGGGCGCAGTACTCCGACACCGCCCGGGTCGGAGTGAACTCGATGGCCGGGATCGTGCTGGTCGCCCTGGGCGCGGGGTCGTTCGCACTGGTCGCCTTCGGGTCGAACCTCATACAGACCCTGTTCCAGATCGACTAGGTCCGGCTCAGATACGTGCCGGAGATCCGGACGGACGACACGCCGCGCCGGCTGAGAGCTGTCTGGCTCGGCCCGCGGGGCAAGACCCTGTCGTGGGAGTGGACGTACGTGCAGTGGTCGCTGTGCCTGCTGCTGGTCACCGTCTGCAGTGCGGTCCTCTTGCTAGCTCTCTGGCCGGTCGACCATGTGATCGCAGTCGTCTTCGGCATCGGCGCGGGAGCGGTACTTGGTGTGCGGCTTGCCGGTGCGGCCGTCGCCCGCACCAACTATGACCAGCCCTTGAGGTGGTGGCGGCGCACGGTGCTCGGCGAGTGGCGCCGTTCGAGTCGGCCCAGGCCATCCACGTCCGTACGCCTGGCAGCGCCAGGTGTCCCGCAGGAGCTGGGCCGGTGGGCTCAGAACGAGATCTGGGGTGCCTCGCGCAAGGGGCCGGTTCCGCTCAGCATCGAGGATCGGAGCCGCGAAATCCGGGCGGCTGCGAAATGACCCGGGAGCGCGGACGACTTCCCACACTCGCAGGACTGGGCCGGTTGCTTGGCGGCGAGCGCGTCGGCCACCTCGACTTGTCCACCAAGGCGATCGTCGGTCATCTACAGGTCACGGGCGGCCACCTCTGGGCCTGGTACGGCCTCGGCAGCGTCCCCTGGGCGTTCACGTCAGACGATCAGCGGCTCGCTGTCTGGGACCAGTTGGTCAACCGGCTCGCGGGGCTTGCCGGGCGAGCGATCAAGCTGCGCACGACCACCAAGCCCTACCCTGCCTTCGAGTTCGCACGCACGCTTGACCTCGAGACACCCCAGCCGCTGCCCGACGTGGCCGGTGCCTACGGCTTCGACTCCTACCTCACCGATCAGCAGGTGCGGCTCAAGTCGTCCCTGCTCGACGAGAAGGTGGCGGCCCTCGGGGTGCATGTCGGGCCGGCGCCCAAGCCGGCGGTGCTCAAGGCTCTCGCCGCCCCGGTCGCGAACAAGCCGTCCGGCCCGCTCGCGGCTCTGATCGACGATCTGCAGGCGTTGAACGAGCACATGACCGGCGGCGGTCTCGATGCGCGTCCGCTCTCGCCCCGACAGATGGCCTGGTTGATGCATCGGTCGATCGCGATGGGCATGCCCGTGCCCGTCCACGCGGGGGTCGCCGGCCGAGTGTGGGACGAGGATGACCTGTACTGCTTCACAGATCCCGTCACCTGGTCGTCGTCCCCGCTGGGCGACACGGTCACGGTCCGGGCGTTGGTGGCCGAGCAGGAGATCGTCCGGCACGTGGCCGTGTTGTCGATGGGCCGGATGCCGGACCGGCGGTTCCCCGAGGACGGCCGCGACCCGTGGATGCTCGCCGCCGACAAGCTGCCATTCCCGGTGGAGTGGGTGGTATCCGGATCGCTCATCCGCGGGCGGGACATGACCGCGGCCGCGAAGTTCGAACTGGACCGGGCGATCAACATCGAGCGGCACTACCGCGACGAGCACGACATGGAGCCGCCACCAGCAGTCGCGCGGGGCAGGCGACATGCTGTCGAGACGTATGACGAGGTCACCGAGGGCGAGCCACGAGTGGCCGTCAGGTTCTCCGGACCGATCCGCCTGGCGGTCTTTGCTGAGAATCGCGAACAGTGCTTGGCGAATGCCCGTGCCCTGGTCGACGCCTACGGCGAACGCCACTCGATCGAGGTCGTGCACGCCAAGGGCCAGCGCGAGAGCCTGCGTGAGTTCATCCCGGGCGAACCCTGGTCGGTCACGGGCTACCAGCGACGGATGTCCATGCCCTACCTGGCAGCCTCGCTCCCGCACATCAGCTCCAATGTCGGGACGCCGACAGGCCCCTACATCGGCTACACGGTCTCCACGGCCAGGCGGGCCTTCCAGCACGACGGTCACTTCCCGATGGAGGTCCTCAACACTCCCGGCCTGGTGCCGATCGTCGCCGAGCCTGGCGGAGGCAAGAGCCACGCCATCGGTCTCTTGGCCTACCACGGCGTCAAGCGCGGCCAGCCGACCGCCGTGCTGGATCCCTCGGGGCCGCTCGGCCGGCTCTGCGAGATGCCGGAGCTGGCTCCGCACTCGCGTCTGTTCAACCTCACCAATGCCGACCCCGGGACGCTGTCCCCGCCACAGCTGATCCCTGATCCAGGCCGGCACGAGTTCACCGGTGAGACCGCCGAGCGGGAGTTCGAACGGGCTATCCGGCGGGCACGTTCCGAGCGTCAGCAGCTGACGTTCGACACCTGCCGGATGCTGCTCCCGTCGGCGATGCTCAGTGACCACGGCACCGACCGAGCACTGCGCGACGCCGTGCGCCAGCTCGGCGGTGCGGCCACGGCGAATCCACGCAACCTGCTGGAGATCCTGCACCGTCAGGGCTCGGACACCGCCACCGAGATCGCGGGGTTGCTGGCCGACGCGGCAGAGTATCCCCTCGGTGAGTTGATCTTTCCTGGCGACGTACAAGACCTGCCGCTGGAACGGTCCGAGGACAAGACGCTCGTGGTCATCACGATGCCCGGCCTGGTACCGCCGCCATCGGACAGTGATCCTCGCGAGTGGTCGACCGAGCAGCGCTACACGTTGCCCTTGCTGCACCTGGCCGCCTTCTACACCACGCGATTCATCTACGGCCGGCCGATGCATCAGCGCAAGAACATCTTTCTCGACGAGAACCACTTCATGGGGTCGTGGGGTTCCGGACGGGCTCTGTTCGTCCGCCTCTCACGGGACTCGCGCAAGTGGGACACCGCTGTGTACGCGGCTTCGCAGCACCCGGCCGACGTACTCGGGGTCGGCACCGTCGAGTCGCTGATCGGCGGCGCTCTCGTCGGCCGGCTCGAGGACATGAAGGTGGCCGGGCTGGCGACGCAGAACCTCCTGCGGGCCCCGGTCGAGTACGCCCGCGTGGTGGCAGGGCTGTCGCCGCGACCGGCGCCCGGGCAGGCACTCGACTCCGCGCGCGTGGGCGAGTTCCTCTACCGCGATGCCTATGGCCGGCTGGCCAAGGTGCGGTTCGACGCCGACTGGCACCCGGGCCTGCGCGACGTGCTCAACACCACACCGGGCCATCGGCGGATCGCTCCGCCGTTGCCTGCGGCCGGCGTCGACTTCGTCCAGCACCTGTTCGCACCCGAGTCCGACCTGCAACCTGTCGGGGTCGGGTGATCCCGTGCGACGGTCCGCCAGACTGATCGTCGCCGTGCTCCTCTTGACAGGGTTGATGGTGGTTGGCCTGGCGACGCCCGCGTCCGCTGCCTGCGAGGGGGACCCGCCCACTCCGTCGCATCCCGTACGGCCTGCTGGGGCTTGGGCATGATCAACGCGCCCCAGTGGAGCGAGGTTCCGGACACGGCGCCGGACCCCTTTGCGGACAAGGACGTTCGCCTCGTCGACGTATACGGCTACGGCTATCAGTGGGGCACGTACGACCTCGGCTGCGGTGCGGATGTCGCGCGCGATCCGTTCGCTGTGCTGGACACGCAGATCGCCAACCTCGGCTGGGTGGTCCCCTCAAGTGCTGGCGTGTTCGTGTCGTCGCTGCAGGACCTCGCGGTGATGGGCCCGTTCGACTTCCTCGACCCGCTGATCGGATCGGTGCAGACGTCGATCCGCGATCGGCTCTGGACGACCTGGTTCCCGATTGCGCTCATCGTCGGGGGCCTGGGTGTGCTCTTCCGCGCGCGGCGGGCCGAATACTCCGCCACCGCTAGAACCCTCGGCTGGGTCGGCTTGATCCTGGCCGTGTCGGCGCTTTTTCTTCAGGCGCCGATGGCAGTGGACCGCGCCATCAGCAGCGTCATGACCAAGGTGGTGCAGACCGCATCGGCTCCCTTCGGCACCACCAGCATCGACGAACAGATCGCCAGGGAAGTGATGTATCCGCAGTGGCTGCAGGGCGAACTCGGCACGATGACTGGACCGACCGCAGAGAAGTTCGGGCCGGGACTCTTGGCCGCCACGCACTACACATGGAGCGACGAGAAGCAGATGGCCGCCGACCCCGGGGCCAGGGCTCGGATCAACCAGGCCAAGGCGACGCAGTTCCGGAATCTGGCCGAGCAGCTGAAGGACCAGGACCCGGCCGCCTACTCGCACCTCACCGGGAAGCAGGGGGAGTCACGCCTGACCGCCGTGATGTTCGCCGGGCTCTTCACGCTCGGTCTTTCCCTGTTCGTGATCCTGGGTTTCGTCGTGCTGGCTCTGGCACAGTTGATCGCCCGGATCTTCGTCATCGGCTTTCCTCTGGTCGGTCTGATCGCCGTGGCGCACCCGCGCGGCCAGTTCACCGTGATGCAGCTGTGGTCGCTGTTCGCTGCCGCTTTCCTCGCGGCGGTGAAGTTCGCGGTGGTCACCGGTCTCTACACGCTGTTCGCTGCGGGAGTGATGCACGCGCCGATCGGCGGGTTGGCGAAGCTCGCTGCGCTGATGCTTCTGACGATCCTCGGTCTGATGTTCGCCAAGCCGTTCCGGTCGTTCAAGACGCTCGTCCCAGGGCTGGATCCCCGCCACAGCTACACAATGGGTGCCGTTCGGCGCGTCGCGAGCTTCGCCTCCACTGAGGTCGCGGTCACGAGGGGAGTGGAGTCCGGGATCGAGTCGAACAGTCCCCGACCCTCGACCCAGCCCAAGCTGCGGGCGGAGGAGGAGTCGCTGCCACCGCTGCCGAACAGCTACGCCGCCGCGCATGCGCGCGCCGAACCGGGTCAGTCCACGGTGGCCGGGCAGACCCCGCGGGCTCCGGTCGCCGACGTACGTCGACCGGTCTGGTACGCCGCCGACGGCGTCCCGGTTCCTCCTGCCCCTGCAGCCAATCCGGGTGCGCCACCGACGGCTGCCCCACCACCACCTGTGGTCGTCACCCCGGTGGTGCTGCCGGCCGCGGCCGCGGTCCGGAACGGGCATGCGCCGCAGCAAGACCCTGACGCACGCCGGCACCAGTCGGTTGCGCAAGGGAGCAACTCGGCCCCCGTCGGCAACGGGGTCGTCAGGGCGCCGGTCGTCGCCAACGGGACGTCGCTCGCCGGACTGGCTGGACCGACGGCCAGGCACTCGGCGCCCACGAGGAGTGCCGAGCAGGCAGCCGAGCCGGTCTACGCCCGCCCGGCCAGTCACGTCAGCGAGTCGGTGACGGCTCCGGGCGAGTTGGAGCTGGCCGACAAGCAGGTGGACGCCGACGGCCGCGAGGTGTTCGTGATCTATCACCGTGGGGATACCTATGCGGGCGCATCCTGACCGGATCGCCTCCGGGCCGTCGGCCGGTCCTCGACCGGCCGACCGGCACGGTGTTGCCGTCGCCATCGGCCTCGTCGTGCTGGTGCTGTGCGTGCTTCTCGTCGTAGCACTGGTCCATCTCTTCAGCGGGAGATCGGCACCAGGCCAGGAAGCCGCCGCCTCCGGCGTCACCGTCAGCCCTGCACCAAGGCCAGCCAAGCCCAGTCCAACGCTGCCGGCTGTACCCCGCGATCCGGACGACGTCGGTGTTCCGACGAAGGAGTCAGCTCGTGCGGCGGCAACGTTTGTCGATGCCTGGTTGACGAAAGACTCCACGCGGCGTCTCGACCGGTTGAAGGACCTCACGGTGACATCCCTCTACGAAGGGCTGACGTACACCGATCCAGCGGAGATCCCGGCGGCCCGAAGAGTCGGCGGACCTCGCGTCGAGGACGCGGGCGCCTACCTGGTCCGATACCGAGTCAGCCTCTCCGACCGGTCGGAGGTCCTCGTCTCCACCGTGTACGACGGAACCCGCTGGCTCGTCGGGTCCATCGAGCTGGCCGCGGGCTGAGGCGGCCGGATGAACCCGCTCCTGGTCCGGTCCGCGGCCACGGTGCTGCTCAATCGGCACGGGCGACCGAGGCCCCTCGTCGTCGCCCTGATCGTGCTGGGCATGGTGGCCAGCCTGGCGTTGCCGGCGGCGATGGTTGCGGGGCTGGGATTTGCCTTCGTCGCACTCAGCGGCACGCAGGGGACCACGCTGTCGGCCGACTGCTTGCCACCGGGTGGTGGCATCACGGCCACCGCTGCGTCCTCCACGACGAGCCTCGACGCCACCCAGCTCCGGCGGGCCGAGGAGGTGGTCCGGGCGGGGGAGCAGCGGCGGATCCCCAGCTATGGCGTGGTGATTGCCCTCGCCACGACGTTGACGGAGTCTCGGCTACGCATGCTGGCCAACGACGGCAGGGGATCTGATCTTCGGCGCGAGCAGCGCGGAGTGACCGCATCGTTGGAGTACCCCCACGACGGAGTCGGCACCGACCACGGGTCGATCAACGCCTTCCAGCAGCAGTGGCCGTCCTGGGGGTCCATGGACGAACTGATGTCGATGGACGTCTCGGCCGGCAAGTTCTATCAAGCCCTGCTGAAAGTTCCCGGCTGGGAGGATCTCCCCGTCACTGTGGCTGCCCAGCGGGTTCAGAGGTCAGCCTTCCCCGACGCCTACGCGCCCTGGGAGCCGTTGGCGCGGGCTCTGTACGCCAAGTTCGCGGGCAAGGGGAACTCCTGCCAGGGGCCTGCACAGGGAATGACCTGCCCATCGACTGGACTGGCGGCCGAGCACGGCATGACTCCCGACGCGCTGCGGGTGTTGCGGTGTGCGCACCAGCAGTTCCCCGCCGTTGGAGGCTGGATCGGGAACTACCTTCCGAGCGGGCCAAGCGATCACGCCACCGGAAGGGCCGTGGACATCATCATCCCCGACTGGGAGACCCCTGGCGGGGCGGCCTACGGATGGAGCATCGCTACGTGGATGCGCAGCAATGCTTCGCAACTCGGCGTGAAGTACGTCATCTTCCACGACCACATCTGGTCGGTGTTGAGAAATGACGAGGGCTGGCGTCCGTACCGCAACCCGCAGGTCGCAGCGCCCGGTGACGGAGATCCAAGCCAGCGCCACACCAACCACGTGCACGTGTCCGTCCTGGGCAACGCCGCCGGCCGAGCAGGACCGGCAGAGGTGTCACTACCGCTCCTCGGGCCCTATCGACTCGGCGCCGGCTTCAGTGCATGTGGAGAGTCCGCGATCGACTGTCACACCGGCGTGGACTTCCTTGTGGCCAAGGGAACCGCCGTGGTCGCGGCGGCGGACGGACGGGTGACCTTCGTGGGCTCCGGCGGTCGATACGGCCGGTTGACCAGGATCAGCCACGGTGGTGGAGTCCAGACCTGGTACGCCCATCTGGGCCGCCAGGTGGTCCACAAGGGAGAGAAGGTCACTGTGGGGCAGGTCATCGGCCGGTCCGGAGCGGGCAGAGGCACTGGACCGGCTCTGCACTTCGAGGTGCGCTCCGGCGGCACGCCGACCGATCCCGCGGTATGGCTTAACGCCCACGGGATCGACCCGTGACGGGCACCGGTCCGGTCGACGAGCCGGGTACCGACGACGTCGACTGGGACAGTCTGGCCTTCGATCCCAGTGGCGAGTTGCGCGACCTCTCCAACACCCAAAGGGTCTTCTGGGGGCCTCCGCCACCCGCGCCACCCCCGGTGCACGTGACCGATCTCGAGTCGGTGATCGGCCGTCGGCTGATCCTGGTCCAGGAGGGTGGGCCGGTCTACGACCTGTGCGCAGCATCGGAGGTGTGGACCGACGACTCGGGCTCCTGGATCAAGATCGTGGAGGACTGGCGCTGGCACACCTGGGCGAACACGCCGGCCTACCGCGACCGCACGCCCCAGTGCCCGCGGGCGATCGCTCATCCGACCGTGAACGTCTGGGTGGAGCGCTAGCGCGCGTTGAGATGTTGCAGGGCTGACGTCGGTCAGCGGCGGACGTCCCGGAGCCACAATCCGGCGGAGGCGGGTTGCAGGGTGTCGTGCACCACATCGAGCAGGTCGGAGCTCACCGCGTCGAGATCGACCTGGTCACGCAGCCGGCTGGTGTAGGCGGCCACAGTCTGCTCGGCGTCATAGCGGCCACGGTTGAACCGCCGGTCGACCCGCGCCTGCACCCGTCGCCGCAGGGGCTGGAACAGCGCTGCCACAACCAGCGTCGACACGGCGACGGCCAAGGAGCTGCCGCTCGGCGTCAGCCGGGTCACCAGCGTGACCACGACGACGTAGACGACCAGCAAGGTAAAGGTGATCGCCAGGTAGCTCACGGTCCGGCTGATCAGCCTGTCGATCCCGTAGAGGCCGTGTCGCAGCACCGCGATCCCGATAGACAAGGGGATCAGCACGAACGCCAGGATCAGCAGGCTCGAGGCCACATCCAGCCACTCCGGTACCGGGCCTGCATCGGCCAGCTCTGCGTAGGCCGACGTCAACGTGAAGAACAGGTAGCCGCACCCCACGATGGCACCCGCCAGCGCCAACCACTTGAGCTGCAGGCGCTCCACCCCGCGAGAACGCCGAAAACGCGTGACCAGACCGGCCGCGCAGCCCGACCATGCACAGCGCGAGCAGCATGACCAGGAGGTCGAACGTCGGGAGCAGCGGTTCCAGTGCGTCAACGCCGAACGGATTGCGCAGGCCGGCAACGGGTGCCTGTTGCACCGGCCCGGGCCAGAACACATCCGCCACGTACAGCGCGACGATGCAGGAACCGGAGACCCAGGCCAGGGGGCGCCACCTCTTCGAAGGCACCCGGCCGTCGGGGAACAGCAGGATCAGCAAGGTTCCCACCAGCCCAACTGCCGGGCCCCAGAGCGGAAACGCGAGGGCACCCACGACCGGGGCACCCGGAAGGGATCCGGGACGCACGGCCTGCGTCCAGACGAGGTATCCGTCGAAGAAGAAGCCACGCAGGCCCCAGCACAGTCCGACGACGAGCAGCAGCCATCCGATCGCGTGGGTTGGCCGCCGCCTCGCGAGGAGAAAGCCGACCAGGGCGAAGGCGAAGAACGCCGTCTGGAACAGAATGACGCCCAACGGGCTCTCGTTGTCCGGCGTCGGAATGACTTCGGGATTCCGCACGATCATGATCTGGATGACGACGGTGGCAACGAGGGTGAGGACGGCGATCGCGAAGGCCACCACGGCCAAGACCCGGAGTGTCCGATGAGCATGCGTCGACCCGACGGCCTGGTCCGAAGGCACTTGCTCGGTCATGGACGGACCTGGCCGCTCTGTCGCAGCCACAAGCTCAGCGAGGCCGGTTGAAGAGTGTCGTCAACCGCTCCGAGCAGGTCGGAGCGCACCGCATCCAGGGCGACGTCCTCGCGGAGCCTTCGGGTGAACGCCTCGACGGTGCGGTCGGCGTCGTAACGCGCGCGGTTGAACCTTCTGTCGACGACCGACTGGACCCGGCGGCGCAGTGGTTGGAAGAGGGCGGCGGCGGCCAGGGTGGAGGCGGCGACGGCGAGCGATGAGCCACCGGGCAGCAGACGCGTCGAGGCGGTCACCAGGACCAGATAGACGGCGACGAGCAGCGCCGTGATCACCGCGTAGGAGACCGTGCGGCTCACGATCCGGCCCAGGTCGTACAGCCGGTAGCGCAGCACCGCGACGGCGATGGCCACGGCTGGAAGCGCCACCGCTACCGCGAACATCCCGTTGACGAGCCAGTCGCCCCTGGCCAGATCGACATCTATCCCGGCCTGTAAGAGGTTCAGTCCCACACCCAGACCACCGCCGCGGCGAACCATTTCACCTGCTGACGTTCCACGCCCTCGGCTCGATGGAAGCGCCAGAACAGCGATGCGCCCCGGCCAGCAGGCCGATCAGCAGGCCGACGCGTGCCGATCACCTCGAACACACTGAGAAGGGCCGCAGCACGGCGGGTTGGAAGGGGTTGACCACGGTGCGCAGTCCGTGACGCAGTCCCCCGGCCCGACCATGTAGCGGGCGACCGCGGCCGCGAGGCCGACGACGGCGAGCCACACTGGCCAACGCCATCGCCGTGATGCCGGCTGGCCGTCGGGGAACAACAGGAAGAGCAACGGCAGCATCCCCACTCGCGGCGATGAAATACCAGTTGCCGTAC
Source organism: uncultured Actinomycetota bacterium (assembly GCA_963724495.1). Classification (GTDB taxonomy): domain Bacteria; phylum Actinomycetota; class Actinomycetes; order Propionibacteriales; family DAIQRJ01; genus CAVRUZ01. The sequence continues at coordinate 37,185 of CAVRUZ010000012.1, read as the reverse complement.
CAGCGGGCCACGTCCGCCAGCCGCCAGTCCGGGGCTCGCTGGAGATCGACATCGGTCAGGCCACTCACCAGCGGGAAGAAGCCCACCGCCCCGACGAGCCAGCCCACCCTGTTGCGGGGCTGGCGGATGAGGATGAGCGTCCCAACCGTGGCGTAGGCGAGAAACATCAGGCCGAGAAGGAGGTCGACGGCTCCTTCCGGCTCCGGATCACCAGCCGGGACGAAGAACGACACGACGTCGCGAGGAAGCCGGCCACCGCGACTCCATAGAGCGCGAGAGCGAGCACCGTCCGCCAGCTGCGCGGCGCGGTCACGACGACTCCCTGCTCGGGCGTAGCCACAGCCCGACCCGCGCGGGCTCCAGGGTGTCGTGCACGGTTGCGATCAGGTCGGAGCTCACCGCGTCGAGGTCGACTTCCTCGCGCAGCGTTCGGGTGAAGGCATCGACCGTGCGGTCGGCGTCGTAGCGCGCGCGGTTGAACTTCCGGTCGACGACCGTCTGGACGCGGCGGCGCAAGGGTTGGAACAGGGCTGCCACGGCCAAGGTCGAGGCCGCGACGGCCAGCGAGCTGCTCGCGGGGGCGATGCGGCTGACAGTCGTGACCAGCAGCAGGTAGATCACCAGCAGGGTGCCGGTGATGACGGCGTAACTGAGCGTGCGGCTGATCAGCCGGTCGATGCCGTAGAGGCCGTACCTCAGGATGGCGATCCCGATGGCGACAGGAATGGCTACGAACGTCAGGACGGTGATGTTGCCGAGGGTGTCGAGCCAGGGCGGGGCTGGTGTACCGGAGATGGTGTAGAGCTGGCCGATCACGATCGCGAGCAGATAGGACGTCGCCGCGACAGCTGCTGCCGCTCGCCAGCCATTTCACCTGCTGTCGTTCGATGCCGCGGGAGCGGCGGAATCGAATCACCAGTGAGATCGCGCAGGCCAGCATGCACAGTGGGAGCAGGGGAAGGGCGGCGAGCATCACCGTGAGCACCGGGCCCATCGCCTCGATGCCGAGCGGATTGGGCACGTCGCCGTTGTCCTCGAACGTGCCCGGCCCGAACACGAAGGACACCGTGAGCAGGCCCATGGTGATCCCGGAGACCCACGCCACGGGTCGCCACCGCCGAGACGGCAGATGTCCGTCGGGAAACAGCAACAGCAGGTACGTGCCGGTGATGCCGATCACCGGGACCCAGAGAAAGCCGGTGAGGGCGGCCACCACGTCGGCCGCGGGGAGCGAGCCCGGGTGCAGCACGAGCCCGTACTCGGTGTACGGGTCGGCGACCGAGCCCACTCCGATGCCAAGACCGACTGCAAGCAGGAGCCAGGCGATGAGGTTGTCAGGTTGGCGGCGCGCGATCAGGATCCCGGTCACCGGCAACGCCAGGAAGACGATGTTGAAGGCCAAGCCGTCGACACTGGTCGCCTCCAGCATCAAGGCGTTCATGGGGAAGCTGGCCGCGAGCATGCCGGCCGTGACTGCGAAGACCACCCACGCCAAGATCCGCTTGACCCTGACCGAGGCCATCACGCGCCCCCACTCGGTTCGCGCAGCCATAGCCGCGCCGTCGTGGGCTGGAGGGTGCCATGTACGGCTGCGATCAGGCCCGACCGCACCGCGTCGAGGTCGACCTCCTCGCGCAGCGTTCTCGTGAACGCCTCGACGGTGCGGTCGGCGTCGTAGCGCGCGCGGTTGAACCTGCTGTCGACGGCCGTCTGCACCCGGCGGCGCAGTGGTTGGAACAGCGCGGCCACGGCCAGGGTCGAGGCAGCGACGGCCAGGGAACTGCTGCTGGGGGCGATGCGGCTGACGGTCGTGACCAGCACCAGGTACATGACGAGGAGTGTCCCGGTGATGACGGCGTAGCTCAGTGTGCGGCTGATCAGCCGGTCGATGCCGTAGAGGCCGTACCGGAGCACGGCGATGCCGATCGCGATGGGGATCAGGACGAACGCCAGGATCGAGAAGTTGCCGAGGGTGTCGAGCCATGGCGGCTGGATGGAGTCGGACAGGGTGTAGAGCCAGGAGATGAGCATCATCAGCAGGTAGACCGACGCGACAGCCGCCGCAGCGCCCGCGAGCCACTTCACCTGAAGTCTTTCGATGCCGTGGGAGCGACGGAATCGCAGGACGAGTGACATCGCGCACGCGAGCATGCACAGCGGGAGCAGGGGAAGGACGGCAAACACGACCAACAGAAGTGGGGCGAGCGCCCCGATCCCGAGGGGATTGTCCACGGCCGGTTGTTGTCCAGAGTCGCCGGCCCGAACACGAAGGTCAGGACGAGCACTCCGATAGTGATGCCCGATACCCACGCGACGGGTCGCCATCGCGGTGACGGCAGGTGCCCGTCGGGGAACAGCAGAAGGAGAAACGTCCCGGTCAGCCCGAAGATCGGAATCCAGAGAGCGTTGTTCACCGCAGCCACTGCGCCGGCCGCCGGCAACGAGCCCGGCTGAAGGACCACCCCCTGGAGCACATACGGCTCGGCGAGTGACGACACCCCGATCACCGCACCGATCGCCAGCAGGATCCAGGCGATGCGGTTGTCGGGCTGCCGCCGGGCGATGAGGATTCCGGTCACCGGCAGTGCCAGGAAGATGAAGCCGAACGCGATGCTGCCTGGGTCGACAGGGAGGGACAGCCCGATCACCAGGGTGATGCTCGCGAGGTTCATGGCCACGCTGACCGCGAAGACCGCCCAGGCGACTCGTCGCTTCCCCGACCGAATGTGCCATCACGTGCCCCTGCTCGGCTCGCGCAGCCACAGCCGGGCCATCGAGGGCTGCAAGGTGTCGTGGACGGCCTCGACCAGGTTGGACCTGACCGCGTCGAGGTCGACTTCGTTGCGCAGCGTCCTGGTGAACTCCTCGACCGTGCGGTCGGCGTCGTAGCGCGCTCGGTTGAACCGGCGGTCGACCACCCCCTGAACTCGGCGGCGCAGTGGCTGGAACAGGGCTGCAGCGGCGAGTGTGGACGCTGCCACCGCGAGCGAGGAACCGTCGGGCAACAGCTGGGCCAAGGCGGTGACCAGCAGGAGGTAGACGCCGAGGAGCAGTGCGGTGATCACCACGTACGACACCGTTCTGCTGACCAGCCGGCCGAGGTCGTAGAGGCGATACCGCAGCACCGCCACCGCAACACACACCGGCACCGCGAGGATGCCGATGTTTCCGCCGACGTTGCCGACCCACCCGGGAACGCCCACGGTGAGTGCCGTGATCGGGCCGAGGAGGACGCAGCAACCACCGAACGCCACCCACCGGAGCTGCTGTCGTTCGATGCCGGTGGAACGTCGGAAGCGGAGAACGATGGCGACGATCCCGGCCGCCATGCCGAGCAGCAGCATCCCTGCACCTGTCAGCGCCATTGCCTGCGGGAGCGGCTCCAGTGCCGCGAGCCCCATGGGATTGACCAGCTGCAACGCTGGGTCGGTTCCCTCGATGACGCCGGGGATGGTGGAAAAGCCGAGGGTCCCGACGATCACCCCACTGACCACCACCCACACCGCCCAACGCCACCGGCGGGACAGCAACCGCCCGTTCGGCAGCAGGAGGAGTGGCAACTGAACCGACAGGGGCATCGACAGGATCCAGCCGAACACGTTCTGGGTGGCGAGGATCCGCACGAAGACGGTCACATCGACGTAGCCACGTACAGCGAGTTCCACCCAGGCCCCACTCAGGGCACCGGCCGCCCAGACCAGACCGCCCAGCTCGAAGCACCAGCCGATGGGGTTGTTCGGGCGTCGTCGGGCAAGGAGCCAGCCCACGGCGCCGAAGCCGACAGCGAACAGCAACTCCCCGCTCGAGAGAAACGCCAGCGCGGCGGCAACGGGATCACCGAGGCGGATCTCTGGCTCCGCGATGTAGAGCGCGATCACGGTGGCAACGACCAGCAGCACGATCAGAACCGCAATGCCGTTGGCCAACCAGCGGTGCTCAGGTAGTGATCCGGTATCGGCACGCTCGCGGACATAGCCCGCTGCGTCGGTCGTGGTGCCGCCCCTCGGCAAGGCGGTCATCGCGCTGCTCCGGTGCTGTCCCGCAACCACAGTCCCGCCTTTGCCGGTTGCATCGTCTGGTGCACGACGCCCAGCAGGTCGGCGGCCAGCACCTCGAGGTCGACCTGGTCGCGCAGCTCGAGGCTGAACGTCTCGATCGTGCGGGCGGCGTCGTAGCGCGGTCGGTTGAACCGCCGGTCGACCACGGCCTGGACCCGGCGGCGTAGCGGCTGGAAGAGCGCGGCCACGGCCAGTGTCGACATCGCCACGGCCAGCGAGTTGCCGGTCGGAGTCAGCCGGGAGACGGCCGTGACCAGCCCGGCGTAGACCGCGACGAGTAGGCCCGTGACCAGGCCATAGCTGACCGTGCGGCTGATCAGTCGATCGATGGCGAAGAGTCGGTAGCGCAGGATGGAGATGCCGACGGCGACCGGGATGATGCTCAGCGCCACGTTCCAGACCAGGGTGTTCAGCCAGTCGCCGACGACGGGCCGGAGCAGGGCGGTCAGCAGAGTTGACCCGGCGCCCGCCGTCGCGGCGAACAGGACCCACTTCAGCTGGGCTCGCTGCTCGTGGCCGGAGCGCCCGCCACCGCACCACCATCGAGGCGACACCGACGATCAGGCAGACGAAGATCGGCGCCCCGATGCTGGTCTCGAACGGCCTCCCGGCCAACGAACTGATGACGGCGTTGCCTTCGACGCCGAACGGGTTCTCGATGCCGGGCGATGAGGCCGACCTCACCCGGAACGACCAGCCAGGCGAGGGCCGAGAGCAACGGAAGCGCCACCGCCAACGGGCGCGAAGCGTCGCCATCGGGGCGACAGGAACCGCCCGTCCGGAAACAGCAGCATGACGAACGGGCATGAGCGCGAGCAAGGCAATCGAAGCCAGTCCGTTGATCCAGCCCCACACCGCCGCATGGAGCTCGCGGTCGAGCAGCACGTAGCGGTCGTACATGGCGAGCTCGCCGGTGAGGAGTTGGACACCGGACAGCACGCCGGCGGCCAGGAACAGCCAGCCGATCGGGTTCTCGCGACGACGGACCGCGATGAGGAGTCCGACCGAGCCGAAGGCGAGGGCGTTGAGCGTGAGCGACGGTCCGACATCCCACGCAGTGCCGGGTGAACGAACGCGATGGGCCACGAGGATGGCGTCGCCGACAACGACGAGGACCAGCATGACCGCCCAGAGCAGCACCGCCAGCCACCGCTTGCCGTCGGTGCGTGCGTGCTCGCGCCCGGGCTGGACGGTCTGCGGAGTCATGGCGTGGCTCCATCAGGCGGCCGAAGCCACAACGCGGCAGCGGTGGGCTGCATCGTGTCGCGGGTGACCGTGAGCAGGTCGGCGCGCACGGTGTCGAGGTCGACCTGTGAGCGCAGTCGAGTGCGGAAGGCTTCAACCGTGCGGGCGGCGTCGTAGCGGGAGCGGTTGAACCGGCGGTCCACGAGGTCCTGCATGCGACGGCGTAGCGGCTGGAACAGCGCGGCGACAGCCAGCGTCGAGGCTGGCGACGGCAAGCGAACTGCCGCCTGGTGTCAGCCGGGAAACCGTTGTCACCACGACGACGTAGATGACGACCAGCAGGCCGGTGACAGCCGCATAGCTCACCGTGCGGCTGACGATCCGGTCGAGGTCGTACAGCCGATACCGGAGGATCGCCACCGTGAACGACGCCGGAACGCAGGCGATGCCGACGACGACCAGCGCATCGAATAGCTCCGACCGGCACCTGCGCGAGCGCTCGACCGACAGCGACGGGCGCGGTGGCGAGGAGCCCGCCCACAAAGACGATGCACATGCTGGCGACCGCCAGGAGCGCCCCGGTGCTATGACCCACCGGAGTTGCTGGCGCTCGATGCCAACGGCCGACCGGAACCGCAGCGCGATGCCGATCAGCGCGATGAGGCACGTGAGCAGCAGGACGGCCACGCCCGCAAGTTGGGCCACGATCGGTGACGTCGGTGAAGCCGTCGATGCCCCATGGGTTCGGGAGCGGAGCGGCCGGATCAACCGGGTTCGGAGTCGGGCCCGCCGACACCATCGAGGCGGCGAACATCACGCACGTGCCGACCACCATGAACCGAGGACCCACCGCCAGCCGCGTGATCGCGTCCGACCGTCGGGGAACAGCAGCAATGGCAGTCCCACCGAGAACAACACGGCGACCGTCCAGCTGCTGTCGCTGATGTTCGCGGCGACCAACGTGACTGCTGTGGGCGTGGTGGTGTCCTGGAGGCCGTACCGGGCGAGGCTCTCGGCCAGGCCGCTCATCAGCCAGACCAGCCCGCCGATCGGTCAGCAGCCAGCCGATGGGGTTGGCCGGCTGCCGAAGCGACAGCAGGGTGCCCAGGGCGACGAAGAACCCCACGAGGAGGATCGCCGACACGATGTCGTCGCCCAAGACGGCAACGCCGCCTCGCTCGCACGTCCAGGACGCCAAGGACCACGCAGCCCGCCACGGCCAGGCCGACGAGACCCCAAGCCAGCAGCCGGGCACGCGGCGACGCGGTCCGCGTCTCCTCGCCCGGCGTCGCCCCGCTTCTCGTCGCGGTCGTCGTCATCGGTAGGCCTCGTCGGGCCGTCGGATCCACAGCGCCGCGGACGCCGGCTGCATGGTGTCGTTCGCGACGCTGAGGAGGTCGGCGCGCACGGTGTCGATGTCGACCTGGGACCGAAGGCGGGTCCTGAATGCTTCCACCGTGCGGGCAGCGTCGTAGCGGGCTCGATTGAAGCGGCGGTCGACCGTTGCCTGCACCCGACGGCGCAGTGGCTGGAAGAGTGCGGCGACCGTCAGTGTCGACAACGCGACCGTCAGCGAGCTGCCGGTCGGCGTCAGCCGGGACACGGCTGTGACCAGGACGGCGTAGGTGGCCACGAGGACACCGGTGAGGGCGGCGTAGCTGACCGTGCGGCTGACGATCCGGTCGAGGTCGTAGAGGCGGTAGCGAAGGATCGCCACGGTGTAGGCCACCGGCAGGCAGGCGATGCCGATGGTGACGAGGACATCGAAGATCGCCAGTAGGCAAGAGCGTCAGGGTCGCCCCGACGTAATAGATGAGCATGGTGCCCACGGCGCAGAGGGCCGCGGCCCGGACCCAACGGATCTGCTGGCGCTCGAGGCTGGTGGCCGAGCGGAACCGGACCGCGATGCCGACCACAGCAGTCAGCGTCATGACCAGGAGCAGGATCACGCCCGCATCTCCGGCCGGGCCAGACAAGGCTGCAAGACGCTCGATGCCCCACGGATTGACGAGGTAGACCTCCGGGTCAATGGGGCTTGCCAGCGGCTCGACCGTGATCAGCCAACTGGAGAACGTCACGACCGCCCCGAGCACCGCCAGCCCGAGCACCCAGCGCCAGCGCCGGGATCGAAGTCGGCCGTTGGGGAACAGCAGGAGCGGCAGGGTCACCGAGAACAGGACCCCGAACGTCCAGAGAGCGTCGCTGGCGAACGCGGCGACCAGCGTGGTGGTGGACGGCTCCGCGCCACCGTGGGTCAGACCCTTGCTCGCCAGACTCAAGGTGAGTCCGCCCGCCAGCCAGGTCAGCCCGCCGAGTGTCAGCAGCCAGCCGATCGGATTGGCCGGCTGCCGCAGTGACAACAGCGTGCCCAAGGCGACGAAGGGGATCACCAGGAAGACGCCCTGATAGAGGAACTCCGCGAGCCCGGCCGCGCCAGCGTGCTGGACGCCGAGAACGGAGGCGATGGCGAAGCCCGCCGCAGTCAGGCCCACCAGGCCGTAGGCGAATGCGCGCGACCGCCGCGCACCCGAGGCGGGCAACGTCTCGACGCCGTCAGGCCGTGCGCTCATCTCCCGGTGCCTCCGAGGTCCGGCTCCGGTTACCCGTGATCGCCCGGAACGGCCTGAGCATGCTGTGCAGCACCGTGCGGATGGCGGCGTTGTGCCAGATGTTGCCGGCCCGGCGCCACTGCCGGTGCCGATCGACGCAGACGAGGTTCTTCGTGTGCGTCGCTCCGGTCACGCCCAGGTGCTGGGCCAGCGCGTCGAGCGTGTCGTGCCAGAACCGGTCCTCCTTGCGGTGGCCACCGAAGATCAGGCCGATCTCGTAGAGGGGATCGTTCGCCCGCATCAGCACCTGCGACTGCAACACGGTCGAACCGTCGATCTCCTCAGCAGAGTTGGTGATCCAGCCGGCGAACATGTGCCCTTGCGGCGTCATCAGCGTGAACGACTCGTCGTCGGCGTACAGGACCATCACCCCCGTGGACAGCCGGACGCCGCCGGGCATCGACAGATCGAGCAGCGCTACGTCGCCTGGAGCGATACCGGTGAGCGCACCGTGGAAGAAGTTGCCCTTGGGCCAGAACTTCCCGAAGTCGGCCTTCCAGGCGGCGACCGCCTCCTGTGGGGTGGCCGCGGTCCCGATGTCGACGGTGTAGGTCTTCTGCCACATCGCGCCGAAGCCCTGCACCGGGCCCATCAGCCGCCGACCGGAGACGTTGTCCCCTTGGCGACCTGGCGCGGCTGCGGCTTGCAGTCGGGACACCTTGCCGGCCCAATGGGCAGCGTCGCGGGGGAGCTCGGCGGCGGGGACACCGGTGGTCTCCAGGCCGGGGTCGGCGGATGGCTGCTGCTCGGGTTCGTTGACTGGGCTGGACATTGCGGGCCTCCTACCGCACACCGGCCGCTTGGAGGGCGGCCGCTTCGTTGTCGTGGATCTTGATCGCCTCGTCGAGCCGCGTGAGCTCGAAGATCTGGCGGTAGTGGTCGGTGAGCCCGTAGGCGAGCAGGGACTGCCGCTGTCGGTTCGCCCGAACCAGCATCGTGACGACCATGCCGATCCCACCGCTGTTCATGTACTCCAGATCGGTGAAGTTGAGCAGGATCGAGGTCGCCCCTGCCGCCGTGAGCTCGTCGTGCGCCGCGGTGAGGATCTGTTCACACTGCGAGGTCACGTCGCCCTTGATGTCGATCACGCCGGCTCGGTCCCCCACCGTCCGCACATCCATCGAGACCGTTGGTGCTGGCATAGCTGCTCCTTCTTGAGGGTGGGGAATTCGTTTGCAGGGTGGGAGGAACCGATGCGATCAGGTGCCGGCCGGACTGCTGGTTGCCTCGCTGATGTCTTCGTACATCTGCATGTAGTCGGAGAGTCTGGTGATCGTGAAGATCTCGCGGTAGTGGTCGCTCAGGCCGACGGCGACGAGGGTGCGCGACTCGGCACGCGCCCGGGCCAGTACGCCCACCACCAGGGCGATGCCGGTGGAGTTGATGTAGTCGACACCAGTGAAGTCGAGGATGACCGTGCGCGGGTCGCCCTGCCCCACCGCCTCCTCGTAGGCCGGTGTGAGTACACCGCTCGCCGAGGCGTTCAGCTCGCCGGTCATCTCCAGCACGACTGCCCCCGGAAGTCGGCGGATCTCCACGTCACAGCTGCTCAGCATCGCCATCCTCCTGACCTGCGGACTGCCCGGGTTCCCCGGCCAGGTCCTGACTCGATTCCTCGGCCAGGTTCATCTTCAACAGCACCGTGTGATCGCATCCGTCGGTGGACACGGTCATCTCGTCAACCATGTTGGCGATGAGGAAGAGCCCCCAGCCACGCGGTGACTGCAGGCCGGCCAGCTTGGCGTCGAGGTCTGGAGTCGCCGGTGTCGGCGCCTCCTCCTCGACAAGGCCGCCCTGATCGGTGATAGCCACCCTCACCGCGTCGGAGTCGGCCGTCACGCGCACGTGCACGGGGAGCTCCCGACGGTTCTTGTTGCCGTGCTCGATGGCGTTCATGGTCGTCTCGGCGACAGCCGTCTTGAGCGCTTCGAGCCGGAGCTCCGACAGACCAAGGCCGGCCACCACTTCGGCCACCTGGGCTAGCGCGTTCCGCTCGTTGCCGGGTTCGCTCTCGAGCTCGAACTCCACCAGGACGGCTGCCGACGGTTCTGCCTGCTCTGCTTGGGCATCGGCGATCGACCCTTCGCCTGCCGCTGGACCGCCCGCGGACGGGGACCGCTCCAGCGTGACCATGGTGATGTCGTCTTCCTGGTCGGCGTCCGGCCCGATGAACCGTGCGTGCTCGGCCAGCACGACGTCGATCAGGGCCTCACCGCCGACGTTGTTACCCACCAGGTTCATCAACCGGGGAAAGCCGAACATCTCCCGGTTGGGCGCGTGTGCCTCAGCGATGCCGTCACTGTGCAGCAACAGGCTGTCGCCGGGAGCCAGCACGGCCGTCTTCTCCTCGTACGACATCCCGGCCATCAGGCCCAGCGGCATTCCGGTGGCGCGCAGCTCCTGCACGCCATCCCGCGTCCGCACGTAGGGAAGGTCGTGGCCGGCGTTGGCGTACGTGAGGCGACCTGTCGCCGGTTCGAGGACAACTGCCAGACAGGTCACGAACATGTGCGCCGGGATGTCCTCGTACAGCACGTCGTTAGCTCGCTTCAGCACCTCGCCCGGTGACTCCAGCCGGGTCGCGCTGGCCCGCAGGATTGAGTGGGTGCTGGCCATCACGAGCGCGGCCGGGACGCCTTTGTCGGTCACGTCGCCGACGACGATGAACACTCTCCCGTCGGGCAGGTCGATGAAGTCGTAGAAGTCCCCGCCGACGGTGCGGGCCGGCCGGTAGAAGGCCGCGATGTGCCAGCTGGGCAGGTCCGGAACGCGTTTCGGCAGGAACTGCTGCTGGATCAGCTGGGCGACGTGGAGTTCCTGTTCGATGCGCTCGCGGGCGACGAGTTCCTTCTCCTGCTCACGGACCAGCTGCCCGACGCGCACGGCCGGTGCCGCGTGTCCTGCGAGCATGTCGAGCAGTCGCCGGTCATCACCTGAGTAGTCGCGCTCGGAGAGCCTGGGACCAAGGCTGAGCAGGCCGATCAGCTCTCCCTGGGTGACCAGCGGGACGACGAGCTTCGTGCCGGCGGCCTTCAGCTGTCGCAGTGCCGGTGAGTCCAGTTCGAGCGTGTCCACGTCGACGACACCGCCGGCCTGCTGGCAGAAGGCGATGAGCGGATCGTTCGGGGCGACGTCGAGATCGAGGTCGGACGTCGGGTCGGGTCTGGTCCGTTCCGGGACGACAGTCCGGTCGGTCCGGTTGCGGCCCAGCCACCGACGCCAGCGGCTTGCGGGCCTGGCAGCAGTGACGTCGGTGTGAACCCCCTGGACTGACTCGGCATCCACAGCGCGCTCCTCGGGAGTCGTCGGCCGGTCACGCGTGACGACGGTCCCCGTTTCCGCGATGACCCGCTCGGGCGCAACGACACCAGATCTCCCGGCTGTCGGTCTTGACGGCGCGCCCGGAGGAGCCGGTCGCGGTGCCTGGGACCCGGTCATCGGTCTCGCTTCCATCTGCACGGGACGTCCGTTCGCAGGGGACGTCCACCTGGTGGAGACATTGCCAGGGCAGCGTCCGGGAATCGTTACGAAACTCCCGCGTTGGCCTGAGCCCGGACGCCGTAGCCTGCGCCGGAGGCGGACGAAGCATCTGGGACGGAGGCGACGGTGACCCAACTCCGAGTCGCGCTCCTGGGCGTCCCACGGGTCGAACGTGGGGGTCGGGTCGTCACGTTCGACACCCGCAAGGCGATGGCCATGCTCGCCTACCTCGCCGTGACGGCGCAGCCGCAGAGCCGCGACGTCCTCGCCGGGCTGCTCTGGCCCGACCACCCTCAGGCCCAGGCGAGGGGCGCGCTCCGCCGGACGTTGTCGGTGCTCGGTGCTGCGACCGGTGGGGCCACTGTCGTGGCGGATCGCGCAACTGTGGCCCTTCGCTCCGGCACCGGGCTCTGGCTGGACGTTTCTGACTTCCTTGCGCATCTGAGTCGGCACGGGCACGACCACGCTCGCACCCAGGGCAACCAACGCGTGGAGGTCCTGTGTCAACAGTGTGTCGCCGACCTGGAGGCCGCCGTTGCCCTCTACCGCGACGACTTCATGGCCGGCTTCACCCTCCGCGACAGCCCCGACTTCGACGAGTGGCAGGCCCTACAGGCCGACGATCTGAGAAGACAGCTGGCCGGGGCACTGCGGCTGCTCGTCCGGGCGCGGATCCAGACAGGGGACCTCGACGACGCCATAACCGCCGCCCGGCGCTGGCTGTCACTTGATCCTCTGCACGAGCCTGCCCACGCGATGCTCATGCGGCTCTACGCCTGGACCGGGCAGCGATCGGCTGCGCTTCAGCAGTACCGCGAGTGTGTGCGAATTCTTCAACGGGAGCTGGGCGTTCCACCGCTGTCGCAGACCAGCGCTCTCGACGAGGCGATCCGCTCGGGACGGTTGGCCAGACCGACGAGGACTACTCCTTCTGGGCCGGGCACGGCTTCTGGGCGGGGTACTGCTCCGGCCGGCACGTCTGCAGACCGTCCAGCCACAGCTCCTCCTCCTTCAGCGGTTCGACTCCCAATGGTTGGCCGCGACCAGGAAGTCGAACTCCTGGACCGCATGCGAGCCGAGGTCGGCGGTGGCGGCGGCAGGTTGGTCGTTCTGTCGGGCGAAGCAGGCATCGGCAAGAGCCGGCTGGTTGCCGAGGTTGCCGGCAATCTCCGTTCGCAGGGGCCGGTCGTCGTTGTCCGCTGCCACGAGGGTGAAGCCGGGCTGGCATTCGGCGTGATCAGCGACGTGGTCCGGTCGGCGCTGCGCGCGGACGAGGGTGCGTTCGACCGGCTCCCACCGGCCTGGCGCGTCGAGGTCATCCGGCTCCTGCCGGAACTGGCGACCGCAGCCGACGCTCAACCACCGCCGCTCGACTCGCCTGGCGCCCAGAGCCGCTTCCGGACAGCGCTCGTCGGCGCGCTGACGGCCGCAATCGGTGCTCGGCGTTCCCGTCAGGCCCCGATGGTGGCGATCGAGGACGTGCAGTGGGCGGACGAGAGCTCGGCCGACGTTCTCGCCTACCTGGTACGGCGGCTGCGCGAGGTCGACGTCCTGTTGATGCTCACCTGGCGGCCGGACCAGCTGCCGGCAGCCTCTCCGGTGCCAGCGGCACTTTCGGCGGCGGTCCGCGACGGCGTGGCCGTCTCGGTGGAGCTCGGCAGGCTGGACGAGGCAGCGGTCGCCGCGCTGGCAGCGGCAGGACTCCCAGACCCGCCGGCACCGGCGCTCGTCACCAGGCTGTGGCGCGAGACGGGTGGGCTGCCGTTGTTCGTCACCGAGTACGTGGAGGCATTCCGACAGTCAGGACAGGTGCCCGACGAGCAGGACTGGCAACTGCCGGGCGGTGTCCGTGAACTGCTGCGCGCCCGCCTCGACCGACTGGGGGAGACCACGCTGCAGGTGCTGGCCGCGGGTGCTGTGCTGGGTGGCGATCTGGCGCCGACGCTGCTGCAGGACACGAGCGGCAGGGGTGAGGAGGAGGTGGTCTCCGCCCTCGAGGACGGATTGCGCCAGGCGGTGATCGTCGAGACCGACAAGGACGGCGGGACCTACGAGTTCGGCCACGACGCGTTACGTCGGCTGGTCTACGAGACGACCAGCCTCGCGCGTCGACGGCTGCTGCACGGCCGCGCAGCGGATGCGCTGGCAGGCCGTCGTGATCCCCCGGCCGGCTTGGTCGCCGCACACCTGCGCCGGGCCGGCCGGGACACGGAGAGTGCCGAGTGGTCCTGGCGCGCCGCCCAGCAGGCACGAGGGCTGTACGCGCACGGCGAAGCACTCGAGCACCTGGCGGCAGCTGCGGCGCTGGCCCATCCGGGGCACGAGGTCCACCAAGCCACCGGCGACGTGCTCACCGCCCTCGGCCGATACCGCGAGGCACTCGTCGCGTACGAGCAGGCGGCGGCCAATGTCCCCGTGGAACTGGCTCAGTCAGACGACCAACGAGGCGATGCTGTTCTCACGTTGGCGATCCTGGAGCACCGGCTCGCCGAGGTGCACCACCGCCTGGGTGCGTGGGATGTTGCCGAGAGCCATCTCACGGCGGCGCTCAATCTCCTCTCGACCGGAGGAGACCCGGCGCTTCGGGCCAGGGTGCTGGCCGACCTGGCGCTGGTCGCGCACCGCCGGGGTGAGACCGATGCGGCCACAGCCGCGGCGCAGCGGGCGTTGACTGCGGCGACCGAGGCGGCCGATCACGCTGCACTTGCGCAGGCGCATGACGTGCTGGGCGTGCTGGCATCCGAGCGCGGTGACGTGGAGCCAGCCGAGCGGCACCTGCGGGAATCCCTTGTACAGGCAGCAAGTCTTGCCGATCCCAGCTACCGGGTGGCAGCACTGAACAACCTGTCGCTGCTCGAGGCCGAGGTCGGCCGCTCCGGCGAAGCGGTCGAGCTGGCTCGGGAGGCGCTTCGACTGGGACTGGAGCACGGCGACCGGCACCGTGCCGCCGCCCTGCACACCAACCTGGCCGACCTGCTGCACGCGACCGGTGAGCAGGCCGAGGCGCTCGACCACCTCACGTCGGCAGCCCGCCTGTTTGCGGGCGTCGACGACGAAGAGGTCCGGCATCCCGAGATCTGGAAGCTGTCGCGGTGGTGAGTTCGATGTATTCGACGCGGTGCCATCGCCTCCTGATGGGTTGAGGGGCCGCTTCGGCCGCATCGAGAGGAGGACGTGTGAGCCTTCCGATGCTGCATCCCGACCGGATTCCACGCCGACGGCCAGGCGTGGTGTTCCGGCTCAACTCCGAGATGGTCGTGAAGACGAGCCAGCGGGTGCTCGTTCGCACCCGAGCGGTGGCGCTGCCGTACGACGACCTCGACTTCGCGATCCGTGGTCGCACAAGCGCGGCGGTGTTGCGCGAAGCGATCGCCGACGCCAAACGCCCTACGGTCCTGCTGCTCGCGGGGGACGTATCCGGCGACTTCTGGCTGGTAGCCACCGAGCGACGCACGGGTGCGGTCGTCGGGCAAGCCCGTTTCACCGTGATCCATGAGCGGTCCGACGCACTGGCGTCGCCAAGCGGTTCAGCCTTGTTCGCGCGCCACACCACACGAGTCTTGACACGTGTCGACCGTGGACTCACGGTCGTCCAGCCTGAAAGGGGCCGAAATGCCAGCAGTGAATCAAGGGGCCTGGGTGCCCGGCACGAGCAACTACGAGTTCGGGTACCACTCCATTCCCACCATCCCGATCACTGGCGCGCCAGCTGACGCCAACTTCAACAGGTGGGGAATGCTGCACGACGGCACGGCATATCGCCTGTACGCCTTCAAGGGAAGCTCGCGCGACACGTTCTACCAGTTCGCGTTCGACGGCACCTCGTACGCGTATGCCTACAACGGCTCGATCCCAGTCCTGACCCTGGCCGGGATGCCGGCCGACGCAGACCCGTCGAGCATCTCCTTCCTGCACGAGGGAAACACGTACCACGCCTACGTGCGGCGTCTTGGCGAGCCGACCACGCTCTATCAGTTCATCTGGGTGCCGGGGACCACGACCTACCAATGGGGATACGGCCCGTACATCCCCACGCTGACTGCCACCGGCTTCCCAGCCGACACCGACTGGTCGCGCTGGATGATGCTGCACGACGGCACGTCCTATCGGTTGTACGCCTTCCACTACGCAACGCCTGGCGTCATCTCGCAGGGATCCTGGGACGGCAACAGCTACGCCTACGGCCACAACTCGATTCCGCAATTGAGCCTGGTGAACTACCCGGCTGACAGCGACCTCGGCCGAGTGGCCATGCTGCACGACGGAGCCGACTATCGGCTGTACTTCCAGACGCTGACGCCGTAACCAACGGATGGCCCGTCCAAGGCGTGCCAGTCGCGATCACGCTGGTCCTGTTGGCGGCGGGGCAGCAAGTTGTGCGCTGACGGCCCGTTGGACGTTTCCGTGGATCTTGTCGGCTCCGATCAGGTCGAGGATCCCATCCTTGCCCACGGTGGTGCTCACATCGGGCTTCACGCGGGCCAGTCGCAGCGTGATACCTGACTGTTTGGTGAGGCTGACGATCTCGCGAAGTTTCGCCGAACCCTGGGAGTCGATGTAGTCGATCCCCTCGCAGTCCAGCACGATCCCGGTAAGGCCCGGAGTCGAATGGATCAACTCTCGGACGCGATCCTCCAGTGCGTCGGAGGTGGCGAAGAAGAGGCCGCCGTCGAGTCGGAGCACCGCCACGTCTGGAAACGTCTCGTCGTCGGGATGCTTGCCCAGCTCACGGAAGACTTGGGTGCCGGGCTCGCGACCCAGGACCGGCATCGCGGGGTGAGTGGCTACTGAGATCAGCCAGAGCAGAGATAGACCGATCCCGATCACGACGCCGGCGAGAACGCCGAACAGCAGCGTGCCGAGGATCGCCGCGATCGCGATCCAGAAGTCGAAGCGCTGGACGCGAGCCAGCCGACGCATCTCGGGGAGATTCATCATCCCCATCACGACCGCCTCGATGATCAAGGCCGCCAGCACCGGCTTCGGCAGGTCAGAGAAGAGTGGCGCCAGGAAGAGCAGGGTCAGGAGCACCGTGACGCCGGAAATCAACGAGGCCAGGCCCGACTTCGCCCCGGAGTGGTCGTTCAGCGAGCTTGCCGAAAGGCTCGTCGAGACCGGCATTCCCTGGAGCAACCCGGCTCCCGTGTTGGCCACGCCCTGGGCAAGCGACTCCTGGTCAATGTCGATCTGATAGCGGTGCTTGGCAGCGAACGCCCGCGCATCACCGGCGGTTTGAGAGAACCCGATCAGGACCAGTGCTGCCGCCGCCACTGCGGCGGTCCCTGCGTGATCCCACATGAGCTGCAGGTCGGGGACTTCGACCGAAGGCAGACCCCGCGGTACGTCGCCGACCAGCGCCACGCCGCGCTCGCCAAGGTCCAGCAGCCATGAGGCCAGCAGCCCACCGACTACCAATACGAGGGCGCCGGGAACGCCTGGAGCGATCCGCCGCAGACCGAAGACGACGACCAGGGCTGCGGCGCCGACCCATGCCGTCCATTGGTCGATCTGACCCAGGGTCCCCAGCCACGACCACAGCTCCTGAAACGAGTTGGACCCGCTCACCTTGGTGCCGGTCAGCTTCGGCAGCTCACCAATCACCACGTCGATCGCGGCCCCGAACAGGAAGCCGGTCACCACCGCCCGCGACAGGAACTGGGCGATCCAACCCATCTTCAATACAGCCAGCAGGAGGAACAGCACCCCCGACGCCACCGTGATACCAGCGACGAACGACGCCACATCCTGCTGGTCGGTCAGACCCGCCGCGAGGACCGCACCTCCGGCCACCGCCGCCAGCCCCGAACTGGGCCCGACTGAAAGCTGCCGGCTGGTGCCGAAAATCGCGTACAGAATGGCGCCCGCCGCGGCTGCATAAAGACCGTTCTGAAGCGGAACTCCGGCAATGCCGGCATATCCCAGATTCTTCGGCACGATCAATGCCGCGACCGTCACGCCAGCGATCACGTCGCCGCGCAACCAACTCCGGTCGTAGGAGCGGATCCAGTGGGCGATGGGGACTAGGCGGCGGCCCCTCCGTGCGGCTTCCGGAGCCTCCTCGGACATGGCAGCGACCCTAACGTGAGCGCCACCAAAATAGCGAGCAAGCGTTTACTCAACTCTGCCAGGCGATCACGGTCAACTGCGTAGGCGTAGCAGGAACCGCCCTACTCGTGCTGGTGCATCGAGTCGCGATTGGCGTTCGGCGGAAGCAGATGTTCAGCACGCGGAGTGCCCACGATGTGTGCGAAGGCGGCATCCTCGATGGCCTGGTCCTCTGCGGTCAGGCGTCCGTCGTGCTGGCGCATGTGTTCCTGCCATGTGGGCACGGAGAACTGCTCCAGGAAGAGGTCCGGGCACTCACCGACCCGATACAGATCCCAGCCGGAGGCCCCGCTGCGCAGTCGGGAGCGGCGCATCAACTCCATTGCTGACAAGAACTCGGCCTCCTGCTCGGCGGAGACTTCGTACCGGATGGACACCACGACCGGCCCGGCATCGGGATCTGGCTCGAGCTCCACGCTCGCGGGTCCCCAGTAGGCCAACGGCGATCGGTCCAGGTGCTGGCTCTCGGGGATTTTCAGAGCGAGGCCGCCTAGAGCACTGACGGCCACCAGCGAAGCGGCAGCCAGCATGGCGACCCGTAGGTCGAACTGCTGTGTGACCACTCCCCAGATCGGGGACGCGATCGCCTGGCAACCGAGGAACACCACGAGGTAGACGGAGATGGCTCGTGCGCGCACCCAGCCAGGGAGGAAGAGCTGCAGCTCGGAGATGATCGTCGACACCGTCGCCGTCCAGCCGAACCCACAGACGACCAGCAGTGGGAACGCGACCCACAGATTCGGCGCCAAGACCAGCGATCCGAATGCCAGGGCGAACGAGATCGCCGACAGGCCGAGAACCCCGTTGGACGAGACGTGCCGCTTGACCGTCCCGAGGCACAGGGCGCCGACCACCGCACCGATGCCGAGGGCGGCGAACATGAGGCCGTAGCCATCGGCGCCCAAGCCCAGCTGACGGTTCGCGATCAGTGGCAGCAAGGCCCATAAGGCGGTCGCAGGCGCAATGAAGCCCGCGAGCCGAACGAGAATCCTGCGCACCACCGGCTCGTGCCGGACGTAGCGGCCACCTGCCACCAGAGCCGGCAGGAAGGGCTCTCGTTCTCTGTGCGAGACGCGCGGACGTCGCCACGCGAGCAGCACGAGACCGAGGAACGCGAACGCGACCGCGCTCAAGGCGAAGACCGGCGCCACACCCCAGGTGGCGATCACGAGTCCGGCAAGGGCGGGGCCGGCCGCGCGAGCCACATTGACGCTCACCATGTCGAGCCGGGTCGCGGCCGCCAGTTCGTTCCTGGGCACCAGATCGGAGATCAAGGCCTGCCAGGCGGGCAACAGCACAGCCATGCCGGCACCGATGGCAAAGGTGAACGCGAGCAGCAGCGCCGGCGGCATCATCTGGGCGGCGGTGAGCACCGCCAGCAGGACAGCCACCGCGACGAAATAGGCCTGCACCACGAACATCAGCCAGCGCCGGTCGAACGCGTCAGCGAGTACTCCGGCTGGGAGCGCCAGCAACATCATCGGCAGCGTGCTGGCCGTCTGCAGGAGGGTGACGATCGTGGCCGCGTGGGGGTCGTCCACGAAGAGCCACTGGGCGCCGACGGTCTGTGCCCACATCCCGACACTGCTGACCACCACGCCCAGCCAGAGCCAGAAGAACGCCCGACGCCGAAAGGGTGCCCAGGGCGACACCGCGGCCAAGGGCTGCGTCTGCGTCATCGTTTTCCTTCCCAGCAAGGAAGTCGGCGTCGGCGTGGTGAGGCTCGTTGCCCCGACGACCAAGGGTCCTACACCGCTCGCATCGGTGGTCGCTAGGGTCAGCGACCATGCGCATCGCGGTGATCGGCGGCAGCGGGCACGTCGGCAGCTTCCTTGTACCGCGACTGGTCCGCGCGGGGCACGAGGTGGTCAACCTGACGCGCGGCGCCAGCACCCCCTACGTGAACGACGAGGCGTGGTCGAACGTCGAGCAGATCACGGTCGACCGGGAGGCCGAGGACGCGGCCGGGACGTTCGGTCAACGGGTGGCGGCGCTCGAGGCCGACGTGGTCATCGACATGATCTGCTTCACTCCCGACTCCGCGAGCAAGCTGGTAGAGGCACTGCGCGGTCGTGCCGGCCACCTGATCCACTGCGGGAGCATCTGGCGGTACGGAGCCAGCGTCAAGCAGCCGATGCGGGAGGACGACGCCTCGCCGCCCTTCGGCGACTACGGAATCCAGAAGGCGGCGATTGCCGAGCTCCTAGCCGCCGAGACTCGATCGGGCGGTCTGGTCACCACGGTGCTTCAGCCGGGACACATCAGCGGTCCTGGCTGGCCGGCGATCGGGCCGCTGGGGAATCTGGACCCGGGCGTCTGGTACGCCCTCTCCGCCGGGCAGGAGATCCTCGTGCCGGGTCTCGGCACAGAGCTGATGCACCACGTCCACGCCGACGACGTTGCCCAGGCGTTCGAGCTCGCCGTCGAGCATCGCGACGCGGCGGCGGGAGAGGCGTTCAACGTGGTGGCGCCGTCGGCACTGACGGTCCGCGGCTTCGTGTCGATCGCCGCCGGCTGGTTCGGACAGACCGCTCGGACGCGGATGGTGCCCTGGGTGGACTTCCGCTGGGCCACCACGCCGGAGTTCGCCGACTCCAGCTGGCAGCACCTGTCCCGCAGCCAGTACGCCTCGATCGAGAAGGCGCGCACCCTGCTCGGCTACACCCCGGCCTTCGAGCCGGAGGCAGCCGTGCTGACGGCCGTCCGCTGGCTGATCGACAACGATCGGCTCGAGGTCGCCAGTCCTCTGGTCGTGTAGCGGCTGGGCAGCGGGCATTTCTGGCCGCCACATTCGCGTATGGCCTTCCGCGGCGCGGAATTCGTCGGCTGGCGGCCACTTCTGCCCGTGCCGCGTCCCTACTTGGGTCGCCGACGTCCGTACGCCAGGTAGACGATCGGTACAACGCCGAGCGAATTGACGGTCGTGATGGCAACCGCCCAGATGGGCTTGGATCCCCTGACCTGGGCTGCGGGTCGTCGCGCAAGGTCAACCAGGGCAGCGATCTTGAGCCCACCGTCCACGGCAGCGGCGACGGCGATGACCCGCCGCTGCCGAGGAGACAGGTCCTCCCACTTCATGCTGGCCACGCGTGCACTATGCGCTCGTGCCGCCGCCTCGGCAAGCAGGCTCCGTGATGAGCCAGCCAAGCCCTAACCTGCTCTAGCCCGGCAGGTAAGTACGTGATACATATATACGTCATGAGTACACACATGACGTGGGCCGGTCACGACCGGGTCGTCGAGATCACCGAGTTCGTCGCAGCAGTCGACCAGGCCGTGGGGGACGAGGCGGTCGCGATCGGGCTGAGCGACCTCGACGGGTTCGCCGCGGTGAACGAGGAGCTGGGTCGCGATGCAGGTGACCGGGTCCTCTCGGCCTACAACCGAACGCTCACCGGATCACTTCCCAAGGGCGCGGTGGTGCGACGGCTCGGTGGAGACGAGTACGCCATGGCGTTGCCGGGGATGTCAGCCGAGAGTGCCCTGATCGTGTTCGACGAGATCCGTCAGCACCTCTCCGCGCACCCGGTCGACGGGATCGGATACGCGATCGCCGCCACCATCGGGGTGGCGGCCAGGCCGCCGCATGCCACAGCCACCGGCGACCTCGTGCGGTGCGCGAACACCGCATTGATGAGAGGCAAGCGAGAAGGTGGAGACCGAATCGCCTTGTATGTCGAGGAGAAGATGGTCCTGAAGAGCAATTACTACCCCAGAGCCGACCTCGATCGACTTGCCCGCGTTTCTGCTGCCACCGAGCGCACGGAGGCAAGCCTGCTTCGAGAAGCTCTTGACGACCTCTTCCAGAAGCACCGGGCCCTATGACTGGAGTCACTCGTGCAGCGGCTTCTCCCACACTGAAATGTGCATGCTGCTATCCCCCGTGAAGGGAGCGCGGCTCCAGTCGCACCACCGCTCGCGCAGCCTCAATCCGGCGAGCCGGGCCATGAGATCCAACTCGGCCGGCCAGACATAGCGGTGCGGCGCGGAGAAGGTCTTGAGATCGCCTTCGATCTTCCAATAGTGATTGGACACCGCGATCTGCGTTGCAAAGTCGTAGTCCTCATAGCCGACGTGGTCGGGTGTCGCAATGAAGATCCTGGTCGTCTGGCCTGGTGGCAGTCGCCGCAGTTCGGGAACGTAGTTCTCGATGACGAAACAGCCGCCGGACCGAAGGTGAGCCGCGGCGTTGCGGAAGGCCTGGATTTGCTCGTCCTGCGTTACCAAGTTGGTGATCGTGTTGCGGAGCAGGTAGACGAGCCCGAATGAACGGTCGATGGTTGTGGTCGCGTAGTCGCCTTCCACCACGCTGATTTCATCGCCACCTTCCTGCGCCCGGAGCTGCGCGATCATCGCGGGTGAAAGCTCGATCCCGTTCACTACGACGCCCCGACGGCTCAGCGGAATCCCGATCCGCCCGGTGCCGATCCCCAGCTCGAGGGCAGCGCCGCCAGCCGCGAGCCCTGCAAGGAAATCCACTGTCAGCTCAACTACCGCCGGATCGAACAGCTCCGGCCACAGCGTTGCGTACCTCGGGGCAATCCAGTCGTCGAAGTGCGTCTCTGGCATGTGTCCGAATCTAGCGAGGAGCTCGTCGACTCGGTTGGACCCCGACTGTCTCAACGACTGGGTCAGCCCTTCGATAGCCTCGATCGAAATCCCGACGAGCAGGAGATGGTGTTGATGTTCCGGTCATTGCAACCCGGTCAGCGGGCGCAGGTGTTGATGGGCGGGCCCGACCTGGCCGAGCCCGAGCTGCT
Source organism: uncultured Actinomycetota bacterium (assembly GCA_963724495.1). Classification (GTDB taxonomy): domain Bacteria; phylum Actinomycetota; class Actinomycetes; order Propionibacteriales; family DAIQRJ01; genus CAVRUZ01. Next base: position 14,988 of record CAVRUZ010000012.1, on the reverse strand, counting down.
CCTGGAGACCACGGAGATGCTGATCGAGGCACCCAACTGGTCAGCGGACGGAGCGCTTTACGTGAACGGGAACGGGCAGCTCTGGCGTCTCGCTCTCGACGAATCACCAGCCGTGCTTAGACAAGTGACGTTCTCCGGGCTGCCCGAGATCAACAACGACCACATGCTCAGCCCGAACGGCCAGGACATCTACCTCTCTGCCAACGACGGTCACATCTACCGCGGGGCCCTGACCGGCGGCGATGCCGAGCGCGTCACGCAGGACGAAGGGGTGTGGCACTTCCTGCACGGCGTCTCACCAGACGGGAGCCGACTGGCCTATGTCAGGCTCGTGGACTTCACCCAGCCCGGCCGTCTCTCGGTGATGGAACCCTTCGGCCCGTCGGAGATCGTCGACACCGGCGTGGGTCACCTCGACGGACCCGAATGGTCCGGCGACGGGGCCTGGATCTACTTCAACACCGAGACTTTCTCCACTGAGCCGGGTCACGCACAGCTGGCCCGCATCCCCGATGGCGGTGGACCCATGGAGCACCTAGTCGCGAGCGACACCGTGGACTGGTTCCCGCACCTGTCTCCCGATGGGAGCTTCGCCTCGTACATCGTCTTCCCGGCCGGCACCATCGGACACCCGGCCGATCTGCCGGTCGAGGTCCGGGTCGTGCGCACCGACGACTGGTCGACGCCGGTGCAGACCTACCCGTTGTTCGGCGGCCAGGGAACGCTCAACGTCAACAGTTGGAGCCCGGACAGCACTCGCTTCGCCTTCGTCGCCTACCCCAGCGCCTAGCATCCTCGGGCCGTCGGCACCCTCTCGTCGTCAAGTCACTACCCTGCAGCGCAGCAACATCGCCGCGTCGGCGGTGCTGTGAAGCCGGCTGAGTCCCGGCGACGACACCTGAGGAGTGCACCTTGATCCCGTTCGATCTAGCGAGCGTTGACGAGTACCTGCGGGCGCGGATCGAGGAACACCACATCCCCGCGCTATCGGTCGCGATCGTCCGCGACGGTGAGACTCTCGTGGCGCGAGCTCACGGCGTGGCCAACCTGGAGTGGGACGCAGCAGCAACCCCCGACACCTCCTTCCAGCTCGCGTCGGTTACCAAGCTGCTGACCGCGACACTGCTGATGGCGCTGGTGGACGACGGCGTCGTTCGCCTGGACGCATCGGTTCTGGAGTACCTGCCCGATGCACCCGAGTCGTGGGCTGCGATCACCTTGCGGCATCTTGCGTCACACACCTCCGGCATACCCGACGACGTCGGGACCGTCGCGTCTGTCGCGGAGGCAGTGGAGGCTGCGACACACCTGCCCCTGGAGTACAAGTCGGGCGAAAAGGTGAGGTACGGCCTCCTCGACTTCACGGTGTTGACTCAGGTTCTCGAGACCGTGACAGGCAAGGACTTCCAGCCCCTGCTGCAAGACCGGCTCCTGACACCGCTTCAGATGACTTCCACCCGCTTCGACAACACGACCGAGCTGTCCGACCAGCCCGTGCGCGTGTCGGACGTGGTCCCTCACCGAGCGAGCATCTACGAATGGGACGGACGGGCGCAGCGGGCCTATTCCTTCCTGTTCCCTGCTTGGACCTACTCGGCCGGTGGCCTGTTGTCCTCGGCCGCCGACCTCGCCAGGTGGGCTGCCGCGCTTGACGGTGGCGACCTCCTGCGGCCCGACAGCCTGGAGCAGATGTGGACACCGCAACGACTCACCGACGGCACGAACGGTCCCTTCGGCGTCGGCTGGATCGTGGACGAGCACCGGGGGGACAGGGTGACCGGGCATAGCGGCGGTCCTGCCCTCGCCGACATCGTCCGGTTCCCCGACCAGAAGCTCACCATCATCGTGCTGACCAACCAGCAGAACCTGCGGCCCTACCTCGCCATGGGCGTTGCCGACGTTCTGTCGAGGATTGCCTAGCCGCTGATCGGGTCGGCCAGCCGGCCTGCGGACCGACCTCGCTGTTCGCGCACGAACCGTGCTGCTGCGACGGAGATGCTGGGAGGCATGCTGGGCTCATGGCAACGCCATTGGGCACGCTCACGACCCGACCGCTCAGCGCTGAGACGTGGGGCGACTTCGCCTCGCTGGTCGAGGCGAACAACGGTGTGTGGGGTGGGTGCTGGTGCATGGGCTTCCACCCAGAGGGTCTCGGCGCCGGTCGCACCGCGGATGACAACCGGGACGCCAAGCTGGCTCTGGTGGAGGCGGGGACTGTCCGGCAGATCCTCGTGTACGCCGGCAGCCAGTGTGTGGGGTGGTGTCAGTACGGTTCTCCGGCCGAGCTACCGAGCATCAAGAATCGCCGGGCCTACGAGCAGGAACTGGCCGAGCTGCCTACGTGGCGGATCGGGTGCATCTTCACCGGCAGCAAGCACCGCGGACAGGGCGTTGCGCGGGCCGCGGTTGCCGGAGTACTGGACGCGATCAAGGCGGCCGGCGGTGGCCTCGTCGAGGCCTACCCAGAGCAGGTGGAGGGTCGCGAGCCACAGCGTGGTGCGTATTTCCACACCGGCCCGGAGAGCCTCTTCGAAGAGTTCGGCTTCATCCGCGATCGTCGGATCGCCAAGTGGCGTTGGGTGATGCGGCTGCAGCTGTCCGCGGTGGGTGTAGAGAACTGAGAGCGCTGGCGGGAGGCAGCGCCTAGCCCTCGTCCGAACCCTCGTCGCAATGAAGCGATCTGGGATCGATAGCGTCCATCGCATGGCGGCGTCGGCACCCCCGAATGGGGGATCGAAGGTCTGGCGCGACGCGGCCGAGAGCTGGGCTCATCTGCAGCTCGACCGGCTCGGGATCCGCTCGTTGGGTGCGATGTCCGACGTGTCAGACCAGCGCTGGTCGTGGGTTTGGCGCATTCCGACGAGCCGCGGCGACGTCCTGCTCAAGCAGACCACGAGTGCCAGGGCGTTCGAAGGATCCGTTCACGCGTTCTGTGCTGACGCCGCACCGGAGTACGTCGACCTGCCGCTGGCTTTCGATCCTTCGACAGCGCGAATCCTGTTCCCTGACGGCGGCCTCACGATGGCAGGTGGCGACTGGCTCGCAATGCCAACTCCCGAAGCCATCGCCTCCATGGTGGCCGACTACGCGGGTCTGCAGCGCGCCACCATCGGCCGCCAACGCCAAGCTGAGGCAGCCGGCCTACCAGTGTGGGATCCGGCCGACGCAGCCCACGAGGCCGAGCAGCAGGCCGACATCCTCCATGACCTGCCCACATCGGACCCGCGCCACATCAGCGGGGTGCAGAAGGAACTAGCTGCTGACGAGCCTTGACGCTCTGACCGTGGTCCGGAGCAGCCCTCGTCAACTCGTCTATCCCCTTCTGCGTCGACCAAGGTGATCTCTGGCCGGGCAACGTCCTGATCGCCCGCCCCGGCGGCCGCCACCGCTTCATCGACTTCGGCGACGCTGCCTGGACTCATCCATTCCTCTCGCTGCTGCAGGTCCTCTTCTACTGTCACGGTCGCTGGTCACTGCCAGGTCCGTTCAGTGAGAGTCTCAAACGTCCTTCCCTGCAATCGATCATCGACGCATACCTTCACGCCTGGACTGACTACGCCAGCCCGCATGAATTGCGTGACACTCTCCGCCACGCCCCTCGACGCGCGCCCCTCAGGCGGAGCCGGGCCCTGATCACTAACCTCGATCACGCCACCAGCGCCGATATCGACGACCTCGGAACTGGCCCCTGGTCATGGCTGACGGCTAGTGGATGTCGGCCCCCCTAAGCGATAACCGACGGACGGAAGCTCGAGACCGATGGCGAACCGCGACGAGGCGACGAGTTCCGAGCTGCTGAGCGCTCGATGGGGTCTCAGTGACGTCACCGTGGTCGAGCGCCTGCAGACGTACCCGACTCGCGTCGTCGAACGGATCGTCAGCGGACAGGGCTCCTTCGCCGTGAAGATCGACGATGCGCCCGGATCGCTGGTCGAGGGCTCAGAACAGGTCCAATCAGCCGTAGCCAGCGCGTTGCCGCGTCACGTCCCGGCGATCGTGCCGGATCGGTCCGGGGCCTCTGTACGTCGTCGACCACGGCCGACGGGTCATGGTCTACGAGGACATCGACGGCGGCCAACCAGCGGCGATCGCACAGACTTGGGGTGCTCTCGGCACCATCCTGGCGAGGATGCACGCCCTCCCGGCAGTCCCACGACCGTTCGGCATATCTGTCCAGGGCGCCGCGAACGAGCTAGCCCGGCAGGCAGATGACTACCCGTTCGCCGAGGACTTCCGCTCGCTCACACAGCGCGTGCGGCGGATCCGAGACCATCCGGCCGCCACCATCCACGGCGAGGTGAACTTGAGCAACGTGCGGCAGCGGCCGGACGGCGACCTGGTGCTCCTCGACTGGGACGCCGCGGGGAACGGGCCCATCGCTCTCGACCTCGGCTACCCGCTGATCTGCGTGTTCCACGACGAAGACCTCACCTGGCATGGCGACCATGCCGCCGCCTTCTACGCCGCCTACGCCGAGTACAGCGTCACCCCGATGCCGTCACCGGAGCAGATCTTCGACGCAGCACTCATGCATGCGATGCGCTACCTCCGATTCGCGAACACCCACAAGCGATGGGCACGGGTACGGCATGCCATCAGCCACGAAGTCAGCACCATCGAGACGCTGACCCGTGCCATCGGTCTTTCCACGTGAATGCGAAGCCTGGCAACGCGAACTCAGCGTCGCTACTGTCGGAGCGCATGACCTACGACGTGAAGGCTGAACTGCACCAGAAACTTCTGGTCGGTCGGGCGAATGTGCTTGCCAACCTCGATGATCTTGGCGAATACGACCTCCGTCGGCCCCTCACTCCAACCGGCACCAACCTCCTGGGCCTGGTCAAGCATCTCGCCGGACTGGAATACGGCTACCTCGGAGCATGCGTCGGTCGGCCACCGCCGGAGAAGCTGAGTTGGGTCGAGGACAACTCAATTGGCGAAGGCGCGGACATGTGGGCCAAACCCGACGAGACCAGCGCCTACCTGATCGGCCTCTACCACCGTGCCGGTGCACACGCCGACGCGACAATCGCTGCACTCGCACCTCGACAGTCCCGCCCAGGTGCCCTGGTGGTCGGACAAGGACACCACGTTGGGTGTTCTGTTGATCAGAATGGTGGCCGAGACAGCGCAGCACGCCGGCCACGCCGATGTCGTGCGAGAACTGATCGACGGAAGAGCCGGAAACACCGAAGACACCCTCGGCAGTGACCCGGCGTTCTGGGACCAGTTCACTGGCCGGATCCGGGACGCGGCCGAGGTGTTCAATCCGGGCTGAAAGAGCTCTACGTCATGAGGGGTGGGGCCGTTGGCCAACGGTGGCAGTGTGCACGACGGCAACCTCGAGTCTCGCTCGCCAGGGCGGGCGGCCAAGGCTGAAGAGGTTCGCGTGGACGCTGGGGCTCGGACTGTGTCTGTTGTCCTGTGTCGCGACGCTGGCGTTCGCGGCCGGATCCCTGCTCGAACCTGCAGGGAGCATCTACGCGATGTTGTCGTCATTTGCCTGGCCGCTTCTCGGCCCGCACCTGACCGTCCTGACTCTGGTCTGCACCTTCGTCGCCGTGTTGGCCACTCGGCGGGGTCCTCGCATCCTGGCGTGGACGTCCGTGTGGGTCGCCGTCATCGCTTTGCTGTCCAGCGCAGTGATCACCGGCCGAATCGTCATGGCAACCTCCGCCGCCGGCGGATCTGCCAACCCTTCACCGGCCTCATGTTGCGCTCGCTCGACGCCGAACCAGACGGCACTGTCACCTTTGCGGAGGTTGACGGCCAGAAGTTGTCAGCGGTCGTGTACACGCCGAGCGGCAACGGTGCCTCGGCGCCGGTGATCATGTACATCCACGGTGGCGGCTGGATCCAAGGGTCCGCAGCCAACCTCGGACACGACATGCGATGGTTCGCCGACCGGGGCTACCTCGTCGTCAGTGTCGACTATCGCCTGGCCACGGCCTCGCAGCCATCCTGGGACAAGGCGCCACTGGACGTGGGCTGCGCCTTGACCTGGGTTCACCGAAACGCCGCGCGGTACGGAGGAGATCCCCAGCGCATCGTGGTTGCCGGAGACTCCGCCGGCGGAAATCTGGCTGTGAACCTTGCCTACAGCGCAGCGCTGGGCCGCGCAGTTTCCGGATGTGGGGGACAGGTCCCGACCCCTGCGGCTGTGCTTGTCCAGTACCCGATCGTCGACCCGCAGGACGCCTTTGACAACGGCTACCCGATCCGTGGCTTCGAGCCGAAGATGTTCACGGAGCGCTACTTGGGCGGTGTTCCCAACGCAGTGCCCGATCGCCTGGCTGCAATCTCCTCGATAACGTACCTGTCGGCGGAGGCGCCGCCGACGTTGATTATCGAGCCCGACAACGATGGTTTGATTCCGTCGAGTGGAGTACTGGGCTTCGCCGAAAGAGGCCCAGGCTGCCGGTATAGACGTCACCGTGCACCGGATTCCCCACTCGAACCACATCTATGACGAGCTGTTCGCCGATTCGATCGGGAACCAGGCAGCGTTGACCATCCGGCTTGCGTACCTCGCCGAACTCGGTCTAGCTCCTAGCCGATGACGAAAGCTCAGGCTCAGGGTCGTGCAAGGGCTCGCAACTTGAGATCCTCGAACTCTTCCTGCGTGATGGCGCCGTCGTCGAGGAGCTTCTTGGCAGATGCAATCTCGGATACGCCGCCGCCGGAGGGTGTAGCAGGCGCGACGGATGGCTCTGGTACGTGCTGGGCCCGTCGCAACTCAACATTTCGGCGTTCAACCATTCCCTTGCCGCGAACACCAATGTAGATGAGCGCGACGAGGAACGGGAAAATAATAAAGCCGATCAACCACAAGACCTTTGTCAGCCCGCTCAGCTCAGGATCGCCAAACAGGTCTTTCAGGAGCTGGAACATGAGCATCAGATACATGATGAAGAAGAAACCCCACACCATCAACCAAAAGAAGTCCCAGAAACCCATCTCATTCCACCCTTCTCGACATTTCGGAAGCACCGCGCCGGGGACCGCAGAGCAACGCTAGTCCTTAGGAGGGGGTGCTGAACTGATTGTCCGCGGAAACTTTGAGGGCTCCTGCGAGGCAACCTGGCTAGAGCCGGCGATCCCAGTGGGCCGGATTTGATGCATGGGATGGGCCACGGCACGCTGCGCGCTCGATGCAGGAGCCCATTTGCCCATTCGTGGCTCACCGAACGACAAGAGGCCGACGCCTGACGAACCCTCGGCCGGCCAAACGCGGGCTGACCTGCGGTGATGCGGTGGAGCGGGTGACGGGAATCGAACCCGCATGGCCAGCTTGGAAGATGGGTGTTGAGTTCGGTCGTGAGCTGCGTCTTCGCAGGTCAGGGGAGTTGAGACGTGTCCGCTGTTGACCGGTGATGCCCCGTCGTTGCCGGGGTGTTGGGCACGATGTGGGCACGCCGAACGCGCGTTCTCCTGTTTGCGCATGGGCGGTCAGCTGGGGTCAAGTTGCCTGACAGGGTACCGAGTGGGGTAGCCGCGGGGCCTGGCGTTCTTGCGGTTCATGGTTGACATCGTGTTGTGGTCACCACCATCATCAACGGTTGTGGCGTCGACCCGACGCCGAGCCTGCGAGGACTTGCCCCAGCCGAGACCTCGAGATGGCGAAGGGGAATCTGCCCTCACGGTCAATGCCAGTTCAGGCCTGTTCGAGTGTCGCGTTGCTGGGGAGCGCGGACACGTCGAGGAGGCTTGTGATGACCAAGCAGGGCAGTTTCAAGCGCGCGGCACGGGAGCGAGCCCGCGCCACCGGGCAGCGGTATACCCAGGCACGGGCCGATCTGGAATTGGCGAATCGGCAAGAGTTCATCCACTCCCGCCCGTTCGAAGAGGTGCCGCTGAAGGCCCATCTTGAACAGCAGTACGGGATCGAGATCAACTCGATCCTGCCGATCGATGACGATCCGGCCACGCGTCCAGACGGCTCCTGGCCTGGTCACTATCCCTCGACACTGGTCGTCACGCACGTCGACGGTCAGCGCTGGATCGCCCGGGTCTTTTCCTCATCGGCTGACCGGGTCAGCCGTGTACAAGGTGATGCCGAAATCCTGCAGTTCCTCGCCGCGCACGAGTTCCCCGCCGAACGGATCGCCCACGATGATCCCGTAACAGTCCTTGACGGCAAGGGAGTCATCGTCACCAGGTTCGTCGACGGCGGACGCCCGAGCTCCCCCGCCGTCTGGCATGAACTTGGTGATCTCCTGGGTCGGCTGCACACGCTTCCCGCGGCTGGCGGCGCTGTCGCCCGGGATGGCGGTGCCGAAGAAACCGACGGCGGCTTCCATGTGGGGCGGCCGAAAGAGGATCTGGCTGCCGCGATGAGTTTCCTGATCAGCGTCGAGAACGAGGTGAACGCCGCGGCTCGCGAGAAGTTCGAGTGGCTGCGCGATCAGGTCGAGAACGCCGACGACGCCGAAGGCCTGCCTGAGGCGCTGACGCACGGCAACTATCACCCCTGGGCGGCCGTCGGCACACCCGGCAACCTCTCGATCGTTGGCTGGGCAGGATCCGGGGGCGGTCCCCGCCTGCCCGCATTGGCCTGGCTTCTGCGCACCGCAGCCGAACACAACGCCACCGAGAACATTGCCGGGGTCATGCATGGCTACTCCAAGCACGTCCAACTCACAGATGAAGAACGCCACCGGCTCCCCGCGGTCCTCAACATGCGCGCGCTCTGGCTGGAATGTCTCGGCTTCCGGATGACCGTCAACGACGGTCGCGTCCCGGCCATGGACGAGGGATGGATGCAGCCGAAGAGCCACGAGCATGCCGAACGTGTGGCGGCACAGGCGATCGCCGCAGTGCTGAGCTGAACACCGTGGTGGGTGTGTCGGGTCGGTAAGTCATCGCTGGCATTCGACGTGGTCTACTCCGGGGCGCACCACGCGAGAGCTGATGGGCCGCTTGGGACACGCGAACATGTGGGCTGCACTCATTTACCAGCATCGAACCGCCGACCGGGATCGCGCCATTGCGGAGTCGCTAGACGACATGATTCGAAGGTCTTGGGCTCGTAGTTGGCACGTAGGGGGCACGAGGGCTGCCGGGCACCTGCCCAGGCAGACGGCTGGGAGCCCGATACCGGCGCTGACCTGCGGTGATGCGTTGGAGCGGGTGACGGGAATCGAACCCGCATGACGGCTTGGAAGATGGGTTGAGCCACGTCGTGAGCAGCATCTTCGCGGGTCAGGGCGGCTGAGCGGTGTCCGCTGTTGACCCGTGATGCCCGGTCGTCGCCGGAGTATTGGGCACGTTTTGGGCACGGCGACTGGGTGGCTCTTCCCGCGAATGGATCGTCGGCTCGCCCTGTTGGAGCGCGGATCGGTGGGGTGCGCGGAGGCCGAAGGCCGGAGCGCGGGGCCCCGCCGTGGAGCGCGGGCGCCGGCGGAGCCGGCGTTTAAAAAAACCAGTAGAGAAAATCCTCACGGGCAGGCGGCACAGGCAGGCGACGACGAGGGTTGCTGGTGCCGAGCGAGCTCTGGGGATCGTCCGGTGCAAGGGATGGTGAGCGTGCTGTGGGACTCCGAGATCCACGTCGGCGATCCGTCTGGTCTCCGACGCGGATCTCGGTTCGGCCGGGCGATCAGGCGTTGGCGTGATCGGCAAGCCTGGTGACGTTCGCGATGCCCGCGGTCACCGGTGAGGGCCGGAAGCCCTTGACCACCAGGTAGACGCCGAGCGAGAACTCCCCAGACTGCGATCGGGGCAGCGAACAGTCCGGTCAGGGGAGACACCCGATCGACGACTCCGAACATTGTGGCCAGGAAGGACACCGTGAGCAGGGTTGCTCCGACGAATCCCAGCAGGGGAAGGGCGCGAGGCACGAGGCGGGACCGGTAGAGCAGCGTGCCCAGCAGAACGCCGTTCACGGCAGGAATCAGGGATCCTGAGACCAGGAAGACCTTGTCGTACATGGCGACGAGAGCCTGACTCGTCACCATCGCGTCTGCACCTGCTCCGGACTGCCGAAGCGACACCACCGTGAGCAGGCAAGCCGCGGCGATGAAGAGCCCGGCCGCCTCGAGGGTCCGCGACGCGACGAAGCCCATCGCGAAGCCCTCGTTCTGTCGCTTGACCACCGGGTACAGCGCGACCGCCGTGCCGATGCCTGCGAGACCGACGATCAGTTCAAGCACGCCACCGAGCAGGACTGGGCTGGCCGAGCCCGTTCCGAGGATGAAGTCCGCCTGGTGCACCCCGTGGTACAGCACGAGGGTCGGGATGGAGACGAAGGTGAGGAGGTAGAAAGCGCCGGCGACGAGCGCCGTCTTCCGCAGCGACGTCATCGGGGCGCGATCCGCTGCCGCCGATCGTTTCCTGGTGGGGGCAACATCCGTGATGGTCATGTGCATCTCCTTGAACTTGTGCGGGGGCCTGACTTCGGTGAGGACCTGCCGGTCCAGCCGACCTCGTTTGACCTGCTCGCAACGTAGGAGCGGATGTGGTGAGCGGACATCACCACATGTGGTGACCAGAGTGGTGAACTCGCGGAAGGTCAGGCCTGGCGGTTGTGACCCCGCGACAACAGGGCGAGTTCCTCGGCCCGGCGCACGGCCGCCCGGCGGCTCTTCACGCCGAGCTTGGCGTAGACCATGCGGGTCTCGCCGTCGTCGAGCTCGATCGCCAACGAGGTCTCCGAGACGTTCACGGTGATGGTCTGGTGCTGATGGATGCGGCCGAGGGCGACTTTCTGGCCGCAGATCATGACCACGCCGGTGTTCGATCCGGCGGACCACCACACTTCCGGTCCGTAACATCAAGGCCGACCGGCCACGGACGGCCACAGTTCTCTAAGCCCCATGTCGCACATCACCTGGCGTGAAACGTCGCACCTCAGCTGGCACACGGCAGGCGGCACAGGCAGGCGGCACAGGCAGCCGCCCCGCTGCGCAGGTCGTGTGAATGCGTGGACGTTGCGGCTCTGTCCGAGCCGAGATCGTGGGGGAGTTGCGGACTCGTTGCCGCGAGCGCGGGCCGATGCCGACGGTGCCGAGCTGCTTCGTCAAGGCCTGGGTGCGACCCAGTTTCCACCGGCAGCAGCAACAGACCACCAACGGTTCGTCCTCGACCAGGACATGACGATATGTCGAATTTCCCACCAGTTGTGCTGGTGGTGTCTCGGAGTTGGGGTGCCCGCCGGGGTCGGATGGAGCTTGGGCTCCTGCGCCATCCGCTTCGCCGGGAAGGGCGACTCCACTGGGTGCAGGTAATCAACATCTGGCTGTGCTGCGCACTGCTCGCGGGAATGGTCGCTGTGGGCGGCGCGCACTTCGCCCGGATCGGGTTCTCCTTGAACGTCGCCCAGTTCCGTTTCGTGACGGCCGCGTTCGCCGGCGGCCTGGTGTTATTGGCCTTGGTGGCGCTCGTCCCGCGGCGGCGGGTCTACGTCGCCACCAATGTGGTGGTGGCCCTGTTGTCGGGCTTCCTGGCTGTGCAGCTCATGCACATGTCCGGTCCGTCCACAGGTGCGATCGAACTCGACTCGCCATTGACTGGCGAGTGGTTCGTGCAGAACGGTGGCCGCAGCACCTTCATCAACGGTCATGCCGCAGGCGAGACCCAGGGCGTCGACTTCCAGCAGATGGGTGCGAACGGCCGAACGCACGTGGGTGGAAGCGGAGCCCCGCTGGCCGACTAAACCGGCTTCGGCAAGCCCGTGGTAGCACCGGCCGACGGCCGGGTCATTGAGGTGACCGACACCTACGCCGACAACCCACCGGGCACCAACGGCGACTACGCCAACCACATGGTGATCGACATCGGCTACGGCCGCTTCGTGGCACTGGCCCACCTCAAGAACGGCAGCGTCACGGTGAAGGTAGGAGACGACGTGCGCCGCGGCCAACAGATCGCCGCAGTCGGGAACAACGGCCACTCCAGCGCACCCCACCTGCACTTCCAGGTCCAGGACACCACCGCAGCCAGCAACGCCGAACGCAGTTATCCCATCGTGTTCCGCAACGTCCACATCACCAGAGGCGGTGCCTGGCCCTGGGGTGACAGCCGCGAACTCCGCACCGGCGACCTTGTCCACTCACTCCCACGGTGAGATCGGCTCTTACCGAGGCTCGAAATCCGGGCTGAATGCGACGTACGGACGTGTCACCCCTAGCGACTCAGGGTCAGGGCGCCTGGACGGAGTGGTGGAGGTGCTCACGTTCGTGCGGTGGTGCGGGACGGTGGAACCGCTCTCGGAGTCCGGCCGCTTCGATGAAACGAGCGGCGGCGGTAGCCCGGTCATCTGCGGCCACAGCGAGGCGGGCGAGGCCTTCTAGGGCGGACGCGGTCACACTCGGTTCGCCCAGCCGGCGGCCCCGCCTAGCGCTTCCTGGTACCGGGCTTGGGCTGCCGCGATGTCGCCTTAGGTTTCGTGGCACCGACCCAAGCTCGCGGGTGCGACGCCTTGGTGAACCGGGGAGTCCTGATAGCAGAGCATGAGACCACTCCCCTCAACGCTGGCGTGGGACGGCTCCGCGGTCTGGTTCGAGTGCCTCATGTGGGCTGCGCTGCTTTGGGGCCGGTAGCCGGGTGAGCACGAATACGTGTCGCGGCTCGGGAACTCCTTTGAGCTGATGTACCCCATGATCTTCATAGGTGAAGGCTGAGCTCGCCGAGATCGCCCGGGTGGTATCGGAGAGAAGGATCTCGCCGGCGCCGCCGAGCGCCATGATCCGGGCTGTCTCGTGTACCGCTATTCCCCGGATGCCTCCGGGGACCACCTCGACTTCCCCAGTGTGAACGCCTGCCCGGATGTCGAGGCCGATGCGCTTGACGGCGTCGCGAATGTCGATGGCGGCCTGCACGGCGCGTGCCGCGCCGTCGAACATGGTGAGGAATCCGTCGCCGGTGGTGTTGATCTCGGTTCCCCGGTGGCGTTCCAGGACCTCCCGCACGACGATGTGGTGGCGCTCCAGCAGTTGATCCCAGGCTGCGTCCCCCAATGCTGCGGCCCGGTCGGTGGATCCAACGATGTCGGTCATCAACATGGTCGTCAGGATCCGCTCGCCGACCGGTGGCTTTCCCCATCCGCGCCAGCCTCCCCACACGATGGCCACCGCAGGTTCGTCACCGATGACCCAGTTGTCGTGACCTGGCGGGATGTCGAAGACGTCACCAGCACGAACTTCGATCTCAGTGCCGTCGTCCATGCGATACACCGCAGCACCGGATATTCCAAAGCCGACATGGTGGAACTGGCAACTCGTGGTCCCTGCGACCGGACGCACATGATCCGACCAACGCCAACCGGGCTCGAGCACGACCCGACCCACCACGAGTTCACCGAGCCTCACATTGCTCGCCGATCCCTTCTCGAGATCCAGCAGTTCGTCGGGATCCGACACGTTCCTGGTGCGGGGCTGGCGTTCATCCATTCCAGACTCACTTCCGTCATGTCCAGTCAGCAATAGGACGGCTGGTGCCGAGCCACCAATGTCATGATGGCTCCGCGTTAGGGACCCTTCAGCGGCTGCCCGGTCCGCACCGACACGACCACGTCGTGAATCGCTGCGTGACGGCGGCGGCATGGGCTGGGTCGTCCACGAAGGAAGCGTGGCTTGCCCCCGGTTCGAGGCGGTGGAGGCTGTTGGTCGACAGTTTCGTCATCTCGTCCTGCTTAGCGATCCATCCGTTGGAGTTGTCAACGGTGGCGGTCAGGACGATCACTGGCTTCGCGTTGAGGGTGCGGAGTTCCCCAGCTGCGGCTGCGGACCGGTTCGCGACGCCATACTCCTCGATGACGCCACCCATTTCCTTCGCGGTGGCGCCGGTGGCGCGGGCATCGTCCCGGTACAGCGGCGGCAGATCCGAAAAACCTACATCGGCAACGAGCCAACCCACCCCCAGCCTGGGAGTCGTCGCGACCAACGAGGACACATGCCGCAAGAGGGCTGTAGGAGCCCGCCTTCTGGCGTGGACACGGGAGTGTCGCGCGCGGCCGTGGAGTCAACCAGGACAAGGCCGGCGACCTCATCGGGATACTTCGCGGCGAACGTCCGCACGTACAGCCCGCCGAACGAATGCCCGGCCAGCACATACGGACCCTGAACGTGTGCTCGATCCAGCAGTGTGTGCAGATCCGTGGCGATCTGCGCACCATCAGGCGGACTCGCAGCCGGATCGCTCCAGCCACGCCCCGCCCGGTCGTACACGCACACTCGGCTGTCGCGCGCCACAGCCGGCGCGATCAACCCCATCGACGCCGCGGACCCGCCCGCACCCGGCTCGAGGATCACGGTCGGACCACGGGAACCGGTGCACTCCAGGTGGAGTCGATACGGTCCCACGTCCACAAGCTGCCCGCGCATGGCCACCGCCGGTGCGGTCGACTCGCGGAACTTCTCGTACACGCCGCCGAAGGCGAGGAGGACCAGGACGACCAACACCGGGTAGAGCAGCCACACCCTTGCCCGACTGTGCAGCTCGCGTCTGGCGCGGATCCAGACCCAGACCACCAAGACCACGAGTGCGGGCGGCCAGACCCAACTAAGCGCGTCCACCACGGCGTCCGGGGCCACGAGCACCAACGCACCAGCCACCGCCATGAAGATCGCGGGCACTGCGGCCCAGCGCTGCGGTTGATCGGTGAACCGGGTGGACAGCACCGCCAAGAGGGCCCACCCGACCGCCCACCCGAACAGCACCATCGCGGTCGAGAAGTTCACATCCACCGTGGCGACTGGCAAGAACGGGAGGATCAACCCAGCAACGAAGCCCGCTGCCAGCGATCCGACGACGACTCCGCCGACGTGCGATGCGCCGTGAGTCCCCCGAACGCCCGGTGCGACCTGGTCGTCGCTGGCCGACGCAGTCTCGTTTCCCAATGTCATGACGGCAACCTCGGCTTGCTGAGTGTGGGCGCGTCATCTGAGCATGCCGTCGCCGGCGCGGCAAGGGGGCCGACGGGATGCCGTGCAGTGTCTTCCAACCGTGACCGGCCGTGTACACGGTCTACGGCATGCATGTCTTGACCTG
>CAVRUZ010000011.1:0-121338 GCA_963724495.1 uncultured Actinomycetota bacterium | reverse complement strand
GTGGACGGGCCTGGGCGACGACCGCGCGCCGGAGCCGGGTGCCGTCCTTGAGCAGGTAGTAGGCGATGATGTCCCCCAGGATCAGAGCACTGGTCACGCCGACCAAGGTGCCAACTCCCTCGACCAATTGGGTCAGGAATCCCGTCGTGATTGCAGGAGCAAGTTCCTTGGCTGCAGCCCGGGCAGCCTCCAGGGAGGCCTGGTCCACCTGAAGGGTGTCACCGGCGTTGTCCAGCGCCGCGTCGACGGAGGCACCGATCTCGGCTACCTGATCCGATACCCCGCGGATGGTGGCGAATAGGACAAGGATCATCACCGCAAGCAGACCGAGGACGATTACGCCCGCAGCAAGGCTTGACTTCATCTTGTGGTGTGTGAGCACTGGGATGAGCGGCTTGAAAATGATGGCAAGAACGGCGGCGAACGCGAGCGGCAGCACGATCTCACTCACCGTCGACATCGCGAACCCCACCGTGATCAGGACCAGGACGAGCCCCACGAATGTCCAGGCCCAGACTCCCAGCTTGGGCACCGAGTTCAACAGCAACGAGCCAGTGCTCGCGGACTGGTCGTCCACGCTTCCAGGTTCGCCAGTTCTCCGGCCCTCCTTGCCTGGCACTTTCGTCATGTCCGTTGACGTCCTCTCAGGGCTGGTGCGCCGCTGGCCGATGCGCCTCGCAACCGAACGGTCCTGTTGGCCAAACTGACGGCGCGTCCATCGTCGTCGTCATCGCATCGTCCGGCGTCACTCGGATGGCGTGAAACCTCAGGTCAGGTCAGCCACCGTCACTGCCCCTTTCTTGCGTAGCGGCTGCGCCGCGAGAGAGCAAATGTGTACGTCTCGGCACATCCGGCCGTGCGACGCTCGATGTCGGTCTCACGCGTTCTGGGTGATGACGCTCGCGTCTGCGCGGTAGAGTCTCTGGTTGCGGCCGGAAGTTCCCTTGCGGCAGAACCCTATGAAAGGTAAACGCATGTCTGAGCCCTTGACGTCAGAGACACCGGTCCTCGACCTGTTGGCAAACATGACAGCGGACTCGGTGGAGGCTTCCAGCCTCGATCCGCAGACCCTGATCCTTGTGCGTCTTGCCGCTCTGGTGGCTAGCGACGCACCACCGGTCTCGTATGCCTTGAACTTGGCAGTGGCCGGCGACCTGGAGTCTACTCCTGACGACGTGCGCGGAGTCCTCACCGCGATAGCTCCGATCGTCGGAACCTCGCGCGTGGCGGCCGCGACCGGGCGCATCGTCAAGGCGATAGCCGTCGCCATCGAGGTTGCCGAAGCCGACTTCGAGGCCGAGCTGGCCGCCGAGGAAGACGGCCCCTGAGCGAGGCTCGACCTACAACGCCTTCGACGACAATCACAATGCCGGGCCGTCACGGTCAGTTGATCAAGCAACGTAGGTCGAGGCATAGCGCGCGCGCCAGCCACCGGCGGCCCGCTGGAACCACCTGGAGTGACAGATGCAGAATCGCTCCATTCAGCAAGCTCGCCGTCGAACTGGAACGTCCAGCTCGGCCACCAAGAAGGAGATCAGTCATGGCCACCCACAAGATCCTCACGCTCGCGATCTTCGACTCCGAAACTGCCGCAGACACCGCCGCCGCCGCACTCAAAGACTCGGGTGTCGCCAAGCACGATGCGATCGGCATCCTCGCCCTGGATGACGACGGCAAGCTGAAGTTGGACAAGGTCGGCGCCCGGAGCACCGTCGCGGGTGCGGGGGTAGGTGCTGTCCTGTGGCTTCTGGGACCTGTCGGTGCCGGTGTCGGTGTCGTGGGTGGGGGACTGCTCGGCGCTCTTCACCACAAGGGTCTTGGCTTGGATGACGACGACCAGGCACGCATCACCAAGGAACTCGAGGACGGGCACGCGGCCGTGGGCGTCTTGACGGCACAGGACGACTGGTCAGCCGTTTCGGACTACCTCGCGGGGCAGGGCGGAAAGACCGAGACGTATGAGTGCTGGACGAGGCTATGGATCACGCGGCCAAGCATGCGCTGACCAGTTGACAAAGGACGCCCCGACCCGCACAGGCGACAGCCAGAAGGGCGCTGACATCTGTGCTCCTTGCGATCCGACCGAGTCATGCGATCTGAGTGATGTGGTGGCCGTCGCTGCATGGCTTAGATCAGAGACGGGAAGCCGGAGTCGCCAAGCAGGCTCGAGGTCTGTCAGTGAACAGCGGTGGGCACGACATTGGGTCTGCCCCCGCAGACCTTCGGCCCTGAAGGGGCAAGCAGAAGAGTGTTTGGGAGTTCGAACAGCTCAGGGCCAAGGCACTCGCCTGACATCCAGGCCGCGTTCGAGTCGGAAGTTTGTGCCGGCCAGTCAGCGCGAGGAAGTGGGTCGGCGTGGACTACACGAAAGTGCTTCGGCTCCTTGCCATCAACGATGATGATTTCACCAACACGTGCCTCACCAGACTCGCGACCGAAGGTGGTGAACTCGACCCAAAGACGTTGGCGCTTGCACGAATCGCTGCCCTGATCGCAGTGGGAGCGGCCACTGCGTCCTACGGAGCCGAGGTCGACGCCGCCATCAGTGCCGGCGCGACGCCCACGGAGGTGGTCGACGTGCTGGTCGGAGTTGTCTCCGTGGTCGGGATCCCCACTGTCGTTGCGGCGGCGGGGAGTCTTGCGATGGCGTTGGGGTACGACGTTGACGATGCCCTGGAACATCAGTCTGGTGCTTGATCGCGACTAACCCCCGAGCAGGCCCACGGTCATAGCGCGTTGGACGGCATCACTGCGGTGAGGAAAACCCGCGCAGCTTTCGGTAGATGGAGCCGACTTCGGAGCTGACGGTGTTGCGGGAGACGAACAGCCGGTTGCCGATCTCCCGGAACGTGAGATGCGTCTGCAGATACGGGAGAAGCCGCAACTCCGCGGGGCTGAGTGGCGTCGGTCCGGAGACCCTTGCGCCGGCGCTGCTGACGAGGATCCCGTAGTTCCGCTACCTGGTCAACAAGCGTCCCCAGCGCCGGCCGACGGAGCAGAATCTCGTCGATCTCTCGCAGCAGGTGGTGCGTAGTCGCCAGGTCGCCCATGGCGGCGTACACCCTGGCGATCTGAAGCCGGCCCCGCACGGCAAGCCATGGGATGACGAACGTAGCGAATGTGCGGGCCCGCATCGCCCGGGCGAGTTGACGGTGGACCTCGTGCTGCTCCCCCCGGTGAAGGGCGAGCCGGGCCGCGGCGGCGAGTGCGAGCACGCTCGCGGAGTAGTCGTCCAGCCGCAGTTCCTCGACGAGGTCGAGGGCATGTTCCAGATCCTGGCCCGCCTCAGACCATCGCCCGTCATCCATCGCGAGGACCGCAAGCTCGGACTTGCTGATGACAATGTTGTCGGCATCGTTCGATGGGTCCGCCGCGCTGCACATGTTCCTCAACAGCGAAGCTGCCCGCTCACTATTCCCGAGGAGCAGATTCGCCTCGGCATCCATCAGAAGCGCCAAGCCTCGCCATGGACTCCACAGCGGCTCCTTGGCGGCCGCGAAGGCCGCGTCGGTCGCCATCTGCTCTGGCCCCGAGCGACACATCGAACCCCGCAACATGGCCCAGGACGAGTCGAACGACGCGGTCCCGTCCACCGGCGTCAGGTCGAACGAGGCGGTGTCCAGAAAGGCCGCCCACCGTTGCGCGTCGGCGGTCTGCTCCGGCTCAACGCCGCGGTCCATCCAGCCAGCACAGCCAGCGGGGGATAGTCCTCGATCGCCGAGCGGCCGAGGGCGGCGGGCAGCTTACCGTTGCACGGTTGACAGCTGGCCGGCCTGATAGGTCACGAGAGTCAACTCGGCCACCAACTGGACGCAGCGGCCCCGCTCGGTCGTCTCCAGCAGGTGTTCCACCGCCATCGCCGGCGATCCGTTGGCCCCATACCAGTCGGCGGCGCGCAGGTGCAGCTTGGCGATCACATCGGGCTCGACGCGAGAGCCCCGGCCAGCAGAAACTCGCGAAACAGTGCGTGGTAGCGATACCACCCGCGTCGGCGGTCCAGCGGAAGTAAGAACAGGTTGGTGGCTTCCAGGCGGCGCAGTTCTGCGCCCGACCCTGACTCCTCGAGGATCGCGTCGCACAGTGGTGCACTCAGCCGGTCAAGGACTGAGGTGCGCCGCAGGAACCGCCGGAGGTGGTCGGGAAGCTGCGCCATCGCCTCGCGGTACAGGTAGTCGGCGACGTATCGATCGTCACCCGAGACGGTCAGCGCGTCGCCATGACTATCCCTGGCTATGACTGCGGCCAGATAGAGGCCGACCGGCCAGCCCTCGGTCCGTGCCGTCACCGCCGCAGCCACGTCATGAGTCACGTTCACGTGCGCCTGGGAAAAGATCTGCTCGGCCCCATCCGCGTCGAGAGCCAGGTCGCCGGCGACAAGTTCCATCGCATCGCCAGAAGCCCGCAGTCGCGCCAGGTGAGACTGCTCTGAACGACTCGCCGCCACCAGTTGAGATCCCTGAGGGATGCCCGAGATCACCACTTCGAGCACGTCGTGACAAGCCGGCGAATCGAGCGCGTGCAGGTCGTCGAGCATGAGCACGAACGGAACAGGATTTGTCCGTAACGCCGCAGCGAGTCGCGGTGCCCCGCGTCCCAAGACCGAAACCCCCCATCCGCCCACGTCGGCGGCGAAATCCGCCTGCCCCGAGATCCGCGCGAAAGCTGACGCCAACACCGACAGCAGGCTGGTGGGGTCGTCGTCGAAACGATCCAGAGACACCCACCCGACGGGTCGATCGTCCATCTCGGCCCACTGCGCCAACAAGGTCGTCTTGCCGTAACCCGCGGGGGCGGTCACACCGATGACACGGCAATTGCTCGCCCGAGCTGTCTCGATCAGACCAGCCCGACTGACCAAACGTGGGCGGCGATGCGGCACGGACAGCTTGGCGTCGAGCAACTGCGCATCGAGCCTCCCGACCGTCGGTCCTGCCACGAGGCCCCAGTCATCGGTCACAGCGGGCAAGCCATCGGGAAGCTGGAGCTACGCGGCGAAATCTACGCAAACTCTTCAACATCGAACTGCAGACCGCGATCGCGCAAATCGCTGAGTCGCTGGACGCCATGATCCGACGAGGTTTGGCCACGACGTGGGGCCGACGATCTTTCCGATCCTGTCGACGTCGTGTGCGTGCGGCTTCACAGGAGTCTGACCTGATGTGATGCCGTGGAGCCGCTGACGGGAATCGAGCCCGCATGGCCAGCTTGGAAGATGGTTTGAGCTCGGTCGTGAGCTGCGTCTTCGCAGGTCAGGGCGGTTGAGACGTGTCCGCTGTTGTCCGGTGATGCCCGGTCGTTGCCCGGGTATTGGGCACGTTGTGGGCACGCCGAGTGGTGGTCTCTGCTGACAACGGATACCTCAGCTTGGCCTGCTGCGGCGTGGCACGGTGGGGTGCGCGGAGGCCGAAGGCCGGAGCGCGCGGGGCCCCGCCGTTGACGCGGGCGCCGGCGAAGCCGGCGTTTAAGCCAGAAGGAAAATCCTCACGAGCGGGCGACCCCCGGCGTGTCCTGTGCCAGGTGATGTGCGACATCTGAACGCCAGGTGATGTGCGACATGGGCTTGTTCGGTCAGCCTGAGCTGACGCCTCCGTGGGGCGTCTGGACTCGGGGAGGCCGGGATTGGCTCTGGTCGTGTTGTCGGTGGTGGAGCAGCGGTTGGACGCGGTGCGGGCGGTGCTGGCCGGGAGCGAGCTGAGCGAGGTCGCCCTGAGCCTGGGGGTGCATCGGTCGACGGTGCATCGATGGACCGGGCGTTATCTGGTGGCGGGCATCGCCGGGCTGGCGGATCGGTCACATCGGCCGCTGGGGTGTCCGCATCAGGTGAGCAACGGTGTTGAGGTCGTGGTCGCGGAGCTGCGCCGCAAGCATCCGCGATGGGGTGCCAAACGGATCCGGATGGAACTGATCCGCAAGCCGGTCGAGGGATTGGTGCTGCCGTCGGAGCGCACCATCGTGCGGATCCTTTCCCGGCAGGGGCTGTCGGTGGGTCGTCCGCGGAAGCGGCCGCGGGAGTCGTATCGACGGTGGGAACGGCCGGCTCCGATGCAGCTGTGGGGCATTGACATCGTCGGCGGGGTGATGCTCGTCAACCCGACCACCGGCGTGTTGCGGGAGGCCAAGGTCGTGACCGGCATCGATGACCACTCCAGGTTCTGTGTGATCGCTTCGGTGGTGGAACGGGCCACCGGTCGGGCGGTGTGTCTGGCGTTGGCGCAGGCATTGAGCCGGTTCGGGGTGCCGGAGGAGATCTTGACTGACAATGGCAAGCAGTTCACCGACCGGTTCGGCCAGCGCGGGGAGGTGTTGTTCGACCAGATCTGCCGCCGCAACGGCATCACCCACCGGCTCACGATGCCGGCCTCGCCGAACCAGAATGGCAAGGTGGAGAGGTTCCACGGAACCTTCCGGCCGGACTTCCTCGACACTGCCGACGCCTTCACTTCGATCGAGCAGGCGCAGGCTGCGGTGGATGCGTGGGTCGAGCATTACAACACCGACCGGCCGCACCAGGCTCTCGACGGGCATCTGCCTGTCACTCCAGCCGAGCGGTTCACCGCCGCCCCGGCCGGCGATCGCGGGCTGGTGGAGTTGTGGCTGCCATCGGTGACAACAATGGCGCCGGTCCCCACCGCTTCGGCAGAAGCTCCCGACTCGGCAACGGAGCTCGTGGAGGTGGTGCCGGCTGCGGCGACCTGGCTGGGTGCTGGGATCGAGTTCGACAAGGTGGTGCCGCCGTCGGGGATGATTACCGTGGCAGGCAAGGCGTTCTGGCTCGGGACCTACCGATCCGGGCTCACCGTTCGGGTCTGGGCAGATGTCGAGGTGATCCACCTGCTGTTGGCCGGCACCAGGGTCAAGTCGATTCGGTCCCATCTGAGTGTCAACGACCTGGCCCGGCTGGTTGCCCAGGGCGCGGTCAACGCCGGACCCCCACCCCTGCCTGCTCCAGAACAGGGTGAGGCGGTCGAGGTCGATCGGGTCGTTTCCCGGGCCGGCACTGTGTCGTTAGGTCACCACGTCGTGCTCGCCGCGGAGATCCTCGCCGGCCGCCAACTCGGAGTCCGGATCGAGCCGAGCTTGATCATGTTCTTCGATCTCGAGACCCGGGAACTGTTGCGCACTAGGGCCAATCCCCTAACCAGCCAACAGATCCAGCAACTCCGAGGGATCCGCAAGGCCGGCCCACCACCCCGGCCATCACATGAGCCGATCCGGGTCCAGCGACGAGCCTCGAACACCGGCGTGGTCATGATCTGCGGCCAGAAAGTCGCCTTGGGCCGCACCCATCAACACCAGACCGTCACCATCTGGGTGTCCGACACCACCCTGGCGATCGAGCTCGACGACGGCGAGACCCGCATCGTCCGCCGAACGACCACGACCCCGGTCCGTAACATCAAAGCCGACCGGCCACGGACGGCCATAGTTTTCTAACCCTCACGTCGCACATCACCTGGCGTGAAAACGTCGCACCTCAACTGGCACACGGCACGCGACCGCCGAGCGTGTCTTGTCTCGGGTGATGCTTAACAGTAGTGCGTCAGGTGATGGTTAACACTCGGCCGTGGTGAGGCCATCCTCATCGGCGACGTGTCTGCGGGCGTCGCTGGTGAGGCAGGGCCTGGACGGTGCTGGTTGCGTTGTCTGTTGTCGAGCAGCGGTTGGACGCGGTGGGGGGTGCTGGCACGGGCCGGCTGACGTGGCTGCCAGCCGGGCCGTGCATCGGTGACCGTCGTCGCTGGACCGGCTGGGATTCGGCGGAGGGTTGCGCGCGTGGCGGATCGTTCAGGGTGGCCGCGTGGACCCAGCGGCGTGCTAGGTCACCAGTGCAAAGGCAGAAGTTTGTGCTGACGGCCAAGTTTCACGGTTCCGTACAGCTGGCCTCAACGGTGATCCACGAGTGCCTGCGTCCACGCCAACTTTGGAAGGTCGGCGGCCAGGCGGAGCGCTGACTGGAGGTCAGTGGTCACGATGCGCTGTGTCCCAAGCTCATTGGTGACACCTGCGACCGTTTCTCGGACCACGACGTCGAACCAGTGGCTGGAATCGTCGTTGGCAAGGTGCTGCACCGACGTCATCCGTTCGATCCTCTCGGGCTGTCCACCGTCATGTGGCGGTGTCTACTTCGCCCTGAATGATGCTGGTGGAACCGGCCGACCGCATCTCCACCTCGTTGAGGTGGTCGCGGATACCTTCCACCAACTCGGCGCCACCGCGAGGAACGCTGACCGTGAGGCGCTCGGCGTTGTCTTCGGTCACCGCCTGATGAATGGCGTCAGCCATCTTCTGGTGAGTGCCAGCCGGGAGATGACCCGAGGCCACATGCACTTGCGCCCGTGCCTCCTTGTTCTTGTCCTTCGACGAGACGGTTGCCTGGCTCAGGACCTGACCGTCTTCTTCAACGGTGATCTGCTTGTCGCGCGCCACGTCGTCTCCTCGTTAGGCGGTACAGCAACCTTCGCACGAGCGGCCTAATCGTGCCGTTCCCGGTCGTGGTTGCGCCGCCGGACTGATCGGCCCGGCCCTTGGTCAGCGCTGGCCGGCGGTCATTACCCCACCGGCCAAGGATACTGTCGGTGACGGCCCGGCCCCGCTGGTTGCGGATGATCACCTGCACGCCGACCAGCCCGGCGTGCACCGCAGCAGCGATCATCCTGACGGTTGGCTTGACCGCCTGGGTCCTCCCGACTGGGGTTGGGATGGCGTGTGGCTGGGACATCATCGTCGTCGACCAGGGGCTGTGTTCTCCGGCGCCGCCTCCCTGGGTCACTTCGGCGGCGCCTACGCGTGCTCTCCTATGTCGCTGAGCAGGCTGTGAATCTACGGCTGCTATTTGCTTGGAGAGATGGTCCGCGGCCTTGCCCTGGCCGAAACCACTCCGGACCGTTCATCTCTGGTCGTCCAGTCCGTCGGCTTCGTCGGCGCCTACCGCCACCCGGGCGACATCAACCCCTGGACGGCGGCGATCCTGGCGTCACTGCTGGTTACCTGGGCGAAGTTCGTGCACTGATTCCTTCTCGTGCTGCTTGGCACCCCTACGTCGAGCGGCTCCGACACAATCGCTCACTCACCTCCGCGCTGGCCGGCATCACTACGGCCGTCCTAGGGGTGATCGGCGACCTGGCCGTCTACGTCGCCCCCCACACCCTGTTCACTGAGAGCAAGGACTGGAGCTTCGGCGCCATGCACGCCCAGATCCCGGTGCCCGCCAGCGTTTTCCTGCCAGCCGTCACGCTCAACGCCGTCGCCTGCCTGCTGATCTTCGTCGCCAAATGGTCCGTGCTCCGCACCCTCTGCGCCTGCGCCATCCTCGGCGTCCTCCCAAGTCCTGTTGCTCCGCTGACCTTCGGCATCTAGCACGATGCCCCGTCGCTGTGCGTGCCGCCTCTTCACCAGCCTTCAGGGGGCCGGTTCGTCTCACTCGGAGTCCGAGGTCTCCGTGGCGTCAGATTCGGGGTCGCCCGGCATGGTCTGGTTGTCGTGTCGAAGGCTGAGCAACGTTTGGACGCAGGTCGGGCGGTCCTGGTGGGCCTGCCAGCGCGGTAGGTTCGCGATGTGACCGCCGAGGAATTGGATGCCCGGCGCCTGCGACGGGTCGTTCTGATCGTCGCGCTGATCAACTTCGCCTACTTCTTCGTCGAGTTCACTGTCGCATTGACTGCCGGGTCGGTGTCGCTGCTGGCCGACAGCGTCGACTTCCTTGAAGACACTTCGGTCAACCTGTTGGTCTTCATAGCGCTCGGATGGCCGCTGGCCAGGCGCGCCATGCTCGGCAAGGCCATGACGCTAGTCATCCTGGTACCCGCGTCGCTGGCTGGATGGCAGGCGATCCAGCGATTCAGCGACCCGCAAGCCCCTGATGTCGCGCCGCTGGTCCTCGCCTCGCTCGGCGCCATCGCCGTGAACGGCACAGCCTCGTGGCTGCTGGCCCGGGTCCGTCACCACGGCGGCTCGCTCAGCCGCGCAGCCTTCCTGTCGGCACGCAACGACGTGCTCGTCAACGTCTCGATCATCGCCATGGGTGTCCTGACGCTCTGGACCGGTTCGGGCTGGCCCGATTTGATCCTCGGCTGCTTCATCATCGCTCTCGCCCTGCACGCAGCGTGGGAAGTGTGGGAGGTCAGCGAGGAGGAACGCCTCGCCGCCAAGGCGGCCGGCGAAGAGATCGGCTAATACCACGGTGGTCGACTCATACGAATCGGAAGAGCGGCAATAGTCCCCTTCTATCTCCTAAAGCCCTTGTCGCACGTCTCAGGTGGCGCTGCTGTCGGATATGGCCGATTCGCTCTGTGAGCCTCCGCCCAGGAGCGCTGCGTGTCGCGTGCACGTCGATCCACAGTTGCGATGCGCGAGGATGTCGCGGTGCTGCGTCTTCGGATCTCAACCACGAGCGACCTGTCCAGCGCGGTCGTCAGCCTGCTGGAACGCAGCGAGGCGGTGAGCAGTCTTGCCATCGTGCACGACGCCTCGATCCGACCGGCCGGCGACGTGATCACTGCCGATGTCGCTCGCGAAGGTGCGAACGATGTCCTCGACGAGCTTCGCGCCCTCGGAGTGCACCACTTCGGGAGCGTCCACGTCGAGCCCATCAACGCCTGGATCTCACAGCGAGGGTTCGACGCGGACCGCCGGACCCCGGGGAGCAGCGCCGACGCAGTCGTGTGGGTCGAGGTCACCCAGCGCGCATACGAGGACTCCGAGCTCAACTGGACATACCTCAGCTTCATGACCCTGGCCACCTTGATCGCCGGTGTGGCCATTGTCTTGGACTCACAGGTGCTCATCATCGGGGCGATGGTGCTCGGTCCGGAGTTCGTCCCGATTGCCGCGCTGGGTCTCGCGCTTGTTCGAAGCCCAGCCTGTTCGGCCTGGCGCTGCGGACTCTCGTGTTGGGCTTCGCCGTGTCCATCCTGGTGACGACCGTCTTGGTGCTGGTGGCGAGATGGGCGGGGTGGATCGACCTCGCCGACCTCACCGGGCGCAGGCCCGACACAGCCTTCATCTACACCCCTGACCGCTGGTCGCTCGTCGTGGCCGTCATTGCCGCCGCAGCTGCAGTCCTGTCACTGACATCGGCGAAGGTGGGCGGTCTGTCAGGTGTGTTCATCTCGGTGACCACTGTGCCGGCGTCCGGGAACGTGGCCCTGGACTCGCTTTCGGCGCTTGGGATGAGGTGAGCGGCAGCGCTCTGCAGTTGCTCATCAATGTCTGCGGGATGGCGGTCGCGGGTTGGCTGACACTGGGGTTTCAACAGGCCGCTTGGTCACGCTTCTCCCGGGCGCGCGCCGCTCCGTCTCACCGATGGCCGGGTCGGTCGGATCGCGACAGAAACCGGGAGCTCGGCTGAGAGGGATGAAGTCGACAAGGTGCCCACTTTTCGGTCTGCGCCGCTCGGAGGCAGGGGTCGCAAGCCCGTTGGGAGCACCGCAACATCCCGCCGGGCTGTTCGCCTCCAGGGATCGGCCACGGGTGCGAGGGTGCCACTTTGCTCATGCCAACAGTCAGCCGTTGCGATGTACGCCACAGCTGGATGCGATAGCGCGATGGCGAGCCTTGCGGCAGGTGGGCGATCGACAATGGCGTGCATACGCGCGAACGCCCAAAGGGCTGGCTGTGAACCCGGGGACGAGTCGAGCGTGGGCGCAGTGCATGGCCGAGACAGCGGCCGCTCAGTCGTCGATCAGCCCTCTGTGGATCATGTCGAAGGTGCTGAGCACTTCGAGCAGGAACTCTCCTGCCGTTCGTTCTACTTCGAGACGCTCCTCCGGGCGGCTAGCTCCTAGGACCTCCCCAACGAACTCTTGATGGATCCGGACTAGATCCAACAGCCCGACGCCGGTCGTCGCAGCGACGCGACCGATCTCGTACCCAGCCGTAGAAGCGGATTCGTCGCCTCTCGGCAGGTATCGGAGCAGAGCGACCCGGTAGTCGCGGCGCAGGTCCCGAGATCCGTCACGAGATGCCACACGCCGAGCCAAGGTTCTCTCGTCGTGTACAAGCCGAACACACCCTTCCCCTCTTCAATGGCCGTAGCAGGACCCTGGTACGCGGGGCCCCGGGTGAATCTAGAGTCGGACGGCCGAAGCGAGCTACACCCCAAAGGAGGATGGCCACGTCTTCCGGTGACACTGAATCCAGCGAGACGTGGTGCCCTCGACCTCGTCTCCAGCTCGCCGTTCGCGGTTGCCGGGCTACGAGTACCACCGACCCACCATTGACGGAATGGTCCGCGTCATCTCGGCCACCACCAGGCGTCTTCACCGGTGCAACCCACCGACGTGTGGCGGTCGCGGTCGGACGGCAGCAGTTCGGATCCCCCGCGCATGCGGTGGCCCTTTGAGCACTACTACAAGGAGTCCAAATGGTCAGCGGTCCAGACCTGCAGCGGTTACTCGCAGGAAACGGCATCGTTGTCGATCGACAGGGCAACAAGATCGGCAGCGCCGAACAGCTCTACGTGGACGACCAGAGTGGCGCGCCCGAGTGGGTGACGGTCAAGACCGGTCTGTTCGGGACGTCCGAGTCGTTCGTGCCTTTGGCGCATAGCGAGGTTCGGGGCGAGGAGTTGTGGGTTGCCTACGACAAGGACTTCGTCCAGGACGCCTGGCACGGAGCCGCAACCGGCGATCACCTCACGGAAGACCAGGCAGCCGAGCTCTACGGCTACTACGGGCTCGCCAACGAGGCTGGTTGCCCGTCGACGGCCGTCATCTCGAGTGACGACACCGTTGGCCGCGATGACTCCGGCCTCCCCACCGACGACGCCATGACCAGGTCCGAAGAGCGGCTGAACGTCGGCACCGAACGCCGCGAAACTGGCAGTGTCCGGATCCGCAAGTACGCCGTCACCGACACCTTCACCCAGACTCTCCCGCTGCCACGAAGTGTGCCTCGAGCGTGAGCCGACTACCGATACCAACCGTGGTGACGCGCCCCTACTCGGTCGACATCAGGGCGTGGCTGCGGGACTGGGGGTTCCTGCGGCCCGCTACGAACACCAACCTGAGTTCAGGGAACTGATACGCCGATACCTCGACCGCTCGCGTTGACACCCGGTCCGAGGCGGCGGACAGTGAAGCGGCATCGGCGCACTCGCACCCCCAAGGCGTTGCCGGTCGCCGGACCCGATGACTTATTCGTCGGCGTCCGGTTCGCGGGGCAGTCATGAGGTAAGCCAGGTGGCCCCGGGCGGTGAGTACCGAATGGCACCCGCCCGGGGCTCCCCGCATGTGTCGGTCGACTCGCCGGCAGGAGTGGGCCAACCCGTGGCTTAGGAAGAAGCACCTTGCCCGCCCGGCTGGTGTGCTCGCCCGCCGCGCCGTTCCGTGGTGCAACCTCGAGCCCAGGCATGAACCGTGGTTGCCCAACTCCCGCGACATGGAACTCAGGATCAGATCCGGTGCTCCAGTCCGGAGCCCTCAAGTTGGGCGTCGGATGTCCGGCGCAGGTAGTACGAAGGCGCAACCGCGCAAGCGGCGCCCGGAGTTGGCCCGGGTGGCAGATGCTGCTGCCACCCGGGCCGGGGCCAGCCAGCCCGACCAGACTTCCCCAGTGCGCCGCTGTTGCAAGAGGACCCCCCAAAGTCCCGCGCAAACACCCCACTCGGCGGGAGGTTCCCATATCCCATACCGCGTAGGCGGCCCACACCCCTGATGACGCGCATGACGTGGCCGGATGACGTGGCCAGCCGTGCGAACCGGCCCCTCACGCGTTAGGTCAACGCGAGGGCGATCGCTATGTCTCGCTGAGCCGGTCGAGGGCACGTGCGAGATCCGGCATGATCTCGCGGACCGCGTCTTGGCGGATGGGGAGCAACCTGGGCATGGCGCCGGCCCGAGTCCTGGCGAGTCTCACCGCAATCGCGGGAGGCAAGTCGTCGTACGTGCTTCCACCTTCCTTGCGTGGGTTGTTGCCAAAACGAATCGGCTTGGGCTCTGCGCCCGTCTCACCTTCTCGGTCATCACTCTCCCCGACTGTCAGCCTTCCCACGGTTCTTGCACAACCACGCTCCACAGATGGCGCGCGGCTGGCCGACCAACAACGGCACCAACGTCCAGCAGACACCGCCGGGCCACACATCCTAAGGAAGCTCAGCCGAGCGAAACTGGCAGGAACTACGTCATATGCTGGCGGACGCCGGAGGTTGCGGTTAGGCGGCGAACCCCCGCGCAACTTCAGTGCCACGCGCCGCGGTAGATGAGGCTGTTGCATGTACGGCCATGTACCCCAGGTGTGTGCTCCCCTCGTCATGCTGGTGGCGGCTTCACCATGAGCTGGCCACACCGGCAGCTGCGCAGCCCGGGACCCCGGCTGTGAACTCGGAGTTGAGGGCGTTGGTTCATGACCGAGCGCGCAAGGACGAACGTGCTGGCGTCTTCTTCCACGGTTGGGGGGACACCACGTGTAGCGGAGGCACTCGCACGGCAGAAGGAAGCGGGTGCGCCTGTTCCGCCTCCCCGAAGGACGGCTCTGCAGTGCCGGGTACTGCGGTGTGGTCGTCCGACCGAGTGGAACTGGACCAAGAGTCTCTTGCTGCCCACCTTGCTGACCAAGACCTGGCCTGTCTGCTTTGAGCATTACGTTCGGCTTGGTGCAGAGAACGCTGGGCAGTGGCCCGCGGCAAGTTCCCCGGACTTCAAGAGCTGGATCTTCTTGGGGCGCGCGACTTGGAGGCCTGGCGGCAGCCAGAGCTCTGACGGGCTACTCCCGCATTAGGGACGCGTGAACGGTGTGCCGCTACACGGGACAAACGTGCAGGTCAGGAGCGCTGTGGGGCGAACTATCTTGGACTGGAGAAGTCCGCGCCATGACCACCACAACCACACAAGCCGATCCGACCGCGGGCCGCTGCCCCGACTGGTGCGAGGCCAAGCCTCACCGGGTCGGAGCAAGACGGCGCCATCCTGCAGCAGCGGCGAGATCGGCTACTGGTGCGTCATGCTGATGGACCAGATGCTGGATGACGGCTCCCGCGGACGGGGCCGGGTGATTGTCGACGGAGCTTGACAGCTTCACCAGGCCGAGGATGCCCGCAGGATCGCCCCCGAGGTCGAGCAGGTTGCGGTGTTCTTCGAGGGCATGCTCACGTCACAACCGTGCATGACAACCATCATGAATTCGCAACGTTTCCCGAGGACCAGCTGCTGAAGATAGTCAGGCGATCACAGATGTCAACGCCCCAGGCTCATTGACGCGCATTCGTCACGGGGGACAGTCAAGCGTCGGCACGTCCCCTACGGGCGTGCCGATACCGCCGCAGCCCCGACCGCAGATTTGGGGCTGCGGCGCACGGGCACTCGGCCCGGGTGGTGATCAGGGACAGGTGTCCCCGGGCCCGGGCTATCCGGCACGAATTCCTTGAGCATATGCCGCAGGCGAACCTCCTAAGTTGAGCCTTCGAGCACGAGTTGCACGAGCCGGGAGATCGCTCGAGCAAACCACCGCTTACTCGCCCAGCATCGGAGGACTCGATGATGGGTGCAAGGCGCTACACAAGGGAAACCGGAGGGCTATCGAGCCGGAGCCGGCGCCGGAGGCGGAGCGGCAAACTGGCTGACATCGCGGATGCCGAGGCCGATCAGGATGAAACAGAGCCCGACAGCGGCGGCCATCGCGGCGACGCCGAAGGCGACGATCGAGGTGAAAAGGGATGACTGGAGGAACGCCGAGTTCATCGCGGTTGCCCGCAGGGGATCCTCCCGATCAAGCTCGGCGTAGGTCTTGCCCCTAGTGATTTCCATCGTGTGTTTGTCGATCACCTGGGCCTGGCAGTAGGCGCTGAGAGGTCCGCTCACGGTTGCGCCGGCCATGCAGCTGGCGTCTTCCGCGACCGTGATGTTCTGTTCAGACAGAGTATTGCTGATGACGATCCAGGTGACGATCGCGGCGACGATCATGATCGCGCCGAGCAAGAGCGATGCTGTGGTGGCGACTTTCCGCATGTTGATCAACCTTCTGTCAGGAGGAGTGCTTCCGAGCTGATCGGATCACCAACCGGCGAGACAAGCAAGGCGCATCAAAGCCGATCACTGTTACCCCCACCGTTGCCAAAGCACGGCTGTCGTCTGCACGGATTTGAGTCTCCTGCACGATGCGGGCGTTGCTGGTCGGTGCGAACAGCAACTTGACTATCTCAAAGGCTGAGGTCACCCCCGACCCTGCTGGGCGTTTCAGTGTGAAGGGGCACGACAGTGGCACGGCTGACAATGGGAAGGATGATCTTGAGCGGCAAACGGGCGAGAACCCCAAGCCGATTCTGTTCGGCAGCAGCACGCATGGAAGCTGGACACGTACGACTCGTTGCCTGCCGGGATTGCCGTAAGGACTCGCCTAGACCGACGCCGGATTCCTGCCCAGGTTGCTCGCCACCCGCAAAGACGCGGTCCGCGAGATGATGCCCACTCTCGCACGCTCCCTCGACCAGGTCAGCAGGCATAGCGATCGGCTCTGGAAGACCTACCGGAAGCGAGGGGCTCCGGCACCGACATGGTGATCGACGGCGGCTGGTTCTCCTCCGCCCCTACCCCGGAAACGATCGCTCCCACCACATGCTCAGCCTTCTCGACAGGAACACGGCGAGAGTTCCTCGACAAGTTCCACTGACCACGAAGTCCTGGCAGGACAGGTACTCCACACACATAGGTGGCCCCATCCAGCGACCGATCGGATGTAGCCCGACACCGGGGCGGGCGTGATGGGCCACGTGTTGTCTGACGGGCCACGTGTGACTTGCCGATTCTGGCTTCTATGGATACGGAGACGCCTGCGGGCGCTTCACTCGCAGGCCTCGCCGCAGTGCCTGATAGGTGCGTGAGGGTCGTGAGCTGACCGACTCCAAAGGCGAGCCGCTCGAGTATCCGTTCTTGTACGCACAAGGACGCTCCGACTTACTCGACGGTGTTGTGCCTCGCTGCATCTGCGGGCCTCGATCTGGGCTGGAGTGGCGAGGTGTCAATCAGGTGGCTGCGCACCGCCGCGCACGAATGCGGCTCCAGGTGAGATCCAGGACGATAGCCAGGACAAGGATGCCGATGATGGCCAGGAACGTCGCCGGCTCAGTTCGCAGGGTCTGGACCCCGAACACGAGCAAGACGACGACGGTCAGCACCATGCCGGCCACCAACAGGGAGCTGCGCGACCCCGTCTCCCCCTTGAGCCGGTAGGCGGCGATCGTGGTGACGAGGAAGATGGCGAGCGCGACAGCGCTACCGAGCGAGGCGATGGCGGTGAGGTCGACGAAGATTGCCAGGAGCAGCACGACGATGACCGAGATCATCAGGCCGCGGGTTCCACCGACCCTGGTGAGCTGGCCGAAGACGGGGGGAAACATCTGCGATTCCGCTAGCTTCGCCGTGGATCCTGTCGCGGCGTAGATGTTGGCGTTTACCGACGACGACGTCGCCAGCAGCGCAGCAATTGCCATCATCACGAAGCCTGCCTCACCGAGAGCTGGCTTGGCTGCCTGGGCCAGCGCCGTGTCACCATTGGCGATCACCTCCTCGACGGTGAGTGTCCCGAACACTCCGATTGCGATCAGCACGTACAGGGTTGTGGTAATTCCCAAAGCCAGGTACGTCGCACGTGGCAGGTTCCGTTGCGGATCCGGCAGGTCGCCACCGGTGAAGCTGATCACAGCAAAGCCGAGATAGGCGAAGAAGGTCAGTGCCACGCTGGATATCAGGTCAGCTGTCGGCGGATATGTCGAGGGAGCAAGCAGGTCTGGGTTGATCTGCGTGAGGGTCACCACCATGAAGATCCCGAAAACCGCAAGCAGGATGATCACAATGATCGACTGGACCCGGTCGATTAATCTGGCGCCCGCGATGTTGACTACGGCGACAGCGAGCACCACCGCCGTCGCTAGCACCTTGCTCCATCCGGGCGATGAGGACTCGCCAAGGAATAGCGCGGAGCCGTAGTTGCCGAACGAGACCGACACCATTGCGGTGACGATCAACGCTGCGAAGTACAGCAGCCAGGATGTGACCGCCGTGATGTGGCCCTTTCCGAAACCTTGCAGAAGGAAGGTGACGATGCCACCGGAGGAGGGATACCGCGCGCCGAGCTTTGCGATGGCGTATCCCTGAAACATTGCGATGATGCCGGCGATAAGGAACGACAGCCACACCGCCGCGCCGGCAATCGCTCCGGCTTCACCGAGAAGGGCGAAGATGCCAGCTCCGACCATGGAACCGACACCCATGAAGACCGCACCCCTCACGGTCATGGCAGCCTTGCGACTGTCCCCTGCACCAGTTGGAGTGCTGTTGGTGTCAGTAGCGTCACTCATGTCGCACTCCTTTCGACGCCAGACCGACAGTCTCGCACTGTAGGGTCTCGCGCTCGACGCACGGCGGCGTTAGCGTCGCGGACTCCGCTTTTAGGGCGATTGGTCCTGGGCCTTCCACGGCGCACGGTTGAAATAGTAGAGGCGGATGAGGTGACGCCGTGTCCAACGTGGCATACAGTTGTCGAAGAGAACCTTTCGGGTGACGACTATGTATGCATTCCGTGGAGGGTGGGGTCTCATGACGGCTATGGACGTTCCGGCGGAGGGGGCGGCTGAAAGGACTGTGGCTCGTCGGCAAGTGGTGAATTATATCTCTTGGGTGGCTCTGGCCTTGATGACCACCTCGTCAGTGGCGAGTCTGCGGCCGTCGCCGACGATGGCTGTCTACGGACTGGCCTGCATCTTCTTGTACCTCGTCCCGGCCATTGTGTTTCTGCTTCCGACATCCTTGGTGTCGGCAGAGCTGGCTTCCGGCTATGAGGGCGGCGTGTACAACTGGGTGGCTCGCGGAATCTCCAAGCCGATGGGGTTCTTGGCTGTCTGGTGCCAGTTCGCGATGACCATCTTTTACTACCCGACGTTGCTTGGGTTCGTGGCGAGCACCCTGGCCTACGTGATCAACCCTGAGCTTGCCTCCAATGGTGTGTGGACCGCGATCGTTATCGTGGTCGTGTACTGGAGCGGGGTGTGGGTCTCCGCGCGAGGGACCAAGGGCATCGCCGGCCTGGCCAGTGGTGGTTTGATCATTGGGACTCTCATCCCTGGTGTGGTGCTGGTCATCCTTGGGGTTGTGTTCCTCGGCCAGGGGAACCCGTCTGCCGCGCCGATGACTGCGAGCAACTTGTTGCCGGCATGGGCCGGGCTCGCGAGTCTGGTGCTCATTGTGAACAACTTCTTATCGTATTCGGGCATGGAGATGAACGCGGTCCATGTCTCATCGCTGCGCCGTCCCAGTAAGGAGTTCCCTAAGACGATCTTCCTCGCCTCGGGGCTGGTGCTGTTGATCTTCATCCTGCCCGCGCTGGCGATCAGCTGGATAGTGCCCGCCGAGCAGCTCTCGCTCACCGCCGGGATCATGCAAGCCTTCGAGGCGATCTTCGCGAACTTCGGTATTCAATGGCTGACCCCGATCTTCGGCATCATGATCGTGACCGCCTCGCTGGGCGGAATGTTGACCTGGCTGGCGGGCCCGTCAAAAGGCTTGCTGCTCATCTCCCGGCAGGAGGGATACCTCCCGCCCTTCCTGCAGAAGCTGAACAAGAACGGGGTTCAGCAGAACATCCTGGTCACCCAAGGTGTGATCACGACTCTCATCGGATTGGGTTACGCCCTCATTCCGACCGTCTCGAGCGCGTACTGGATCTTCTCGGTGATCACCACCCAGGTTTATCTGATCATGTACCTGCTGATGTTCGTGGCAGCTGTTCGGCTACGTCGCAAAGAACCCGACCATGCGCGTGGATACCGGGCCCCCATGCTCGGTGCTCTCTGCGGGGTCGGGTTCGCGGCATCGTTGGCGGCGCTGCTGATCGGCTTCATCCCACCCTCGCAGTTCGAGGCCGGTAGCGGCGGTGTGTACCTGGCCATTGTGGGGGGCGGCGCGCTTGGACTTGGACTCCTTGTGCCGTTCCTGTTCTACAGGCTCCGCAAGCCGTCGTGGAAGCAGCCGGAACCGACGGAGATGAGCCCGTCATGAGCACTGTGCAGGAGACCTCGACCCCGCAGGATCGCAGGGTCATGCATGCGATCATTGCCTGTGCTCTGGTCCTGCTCCTGATCATTTGCCTTGTCTCCTACCGCAAGGCAGCGTCGAACCAAGAGGCTCAGGACAAGGCGAACCAGCTGATCGCCGCGCTGCAAAGGGCTGGTGTGGGCGCCGTGCCATCGCAGGAGCAGATTGTCGGCGTGCTCGGAGATGACGGGGGAGCGCTCTGCCAAGACCCCTCAAGTGCGCTGCGCAAGTCGATCTTGTTCGGCCAACTCACCAACGGGGCCGCTGGACCTGGGATCCGTCCGGTCATCGCCGACAGCAAAGTTTTCAAGGGACAGCTGGCCGTAATCCAGATCTACTGCCCCGACCAGCTCCCCAGATTCCAACAGATGGTCTGGAAACTCAAGACGGCCCCGGTAGCAGGCGGGTAACCGGTCATCGAGCTGCGAAAGCGCATCGCCGGCCCG
This sequence comes from uncultured Actinomycetota bacterium, assembly GCA_963724495.1. Lineage (GTDB taxonomy): Bacteria > Actinomycetota > Actinomycetes > Propionibacteriales > DAIQRJ01 > CAVRUZ01. The sequence continues at coordinate 100,871 of CAVRUZ010000011.1, read as the reverse complement.
GATACCGCAAGGCGAGCCGAGCTCGCCGAAATCATCGCCATCCAGTCGGTTGCTGACCCTGCCAAATCCTCTCGAGGAGTGCGCCGCCGCCCCCAGTGGCTTCTTGACAAGTCCTCCGAGCGTGGCTTCACCGATATCCATCAGCGGCGCCCACCGTCCTGCTGTATGCGCACTGTGACGTTCAGCCGCCTCTGGATGAGTCCGCGTGGCGAACCCCGCCGGGCCGGCTCTCGACAACTGACAACACGACCAGAGCCAATCCCGGCCTCCCCGAGTCCCGACGCCCCACGGAGACGTCAGCTCAGGCCTGCGATCAAGCCCATGTCGCACATGATCTGGCGTTCCCAGGTCGCACACGTCTGAGCCTGGGCCCAGGCAAGGTCGAGGTGTACCCGCGCTCGCCGGCTCGTAATGTCTACGGCAGGTGGTCTGTGTCAACATCCGCAGCCGGCCTGACCGCCTCGGCCGCATCGCCCAACTCGGGGGCGACCTAGATCCTGTGGAGCTTGATGTTCGTGGGCCAGGATGCCGTTGTGGGTATGGCCTCTCGTGGTCCCGCTCTCCGCAACCTCGTCGGGTTGCGTGCGCTGTCAGGGAGGCCTGAGGTTGCTCGTGGTCTGGTGGGCAGCCGCGGTGCCGGTGGAGCCGCCTCGGGGGCTCTCGGCTGCCGCTAGAGACGTCGTGGACGCGTGGAGCCGTGACGCGTTCGGTCGCTACTGCTCGAGCACGTCCGATGCGTTGCGCGCGCCTCGCGCCATGAGGGGGTCAACCGTGACGGGTGCCCTCTCCGGTGACGCCGAACGCAACGGGTTGTGGTCGTCGTTGCGCCTGGTGAACGACGAGCTCCAGGCTCGAATCCCGGTTCGGGCTGACGCCGGCCGACCGCTCGCGGGTCGACGACGTCGAGGCACCCGACCGGACTACGGCCGATCGGTACCTAGATCCCGAGCGTGTGCTCGGCTGAGCCGGGCACGGCTATCGGCATGGATGAGGACCTGTTGCGCGAGTGTCACTGAGTGCACGCGTGCTCACGCGGGCTGTTGCGGAGGGACCGAGTCTATGTCAGGCGCGCAGGTCGGCGAGGACTTGCCTTTCCACGAGTAGCGGGACGAAGTCGCGGATTGGCCTGCCGTGGAACTCCTCAGCATGGACGTGTACACGGTGCACGATCTCGTCCTGGTTGACCGTGGGGTGACGTTCCCGTACGCGCTCGGCCACGATCCGTAGGGCACGTTCTTCCTCGTCAGGAGTCATCCCGCCACGGTCCGTCAATTACCAAATGCACGCAAGACGGCATACCTCGCAAAGGGTGGGAACCAAGTGAACTCTGGGTGAACGGGGCGGGTCTTGCGTCCAGCGGCGATCCCGTGCCGGTGGACACCTAGGGCGGTTTATACTTGTTTGCCCTTTTCGCGCCCTCTGTTCCCGAAATGTTCACGTCATCCTGCCAAGCCCTGGGCGTCTACTTGGGTGTAGGTCGCGACGCGGACTGGGAACCTTCGCCGAGGTGGTGTTGCGCAGGGCTTTGGGAGTTCGTGTTGCAGCACATGGCCACCCTGGGTCTGGTCCGGGCTGGCTGGCCTAACGGCCCGGGTGGCAGCAGCACCTGCCACTGGGGCGCACACTCTTGAGTGCCGCCGAATCGCGGCGCCTGGACAACGAGAGGTAGATCAGATGGGTGACGACGACACAACGCAGGATCTGTATGTGGCCGCATTCAGCGTCCCAAGCACAGCCGAAGAGGCTTGGAAAGCGCTGAAGCAGTTGGCCGACGACGACGTGATCGAGGTCGAGGCGCTGGCCTTGGTGAATCGCGACAGCGACGGCAAGATCCACGTCAAGGACACTAGGAACGAGACCGGCATCGGAGCCATTGTCGGGACCGTTGGCGGTGCCCTGGTCGGTTTGATCTTTCCACCGGCGCTGCTGGCCTCGGCCGCGGTCGGAGCGGGGGTCGGTGCGGCCGCCGGCACCGTGGTTGATCGGGTGACGAAGCGAAAGCTCAAGTCGGACGTCGAGTGGGGTATCCCGGTTGGCGGCGCGGGCATCGTGGTGACCTTCGACGAGCAGTGGGTCACCGAGGTCGAGAAGGCTCTCGCCCAAGCGGACAAAGTTTCACGAAACCACCTTCACGACAGCGACGACGACGCCAAGGAGAACGCCACGTCGTAGCAGATCCGAACACAGGTTGCCGGACCGCCGCGGACGCCGCGCGCCACCTCGCCGCCTTACGCCAACGACCGCCCCCACCACCACGGGGCCGACGTACCGGTGTGAACGAGAGAAGGAGGCCCTCCCCGTCGAGCTGGACAAGCTGAACACCGAGACTGTTATCGAGCCGGCACAGGTCAGCGATGAGGTTCGCAAGGAGTGGATCGAAACGGATGGATCGCTTCGGACAACGTGGTCGCTCCAACACCGCGTCCCGACGCTAAGTCTGTTAAGGCAGCAAATATCTCGAGGCGGGCGGGCGACATTCGCGTCCGCCCGCCTCATCCACCGGAGCAACCCGGACGAACCCATGCAGATCAACAAGCATGCCGCGCGCGACGTTCTTGTACACGGCGGACTGCCGCTCCACCCCGACCGCGACCCCCGTCAGAGCGCCTCGCGCCGAACACTGACTTCGAATTGCAGAGCGTGAAGGCCTGGGCGCTAAGCCCCACGGCTGAGGGACCAGCCGGACGTGGCGGAGCTAGCAGAAGCACAGGGGGTGGCCCTTGGACCAGGACTTGATCACCGCAGCGGCACGCCAGTGGTCAGAGGTCCCGCTGTGGCGGACGATGCCCGGGGTATGGGCAGTTGACTCGTCCCGCGCTGTTGCGGCCGGCCTTACCGCGCGGCCAGTCGGAGACACAGTGCGAGACACCTGGGCCTGGATGCAGACCGGTGATGAGATCGACGGCCAAGATCGATCGGCGGAGATAGGGCTCGCGCCCGAGCGTGAGGCGGCGCTACTGCGTCAGTTGCGGCCTCACGTGCGCACCGGCTAACCACCCGTCGATATCGCCGCGGAGGGCCGTGGCCCGGGCCTTGCGCTTGCCGCCGACTACGTCGGATCGGATCAGGTGGAAGGTGCACTTTCACGATCCCCGGCACACGGGCTCCCACTTTGCAGCTGCGACTGGGGCGAGTACCCGAGAGCTGATGGGCCGCCTTGGTCACTCCAGCATGCGGGCGGCACTGATCTACCAACACCGAACCGCCGACCGCGATCGTGCAATCGCCGAGTCGTTGGACACCATGATTCGACGAGTTTTGGGCACGTAGTGGGCACGACGACATGCTCTGGCACTCGGCTTGGCAATGCGCGTGGCGCGGCATACGTGCTTTGACCTGCGGTGATGCGGTGGAGCGGGTGACGGGAATCGAACCCGCATGGCCAGCTTGGAAGGCTGGAACTCTGCCATTGAGCTACACCCGCAGAGAGGACTCTACCCAACAGGGTGGTCGTGGCCGCAACGCGCTGCTGCGCGTCGATGTCGGAGGGTGACCGGGCATAGCCAACCGGTTGCGGCTTGCTGACCGTCACTCCGGCTCGTTGCCGCTGTCCTTGCCCAGCCGGAAGGGCGTGTCCACCCCCTCGTACATCAGGTGCGCGACCATGCCCACAGCAGCGTGTTGCAGGTTGTGGCAGTGGTCCATCCAGATCCCGGGGTTGTCGGCGACGAAAGCAATCTCGAATGTCTCGCCATCACGCACGTTGAGCGAGTCGAACCACCAGGGACTGCCGGTCGAGGGCACTCCGTTGCGGGACAGGACGACGGCGCGGTGGCCGTGCAGGTGCATCGGGTGGACGTCGCCGCTGTGGTTCTCGATCCGCATGCGGGCGACGTCACCCTCGCGCACGACGAACATGGGGACGTTGGGATAGAGGTGCCCGTTGATCGACCAGAACAGTCCTGGCTTATCCCCGCGACGAAGCCCGGTCGCCGGCCGGTGGAGTACTCGAAGACGCGATCCGCCTTGTTCGGGTCGAACCCGATCGGCGCCGCGCGGCCGTAGGTCAACGGGTCGAACTCGACCGTGGGCTGTGGGGGTTCGGCCGGTTCAGCCGCCGCTGGTGGACCGACCACCACGGCGGTGCCCTTCGAGAGCTGGATCCGAACCGCCGTCCCGCCGGCCGGCGGGGTCACCTCGAGGTCGACCCTCGCGCCGCCAGTCAGTGCGACCCGCTGCTGCTCGATCGTGGTCGGGCCCTGCACGTCTGTCCCGTCGATGGCGACGACCCGGTACGGCGTGTCGGTCCAGACCTGCATCGGGGCGTTGTCGGTGTTGATGACCCGGACCCGTACCGGCTGCCCTGGCTGCGCGTCGACCCGCAGGTCGCCCGGCTGCCCGTTGATCGTCCGGACGCCGCCGTAGGTGTGGGCGGTGGCAGTCACTTCGCTGGCGGGCTTGTTCGTCTTCGGCAACACGACCAGCGCTCCGAGAAGGCCACCCGACACCTGCACGTCCGCGACCTGGTGCGAGTGGTACCAGTAGGTGCCCACCCGGTCGACCACGAAGCGGTAGGTGAACGTCCCACCGACCGGCACCCGGTCCTGGGTCACGCCGGCCACGCCGTCCATCGCATTCGGGACGTCGACGCCGTGCCAGTGCAGGGCCACGCCAGCCCGCACGGACTCGTTGGTGAGGTGTACCTCCACGAGTTGGCCGACGGTCGCGCGGATCTCCGGTCCGGGAGTCGTGCCGTTGACCGTGTAGCCGGGAACCGTCTGATTGCCGATCGTCAGCTTCTGCTCACGGGTGACCAGGTCGACGCGAACGTCGGCCGGTCCGCTCTGGGTCGGCGATGAAGTCGGTCACGCTCCGAGGTTTGACCACGTCGTTGGTCGGGTTGTGGCCGGTGTGGCCTCCGGTCGCCGCGAGGCCGGAACCGCCCGCCGGGGTCGGGGTAGCCCATGGACATCACGGAGAAGCGACCTGGCGTGAGGCTCTGGACCCAGTACCAGGCGAGTGGGATGACGAGCGCGAGGGCGGCCACGATCGGGACTACGGTCCGCAGCCACCGGCGGCTGCGGATCGCAGTGCCCATACCGTGCGGCCTAGACGGCCGATGCGGTCGGAGGTGCCGCTTCCGACATCGCGGCCGGGTCCGACGTCCGGCTGGCAAGAGCCTTGGGAACCCTTTGAGCGGCGTTCAGGGCGGCTACCGAGGAGGGCGAGCGCCACCATCCCGTGCAGGATGCCGAGGAAGGGGATGCCGTGGGCGAACAGACCGAGCAGCACCTGGACGACCACGATGCCGAAGGTGACCAGGGCCCAGACGATGCCGCCCGGGGATCTTGGCGAAGAACGAGCAGATCACGAAGAGCAGCGCCACGATCGGGATGACCATGACGCCGAAGATGCCGTGAACGATCAGACCAATCAGACCATCGAAGGTGATGGACTCGTTCTCGACAGCGGCCGCGTCGAGAACCCCGCCGTCGTCGACCCATTTGGCCAGGCCGAAGACGCCGTACGCAATGGACCCGGCCTGCACGAAGACCAGAGCGGCGATGAGGAAGCCGAACACTCGGTAGACGGACTTCATTTCGATGGCCTTCCTGCAGGAGGACTGAGAGTTGCTCAGGGGAATGATGACGCAGTGTGACCCCCACCGCATCAGTATTTGCCCGGATTCTTGACGGCGTGTCTCTGAGCAAGGCTCCGTATCTCTGCGTGACCAAGTGTGCCCGGATTGTCCACTGTGGCGGACACTCCGCGTGAGCGGTGCTCGACGGTCTGTGCCAAGGGCGACGCCACTCGCGGCACACATGCAAGCGGCATCGCGGCCAGCCGGCGATGTGCCGACATGTCCGCATTCGCCCCATCGGGCTGCATGTTTGGTGCGCGCCGTGAACGAATCGTGCTCAACCCACGGCGTCGGGCGGGTGCAGCGCCGGCCACCGTTAGGCTTGCCGGTCACGGGCTGTGGCGCAGGTTGGTAGCGCACTCGCTTTGGGAGCGAGGGGTCGCAGGTTCGAATCCTGTCAGCCCGACGGCCGTGAACCGGGTAGCTGGAACATCCGGGCACTCTGCGGCACCCTCACCGGGCCTGGCCGGTGCCACACTTTCCCCATCGAACCCCCGGCCGACCGCAGCACGCGCGCCAACGGCCGCCGACACTCCATGGCGGCTGCACTGGCTGCGGTCCTCGGCGTGGTCGGCGTGGTGTTCGGGCCGGAGCTCTACTTCGATCGGCTCGCAGCCACGGGCGAAACAGTCGAGGAAGGCCCACCGGCCTACGCACTCGACGCGGAGCCCCTCGTCCGCTGCCCGGCCGATCCATGGGCCGAGGTCTGGTGGGGCGACGGCGGCCGACCGCACGACCTCGTCCGCGGCATTCCGAACCGGGGGCTGATCTGCGCCTACGCCGGCCTGCGGACCCACGTCACCGCCCAGCAGGCGCTCGCCGCGGGCGACGTGGCGGCGTTGGTCACCCGGCTCAACCGGCTACCCGCTGTGCCGAAGGGTGCGGTCACCTGCCCCAACGACGACGGGAGCGGGTTCGTCGTGATCCTCAGCGACGGGCACGCCCTCAGCACGATCAGCATCCAGCGCACGGGCTGCGCTTTCGTCTTCTCCAGGAACGTCGCCTCCCGCTCCGACGCAGCGTTGCTGAGTCAGCTGGCGAGCCTGGCGGAGCCTCAGCGCACGATTCGTGGGTCCCTAGTCGGCTGACCTAGACTCGACGGGTTGTCGCGCTGGGCCTGCGCCCGCCGACGGTGCCGCACCGCGCGGGCGCCCCCTGCCACACACGCCACCCCGAGGAGACCGACCACCGTGAAGACTGCCGTCGAGAAGGCGAGCCCCACCCGGGCCAAGCTCAGCGTGGAGGTGCCGTTCTCCGAACTGCAGGAGCACATCGACGCCGCCTACAAGAAGATCGCGCAGCAGGTGCAGCTGCCCGGCTTCCGCAAGGGCAAGGTCCCGCCGGCGATCATCGACCGGCGCTTCGGGCGGACCGCTGTACTCGACGAGGCGATCAACCAGGCGATTCCCGCGCTGTACACCCAGGCACTCGCCGACCACGACCTCGAGCCTCTCGGTCGACCTGAGGTAGAGGTCACCGACCTCAAGGACAACGACCACCTGAACTTCGACGTCGAGGTCGACGTCAAGCCCGAGATCACCGTGCCGGACTACGCGGGCACCAAGGTCGTCGTCGGCGACTCCGAAGTGACCGACGACGACGTCTCCGAGCAGCTGGACAGCCTTCGGGCCCGGTTCGGCAGCCTGACCGAGGTCGAGCGTGCCGCCTCGGTCGACGACTTCGTCACGATCGATCTCACGGCCGCCGACCTGGAAGGCAACGACCTCCCCGATGTCTCGGCCGACGGACTGAGCTACAAGGTCGGGTCCGACCAGGGGATCGAGGGACTGGCCGAGGCTGTCACCGGCCTGTCCGCGGGCGAGTCGAACACGTTCCGGTCCACGCTGGTCAGCGGTGAGGTCGCGGGTCAGGAGGCGGACGTCACCGTCACCGTGACCCAGGTGCGCGAGCAGGACCTGCCCGCTCTCGACGACGACTTCGCCCAGATGGCCAGTGAGTTCGACACCATCGACGAGTTCACCGACCAGATCCGCGACCAGATCGGCCGGTCCAAGCGACTGCAGCAGGCGGCCGACGCCCGCGACCTCGTCCTCGAGCAGTTGCTCGAGTCTGCCGAGATCCCGCTGCCCGACGCCGTGATCGACGAGGAGCTGGAGACCCGGCGGGAGTCGGTCTCGGAGCAGCTGGCCGCCTACGAGCTCACCTGGGAGTCCTTCCTCGACCGCGAGGGTCAGACCCAGGAGGAGTTCGACACCGACCTGCGGCAACGCTCCGAGGACGCCCTCCGCGGCCAGTTCCTTCTCGATGAGATCGCCAAGCAGGAGAACCTGAGCGTCAACCAGGCCGAGCTCACCGAGCACCTCGTCCGCCGGGCCCAGCAGGCAGGGTCGAGCCCAGACGAGTTCGCCCAGCAGGTGATGCAGAACAACTACCTGCCGGTGCTGGTGCGCGAGGTCGTGCGGGGCAAGGCACTCGCGCATCTGGTGCAGGCGTCGGAGGTCGTCGACCCGAACGGGCAGGCGGTCGACTTCTCGCTGATGATGGGCGATGGCCGGATGCTCACGCCGGAGGAGAAGGCCGAGATGGACGCGGCCAACGCAGCGGCCTTGGCCGATGCCGACGACGTCACCGACCCTGACGCTCCAAAGGCTGCCCCGCCGCCGATAACTTCGTCAACGTCGCCGAAGCCTTCGACAAGCGCGAAGGTGCCGATGACGAGGCGGTCACGGATCAGGCCACCGAGCCCGAGAACCGACCGAGACCGATGACAGCGAGCCCGCGGCCGAGGTACACCGAGCCCGCGGCCGCCGACGAGGCAGACGCGACTGGCGCGGCGACCGACGACGCCGACCAGGCGGAGCCGGCCAAGGCCTGACAGCCGCATGAACGAGCGACGCCCCTGCCGTCAACGGTGGGGGCGTCGGCGTTTCCGCCGTCAGCGAACACCCTCCGCCGTGAGCGGAATCCGGGAAGGGACCACGGGTTGTCCCGGTTAGCCTCGGTGACAGGACGTGGCTTCCGCCGCGATCCGGTCGGACCTGAACCGCTGGAACCGACACCGCAGACCCGAACCCCAAACCGCCGACACACGGCTGACGACGAAAGCACCGAGGTGGCTCGTGAACGCAACTCCTGACACGCCGAACGGCGCTCGCATGATGGCGAGCCCGGGTATCGGCTCGCTCGACGATCAGGTCTACCAGCGGCTGCTCTCCGAGCGGATCATCTTCCTCGGCTCGGAGGTCCGCGACGAGAACGCCAACGCGATCTGCGCGCAGATGCTGCTGTTGGCGGCCGAGGACCCCAAGCGCGACATCCGGCTCTACATCAACTCGCCCGGCGGCTCGGTCGACGCCGGCTTCGCCATCTACGACACGATGAACTTCGTCGAGTGCGACGTCGCGACAGTTGCGATGGGACTGGCGGCCTCCATGGGGCAGTTCCTGCTGGCCGCGGGCACGGCGGGCAAGCGATACGCCCTTCCGCACGCGCGGATCATGATGCATCAGATCCTGGGTGGCATCGGCGGGACTGCGTCCGACATCAAGATCCAGGCCGAGCAGAGCCTGGCGCTGAAGAAGCAGCTCACGCAGTTGCAGGCGCACCACACCGGTCAGAGCGAGGAGACCATCGCCCACGACTCCGACCGCGACCGGTGGTTCACTGCCGAGGGCGCCAAGGACTACGGGTTCATCGACCACGTGGTTGCCCGCGCCGGTGACGTCCCAGGCGGATCCGCCCCGGAGTAACCGGGCCCAACGAGCTCCATCCGGACCGAGCCGATCTGTCCGACAGAATCTCCAGCGGCACCTCTCGAACCGACAAGGACACAGCTGATGAACCTTCCCAACCTCGCGGGCCTGTCCGGGCTCTCCGGCCAGGGGACGAGCGAGCCGAGTAGCCGCGGACCGCTCTCCCCGCAGGCCTCCTACTACATCCCGCAGTGGGAGGAGCGCACTCCCTACGGTTATCGGCGCATCGATCCGTACGCGAAGCTGTTCGAGGAGCGGATCATCTTCCTCGGCACGCCGATCAACGACGACGTGGCCAACGCGGTGATGGCCCAGCTGCTGTGCCTGCAGCAGATGGACTCCTCCGGCGACATCCAGATCTACATCAACTCGCCCGGCGGCTCGTTCACCGCGCTCACAGCCATCTACGACACGATCCGCTACATCAAGCCCGACGTGCAGACCGTCTGCCTCGGCCAGGCAGCGTCGGCCGCCGCCGTGGTGCTCGCGTCCGGCACGAAGGGCAAGCGGCTCGCTCTCCCCAACAGCCGGATCCTCATCCACCAGCCGGCGGTCGAGGGCGGAACGTACGGCCAGGCGTCCGACATCGAGGTGCAGGCCGCGGAGATCCTCCGGATCCGGGAGCTGCTCGAGACGATGATCGCGGAGAACACCGGCAAGGACCGCGAGACGGTTGCCGCCGACATCGAGCGGGACAAGTTCCTGACCGCGCCGCAGGCGATCGAGTACGGCCTGATCGACTCGATCCTGCCCACGCTGAAGGAGATGGACTGACGTAGCGAAGGCCCGCGGTCGGACCGAGTCGGCGACTCGCCCGGCCCGGGCCGATTCGGCCCCGCTGACTCCTGTCCGTCGGTCCGAGGCGGTACGGTCGTGGAGTTGCCCGGAAACGTGACGCAGCACGTAGGACCGGCAGGCAAGCGGCAGCAGGCGCACGGCAGAGGGACGGCACGACCCAACGGGCGGGGCGGGGTGCAGGGGACCCGCTCCCGCTAGGACACGCAGGCGCACGGCAGAGGGACGGCACGACCCAACGGGCGGGGCGGGGTGCAGGGGACCCGCTTCGACAAGCACTGAAAGGAGCACCGATGCCACGGATCGGTGACGGGGCTGATCTGCTCAAGTGCTCCTTCTGCAACAAGAGCCAGAAGCAGGTCAAGAAGCTCATCGCAGGGCCCGGCGTCTACATCTGCGACGAGTGCATCGACTTGTGCAACGAGATCATCGAGGAGGAGTTCGCCGAGCGCGGCGAGATCGAGGGCTTCGAGCTCCCCAAGCCCAAGGAGATCTCGGCCTTCCTCGACGAGTACGTGATCGGCCAGGACGACGCCAAGCGCGCGCTGTCGGTCGCGGTCTACAACCACTACAAGCGGGTGCAGGCGCAGGGCACCGGGCCCAAGGCGAGCCGCGACGAGGTCGTCGAGTTGGCCAAGTCGAACATCCTGCTGCTCGGCCCCACCGGTTCGGGCAAGACCTATCTGGCGCAGACGCTGGCCCGCATGCTCAACGTGCCGTTCGCGATCGCCGACGCCACCGCGCTCACCGAGGCGGGCTACGTCGGCGAGGACGTCGAGAACATCCTGCTGAAGCTCATCCAGGCTGCGGACTTCGACATCAAGAAGGCCGAGACGGGGATCATCTACATCGACGAGGTCGACAAGATCGCCCGCAAGAGCGAGAACCCGTCGATCACCCGTGACGTCTCCGGTGAAGGCGTACAACAGGCGCTGCTGAAGATCCTCGAGGGGACGTCGGCCTCGGTGCCTCCCCAGGGTGGGCGCAAGCACCCGCACCAGGACTTCCTGCAGATCGACACCACCAACATCTTGTTCATCGTGGGTGGCGCGTTCTCCGGCCTCGACCACATCATTTCCCAGCGCTCGGGCAAGCGGTCGCTCGGTTTCGGCGCCATCCCGAGTGAGGAGCCCGTGCGCGGCGCCGTGCAGGGTGTGCTGCCGGAGGACCTGCTCAAGTTCGGGCTGATCCCGGAGTTCGTCGGGCGGCTGCCGGTGATCGCGACGATGGCGCCGCTCGAACGCGACTCCCTCATCCGGATCCTCACCGAGCCGCGCAACGCCTTCATCAAGCAGTACATGCGGCTCTTCGAGCTCGACGGGGTCGAACTGGAGTTCACCGACGACGCGCTGGAGGCCATCGCCGACGAGGCCCTCCTGCGCGGCACCGGCGCGCGCGGACTGCGGGCGATCCTCGAAGAGGTGCTGATGTCGGTGATGTACGACGTTCCGAGCATGGACGACGTCGAGAAGGTGATGATCAGCGCCGAGGTCGTCGCCGAGAACGTGTACCCGACGCTCGTGCCCCGCGAGCGCAAGCAGCGGCGCGAGAAGAGCGCCTGAGTCCGGACACCTCCGGCCGCCACATGGGCAGGCTCGGGAGCGTGTGGGTCTGTGCTGTCAGGATGGGCGTCGGCGGCCGACCGATGGCCGCCGGTCCCATTCCAGGAGGTAGCAGCGTGTCGTCCGGCATTCTTCTCGAAAACCAGGACTCCACCGTCAGTCCGGCCGATGACCTGTTCCGCCATGCCAACGGGCACTGGCTGAACACTCACGAGATCCCGAACGACCGGGCCAACGACGGATCGTTCTGGCAGCTGCGGGAGAACGCGCAGGAGCACCTGCGGTCGATCGTCGAGGAGTTCGCCGCCGACCCGGGCGGCGATACCGAAGCGAAGAAGCTGGGCGACCTGTACGCCGGGTTCATGGACGCCGAGGCTGTCGAGGCGAAGGGCATCGGCGCACTTTCTGCCTTCCTGGCCAAGATCGATGCGCTCGAGTCGCTCGACGACCTGTCCGATCTGCTCGGCAGTTTCAGCCGCGACGGCATCGGCGGCTTCCTCGGTCTGTACGTGGCGACGGATGCGAAGGACTCCGAGCGCTACTTGGTGAATGTCGTCCAGGCCGGTATCTCGCTGCCCGACGAGTCGTACTACTCACAGGACCAGTACGCACCGATCCGGCAGGCATACGTCGACCACGTCGCCGCGATGTTCCGGCTGTCCGGGCTCGCGGCCGACGACGGGACGACCGAGGCCGCCGTGGTGATGAAGGCGGAGACCGCCTTCGCCGAGCATCACTGGGACCGCGTCCGCCGACGGGACGTGGAGGCGGGATACAACCTCTACACGCTCGAACAGCTGCGCGGCGGGCTTCCCGGGTTCGACGTCGACCGCTTCCTGTCCACGCTGGGTGCGCCCGATGGCTCGTTCGACGAGCTCGTGGTGCGCCAGCCCGACTTCCTGCCGGGAGCAGCCGAGGTTGCCCGTTCCCTCGATCTCGACGAGTGGAAGACCCTGCTTCGCTGGCAGCTGGTGCACGAGTTCGCACCGCTCCTCGGCGCTGAACTGGTCGAGGAGAACTTCTCCTTCTTCGGTCGCACCCTGTCTGGCGTACCGGAGCTTCGCGACCGGTGGAAGCGCGGCGTCGACCTGGTGGAGCGCTCGATGGGTGAGGCCCTCGGCAGGCACTACGTCGAGCGGCACTTCCCGCCGGCCGCCAAGGACCGGATGGACGGCCTGGTGGCCAACCTGGTCAAGGCATACCGGCAGTCGATCAGTTCGCTCACGTGGATGGGTGAGGACACCCGGCGCAAGGCGATCGCCAAGCTGGAGAAGTTCACGCCGAAGATCGCGTACCCGCCCAAGTTCCGTGACTACTCCACGCTGGTGATCGAGCGCGATGACGTGGTGGGCAACGTCGCCCGGGCGTCGGCCTTCGAGACCGACCGGGAGCTCGCCAAGATCGGTGGCCCGGTCGACCGCGACGAGTGGCTGATGACACCGCAAACGGTCAACGCCTACTACAACCCCGGGATGAACGAGATCGTCTTCCCGGCCGCGATCCTGCAGCCGCCGTTCTTCTTCGCCGACGGTGACGACGCGGTGAACTACGGCGGCATCGGGGCGGTCATCGGTCATGAGATCGGGCACGGCTTCGACGACCAGGGCTCCAAGTACGACGGCGACGGCAACCTGGTCGACTGGTGGACCGAGGACGATCGCGCGGAGTTCGACAAGCGCACCAAGGCGCTCATCGCGCAGTACGACGCGCTGGAGCCGAGCAATGCGCCCGGTCACAACGTCAACGGGGCACTGACCGTCGGCGAGAACATCGGTGACCTCGGGGGACTCGGTATCGCCTACCTGGCTTACGAGTTGTCGCGCGACGGCGCCGAAGCCGAGGTCATGGACGGGCTCACCGGACCCCAGCGGCTGTTCCACGGCTGGGCGCAGGTGTGGTGCGGCAAGACCAGGCCGGAGGAGCAGGTCCGCCGCATCGCCATCGACCCACACTCACCCGACGAGTTCCGGTGCAACCAGACCGCCCGCAACCTCGACGAGTTCCACGAGGCCTTCGGGTCCACGCCGGACAGCAAGATGTGGCTGGAGCCTGGCGACCGCGTGCGCATCTGGTAGCCGATCTCGGCTGGGTCGCCTCACCCCTGGACGACTCCAGGCGGCAGGTCGGTGGTCGTGCCGTTCGCGTCGACCCTGACGTGCAACGGGCCGCGCGGCGTCCGAAGCGTCCCTTCGGCCCAGTCGAGTCCGCCGAGCTGAGGCTGGATCCGCACGGTGGCCATGCCGGGTGAGGTCGGTCGCACGCCGAGGATCGTCGCGTACAGGTGGAAGATCGGGTGCGCGCCCCAGGCGTGGCAGTCGCTGCGCGACGGCTCCGGCTTCTCGATCACCGTGCGCAGGCCGGCGTCCAGCAGACCCAGCCAGAGCCCCATCCGGTCGAGCAGAGCGTCGGTGCGACCGATGCGGCCGAGCGCCTCGAACAGGTAATAGTCGAAGTAGACGGTCGTGCGCTCGATGTCGTCGGCGGACAGGGTCCGCTCCACCGCGTCGGCTCCGTGCCGCGCACCGGCCAGCAGCGCGAGGCACTGGGCGTGCTCGCTCCAGTGCGCGTGCTCCGGGTCGTCGGCATACAGGCCGCGTTCGGGAGACCAGAACGTGTCTTCGGCTGCCGTCAGGACCCGCTGCGATAGGTCGCGCTGGCGGCCGGCCAGCCTGTCCTCGCCCAGCCAGTCCTCGAGGTCGGCGGCCAACCCGGCCACATGGGCGAGTTGGAGGTTCAGGATGCCGGAGACGTCCCAGTGCGCGCCGGGAGGTGCGCCCGCCTTCCAGCTCTCGACCCAGTCGGTGAAGTTCCACCCGTCGAGTGCGTGGAAGACCCCGTCGGCATCGACGTTGGTACGGCAGGCGTCCAGCACCGCGCGGACACCGGGCATCAGGCTCCGGACGAAATCGAGGTCGCCGCGCCAGAGGGCGAAGTCGTGCACCATCGCTATCCACCACAGGGAAAACGGCGGAATCGTCTGCCGGATCCGCGACGGATACCGGCTCGTGGTGAGGCCGCGAGGACTCCTGCTCCGATCGAAGGCGAGCAGTGCTTGCCGGGCAAGTCGGTCGTCATCGGAACAGACGTAGGCCACCAGGCACTGGATCCGGGTGTCGCCCGCATACTGCAGCTGCTCGTAGAACGGGCAGTCCATCGTCGTCTCGTGTGAGCACATCTGCAGGGTCCGGAACCCCAGCTGCTTCACCTGCGCCAGCCGGTTGTCGGCGGAGGCGAACTCGGCCAGATCGTCATATGGGTAACGGTTCTCGTGGAACGCCAGCTCGGCGATCGTCAGCGGAGCGTCGGCGGTCTCGACCGTCACCTCCACATAGCGACCGGCCTCCCACCACAGCGTGGTGTGCAGCTCGTCGCCACCGCCGGCGATGAACCGGTCACCGACACCGTCCTCCTCGCGGTTGATCGAGCGGAACCGCTTGCCCTCGACCTCGTCGCGGTTCCCCTTCAGCCCGTCGTCGCTGAAGAGCCCTTCCTGCCACTGCACCCGCACGGCCGCACCCTCGCCACCCTGAAGGCGCGCGGCCGGGTAGGCGCACACGTACTGCTCGAGGTCGATCAGGATCCGTCGCCGCGTGTTGGCCGGCACGGTGACCTGTCCGCCATGGAGGAGTTCCTGCCACTCGGCAGCTTCGTCGGCGATGGAGTCCGCCGCCCGCACGGGGATCGTGTGGGTGTCGCCGCCGGGGT
The DNA here is from genome assembly GCA_963724495.1 of uncultured Actinomycetota bacterium. GTDB lineage: Bacteria > Actinomycetota > Actinomycetes > Propionibacteriales > DAIQRJ01 > CAVRUZ01. The sequence goes on along the minus strand of CAVRUZ010000011.1, from coordinate 85,515 downwards.
ACTCGGCGGCGAGCCGCACCCGCCCGCCGGTGAACCGGGACTCCCACTGGGCGGGCAGGATCGCCGGCACCAGCAGCCGGTTCGGCGCCAGGTCGTTCGCGAACGTCCTCGAGACGGCCGGCTGGACGCTGCGGGCCGGCTGCCAGCTGATCGAGTCTGCGCCCACTTCCCAGCCCCACGGGAAAGTACGGCCGTCCTGTTCGAACTTGAGGCCGCAGCCCCACGCGACGCCCTTGTCCCGGAAGCCGTGTCCGGGCAGCACGGCCGACTCCCAGGCACCTGTGCCGGTGGACAGGTCCGGGAGCCCCTCGGCGGCCAGGAGGAAACCGTGGGCGAAGGTGAACTGGGCGTACGGAGCCTCCTCGCCGATCGACCAGACCCGTGCGGCCAGCCAGTGCTGGCCAGCGGGAAGGGTCACGTCGTAGGTCTCGAAGTTCCAGTTGTCGAGGTCACCTCGGTCCGGCCCACGCCCGACCCGTACACCGTCGACGTACAACTCGTACCGCTCGTCCGCCGAGACGTGCAGCCGGACCGTCGTCGACTCCTGTTGCTGCACGGACAGCCGATAGCCGGCGACGAACGGCTTCTCCGGTTCATGGTCCAGGCCGATCCAGCTCGCCGGCCACTCGGCGCGGTGGGACCACCCGCCGCTCTCGTCGTCGAGATAGGGATCTCGCTCGATCAGGACACGTTCGGCCGTGACGGCAGGTGATGTCATGGCAGGACAGTCTGGTGTGGCTGGCAGTGGTCTTCGGGGACTGCTGCGGGATTCGGCCGGAACCAGCCGTCGAGTAGGCGCAAATCGGGGTTATGGAGGTGCCATAACCCCGATCTGCGCCCGGTCGACGTCGGTCAGCCGACGGGTGCGGCCAACACGGCGCTGGCCCGGAGGTCCCGCGCCGACTCGTCCTCGGTGAGCACGAGGTCGCCGGTGAGCTTGGCCACGGAAGCCAGGTCGGCCGCCGCCTGCCGGACCGCGGCCAGCGCCTCCGACGTCCCCACCAGCTCGATCTTCGACAGCTCGGCGCGCATCGACGCCTTCGCGTCGGACTTCGCACCGCGCACGCCGATCAGGGCAGCCGATGCCGCCTCGAGCACCGCCGCGTCACCCTCCGGATCGGTGATGAGCTCGTCGCTGCGCGGCCAGGCGCTCGTGTGCACCGAGCCGGTCTGCCACCACGACCACACCTCCTCGGTCACGAACGGCAGGAACGGAGCGAACAGCCGCAGCATCGAGTCGAGCGCGACCGCAAGAGCCGCCCGTGCCGACGCCATGGCCGGTGAATCCCCTGCAGGGGTGGGGGATCCGGTCGCTGGCTCGGTAGCCGGTGAACCTGCACCGCCGACGTTCCCGTAGGCGCGCTCCTTGACCAGCTCGACGTAGTCGTCGCAGAACGTCCAGAAGAAGCGCTCGGTCACCTCCAGCGCGCGGGTGTAGTCGTACGCCTCGAACGCCGTCGTCGCCTCGTCGACCACGCCGGCAAGCGCGGCCAGCATCGACGCGTCCAGCGGCTCGGTCACCAGACCTGGATCGGTGTTCGTCGCACCCATCGCGAGAACGAACTTGCTGGCGTTGAGGATCTTGATCGCCAGCCGGCGACCGACCTTCATCTGGCTCTCGTCGAACGGCGAGTCGAGACCGGGTCGAACCAGCGCAGCGCGCCAGCGCACCGCGTCGGTGCCGAACCGGTCGAGGATCTCGGTCGGGACGATCGCGTTGCCCTTGGACTTGCTCATCTTCTTGCGGTCCGGGTCCACCACGAAGCCCGAGATCATCGAGCGCTCCCACGGCAGCGAACCGTTCTCGAAGTGCGCACGCACCACCCGGTAGTACAGCCAGGTCCGGATGATCTCGTGCGCGTGCGTGTTCAGCGACATCGGGAACGTGCGCGCGAACAGATCGGCATCGCGTTCCCACCCGCAGACGATGTGCGGTGACATCGACGACGTGGCCCACGTGTCCATCACATCGGGGTCCGCGGTGAACCCTCCCGGCACGTCCCGCTGATCGGCGCTGTAGCCGGGCGGCAGGTCCGACGACGGGTCGATCGGCAGGCTGTCCTCGCTCGCGAGGATCGGACTGTCCAACAAGGGCTGCCCGTCGCTGTCCAGCGCGTACCAGACCGGGAACGGCACACCGAAGAACCGCTGCCGGCTGATGAGCCAGTCCCCGTTGAGCCCTCCGACCCAGTCGTTGTAGCGCTGACGCATGAACGGCGGCACCCAGGCGAGCTCGGTGCCGCGATCGAGGAACGTCTGCCTGAGCTCGGCATCCCTACCACCGTTGCGGATGTACCACTGCCGACTGGTGACGATCTCCAGCGGGCGTTCGCCGCGCTCGTAGAAGTTCACCTTGCGCGTGGTCGGCGTGGGCTCGCCCTCGAGGTCACCGGACTCACGCAGGGCTGACACGACTGCCTCACGGGCGGAGAACGTCGTCTTGCCTGCAAGGGAATTCGCGTACAGCTCAGCACCAGGGCCATCCGCGAGCCAGCTCGGAGTGTCACGCAGCAGCCGACCGTCCCGGCCCACCACCGCACGCGTCGGCAACTGCAGTTCTCGCCACCACTGCACGTCGGTGAGGTCACCGAACGTGCAGCACATCGCGATTCCGGCGCCCTTGTCCATCTCAGCACCCTGATGTGCCACGACCGGGATCTCGACGCCGAACAGGGGAGACCTCACCGTGCTGCCCACGAGCTGCCGGTAGCGCTCGTCGTCGGGATGCGCGATGAGGGCCACGACGGCCGGGACGAGTTCGGGCCGCGTGGTCTCGATGAACACCGGTCCGTCCGTGCCGTGGAACGCGACCCGGTGGTAGTGGCCCGGGTAGTCGCGGGACTCGAGTTCGGCCTGGGCGACAGCGGTGGAGAACGTCGTGTCCCACAGGCTCGGTGCCTCGGCCGAGTACGCCTCGCCCCGCTGGACGTTGCGCAGGAAGGCGCGTTGAGACGCGATCCGGGCCGTGGCCGAGATCGTGGTGTAGGTAGTGCTCCAGTCGACGCTCAGACCGAGCCGGCGGAACAGTGCCTCGAAGGCCTTCTCGTCCTCCTCGGTCAACTGCGCGCAGAGTTCGATGAAGTTCCCGCGGCTCACCGGGACCTGGCGCTTGGCGTCGGGCTTGGCCGGGGGAGTGAACTCCGGGTCGTAGGGCACCTGCGGGTCGCACCTGACCCCGAAGAAGTTCTGGACCCGGCGTTCGGTCGGCAGGCCGTTGTCGTCCCACCCGATCGGGTAGAACACTTCCCGCCCCGTCATCCGCTGGTAGCGCGCGATGATGTCGGTGTGGGTGTAGCTGAACATGTGCCCCACGTGCAGGGAGCCGGACACGGTCGGCGGAGGGGTGTCGATGGAGAAGATCCGCTCGCGTGGTGCCGTGCGGTCGAACGCGTAGGTGGAATCGCGGTCCCACTGCTGCGACCAGCGTTCCTCGAGACCCTCGAGCCCCGGCTTGTCCGGGACGCTGGCTGCCTTGGGTTTCTGTGGAGTGTCAGTGTGCTGTGAACCTGGGTGTTGCTGGTGTTGTGACATTTGACGTGTGCCTTTCCGAGCGGCGGGGTGGTGTCGCTTCGGCGCGTGGCCGGGATGTCGGCCTGCCTGAGGTGCCGGTAGGTGTCCGGCATTCATATCGGGGGACGTGCAGATCGAGAGAGACCTCGAGGGCGAGCAGCGAATCGCTAGGAGCGGATCGCTGTCGCCCGGCCTACTACGTCTACCCCGCGGGCGTGGACGCGCGCGACCTGCCCGGAAGCCGGGCGGCGGAGGCTCGTCGTCGCAATCACGGGTCGATGGTAACGCTTTCGGCCCCGACGCCGCTTGTAGACCGCGGTGCCGGAACGTCCGGGGTGCGGAGCGGGTAACCGGCGCCACGGGTGCCCGCCTCCGAACACCTAGACTCGCCGCATCATGGCGCGCTCCTCCTTCTCCGGCGACGGATACCTGACTCCGAACGAGCCACCCGACGCAGAGGACGCCCTGCGGATGGCCGCCTACCGGGAGGTGGACACCGAGCTGATGGGCCGCTGGCCCGAGAGCCGCCCGGGCCCGTCGCTCGACCGGATCCGCACCTATACCGAGCTGGCCGGGCATCCCGAGGACGCGTACAAGGTCGTGCACGTCACGGGTACGAACGGCAAGACCTCGACGGTCCGGATGATCGACGCGTTGCTGCGCACGCTCGGCCTTCGCACCGGCCGGTTCACCTCCCCGCACATCACCGAGATCCGTGAACGGATCGCGGTCGACGGGACACCCCTGGACATCGATGCCTTCGTCGGCGCGTTCGCGGATGCCTCACCCTTCGTCAAGATGGTCGACGAGCGGTCCGACATGCGCATGACCTTCTTCGAGGTCGTGACCGCGATGATGTTCACGGCTCTCGCGGACGCTCCGGTGGACGTCGCGATCCTGGAAGTCGGGCTCGGCGGGAGCTGGGACGCCACCAACGTGGCCACTGCTGACGTCGCCGTGATCGGCCCGATCGACCTCGACCACACCCGGCTGCTCGGTGAGACCGCGGTCCGGATCGCCCAGGAGAAGGCCGGAATCATCAAGCGGGGCTCAGTAGTCGTGTGCGCCGCACAGCAACCGGACGTGCTGGCCGTGATCAGCGAGCAGGCAGATGCGATGGGCGCCCAGCTGTTCGTGGCCGGTCGCGACTTCGGTGTTCTCGACCGCTCGCTGGCCCTCGGTGGTCAGCTGCTGCGCCTGCAGGGTCTGCGCGAGGTGTACGACGAGGTCTTCCTCCCGCTGTACGGCGAGCACCAGGCCACCAATGCCTCACTCGCGCTGGCCGCGGTGGAGTCGTTCCTCGGTTCGGGCGTCGGGCGGGCCATGGAGGCCGACCTCGTCCGGGAGGGGTTCGCCCAGGTGGACTCACCGGGTCGGCTGGAGGTCCTGCGTACCTCGCCGACGATCATCATCGACGCGGCGCACAATCCGCATGGCGCGAAGGCGGCGGCTGCCGGCCTCGCCGAGGCGTTCGACTTCGACCGCGTTGTCGGAGTGATCGGCGTGAGCAGTGAGAAGAACGCGGTCGGGCTACTGGAAGCGTTCGAGCCGGTGTTGGCCGAAGTCGTCATCACGGAGAACTCCACCGACCGGACCATGCCGGTGGCCGAGCTCGCCGAGCTGGCCCTCGACATCTTCGGAGAGGACCGAGTGCATGTGGAGGCGTGGCTCCCGGACGCGATCGAACTTGCGGTGACCCGTGCAGAAGAGGGAGCGACCAGCCCCGGGATTCTCGTGACCGGTTCGGTGTTCACCGCCGGCCAGGCCCGCGTTCTCCTCACCGGCAGCGCCAGCGCGACCCCGCCGGTCCAGGCGCCGGTTGTCGACAGCGGGTTCGAGCGCGGCTACGACGCCGACGATCCAGAGACCGGGCCAGACGACAGGTCGTCGGACCTGTGGGACGGGCGGGTGGACGACACCGGGGAGGAGACGGAGCGGTGACCGGCCAGAGTGCCGGCACTCGGCGTTCCGGTCCGGCCGATCCGCGCCGTCCGATGAACGCGCCGCTCGCGGCGACGCTCCTGCTGGAGGCCATCGTCATCGGCCTGTCCACGCCGGTGATGATCGTGGTCGGCGACGTGCCGAAGGCGTTGGGACTCGTCTGCGGGCTGGGGCTGGCCCTGCTGGCCGCGATCGCCTCGGGGATGCAGAGGCGCCGCGGCGGCAGGCTGCTCGGAAGCCTGGTGCAGGTGGGCGCGGTCGCGCTCTCGCTGCTGGAGCCGTTGATGGCGATCGTCGGAGTGCTGTTCGCGATCTGCTGGGTGGCGACGCTGCTGCTGGAGGATCGGCTGCGCCGCATCCGCAGGGAGAAGGGCCTTGACCAGCCCAACCGGGCCGCGACTCAGCCGGATGCCGGTACGTCGTCCTGAAGGCTGGCTACAGCCGGCCCCGGCGCTTTGACAACCAGCGGGCGGTGAGCACGCCGGCAACCGCGCCGAACAGGTGCCCCTGCCACGAGACCACCGGGTTGCTCGGCAGGACGCCCCACACCAGACCGCCGTAGATGAGCACGACCGCCACCGAGACCACAACGGCGAGCAGTCGTCGGGTGAACAGTCCCCACGCGACCAGGAACGCGGCGTAGCCGTAGACCACGCCGGAAGCGCCGATCGTCACGGTCCCCGGCTCGGCCAGCAGCCAGACACCGAGGCCGCCGATCAGGGTCACGGCGATGGTCACCGTCCAGAACCGCCGGGTCGTGTAGGCGATCGCCAGGCCCAGGATCAGGAAGGCACCGGCGTTCGCGACGAAGTGCGCGAACGAGCCGTGCAGCAGGGGCGCCAGCGGGATGCCGAGCAGACCCTCGAGCGAGCGCGGCCGGATGCCGTAGTAGTCGAGGTCGAGCGGAGTGGCCTGGTCGACCAGCTCGGAGAACCACATCAGCGCCAGCAGCGCGACGACCGGAACGCCGAGAGCGAGCCCGGACCCTGGTCGGCGCGACGTCGACCAGGACGGTCGTCTGGTGGGGAGCGTGGAGCTCATGGCGACAGCCTAGGAAGCACTGGCCACACCCGTGGCCGTCTGCCCCTTCCGGCGCCTGACTGACGGTCTCGGCGGCGGTGTCATGGCCGGCGCGACGGGCGGTTGCGGACCCGCCCGGACGGTAGGCTGCGCGACCGTGACCGAACGAACCCTGGTGATCCTCAAGCCCGACACCGTGCGTCGCGGGCTGATGGGCGACGTCCTCTCCCGGCTGGAGCGGAAGGGTCTCCGGACGGTCGCGATCGAGCAGCGCACGATCGACGGCGAGATGGCCGACCGGCACTACGCCGAGCATGTGGGGAAGGACTTCTACGCCAAGCTGCGCGACTTCGTCACCAGTGGTCCGCTCGTGGCGCTGGTGGTAGAAGGGGAGTCGGCGATCGACGTCGTCCGCATCCTCAACGGCGCCACCGATGGTCGGGTGGCGGACCCGGGAACGATCCGCGGTGACCTCTCGCTGTCCAACCGGGAGAATCTCGTCCACGGCTCGGACTCGGCCGAGTCGGCCGAGCGGGAGATCGCACTCTGGTTCCCGGATCTCGCCGCGGCCTGAGCGGGACAGGGACCGCGGGACGACGCTGACGGGGAGGCCGGGATGACGGGGACCGACCGGCCGCCGCGCGAGCCAGAGCGGCGCCGTTCGATCTCGCGGCTCATTCCGCGCGACCTCGCCGTTGACCTCGGCACCGCCAACACTCTTGTCTACGTCCGCGGCGAGGGGATCGTGCTCGACGAGCCCTCTGTGGTGGCGGTTCGCGACGACACCGGCGATGTCGTCGCGGTCGGCACGGCGGCCAAGCGGATGCTCGGCCGCACGCCGGACGGCATCTCGGTGGTCCGGCCGCTCGCGGAGGGCGTGATCGCCGACTTCGACGCCTGCGAACAGATGTTGCGCTACTTCGTGCAGCAGGTCACGAGTCGCAGTCTGCTGAGATTCGTGAGCAGACCTCGTGTGGTGGTGTGTGTTCCCGCCGGCATCACCTCCGTCGAGCATCGGGCGGTGCGCGATGCCGGGTATGCCGCCGGTGCGCGGTCGGTCGCGATCATCGAGGAGCCCATGGCTGCGGCGCTGGGTGCCGGCCTTCCGGTGCACGAGGCGGTCGCCAACCTGGTGGTCGACGTCGGCGGCGGCACGACCGAGGTTGCCGTGATCTCCCTCGGCGGCGTGGTGACGGGAACCTCGACCCGGGTCGCAGGCGACGCGATGGACGAGGCAGTGATCCGCTACATCCGCGCCACCTTCGGCCTGCTCCTCGGTGAGCGCACGGCCGAACGGCTGAAGGTGGAGATCGGATCTGCCTTTCCCTGGAAGGACGAACCGTCCGCCGAGGTCCGTGGCCGGGACCAGGTGACGGGCCTGCCGCAGACCATCGTGGTTCCGGCCGCGGAGGTCCGGCGCGCGCTGGACGAACCCGTGCGCCAGATCGTCGACGCCGTCCGCGCCACGCTGGACAAGTGCCCACCGGAGCTCGCGGCCGATGTCATGGACGCGGGCATCGTGCTCACCGGAGGTGGCGCGCTGCTGCGTGGCCTGGACGAGCGCATCGCCCACGAGACGGGGGTGACGGTCCGGGTGGCCGACGACCCGCTGGGGTCTGTGGTCCGTGGGGCGGGACTGTGCCTCGAGGAGTTCGACCTGCTGCACCGGGTGCTGATTCCCGAGCGCGGGCGCCGCTGATGCCGAGGCGCCGCGACGTCTCGCCGCCGCCGGCCGGGACCACGCGCGGCCGCACGGGCGGCGCCAACCGGGGTCGTTCGGACGCCCGCCGGAACGCCGCGTGCTACCTGCTCTGCCTGCTCACCGCGATCGCTCTGGTGACCGTCGACGCGCGCTATCCCGGCGAGGCGACGCCGCTGTCTCCGGTCCGGGCCGCGCTGGCCTCGGCGCTCGCGCCGGCGACCTCGGCCGGCAGCCGCGCGGCTGGGGCGGTTGCCGGCTACACCGAGGCGCTGGTCCGGCCCGCCCACACGGCGGCTGAGCAGGAACGCCTTCGCCGCGAGAACGCCCGGCTCCGCGTCGAGGCATCGGCGACCAACGAATCGGGTGCCGTTGCTCCCCAGTTGGACGAGCTGCTGCGACGCTCGGGAGGCCTTGGGCTCACGGTGGTTCCCGCGCGGGTGGTCGCCTTCGGCTCGGGGCAGGGATTTCAGCGAACGGTCACCTTGGACCAGGGCACCGCCGACGGTGTCGGTGTCGGTGCGGCGGTCGTCACCGGGGGCGGCCTGGCGGGCAGGGTGCTCGTAGCCGAAGAGCGGAGCAGCACCGTCCTGTTGCTCTGCGACGCGCGCAGCGCGGTGGGTGTGCGCGTCGGTGCCTCGGGCGATCTCGCCCTCGCGCGCGGTACCGGTGACTGCGGCGGACTCGTGCGGGTCAGCCAGCTCAGGACCGAGCCCACACTCACGGCGGGGACATCGGTGACCACTACGGGTTCCCTGCCCGACGGCCCGTTCCCTGCCGGGCTGCCGGTCGGCACGGTGGTCACCGGACCGGGCACCGACTCCGCGGCCAGCGGTCATGGCCTCGTGCAGGTCCGACTCGCGGCGGCGCCGTCAACGCTCGACGTCGTGGGTGTGGTCCGGCGGTGAGCCCTCAGCCCGGTCGGCCGGCACCGCGACTCCTGCTGGCGTCGCTGGTCTTCGTCGTGCTGGCCGTGCTGGCCCTCGTGTTGCAGCGCTCCCTCCTCGCCGGGCTTCCGTTCACGCAGCCCGACCTGCTCGCGCTTCTCGTGGCATCCGGCGCACTGGCGCGTGGACCACGGGTTGCGGCTGTCTGGGGACTCCTGGCCGGGGTTCTGGCCGACCTCGCTCCACCGGCGTCCGGCGTAGCCGGGCTGTGGGCGTTCGCGTACGCGTCCGCGGGTTTCGTGATCTCGCTGCTCGTGCACGCCGACCGGCGTGGTGGCCGCGACCCGTTCCGGCGCTCACCGCCGGGTCCGGATCGCTCCAGGCCACGGCTGACCCATGGCTTCGCGGCGGCGGCCGGCACCGTCATCGCGACCGTCCTGCATCTGGCCGGCGTCGCCGCGATCGGTCAGGGTTCTCCTATCGATGTCGGTAGTTCTCTCGTCGTGCTGGCCGTCGGCGCCGCATATGTGTTCGTCCTGGGCCTGCTGCTTGGCCGTCCGCTGACCCGGGTGCTGTCTCCCACGGCGGGTGCACCGTGGTGAGCAGCAGACTCGGCCGGCGGCCTGCGGTCTTCCCTCATCCCGCCGGGCGGGCACCACGGCGGCTGGCCGGCCTTCGCCTGGTGGCGGTCGTGATCGGTGTGCTCCTGTTAGCGCGGTTGTGGACGCTGCAGGTGGTCGGTGCCCAGGGAGTCGACGACAACTCCGCGGCTGTCGGCCTGCGTCAGCTGGAGATTCCAGCGACGCGTGGGCTGATCCTCGACTCCGATCGCCGCGTGCTGGTGGCCGACTCGAAGCGCTTCTCGGTGACGGCCGATCGCGCGGCCCTCAGCCGGCTCACGGCGGATCGGCGCGCCGCGTTGTTCGCCGACCTCGGCCGGCTGCTGCACACCGATCCCGACGATCTGCGCCTGCGCACCGTGCCGTGCACATCGGCCGAGGCCCGCGCGGCCGATCTCAGCGGACCGCGATGCTTCGACGGCAGCAGCGCGCAGCCGGCGGTCCTGGCCACCGCCGACGCCGAGGGAGCGGTGCTGATCGCCGAGACACCGGAGCGGTTCCCCGGCGTCGAGGTGGTCGACCGGTCGGTGCGTTCGTATCCCGAGCCCAGCGGAGCGTCGGCTGCGGCGGTTCTGGGCTATGTCAGCCGGGCAACGCAGGACGACCTCGACGAAGCTGACGCTGCCGGCCGACCGCCGCTCGGCCGGGACGCCACCGTTGGGCATGCGGGACTCGAGGCCGAGTACGACGAGCAGTTGCGGGGCATCCCCGGGCAGCAGACGGTCTCTGTCGACCGGCTAGGGACGCCGGTAGGTGTCACCTCGGAACGGCCCGCGCAGCCTGGGCTGAACCTCGTCACGAACATCGACGCCGCCATCCAGTCGCGGGTCGAGCGGGACCTCACCGCCGCCCTCGAGGAACGTCGCCGTGTGGTCGACTCCGCGAGCAAGCGCAGGTTCGTCGCCGACTCGGGCACGGCTGTTGTGATGGACGTCCGCACCGGCGCCGTCGTCGCCCTCGCGAGTTCGCCCGGATACGACCCCGGCGTGTTCGTCGACGGCCTCACCCCGGCCGAGGCAGCGTCCGTGCTCGGTGAGACATCGGGTGCACCGATGCTGAATCGGGCTGTGTCGAGCCAGTACGCACCGGGCTCGACCTTCAAGCCCGTGAGTACGGCCGGAGCGATGCAGGCGGGAATTCCTTTCGACGCCAGGTATCCCTGTCCCTCCGCCTTCCGCATCGGCGGAACGACGTTCGGGAACTTTGCCTCGGCCGGCCACGGAACCCTTGACTTCGCCCACGCGATCTCCCTGTCGTGCAACACCTTCTTCTACCGCGTCGGCTACGACCTGTGGAAACGTGACGGCGGCAGCACGCCCTCCAATGCCCGGGAGTACATCGCCAACGCAGCAAAGGGATTCGGGTTCGGGAGTCGCACGGGCGTCGACCTTCCGGCCGAGGCGAGTGGCCGGGTTCCCGACCGCACGTGGCGTTTCGACCGCTGGCAGGACCGGAAGGCCGTCGAGTGCAAGCGGGCGCGCTCGTCGCCGACGAAGGTCGGTCGGCAACTGGCGAAGGACTTCTGTGATGCCGGTGGCATCGAGCGGGCCGGCGACGCCGTGCTGACCTCGATCGGGCAGGGCGACGTCCTCGCTACGCCGATCCAGTTGGCGGTCGCCTACGCGGCGATCGCCAACGGTGGCACGCGATGGCAGCCTCAGGTTGCCGACAGGCTCACCGACTCCACGGGCGCGACAGTCCGGGACATCGACCCGAAGGCGGCCGGCAGGGTCTCGGCTTCGAGGGCGCAACTGGCCGATCTGCGTCATGCGCTCCGCCTCACGGCGCGGGAAGGCCCGTCGGCGACCAAGTTCGCCGGGCTGCCCGCGGACCGGCTGGGGATCGGCGCCAAGACCGGAACGGCGGAGGTGGCCGGCAAGCAGACGACCGCCCTGCTCGTCACCGCCAACTCCGACTACGTCGTGCTCATGCTGATGACGCAGTCGGGGACCGGTGGCGGGGCTTGCGGTGACGCGGTGCGGTCGATCTGGGAGGCCCTCTACGGCGTCCGGGACGGTGCCATCCATGTCGAGGATGCGTTGGCTCCACGGTCGAAAGTGGCTGCGATGGCCGAGCGGGCCAGTCGATGAGCAGCGGAGTCCTGACGCGCCCGGCCCTGGGACCACCGGCTTCCGTGCGGCTGTGGCATCCTCCCCGGCGGCCTGATCTCGTTCTGTTGTTGGCAGTTGCCGTGCTCCTGGGCCTGTCGGTGCTGCTCGTCTCCACGACCACCGCACACTTTCGCGACGGGTCTGGCCCCTACCTGACCCGGCACCTCACCACGATGGGTGTCGGGCTCGTCCTGGCCGTCACCGCCTCATGCTGTGGCCGTCGCCTTCTCAGCATGCTGATTGTGTGCGGCTATCCGCTGCTCCTGGCCCTCCTCGTCCTGGTGCGCCTCACTGGGCGGACGGTGAACGGCTCACGCAGCTGGCTCGACCTCCCGGGTGGCTTCTCCCTCCAGCCGGGCGAACTGGCGAAGCTCGCGGTGGTCTGCGCACTGGCCTGGTGGCTCGGGAGACGTCGTTCGTCGGACGATCCCTTGTCCTGGCTCGATCTCTGCGTCGCTCTCGTGCTCGCGGGTGCGCCAATTGTGCTGATCCTGGCCCAGCCGGATCTCGGAACGGTGCTGGTGCTCTCGCTCACCGTCTTCGTCGTCCTCGCCGTTGCCGGCGCGGGGTGGCGGTGGCTGGTCCCCCTTGGTCCTCCTGGCGACCACCGGAATCGTCGCGGTGATCCGCGCCGGCCTACTTGCCGACTACCAGGTCGACCGGTTCACCGCTTTCCTCGACCCCAGCGGCGACGTGCAAGGCATCGGCTACAACACCCATCAGGCTGTGCTGGCCGTGCGGAGCGGTGGCCTGCTCGGTACGGGGATCGGGCAGGGGCCGGCCACCCAGGGCGGCTACGTCCCCGAGCAGCACACCGACTTCATCTTCTCGGCGGTCGGGGAGGAGCTCGGCTTCGCCGGTGCCGCCCTGCTGGTCGTGGCGCTCACGGTGGTCATCGCCCGGGTCATCGCGATCGGACGGAGCGACCTGGACCCCTTCGGGCAACTGATCTGCGCGGGCGTCGCCACCTGGATCGGCTTGCAGGGCTTCGAGAACATCGCGATGTGCCTGCAGCTCGCGCCGGTCACGGGAGTGCCGCTGCCCCTGGTGTCGTACGGCGGCACCTCGATGATCGCTTGCCTGGTCGGACTCGGGCTGGTCGTAGGTGTCGGTGGCCGTCGGCGCCGTCAGTGATGACGGCGGCTCGGCAGCCAACGGAGCATCACTCGCCGGCGCGGACCAGCCCGGTCTCGTAGGCCAGCACCACCGCCTGCACGCGGTCGCGGAGGCTGAGCTTGCCGAGGATCCGGCCGACATGGGTCTTGACGGTCTGCTCGCTCAGCACCAGTTCCTCGGCGATCTCTGCATTGGAGCTGCCGGCGGCGATATGGGTGAGCACCTCCAGTTCGCGTGGCGTCAGCGCGTTCAGCAGCACCGGCTTCGCCGACCGTGGGCTCGGCCGCCGGGCGTACTCCGCGATCACGCGCCTGGTCACCGACGGTGCGAGCAGCGCGTCGCCCTCGGCAATCACCCGCACCGCATGAACGAGTTCCTCCGCCCGCGCATCCTTCAGCAGGAAGCCGCTCGCGCCGGCGCGGAGGGCTTCGTAGACGTAGTCGTCGAGGTCGAAGGTGGTGAGGATCAGCACCCGAGGGTGGGTCAGGCCGGGTAGCGCGAGGATCTCCCGCGTCGCGGCGATGCCGTCCAGGATCGGCATCCGCACGTCCATCAACACCACGTCGGGTGCGCTCGTGCGGGTCAGTTCGACTGCCTCGCGCCCGTTCTCCGCCTGGGCGACGACTTCCAGCCCGGGCTGGGCTGCGAGTAGTGCGGAGAACCCCTGCCGCACCATCGACTGGTCGTCGGCCACGAGGATCCGGATCGTCACTCAGCCTTCTTCCCCTGCTGGCGGTCCGGTCGAAGCAGCAGGGACGTGACCGGCCCGCAGTGGCTGCTGGCGAGTCACAACGCTATCGGCCGAGTCGGCGTCCTCGACGAGCGACTCACCCGACGGGCTCGAGACCGCGTCGCCAGGGGTCAGCGGCAGGTGCACGGTCACCCGGAAGCCACCGTCGGGCGTCTCGCCGGTCTCGATCGTGCCGCCCTCAGCGGCCATGCGCTCCCGCATGCCGGTGAGCCCGTGGCCCTCGCCGGCCCTGCCTACTTCCGGGCCGGCTTCCGGCTCGGGGCTGCCGGGACCGTTGCGGATCTGCAGCAGGATGCCGTCCGCGTCGGCGGGTGATCGTCAGGCGCACGGCGGCGCCAGGCGCGTGCCGGGCCGCATTGGCCAGCGACTCCTGGACGATCCGGTACAGGGCGAGCTGGGTGCCGGGCCGGACCCCGTCCTCGGGACAGTCCACCGACTCGGTGAGCGCCATGCCGGCCCGCCGGGCACCTTCCAACAGGTCACCGAGCTGGGCCAGCCCCGGCTGCGGTGCGCGAGCGGTCTCGTCGTCGCTGCCGCGCAGGACCGACAGCAGGGCACGGGTCTCGGTGAGCGCCTCCCGCGCGGTCGCGCTGATCGAGTCGAGTTCGGCGAGAACGGACTCGGGCACGTCCGGAATCCGGTAGCGCGCGGTCTCGGCCTGCACCACCACCAGCGACATGTGGTGGGCGACGATGTCGTGCAGGTCGCGGGCGATGCGCGCCCGTTCCTGCAGGACGACGCGCGAAGACTGTTCGGCCAGCGTCAGCTCCCGCTCGCGCCGCAGCGCGCGCCGGCTGCGGGCGAGTCGGCCGGTGAGAACGCCCGAGAGGCCGACGACGACCACCGCGAACACCCACGGGGCCTGCCCGTCCTGCACGCCGAAGCCCCAGACGATGGCCGACGCGATGACCGCCAGCACGCCCACCCACAACCGCTCGGCGGCAGTGACCGCGAACAGCAGCACGAACAGCACCAGTCCGTGTATCACCGGCCAGGGCCACGGCGTGATCCACGTCGGCGTCAGCAGCAGCGGGATGACCACGGCTGCCGCGGTTCCGGTGATCCACGCGAGCAGCGGCTGGTGCCACGCCAGGGCGAGCGGCCCGGCGATGGCCAGCGCCAGGAACGGGCCGATGGCGACACCGGTACCGGAGGACACGTCGAACGCCATCGGGGCGGTCCCGAACGCGACGAAGAACACGACGACGACGCCGGCGTAGCGCCAGAAGTCCGGTGTGGTCAGGATCCGGCGGATCAGCCCTCGGGCCCGCGAGGCTCCAGCAGCCCGCTTCGATGCCTTGCCGGCCCGGCTCCTTGCCGCCTTCCGATCGCGCCGACGCTGACGTCGCGACGGAGACGGGCCCGCGTCGGCTGGGGTTCCCACCCGCGGTGGTCTGGGCGTCGGCAGCCGCGCCGCGGGCGCGGCGTCTCCTGCGGAACAGGCCCATGTGGCGAGCCTAGGCAGTCGGTCTCGTCACGGCGTCCATCTGCGGGGGTAGGTCGGGGTCCCTCTCACGGGTGATCGCCGGTGCGTCCCGGGACCTCCGCCGGAGTTCGCCGATCGGTGATCGAGGCGTGCTGTAGTCCTCCGGGACTACTGCCGAGGCTCGCACGGCACTTCCGGCGTAGTAACAAGATGCCTTACTGGGTTGACGATTCGGCCCTCAGCCCGTCCCTAGCTTCCAGGCATGTCACGGAACGCATGGCCTCAGGCACTCCGCAATCTCGACGTGAAGAGGGTCCGATCGACGCTGCGGACGTGCGTGGTGATCGCTGTGATCGCCGTGGTCTCCGGTGCGGCCGCGATCCTTGTCGGCGATGCCGTCGCCCGAGCGGGGGAGTCCCGACCATCGGGTGCGGGCACCGGGCTCGGTCGCGCACAGACGGCTATCGCCGGGGACACCGGAGCACGCAGGGGCGACCCCGACGCGTGGCTTCCCGACGACTTCGAGCAGGTGATGGGCTACCGGCCCGTCGTCGAGACGCTCGACGGCGTTCGCGTCGCCAGCAAAGCTGACGGCGGCTGCTCGTCGCCCGTGGGTGACCTCGGCAACCCGCCCGTCGGTACCGCCTGCCGGGCGCACGACTTCGGCTACGACCTGCTCCGCTACGCGGCCGCCACGGGACAGCCAGTCGACCAGTCGGCCCGGCAAGCAATCGATCGGCAGTTCCGGATCGACATGGACCGTGGCTGCGGCGACCTGGACTGCCGGTTGCTGGCGGGCACCTACACGGCGGCGGTCTGGGTCAACTCCGTCCGCGAAGGGTGGGGTCCGCCGATCCCGTCGTCGGCGCGGGCCGCGCAGACGCAGGCCGTCGGTCTCTCCGCCCTCGTCGGACTGGCCGGACTGGCGACCGTGGGCATCCGTCGCCCGCGGCCGGGGGCCGGCGCCCCCACGGGCAGCCGCCTCGCCCGGCTGACCTCGACCGTTCGGACGTCGCCGGCCCGGCTGAGCCGGGCGGGAGTCGTCGGCCTGCTGGTCGGCGCGGTGGTGTCCTTCCTTCCCGGCCTGCTGCCGAGAGGCTCGCTCGTTCAGGTCGGCCTGACCGCGGTACTGGCCGGCCAGGGATATCTGCTCGGGCTCGGCCTGGCAGCCCTGTACCGCTGGGTCTCCAGGCTGCGGCCGTCACCGCGCCGCAGCGTCGCCGGCACACGCCGATCCCGACCGCGCCCGTGGGTCTGGAGTATCGGTGCCGGTGTGGTGCTGGTGGCCATCGCGGCCGGTGCCGCCGGCCAGGACGGCGTCGCCGCAGCCGCCGGCGTGCCGGCCACGAAGCTCGGTGTGCAGCTTGCGCTCGCGGCCGAGGGCATCGGGTTGGCACTGCTCATCGGCCTGGTGGCGGTGCTCGTCGCCCGCCTGACCCGTGCGGGTGTTCGGCGGCTGCGTGCCTGGACCTCGCCGGTCCTGCCAACCCTGCACCGGTTCACGGTGGTGGCGATGGTGCCCGTCCTGGCGCTCAGCCTCACGGCCGGTCAAGGTGCTGCCGGCACAGCCGTCGAGCAAGGCGTCGTGGTCGATTCCCAGCAGCGGCGCTTCCACGAGACCCGCCTGCCTGCGGCCCAGATCCGGTCGGTCACGGGAGCGCCCTCTCTCGAGCCGATCCGCGTGTATGTGCCCAGGTCTGGGGCGAACACCGCCGAGCGGCGGGCCGATCTGGCCGTGCGCGAGCTGGAGCGAACAGGTGCCTTCGACCGAAGCGTGCTGATGCTCGTGACGCCGACCGGCACCGGCTGGGTGAACCCGGCCGCTGTCGACGCCCTGGAGTACCTGGCCAACGGCGACAGTGCGACGGTCGCCGTCCAGTACGGCACGTCGTCGAGTTTCGTGGCGTTCTTCACCGGTGGTACCGCCGCGGCCAGCGACCAGGCCGACGCCCTGTTCGCAGCGGTGTACCGGCACTGGCTCGAGCTGCCGGCCGGCCACCGGCCCCGCCTGGTGCAGTACGGCGAGAGCCTCGGCGCGCTCGGCGGGCTGGAGGCGCCGCAGGTGCGGGCCGCACCGGCCTCCGTGCGCCGGCTCTGGGTGGGTGTTCCCGGACCGGCCCGCCATGCACTCGGAGCTCCGTCCGAGATCGTGCTCGAGCACGGGGACGACCCGGTGTCCGCGTGGTCGCCGAGCCTGCTCACCGGGCCCAACGAGCGGAGCCGGACCTGGCTTCCGGTCGTGTCCTTCTGGTCGGCAACCGCGGACATGATCAACGCGATCTGGGCACCGCCAGGACACGGGCATCGGTACTCGGGGGAACTGGCAGGTGCGATGGCGGAGACGCTGCGCTCCGACGGCCTGCCGTCGATGTCGCGGGAGGCGATGAGCCGGGTGATCCAGAACCTCGACGAGGTGTACGCGAGCACGAGCTGACCGTGCGGCAATTCAGTGGCGCGAACCGGCCACTTCCTGTCACCCTCTGGCACGTGACCGCCAACGACGCCCGGACGCACGCACCGGAATTCACCACACCCGACGGACTCCTCTGGCACATACGTGACGTGCAGCCGGTGGAGGACGCTTCCGCGCCCTCGTTCGTCTTTGTCGGCGACAAGCAGATCTGGGACGCCTACAACCTGGACTTCCTCGGCCACACCGACTTCGTCGACCCGCCGCACATCTCGGTCATCGGGTTCGCCGACCAGAAGCACGACAAGAAGCTCTACCTCGCCGCGCTTCGCGGGCCGGCGCCGGCCGACGCAGTCCTCGGCGAGTACGGGTTCCCGGTCGTGTCATCGGACGCCGCGCTCGCCGGCCCCGGAGAGCCGGACGACGTGCTGGGCGCGGCCTGGGTTGGCATGCCGTTGATCGACAACAAGCACCTCGCCGGCACCTCCGTGGGGGTGCGTACGTCGGCGGAGCACCAGGGCATCGGGACCGCACTGGCAGAGATCGCCGAGAAGATCGCAACGGCTGCGGGCCGGACCACGTTCACGAGTTGGAGCGGGCACAAGATCCCGGCAGAGGACGCCACCGACGTCCTGATCCCGCCTACCGGTGTCGGACGGGTTCCGCTGGACCGGCCGGCACGGTTCGCCTTGAGCCGCGGGTTCCAGCTGGAGCAGGCGGAGCGGCACTCGCAGCTGGACCTTCCCGTCGATCCCCAGAGGTTGGCCGAGTTCCGGGCAGAGGCGCAGGCCAAGGCCACCGACTACGAGGTAGTCACCTGGGTCGGGCGCACGCCCGAGGAGTACGTCTCCGACATGGTCGAGCTGCACCGCCGGATGAGCATCGACATCCCCATCGCCGGCCTTGAGTTCCAGGAGGAGGTCTGGGACGCGGACCGGGTCCGCCACGACGACGACCGCATGGAGAAGACCCAGCGGCTCCCGTTCTGGGCGGCTGCCCGGCACATCCCGTCCGGCCAGCTGGTCGCCTATACCGCGATCAACACGACTCCCGAGCCCGACTACGCCTTCCAGAACGACACGCTGGTCCACGGCGACCACCGGGGACATCGCCTCGGCATGCTCGTGAAGGCGGCGAACCTGCAGGAACTCGCGGCCCAGCGTCCGGCTCTCAAGCGGATCCACACCTGGAACGCCGGGGAGAACTCCTTCATGTTGTCGATCAACGTCGCTCTCGGTTTCCGGCCGGTGAGCGTCGAGGGAGCCTGGCAGAAGAAGCTCGACTGACAGTGGGTCGCAGGCTCGGTCGAGTGATCAGGCCGCGCTGGCGTGAGCGCGCAGGCTCAGTCGGCGGTCGGGCTCCCGGCCGAACCCCCTGACCTGCAGGTGGTCGTCGAAGACGTCGACGATGGCGAACGCCGTGACGGCGGTCTCCACCATCCCGTGCAGGGTCAGGCACGGCAGGTCGCCGGCTTGGCGGAATCCGCCGGCGTGGTGGTGTCCGGTGAAGACCACCGCCGCTGCCGGGTGGGAGTCCAACTCGGTGGCGAAGGCGTTACCGCGGAGCATCCCGTCGACCAGTGAGTCGTCCAGCGGGTGGTGGCACATCACCGCTACCCGCTGGCCGGCCGACGCGGCGTCGTCGAGCTCGCTCCTGAGCCAGGCGTGCTGACCGTCGTCGAGCGCTCCGTTCCACGACTTGGCGTTCACGGCTCCCTCGGCCGCCAGCTCGGCGACCAGCGCGCTGCCCGCTTCGAACTCTGGCGTACCCGGGCGGTGCTCGATCATGCCGACCGCGTTGCTGTCGAGAACGCAGAATCGCCAGTCGTGGTGGGTGAAGCTGTAGTACGGAGTCCCGAGTCCGTACCGCGCCAGCACGTCGGTCAGCTCGTTCACGCTGCCGTCCGGCCCGGCAAAGTCGTGGTTGCCGAGGACGAGACGGACCGGCGCACGGCTGGCGGCCAGGATGTCGAGCACGGTGTCGGCGTTGTCGAGGTCCACGTCGATCAGGTCGCCGAGGTGGGCCACGAATGCGAGGTCGTGGGTGTTGAGCTCGGTGATCGCCTCGGCGAGACGGCGGGGCGAATCGGTGTAGTACCGCTGCATCGACTCGGTGACGAGATCGGGAGCGTCGGCGTACTGACAGTCGGCGATCAGCCCGAACGAGAACGACGGCATGCCCGGACGTTACCGGCCCGACCCGACAGCACCGCACCCTCGCCACCGGGCGCTGGACGAAGCCCGGTGGCAAGGAGGTGCTGGAGCAGGCGCGGCTGCAACCGTCCAGGTCCGCCACCGGCCGCGTAGCCCGAGAGGAGACCGGTCACGCCGTACAGCGGGGCCGGGTCCTGGCGAAGGATGCCGGCGGCGGCAAGGGCGAGGTCGTAGTCGGCATCGCCGAGGAACGAGCCCGACAGCGGGCGCCAATGCCGTGGTGCGCCGTGCAGATCGTGATCCTCCGGCCGCGCCGCTACCACCGACGGTTGCCAACCGAAGCCGGCATCGACCATGGCCGCCGGTTCGGGCAGCTCGGTGAGGCCAGCAGGAGACGCGCCGTGGACTCTGGCGAGTCCCTCACCACGCTCGCGGTAGTGGCGCCAGCCAGGCACGGGGTGCGGGTCGTCAGCGCTCGTTGTCTGGTGCGCTTGCTGTCGTTCCGGTGCCTGCTGCTGAGTTGGCGTCATGCCGATCAGGAGCCCGATCATGGGGCGCGGAATACCGGGAGAAGTGGGAAGCTCCTGTGACGAGATGCTGACGGTGAGTGTCCGGTCGAGAGGCCCCAACTTCATCCGACCCCACATGTATCTGCGACCGTCCCGCCGTCCTCCTCTCAGACATCGACCCAATCTGCGCTCGCTCGCGCGAGGGCAAAGAAGGAGTGGGCATGACAGGCAGTGACACGACGGGCAGTGACACGACGGGCAGTGACACGACGGGCAGTGACACGACAGGCAGTGACACGACAGGCAGTGACGAGACAGAGACCGGCACCGAGGCGGGCGAAGGCACGCGGGCCCGCCCGACCGGTGGGCCGCAGCCACTCACCGTGTTCACCGGCTCACACGGCCTCCAGGCCGACAAGCCGCGCGCCGGTGAGGACGCCGACGAGCCCGACGACACCTCCACCGAGACCGCCGATCCGGATACCCGGCCCGACGTCCGGCGCTGATCGTCTCCGTCGGCCAGGACCTGAGCAGATGACCACTCCGACCGGAGCCCAGGCCCTGACCTCGAAGTGCGCCGCATCGTTCGCCGCCTACCAGAACGGCGATCGCGCGGCGCTCGATCTGCTCGTCCACGACCTGAGTCCGCTGCTCTGGCAAGTGGTCCGCGCGCAGGGGGCCGACCGGCAGACGGCCGAGGACGTCGTCCAGGTCGCCTGGTTGACGCTGCTGCGCAAGGCCGACAGCGTGCGCGACCCGCAGGCGGTCGTGGCCTGGATGCTCACCACGGCCCGGCGCGAGGCATGGCGCGCGGTGCGCAAGACGGCACTCCCGCGTCACGTCGACGACCCCGAGCCGGTCATGGCGGTCATCCCTGCTCCGCTGGACGACCGGCCGGACATCCAGGTCGAGCTCACCGAGCAGCAGCGGCTGCTGTGGGACCACCTGCACCGCCTGTCCGACCGCTGCCGCCAGCTCTTGCGCGTGGTGGCGGTGGTCGACCGGCCCGACTACAGCGAGATCTCCGAGGTGCTGGGCATACCGAAGGGAAGCGTCGGGCCGACGCGTGGCCGCTGCCTCGCGAAGCTCCGGCAGGCACTGCAGGACGATCCGGCATGGGAGGGACTGGCAGATGGACGGTGACGAGGTCTTCGACGACGGCGACTCCGCCCTGCTCGACCGGCTGGGCGACGCCGTCATGCACGTCGACCCGATCCCGAACGGCCTCACCGACCGCATCGTGTTCGCACTCGCCTTCGACGAACTGCTGACCGAGGCCACCACCGTGGTCGAGACCGCCACCTTGGCGGAGGTCGAGCTGTCCGGAGCTCGCGGCGAGCAACGCACTGGACGACTTCGCTCGCTCGAGGTGACCGCACGGGGTCTCACCGCGATGCTCACCATCGGTCCGGACGCCGAGGACGGCGGCCACCGAGTCGACGGGTGGCTCGCAGCCGACCGCATCCCGGGCCACACCTGGACCGCCGTCCTGCGCATCGGCGGACGCCGTCGGCAGGAGACGCCCGTCGACGTCGACGGCCGGTTCGTCCTCACGGCCGTACCCGACGGGCTGGTCCAGCTCGTCTTCACGAGCGACGGTCCGAACGCGGTGACGGTTGTGACCCCGGCGTTCGAGGTCTGAGGCACCGCCGCCTGCGGTGCCGGAGGACTGCCCATGACCAACGAGAGTGTGGAGCTGGAGGCCGCCGACGTCCTCCTGCACAAGGCCTGGTCAGCGAACAACGCCGGCCGGCCCGCACTGGCGTTGACGCGCTATCGCCGGCTGCTCACGCGGCTGCCGGAACGGCCTCCGCCGAGGGCGCACGCACCGCTGCTCGGGCACCGCGGCGCCCCAGTCCCGGTCGACGGCTTCACGGCGATCCGCGTCCGGGCCCTCCTCGGCACGGCTTTGGCGACCTACGAACTCGATGCTGACCTGGCGCGGGCGACGGCGACCCTCGACGAGGCCGAGGCGATGGCGCGCGCCGGTGGGATGCCCGGTCTGGTCGCCGCCGTCGTGGGCCAGCACGGCCTGTTGTCGATCCGCTCGGGCGAGTACGACCGGGCGATCCGGATCCTCGATCGTGCCGTCCGCATCGGCCCGAGGGCAGAGCCGGTGGACCTCGCGACCGCATCTGCTGAACCGGGGGAGTGCGCACGTCTACCGCGGCGAGGTCGCAGCCGCCGCCGAGGACTTCCGCCAGGCATCGGCGTTGGCTGCGCAGATCGGCGATCGCCTGCTGCAGTTCAAGACCGAGCACAACCTCGGTTACTGCCTCCACCTCGAAGGCGACCTGCCGGGAGCGCTCCGGCAACTGCAGACCGCCCGCAGACTCGACCCCGAGGGGCCGCGTCCGATGGCCCTGCTGGGGGAAGCCCGGGTGCTGCTGGAGGCCGGTCTGCACACCGACGTCGACGACATCCTGACCCAGGCCGCGAACGGGTTCGCCCGTGCGGGACTGAGGCGCGACGTCGCCGAGACGCTGCTCACCCGGGCCGAGAACGCGCTCCGCAACGGGCGCTTCGAGCAGGCGGGCCGGCTCGCAACAGAGGCGGGTCGGCGGTTCGCCCGGCGCGACGACACCGTCTGGGTGCTGCGGGCCGACATCGTGCGGATGCGGGTCAGGGCAGGGCGCCTGCTCGCCGCGCCAGGGCCGCGTCCGGCAGTGCGGGCTCGACGCCTCCTGGAAGCGTTGGCGGCGGTGCGGGACCGCCTGAACCGCCCCGGTGACAGGCAGGCCGCACGCGACGTCGAGGTGCTGATGATGTCGGTCGAGTCGCTCCTTCCCGCTGCTGACCGGCATCGCTCGCTTCGTCTGCACGCGGACGACCGCATCAGCACCCGACTCGAGCTCCGCACCGCGCAGGCGCGGCGGCTGTTGGCCGACGGGCATACCGGCCGGGCGGTCTCGGTGCTGTCGGCCGCCCACGCCGACATCGCCGCACATCAGAACGGGCTGGCCTCGGCAGAACTCCGGGCCGGAATGGCCGGCTGGATCACGCAGCTGGCCGAGGTCGACGTCGAGCGGGCGATGCGCACCGGTCAGCTCGACGATGTCTTCCGCAGCGTCGATCGCTGGCGTTCACGTCTCAGCACGCGAATACCTGTGCGCCCGCCCGACGATCCCGAGACCGCCGAGCTGCTCACCGAACTTCGCCTCGTCTCGGCTTCGCTGGCGGAATCGACGCCAGGGCAACGTGTCGACCCGGTTCTGCGTCGTCGCGAACGTGAGCTGGAGGGCAAGCTTCGCCGCCGGGCCTGGGCTTCCGGCTCAGAGAATCAGCAGGCTGATGCCGCTGACGCCGTCGACCTGCAGGGTGTCCTCGACGCCAGCGGGTGGGGACTGCTCACGGTGTTCCAGCATCGGGATCAGTTGGTCACGCTCTCGCGCCCGGCCGGCGGCTCGTGGCAGATGGCACCTGTCCGATGGGCGGTCCAGGGACTGCGCGAACGGATGCGCGCCGATGCCGACCTGCTGGCTCGCGGCGCCCCGGACCGGATCCACGCCGTGGCCCGGGCGTCGTATGCGTCGAGCCTGAACCTCATGGATCCGGTGCTCTTCGCCGATGACCGGCTGGACGCGGACCCGCTGTTGGTGTTGTGCGACCCGGCCCTGGCCATGCTCCCGTGGGGGCTGATGCCGAGCCGGCGCGGCAAGCCGACAGTCGTGAGCAGCAGTGCCGACGCGTTCGTGTCCGGTCGCACTCCACGGCCCGAGAGGTCCGGTGTGAGCGACACCCACCGTGGCCCTGCTCGGCGGACCTGGTCTCGTCGCGAGCAGCACCGAGTTGCGCGCGATCGAGAGGGCCTGGCCGCAAGCGTCCGTGCTCGACCAGGCGACGGCCGCGCAGGCGCTGGCCGCGTTCGCTTCGGCCGACCTCGTGCACGTCGCCGCCCACGGGACGCACAGCCTGGAGAGTCCGCTGTTCTCCTGGCTGCGGATGGCCGACGGGCCGCTCTACGCCCACGAGGTCGACACCGCCGCCGTGCCGGATGCCGTCGTGCTCTCCGCCTGCGACCTGGGACTGACCACCTTGCGGTCGGGAGCCGGCCTGGGCTGGAGCACCGCGCTTCGCCAGCTCGGCTGCCGCAGCACGATCGCCAGCACCGCGGCGGTCGCCGACGAGGCTGCGGCGGCCGCCATGGGCAGGCTGCATGCGTCGCTGGCAGCCGGCGCAGACACGGCAACAGCGCTGGCGGACACCGCCGAACGATCCTGGCGCGACGGTGCCCTGATCCCGATGTCGTGCTTCGGCTCGACGGTCACCGTTGTCGCCGACTCTTCACTCCGGAGCCGACAGGTGACCGCGAGGTCATGTCGGGTGACTGTGCGATACTGACGCTGGTCGTTCGGCCGGTTCGCCCGGCTGCTCGACCCGACGATGTTCTCGCCGGATTCCGCCAGACCGCCCGTCTCATGCCCACCGTCCAGGTGTGGCAGACGAGGTTGGCGCAAAGCCCCTGGCAACAGAAACCGGCATCGAGGGTGATTTACCGGCGCCCGACCGCGACGGCTCATTGGAGTCACGACGCGGCGGCCGGTCTGCCCCCGGACCGCATGGGAGAGCGTTCGTCGAGGCCGCCCCACCTGGCGGCGGCCATCAGACTTCCGCGAACGCGGTGGCTCGGCCAGAGCCCCGCTGATCGCGAACCGAGACAGGCCGGTCCAGCGCACTCGAAGCGGATCGTCCGAGGAGAGCTAGATGTCCGACTACGACATTCCTGCCGTACCAACTGGGCTTTCGGCACAGCACAATCCCGAGACCCCTGGTTCTGACGCCACGACGGCGCGCGACGGCCACCGGTCCCGACACCGGAGCACCGGCGACCAGCGACGGCGCATGGGACGCCGGCCAAGAGACCTGCTCGCAAGCGAGCGTCGAAGAAGTCCGCTGCACCCGTCGACACCGGCGAGCCGGCCTCCGGGCAGCAGCCAGCAGTGACCGACCGGCCCCAGGACGCAGCGCCGACGTCTGCTGAGCCCGCTCCGACGGCCCGCCGGCGTGCCCGCAAGACGGCAGCTTCAGCGGCCGAGCCGACCTCCACGGATACCGCGGCGACACCGGTGGCAGAGGCCGCGGGTGGAGCCGTCGAGACGCAACCGGCCAAGAAGGCGGCCCGCAAGCGCACGGCGAAGAAGACCGTGGAGACGCCGTCCACCACCGCTGGGTCGGCCGATCAGCCCGCCGCTGCGGCGACCCCGGAGGCGGGCGGGCCCGATCTTCCGACCGGCGACACCGAGTCCCACCCCCCACCCAGCACGTCGTCCGGCCCGGTCGGCGCGGTGCCGGCTGTCTTCCAGGCCCCCGATCCCGCGCTCGCGACCACGCCGCGCCGGCGCACCCGCAAGCAGGCCGCGCCCAGCGACCTCAGCCGAGCCCGCGGGGGACGGGTCGACCGACGGCTCGACCGCTCCCGAGTCCGGCGCCCGCCAGCCCGCGCGCCGAACCCGCCAGCAGCGTGCCGCCGCCGATCCGGCGCAGCAGTCCGCCGATCCCACTCAGCCCGACGGTGGAACGGCCGACGAAGCGGCCGGAACATCGGACCAGCCCGATCCCGACGAGGAGCAGACCGGCGGTCGGCGACGCAGGCGCCGCGGCGGTCGCAGGCACAAGCGAGCCGGTGGAGACGCCGAGCCGGGCGCCGAGGGCGAGAGCGGCACCGAGACCGGCGGCCAGTCCACGGACCAGCCGGCCAGCTCGGGAGCCAACAAGCAGCCCGCCGCGCCGGCCGACACCGTCAACCAGGCCGAGCGAGGCCGCCGGCAGCGAGCCCTCCGGCGATGCAGGACCCGACGACGCGGCCTCAGGTGACGCCGAGGACGGCGACGGCACCACCCGGCGCAGGCGTCGTCGCCGCCGGCGCAAGGGCGAGCCGACCGAGGGCGGCCCGGACGACCCCGAGGACACCGTGGTCCGGGTGCGCGAGCCGCGCAGCGCGGCCGATCAGGTGACCTCTCTCGAGGGCTCCACCCGGCTCCAGGCCAAGAAGCAACGACGCCGGGAGAACCGGGACGCCGGCAAGCGCCGCCCGAGCATCCTCACCGAGTCGGAGTTCCTCGCCCGGCGCGAGTCGGTCGAGCGGGTGATGGCGGTCCGCCAGCGGGGTGAGCTCACCCAGATCGCCGTGATCGAGGACGGCGTCCTGGTCGAGCACTACGTGTCGCAGGCGGCGCAGACGTCGCAGATCGGCAACATCCACCTCGGCCGGGTACAGAACGTGCTGCCGTCGATGGAGGCCGCCTTCGTCGACATCGGCAAGGGTCGCAACGCGATCCTGTACGCGGGCGAGGTCGACTGGGTCGCTCTCGGACTCAACGGTCAGCCGAAGAAGATCGAGGCGGCACTCAAGTCCGGCCAGAGTGTGCTGGTCCAGGTCAGCAAGGATCCCGTGGGCCAGAAGGGCGCCCGTCTGACCAGCCAGATCTCACTGGCGGGCCGGTACGTGGTGTTCGTGCCCGGTGGCGGGATGAGTGGCATCAGCCGCAAGCTGCCCGACACCGAGCGAAGCCGGCTCAAGGAGATCCTGCGTGGGCTGGTTCCCGAGGGGGCGAGCGTCGTCGTGCGCACGGCCGCCGAAGGTGCCACCGAGGATGAGCTGCGCAACGACGTCGAACGCCTGCAGTCTCAGTGGGCTGAGATCGAGGCACAGGTCGGCAAGGGTCAGGCGCCCAAGTCGCTCTATGTCGAACCCGACCTCCTGTTGAAGGTCGTGCGCGACCTGTTCAACTCCGACTTCGCCCGCCTCGAGGTGTCGGGACCCGATGCCGGCGCCGAGGTGCTGGAGTACGTCGCTGCGGTGGCTCCGCATCTGGGTGACCGGGTGACTCGTGCCGCCGACGACGAGGATGTCTTTGCCCGCTACGACATCGATGACCAGATCGCCAAGGCACTCCAGCGAAAGGTCTGGCTGCCCTCCGGAGGTTCCCTCGTCATCGACCGGACCGAGGCGATGACCGTCGTCGACGTGAACACCGGCAAGTTCACCGGTAGCGGTGGCTCCCTCGAGGAGACCGTCACCAAGAACAATCTCGAAGCAGCAGAGGAGATCGTGCGCCAGCTGCGGCTGCGCGATCTCGGCGGCATCGTCGTCATCGACTTCATCGACATGGTGCTGGAGGCCAACCGCGAGCTTGTCCTGCGCCGGCTGGTGGAGTGCCTCGGTCGCGACCGCACCAAGCACC
This sequence comes from uncultured Actinomycetota bacterium, assembly GCA_963724495.1. Classification (GTDB taxonomy): domain Bacteria; phylum Actinomycetota; class Actinomycetes; order Propionibacteriales; family DAIQRJ01; genus CAVRUZ01. The sequence goes on along the minus strand of CAVRUZ010000011.1, from coordinate 58,178 downwards.
AGGTCGCCGAGGTCACGTCGCTCGGCCTCGTGCAGATGACGCGCAAGCGCATCGGCATCGGGCTGCTCGAGGCGTTCAGCGAGCCCTGCCCGCACTGCGGTGGCCGTGGCCTGGTCATTCACGACCATCCCAAGGCAGACACCGGGCGGAACTCCGACGACGACCAGGACAACGGCCGCAGCGACAGCCGCTCCGGCCGGAACGGGCGCAAGCGCAACGAGTCGAAGCCGGCGCCGGCCGTCCCGCACGGCCCGAACCCGGCGGAGATCATCGCCGCTGCTGCGGCCCGCAGCCGATCGGCCGAGCACCCCGACGACACGACAGCCGCCGACGGCGCTGCCGACGAAGCGGGCAGTGACACCCCACCGGAGGACACCGACCTGCTGGAGCTCGATCTCAGCAGTCCGGCCGAGGCGACGTCGCCTGACGCAGAGGACTCAGCTGGGGGACACAGCATCTGAGGGCGGCACGGCACCTGAAGTCAGCACTGCACCCGAGGACGGCACGGCACCTGAGGTCAGCACGGCACCCGAGGCCGAAACGGCACCTGGCGACGCCGTTACCGACGGCACGCCCACGACTGACAGCACCACCCGCGGCGCGAGTCAGGCCATCGAGCTCCCGGCTGCCGCTCCTGCCGGGAACGACGGCGGCGGCGCCGACGCTGCACCGGCCGAGGTCGCCGAAGCCGGTGCCCCCTCGGGCATGCCGGCCGACGCCCAGTGGAACGGAGCGACCGGTGGCGAACGGGTGGAGGCACCCACTCAGTCGCCCGTTGCCGGCTCGAACACCGAGGCAGCAGGCACAGATACGGCGAACGGTGAGTCCAGCGAGGCAGCGCAGGTGGCTGAGCAGGATGAGCCGAGCGGCCCGAGCCGGCCTAGACGTCGACGTGGTCGTCGTGGTGGCCGGTCGCGTCGGGACGAGGCACCGGCGGCCGATCCGCTGGCCGACGGCAGTGACCCATCCGACTTCGAACCCGCTGACCTGTCCCCAGCAGAGGCCTGAGTCGAGGCGGGATCCGCGGTCGCGATCAGATCGCGGTGGCGATGATCCAGGTCCCCGATCGCAGTTGTGGATCACGACGAGACCGTCGTCGCGCCGTAGCGGGCCGATCTCGGGGTTGTCCCACCGCAGGGTCGTGCCGTCCCGGACCACTCCGATCGCGATCTGGCCACCGAGCACGACCTCCTGGCAGGTGTGCCCGATCTCCGCGGGCAGGACGAGCCGTTCCCGGAGTTCCAGACCTTCGCCGGCTCCGAGCAGGTCCTCGAGCATCTCGCCCGCCCGCGGCGCCGTGCTCGACAGGCCCAGCATGCGACCGGCGGACTCCGCCGTCGGGATCACGACGTTCGCCCCGCTCTGCTTGAGAACCTCGACGTTCTGAGATTCGCGCACCGACGTCACGATGGTCGCCTTCCGGGCGAGTCGTCGCGCGGTGAGCGTGACCAGGACCGCCGTGTCGTCGCGATCGACGCAGACGATGATCGTGTCGGCCTTGTCGATGCCGGCCTGCACGAGGATGGGTTCCCGGGTGGAGTCGCCCTGAACGCCGACGGCGCCGATCCGCACCGCGTTGTTGACGTTCTCGCTGCTCCGGTCGACCACCACCATGTCGCTCATCGGGCGGCCTTGGTCGATCAACGCCCTGAGCGCGGACTCACCCTTCACGCCGAAGCCGACGATGATCACGTGGTTGCGCATGCGCCGCCTCCAGAAGCTGGCCCGGATGGCCTGGGTGGTCCGCCGGGTGAGGACCTCGATCGTCGTCCCCACCAACACGATCAGGAACAGCAGCCGCAAGGGCGTCACCAGAAGGACGTTGGTGAGCCGCGCCTGCGGTGACACCGGGGTGATGTCGCCGTAACCGGTCGTCGAGAGCGTGACACGTCGCGTAGTAGAGGGCATCCAGGAACCGAGTCGACCTGGCCGTCGCCGTCCCGGTAACCGTCGCGATCGAGGTAGACGATGAGCGTGACCACCGCGACGGCGCCCAGCGCGATGGCGACGCGCACGGCGATCGACCTGAACGGTCCACGTCCGCGTTCGGGGAACCGCAGCAGGCTCCACACGTTGCTGCGCTCGAGGGCCATCGTCGGCGGTCCTCCTGACCGGGTCCGGAACACGCACACGCTAGTGCAGGTCTGCGGACGGACCTGCGATTCAGCCTCGCTAGCCTCGGCGTGCCCGGTTGCGCCTGGCGATCGAGCCACCCAGCACCGTGGCGAAGCCACACCAACCGGCGTAGCCGAGCAGAACCATCCGCTTGCCTCGGCCCACCGTCCCGGCCCGCCGGGCGAGGTCGACCGCACTGACCGCCAGGGCGGCGGAGTCGAGGGTCGCGAGGCCCGTCGCCCGGGCGCGCCAGAACAGCGCACTCCACGCCGTGTTGAGCGCGAGATTGACCGTGAGCGCGTTTCGGTAGCCGGCCGCGTCACGTGAGCGGCCCTGCTCGGTCAGCTCGGTGATGGTCGCTGCGGAGGTCACCGTCAGTGCTGCGTAGAGCGAGGTCCAGACCGCGGGGAACGCTGCGCTCGGCGGCTGCCATCCCGGCTTGCCCAGCATCCGGTACCACCGGCTGTCGGGATCGGTGAGCAGCGAACCGGCGACGGCGCACGCCGCGACCATGCCTGCGACCTGGGCCAGCGTCCGCCGCCACAGGTGCGCATCCAGCTCACTGGTGGCGCGCTGGATCGCCACGTCGAAGGGGGTTCGCCCACCGGGCGGCTCTCCGAGCGCGTCGAGGACATCGTCGTCGTCGCAGACCGCGTCATGGATCAGGCTGCCGACGAGAGGCCGGGCCACGCCGGCCACGACCGGCGTCACCAGCCCGACCCAGTGACTCGCCAGCGATGGGGTCAGCAGCGGAAGCGTGACGATCGGCCGGCGCCCCAGCCCGCAGATCTCGGCGTAGCGCTTCATCATGTCGGCGTAGGTCAGCACCTCCGGACCGCCGATGTCGTACACGCGGTTCACGTCGGCGGGCAGGAGGGCAGCGCCGGCCAGGTAGTGCAGGACGTCGCTGATGGCGACCGGCTGGATGCGGTTGCGTAGCCACTTCGGCGCGATCATCGCCGGGAGGCGCTCGGTGAGGTGCCGCAGCATGTCGAAGGATGCCGAGCCGTCGCCCAGCACGACGCCGGCCTGCAGGACGACGGTCGGAACGCCGCTGGCAAGCAGGATCTCGCCCACCTCGACCCGCGACGCCAGGTGCGGAGACAACTCTCCCTCGGGATGCAGACCGCCCAGGTAGACAAGCCGCCGTGTCCCGGCCCCGCTGGCTGCCGTGGCGAACGTCGTCGCGAGTTCCCGGTCCCGGGCCACGAAGTCGCCCTTGCCCTCCATCGAGTGCAGGAGGTAGTAGGCGACGTCCACCCCGTCGAGTGCCCGACCAAGATCGTCGGGTGAGTCGGCGTTGCCTTCGACGATGTCGACGTCATTCGGCCCACTCCCGGGCGTCCAGGCCGCCGGCGGAGCGCGTGAGCACACGCACCGCCCAGCCCCTCGCGAGCAGTTCGGGGACGAGTTGCGAGCCGATGTAGCCGGTCGCGCCGGTCACGAGTGCCCGCCCGGGTCGACCGGCGTGGGTGTCGGCGGCGTCCTGAGTGGGGGAGTCGGTCATGTGGTCAGCTCCAGAGGGAGAACGCGACCGGCAGCAGGAACAGCATTCCCATCGACCAGGTCAGGTGGGTGAGGATCGGGGCCAGGACGCCACCGGTGGTGCGGCGTTGCAGGCCGGTCACGAGGCTGATCAGTGCCCCGGCCAGCGCCAGGAGAAGCACTCCGGACACCGCGGTCACGAGCGTGTACGCCACCGTGGTGACGATGACCGGGAAGCGGCGGCCGACGGCGGCGTAGAGCGCACCGTGGAAGAACAGTTCCTCGGTGAAGCCGGTGATGGCCGTCACCGCTGCGACGACCGGCAGCGATCCGAGGCGGGCGTGGTCAAGCAGGTGCTCCACCGGATCGCGGAGACCGGGCACTCTGACCACCAGGGCCGCGCCGAGAAGGAACAGCGCCAGCAGCAGCAGCCCCAGGACGATGGGCGCTACCACCGGGCGGACCTGCCGGCCGTTCCGGTCGTGCGACCAGCCCAGGTGCAGGGGCCCGGAGGCCAGCGCGCCGAGGCCGTAGGCAAGTGCCAACCCGAGCGTCAACGGGTAGAACAGCGGGTCACCGGGCCGGACGTGCAGGGCGAGCCACAACAGCACCGCACCGACCACCAGGGTGGCAGCGCCGATCAGCTGTCGCCGACGGAACTCGTGATCGGGCTGCCGGTGGTCGCGTGGCACCTGATCCACGAGCGAGCGGTGGAAGAATCCCCACGAGAACGAGACCGGGCGTGCCAGCAGCCGACGACGCGGCGTGGCTGGTCTGGCCGCCATCGGCTCCCCTCCCGGCCGGGCGCCGACGAGAGCCCGCGCGGGCGCCACGGTGCCACACGGCTGCACAGTTTGAGCCGTCCTGCGCTCGTCCGGTAGTCTCGTGCGTCGGCTCAGTTTGTGCGGTCTCGCCTTTGATCGAACTCTGAAATGCGGGACCAGCGCTCGGGCCCATCGCGGAGCCACCGGTGCCCGTCAGAAGCAGCAACAAGTAACGGAAGTGGGAAACGCCTGTGTACGCGATCGTGCGTAGCGGTGGCCGCCAGCTGAAGGCCTCGGTCGGCGACGTCATCGAGATCGACCGCACCGCCGACAAGGTCGGCGACAGCGTCAGCCTCACCCCGGTGCTGCTCGTCGACGGAGACGCCGTCACCAGCGATGCCGCGTCGCTCGGCAAGGCCAGCGTGACGGCCGAGGTGGTGGCCGACACCAAGGGCCCGAAGATCATCATCCTGCGCTTCAAGAACAAGACCGGGTACCGCCGCCGGCAGGGTCACCGGCAGAAGTACACGCAGGTGAAGGTCACCGGAATCTCGGCCTGACCGGCTTTACATCCTCAAAGACTGAACATTTCTCCGCCGCAGCAATATCGATGTGAGGTACGGACATGGCACACAAGAAGGGCGCGTCATCCACGCGCAACGGTCGTGACAGCAATGCCCAGCGACTGGGGGTCAAGCGCTTCGGCGGCCAGGTGGTGAACGCGGGCGAGATCCTTCTCCGCCAGCGCGGCACCCACTTCCACCCCGGCGACAACGTCGGGCGCGGCGGCGACGACACCCTGTTCGCGCTGACCGCGGGCGCTGTCGAGTTCGGCAGCAAGCGTGGCCGCCGGGTCATCTCGATCGTGCCGGTCGCCGTGCCGGCCGAGGCGGAGAAGACTCCGGTCTGAGTCCTGCGCCGACGGCGGCCCACCGCCACCGTCGGGTACACCTGTCGAGGCGGGTCGCCGGTAACGGCGGCCCGCTTCTGCTTTTCCGCCACGCCTGAGCGCCTGAGGCCGATACCGTTCGTGCGGACGTGCATGAGCTGATCTCGACCATCTGACCCGCGAAAGCGACAACAACAGCAGCGCTTCGACGCCTGAGGAGGACGCCATGGCGACCCCGGTGTTCGTCGATCGCGTCAACCTGCAGTTGTCCGGCGGCCGTGGCGGCGACGGCTGCGCGTCGGTACATCGCGAGAAGTTCCGTCCGCTCGGTGGGCCAGACGGCGGCAACGGCGGCCGTGGCGGCGACGTCATCTTGGTGGTCGACGCGAACCTCACCACGCTCGCCGACCTCTATCAGGTGCGGCAGAAGAAGGCGGGCAACGGCAAGCCCGGACAGGGCGACAACAAGTTCGGCCAGCACGGCCCCGACATCGAGGTTGCGGTTCCGGACGGCACGGTCGTGACCGAGCAGGATGGCGAACTGGTCACCGACCTCGTCGGCCACGGCACCCGATTCGTGGCTGCGGCGGGCGGCAAGGGTGGTCTCGGCAACGCCGCGTTGGCGAGCCCGCGCCGGCGGGCGCCCGGGTTCGCGCTGCTGGGGGAGCCAGGCGAGGAGCGGGCGCTCACCCTGGAACTCAAGCTCGTGGCCGACGTCGGATTGGTGGGATTCCCCTCGGCGGGCAAGTCCAGCCTGATTGCGTCGATCTCGCGGGCACGGCCCAAGATCGCCGACTATCCGTTCACCACGCTCTCACCCAACCTCGGCGTGGTGACCGCAGGCGACAACAGCTACACCGTCGCCGATGTCCCCGGGCTCATACCCGGCGCCAGCGAAGGACGCGGGCTGGGCCACGAGTTCCTCCGGCACATCGAGCGGTGTGCGGTGCTGGTGCACGTCCTGGACTGCGCGACGCAGGAACCCGATCGCGATCCGGTCTCCGACCTCGACACCCTGGAGGCGGAGCTCGCGTCGTACGGCGGCCTGACCGACCGGCCGCGGATGGTCGCCCTGAACAAGGCCGACGTCCCCGAAGCCCGTGAGCTCGCGGAGATGGTCCTGCCCGACCTGCAGGAGCGCGGGCTGCCGGTCTTCATCATCTCCGCCGCGACGCACGAGGGCCTTCGAGAACTCACCTTCGCCATGGCCGACGTCGTCGCCGCGGCCCGGGCGGCGATGCCGCCACCCGAGAGCACCCGGATCGTGCTGCGCCCTTCGCCCGTCGGTGGCCGCGGCGACGACTCGTTCGACGTGCGCCGCCGCGGCGACGCCTACGTGGTGCAGGGGGCGATCACCGACCGCTGGGTCCGGCAGACCAACTTCGGCAACGACGAGGCCGTCGGCTTCCTCGCCGACCGCCTCGCCGTGCTGGGCGTCGAACGGCGGCTCATCGAAGCGGGCGCGCAGCCCGGCGACGACGTGATCATCGGGCCCGCGGGTGACGAGGTCATGTTCGACTTCGACCCGACGCTCGACGGAGGTGCCTCGGCATTGGGGCCACGCGGCTTCGACGTCCGGCTGGGAGACTGATCGTGACCCGCAGCGACGTCGCCACGGCGGCGCGCGTGGTGGTCAAGGTGGGCTCGTCGTCTCTCGCCGACTCGCACGGCGGACTGCGCAACGACGCGGTGACCGCGCTCGTGGCAGTCCTTGCCGGCCTGCGTGCGCGGGGAGCGGAGGTCGTCCTCGTGTCGTCGGGCGCGATCGCGGCGGGGCTGTCTCCGCTCGCCTTGCGACGCCGGCCACGCGATCTGGCAACCCAGCAGGCCGCCGCTGCCGTCGGCCAGGGCCTGCTGCTGGCCCGCTACACGGCGGAACTCGCGAGCTTCGGCATCACCGCCGGCCAGGTGCTGCTGACCGTCGACGACGTGACCCGCCGCTCTCATTACCGCAACGCCTACCGGACGTTCGCCCGGCTGCTGGAACTCGGTGTGCTGCCGGTGGTCAACGAGAACGACACGGTCGCCACCACCGAGATCCGGTTCGGCGACAACGACCGGCTGGCCGCGCTGGTGAGCCATCTCGTGCACGCGGACCTGCTGGTCCTGCTCTCCGACGTGGACGGCCTGCACAGCGGCAGGCCTGGCGACGAGGGCTCGGTCCTGCTCTCCGACGTGCTCGACGCCGAGAGCGTCGACCCGGCGACGCTGGGCCGGACCGGGCCGGCTGGGGTAGGTACCGGCGGCATGGTGACGAAGGTGGAAGCCGCCCGGATCGCCACCGCTGCAGGGATCCCGGTGGTGCTGGCCGCCGCGTCGCAGGCCGCCGAGGCGGTCTCCGGTGTCGAGGTCGGCACGCTCTTCCACGCCACCGGCCGTAGGCGTCCCACCCGGCTGCTGTGGCTGGAGCACGCCACGCCGGGCGTCGGCCGGCTGGTGATCGACGCCGGAGCGGTCAGGGCGCTGACGCACCGGCAGGCGTCGCTGCTGCCGGCTGGGATCACCGATGTGGTCGGCACGTTCGTCGCCGGTGACCCGGTCGACGTCGTCGGCCCGGACGGCGTCGTCGTAGCGCGTGGGCTCGTCAACTACGACGCCGGTGAGCTACCGCAACTGCTCGGCCGGTCGACCCACGACCTCGCGGCCACCCTGGGAGCCGCCTACGAGCGGGAGGTCGTCCACCGCGACGATCTGGTCCTGCTCAGGCGCTGACGAGGGTCCCGACGTCCGCGTGCATCCGGAAGGTGGCGGTGTAGTCGCCGTCGTCGCGCTGGAACCGCACCGCCAGGCCATCCGTGCCGGGTTCGTCGATCACCGTGGTGAACGCGCTCGTCGACAGGCTGTCGACCAGCAGCGACCGGGCCGCATTCGTCAGCCGGACGGCGAACGCGCCCATGACGAGATTCCCGCTGTCCGCGAGCGCTGACGTGGCTGCCGCAAGGACGGCGTCGCCGGGCCGTGTCAGCGTGGACCAGGGGGTCACGGTCGCCGCCCGGGTGATGCACGAGGCGATCGCGTCGGCCGCGTGTCCGGCATCGCAGACGGGACCGTCGCTCTCCAGCATGGCGACGCCGATCGCTACCGACCGGCCGAGGCCGAGAGTCGTGTCGTACAAGGGAATCTGGCCGTCGACACCGAGTGGGTGGACGAGTCCGCTGCCGTCGAGCGGTCCGACCAGGAGGGAGACGGCCCGACCCGGCTGTGACGCGCACTGGCAGTCGAGGCGTTCCAGCACGATCCCGACGCGGCGTTCTTCGGTTCGGAGGGCGGGATCGATCAACGGTTCAGGGATTGGCCCTGGATCTCGCGGGAGGTGCACGAGTGAGACCGGGTGAAGCGTCGCGGTCATCGATTCCCTCTCCTCATGTCCGGTTTGAGCATGCGCTTCTCGTCCGTCGTCTCGCAGGAGGCGCACCGGTGGCAGCTGGATACCTGCCTCTGACCTACGGGAGGGGTCAACGACCCGTGAGTTCCCGCACGTCTTCCAGGGGTTGTCGGGCTACGACGGAGGTGCGCGAGAGGAATGCCTCTCGCATGGCAGGAGCCCAGACCTCACACGCCCTCGCATCGGTGCACTCCGAATACGCGTCAGAGGAAGGGAAGAAGACCTCACTGCTGAACAGCACCCGCCTGCCCTCACGCTCGGCTATTTCGCGCTCCAACAGCGCGATGGTCGCCGGCACTCCTCGAAAGAGCAGGTGCGGTTTGACGTCGATCACCTCGGCCGATGTGAAGTAACGCAGGTAGTAGGTCTCCTGGTAGTCGTACGCCACGATGAGATCCGCGGACGTTACGTTCCGCTCGTACCAGGCGGCCCGGACCCGCCAGTAGTCGTCCTCCTCACCGTGCTGCGGCAACACGCTGCCCAGGAGGTTGAGAAGCAGGAGAGCGCTGACGAGGACGGCGACGTACCCGGTCTCCCGATGTCGCGACTTGGCCCGCCGGGCCCCGAAGATCAAGGCGAACAGAATCGCCAGCGGAATCCCTGGAGAGATCCAGAATTCGATGTTCTGCGGCTCCCACCAGACGAAGAAGAGGGAATACGGCACGAGCCAGCTGAGGCTCAATAGCGCCAGCACCCTTCCTCGCCCGACCAACGTCGGATGCCGCAACCACCGCACCACGGGCAGCATCAGCCCGACGACGACTACCGCAGCGAGTACCAGGAGAAGCAACGCCAGGACCGTGGAGTACCCACGGACGAGGAACACCTCCTCCCGGAGGCTCTTGTTGGCGAAACTCTTGACGGCAATGTCTCGCACCGGTCCCAGCGCAAACGCGAAGTGACCGCCGACGAGTGCACGGCCCGCCCCGACCATGGCCTTGGGGATACTCGACTGGTCCCACTGACCCCATTGGCCACTCTGCGCGTAACCGGTCAGCCAGTCATAGATCGCGGACCGGCTCCTGAGTCCGATGGTCGTGACGACGACTGTGTAGGCAGACACCACGACGAGAATCCCCGCCACCGCATATGCCGCGGCGCAGCGCAGGACACGTCCGAACGGGATGGTCCGCCCACCGAGCACCAATGCCGCCAGCACCACGATGCCGAAAAGGGCGTTCGTATTGTGCGCCAGCATGGCCAGGCCGTGCGCGGCACCCAGGAGCGCGAACCTCTTCCAGGTGGGGTGGATCACCGCGCGGTAGGCCAGGAAGAGGCAGCCGATCAGCAGCACGGCCGACAGGATGTACACCTCGACCTCGACGCTGTACCACCAGTAGCCGTACGAGAACGCGAGCAGGCCGCAACCCACTGCCGCAGCCGTTCGGCGCAGCGAGACCGTTCTCAGCAGCGCCCACAGCAGCCCTATGCCCAGTGCGCCCGTGAGCGCATCCAGGATCTGTACGGGGAGAAGTGGGCCGCCGCCGTACCCCAGCGCGAGAGCAAGGTGATATCCGATCCAGCCGTACCACCCGTAGGCGAGGTGGTAGGGGTTGGAGATGGCATCGACGGCGCCGGAACGGATCTCGTACAGGTATCGCAGTGAGTCTTCTGCCTCCGTGTGGTTGCCCGCCAATGTCAGCAGGTAAACGACCAACACGACACACCCGACCACCAATGCCTCGAGTGTTCTCCGTCGGCTGGAGGGAACCTCTTCAACCTGCTCGGTCGACGTCACGAGGACCACAGTCTCAGATTCTCCCTGTCGGGCCCGGGTACCTGGTCGAACTTGGGCAGCGGGCTTGCACCTCACGCGACGTGAGGGCCTAGCGTCTGGTCCGTGACAGAAGAGGCAGGGCGCTGGCGCGTCGGTGAGGTCGCCACCCTGACGGGGCTCACCGTGCGGACCCTGCACTACTACGACGAGATCGGCCTCGTGGTGCCGACCGGACGCAGCGACGCCGGTCACCGGTGGTACGCCACCGGTGACCTCACCAGGCTCTTCCGGGTCTGCCTGCTCCGTCGCCTGGGACTCACCCTGGCCGACATCGAGCGATCGCTCGGCGGTGACGAGGCCGACCTGCAGGCGCTGATGGAACTCCAGGTCCACGAACTCGACGGTCGCATCAGTGCCCTCACGAGACTGCGCCATCAGATCGCCGGCGCCCTCGACGGGGACGGCTCAGGCGATGCGGGGTCGTACCTGAGCCGGCTGGCGACGATCAGCGCCGACACCGAAGGCATCAACCGCAGGATCACCGGTCTGGTCTACCGCGACCTCGAGGCAGCGGTGGCGTACCTCGAACGGGTCTTCCGTCTCGGCCCGTCCCGGATGACGCGAGACGGGGACGGGACCGTCGTGCATGCGGAAATCTCCTGCGGAGACGGGGACATCTGGCTCCATCACGTGTCGGACCGATTCCACCTGGCGTCCCCGCTGTCCCTCGGTGCAGCGACCGCCACCATGGCCGTGATGGTGGACGACGTCGACCAGCACCACGCCCACGCAGTGAGCGAGGGCGCCGAGATCGCCATCTCCCCCACGGATCAGCCCTACGGCTATCGCGAATACAGCGCATTCGACTGCGAAGGCGCCCTCTGGGCCTTCATGCGACCTCTGGACAGCTGACCGGCCGCTTTCCTAAGCCCACAACCCGATCTGGCACACACGCCACCCGAGACAAAGGAGAACCACCGCATGGCCACCGTCACGCCGTACATCACCGTCACGGACTCACACCAGGCTCTCGACTGGTACATCAAGAACCTTGGCGCGGAGATGACGTTCGAACCGATCATCATGCCCGACGGGAAAGTGGGGCACGTGGAGTTCGCCATCGGCGGCGCGCGGATCATGATGTCGGACGAAGCCCCCGACTACGGGGTGGTGGCACCCGACCCGAATGCGGGCGTGCCGGTCACCATCCACCTGCAGGTGCAGAACTGCGACGAGGTGGTGGACGCGGCGCGCGCCGGCGGTGCACGGGTGGACCGGGAGCCGGGCGACACGCCTCACGGCCGGATCGGCACCATCTGCGATCCGTTCGGTCACCGCTGGATGATCAACGGCGACCTGTCGAACGCCTGACTGGCTTCAGGTTCCGGTAGCTGCGTAGTTGCCGAGGATCTGGAGCGCAGCCCGGGTGTCGGCAGTATCGCCATGTGGCGCTCGCAGTTCCGTCAGCGTCACGTCGATGTCGTTCAGCGCCCACTCCTCGCGGAACAGGGCGATCACGTCTTGATCCAGGTCGTCGATGTCACCTGACGCCTCGAGGTAGATCCTGGTGGCCTCCGGAAGCTCCACGGAGTCCGCACCGGGCAGGGCGACGGCAAGGTCTCGCTCTCGGGGTGCGGCGCGCACGGTATCCCAGTCCAGCAAGGCGATTGGGCTGTTCAGGCCACCTGACGGGTGGCCTGACTCAAGGACCAGGACGTTCGCAGCGTGCGGCTCGCCATGGCTGATCACGTCGTGGCGGTGGGAGAGGAGGTCGACGCTCCTGGCGTCGAAGTCCTCTAGCCGGCGGGTAAGGGAGCCGGCGTTGGTCAGCACGAGGTGCCTCGCTGACTCGGCATGCGGCCCCGCCAGTGCCCAGGAGGCGTCCTTCTCGGTCAAGGCGGATCGGATACCGGCGTAGGTCTCCGGCTGCCAGCGGGGGAGCAGGTCCGGAACCGGGAGGGCGTGCATCTCGGCGAGCGCCCGCAGCACCTGGAACCGGATCTCCGGCTGGGCGAACACGCCGAACGGCCCGCTGTCGCCGGGCAGGTAGTCGCGCACCGACACGAGCAGGCTCCCGTCCGACCCCGCGGGGTGAATGACCGAGCCGTCTTTGGCTGCCTGCGGACCCAGCACGAACGGCAGCTGCTGGGCCAGGGAACTCACGACCGTGAAGCAGGCTTGGAGTTCCTCGGCCTCCTTGGGAGCTCCGACCCGGTCGGCGGTGATGAACCATCGGTCGGCACCTGTTGCGTCGGATCCGAGCCAGTGATGCGACCCCATGCCCTCGGCCAGGTACCGGCACTGCTCGAGCGGCAGCTCCCAGGCGTCGCGTACAAGACGCGCGACCTCGGTCTCGTCGAGGTCGGGTGGTGGAGTCAGCACGGGACGAAGCTAGCGGGCGAAGCAGGTCTCTAGTGGCGTTCGCGTCGTCGCTTGTCCAGAGGCTGCTGGTGGTGCAGCTGCTCGACGATGGGTGCGTCCTCCGGGAACTCCTCGACGTCGAGATCCAACTCATGGTCCAGTGCCTCGTCGGCAAGCGGCTGGCCGGAGCGACCACGCACCGCTCGGAACGTCCAGAGCTTGTTGAGCACGAACGACACCGGCGTGACCACCGCGACGGTGATCAGCTGGGCCCAGTAGATCTTGGTGCGCAGCCCAGTCGAATCGTCGAACACCGAAGCTGGACAGGCCGATCGGCGAACTCGGGTGCATGAGCAGCGTCAGGATCCCGAGCCCGATCACCTGACCCAGCCCGCCGACCGCGAGGAAAGGCCAGTACTCCCGCAGCCAGGACGAGTGCTTCGCGCTGCGGAAGGTCCACGAGCGGTTGAGCTGGAAGTTCCAGAGATTCGCGACCAGGAAGGCGATCGTGGAGAAGACGTGGTACCAGCGGACGTTGAAGTCGGTGAACGGGAGGTCGATCGCCACCTGCTCCGGATGCGGGCCGAGCTTCTTGCAGACCACGACCGTCAGCAGGTTCACCAACACTCCGGAACCGCCGACCAGCCCGAATCGCAACAAGAGGATCCAGTTGTGCCGATGGCGCACGATCAGCCAGTGCCGGAGGCGGTCCACCGCCGCAGCATGTCACCACCGGGCGATGGGCCCCGGCAACGACCCGGACAGAGACCGGTGCCCTCCACCTGCCCGCGTTAGGCTCGTGCGGTGCTGTCCGTGCATGAACTCGCGACCGTGGCCCGAGCGGCTGCCTACCAGCTGGCGCAGGCGCCGCGACCCGTCAAGGACGGCGCCCTCCGCGCCATGGCGGCCGGGCTGCGTCGCGACTCGGATGCGATCGTGCAGGCGAACCGCAAGGACGTCGAGCTCGCCAGGGGAGCGGATGCTTCCTCCGCGATGGTGGACCGGTTGGCGCTGTCCACCGACCGGATCGACGCCATGGCGGCCGGACTGGAGCACCTGGCCACCCTCGCCGACCCGGTCGGGGAAGTGGTGCGTGGTTCGACCCTCCCGAACGGCGTGCGGCTCCGGCAGCTCCGCGTCCCGCTCGGTGTGGTGGCGATGATCTACGAGGGCAGGCCGAACGTCACTGCCGACGCGGCCGGCATCTGCCTCAAGTCCGGCAATGCCTCGCTCCTGCGTGGTTCGTCGAGCGCCCTGAACTCCAACCGGGCGATCGTCAGCACGCTGAGACGAGCGTTGGACGAGTGCGGACTGAATCCCGACGCGATCGCGCTGGTCGAAGGGGGCCGCGAGGTCGTCAAGGAGCTCATGACGGCACGCGGGCTGATCGACCTGCTGATTCCACGCGGCGGTGCAGGCCTCATCCAGACGGTCGTCACCGAGTCGAGCGTCCCCGTGATCGAGACCGGCGTGGGCAACGTGCACGTCTACGTCGACGCGTCGGCCGACCTTGCCAAGGCGGTTCCGATCATCGTCAACGCGAAGATGCAGCGGCCCAGTGTCTGCAATGCCGCGGAGACGCTGCTGGTGCACGCCGACGTGGCGGCAACCTTCCTGCCCGAGGCGGCCCGCGCGCTCGACGGTGTTCGGCTGCACGCGGACCCACGTGCGCTGGCCCTGCTCGCCGGGTCGTCGGCCGATGTCAGTCCTGCGACCGAGGAGGACTTCGACACCGAGTACCTGGACCTCGATCTCGCGGTGGCAGTGGTGGACACGTTCGACGAAGCCGTACAGCACATTCGCCGGCACAGCTCCGGTCATACCGAGGTGATCGTGACCGACTCGGCAACTGCCGCTGCGGCCTTCGTCGCGCAGGTCGACGCTGCGGCCGTGATCGTCAACGCCTCCAGCCGGTTCGTCGACGGCGGCGAGTTCGGCTTCGGCGCCGAGATCGGCATCTCCACCCAGAAGACGCACGCGCGCGGGCCGATGGGCCTGGCCGAGATGACCTCGACCAAGTGGGTGCTCGAAGGCGACGGCCAGACCCGCGCCTAGCGCCTGACTGACCGACGCCCTGGCTGCCAAATCGCACGGAACATGCACCGGGACCGGACAGAACGGGACGTGTCGGCCGATTGCCGACCCGCCGACGACGGCGCTGCATGTTCTGTGTAAGTCGGTCGACGCGCGAAGGCGGCGCGCGCTGGTGGCCCATCCGGACGGGATCGCTCATCGGTAGCATGCCGCCATGACCGGCACCCTCCTGGCGGCAGCCGAATCCGGGTTCAACGCCACCCCCTGGCTCATCGGCATCTTCGTGCTGCTGTTGCTGCTGGCCCTGCTCGCCGTCACCTGGATCATCGGCGGCGGTCGGCCACACGAGTAGGCGACCCGATGACCGAGTCGTCACCAGGCCCGCACCCCGGCGAGGGCGCCGTTCCCGATCCGCCAAGCCAGGGACAGGCGACGTCGACGCTGACGGATGCGGGCGCCGGCATCGTGGCCGCGGCTACCGCGCATGGTCTGGTGCCCAAGACCCGCCCCCGGATCGGCGTCATGGGCGGCACATTCGACCCGATCCACCACGGCCACCTCGTAGCAGCCAGCGAAGTGGCCGCCTGGTTCGACCTGGACGAAGTGGTGTTCGTGCCGACCGGCCAGCCCTGGCAGAAGTCGGATCGCGAGGTCTCCCCGGCGGAGCACCGGTACTTGATGACGGTGATCGCGACCGCCTCGAACCCGCGGTTCACCACCAGCCGCATCGACATCGACCGCCCTGGCCCCACCTACACGGTGGACACTCTCCGCGACCTACGCACCCAACGCGGCCCGGACGTCGACCTGTACTTCATCACCGGCGCCGACGCGCTCGACCAGATCCTCAGCTGGCACGACGTGGACGAGATGTTCACGCTCGCGCACTTCGTCGGCTGTACCCGGCCGGGCGTGAAGATCGAGCTCGCCCACCTCACCCAGCTGCCCGGCGACCGGCTGACGATCGTCGAGGTCCCCGCGCTCGCGATCTCCTCGACCGAGTGCCGCGCCCGCGTGGCTGACGGCGACCCGATCTGGTATCTCGTGCCCGACGGCATCGTCCAGTACATCCAGAAGGCGCACCTGTACGGCTCGCCCTGACCCGCCCTGGCCCTCGGTGGCGAACCTTCGGTTTGAGCGTGGAGCAGCCTCCTCTGGCAGACTGGCCAACGCATCGGCACGCCGTCCGGTGCCATCCGACCCGGAAGATCGACCCGAGAGATCAATTTGCCCGCCTCTGCCGAATCACTCGAACTCGTCCATGCCGCTGCTGCTGCCGCCGCCGAGAAGCTGGCCCACAACGTGGTCGCGGTCGACGTCTCCGACCGGCTGGCGCTCACCGACGCCTTCGTCGTCGCCTCCGCTCCCAACGACCGCCAGGTCGGTGCGATCGTCGAGGCTGTCGAAGAGGCCCTCCGCGCCAAGGGCGTCAAGCCCGCCCGCCGGGAAGGTTCTGGCAAGAACCGCTGGGTGCTGCTCGACTTCATCGACATCGTCGTGCACGTCCTGCACAACGAGGAGCGCGACTTCTACGGCTTCGAGCGGCTGTGGCGTGACTGCCCGCTGATCCCCTTGGGTGACGACGTCGTCGCCAGGATCGAGGCCACCTCCGACGACTCTGACGCCGGCAATGACAGAGCACGACTGGAGAGCACCGCCCGAATTCTCGGCGCGTGACCGCCTCGCGACTCGTGGTCTGGCGGCACGGCCAGACCGCATGGAACGCCGAGGAGCGGATGCAGGGTCAGGTCGACATCCCGCTGGACGCAACCGGGCTGGCACAGGCGCGCGCGATCGCTCCGGAGCTGGCGGTCTTTCGTCCGGACGCGCTGTATACGTCTGACCTCAGTCGCGCGCGGCAGACGGCCGAGACGCTCGCGGCACTCACCGGACTGCCGATCCGCGAGGACAAGCGGCTCCGCGAGATCGACACCGGCAGCATCTCCGGACTCACCCGGGCCGAGTTCCTCGAGCTCTACCCGGAGCTGCGGATCAACGCCGGACCGGACGACCGCCGTGGCGGAGACGGCGAGAGCGAGCGTCAGGTCGCCACCAGGATGGCCGCCTGCCTCACCGACATCGCCCGTGCGCACGACGACGGCGCGACCGTTGTGGCGGCCACGCACGGCGTCGCCGGCAGGGTGGGTGTCTGTGCCCTGGTCGGCCTGCCGACCGAGAGCTGGCGAGCCCTCGCCGGGCTTTCGAACGCCAGCTATGTGGTCGTCGGACGGTACGGAGACCTCAGTTCCGAGGCAGAAGACGACGAGCGTCCAGGCCACGTGTGGCGGATCGTCGAGTGGGGCGTCGGAGACGCCGCCCGGCGGCTGTCGGCCGAACCTCGCGGCGAGAGCGCCGACGAGCTACCGCGCGGCTGAAGGCCCTTCCGGCCCCTTCACCGGTTCGCGTGTCAGCACGGCCATCCTCTAGAGTTGGCCCTCGCCTGCGCGAGCGGGCAGCGGGGCTGTGGCGCAGCTGGTAGCGCATCTGCATGGCATGCAGAGGGTCAGGGGTTCGAGTCCCCTCAGCTCCACAAGGACATGGGCACGCTGACATGGACCCAGTTCCCTGGGCACGGTGACATGACGATCGAGGTGCGCCCGGCGACGAGCTTCGCCGACGTGCAGACGATGCTCGGCCCCAAGCGCCCTGACGCGAACGTGTGCTGGTGCCTGAGCTACCGCGTCTCGCCCAAGGAGAACGTCGCCCTTGTCGGCACCCAGCGACGCGATCGGGTGAAGCAGTTGGTGCGGCAGAAGGTCGCTCCGGGGGTCCTCGCCTACGACGGCGACGAGGTCGTCGGTTGGGCAGCCGTGCATCCGCGCTCGGAGACGAGCTTTGCCGGCAATCGACGGATTCCCCACGTCGACGACCTCGAGGTGTGGTCGTTGTGGTGCGTCCGAGTGCGTCCCGGGCATCGCGGCAAGGGCATCTCCCACCACCTGGTGAAGGGTGCCGTGGAGTTCGCGCGCACGCACGGAGCGCCGGCAATCGAGGCGTACCCGGTCGACAACGGGCCGAAGCGGGTGGATCTCACGATGGCGTATGTGGGCACCAGGGGACTCTTCGAGAAGGCGGGTTTCACCAAGGCGGCGGACACCAAGTCGGTGCTGAACGGCTTTCCGCGGATCCTGATGCGGCTCGACTTGCGCTGAGCCGCTGATGGCGCCTGGGCAATGCCACGGGTCCTCGCACATTCACGGCCTCTGATCGCGCCGTGTTGCCTTATCAGGAGGTGCGTTCACGGCCAGACTGCTCCTGTCCGCGTCGGGTGATGGGCGTTCCTTTCCCAGTGTGAGGTGTGCATCATGCTTAGCGACCTGGACTGGGGATCGGTACCGGACTACCTCCCGGCGGCGACATTCTGATCTTCCTTCGCGCTCAGGCGCGACCGTGCCTCGCCTGGAAGCGCAGTCAGGGAGCAGCAGGCCCTAGTTGGCGGCATGGAGCACCTGATTCCGCCGCAGCGAGACGACGCCTGGATCGTGAACTGACGAGTGCAACTACGGCACTTCTCTTCGACGTGCAGGCGATGTCGTACATTCCGGCGGACGTCTCGGACGGGAGCAACTCCGGCGACGGCTTCTCCGTGAGAAGCGATGCCTGGCCGCAGGGATTCGAGTCAGCGACATTCCGTGACGTCGGAATGGCGCAGTGGGGCGTGGGAGCCCTGTTCGTCAGGACGCAGTCGAAGGCAAGCCCTACGCAGGAGCCGCGACCCCGACCACGTTGCCCTCCGGGTCGGCGAAGTGGCCGACGACCAGGGCACCGCCCGGCGCTTGCTCGGGACCCATCCGGCGGGTGCCGCCAAGGCTCTCCGCCTTGAGCAAGGCGGCCTCGACATCAGGGACACCTGCGTAGAAGACGACGTGGCCGTCGTAACCAGGTCCGCCGCCGATGCCACCCGGTATTCCTGCTCCCGTGCCGCCGGCACCGGTATCGGTGAAGCCGTACCTGCCTGCCGCGGACACCGACGGGGCCACCGGACCGCCGACATCGAACTCCCAACCGAAGAGCTGGCCGTAGAAGTCGCGCAGCCGATCTGGGTCGGCTCCGATGATCTCGAAGTGGACAACGGGATTCCCCATGGTGCTTCGCTCCCTGCTCGTCGAAGGTCGTCAGCTAGTGCGTTGGACGGCGGCTTTCCTCAAGCCCTGCAGCCGATCCAGGCCGAAGGGCTCGATGTCGATCGTGGTGGTCCCGTCGATCGTGAGTTGCGCCAGCACCTCACCGATGGCCGCGCTGTGCTTGAAGCCGTGACCTGAGCACGGAGAGGCGATGACAACGTTGCCATGCTCGGGATGTCTGTCGATGACGAACCCGAAGTCGGGAGTCACCGTGTACAGGCAGGCAGTCGCCTTGACGCAATGTCGAGCCAGGCCGGGGTAGTTGCGACGGACGTGCTGCTCATACGCCCGATCGATCTCGTCCTGGTCGACCGTGCGCCGCGTGCTCTCTGGATCAGTGATCGTGACGAACTGCTCGCCGGCCACCTTCACCCCGCCGGCCGGACCGTCGATCGCCGGGAACCCGTAGACCATCTCGTCTGGTCCGCTGCCGTAGATCCAGAGATGGATCGGCAGCGCGCGGTAGTCGTCATAGGTGTTCTCGTCGGCAAGGCCGAACCAGAACAGGACCTGGCGGTGGATGGAGAACAACTCCCGATACTCCGGCAGCAGTTCCCGGATCCACGGCCCGGCACAGATGACCAGCTTCTCCGCCGTGTAGACGGCGGCGCCCGTCGTCACGGTGACCTTGCTGCCGGTGCTCTGCCACGCGAGGACTCGCTCGTTCGCGTGCAGGACCGCACCGTGCCGTTTCGCCAGTTCGTGTTGTGCTCTTACGCATTCCTCGGGCAGGAGGTAGCCGGCCTCGGGTTCGAAGTAGCCGAAGGTTCCGTCGACCACGTTGAATTGCGGGTAGCGCGAACGGATGTCGTCTGGTCGTCAAGGTCTCGTGCGGTATCGCGTTCCTCTTGGCGATGCCGATCGTGCGACGCACGAAGTCCGTCGCGCCGTGCTGGCGGGAGCCGTCTGCGACACCCATGATCAGGCCGCCACATTGCTCGAGAAGACGTCGTCCGGTCTCCGCCTCGATCTGTCGCCACAGCTCATGTGAACGGCGAACGAGTGGCACGTACTCCTCGCCCTCACCGACGGCGAGGCGGGTGATTCGCGTGTCACCGTGCGACGATCCGAACGCGTGCGGCGGGTCGTGCCGGTCGATGCCGAGAACGCGCGCACCCGACTTCGCCAGCTGATAGGCGGCGGCACTGCCCATGGCTCCGAGCCCGAGAACGATGGCGTCGAAGTCCACTCCCGAACGATAGCGAGCAGAAGTGGCCACCAGACGCGTCTATCGCCGGTGGCGCAGCCGATCACGGAGTCTGGTGGCCACTTCTGCCCGAGATGGTGGCGGCAACAACACGAGGCCGCCCCGGAGTGGGACGGCCTCTGGTCAGCTGCGTTGGCTACGGCTCAGGTCGCCGCCTGGTTGACGTTCACCAGCCAGTTGATGCCGAACTTGTCGGCACACATCCCGAACGTGTCGCCCCACGGGGCCTTCTCGAGCGGCATGACGACCGTGCCACCGTCGACCAAGCCGTCCCAGTACCCGCGCAGTTCGGCCTCGTCGTCTCCACTCAGGGAGATGGAGATGTTGTCGCCCGGCGCGAGGTCCATGCCCGTCGGGGTGTCGGCAGCCATCAGCGTCATGCCCGAGTCGGTGGTGAGCTGCGAGTGCATGACCTTGTCCGCGTCCGCCGGGTCCTGGCTGGCTTGGTACTCCGCGAACGTGCTCACGTTCAGCTCGCCGCCGAAGACCGACTTGTAGAACTCCATCACTTCCCGGGCGTTGTCACGGAAGCTCAAGTAAGGGTTGAGGACGGTGTTGGCCATGGTGTGCCTCCGGGTCTGGGGATGCGTGCCGGTCAGTATGGACGAGATCGCGCCAGGCGGCGAGACCCTTACGCGACCCCGCGCGCAGGCGATTCCCTGAAAAGTGGTGTCGCGTTCGCCAATCCGGCCGGTCACCTCGCGAATCAGTGAACTGGCCACCACTTTTCAGACTGCATGTCTTTCGTGCAAAGGCCGCCCTTACGGTGCAAGCTTGGACAACACCCGGGACCCCGGTGTCGGCACGACGGCCCAACACGCCGCTCGGACCGTTCGCAGTCCTCTCCATGAGGAGTCGCCATGAGCACCGAGAGCAACACCCCCCGTACCGAGGGCGAAGACACCTCAGCCGACGACACCCGCCCGGTCCCTGTCGCCGGCTCACGCCCGGTGGACGAGAGCCGGCGCCGGATCCTCTCCCGCGAGCGCGACGAATTCGGTGGGGTGAAGGTCGGCTCCGCCTTCTTCGGCTGGCTGGCCGCCACCGGTATGGCCGTCCTGCTCACGGCTCTGGCTGCCGCCGCCGGTGCGGCGATCGGCATAACCACCGGCTCGGTTGCGGAGGTGGCGTCGGCGCAGGGCACCACCGAGGAGACCGTCGGACTCGTCGGCGGTATCGCCCTTTTGGTGATCCTCTTCGTCGCCTACTACTGCGGTGGCTTCGTGGCGGGCCGGATGGCTCGCTTCGACGGCCTGAAGCAGGGCTTGGCGGTCTGGCTCTGGGCGGTCGTCATCGCCATCATCGTGGCTGTGATCGCCTGGGTGGCCGGCTCGAAATACGACGTGCTCAGCTCAGTGAACGTCTTCCCGCGCATCCCCGTGGGGAATGGTGACCTCACCACCGGCGGGCTCATCGCGTTGCTGGCGGTCGTGGCTTCGAGCCTCGTGGGTGCCCTGCTCGGGGGTGCCGCCGGAATGCGCTTCCACCGCAAGGTCGACCGGGCCGGGGTCACCGGATAGGACCTCGACACCCGGCGCGGCCGGGAAGTCAGACCTCGCCGGTCAGGTACCGCTGAATCGTGGGCGCGATCGCGTGCACGAGTCGGTCTGCCGTCGGCCTGGTCAGTTCCGGGAACGCCAACACATAGCGGGCGAGCGCGAGACCCATGAGCTGACTGGTGATGAGGCCGGCTCGCAGGTCGCGCTCGCGCCGCGGAGTCGCGACCGCTGCCAGGACCGGATGAACCGCCCGCATGAGGACGAACTCGCGGAGCAGCGTCCCGGTCGCGGGATCGGTGACGGCCGAGGTCATGAGCACTCGGGCGCGATGGCCGGGTGGTCCGTCCCACAGCGCGAGGAACTGCCGGACCAACGCTTCGCCCATCTCCTCGCGCGGAAGATCGAGCAACGGCGCGACGATGGCCCGTGGATCGGCCGGTGGATCGATGACGGCCTCGAACAACTGCTGCTTGGAACCGAAGTAGTGGTGTACGAGGGCAGGATCCACCGCGGCGGCTGCTGCGACGGCGCGGATGGTGGTGCCGCCGAAGCCGGAGCGGGCGAACTCGGTGCGCGCCGCATCGAGGATCTGGCCACGCGTGTCGGGACTCCCCGGCCGCCTGCCGCCCCTACCGGAACGGCCCGTCATGCCGTGCGGCGGCGCAGGGTCGCTGCCCCGAGTACCAGCGCCACCACGACGATGCCGGCCACGATGCCGACGTCCCGCCACATCGTGGCGGTGGCCTCGGCGTGCGACCCGACCTCCTGTAGGGCCTCGACCGCGTAGGTGAGCGGAAAGACATTGCTCAGGGCCTCGAGCCAGCCGGCCATCTGATCGCGAGGCACGAAGAGACCGCAGGCAAGCAATTGCGGCAGCACGAGCACCGGCATGAACTGCACCGCCTGGAACTCCGTGCGCGCGAACGCACTGGCCAGCAGGCCAAGGGCCACGCCCAGTACCGCATTGACTGCCGCGATCAGCAACACCAGCAGGGGATTGCCTGTGGGGTCGAGCCCAAGGACCCAGATCGCAAACGAGGTACTCACGGCTGCCTGGACCACGGCTGCGAGCCCGAACGCAATTCCGTACCCGAACAACAGGTCTGCCTTGCGCAGGGGAGTGGTCAGGAGTCGTTCGAGGGTGCCGGACGTGCGTTCACGCAGCATCGCGATGCTCGTTATCAGGAACATGATCACGAAGGGAAAGATCCCGAGCATCACCAGGCCTATCTGGTCGAACTTCTGCTGGTTGCCATCGACCATGGCGTAGATCACGAACAACAGCAGGAGTGGAACGACCACGAGCATCCCCACCGTGCGGTGGTCGTGGCTCAACTGTCGAAGGATCCGCAACACGGTCGGCCCCAGCCTGCGGGGCTTGGTGCTCATGCCGTCACCGTCCCATCGCCGGCGCGGATCAATTGGAGGAATGCCTCTTCCAGGTCGTCGGTGCCGGCCCGCTCGCGAATCACGGCAGGCGTCTCCGCTGCGAGCAAGTGACCCTCGCGAAGGAGCAGCAGTTGGTCGCACCGGCCGGCCTCGTCCATCACGTGGCTCGACACCAGCAGCGACGCACCGCCTTCTGCCAATTGGTGGAAGAGCGTCCACAGTTCCACGCGGAGCACCGGATCGAGGCCGACCGTCGGCTCGTCGAGAATCAGCACGGTCGGCTCAGCCACCAGCGCACAGGCCAATGAGACCCGACTGCTCTGGCCGCCTGACAGGGTCGCGACCATCTGCCCGGCGGCGGATCCCAGCCCGACCTGGTCGATGACCTGGGTCACCTTGGTGCGGTCGACCCCGGCGATGGCGGCGAAGTAGGCCACGTTCTGCGCCACTGTCAGGTCCCCGTACACGCTGGGCGACTGGGTGACGTACCCCACGCTCCGGCGCAGGGCGGAGGACCCGGCGGCCTCTCCCAGCACAAGAACCGAGCCACTCTGGATCTGCTGCACTCCGACGATCGCGCGCAGCATCGTCGTCTTGCCGCTGCCGCTGGGACCGAGAAGCCCGGTGACCGAGCCCTGCGGGATCGCGCAGCTCAGACCGCGCAGGACGTCCCGGTTGCCCCGCCGGACCACCAGGTCGCTCGACCTGCACTGCTGCTGCAGGTGCCATGGCCACCTCCACCACCGAAGAATTCATCGCCTGATGAACTCAACGCTAGATGAATTACTGGGACGGAGTCAAGGTGCGACCTCGCGATGGCGGCCACACGGCTGTCAGCCGGGTGCTGGCGGAGGCGTAGAACGCCCGAAGTTCCTCGAACTCCGCGACGGCCTCGTCCGCGAGTTCGTCCGCCCACGGCAGCAGCGTCAGGTCGTCTGACCCGGCCTCCCGATGCCACGCGGCGACCACCTGACCGTCCATCAGCAAGGAGCCGCGCATGAGGGCACTCTTCGTGTAGATGAGCCGTTTCTTGGCCGCGGTGAAGGAGTTCTCCTTGTGAGCGAAGAAGATGTTGTCGTACTCCGGTAGCGCGAAGCTGCGTCGGGGAGGCCGCGGATCGTTCCTGGCGACATCGAAGCGAGCGGCTGCTCCACGGCCCGACGTGGTCACATCCGACAGCCCGGCCAGTGCTGGGCCCAGCCTGGTTCGGCCGGACCAGTAAGCGGCGTCGGCCGCGGTCGCCGGGCCGAACGAATGCAGGTAGCTCGTAAGCAGATTCGCCAGGCCCGCCTCGTCATCTTCCTCTACAGGTCCGGCCAGCGGTCCGAGGACCGATTCGGCAAGAACGTATCGGGTCTGGCCTGGCCGCCAGACGGTCGGGTCTGCGGCCTGCACCACCGGAGCCAACAGCCGTACCGCGAACGCGCACTCCTGCGGGTCGGCATCGAAGCTGGGAGCAAGCTGCCTGGCCAGCTCGGGGCGCGTGAGCCCGCCTTTGGCGGCGGCCAGGAGCTCGATGCCCTTGCCTACAACGGCGTTGATGTCCACAGCGAGATGTAGTCGCGGACAGAACTGGCGCACCGTACGTCGCAGAGCGGGCTGGAGGGCAGCACGCCACCTGCGGAACTGATCGGCTGTCACCAGGTGGACTGTCCCGCGCATCAGGTTCGCCTTGACCAGCCGGTAGTCGCGCAGCCGCTCGTCGAGCGATTCCTGGCAGAACCCACTGATGCGCGACCAGAGCCCGACGGAGGGTCCGCGCGCTGTCTGCGCGTTCAGCCCGGCGACTGCATCGACCACGTCCTCGACGCGGCGACCCGCGCGGTCGAGCAGTTGCCGCTCCAGCAGCGCGTCACCCACGCGCGGAGTCTAGAAGGACGTCACCGTAGGGGAGCGGCCCCGCACCATCAGCGGTCCTGCGCGACCACTCCGTCCGAGCTGGGTGATCGGGTCGGCGAGAGCCCGATGTCAGTGCAGGCGATGTCCACCAGCTGGTTGAGGTCGATGGTCCGCGGCTCGCCGCCCCGGTCTCGGATGATTGCCTGGCCAGGCTGGATGTGCCGTAGCTCCGCAAGCGTGAACTGCACGACGTGTGCCGCGCCGGAGGCGGACGTGCCCACCAGCCGGTACGCGTCGGTGGGATTCAGGTCGGGTGGTCCGGTCAACGGCGTGACCTCGTTCGCGGGACCACGGGCGTCCAGTGTCCAGGCAACGATCTCCTCCGTGGTCGACGGAAGGGCCCAGCTGGCGATCTCCCCCTCTTCGACGTACACCGGCGCCGGCGAGCCGGCCGATGCGACGGTCGGGTGTCCCTCTGGCACCCACCGTTGGAGGTGGCCCGTCCTGAGTTCTTCACGGCAGCCGACGGCAAGACCGACCGGATGTCCGTCGCTGTCGACGGTGATTCCCATCATGCCGCTCTCCGCCGCGGCGCATCCCGTGAGCAAGACGAGGGCGACACAGGTGGCCAGGAGCGCGCCGAGAGCCGGGCGCGCGATGCGCCTCTGGCAGAACGTCCTGGACATACTTCGAGGGTAGGGACGCCGGAGCCTTCAAATCGGCTGTTCCGATAACGATGCGGACACCGTTGGTCAAATATCGTTGCGCAATCGTGAGCAGGCACCATGTTTGCCCCGCCGGCGTTTCCGCATCATTTCAGGGTGATGACATGCCAGGACGCGGGCGGAAGGGTCGTGCTCAAGACGTCGTTCGATATCTGAGTTTCCGGGACGACTTGTGGCGTGACCGCATCGGGATCAGAGAGGGTGTTGGCCACATCGCCCGGCCCGGAAACGCAGAGGTGCTCGGCCAGTTCGAGTGAGGGACCGTCGAGAGCGAACGCCCGCAGGTCGACGGTCAATTCCAGCGGCTCGTCGGGCGACCGGTTCACCGCAAACAGCGAGGCCTCGCCGTCCCCAGCGGTTGCGGCCACGTGCAGTTGCGGAATTCCGCCGAAGCGATCCGTCGGCACCTCCTCGCAATCCACCTGAGGGATCAGCACGCTGTCATGTGCGTGCCGTGCGGTCAGGGCGAACGGGTGGAAGATCGTCTGCCGCCATGCCGGGCCGCCGGGAATGGTGACGATCGGCGCCAGCAGGTTCACCAACTGCGCTTGGCAGGCGACGCGGACGCGGTCGGCGTGATTGAGCAGGCTGATGAGCAGGCTGCCCACCACAACGGCGTCGGTCGTGTCGGACAGACCAGCGGGTCTGCGTCCACCAAGGTCTGCGCCTTCCTCCGCCGGGCGAGGGGTCCGGCCGGAGAAGCCGACGTTCCATTCGTCGAAGCTGAGATCGATCCGCTTGTCGGAGTGGAGTTCGGCGGCCACGCTGTCGGCGGTGGCGACGACGCCCTCGATGAACGCGTCCATGTCCACCGCACTCGCCAGGAACGACGCAAGATCGCTGCCGTCCGGGTGGTGGTAGTAGACGTGGAGCGACACGAACTCCACCAGCTCGTGGCAGTGCAGGAGCACCTCGCGCTCCCAGGCGCCGAACGTCGCCATCTGCCGGTTGCTCGACCCACAGGCGACGAGTTCGAGGTCGCGGTCGAATGCCTTGTAGGCACGCGCCACTTCAGCAGCCAGTCGGCCGTACTCGCTGGCCGTCTTGTGCCCGATCTGCCAGTCGCCGTCCAGCTCGTTGCCCAGGCACCAGAGCCGGACGGCATGTGGGTCGGCGTGGCCGTTGGCCACCCGCTGGTCGGCGAGAGACGTGCCCGAGCCGTTGGTGTATTCGAGCTGGTCGATGGCCTCCTCCAGGCCGCGGGTGCCCAGATTCACGGCGAGCATGGGCTCCACCCCGGCCACTCGGCACCAGTCGATGAACTCGTCGGTGCCCAATGAGTTGTCGTCGACGACGCCCCAGGCGAGGTCACGGCGCCGTGCCCACCATGAGTAGATATAACCTGAGCCATGCGGACAGCGATTTACTGCCGAATCAGCGATGACCGCGTGGGTGCTGGGCTGGGTGTGGAGCGTCAGCGGCAGGACTGTCAAAGCCTTGCGGAGTCGCGGGGATGGACGATCCAGCAGGTCTTCACGGACAACGATCTGTCGGCGTACTCCGGCAAGCCACGACCCGGGTATCGAGCGATGCTTGCGGCTGCCAACCGCAATGAGTTCGACGCAATCGTGGCGTGGCACAGCGATCGGCTCCACCGTGCCCCGGTTGAGCTGGAGGTTGGCCGAGCGCTTCATCGCCGGCGAAGGCCTCATGTCACTGCTGACTTGGCTCAACCATCAGGGCATTCCAACCGTGGCCGGCGGACATTGGAGTCTCCAGGTACTGCGCACGATGCTCAAGTCCGGTCGAATTAGCGGCCAACGCGACCACCACCAACAGACCGTCGGCCCAGCCGAATGGGACGCCATCATCAGCCCGCAGCAGACGGCCCACATCCAACAGATCCTGAACGACCCCAAGCGAAAGCACACACGCAGCGCGCGTCGCTACCTGCTGAAGGGTCTGCTTGAGTGCGACGCATGCGGGGCACGGATGCTCAGCATTCCGCGCGCGGACGGCCAACGCAGATACAACTGCATCAAGGGGACGGGGTTCATCGGATGCGGCCAGACCGTCACGCTGGCCCAGCCCGTCGAGGACCTCCTATCGCGAGCCGTCCTCTTGCGCATGGACTCACCCACTATCGACGCCGCCCTCAGAGCCACGCCACTCAGCGACCAGGACTACTGGCAGCACCAGGCCGATGAAGCCGCGGCAGAACTCACGGAACTCGCCGACCTTCGTGGGCAGCGCGCCATCACTACGCCGGAATGGCTGGCGGCGCGCGAACCCACGCTGGCCAGGCTCGAGGCGGCTCATAGGCAGATGACGGTCGAAGTCGGTGCACCGAACGCTCGAGATCTACGCGGACGCGGCGATGCGTTAGGCCGAGAGTGGAGGGACCTCCCACTCGGACGGCAACGCGCGATCATCCAGGTCTTCCTCGACCACGCCATCGTGGGACCTGCTGTTCGAGGGCGGAACTTCTTTGACCCGAACAGGATCCAGCCTGTCTGGCGCATCTGACCTCATCGCCGCGTGCCTCCCAAGAAGCACGCCTACTTTCCGCAGCACCTCGCGATCAGCCACGACGACAGGCACGCCCTGTCGAGCACATGAGTCTTCTAGCCAGGCTCGGACCTCGTCGTCGCTTAGGCGTCCCATGACGCCCACACTGCGGGAGGACCCACCCACGCCTGATCTTCGGCCGACCACCAGACCCGCTCAGGCTCTCCCGCCATCGCCACCGAGGCTGCAGCCAGTGCCTGATCGCCAGTCCGACCCGTGAAGGACACCTTTCGCGGTTGAAAACCCTCAGCGACCTCGTACCGATGCAGACCAGCCCCGCCGACATCCTGGGCAGTTTTCGTGACGTACTTGGCCAAGTACCTCGCGGCCAAACGGCTCTCGCTGAGATCGCCAGCGCCGGACGACATGTCGCCCAACAGCTTGATATGCACGAACCCAAGGCCCCAGGCCTCATCGATCACCGACCGTCGGACAAACCTGCCAACGGCGAAATGGACATGCAGACCATGTCCGCCCGGATGCCACTCGGCCACCCACAGATAGGGCAAGGGATCGCCGCCAAGGCTCGAACGCAAAGATCGAAAGAACCTCCCGACGTCCCTGCGCACCTGGTGCTCGTCGTGACAGCCGTCCCCGCCGTAGGTGAGCGTCCCTAATCGATTGAGCCGATTGCTCGCGCAGTACCGACGCACCTTGGTCCGAGCCCGCCGCCCTGCCTCCAACCGTGCACGCGCGGGATCGGGCTCTCTGGAAACCGTAATCGCCGACGGGCCCGTGTACACCAGGCTGCCGCCCGCCTCCGCGGCATCCGGATAGAGCGAGACGACCCACTTCGCCTGCAGGACTGGCGTGCGCACACAGACCCCCACGCACTGCGCTTGCGCGGCCAATCGCGCAGTACGCCTCCACAGAGGGCAGGAAGCAGAACGGAGCTCGCCGCAACGCCGCGTTCGCGGAGAGTCACGCGGGGCCGGTCATCTGTGGTCTTCGGCTTGGGGGTGCGGGCTAGTTCGTGGTGCCTTAGCCAGTGTTTTGGCCCGCAGATTCTGTGTCTGAGTGGGTTTCGGTTGGCCTCATGAGGATCGTTACCGCGACCACCGACAATCCATAGGACAACCCGGTCGACATGTCATTCGATCCGCATAGCAGCTCCCGCGGCAGGCCGGCATCGCGGCGGCAGGTGCTGATGCAATGAGGGCCCGGGCCAGATCCCTGGCATGACTAGGCCACTGGCACGCCGAGCTGACTGAGCAAACGCACGATTCGGGCTTTGATCTCGTCGCGGATTGGGCGGACGGCATCGACGCCCTTACCGGCAGGGTCGTCGAGGTCCCAGTCCTCGTAGCGCTTGCCCGGGAAGTACGGGCAGGCGTCGCCACAGCCCATCGTGATGACGACGTCGGACTCCGCGACGGCATCTGTCGTGAGGAGCTTTGGCTTTTCTGCGGTGATGTCGATGCCCTCTTCAGCCATGGCCTGCAAGGCAGCTGGGTTGACCTGGTCGGCGGGCTCGGACCCTGCGGAGCGGACGTCGACGCCACCCGCGGACAGGTGGGCAAGGTAGGCGGCGGCCATCTGGGACCGGCCGGCATTGTGGACGCAAACGAAAAGGACGATCGGCTTGTCGTTCATGCATTTCTCCGCTCAGTCGGACGGCTGGACCTCCTGGGGCTCGACCACCCCAAGACTTCCCAGTGCCTTAGGCCAGGACACACCACTCCCTGCCATGACCCCGACCCTTCCAAGGTTCGGAGTCTCCGGACATCCGGGCGTGTCAGAGGGCCGGCGTCATTGGCCGCGGGCTGAACCGAGGAGGTCCGGCTTGCCTGAGACCGCTGCTGGATCATTCAGCCTGGCAAATCGATACTCGACGTCGCGGGAATCGCGTACTCACTGGCTGAGGCTTCAACAAGGATCCCGCGGTCCCGTCTCACGTCACGACGCCACGCACACACAGGCACGGGATTCCCACAGCACTCCCTTGACGTGACCCGATCAAGCTGCGGCGCTGTTGCGCCGTTTGCGCGGTGTCTGCGGGTCGTCGAACCCGATTCGGCGCGCAGCGGTTTTCGTTAATGGCGTCTAGGGTCGACGAAGAAGGTTCGGCCAGGTTGTGGTCGGCCGGTTCTGCAACGACCGTTCGGCGACGAAGCTCGTCTCTGCGCGATTATCCGCGCCGCCGACCGCGCGGCGCGGTGTCCAAGGTGGGCGGCGTCGCGCGTCTGGACATGGCTCACGCCCCTGGCGCCGCTGGCATACCGCGCACCGAGAAGCCACCGTCACACTCGACGACGACACCTGTGGTCGCGGCAGCGTTTGCGCGCGAGGCGAGCTGGACGTAGTGACCGGTGTAGTCGGCCGGATCGGGCAGGAAACGCAACGGAAGCAGCGCGCGGGCTAGCTCGTCCAAGTCAGGCATAGAGTCAAGCGTCCTGTCGGCCAAGCCGAGAGCGCGCGGACCGCGGATGTCTGTGCGCATGAAACCTGGGGCTACGCCGTTGACGCGCACGGCAGGCGCCAGCTCATAGGCGAGTTGCTCGACCATTCCCACAACGGCGTGCTTCGAAGCGGTGTACACCGCTCCGCCCACCCCAGCGTTTCGCGATGCCAGTGAGGCCGTCAACACCACGTTGCCAGAGGCTGCGATCAGGGCCTCCACCGCCGCTTTGACACCTAGCAGGTACCCCTTGACATTCACCGCGAAGAGTTCGTCGAACCCGCGGTCAAGGGCCTCTATGGGCGTGTCCACGACGCGCGCCCCGTAGTCGAAGAGGCCGGCGTTGCCGACAAAGGTGTCGAGCCGCCCGAAGGCCGACAAGGCTCGCGCCACGGCTCGCTCGTTGTCCCCGGCAACCGTGACGTCCCCCACGACGCCCAGAACCGTCCCGTCGTGGTGGCCCTCTACAACGGCTATCCGTTCGGGGCTCCTGTCGAACGCGACCACTTGTGCGCCCTCGGCCACGAAGCGGTCGACCAAGGCTCGACCCAGCCCTGAACCTGCACCTGAGATAAGTGCAACATCACCCTCGAGCCATCCCATGTGTCGTCCTTTCTCGCTACCCAGTCCGCTTGTCGTGCGAGCCCTCGATCTCGTCGAGCGCACGCAATGCACGGCTTACTGCGAGTGCTTCGCCGTCGGACTCCGGGTATGCGAGCGCGTCTTTGTGCTCGCCCAGGAGCGTCCGGACGGCTGCGACGTCGTCGGCCTGGCGTGGGGTCACCACAGCGCCCAGCTCGGTCAGCAATCTCAGAGCCGCGCCGACAAGGGCACCCGCGGTAGCCGGATCGGTGCTGGCGACGACGGCCGCTGCCGCTATGAGCGACTCGGCGATGCCCAGGTGGTCGCCAATACTCTGCCGCAGGGCAAGCGCCTCCCGGTTCAGACGGGCTGCGTCAGGGATCCGTCCCGCAGTCCTGCTTACGCAGCCCAGTCCCCACCGGCTATTGGCCAGGTGGCGGGGAGCGGCCTCGATGGCACCACCCAACCCCTGCGCCACCATGAACTGGTCGGCGGCAGTGTCCAGATCCCCGCGAGCCAGGGCGACAACGCCCAACACCCATGTTGGCCAGGTTGACCGCATGGAGTGACCCAAGGACGTCATGGCGAGGGCGGTTTCCGCCAGACGCGCGGCCTCGGTGAAGTGCTTCTGCTCCACGGCAGCGCAGGCCTGGGTGCACATCACACCGGCGATCTCGGCGGGTGCGGCTAGATCCTGGGCCACGGCCAGTGCGCGACGCAGGTCGGTTGCGGCTTCGGAGAAGCGGTTCTGACGCAGCAGCCCTTCCGCTCTCAATCGCAAAGAACTGGCCAGCGTCCTTCGGTTGCCGAGCTCATCGGCGAGGTCGGCTGCCTCCGAAGCGAGCCGATGCGACCTGACTAAATCGCCGCTGAGGAAGGCCACCCAGCCGAGCTCGGACAGCAGTAGCGGGCGCGCGGAGAGGTCACCGATGGTCGACGCAAGGTCGAGCGCCTGGGCGTAGAGGTTCTGCGCCCCCGTGTATCGGCCCAGCCACAAGTCGATCTCTGCCCTTGAGCCGAGCAGCAGCCGCAGCAGTTGGTCGTCCCCCGCCTCATCAGCCGAGTGGATCGCTCGGTCAAGGAGTCGGCCGGCCGATAGCTGGTCGCCCCGGCTGCCAGCCGCGATGGCGAGGCTCCGTAGGATGCCGGCAGCCACGCGCTCATCACCTGCCTCTTCGGCGTGTGCCAGCGCATCCTTCCAGCGCCTCTCAGCCTCCTCGATGTCCGAACTGCGGAAAGCCACATACCCCAGCCCGGACAGAGAACGAGCCAGGGTGACCCCGTCTCGGTCCACGAGGGAGAGCTCGTGCGCCTTGCGGAAGCGCTCTTCCGCGTCGGCGGTATCACCACGCAGGAGCAAGAGGCTCCCCAGGGCAGCCAGCGCACGTCCGCGGGCGAGACCGGTCCCGTTCGGCAGCGAGAGTGCGTCCTGGAGCTGGCCGATCCCCGCGCTCCAATCGCCGTGCGAAATCCAGAACGGCGCCATGGCTGCGGCAGTCCGCAACGCGTGATCGCTGTCGCCATCGGCCACGCCGGTTGCGAGAGCGTGCCGGATGTTGTCGAGGTCAGCCTGCAGACCGGCCACGACGTCGCCTCGATCCCGGAGGCCAACATCTGGGCCGAGCGACTCGGCGCGGAGCGTGAACCAGCCCCGGTGCCGCTGAGCCAAGTCCTGCGCCTCACCGGTTTTGGCCAGCTCCTTCAATGCGAGCTCATGGACGGAAATGAGCATCGTCCACCCTTCGGGTCTTTCCCGATCGGACAGCAGCGACGCGCGAATTAGCCGCCTGACTAGCCGCGGGACCGAGGACTCGCTCAAGGGCGCCGCGCCGCAGACCTCCCGAGCCGCGTCGACGCTGCCGGTCCTCGCGAACGTGGCCAGACGACTGAAGAGCAAACGTTCGTCGGGTTCCAGGAGGTCCAGGCTCCACTCGAGGGCGGCCTGCAGGGTCTGATGACGCTCCGGCGCGGTCCGCCGCCCGTAGGTAAGCAGCGAGAACCGGTCGGACAGACCTTCGAGCAGACCGGTGAGCGACCTGTCTGCCAGCGCCGCCGCGGCAAGCTCGATAGCCAGAGGCATTCCGTCGAGTTGCCACACGATCTGTGCGACCTGGTTTGCGTTGTCGTCGGATATTTGGAAGCCGGGGCGGGCCATTGATGCCCGTTGCTTGAACAATAGGACGGCGGGCTCCCCTGCTACGTCGGTGGCCTCCACGACCGCGCCCGGCTCGATCACCGGCAATGGTTCCAGCCGCCAGATCACCTCTCCATCGATAGCGAGCGGTTCTCGGCTGGTAGCGATCACGACGACATTCGGGCTTCGCCAAGTCAGCTGCTCGGTGAAACCGGCTGCCGCCTCGAGCACCTGCTCACAGTTGTCCAGCACAATCAGAGCGGCCTTGTCCGAGAGGAAGTCCAGCACTACCTCCTCGAGGCTCCGTCCCCGCACCTCCGCAACGAGCAGGACGGCCGCCACGGCGCTGGCAACACCTCGACGGTCCGTGGCGGAGGCGAGCTCGACAATCCAGGCACCATCGTCGAAGTCATCCATAACGTCAAAAGCGACCTGCACCGAAAGGCGGGTTTTGCCAACCCCTCCCGCTCCGACGACCGTCACGAGTCCGGTCTGACGGATCAGCGTGGCCAGCGTGGCTCGCTCCTCGGTACGGCCGACGAAGCCCGCCCGGTGGAATGGCAGGTTGTGATTGACCACTCCTTGGAGTCGCAGCGGTGGGAAGTCGGCTGGAAGCTGTGGGTGGAGCACCTGGAAGAGGCGAGCGGGCGCCGGGAACCCGCGCAGCTGGAACAAGCCCAGCGGGGACAGGCTCACATCGGCTGGGAGTCGTGCCTTTACGTCGGACGCGGTGGCCTCGGAGAGAAGGATCTGGCCGCCGTGCGCCCCAGCACAAATCCGTGCCGCCTGATGCAGGCCGAGTGACACATAATTGTTGCCCGTAGGCACAGCCTCGGCGTTGTGCAGGCCCATACGCACCCGGATTGCGGCTCCCGGAGGCCACGGGTGGGACATCAGCGCGAACTGGCCGGCCAGGCATCCGCGGAGCGCATGCACGGCATCGTCGAAGACGACCACCAGTGCGTCACCCTCCGTGGCGATCTCGACGCCGCGGTAACGCTCGAAGGCCTCGGTCAGGAGAATGCGATGGGTATCGAGCAGATTGACATATTCATCGCCTCGTTCGCCGAAGAGCCGGGTCGAGCCCTCGATGTCCGTCATGAGGAACGTGACAATCCCAGTCGGCAATTGGACCGCAGTCTGGGCCGCCCGCACGATCAAACCTCTTCGGGTCCGACTTGCACACCGGCACCGGTTGCCTCGCTGAGGCCGGGCAAGCCGAAGCGAATTTCTACGTCGACGAACAGGGCACGGGCGGTGGTCCACTCATCCACGGTGATCCTGGGGCTCCGTGTTCAGGCGGCGATCGTATCGGCGCTGCGCAGGGTCTCGATGATGGGCCGCCGGTTGTGGAACGAGCGCCTGGCCAAGGCCAAGGCGGTCGTCGAAGCCGAGGATTGAGCCCTGGCGACAAGCGCGAGAAGAGGCACGAGTCCATCATCCGCCACTGAGCAGGTCTACCCACCGCCACGCGTCGTGCCCACTCCTCGAACGCTCAAGGAGTGGGGTCGGGGTAGGTCCCGCCGTAGATGTCCTCGTTGCCGAACTGAGCCGGGCAGTCGGTCAGCGGCGCTGGTGCAGCGATCGGGGTGCCGCCGATGAGCGACTGTCGGTAGGCGTCGACGGCCGGGCAGTCGGCCGCATTGCGCGCGTCCATCCATACGACGGCCCCGTAGGTTCGCGTCGCCGCTGCGGCGTTGTAGTCGTAGACCGCCTCGCGGTTCAGCGTCCTGGTTGTCCCCCGGGCGTCACCGACTGCGCCGCGGTGCAGCGTTGACCAGGCGTTGACAGACCCACTGGTGCTGAGGTTCGCGTGGCGGACAACCCCCTGCACGTTCCTTGGCACTGTGGTGGTGGTCTGGAACGGTTGCAGGTAGGCGTTGTACACCAGATACAGGTCGCTGCCGGTGGGTGATATCGCCACCGCCGGGTTGTCAGGCCGGTCCTCCCCCTCGGCGGCGTTCGCCGGTGCCGACCACGTGAGACCCCGGGTGGTGGAGACCTGGACCAGGACCTCCTCTGCGTTGAGTCCGTTGCGGGCGTCCGGCCACGCAAGGACCAGTGTGTCTGTGGCGCCGGCGCCGGTGGGCGCGCCGTTGGCGATGCTCAGACTGGGCCAGCTGTCGGTGCGGGTGCCTGCGTACCCATCGAAGACGATCCGGCCGGACACCGGGTCGGGGACGCCCACGACGGATACGTCGGCGATCGGCCGGGGGTTATCGAAGTTGCTGCCGCCGTCGAACGACCTGGCCAGGTACATCACGTCTCGACCGCCGGCCGTGCCCGCCCAGACCACGTACACCACGCCAGTTCTGTCGGTACGGACCGCGCAGCCCTGACGGCCGCCCGACTGAGCGCTGCTGCTCGCCGAAGTGAGCTGCCGCTGCCGCCAGGTGTTCCCACCGTCCCGGGAGCTCGAGAGCATGATCGGCTCGGGTGGGCCACCCGCGCTTCGGAAGGCTGCGTCGCAGACATACACGTTCCCGAAGTAGCGGCTGGACGAGGCGTTGTCCGCCCAGATGTCCTCCTTGTCGCTGAACAGGGCAGCGTTCTGGCGCGTGACGACAACCGGGTCCATCCACGCGCCCTTGTCTCCGGCGGCCGCCGCCTCCACGTGGTCGGTGCGCGAGACCGTGACCGCCGAGGCGCCGGTGAAGGGCGCCCGCCCGGGGATCGGGAAGGCGAGGTTCGCGTAGTACAGCCGCGACCCGTTGTCCCAGGAGAAGCTCCCTGCAGCATCGGGGCGGGGGCCGAAAGCCAGCGCTGGATCCCCCTGAGAGCTCATGCCGTTCTCGTAGTACCAGGGAAGGGTGCTTATAGGGCCGACCTTCGGTGTGCCGCTGCGGGCGGTCAGACCCGTGTACGTGGGCTGAACCCACGTCGCACCCTCGTCGAGGGAGATGTAGATGCCCGAGATGCCGACGTCTGGAGTCAGCTCGCAGCTGCTGCCGTCGCAGGGTGCGTTGTCGACCAGATCGTTGCCCCCCGCGGCCAGCACGCTGGGATGGTTGGCGTCGATCGCTACGGCGGGCTCGTTGACGGCATTGGGCAGATACGGGGTGGATGGCCCGGCCACCGACACCTTGGCCTCTGGCGTCTGCGCGGTGGCTAGCGTCGGCAAGAACAAGGCCGCCAAGACCCCGACCAGCAGAATCAGCATGACCCTTCGACGCCCGGACACCAGCGACTCCCTTCGAGCTGGACACCCTAAATTGAGCCTAGACCCCGGATGTGGCTCCATCTAGACCCGCCAATCGTAATTAGGCCCTTCAACCCGGCGAAAGGCGCAAACCACGCGCTCCCGTTGCGGGGGAGCGACGGGTCTCCGCGAGATGAGCGCCGTCGATGACGTGCCACGCAGACCTCAACGCGACACCGTGCGAATCGCTGTACGAGAAGGGAACCCTTCGAGAATGCACTTGGAGCCATTCCCGATCTGAGACCGAATGACCGATTGAAGGCCTGCACGGAGCGTGATCGCGTCTGACGAGTTCAAGGACGTGTCCAAGACCGACCGATGGCCACAGATGATCGACGTGCTTAGGGCACAGCCACCGCGCCTCCGCACACTGAAGGTGAACCCTCGTCAATGTGACTTCAGGAAGTGAAGGCATGCTGCCCCGCCACCGGATAGGTCGCGTTGAGAGGTCCGTACACATAGCCGGCACACGCCGGACGGCGAGGAACGCCGGTGGTACCGCACAGTCATACCGGCCGCAGTGGCGCACCGCGACCGCTAGCACGACCGCCGTTCCCAGCGGCAGCATGAACTGCGGCCATGACCGCGACTCGACCGACCAGTGCGTCTTCGCCCGTTGTGGACCGCTCGCGGACGTGAGACTTTGCGGCCCGCCAAGGTACAGGTGGTCTGAGCGAACCTGGCCCGGCCCGGGGAGGGCATGTCAGGAGAACTGCCTCGACGATGGGCATGCCACAAGACGACCAACAGGGGAGAGACTCTTGGAGCACCACCTTGGTGTCAGGTGGTCGTGGGTTATCGAGAACTTCGCTTCACTCGGTCTAGAGGACGCCCACCTCGACGACTCGAGCTCGGCCCTCCGCCTCGCGCCACATGGGCAGGAGCCAAACATAGTTGTCACATCCCCCGGAACCAGGCATGTGGGCATCACAACTTCGCCCTTCATGACGTCACCGCACACGGAACAGATCAACCGATACATGAAGAGGCCCAAGCCTCCGCAACCGGACCCCAAACCACCGGCGCACGCTCCTTCGCCTGACGCACCACGCGGCCCATGCCCTCGCCCATTACTCATTCGCGCCCCCATGCAGAGAGCCTCGATGCCCCAACCGACAGCCCGAACCGAAGACGGTTGAGCCATACGAGTTTCGTTGCTATTTCAAGACAAGAGAGCCGGCCTTCGGCCGGCTCCAACCACTCGCGAACCAGCTCCCACCTCCGCCTGCGGGCGGCGCTAGCGCGCCGTCCTCGGCTGCGGCTCCGCTGGCACTGCACAGACCACCACACGGGCTCGGCTCCATCCATCAGAGACCTCATCCGCCCCCTTTGACCTGCGAGGATGCGGTCGCCGTGGCATGCCTCAAGGGCGCTTCGCGTCACACATGATCGAGCAAGCTCGACCCTTGACCCACGCCACATCGGGCGACAGACAGCCAGTGCGGGGCGGATGAGGGGGCCACCGAAGCCTCGCGACGTCAAGAAAGATTCGCGCATGCTCATGTGGTCGGGACTCCAGCGGGCCGACGCCGTCCTCCCACCGGTAGTTCGAGACGAAGTTGCCACCCGGATAGCGGATCACGGTGGCACCCAGCTCCCGGACCAGGTCGATCACGTCCTGGCGGAAGCCCTGGGCATCCGACGTGGGGTGCCCAGGTTCGAAGATCCCCGTGTAGACACAACGGTCGAGATGCTCGACGAACGATCCGAACAGCCGTCGATCCAGTGTCCCGATGCTGACTCGTGGATCCAGCCGGACGCGTGCGCTCGCGGACACGTTGTCTCCTCTCGCCGACGTCGAACTCCCTGGAGTCACGACAGCCCGGATCCACTGGCGAGGACCCTTGCGCGGTCGCGATTGGCCGGAGTCGGCCCGCACCTAAGCTGCCGTCATGCCCGCCACCTCCTCCAGCGTGATCGTCTGCGGAGAAGCACTCGTCGACCTCATGCCGGAGGACGACACCGGGACGAACTGGCGCGCGATGGCCGGTGGTAGTCCGTTCAACACCGCCGTGGCACTGGCACGACTCCAGGTGCCGACGCAGTTCCTCGGCCGGGTCGGGAACGACGGCTTCGGCCGTCTCATCCGGATGCGAATCGCCCGCACGACGATGGACGACGGACTGGTCGTCCGCACCACCGACCCGACCACTGTCGCCGCCGTGAACATCGACCACTTGGGCAACGCCTCGTACCACTTCTACTGGGACGGATCGACCAATGCTGGTTGGCGATCCGACGAGCTGCCCGTACTCGACGACGTCCGGCCGGCTGTGCATGTCGGTTCGCTGGCGGCGGTCCTGGGTCCGAGCGACACGATCCTTCTCGACTGGTTCCGCTCCGCCGCCGCTACCACTCCTGTCACCTACGACCTGAACGTGCGGCCGGCGGTGCTCGCGGACGTGGACGAGTATCGGCGACGCGTCTTGCGCTTCGTCGAGATCGCCACCGTGGTGAAGGCCAGCGAGGACGACGCCCTCCACCTCTACCCGCACCAGTCCCTGGCGGACGTGGCGGTCGACTGGTTCAGCCGAGCGCCGCGACTGGACACCGTGATCTTCACCGGAGGCGGCGACGGGAGCCGGCTGATCCGGCGCGACGGCTCCGGCTTCACCATGCCCACGCTTCGCGTCGATGTCGTGGACACGGTCGGCGCCGGTGACACTTTCATGGCCGGGTACCTGCAGTCCCGCTTCGTTCTGGCCGAGGACGACGCGGCAAGCCTCCGCCGGGCCACGGTCGCCGGTGCGCTCGTGTGCACGCGCCGGGGTGCAGAGCCACCGACGGGCCTGGAGGTGGACGCGGTTCTGCACGCGCGGGGACACCAGCTCGTGGCGATCGGCGGATGACCCGATGACCACCGGACCGGGCGTGCCGTCCACGCCGGAGCGAACCCATGCCCAGCGGCTGCACGTCGTCGCCATCGAGCTGGCCGCCCTCGCACAGAACGGGCTCACGTACGCAGGCGATCGGTACGACGTCTCGCGGTACCACCGGATGCAGGAGATGTCTGCGGACATGCTCGCCTTGCTGTCCGACGGAAGCCCCGAAGAGTTTCGCCAAGCACTGTTGGTGGAAGAGGGTCACGCCACCCCGAAGGTCGCCGTGCTGTCGGCGCTGTTCGAAGACGACCGGGTACTGCTCGTCCGGGAGGCAACAGACGGCAGGTGGACGCTGCCCGGCGGCTGGGCCGATGCGATGGACACACCCAGCGAGGCCGCGGCCCGGGAGTTCGCGGAGGAGGCCGGCATCGCCGTCCGAATCGCAAAGCTGGCCGCGGTACACGACGGGACTCGACACAATGCGCACGTGGCCGGTGGGACGGGTTTTCCCTGGCACATCTACAAACTCATGTTCATCGCGGATCGCACCGATGACGCACCGCCGGTAGCCGGCCTCGACGGCGAGACGACCGACGTCGGGCTCTTCGCCTTGAACGACCTGCCAGAGCTGTCCACGGGCAGGACCACCGGGGCGCAGCTGGAAATGCTGCTGCGCCACCACCGCGATCGGGACGCTCCTACGGAGTTCGACTGACGCCTCCCTTCCCCGAACTGGTTGCAGTAGACTCTCGCTCGTGACCGGCCAGCTCCTGCTTAGCCAGCCGCACTGACATCCCCCGGGACCCACGGGACTACCTCGTTCAAACCCGGCGTCGGTGCGGCAGACCCCTCATGCGTGAGGGGTTTTTTGATGCCCGAGCAGGTCACGCGCACCACCTTGAGGAGAACGTCGTGAACGAGATGGATCCGGCCCGCACCAGTGCCGCGTCGACGCTGACCGTCGCCGAGCCCGCGCCCAGCGGCGCAGACCGCTATGACCCGGTGGCGCTCGAGGCGAAGTGGCGCCCGGTGTGGGACAAGCTGGACTCCTTCCGTGCCCGCGATGACGGGTCCGCTGAGCGGCGCTACGCGCTGACGATGTACCCCTACCCCTCCGGCGACCTGCACATGGGACACGGCGAGGTCTTCGCGCTCCACGACGTGCTGGCGCGCTACTGGTTCATGCGCGGCTACGACGTGATGAACCCGATCGGGTGGGACTCCTTCGGGCTGCCGGCCGAGAACGCGGCGATCCGCAACAACGTGCACCCGGCGACCTGGACCTACGCCAACATCGAGGTACAGGCGGAGTCGATGCGCAGGTACGCGCTCTCCTTCGACTGGTCGAGGCGACTGCACACGTCCGATCCCGAGTACTACCGGTGGACCCAGTGGCTGTTCCTGCGGATGCGGGAACGCGGCCTGGCGTATCGCAAGTCCAGTCCGGTGAACTGGTGTCCGACAGATCAGACCGTGCTGGCCAACGAGCAGGTCATCAACGGCAAGTGCGAGCGGTGCGGCAGCGACGTCATCAAGCGCGAACTGACGCAGTGGTACTTCAAGACCACGGAGTATGCCCAGCGCCTGCTGGACGATATGTCTTTGCTGGAAGGAAAGTGGCCCAACCAGGTCCTGACCATGCAGCGCAACTGGATCGGCAGGTCGGAGGGCGCGTCGGTCGACTTCGACATCGCGCCCGAGTCGGGTGACGGACCGGCCGAGCGGTCGGTCACGGTGTTCACGACCCGACCCGACACGCTGTTCGGTGCGACGTTCTTCGTCGTCGCTGCGGATGCCCCGCTGGCCGACGAGCTGTGCGCCGACAGTCATCGTGCCGACTTCCTGGCCTACCGCGAGGAAGTGTCGTCGAGCAGCGATATCGAGCGGCTGGCGACTGACCGACCGAAGTCCGGGGTCTTCCTGGGTCGCTACGCGGTCAACCCCGTGAACGGCGAACGGATTCCAGTGTGGGCTAGTGATTACGTCCTGGCGCACTACGGAACGGGCGCAGTGATGGCTGTTCCCGCCCACGACCAGCGTGACCTGGGATTCGCCAGAGCGTTCGGCCTGCCCGTGCGGCGGGTGGTCGACACCGGCGAGCCGAACCCGGAGGAGACCGGCATCGCCACCCCCGGTGACGGCACCTACGTGAACTCCGGCCTGCTCGATGGGCTGACCGACAAGGTCACCGGCATC
Source organism: uncultured Actinomycetota bacterium (assembly GCA_963724495.1). Classification (GTDB taxonomy): domain Bacteria; phylum Actinomycetota; class Actinomycetes; order Propionibacteriales; family DAIQRJ01; genus CAVRUZ01. Next base: position 16,806 of record CAVRUZ010000011.1, on the reverse strand, counting down.
CGCACGATCGTCGAACGCCTGGAGGCGGAGGGTCGCGGCCGGCTGGCCGTGAGCTACCGCCTGCGCGACTGGCTGCTGTCCCGCCAGCGCTTCTGGGGTGCGCCGATCCCGATCGTGCACTGCCCGACCTGCGGAGAGGTCGCCGTCCCCGACGAGGAGTTGCCGGTAGAGCTGCCCGACCTGCGCGGCGCCGACCTGGCTCCGCGGGGGATCTCCCCGCTGGCTGCCGCGACCGACTGGGTCGACGTCGTCTGCCCGTCCTGTGGCGGCGCGGCCAAGCGCGACACCGACACCATGGACTCGTTCGTCGACTCGTCCTGGTACCACCTGCGCTACTGCTCTCCGGGCCTGGAATCCGCGCCGTTCGAGCCGGAAGCAGTGAACAGGTGGATGCCGGCGGCCAACTATTTCGGCGGCATCGAGCACGCCACCGGACACCTCATGTACTTCCGCTTCTTCACCAAGGTCCTGCACGACATGGGCATGGTGGACGCGATCGAGCCCGCCGCGAGGCTGATCAACCAGGGCCAGGTGATCAACAAGGGCAGGGCGATGAGCAAGTCGCTGGGCAACGGCGTCGACCTGGGCCAGCAGATCGACGCCTTCGGCGTGGACGCGGTCAGGCTCACGATGGTGTTCGCCGGTCCGCCCGAGGACGACATCGACTGGGCCGACATGTCGCCGGGCGGGTCACTGCGCTTCCTGCAGCGGGCATGGCGGTTGGCTCGCGAGGTGACCTCCGCACCTGGTATCGACCCCGCCGGCGGAGACGTCGCCCTGCGCCGGGCGACGCATGGCACGGTCGCCGATGCCGCCGAGCTGATCGACAGCCGTCGGTTCAACGTGATGGTGGCTCGGGTGATGGAGTTGGTGAACGCCACGCGCAAGGCCATCGACTCCGGTCCCGGCGGCGGCGACCCGGCTGTCCGAGAGGCGGTGGAGGTCGTCGCCAAGCTGCTGTCGCTGGTGGCGCCCTACGCCGCTGAGGACATGTGGGAGGCCCTGGGTCATCGGCCGACGGTCGCGTTGTCCGGCTGGCCCGAGGTCGACGATTCCCTGCTGGTGCGGGAGTCCGTGACGTGTGTCGTCCAGGTCAACGGCAAGGTCCGCGTCCGGGTGGAGGTGGCACCGGACGCCACCGAGGCTGACGTCCGCAGCGCCGTGGACGCCGATCCGCAGGTCCAGGCCGCGATCAACGGTTTGACCGTGCGCAGGGTGATCGTCCGAGCTCCCAAGCTGGTCAACTTCGTGGTGGGGTGACCAACGGCGGTTCATCGTCCACAGGCGATGAACGCGGCGCGCCCCGTCCACAACGAGAGGAAGCACGCCGTCAAGCGGGAGCGCGGGTTCCTAGCCTCCCGGAATGCCCAGTGAACCGCCGAGGGGACTGAGGAAGCGGCCGCTCCGACACGAGGCCGACCGGCAGGACGCCCTCGACCGGCTGACCAGGCTGGCACCTCCTGCGTCGGCACAGGGCGGCTGGACACCTCCACGACGCGTGCCGAGAGGGCGGCACTCCCGGTCGGCACCGGCCGAGGCGGCCGACGGCGGTTCTGCGGTCGAGGACGACGTCGGCGACGAGCGTGTCCCCGACGACCCGGCCGCTGACCGTCCGGCAGGCCCCGGGTTGATGCTCCGCCTGGCCGTGCGGTTCGGAGTCACCCGCCGGCAGGTGCTCCTGGTGGTGATCCTCGCTGCCATCGCGTGTGTCTTCGCGGCGGTCCAGGCCTTCCAGCACCGGGCGCGGGTCACCGACGTACCAGTGCCGTTCACGGTGTCGACGCCGGCCGCCTCCACCAGTCCCGTAGCCGGTGCCGGGCCCACAGCGGCGGCCCTCGTGGTGGTGCACGTCGTTGGCCGGGTCGCCCGACCGGGCCTGGTCCGTCTCCCGATCGGCGCGCGCGTGAAGGACGCGGTAACGGCGGCAGGCGGCGCTGCCAGGGGCGCCGACCTGTCCACGCTCAATCTCGCGCGGGTCCTCACTGACGGCGAGCAGGTCGTGGTCGCCGACCGGTCCAGCGGGAGTGTGACCGCATCCACGCCGCCGCCGAACGGCGCCACCGGACCGTCTTCGGGATCGGGACTGGTCAACCTCAACTCGGCGACGCTCGAGCAACTCGACGGCCTTCCGCACATCGGACCCGTGCTGGCACAGCGAATTCTCGACTTCCGCACCGAGCACGGCCGGTTCTCCAGCGTGGACGAACTCAACGAAGTGAGTGGCATCGGGGAGAAGACGTTCGCTGACCTGAAGCCCCTGGTGACGGTGTGACGACGGCGTCCGCGACCGGAGTGCGTGCGGTTGCGAGGCGGTGGATGTCGCCGGCGGACGCCATCGACCTGAGGCTGGTGCCGGCGGCGGTGGTGGGCTGGGCGGTCTGCTGGGTGGTTCCGTTGGGTCGTTTGCCGGTGTTAGTCGCGATGGCGGTGATGGCCGCGCTTGCGCTGTGTGGGTTGAGAGTTCGGACAACGGCGCCGCGACTTGCCCGGGCTATGGCGCTGGCGGCGGTGGTGGGCGTCGGCCTCGGGGTGGTCACGACCCTCGAGGTCGGCGCCGTGCACGGCGGTCCCGTCACGTCGTTGGCCGCCGATGCGGCTGCGGTCACCATTGAGGTGAGGATCGCGGGCGACCCGGTGATGCGTGAGTCGTCCATCGATCCCGGTGCGCACTACCTCCTGATCCCGGCCCGGGCTGTCGAGGTGGTGGGCCGGGGCCGTGCGTACGTGGTGTCGGTGCCGGTGCTCCTGACGGCCGACCCCCGATGGTCAGGTGTCCGCCCCGGCGAGCGATATCGAACGACCGGGCGCCTGGCTGCGACAACCAGGACCGACGACATCGCCGCGGTGGTTGCCGTACGCGGCCCACCGGTGCGGACCGCGCCGGCCGGGCCACTCGACCGCGCAGCCGAGCGACTTCGTGAGGGTCTCCGCGACGCCTGCTCGGAACTGCCACCTGACGCGGCGGCCTTGATTCCGGCGCTCGTGGTCGGCGACGTATCCAGGGTCACTCCCGAGCTCGCCGCTGCCTTCAAGGCGACTGGGCTCACCCATCTGTCGGCGGTCAGCGGCACCAACCTGGCCATCCTGCTTGCAGTCGTCCTCGCCGTGGCCAGGCCGCTCGGAGTGCGCGGAACGTCCGGCCTGGTGCTCGGAGTGCTGACCGTCGGCTTCTTCGTGGTGTTGGCACGGCCACAGCCGAGCGTGCTCCGGGCCGCTGTGATGGGCCTTGTCGTGGTGGTCGGCGTCGCCCGCGGGTGCCGCCGCGGGGGCGTTCCTGCTCTTGCCGTGGCCACGGTGCTCCTGTTGCTGATGGACCCCTTTCTCGCCAGGTCGTTCGGGTTCAGCCTGTCGGTGCTCGCCACGATGGCGCTGCTGCTGATTGCGCCGATGTTCGCGTCGGCGATGGCGTCCTGGGCGGGGGAGATGTGGGCGGCAGCGGTGGCGATCCCGCTGGCAGCGACGCTCGTGACCCTGCCGCTCATCCTTGTCCTGTCGGGCAGCGTCAGCCTCGCGGCCCTGCCGGCCAACCTGCTGGTGGAACCGGCCGTCGCACCGGTCACGGTCATCGGCGTGCTCACGATCCTGGCGGCCGCCGTGTCTCCGGCCGCGGGCGGCGTCGTGGCGTGGTTGGCGGCCGCACCAGCCACCTGGATCGCCTTCGTCGCGCGCCATGGCGCAGCGACACCTGGCGCCAGCGTCCCGGCCGCTGCCCTCGATCCCATCGGAAGCGGGCAGGCCGCCGCTACCTCGTCCTCGGGGGTGAGCCCGGCAGTGGCCGTCGTCGCCGCGGTGCTCTGCGGACTCCTGGTGGCGGTTGCCGTTCGAGTGCTTCGGCGGCCCCGACTGACCCTGGTCGTTGCGGGATCGCTCGCGTTGCTCCTCGTCGCCGGCCCCTGGGTTGTCCTGAAGCCGGTGGGCCGGCTGGCTGCGATCACCGGTGGCTGGCCGCCGAGCGACTGGAGGGTCGCCGCGTGTGATGTCGGCCAAGGAGACGGCCTGGTCCTGCGGGCCGCCGCGGGGAGTGCTGTCGTCGTGGACACGGGTCCGGATCCACTGCCCATCCGCCGCTGCCTCGACCTCCTCGGCATTCGACAGATCCCACTGCTGGTCCTGACGCACTTCCATGCAGATCACATCGGCGGCGTTACCGGTGCGCTCGCCGGTCGGGTCGTCGGCCACGCGATGGTCACGCGGCTGTCGGCTCTCGATGCCGGTGCGCGCCGGGCATTGGCTGCGCTCGCCGCCGCCGGCGTACCGGTGCGCGTGGCGGTGGTGGGGGAGCAACTGCAGGCTGGCGATGTCCGGTGGCTGACGCTATGGGCGGCCGGCGAACGCGTCGTGGAGGAGCACTCGAGCGGTGACGGCTCGGTCGAGAACGACATGAGCATCGTCGGGCTGGCGACCGTTGCCGACGTTCGCGTGCTGGCGACCGGAGACGTCGAGCCGGCGGTGCAGTCGCGACTGGAGCACGCGGTCGGGCCCGGGCTCGCGGTGGACGTGCTCAAGGTGCCCCACCACGGCTCCGGCTACCAGGACCCGGAGTTCCTGCGGTTGGCCCGCGCCCGCGTGGCGTTGGTGTCGGTGGGGGCCGGCAACGACTACGGGCATCCCGCGGCCCGGACCGTCGACCTGCTCACCGCCGCCGGCACCGGAGTGGTGCGCACCGATCTCGGCGGCACGGTGCTCGTCGCGGGGGACCGCCAGCACCTGCGCGTGATCAGTCGGAGGGCGCCGACCGCGTCCGCTTCACGGGGACCACCGGCGGGGACCATCGGCGGGCGAACCTCGGCGCCTGACGCCCGGGTTGAACCGCTCGCGCCGACGGGTCGTCTTTTCAGGAAGTGACTACCCGCCGGTTTCCCCAACGAGATGAGTTCACCATGCTCCGATTCGCCCGCCCCGCTGCTCTCGTCGCCGCCGCAGTCGTCGGTCTCGGCCTCCTCTCCGGCTCCGTCGCCGCTGCTTCGTCCTCGGGCAACAGCGGCCATCACAAACACGGTCACAACCACCACAACCAGCTCCTCGAGGCGCCGATCCAGGGCAGCCTGACCACCGATCCGCCGCTCTTCGGCGTGCGGCCGGGAGGTGCGCCGTGGGTCATCAGCCGCGGAAAGGCCGAGCTCGACACCAAGGGCCGACTCGACGTCGACGTCCGTGGGCTGATCATCCCCACGACTGGGGTCAACCCAGTGGGGCTCCTCGCCGCAAGCGTTGCCTGCAACGGCGCCATCGTCGCCACGACGGCGACAGTTCCCTTCAGCACCGCGGGAAACGCCAAGATCAAGGCGACTGTCACGCTGCCCGCGCGGTGTCTGGCGCCCGCCGTGCTGCTCAACCCGAACGGCAACGCGGCGACCTACATCGGCGTCACCGGCCGCTGACCACGAACGCGCTCGAGCGGTCCGGCACCCAGCGGTCGGCCGGTCGGAGCCGCGAGCGTCACCTGAGTCAGGCTGGCCGGGGGCGACGCGTGAGAAGGTGTCCGCGATGAGCGGCACCTCGACGCGGACGAGCCCCCCACCGGTAACTGTCGTGTTCGGCCCGGAGAGTTTCCTGGCCGAACGGGCCGTCGCCGACGTGCGCGCTGCTGTTCGCTCGGTCGACGCGGATGCGGAGTTCAGCGAGCACCTGGCCGGATCGCTCGAAGGCGCCGGGGCGCTGTCGGGCCTCACTGCTCCGTCGCTGTTCTCGTCCACCCGCGTCGTTCTCATCGACGGTGCCGCCGACGCCGACCCGGACGTCGGTGCCGCACTGCTCGACTACGCGGCCACGCCCGCTGACGACATCTACCTCGTGGTCGCGCACGGCGGTGGGCCGAAGGGCAAGGGGTGGCTGGACAAGTTGCGTCGCACGTCCGGCGTGGCAGTCATCGCGTGCGACAAACCCAAGCCGCGCGACCTGCCCGGCTTCGTGCTCGCCGAGGTGCGGGCCATCGGCGGACGCGCGTCGGGCGAGGTGGCAGCCGCCCTCATCGACGCCGTCGGCTCCGATCTGCGGGCGCTCGCCGGCGCCGTGCGCCAGCTGATCGAGGACTCGGGCAACGCCACCATCACGGTCGAACTCGTCCAGCGCTACTTCGCGGGGCGAGCTGAGGTGACCAGCTTCGCGGTGGCCGACGCCGCTGTCGCAGGGCGGACCACCGATGCGCTTCAACGGCTGCGCTGGGCGCTGACCGCGGGTGTGGCGCCGGTGTTGATCAGCTCGGCGCTGGCCACCACCGTCCGGCGGCTCACCAAGGTGAAGGGGATCGCCCCGGGAGTGAAGTCGGGCGATGCGGCAGCGATGATCGGCGTGCACCCGTACGCACTCGACCGGTTGCGCCGCGACGCCCGCAACTGGTCCAACCGGGCGTTGGCCGACGCGGTGGTCGCCGTCGCCAGGGCCGACACCGATGTCAAGGGTGGCTCCTACGACGTGGGGTTCGCCCTGGAGCGTGCGGTGATGGATGTCGCACGCGCCCGCGGCGACTGAACGGACGGGACGCGGACCATTAGCCACATGAGCAGAGGCAGAGAATGAGCAGAGGCACCACATGACGAGTACCACGGCTACCGGGCCCGACCCGACAGCGCTGGGTGGCCTCGCCGACCTGCTGGCCGACTATCCCTTGCCCGCCGAGCTGTTGCGCGTGCGGGTGCACCTGGACCCGCCGGTGATCACCGACGTCGCCGCTGAGGTCGGCCGGGTCCTGCGGAACAGCCACGTCTCGCGACCAGGTGAGCCAGGGCGAGGAGGTGGCGATCGCCGTCGGCTCGCGTGGGGTGGCGAACCTGCCGGTGCTGGTCCGCGAGACGGCCGCCTACTTCACCTCGCTGGGTGCGCGCCCGTTCGTCTTCCCGGCGATGGGTTCACACGGCGGGGCCACCGCGGAGGGTCAGGTGCAGGTGCTGGCCGACCTCGGCGTCACGACCCAGTCCGTCGGTGTGCCGATCCGCTCGGCCATGGACGTCGTGCGGATCGGAGCCGTGCCCGGCGGTCCGGACCTGTACTGCGACGCGGCAGCCGCGGCGGCCCAGCACATCTTCCTGATCAACCGGGTCAAGCCGCACACCGATTTCCACGGTGAGCTGGAGAGCGGCCTGGCCAAGATGTGCGTGATCGGGCTGGGCAAGCGTGAGGGCGCGCGCCGGATGCACGCCGGCGGCGGTGCCGCCTTCCGCGCGTTCCTGACTCCCGCTGCCCGGGTGTACGAGTCCGCCACCCCGCTACTGGGCGGGCTGGCCCTGGTCGAGAACGCTCTCGACGACACGGCCGAGATCCACGTGCTCGATGCCGCCGGCATCGGCGCCGCTCCCGAGCGGGCGCTGCTGGACCGTGCCCGCGAGCTGATCATGCGACTGCCCATGTGGCCGGTCGACGTGCTGGTGCTGCAGCGGATCGGCAAGGACATCTCCGGGACCGGCATGGACACCAACGTGGTCGGCCGGATCTCGATCCCGCGTGAGCCCGAGCCAGAGGTTGGACCGGATCCCGCGACGATCGCCGTCCTGGACCTCACCGACGCCACCCACGGCAACGCCTCCGGCATCGGACTCGCCAATGTGACGACCGCGCGCGCTGCCGCCAAGGTCGACTGGAACGCCACCTACACCAACGCGATCACCGGCGGCATCTTCGGTGCGGTCCGTGCGGCGCTGCCGATGGTGGCGCAGAGCGACGACCTGGCTCTCCGGATCGCGCTGAACGCCTCGGCGTGTCCGCCTGATCAGGTCAGGCTGATGTTCGCCACCGACACGTTGCACGTGTCGGAGGTCCTGGTGGCCCCGTGGCTTGCCGACGAGGTGGACCTGCGCCGACGACCTCGAACTGATCGAGCGGGTTCCGCTCACGTTCGCCGACGACGGCCGGATGACCTCACCCTGGTGCCTCGACTGAGGCGACGTTTCTAGGGTTCGGCCGACCTCACCGGAACGGACGCGGATCGCCCGCCCCCACGCGGATGATCGTCGGCGGGAGTTCGGTGAGGTCGACCACCGTGGTGGGCTCACGCCCGCAGTCGCCGCCCTCGACCACGGCCTCGAGCGCGTGCCCGATCGACTCGCGGATCTCCCAGCCGCTCGTCAAGGGCTCCGATTCGCCCGGCAGGATCAGCGTCGAGGAGACCATCGGTTCGCCGAGCTCGGCGAGCAGGGCCTGGGTCACCGGATGCGCGGGGATGCGCACACCAACAGTGAGCTTCTTCGGATGCATCATCCGGCGGGGCACGTCGCGAAGCGCGGGCAGGATGAAGGTGTAGGCGCCGGGCGTCGTGGCCCGCAGCAGCCGGAAGGTGGCGTTGTTCACCTGCACGAGCTGCCCGACCTGGGAGAAGTCGCTGCACACCAGCGTGAAGTGGTGCCTGGCGTCGAGCTGCCGGAGCCGGCGGATGCGATCGAGGCCGTCGGCGTTGTCGAGTGCGCAGCCGAAGGCATAGCAGGAGTCGGTGGGGTAGGCGATCAGACCGCCCGATCGCAGGATGCCGATCACCCGCGTCACCAACCGGGCCTGCGGGTTCACCGGATGGATGTCGATGTAGGCGACCATGCGCTCCTCCTCGTGCCCGACACAGTAGAAGAGCCGACGCCCGGCCGGGAGGTCCCCACCGCTGCAACCGCGCAGTACATGCAGCGACGGGCCGACGGCGTCCGGTATGGGCCGACACGTGGCGGTATGCCCGGCTGCCCTGCATGTTTCCGGACGAGGGTCCGGGAACGGGTGCCGGGGACAGCAACGAGGCGGGACCCGTGCGGGTCCCGCCTCGTCTGCAGTTCGAGTGAGCCGGCTTCTGGCCGGCTGGGCGCTACTTCGCCGAAAGCTTGGCGAACAGCGCGGCCTTGCGGTTGGCCGCCTGGTTCTTGTGGATGACGCCCTTCGACGCGGCCTTGTCGAGCTTGCGGCCGGCCGTGCGGACCAGTTCGCGGGCGGTGTCGCTGTCGCCGGCTGCAGCGGCCTCGCGCGCCGACCGGACCACCGAACGCAGCTCGGACTTGACCGCGCGGTTGCGCTGCCGGGCCGCCTCGTTGGTGCGGATCCGCTTGATCTGGGACTTGATGTTCGCCACGTTTACCTCGTCGAACCTTCTGCTGGGTCACACACGTCGGTCGGAAACAGCTGCATGAAAGTGCGGTCCTGCAAGCTGGGGCGCTCGTGCACCGGCGGGCCGGCCACGGACGCGACTGGCAAGACTACCGCGGGCGCTGGTGCCGCCCAAAAGAACGGAACGGCTGCCGCCTGCGTGAGAGCATGGCGGATGCTGCCGGCGGTGGGACCACCCGCCCGGCGCGAGCCAGTTCATCGACCCGCCGCAGGAAGTGAGAGCGAGCCGTGCCTTCCGTGACGTCGACGGTGCCCAGCGCGGGCGCCACCGATCAGAGCCTGCTGCGCAACTTCTGCATCATCGCGCACATCGATCACGGCAAGTCGACCCTGGCCGACCGGATGCTCCAGCTCACCGGCGTCGTCGAGGGCCGGGCGATGCGCGCGCAGTACCTCGACCGGATGGACATCGAGCGCGAGCGCGGCATCACCATCAAGAGCCAGGCGGTCCGGCTGCCCTACCAGCCACCGGGCAGCGACAAGCACTTCGTGCTCAACCTGATCGACACCCCTGGGCACGTCGACTTCAGCTACGAGGTGAGCCGGTCGCTCGATGCGTGCGAGGGCGCGGTGCTGCTGGTCGATGCGGCGCAGGGCATCGAGGCGCAGACGCTGGCCAACCTCTATGCGGCGATCAACGCCGACCTGCACATCATTCCCGTGCTGAACAAGATCGACCTGCCGAGTGCCCAGCCCGACAAGTACGCCGAGGAGCTCGCGTCGATCATCGGCTGCGAGCCCGACGACGTGCTGCGGGTGTCGGCCAAGACGGGAGAGGGCGTCGCCGAGCTGCTGGTCCGGATCGTCGACGAGGTGCCGCCGCCCATCGGCGACCCCGAGGCGCCGGCACGTGCGCTGATCTTCGACTCCATCTACGACACCTACCGCGGTGTGATCACCTACGTGCGCGTCATCGACGGCAGCCTGCACCATCGCGAGAAGGTCAAGATGATGTCGACCGGCGCCGTGCACGAGATGCTCGAGGTCGGGGTGATCTCGCCCGACCCGATCCCGTCGCCGTCGCTCGGAGTCGGCGAGGTCGGCTACCTCATCACCGGCGTCAAGGAAGTGCGTCAGTCACGCGTGGGCGACACCGTCACCGCGGCGGCGCGGCAGGCGAGCGAGCCACTTGCCGGCTACCGGCACCCGAATCCGATGGTGTTCGCGGGACTGTTCCCCATCGACGGCGACGAGTACCCCGAACTGCGTGAGGCACTGGAGAAGCTGCAGCTCAACGACGCGGCCCTGGTGTACGAGCCGGAGACCTCCGGAGCCCTCGGCTTCGGGTTCCGCTGTGGCTTCCTCGGCCTGCTGCACATGGAGATCGTGCGGGAGCGCCTCGAGCGCGAGTTCAACCTGGACCTGATCTCCACGGCGCCCAACGTGGTGTACCGCGCGGTCCTGGAGGACGGCTCGGAGATCGTCGTGACCAATCCCAGCGAGTTCCCCACCGGCTCGGTGACCGAGGTCTACGAGCCGATGGTGCGGGCGACGCTGCTGAGTCCGTCCGACTACATCGGCACGATCATGGAGCTCTGCCAGGGAAAACGGGGCGTGCTGCTGGGCCTGGACTACCTCTCGTCCGATCGCGTGGAGATCCGGTACCGACTGCCGCTCTCGGAGATCGTCTTCGATTTCTTCGACGCGCTGAAGTCGCGGACGAAGGGTTACGCGAGCCTCGACTACGAGCCTGAGGACGAGGCTGCCTCCGACCTCGTCAAGGTCGACATCCTCCTGCACGGGCTGCCCGTCGACGCGTTCTCCTCGATCGTGCACCGGGACAAGGCCTACACCTACGGCGTCGCGATGACCGGGAAGCTGAAGGAACTCATTCCGCGGCAGCAGTTCGAGGTCCCGATCCAGGCCGCCATCGGTGCCCGCGTGATCGCCCGGGAGACCATCCGCGCCATGCGCAAGGACGTCCTCGCCAAGTGTTACGGCGGCGACATCACCCGCAAGCGCAAGCTGCTCGAACGGCAGAAGGAAGGCAAGAAGCGGATGAAGATGGTCGGCCGCGTCGAGGTGCCGCAGGAGGCCTTCGTCGCCGCGCTGTCCACGGGTGAGGTGGGACCGACCGACCGGGCCAAGAAGTGAGCGCCCCGGCCGGGTACGGCGCAAGCAGGGTAGGGGGCGACAGCAGGCCCGAGTGGCGCGTCGTCTCGTTCGTCCGGCGTGGTGGCCGCCTTACTCCGGCGCAGCGACAGGCCTGGGAGACGTTGTCGCGGGGCATCCTGATCGACGTCCCGCGCGACCAGCGCTCGACCTCGGTTGCCGGCGGATTCCGCATCGATCCGGAGGCCGTCTTCGGTCGTTCGGCTGACGTCGTTCTCGAGATCGGCGGGGGACAGGGTGAAGCGATCGTCGCCGGAGCTCTCGCAAACCCTGAACGCGACTTCATCGGCTGCGAGGTGTTCCGCCCCGGCCTCGCCCGCACGATGATGGACCTGCATGCCATCGGATCGCCAGGGCCCGCCCCGCAACGTCCGGCTGCTGCAGGCCGACGCGGTGGATGCCCTCCAGGCGCTACCCGAACGTCGGCTCAGCGAGCTCTGGACGTTCTTCCCCGACCCGTGGCCGAAGCTCAAGCACCACAAGCGTCGATTGATCAACACCGACTTCGCCGAGCTCGTGGCCAGCCGGCTGCGCAAGGGCGGAGTCTGGCGGCTTGCGACCGACTGGGCCGACTACGCCGCGCAGATGCGCGCTGTGCTGACCGCTTCGGCCGATCTGGAGAACGTGTTCGACGGCGACGCCCCGAGGTACGAACGACCGGTGACGAAGTTCGAGCAGCGGGCGGCCGTCGAGGGGCGCACGGTGGTCGACCTCGCCTTCCGGCGGCGCTGAGCCGCACCGCGTTCGGGCATGGCCGGTGCCGGACAGCGCGGCACGTGGCGTTGTGTCACAACGTGATGCTCGCCGCGACAGAGCTTGACGGCATCCCTCGCGTCTGTAACCTTCGAGACTTGGGAAAGCGCTTGCCCACCGGCTTGCGCGAGTCGGCGGGAGGTGCGGGTGGCGGTAACCGGCGTAGCAGCCGACGGCGGCACCGCCGTCGCCGATTCCATTCGCGCATCCGGCCCGGCCGGTGCGCCGAAAGGATTCGCGCGCCTCGGCCGCGACGGAATCCTGGTCATGCTGGGGATCCCAGGACTCCTGGCCCTGCTGGCCTTCCACTACTTCCCGCTGCTCGGGAACGTCATCGCGTTCCAGGATTACCAGCCCTACCTGGGCTTCTCCGGTAGCCCGTGGGTCGGCTTCCAGAACTTCGCGATCATCGTCAATGGCGACCCGGAGTTCCTGAGCGCGCTCGGCAACACCCTCGTCCTCACGCTCATCCAGACGGTCTTCGTCTTCCCGGTTCCGCTTTTTCTCGCACTGCTGCTCAACAGCCTGATCTCCGAGCGCTGGAAGCGCAGCATCCAGTCGATCCTCTACCTGCCGCACTTCCTGTCCTGGGTGATCGTGGTCGCCCTTTTCCAGCAGATGCTGGGCAACGCGGGGATCCTCAACACGTTCCTGATCCAGCAGGACCTTCCGACCGTGAACATCGTCGGTGTTCCCGAGCTGTTCAAGGGCTACATCACCGCCCAGGCGATCTGGAAAGACGCCGGCTGGGGAACGATCATCTTCCTGGCTGCGGTCTCCCGTGTGGACCCCAACCTCTATGAGTCGGCGGCGGTCGACGGCGCCGGCGGCATGAGCCGGTTGTGGCACATCACCCTTCCCTCGTTGAAGGGTCTGATCATCCTGCTGCTGATCCTGCGGCTCGGTAACAGCCTCACGGTGGGCTTTGAACAGATCATCCTGCAACAGGCACCGGTCGGCCGAGGCGTCAGCGAAGTGCTCGACACCTACGTGTACAACAACGGGATCCTGGGCGGTAGCTGGGGCGTCGCCACAGCTGTCGGCCTGGCCAAGGGTGTAGTGGGCGTCCTGCTCGTCCTCGGCGCGAATCGGCTGGCTCACCTGTTCGGGGAACCGGGGGTGTATCAACGATGAGCAATCGCCCGATCTGGATGGAGAAACCCCATCCGGTCGTGACCGCACTCAAGGTGATCGTCCTCGTGGCGTGCGTGCTCGTGGTCGTCATCCCGTTCTGGTCAGTGCTGGTCACCAGCCTCGCCGACCAGGAGACGATCAACGCCTCGGGTGGCGGCATGATCCTCATGCCGCAGCAGATCGACTTCTCTGCCTACGAAGCGATCATCTCGGGCGGCACCGTCACCCGCGCACTGCTGATCAGCATCGGCATCACCGTGGTCGGAACGCTGTTGAGTCTCGCGTGTTCGGCCGGGCTGGCGTACTGGCTCGCCCGTCGTTACGCCTGGGGCAGCCACCCGGTGCTGATGATCGTGCTCGGCGCGATCCTCTTCGGTCCTGGTCTGATCCCCACCTACCTCGTGGTCAAGACCTTCGGTCTGCTCGACAGCTGGTGGTCGCTGATCCTGCCCACGATGATCTCGGCCTTCAACGTCGTGGTCATGCGCGCGTTCTTCATGGAACTGCCCGAGGAGTTGTTCGAGTCCGCCGAGATCGACGGAGCCAGCCAGGCGTCGATCTTCTTCCGCATCGTGATGCCGCTGTCGAAGGCGGTTCTCGCTGTGATCGGCCTGTTCTACGCCGTGGCCTACTGGAACGCCTTCTTCAGCGCCCTGCTCTACATCAACACTCCGGAGAAATGGCCGATGGCACTGGTCCTGCGGACCTACGTCATCAACCAGACACTCATGACCTCCGACCAGCTGGCCAACGCCGGCGAGGTCCTGCCACCGCAGCTGTCGCTTCAGATGGCCGTGCTGGTGCTGGCGATCGTGCCCATCCTCATCGTGTACCCGTTCCTGCAGCGCCACTTCGCCAAGGGCGTGCTTGTCGGCGCCGTCAAGGGCTGACATCACTCGACCCGTTCAGAACCAAGGTCTCGACCGAGACCACGAGATCAGGAGGATCCTTTGCCTGCCTACACATTCGAACGCAGGACGCTGTTAGCCGGCGCCGGCGGCGCGGCCCTCCTGATGGGCAGTGGCGCCCTCGCTGGCTGTGGCAATGAGGCGGACACCAGCAAGAACACCGCGGAGAGCAACGCCAAGGTGGTCCTGCCGACCTACAAGCGTTACACCGGCGTGGAGCCCGACCTCCCCGGAACCGACGAGGGTGTCGACCCGGCGTTCAAGACGTACCCGAAGGAACGGCCCAAATCGGTGGACGAGAAGCCGGGCAGCGGCACGGACAAGGTCGCCGGAATGGCCAACATCTACTACGCGTTGCCACCGAGTGCCGACAAGAACCCTTGGTGGCAGGGGCTCAACGAGCGCATGGGCGTGGAGCTCTCCATGACCATGGTGCCCAACGCCGACTATGCCCAGAAGTACGCGACGACGATCGCCGGCAGCGACCTGCCCGACCTCATGCAGATGCAGGTCGTGCAGAACTTCCCGCAGCTGCTGGAGAGCAAGTTCACCAACCTGAGCGAGTACCTGTCCGGCGACGCGATCCTCGAGTACCCCAACCTGGCGAACATTCCGACGTTCACGTGGAAGTCGTCCATCTACAACGGCGCGATCTATGGCGTGCCGATCCCACGTGGCAAGCCCGGGCACTACATGTTCATCCGTGAGGACCTGTTCGACGCTGTCGACGCGTCGAAGAATCCTCAGTCCTACGACGAGTTCCTGGAATCGGCGAAGAAGCTCACCGATCCGGCGAAGCGGCGCTGGGCCTTCGGTACGCCAGGTTCGGCGTACGCCATCCTGGCGACGATGAACGAGGTCCCGAACAACTGGAAGGTCGACGGGGGCAAGCTGGTCAAGGACTACGAGACCGAGGAGTGGAAGCAGACCGTCGTCGACCAGATGGAATTCTGGAAGGCCGGCGTGATTCACCCCGACGGGTTCAACCCGGCGCAGCCGTTCAAGGCCCTGTTCAACGCCGGGACGACCGCCATCAACGACGATGGGTATGCCGGCTGGACGCAGTACATCCTGGACAACAAGGCGAACTCGTCCTTCAAGCTCGGTCTGATGAACGTTGCCAAGCGCGACGGCGGCAAGGCACCGTGGCGGGCCGGCGGCGGCATCTTCTCGATCACCGGCATGAAGAAGCAGGACAGTCCTGACCGGGTGAAGATGATGCTGCGCATGCTGAACTGGCTCGCTGCGCCGTTCGGCACCGAGGAGGCGTTCTACCGGCTGTACGGCGAGGAGGGCCGGGAGAGCAACGTCGACGACCAGGGCAACCCGACGTTCACCGAGGAGGGCGCCATCAACACCACGGTCCCGATCCGGTACATGGCCGACGCGCCGCAGATCGTCTACATGCCAGGCCGCCCCGACGACGCGGTGGTGCAGCACGAGTACCAGAGCGAGATCATCCCGGGTGCGGTCGTCGATCCGACCCTCGGCTTGTGGTCGAACACCTCCGCGACCAAGGGCGCCCAGATCAGTACCGCGCTGACCGACACGGTGAACCAGGTGATCCAGGGGCGGCAGCCGGTGAGCGCCCTGGACGAGGCGGTCCAGAAGTGGAAGTCCGGCGGCGGCGACAAGATCCGTGGCGAGCTGGAGGCGCAGCTCGCCGGCGGGACGGCGACACCGACACCTGCCGGCTGACGTAGCGGCGTGGTTGACGCAGGCACCCCCTGGGCACCGCCCGGGGGTGCTTCGCTTTCACGGCGGCAGGAGGGCCGGCCGACTGAGAGCATGAGCGCATGAGTCCGTCCCTGCCGGCTGGCGACGAAGCGCCGCACGACGGCAGCCTGCCGACGACGGCGTCCGTGGGTGCGGAGGATCGCGGCTTCTCCGCCTACGTCCACGTGCCCTATTGCGCCACCCGCTGCGGTTACTGCGACTTCAACACCTACATCGCCGAGGAACTCGGCGCCGGCTCGGGGCCGGCGGACTATCTGGCCGGTGTGCAAGGGGAGTTCGCCCTTGCCGGGCGTGTGCTTGCTGACGCGGGCATGCCGCAGCGGGCGATCTCGACCGTCTTCGTCGGGGGCGGCACGCCGACCCTGCTGTCCTCGGCGACATTGGGCGGGATGCTCGGACGGCTCCGCGACACCTTCGGCCTTTCACCGGATGCCGAGGTGACCACCGAGGCCAACCCCGACTCGGTGACACAGCAGTCGTTGTACGACCTTGCCGCCGCAGGCTTCACCCGGGTGTCGTTCGGGATGCAGTCCGCGGTGCCTCATGTCCTCGCGACCTTGGATCGCACGCATGACCCGGAGCGGATCGGTGACGTGGTGGCGTGGGCCAGGGCCGCCGGGCTGCAGGTGAGCCTCGACCTGATCTACGGCACGCCGGGCGAGAGCCAGCGTGACTGGCAGGCCTCGGTCGACGCGGCCATCTCCCATGCACCCGATCACATATCCGCGTACGCGTTGACGATCGAGCCGGGCACCCGCATGCATGCCATGGTGCGTCGCGGGGAACTACCGGACGTCGACGCCGACGACCAGGCGGACAAGTACGAGCTCGCCGACAGCGCACTGACCACGGCCGGATACGGCTGGTACGAGATCAGCAACTGGGCAACGGATCCGACGACCCGGTGCCGGCACAACCTCGCCTACTGGCACGGCGACGACTGGTGGGGGTTCGGGCCGGGTGCCCACAGTCACATCGGCGGTGTCCGCTGGTGGAACGTCAAGCACCCGCACCGCTACGCGGAGGTGATCGCGCTCGGCCGAAGCCCCGCGGCCGCCCGGGAGGTCTTGACGCCCGACCAGCGAAA
>CAVRUZ010000010.1:0-45077 GCA_963724495.1 uncultured Actinomycetota bacterium | reverse complement strand
TCTCCGGGACCGGCATGGACACCAACGTGGTCGGCCGGATCTCGATCCCGCGTGAGCCCGAGCCAGAGCTTGGACCGGATCCCGCGACGATCGCCGTCCTGGACCTCACTGACGCCACCCACGGCAACGCCTCTGGCATCGGACTCGCCAACGTGACGACAGCGCGCGCTGCCGCCAAGGTCGACTGGAACGCCACCTACACCAACGCGATCACCGGCGGCATCTTCGGTGCGGTCCGTGCGGCGCTGCCGATCGTGGCGCAGAGCGACGACCTGGCTCTCCGGATCGCCCTTAACGCCTCGGCGTGTCCGCCTGATCAGGTCAGGCTGATGTTCGCCACCGACACGTTGCACGTGTCGGAGGTCCTGGTGGCCCCGTGGCTTGCCGACGAGGTGGACCTGGCCGACGACCTCGAACTGATCGAGCGGGTTCCGCTCACGTTCGCCGACGACGGCCGGATGACCTCACCCTGGTGCCTCGACTGAGGCGACGTTTCTAGGGTCGGCCGACCTCACCGGAACGGACGCGGATCGCCGCCCCCACGCGGATGATCGTCGGCGGGAGTTCGGTGAGGTCGACCACCGTGGTGGGCTCACGCCCGCAGTCGCCGCCCTCGACCACGGCCTCGAGCGCGTGCCCGATCGACTCGCGGATCTCCCAGCCGCTCGTCAAGGGCTCCGATTCGCCCGGCAGGATCAGCGTCGAGGAGACCATCGGTTCGCCGAGCTCGGCGAGCAGGGCCTGGGTCACCGGATGCGCGGGGATGCGCACTCCAACAGTGAGCTTCTTCGGATGCATCATCCGGCGGGGCACGTCGCGGAGCGCCGGCAGGATGAAGGTGTAGGCGCCGGGCGTCGTGGCCCGCAGCAGCCGGAAAGTGGCGTTGTTCACCTGCACGAGCTGCCCGACCTGGGAGAAGTCGCTGCACACCAGCGTGAAGTGGTGCCTGGCGTCGAGCTGCCGGAGCCGGCGGATGCGATCGAGGCCGTCGGCGTTGTCGAGTGCGCAGCCGAAGGCATAGCAGGAGTCGGTGGGGTAGGCGATCAGACCGCCCGACCGCAGGATGCCGATCACCCGCGTCACCAACCGGGCCTGCGGGTTCACCGGATGGATGTCGATGTAGGCGACCATGCGCTCCTCCTCGTGCCGACACAGTAGAAGAGCCGACGCCCGGCCGGGAGGTCCCCACCGCTGCAACCGCGCAGTACATGCAGCGACGGGCCGTCGGCGTCCGGTATGGGCCGACACGTGGCGGTATGCCCGGCTGGCCTGCATGTTTCCGGACGAGGGTCCGGGAACGGGTGCCGGGGACAGCAACGAGGCGGGACCCGTGCGGGTCCCGCCTCGTCTGCAGTTCGAGTGAGCCGGCTTCTGGCCGGCTGGGCGCTACTTCGCCGAAAGCTTGGCGAACAGCGCGGCCTTGCGGTTGGCCGCCTGGTTCTTGTGGATGACGCCCTTCGACGCGGCCTTGTCGAGCTTGCGGCCGGCCGTGCGGACCAGTTCGCGGGCGGTGTCGCTGTTGCCGGCTGCAGCGGCCTCGCGCGCCGACCGGACCACCGAACGCAACTCGGACTTGACTGCGCGGTTGCGCTGCCGGGCCGCCTCGTTGGTGCGGATCCGCTTGATCTGGGACTTGATGTTCGCCACGTTTACCTCGTCGAACCTTCTGCTGGGTCACACACGTCGGTCGGAAACAGCTGCATGAAAGTGCGGTCCTGCAAGCTGGGGCGCTCGTGCACCGGCGGGCCGGCCACGGACGCGACTGGCAAGACTACCGCGGGCGCTGGTGCCGCCCAAAAGAACGGAACGGCTGCCGCCTGCGTGAGAGCATGGCGGATGCTGCCGGCGGTGGGACCACCCGCCCGGCGCGAGCCAGTTCATCGACCCGCCGCAGGAAGTGAGAGCGAGCCGTGCCTTCCGTGACGTCGACGGTGCCCAGCGCGGGCGCCACCGATCAGAGCCTGCTGCGCAACTTCTGCATCATCGCGCACATCGATCACGGTAAGTCGACCCTGGCCGACCGGATGCTCCAGCTCACCGGCGTCGTCGAGGGCCGGGCGATGCGCGCGCAGTATCTCGACCGGATGGACATCGAGCGCGAGCGCGGCATCACGATCAAGAGCCAGGCGGTCCGCCTGCCCTACCAGCCACCGGGCAGCGACAAGCACTTCGTGCTCAACCTGATCGACACCCCTGGGCACGTCGACTTCAGCTACGAGGTGAGCCGGTCGCTCGATGCGTGCGAGGGCGCGGTGCTGCTGGTCGATGCCGCGCAGGGCATCGAGGCGCAGACGCTGGCCAACCTCTATGCGGCGATCAACGCCGACCTGCACATCATTCCCGTGCTGAACAAGATCGACCTGCCGAGTGCCCAGCCCGACAAGTACGCCGAGGAGCTCGCGTCGATCATCGGCTGCGAGCCCGACGACGTGCTGCGGGTGTCGGCCAAGACGGGAGAGGGCGTCGCCGAGCTGCTGGTCCGGATCGTCGACGAGGTGCCGCCGCCCATCGGCGACCCCGAGGCGCCGGCACGTGCGCTGATCTTCGACTCCATCTACGACACCTACCGCGGTGTGATCACCTACGTGCGCGTCATCGACGGCAGCCTGCACCATCGCGAGAAGGTCAAGATGATGTCGACCGGCGCCGTGCACGAGATGCTCGAGGTCGGGGTGATCTCGCCCGACCCGATCCCGTCTCCGTCGCTCGGAGTCGGCGAGGTCGGCTACCTCATCACCGGCGTCAAGGAAGTGCGTCAGTCACGCGTGGGCGACACCGTCACCGCGGCGGCGCGGCAGGCGAGCGAGCCACTTGCCGGCTACCGGCACCCGAATCCGATGGTGTTCGCGGGACTGTTCCCCATCGACGGCGACGAGTACCCCGAACTGCGTGAGGCACTGGAGAAGCTGCAGCTCAACGACGCGGCCCTGGTGTACGAGCCGGAGACCTCCGGAGCCCTCGGCTTCGGGTTCCGCTGTGGCTTCCTCGGCCTGCTGCACATGGAGATCGTGCGGGAGCGCCTCGAGCGCGAGTTCAACCTGGACCTGATCTCCACGGCGCCCAACGTGGTGTACCGCGCGGTCCTGGAGGACGGCTCGGAGATCGTCGTGACCAATCCCAGCGAGTTCCCCACCGGCTCGGTGACCGAGGTCTACGAGCCGATGGTGCGGGCGACGCTGCTGAGTCCGTCCGACTACATCGGCACGATCATGGAGCTCTGCCAGGGAAAACGGGGCGTGCTGCTGGGCCTGGACTACCTCTCGTCCGATCGCGTGGAGATCCGGTACCGACTGCCGCTCTCGGAGATCGTCTTCGATTTCTTCGACGCGCTGAAGTCGCGGACGAAGGGTTACGCGAGCCTCGACTACGAGCCTGAGGACGAAGCTGCCTCCGACCTCGTCAAGGTCGACATCCTCCTGCACGGGCTGCCCGTCGACGCGTTCTCCTCGATCGTGCACCGGGACAAGGCCTACACCTACGGCGTCGCGATGACCGGGAAGCTGAAGGAACTCATTCCGCGGCAGCAGTTCGAGGTCCCGATCCAGGCCGCCATCGGTGCCCGCGTGATCGCCCGGGAGACCATCCGCGCCATGCGCAAGGACGTCCTCGCCAAGTGTTACGGCGGCGACATCACCCGCAAGCGCAAGCTGCTCGAACGGCAGAAGGAAGGCAAGAAGCGGATGAAGATGGTCGGCCGCGTCGAGGTGCCGCAAGAGGCCTTCGTCGCCGCGCTGTCCACGGGTGAGGTGGGACCGACCGACCGGGCCAAGAAGTGAGCGCCCCGGCCGGGTACGACGCAAGCAGGGTAGGGGGCGACAGCAGGCCCGAGTGGCGCGTCGTCTCGTTCGTCCGGCGTGGTGGCCGCCTTACTCCGGCGCCAGCGGCAGGCCTGGGAGACGTTGTCGCGAGGCATCCTGATCGACGTCCCACGCGACCAGCGCTCGACCTCGGTTGCCGGCGGATTCCGCATCGATCCGGAGGCCGTCTTCGGTCGTTCGGCTGACGTCGTTCTCGAGATCGGCGGGGGACAGGGTGAAGCGATCGTCGCCGGAGCTCTCGCAAACCCTGAACGCGACTTCATCGGCTGCGAGGTGTTCCGCCCCGGCCTCGCCCGCACGATGATGGACCTGCATGCCATCGGATCCCAGGGCCCGCCCCGCAACGTCCGGCTGCTCCAGGCCGACGCGGTGGATGCCCTCCAGGCACTACCCGAACGGCGGCTCAGCGAGCTCTGGACGTTCTTCCCCGACCCGTGGCCGAAGCTCAAGCACCACAAGCGTCGATTGATCAACACCGACTTCGCAGAGCTCGTGGCCAGCCGGCTGCGCAAGGGCGGAGTCTGGCGGCTTGCGACCGACTGGGCCGACTACGCCGCGCAGATGCGCGCTGTGCTGACCGCGTCGGCCGATCTGGAGAACGTGTTCGACGGCGACGCCCCGAGGTACGAACGACCGGTGACGAAGTTCGAGCAGCGGGCGGCCGTCGAGGGGCGCACGGTGGTCGACCTCGCCTTCCGGCGGCGCTGAGCCGCACCGCGTTCGGGCTTGGCCGGTGCCGGACAGCGCGGCACGTGGCGTTGTGTCACAACGTGATGCTCGCCGCGACAGAGCTTGACGGCATCCCTCGCGTCTGTACCCTTCGAGACTTGGGAAAGCGCTTGCCCACCGGCTTGCGCGAGTCGGTGGGAGGTGCGGATGGCAACGGGCGTAGCAGCCGACAGCGGCACCGCCGTCGCCGATTCCATTCGCGCATCCGGCCCGGCCGGTGCGCCGAAAGGGTTCGCGCGTCTCGGCCGCGACGGAATCCTGGTCATGCTGGGGCTCCCAGGACTCCTGGCCCTGCTGGCCTTCCACTACTTCCCGCTGCTCGGGAACGTCATCGCGTTCCAGGATTACCAGCCCTACCTGGGCTTCTCCGGTAGCCCGTGGGTCGGCTTCCAGAACTTCGCGGTCATCGTCAATGGTGACCCGGAGTTCCTGAGCGCGCTCGGCAACACCCTCGTCCTCACGCTGATCCAGACGGTCTTCGTCTTCCCGGTTCCACTCTTTCTCGCGCTCCTGCTCAACAGCCTGATCTCCGAGCGCTGGAAGCGCAGCATCCAGTCGATCCTCTACCTGCCGCACTTCCTGTCCTGGGTGATCGTGGTCGCCCTGTTCCAGCAGATGCTGGGCAACGCGGGGATCCTCAACACGTTCCTGATCCAGCAGGACCTTCCGACCGTGAACATCGTCGGTGTTCCCGAGCTGTTCAAGGGCTACATCACCGCCCAGGCGATCTGGAAAGACGCCGGCTGGGGAACGATCATCTTCCTGGCTGCGGTCTCCCGGGTGGACCCCAACCTCTATGAGTCGGCGGCGGTCGACGGCGCCGGCGGCATGAGCCGGTTGTGGCACATCACCCTTCCCTCGTTGAAGGGTCTGATCATCCTGCTCCTGATCCTGCGGCTCGGCAACAGCCTCACGGTGGGCTTTGAACAGATCATCCTGCAACAGGCACCGGTCGGCCGAGGTGTCAGCGAAGTGCTCGACACCTACGTGTACAACAACGGGATCCTGGGCGGTAGCTGGGGCGTCGCCACAGCTGTCGGCCTGGCCAAGGGTGTAGTGGGCGTCCTGCTCGTCCTCGGCGCGAATCGGCTGGCTCACCTGTTCGGGGAACCGGGGGTGTATCAACGATGAGCAATCGCCCGATCTGGATGGAGAAACCCCATCCGGTCGTGACCGCACTCAAGGTGATCGTCCTCGTGGCGTGCGTGCTCGTGGTCGTCATCCCGTTCTGGTCAGTGCTGGTCACCAGCCTCGCCGATCAGGAGACGATCAACGCCTCGGGTGGCGGCATGATCCTCATGCCGCAGCAGATCGACTTCTCTGCCTACGAAGCGATCATCTCGGGCGGCACCGTCACCCGTGCACTGCTGATCAGCATCGGCATCACCGTGGTCGGAACGCTGCTGAGTCTCGCGTGTTCGGCCGGGCTGGCGTACTGGCTCGCCCGTCGTTACGCCTGGGGCAGCCACCCGGTGCTGATGATCGTGCTCGGCGCGATCCTCTTCGGTCCTGGTCTGATCCCCACCTACCTCGTGGTCAAGACCTTCGGTCTGCTCGACAGCTGGTGGTCGCTGATCCTGCCCACGATGATCTCGGCCTTCAACGTCGTGGTCATGCGCGCGTTCTTCATGGAACTGCCCGAGGAGTTGTTCGAGTCCGCCGAGATCGACGGAGCCAGCCAGGCGTCGATCTTCTTCCGCATCGTGATGCCGCTGTCGAAGGCGGTTCTCGCTGTGATCGGCCTGTTCTACGCCGTGGCCTACTGGAACGCCTTCTTCAGCGCCCTGCTCTACATCAACACTCCGGAGAAATGGCCGATGGCACTGGTCCTGCGGACCTACGTCATCAACCAGACACTCATGACCTCCGACCAGCTGGCCAACGCCGGCGAGGTCCTGCCACCGCAGCTGTCGCTTCAGATGGCCGTGCTGGTGCTGGCGATCGTGCCCATCCTCATCGTGTACCCGTTCCTGCAGCGCCACTTCGCCAAGGGCGTGCTTGTCGGCGCCGTCAAGGGCTGACATCACTCGACCCGTTCAGAACCAAGGTCTCGACCGAGACCACGAGATCAGGAGGATCCTTTGCCTGCCTACACATTCGAACGCAGGACGCTGTTAGCCGGCGCCGGCGGCGCGGCCCTCCTGATGGGCAGTGGCGCCCTCGCTGGCTGTGGCAACGAGGCGGACACCAGCAAGAACACCGCGGAGAGCAACGCCAAGGTGGTCCTGCCGACCTACAAGCGTTACACCGGCGTGGAGCCCGACCTCCCCGGAACCGACGAGGGTGTCGACCCGGCGTTCAAGACGTACCCGAAGGAACGGCCCAAATCGGTGGACGAGAAGCCGGGCAGCGGCACGGACAAGGTCGCCGGAATGGCCAACATCTACTACGCGTTGCCACCGAGTGCCGACAAGAACCCGTGGTGGCAGGGGCTCAACGAGCGCATGGGCGTGGAGCTCTCCATGACCATGGTGCCCAACGCCGACTATGCCCAGAAGTACGCGACGACGATCGCCGGCAGCGACCTGCCCGACCTCATGCAGATGCAGGTCGTGCAGAACTTCCCGCAGCTGCTGGAGAGCAAGTTCACCAACCTGAGCGAGTACCTGTCCGGCGACGCGATCCTCGAGTACCCCAACCTGGCGAACATTCCGACGTTCACGTGGAAGTCGTCCATCTACAACGGCGCGATCTATGGCGTGCCGATCCCACGTGGCAAGCCCGGGCACTACATGTTCATCCGTGAGGACCTGTTCGACGCCGTCGACGCGTCGAAGAATCCTCAGTCCTACGACGAGTTCCTGGACATCGGCGAAGAAGCTCACCGATCCGGCGAAGCGGCGCTGGGCCTTCGGTACGCCTGGTTCGGCGTACGCCATCCTGGCGACGATGAACGAGGTCCCGAACAACTGGAAGGTCGACGGGGGCAAGCTGGTCAAGGACTACGAGACCGAGGAGTGGAAGCAGACCGTCGTCGACCAGATGGAATTCTGGAAGGCCGGAGTGATTCACCCCGACGGGTTCAACCCGGCGCAGCCGTTCAAGGCCCTGTTCAACGCCGGGACGACCGCCATCAACGACGATGGGTATGCCGGCTGGACGCAGTACATCCTGGACAACAAGGCGAACTCGTCCTTCAAGCTCGGTCTGATGAACGTTGCCAAGCGCGACGGCGGCAAGGCACCGTGGCGGGCCGGCGGCGGCATCTTCTCGATCACCGGCATGAAGAAGCAGGACAGTCCTGACCGGGTGAAGATGATGCTGCGCATGCTGAACTGGCTCGCTGCTCCGTTCGGCACCGAGGAGGCGTTCTACCGGCTGTACGGCGAGGAGGGCCGGGAGAGCAACGTCGACGACCAGGGCAACCCGACGTTCACCGAGGAGGGCGCCATCAACACCACGGTCCCGATCCGGTACATGGCCGACGCGCCGCAGATCGTCTACATGCCAGGCCGCCCCGACGACGCGGTGGTGCAGCACGAGTACCAGAGCGAGATCATCCCGGGTGCGGTCGTCGATCCGACCCTCGGCTTGTGGTCGAACACCTCCGCGACCAAGGGCGCCCAGATCAGTACCGCGCTGACCGACACGGTGAACCAGGTGATCCAGGGGCGGCAGCCGGTGAGCGCCCTGGACGAGGCGGTCCAGAAGTGGAAGTCCGGCGGTGGCGACAAGATCCGTGGCGAGCTGGAGGCGCAGCTCGCCGGCGGGACGGCGACACCGACACCTGCCGGCTGACGTAGCGGCGTGGTTGACGCAGGCACCCCCTGGGCACCGCCCGGGGGTGCTTCGCTTTCACGGCGGCAGGAGGGCCGGCCGACTGAGAGCATGAGCGCATGAGTCCGTCCCTGCCGGCTGGCGACGAAGCGCCGCACGACGGCAGCCTGCCGACGACGGCGTCCGTGGGTGCGGAGGATCGCGGCTTCTCCGCCTACGTCCACGTGCCCTATTGCGCCACCCGCTGCGGTTACTGCGACTTCAACACCTACATCGCCGAGGAACTCGGCGCCGGCTCGGGGCCGGCGGACTATCTGGCCGGTGTGCAAGGGGAGTTCGCCCTTGCCGGGCGTGTGCTTGCTGACGCGGGCCTGCCGCAGCGGGCGATCTCGACCGTCTTCGTCGGGGGCGGCACGCCGACCCTGCTGTCCTCGGCGACATTGGGCGGGATGCTCGGACGGCTCCGCGACACCTTCGGCCTGTCACCGGATGCCGAGGTGACCACCGAGGCCAACCCCGACTCGGTGACGCAACAGTCGTTGCACGACCTTGCCGCCGCAGGCTTCACCCGGGTGTCGTTCGGGATGCAGTCCGCGGTGCCACATGTCCTCGCGACCTTGGATCGCACGCATGACCCGGAGCGGATCGGTGACGTGGTGGCGTGGGCCAGGGCCGCCGGGCTGCAGGTGAGCCTCGACCTCATCTACGGCACACCGGGCGAGAGCCAGCGTGACTGGCAGGCCTCGGTCGACGCGGCCATCTCCCATGCACCCGATCACATCTCCGCGTACGCGTTGACGATCGAGCCCGGCACCCGCATGCATGCCAAGGTGCGTCGCGGGGAACTGCCGGACGTCGACGCCGACGACCAGGCGGACAAGTACGAGCTCGCCGACAGCGCACTGACCACGGCCGGATACGGCTGGTACGAGATCAGCAACTGGGCAACGGATCCGACGACCCGTTGCCGGCACAACCTCGCCTACTGGCACGGCGACGACTGGTGGGGGTTCGGGCCGGGTGCGCACAGTCACATCGGCGGTGTCCGCTGGTGGAACGTCAAGCACCCGCACCGCTACGCGGAGGTGATCGCGCTCGGCCGAAGCCCCGCGGCTGCCCGGGAGGTCTTGACGCCCGAGCAGCGAAACCTCGAGCGCGACATGCTGGCCATCCGGCTGGCCGACGGGTTCAGCGCCGCCGCCGACCGCATGACCGACCTCGTCGGCGACGGCCTCGTCGCAACGCGCGGGCCGGGACGCTTCGTGCTCACCCGAACCGGCCGCCTCCTGGCCGACCGGGTGACGGCGGCACTCACGGACTGACCCGCGCGCCGTGGCCGCACACATGCAGAACCGGCCCGCCGGTGTCCGAAAAGAGCTGACCTGTTCCGCTATGCCCGGTCGGGCTGCATGTTTCAGGTGCGCGGGGAGCGGCCGGTGGGCCAGTGTCAGAGCAACGGCAGTGTCCGCTGGGCCTGCTCGGCGATCGTCGGCGCGGGGTACATGGCCTGCTGCCGTGCTGCCCGGTCGTCCTCCACGTCCGCACGGCTCAGCAGCGCGCTCTCGCCGGTGACGACCACGTCGTCCGCGCCGAGCATGCCGAGAAGCAGGTCGAGGGTGTTCGCGATCTCCGGGTCGTCGGCCCGCTCCGGAGGGCGACCCGACACCAGGTCTCCGACGAACACGACCGCCGGACTCGATCGCACCGGCCGCCCGCGTTCGTCGACAGCCCGCACGACCACCACCAGTCCCGGGGACTGTGGACTGAGCCGGACCACTTCCGCCACTACGCCGCCGATGTCGGCCACCGCGACCGAGGCCACCGGCCGATGACGTCGGCCGGCCCCGACCGTGACCTCGACGCCCGTCGGGCTGTAGACGGTGCCGGTCCCGTCCGGAACGGAAAGGACCTGGGACGCCGTGGTGAACACGACCGCGTCGGCCGCCGCAATGGCGCCGCCGGGGTCGACCAGAAGACGGGCGGCACTGCCGTTGACCGTCCCGTCGGCGGCCGCGAAGGCAGGCAGGGACGGCGGCGCACTGGACACGCCTCGAGCCTAAGCCGCCTTGACCTACCGGTCGTCCGTGGCGGCCGTGACGAAGTCGATGAGCTGTTCGACGGGCGCGAGCAGAGCCGGTTCGAGGTCGGTGTAGCCGCGGACGCGCCCGAGGATCCGCTGCCAGGCGGCGGCGATGTCGGCCTGGTCGGCGTGCGGCCAGCCCCACGCGGCACAGACTCCGTGCTTCCAGTCGACGTCGCGCGGGATCACCGGCCACGACTCCTGGCCCAGCCGTCCTGGCCGGACCGCCTGCCAGATGTCCACGAACGGGTGGCCGACGACCAGCACGTGCTCGGCCCTCGGACCGCGCATGACCTCCTGGGCGAGCCGATGCTCCTTGGTCCCTGGTGTCAGGTGGTCGACCAGCACGCCGATGCGGCGGTTGGCGGCGGGTCGTTCCTCGGCCACCAGGGCCGGTAGGTCGTCGATGCCGCCGAGGTACTCGACCACGACCCCCTCCACCCGCAGGTCGTCGCCCCAGACGCGTTCGACCAGCTCGGCGTCGTGCCTGCCCTCGACGAGGATCCGGCTGTTGCGGGCCACGCGGGCGCGGCGGCCGGTCACCGCCACCGAGCCGGAGGCGGTGCGACCGGTTCGGGGCGGCCCGATGCGCGGGCGGGTGAGCTCGACCGGCGACCCGTCGATCCAGAACCCGGGACCGTAGGCGAACAGCTTCAGGCGTCCCCGGCGGTCCTCCAGAGCGACGGAATCGCGCTCGAGCCGGACGATCTCGCCCACGAAGCCGGACTCGACGTCCTCGACCACCAGGCCGACAACCGCTTCGACCGGGGCCGTGTGACCGCGTGGCGGCCGCCGTCTCCCGGCATCGGGATCGGAGAGCGGGTCGGTTCGGTAGCGCGCCACGGTCGTTTCCCACCTCCGGCTCGAACGGTGGTCGAAGCGCCGGAGCCTACGGAACCGCACCGCTAAGCTGGCACTCGACTCGCGGGAGTGCCACGACCCAGATCGCCCGGATGGCCGCAGATGCCGGAGGAGGAGGTACCGATGCCCGACGAGCACGAGCGGATGGACGATCGCAAGCTCGCCGTGCTGCGCGCGATCGTGTCCGACTACGTCAGCACCCGCGAGCCGGTCGGCTCGAAGAGCCTCGTCGAGAAGTACCAGCTCGGGGTGTCCAGCGCCACCGTCCGCAACGACATGGCCGCGTTGGAAGAGGACGGGTACATCACTCAGCCGCACACCAGTGCCGGCCGCATACCCACCGACAAGGGCTACCGGCTGTTCGTCGACCGGCTGGGACACCTGCGGCCGCTCTCGGCGCCGGAACGACGCGCGATCGCGCAGTTCTTCAACGCCGCGGTCGACCTCGACGACGTGGTCGGCCGGACGGTCCGGCTGCTCTCCCAGCTCACGCGGCAGGTGGCGATGATGCGGTACCCGTCGGTGAGCTCGGCGACCGTGCGCCACGTGGAGCTGGTGCTGCTGGGACCGCGACGGTTGCTGGCCGTGGTGATCTTGTCCAACGGCCGGGTCGAGCAGCACGTGCTGGAGCTCACCCAGGAACTCGACGACGACTTCCTCGGCGACCTCCGCCGCCAGGTCAGCGTCCAGTGCGCCGGGCACTCGGTGAAGGACGCGGCGGCGTTGATGCCGCTGGTCGTGGCCCGGTTCCCGCAGCACCAGAGGCGGGCCGTCACCGAGGTGGTCACCGGCGTGCTCGAAGCGCTGGTCGACCGGAGCGAGGAGCGACTCGCGGTCGCCGGCACCGCTAATCTCACCGCCTTCGGGCCGGACTTCGAGGACACGATCCGCCCCGTCCTGCAGGCGCTGGAGGAGCAGGTGGTGCTGCTGCACCTGCTCGGCGAGGCGGGCACGTCTGCCGTCACCGTCCGCATCGGCGCGGAGAACCCGCAGCTGACCACCGCCTCGCTGGTGGCCGCGTCCTACGGTGGGGCGTCGGACGTGACCGCGACCCTGGGTGTGCTCGGCCCCACCCGGATGGACTACCCCTCGACGATGACCGCCGTCGCTGCCGTCGCCCGCTACGTTTCCCGCATCCTGTCAGGAGATTGATCTTCCGTTGTCCTCTTCCACGACCTCTGGCGACTACTACGGCACCCTCGGGGTGTCACGTGAGGCCAGTACCGACGAGATCAAGCGGGCCTACCGCAAGCTCGCCCGCCAACTCCACCCCGACGTCAATCCCGACCCCGAGGTGCAGGAGCGGTTCAAGCAGGTCACCAACGCCTACGAGGTGCTCAGCGACCCGCAGAAGCGCGAGCAGTACGACATGGGGTTCGACCCGCTCTCGCGCAGCGGAGGCGGTCCCGGCGGCGCCGGCATGGGCGGGGCGTTCACCTTCACCGACATCATGGACGCCTTCTTCGGCGGCCAGGGCGGTCCCGGCGGAGGCCGCGGACCACTGCCGCGCCGGCGTCGTGGTCAGGACGCGCTGATCCGGGTGCGGGTCGATCTCGCCGACGCCGTGTTCGGCGCTGAACGCGAGATCACCGTCGACACCGCCGTGCTGTGCCAAACCTGCGAGGGCAGGGGCGCCCGGCCGGGCTCGGAGATCATCACCTGCGGGGTGTGCGGCGGACGCGGCGAGGTGCAGACCGTCCAACGTTCCTTCCTCGGTCAGGTCATGACCACCCGGCCCTGCGCTCAGTGCTCCGGCCACGGCACGGTGATCCCGCAGCCGTGCAGCGAGTGCGCCGGTGACGGCCGGATCCTCGCCAAGCGCACGCTGACGCTGCGCATCCCCGCCGGAGTAGACGACGGGACCCGGCTTCAGCTCACCGGCCAGGGCGAGATCGGGCCTGGTGGCGGACCGGCGGCGGACCTGTACGTGCAGCTTGACGTGGCGCCGCACGAGGTGTTCGCCCGTGACGGCCTCGATCTGCACTGCCGGGCGTCGATCCCGATGACCTCGGCGGCCCTTGGCGTGACCCTGCCGATCACCGCGCTCGACGGGACCGACCTGAAGGTCGAGATCCCGCAGGGCACCCAGCCGGGAGCGCAGGTCCGGCTGTCCGGCCAGGGCGTGCCCCGGCTGCGGCCCGGAACCAGCGAGCTGGGCCGTCGCGGCGACCTCATCGTCGACGTGACGGTCGTCGTCCCGACGAGACTGGATCGCTCCCAGCGCGATCTCCTGGAACGCCTGGCCGACGACCGCGACGAACGTGACGCCGGTGCCATCGAGGGCGGTCGACGCCGGCCCGCAGGCGGGTTCTTCAGCCGGCTCAAGGACGCCTTCGACTGAGCCCGGCGGTGAGCGGCGCTTTTGCCGCGCGCCGCACCCAGCCGTCCCGATACCATGGGCGGCCAGCGCGGCCGGACTCACCGGCTGCACGGACGAGAGGTGGAAGCGGCTTCCAGGCCGCAACCATGGCCAGCATCACTGACAGCGGCGCAGCGCCCACCGGAGCGTCCGGCGCCTCACGCACCTTCACCATCCCGACATCCATCCAGCCCGTCGCTCTGCTCGGCCCGGCCGATGAGTTCCTCAAGGTCGTCGAACAGGGCATCGGCGCGCAGATCATGGTCCGCGGGAACCAGATCACCGTGACCGGCGCCGATGCGACCGAGGTCGCCCTCGCCGGCTCCCTGTTCGAGGAGCTGGTGCTCCTGCTCCGCTCCGGCCAGGGCCTGACGGCCGATGCGGTCGAGCGTTCACTGGAGATGTTGCGCAGCCGTAGCGACGAGCGACCCGCCGACGTGTTGTCGGCCGGAGTCCTGTCCAACCGGGGCCGCACGATCCGCGCCAAGACGCTCGGGCAGAAGCGCTACATCGACGCGATCGACAAGCACACGATCGTGTTCTCGATCGGTCCCGCCGGCACGGGCAAGACCTATCTGGCGATGGCGAAGGCCGTGCGTGCGCTGCAGGCCAAGGACGTCAACCGGATCATCCTCACCCGCCCAGCCGTCGAGGCAGGCGAGAGCCTCGGGTACCTGCCCGGCACGCTCAGCGAGAAGATCGACCCCTACCTCCGTCCGCTGTACGACGCGCTGCACGACATGATCGACCCGGAGTCGATCCCACGGCTGCTGGCCGCCGGGACCATCGAGGTGGCTCCGCTCGCCTACATGCGCGGCCGCACTCTCAACGATGCTTTCGTGATCCTCGACGAGGCGCAGAACACGTCACCCGAGCAGATGAAGATGTTCCTTACCCGCTTGGGGTTCGGCTCGCGCATGGTGGTGACGGGCGACATCACCCAGGTCGACCTGCCCAGTGGGACCAAGTCGGGGCTGCGGATCGTCCGCGAGATCCTGAACGGCGTCGAGGACGTCCACTTCAGCGAGCTCACCGCGCACGACGTCGTACGGCACAAGCTGGTCGGACGCATCGTCGCCGCCTACGACACGTATGAGGCGATCCTGCCGCCCCCGGCGCCACGTCGGCCCGGGCGTCGCGGGTGAGCATCGACGTCGCGAACGAGTCCGATGCAGATGTCGACGTCGACCGGGTGCGGCAGCTGTGCCGGTTCGTCCTGACCGCGATGCGCATCCATCCTCGGGCCGAGCTGGCCGTGCTGTGCGTCGACACCGACACGATGTCGTCGCTGCACAAGCGCTTCATGGGTGAGTCCGGCCCGACCGACGTGCTGAGCTTCCCGATGGACGAGTTGCGCCCGGGCAAGGACGGCGAGGAGCCGCCGCAGGGGCTGCTCGGTGACATCGTGCTGTGCCCCGACGTCGCCCGCGAGCAGGGAGAGGCCGCGGGGCACGGGTACGAGGCCGAACTGGACCTGCTGACCGTGCACGGGCTGCTGCACCTCCTCGGGTACGACCATGCCGAGGACCGCGACAAGTAGGAGATGTTCGCGCTACAGAAGCAACTTCTCACCGACTGGGGCGCGACCCGCTGATGGGATCGACTCCGGCTCTCCTTGTCATCGCTGTCCTGCTCGAGATCCTGGCCGGGCTCCTGGTGGCGGCCGAGGCGGCGCTGTCCTCGTTCTCCAAGGCCAGGGCCGAGGAGCTCATCGAGGCCGGCCGCCCAGGGTCCAAGCGCCTGCGGGCGTTGCTCGACGACCCTGCGCGCCACCTCAGCTCGCTGCTCTTGATGCGTCTGGTGTTCGAGCTCACGGCGGTCGTGCTCGTGTCGTTCGTGATCTTCGGTCTCGACTGGGCGGTCTGGCTGGAACTCCTGACCGCAGCCGGCGTGATGGTCGTGCTCAGCTTCGTGTTCCTCGGCGTTGCTCCGCGCACGCTCGGACGCCAGCATGCCGACTCGGTGGCCTGTGCCAGTGCGGGCATCCTCATTGCGGCCACTCGCATCCTCGGGCCGTTGCCGCGTCTGCTGATCGTCATCGGCAACGCCCTCACGCCCGGACGCGGGTTCCGCCAAGGACCGTTCGCGAGTGAGGCGGAGCTCCGCGAATACGTCGACCTCGCGGCCGACAGCCAGCTCATCGAGAGCGGCGAGTCGAAGATGGTGCACTCGGTGTTCGAACTCGCCGACACCATCGTCCGGTCGGTGATGGTGCCGCGGCCCGACACCGTGTACATCGAACAGGACAAGCAGATTCGCCAGGCGTTGTCGCTCGCGCTGCGCAGTGGGTACTCACGGATCCCGGTGGTGGGGGAGAGCCTCGACGACGTCGTCGGGATGGCCTACCTCAAGGACCTCGCCCGGCGTACCTACAACAACGGCGACTCGGCCACGGAACCGGTGAGCACCGTCATGCGTGAGGTGCTCTTCGTCCCCGACTCCATGCCGGCCGACGACCTGCTGCGCCGGATGCAGTCCGAGCGCCGGCACGTCGCGATCGTCGTCGACGAGTACGGCGGCACCTCCGGCCTGGTCACGATCGAGGACGTGCTCGAGGAGATCGTCGGCGAGATCACCGACGAGTACGACCGGATGGAGGTTCCGGTGGAGCACCTGGAGGACGGGTCGGTCCGTGTGTCCACCCGCCTCAACATCTCCGAGCTGGGCGACGTGTTCGGGATCGACCTGGAGGACGACGACGTGGATTCCGTCGGCGGCCTGATGGCCAAGCACCTCAACATGGTGCCGATTCCGGGCAGCGAGGTCGACGTCGACGGGCTGCACCTGCTG
Source organism: uncultured Actinomycetota bacterium (assembly GCA_963724495.1). Taxonomy (GTDB): domain Bacteria; phylum Actinomycetota; class Actinomycetes; order Propionibacteriales; family DAIQRJ01; genus CAVRUZ01. The sequence continues at coordinate 28,723 of CAVRUZ010000010.1, read as the reverse complement.
GCGGAGGAGGGTGTCGGTCGGCGCAACCGCCCGGGCACCGTCCGGGTCTGGCGGATCGGCAACGAGAGCGCCCACGATGCAGAGGGAGCCTCGTGACCTCCGCACCGGCGGCTGCCTATCACTCCGGGTTCGGGTGCCTGGTCGGTCGGCCCAACACGGGCAAGTCGACGTTGGTGAATGCCCTTGTAGGGCAGAAGGTGGCGATCGCCTCCGACCGGCCGCAGACCACCCGGCACGTCATCCGAGGGGTCATCCACCGCCCCGACCGGCAGCTCGTTGTCGTGGACACGCCCGGCCTGCACAAGCCGCGCACGCTGCTCGGCGAGCGGCTCAACGCGTTGGTTCGCGAGACCTGGGCAGAGGTCGATGTGATCGCGATGTGCTTCCCCGCCGACGCCAGGCTCGGCCCGGGGGACACCTACCTGGCCACCGAGGTGGCCAAGGTCAGCGGGACCCCGGTGATCGCCGTGGTGACCAAGGCCGACACCGTCCGCCGGGAGCGGGTGGCCCGCCGGCTCCTGGAAGTGCAGGAGGCGGCCTCGAAGTGGGGCCTGGAGCTTGCGCACATCGTCCCGACGTCGGCGCAGTCGGGAGAAGGGGTCGACACGCTCACCGACGTCGTGCTGTCGATGCTGCCGCCCGGGCCGAAGCTCTATCCCGACGGCGAGATCACCGACGAGCCCGAGCGGGTGCTGATCGCCGAACTGGTGCGTGAGGCCGCCCTCGCCGCCGCGCGCGAGGAGCTGCCGCACTCGCTGGCCGCCGAGGTCACCGAGCTCATCCCGAGGCCAGGCCGGGAGAACGATCCGCTGCTCGATGTGTACGTCACCCTCTACGTCGAGCGCGACAGCCAGAAGCCGATCGTGCTCGGCCGCGGCGGTACCGGGCTCCGTGACATCGGGATCAGGGCGCGGCATCAGATCGAGGCACTGCTCGGGCAGCGGATCAACCTCCAGCTCCACATCAGCGTGCTGAAGGACTGGCAGCGCGACCCCCGCCACCTGCACCGGCTGGGTTTCTGAGGCCCGATCCCTGAAAGTGGTGGCGAGTCGCATCCAGCGGGCGCTGGGGACCCGAAAACCGCGACTGGCCGCCTGTTTTCAGGGTTGGTGGCTGCTGCAGCGGGCCTCCACAGGAGTTCGCGCGGCGGCTCGCCGGATCGGCGAGTCCCTAGACTGACCCGATGGCCAACTTCCGGCGCGGCGCCCGGTATGCCCTATTTGTCGCTGCGACGACGGCTCTGGTCCTCGTGACCGGCTGCGGCGTCCTGCCCGGCCTGCCCGGGGACAAGCCGCCCAGCACCCCGCCGGTGGATTCCGCGGCACCCGCAACGCCGCCCGCAACCACCCCGACTCCCGAGGCCACAGCCACGCCCGACGACACCTTGTCGAGCCCCATGGCGAACCCGGAGATCCGTACCGCCCGCAAGCTGCCGTCGAACCTGTGCGACACGCTCGTGGCGAGCGACATCCGCAGCAAGGGTCTGGGGACGGCCGGCACACCGCGGCCCAGCGTCATCCAGGGACAGAAGGCCTGCACGCGCGCCCTCCAACCCGGGCCTACCGCGATCTCGGTGACGCAACTCCCCGACAGCAGGCTCCGGCAGTTGCAGCAGCTGCCGCTCGGTCCCGACAGCGGGCTCACCAAGGTCGGCGGCAACACCGCCATTGCCGGGTGCCAGTACGCCGTCGATCTCAGGGCGAACGTGTGCCTGCTGATCATCGCGCTGAGCACGGACACCTGGGCCCTCGTGTCGTGGGCGGGAAAGACGACGCTCCCCACGATGGGCAAGAAGTGGGACCGCTACTACCCGACGCTGATCGCCCGCTTCCCCGCTGCTTGACCGCCGCGTCCTCAGCGGACCTCGGCGGCCTCTCGAACGGAGTCTCGCCACAGGCCGAAGAGCTCGTCGGCGACTCCGCGGCGGGCGACCAGCATGCCGCCGCCCGATGGGAAGCGGTTGTCGCGGCCGTCCTCGTCAAGCACCGCGAGCCCGGCTTCGCTGCACAGCAGTGCTGCTGCGAGGTGGTCCTCGGGATGGAACTCGCCGACGATCGCGCCGAGGGTCCGCCCGGCGGCAGGATGCGCGAGGGTCAGCGTCGACGACCCCATGAGCCGGGTCGTGCACAACAGGCCCGAGAGCCGGTCGAGCAGGGCCAACTGTCCCGGCCACGGCCGGTAGCCGGCCCACTCGGTCAGCACCACGCCCCCCGTCAGGGTGTCGACTTCGCCCGGCTGTGACAGCTGGTCGCCGATCAGACAGCCACGGCCGGCCACCGCCTGCATCACCTCGGCACGCCACGGGTCGGCCACGACCGCCACCAAGGGGTCCGATCCGACGGCCAGAGCGAGGGAGAAGGAGGTCCACGGCAGCCCGGCGGAGAGGTTGGTCGTGCCGTCCACCGGATCGCAGAACCAGGTCGGTCCGTCGCCGGCCGTGCCGCCGTACTCCTCGCCGACCACGTTGTGCCCTGGCAGCCGCTGCTCGACCAGGGCGCGCACCATCCGCTCGGTCGCACGGTCCACCTCGGTCACATGGTCGGCCGCGTGCTTCTTCGTGTCGATGCTGCCGACCGGGGTCGTCCGCGTGATCGTGACGGCCCGGTCGGCGGCTTCGAGCGCAACGGCCAGAGCAGCGTCGAGTTCGGTCTCGGTCAGGGTGGTGGCACGGGCCGTCCAAGGGTTGTCGGGGGAGTCGGAGCGGGCACGCAGACAGGGCTTGTGCCGCCAGGGTCCACCCTGGCACGCGGTCAGGCGGCGGCGGGCCCCACTGTCTGGATCAGCAGCGCGATGCGGTTGCTGATGATGGCCGCCACCCCGAGGCGGCGGAGCTCGAGCATGCGGACGGGGTCGTCGACGGTCCAGCAGCACAGGGAGAGTCCGAGACTGGCTGCCCACGCGACGGTTGTCGCCGTCACCAGCGGGTGCGTGGGATTGACGGCCTCCGGCGCCACCTTCGCGACGACGTCAGCGTCTGGCAGCTCGGGATCGCCCCAGGACAACACGATCCGGGCCGCTGGGTCCTCCCGACGAATCGTCTGCAGCGCCTGCAGGTTGCCGCACCACACGACCTCGTCCGGCTCCAGCCAACCGGCCTCGAGGCTCTCCCGGACCACGACGAGCGCGGGCTCGGCGAGGTCCGGAGCATCCATGTCGATCATGAGAGCGGCGCCGGTTCGATGGATGGCTGCCAGTCCCTGCGTCAGCGTGGGGATTCCATCGGCGACGCCCGCAAACGGGCCGGCGATGTCGGCCAGCTGGGCCGCCCTGGTCTCCCGGATGGCGGCGGGCACCGCCCAGAGTCGGTCCAGCGTGTCGTCGTGCAGCAGCACCACCTCGCCGTCGGCGGTGGTCTTGACGTCGATCTCCACCATGTCGGCCCCGGCCCGGAGCGCCGCCAGGATTGCGGGCAAGGTGTTCTCCCGGTGACCGATCGGCTCGCCTCGGTGCGCGACGGTCATCACCGAGCCGGTACTGCCGATCCGTTCACGACCGCGGGGCATCGGCCCATGAAACTACAACGGCGCCGACCAGCATCCGGCGGCGTTGCCCAGCAGGGACAGACGATCAGGTGGGAAGCCGTCGGCCCAGCAGGGCAAGCAGGCGACCCCAGTCGCCGTCGGGCGGCGCTGGCAAGGCTGGCGCGAAGGCGGAGCCAGGCTCCAGCCGCTTGTCGTCGTCGGGGATGCCCTCCGCCATGGCCAGAATCGGCGCGACCAACTGAGGAGACGGCGTGAACACGACGTCAAGTGCGGAGGCAACGTCCCAGGTGTGCACGACGGTGTCGAGCAGTTGCGCGCCGATGACGAACTGCAGAGGCAGCCGCTCGGTCGGTAGCAACTCGACCAGGAGAATCTGGTCGTCGTCTCCGGCGCCGTCGAAGGCCTCCAGCAGCCCGTCCACCGATTCCGTCCAGCTCTGCTGATCGAAGGGAGCCGGTGCGTACGCCGATTTCTCGGCCGTTCCCGCTGCCACGGCCGCAGCGAAGCCGCGGTTCTGCCCCAGCATGTGCGCCAGCAGCTGGCCGAGGTCCCAGCCGGCGCAGGGGGTCGATCGCGAGAGGTCACCGGTGTCCACCTGCGCGACGATCGGGGCCATCTCGGTGACGGCCTGGCGAAACAACGTTCGAAGCTCGGTTACTGTCATACTCTGATGATAATCACTTCATGGTGATCAATGCCAGAGATCAGTCTCTCCGAGTTTCCCGTCTCGGACGTAGTCGAGTGGCTAGGCTGGCTCCGTGTCCGACCGCCAAGACCTGCTGGGCTCCTTGCTGCCGATAACCAGGGCGTTACGGACGATCGAGGACGAGGCGGCGGCCGAGCACGGCATCACCATGTGGCAGTACGCGATCCTCGCGGTCACAGCCCAGCGGCCGGACCTCAACCAGGGTGACGTCGCCCGCCTGCTCGAGTACAGCAAGAACCGCATCGTCGGTGACATCGACCACCTCGAGGAGTCGGGCCTGCTGCAGCGGACGGCGGGCAGCGACCGTCGCGCGAACCTCCTCACCATCACGCGTGCCGGCCGGTTGGTGCTGCGAGATGTCCAAGCGGAGGTCCATCGGCGCGAGGATCTGCTGCTGGCTGGCCTGTCACCCACGGCGAGGGCCCAGTTCGCCCGCCAGGTGCGCCGGCTCGGCGAGCAGGTGCGAGCTGCCCGACACGCATGACGCACTGGCCTGGCCGTCGAAGTGCCCGCGTTCGGAACAGTCCCGCCTGCTACGGTTCCCGGCGTGACAAGTGCGCGGCGCCTCCTGCTCGGCTGCCGCGGCGGGGCCAGCTAGCAGCCGGCAACCCCGTCGCGGAGGTCCTCCCGTGCCCGGCACCGGTGCCCACCAGTTGAGGAATTCCCGCCATGCGCAATCTGCAGCAACAAAGCCCCATGCCGTTCCAGCGCTATCAGCCCTTCGATGCCCAGATCACGGTCGACCTGCCCGACCGCACCTGGCCGGGCAAGCGCATCACCACCGCCCCGCGCTGGTGCGCCGTCGACCTCCGTGACGGCAACCAGGCCCTGATCGACCCGATGACCCCAGCCCGCAAGCGCCGGATGTTCGACCTGCTGGTGCGGATGGGATTCAAGGAGATCGAGGTCGGCTTCCCCTCGGCCAGCCAGGCCGACTTCGACTTCGTCCGGATGCTCATCGAGAACGACCTCATCCCCGACGACGTGACCATCCAGGTTCTGACCCAGGCGCGTGAGCACCTGATCGAGCGCACGTACGAGTCGATCCGGGGAGCCCGCCGCGCGATCGTCCACCTCTACAACTCCACCTCGGTGCTTCAGCGCAAGGTGGTGTTCAAGACCGACGAGGACGGAATCCTCGACATCGCCCTGTCGGGTGCGCGCCTGTGCCGCAAGTTCGAGGAGGACCTCCCGGACACCGAGATCCTCTACGAGTACTCGCCGGAGAGCTACACCGGGACCGAGCTCGAGTTCGCCGTGCGCATCTGCAACGAGGTCGTCGACGTCTTCGAGCCCACGGCCGAGCGGAAGGCGATCGTCAACCTGCCGGCCACGGTGGAGATGACCACGCCCAACGTGTACGCCGACTCGATCGAGTGGATGCACCGCCACCTGCGTCAGCGCGAGAACGTGATCCTGTCTCTGCATCCGCACAACGACCGCGGCACCGCGGTTGCCGCAGCCGAGCTCGGCTACCTGGCCGGCGCCGACCGGATCGAGGGCTGCCTGTTCGGCAACGGGGAGCGCACCGGCAACGTCTGTCTGGTCACCCTGGGCCTGAACCTGTTCGGGCAGGGGATCGATCCGCAACTGGACTTCCGCGACATCGACGAGGTCCGCCGGACTGTCGAGTACTGCAACCAGATACCCGTGCACGAACGCCATCCCTACGGCGGTGATCTCGTGTTCACCGCCTTCTCGGGCTCGCACCAGGACGCCATCAAGAAGGGTCTCGACGTGCTGGACGCCGAGGCACGGGCAGCCTCGGTGCCGGTGCAGCGGTATCCCTGGCAGGTGCCCTACCTGCCGATCGATCCCAAGGACGTCGGCCGCAGCTACGAGGCCGTCATCCGGGTCAACAGCCAGTCGGGCAAGGGTGGCGTCGCCTACGTGCTCAAGAGCGAGCACCAGCTCGACCTCCCGCGCCGCCTCCAGATCGAGTTCAGCCGCGTGGTGCAGGCGCACACCGACGCGGAAGGCGGCGAGATCAGCCCAGCGGAGATCTACGCGGCGTTCGAGCAGACCTATCTCACCGAGCAGCCGTTCGCGCTGGGCCGGCACCGCAGTGACGTCGACGAGGACGGGCACGACCAGATCAACGTCGACGTCGTCGACGGCACCGGCACGCAACCGCTCACGCGTCAGCTGTCCGGCGAGGGCAACGGGCCGATCGCGGCGTTTGTCGACGCTCTCGGTCAGCTCGACGTCCGCGTGCGCGTCCTGGACTATGCCGAGCACGCGCTCTCCGCTGGCGGCGACGCCAACGCGGCCGCGTACGTGGAGTGCGAGATCGGCGACGACGTCGTGTGGGGCGTCGGCACCGACGCGAACATCGTCCGGGCCTCGCTCAAGGCAGTGCTTTCTGCGGTGAACCGCACAAGGGATGCGGTGAACCGCACGCGCTAGCTCGCGTGCCAAATCGGACTGCAGTTGGCGGCATCGCCTCCGGCGCACGCTCAGCCATCCGGCCCGCCGCCATCTGGCGTCAGATTTGGCACGCTCTGACGAGCCGATCGCTTCTGGCGCGTCCGCCGAATCGACTGTCGGTCGCCGGGAGAGAATGAGACGTGAGCCTCTTTCGCGACAACGCGGTGGTGCTCCGTCGGCACAAGCTCGGCGAGGCCGACCGCATCCTCACCCTGCTCACCCGGCACCACGGCGTGGTGCGGGCGGTCGCGAAGGGGATCCGCCGGACGAGTTCCCGGTTCGGGGGCCGCCTCGAGCCGGGCATGCACGTGGACGTACAGCTCGCCACCGGCCGGAACCTGCACGTGGTGACTCAGGTCGTCACGCTCGATGCGTTTGCCGAGGCGTTCACCCGGGACTACTCCGACTACACCTCGGCCACCGTTGCGCTGGAGACCGCGGAGCGGATGTGCTCGGAGGAGGGCGAACCCGCCACCCAGCAGTACCTCCTGCTGGTGGGCGCCCTGCGGAGCCTTGCCGGGCATGCACACGACCGTGGCCTGGTCCTCAACGCCTATCTGCTGCGAGCCCTGGCGGTGGCCGGATACGCACCGTCGTTCGACACCTGTTCCCGCTGTCATGCTCCCGGCCCGCATGCCGCCTTCAACCCCGCGGCCGGCGGCATGGTGTGTGCGGCCTGCCGGCCGTCGTCGGTGGCGATGCCGGCCCGGGAGACGGTGCTGTTGCTGGCGGCCCTCCTCAGCGGTCAGTGGGAGGTGGCGGATGCCAGCGGGCCGTCGGAACGCAACGAGGCCGACCGCCTCGTCGCCGGCTACCTGCGCTGGCACCTGGAGCGACAACTGCGCTCGCTGCCGCTGCTCGACACGTGGCGCGACCCCAAGCTCCGGCCCGATGGTCCGGAGCCGCCGGCGGCCGTGGGCGCCGGTGAGCTGACGCAAAGCGAGCCGGCCCGCGGCCTGGCAGGGGCATGAGGGCCGCTCGGGCCGGTGCACGGCGGGCGTCCGCATCGGCCGCGCCGGACCCCGTACCGCCGCCCGCCCACCCGTCCGGCGCGCGGCCTCCGCCGGTTCCGGCCGCACTCGTGCCGCAGCACGTCGCCGTGGTGATGGACGGCAACGGGCGCTGGGCGAACGCGCGGGGACTCAGCCGGACGCAGGGGCACGAGCGGGGCGAGGCTGTGCTGCTCGACGTGGTGGCCGGCGCCATCGAGGTCGGGATCCGCCACCTCACCGTGTACGCCTTCTCGACCGAGAACTGGCGCAGGTCGCCCGACGAGGTCAAGTTCCTCATGGGCTTCAACCGCGACGTCATCCGCCGGCGCCGCGACGAGATGCATGCCTGGGGCGTGCGCGTCCGGTGGGCCGGACGGCGGCCGCGGCTGTGGCGGAGCGTGATCCGGGAGCTGGAGGTGGCCGAGGAGCTGACCGCGGCCAACGAGGTGCTCACCTTGACGATGTGCGTCAACTACGGCGGCCGGGCGGAGATCGCCGACGCGGCCAGGGCGCTGGCCCTCGACGTCGCCGCCGGTCGGGTGCGGCCGGAGCGGGTGGACGAGCGGGTGTTCAGGCGGTATCTCGACGAGCCCGACATGCCCGACGTCGACCTGTTCTGGCGATCCTCCGGCGAACAGCGCCAGTCGAACTTCCTGCTGTGGCAGGCGGCCTACGCCGAGATGGTGTTCGACAACGTGCTCTGGCCCGACGTCGACCGCCGCGACCTGTGGCGCGCGGTCGAGGTGTACGCGGCACGCGACCGGCGCTACGGGGCCGCGGTCGATGCGGTGCAGCCGCCCGGCAACTGATCGTCACGCTCGGCCGCTGCCTTAACCGCGCGGACACCTCGGGGCAACAGCGCACGAGACCGGCCGATGATTCCGTCTCAGCCGTGTGTGGGGCGGGAGTCCGCCACGTTTCGGGTAGCTTCTCGTGACTGAGGGTCCCGCCGCCGGCTCGTGTTGGTGGGCACCACGCATCGCTGCTCCCGGATCCGGCGCCCAGTCGAATCGGGTCACATCAGGAATTGGTCACACACGGAGGAACTCTCTTGATTCGTTCCACGATACGAAGGTCCGTCGCGGTGAGCGCGGTGGCACTGCTGGCGCTCACGGCATGCGGTGACAAGGCACCTGCTGGCGGAGAAGGCGGCACCGCGGAGCTCACCATCCAGCCGATCGAGCAGATCGACACGTCGGCGAACAAGGTCGAGAGCCCCGACGTCTCGAATGCTGCCGACCCCGCGGGCGACGGCAACGCGAAGTGCGACGGGGTCAAGATCGGCTTCGCCGGGGCCCTGTCAGGACCCAATGCGGCGCTCGGCCAGAACATCCGTAGGGGCATGGAGGTCGCCGTGCAGAAGCACAACGACGCGAACGCCGACTGCCAGGTGGAGGTCACCGACTTCGACACCGAGGGCGACCCGAACAAGGCCTCGAGCGTCACTCCCAACCTGATCAGCGACACCGCGATCATCGGCACGATCGGCCCGGCATTCTCCACCGAGAGCAAGGCGGTCGGAGGCTTGTTCAACCAGGCCGGCCTGGTGTCCGTGACCGCGTCGGCGACCAACCCCGGCCTGGCCCAGAACGGATGGAAGACGTTCTTCCGCGGCCTGGCCAACGACGCCGTGCAGGGACCGGCTGTCGCCGGCTACATCAAGAAGCAGCTCGCCGCCAAGAAGGTCTACGTCATCAAGGACGACTCCGACTACGGCAAGGGCCTCGCGAGCGAGCTCCAGAAGGGCCTCGGCGAGCTCGTGACCGGTACCGGCGACGTCAAGACCGGCGCCAAGGAGTTCTCGGCGATCGTCAACGACGTCAAGACCGCCGCACCGGACCTGGTGTTCTACTCCGGCTACTACGCGGAGGCCGCGCCGCTCACCCAGCAGCTGCGCGAGGGTGGCTACGAAGGCATGTTCATGTCCGGTGACGGCACCAACGACCCGCAGTACGTCGCCGGCGCCGGGTCTGCCGCCAAGGACGCCTACCTGTCGTGCCCCTGCGGTCCGGCACCCGAGGAGTTCGCCGGTCAGTACTCCGACGTGAACGACGGCGCCAAGCCAGGCACCTACTCGGTCGAGGGCTACGACCTCGCCACGATCCTGCTGAGCGGGATCGACAAGGGGAACACCACTCGGCCGAAGCTGCTGGCGTACGTCAAGTCCTACGAGGGACAGGGCCTTGCGCGCGTCTACAAGTGGGACGACAAGGGCGAGCTCGCGGAGAAGCTGATCTGGATCGACCAGGTCAAGTAGCGGCGGCTGAGCTCAGGCCATGCACACCGTCGCCGCCGGCCCAGCTGCTTGCGGTCGACTGGATCAAGTTCGATCCGGAGGCACTCGGCCGCAACATCGTGGGCCTGACGATCGACGGGTTGACCTACGGCTCGATCTACGCCTTGATCGCGATCGGGTACACGCTGGTGTACGGCGTGCTCCGCCTGATCAACTTCGCGCACTCCGAGGTCTTCCTGGTGGGCCTGTTCGCGCAGTACTTCGTGCTACAGGCCATCGGGTTCAGCCCCTCGGCGGACGCCTACGACCAGGGCATCCCGCTCACGGTGCTGTACCTGGGGATAGCGATGATCGCGGCGATGGCGGCCTCCGGCGGCACGGCCGTGCTCCTCGAGCGGGTCGCCTACCGTCCGCTGCGCCGCCGCGGGGCGCCACCGCTGGTGTTCCTGATCACGGCGATCGGCGCGTCGCTGGTGATCTCCCAGACCTTCTTCGCCTGGCGGGGCCCGAACCCGGAGCCGCAGATCCGGCTGGTCGAGCCGGTGCCGGTGTTCACCCCGTTCGGCGCGGAGGTCTCCAACGTCACGCTGTTGATCATCATCTCGGCCCTGGTGCTGATGATCGTCGCCGACATCTTCGTCAACCGGACGAGGTTCGGCATGGGGATCAGGTCGGTAGCCCAGGACCCTGCCACCGCCCGCCTGATGGGGGTCGATCCAGAGCGGGTGATCATGCTGACGTTCCTGGTCGGCGGGATCCTTGCCGGCGCGGCGGCGCTGCTGTACTCGATCCGCATCCCGCAGGGGATCGTGTACTCCGGCGGCTTTCTGCTGGGGATCAAGGCGTTCTCGTCGGCGGTGCTCGGCGGGATCGGAAACGTGCGCGGTGCCCTGCTTGGTGGTCTGATCCTCGGTGTGGCGGAGAACTGGGGCCAGGCGTTGTTCGGCAGCGGGTGGCGCGACGTGATCGCCTTCGTGCTGCTGATCGCCGTGCTCATGATCCGGCCGACGGGGATCCTCGGCGAGTCGCTCGGCAGGGCGCGGGTATGAGCGTCGCTGCCGGAGGTGCAGTGGGTGCCGGTGCAGCCGGCCGCCGGGGCCGGCGGATACCGAGTTTTGGTGACCCGCTGCGCCGGGCCTGGGACCAGCTGCCGGCCTGGGTGCGGATCGCCGCTGTGCTCGTTTTCGTGGTCGTGCTCTTCTTCCTGCCGGTGATCAACCCGCCCTTCATCTCCACCGAGACCTTCGGCAACGTGAACTTCCCGCTGACCATGGCCGACTTCGCCCGGACGGCGTTGATAGCCCTGGGCCTCAACGTCGTCGTCGGCCTGGCCGGCCTGCTCGACCTCGGCTACATCGGCTTCTTCGCCATCGGCGCATACGTGGTGGCGATCCTGTCGAGCCCGTCGAGCACCGTGGAGTTCAAGCTCACGTGGCTCGCGTGCGTTCCGATCGCGATGATCATCACCGCACTGTCCGGCGTGCTCCTGGGCGTGCCGACACTGCGACTGCGCGGCGACTACCTGGCCATCGTCACCCTCGGCTTCGGCGAGATCGTGCGCCTGCTGGCCGACAACGTCGGCCCGCTGAAGGGCCAGTCCGGGTTCGAGAGCATCGCCTTCCCGGTCGTCGGGGTCAGTGCCGAGCGGCCGCAGGGCTACTTCGCCCAGGGCAATCAAGTGCCTCCGGTCACCGTGGGCACGGCCTGGTACTGGCTTGGCTTCGTTCTCTGCATCGTCGTCCTGCTGGTCATCCGCAACCTGGAGCGCTCCCGGGTGGGCAGGGCCTGGGTTGCGCTGCGCGAGGACGAGGACGCGGCCGAGATCATGGGCGTCGCCACGTTCTCCTTCAAGCTTCGGGCGTTCGCCTTCGGCGCTGCCATCGGTGGACTCGCCGGCGCGATGTTCGCGGGTCAGTTGCAGTTCGTGAACAACGGCAAGTTCGACGTGCTGACGTCGATCCTGTTCGTGGCCGCGGTGGTGATCGGCGGCCAGGGCAACAAGGTCGGCGTGATCATCGGCGCCTTCCTCATCACCTACATCCCCGCCTGGTTCAACAACTACGCCGACTACAAGTTCCTGTTCTTCGGGATCATCCTGCTGGTCGTGATGCTGTTCCGGCCGCAGGGGATCCTGCCGGCGCGACACAAGCTGATCGGTGTCAATGCCCCCAACGTGACGAGCGACGTCATCCTGATCGAGGACCAGGCCGACTCCGGTTCACCGTCGCAGCAGGTGAACCTGTGACCTCCCCCGCCACCGAGCAGGACCCGGCAGCGGCCGGGGCCGCCGCCGCCGACGTCAGCTTCGATCGAGAGTTCGCGGTCGACGAAGGCGGCGACCTGCTCAAGGTCGAGAACCTCACCGTGCAGTTCGGCGGCGTGACCGCGCTCGACGATGTCAGCTTCACCATCCGGCGGGGAGAGATCCTCGGGCTCATCGGGCCGAACGGAGCCGGCAAGACCACCTGCTTCAACGCGATGACAGGTGTGTACAAACCGACGCGCGGACGGGTCGTCTTCGACGGCGCCGACCTCTCCGGCCGAAGCCGCCATGCCATCACCAGGCTGGGGATCGCCAGGACGTTTCAGAACATCCGGCTGTTCAACACGATGACCGCACTGGAGAACGTGGTTGTCGGCACCGACGCCCGGCACAAGACGGGGATGACCGGAGCGATCTTCCGATCACCGCGCCACCGGCGCGAGGAGCGCAGCGCCTACGACCGCGCGATGGCGTTGCTGGGGTTCGTCGGGATCGCCGACCGGGCTACCGAACAGGCCCGCAACCTCTCCTACGGTGACCAGCGTCGGCTGGAGATCGCCCGTGCCCTGGGCACCGACCCCAAACTGCTGTGCCTCGACGAGCCGGCCGCGGGGTTCACCGCGTCGGAAAAGGTGCAGCTGATGGAGCTGATCCGGGAGATCAGCGATCAGGTCTGCACGGTCCTGCTGATCGAGCACGACATGCGCCTGGTGATGGGGGTGAGCCACCGGATCGTGGTGCTGGAGTTCGGTCGCAAGATCGCCGACGGCGACCCTGCCCAGGTGCGGACCGACCCGGCCGTGATCGCTGCCTACCTCGGTTCGGACGAGCCGGAGACTCCCGGCGACGAGCAAGACATCGGACGGGGACGGCTGATGGCGCTGCTCGAACTCGACGACATCGTGGTCGCCTACGGCTCCCTCGAGGTGCTGCACGGGGTCAGTCTCACGGTCGAAGACTGCGAGGTGGTCAGCCTCATCGGCGCGAACGGGGCCGGCAAGACCACGACCATGCGGGCCGTGTCCGGCCTCCGGCCGCTCTCACGCGGGCGGATTCTCTTCGACGGTTCGGACATCTCCACGATGGCACCGCACAAGCGGGTGCAGGCCGGCATCTGCCAGGTGCCGGAGGGTCGAGGTGTCTTCCCGGGCATGTCGGTGCTGGAGAACCTCGACATGGGCGCCTATACGCGCCGGTTCGGCAGCAAGACCGAGCGCACCGACCTGCTCGACCACATCTTCGGTCTGTTCCCCGTCCTCGCCCAGCGCAAGCAGCAGAAGGGCGGACTGCTGTCCGGCGGCGAGCAGCAGATGCTCGCGATCGGGCGTGCCCTGATGAGCCGCCCTCGCCTGCTGCTGCTCGACGAGCCGTCGCTCGGCCTCGCCCCCAGGATCACCCAGCAGATCTTCTCGATCATCTCCGCGATCAACACCGACGACCAGGTCACCGTGCTGCTCGTGGAACAGAACGCGCGCGCCGCCCTGCTCCGTTCGGATCGCGGCTACGTGCTGGAGACCGGCGTGATGGCCAAGACCGGGACGGGCAAGGACCTGCTCGCCGATCCTGCTGTGGTCGAGGCCTATCTCGGCGTGGCCTGAGACGGACTCCTCGCCTCGACGGCGTCGAGCGGGCGTCGACTTGGCCTGATGGACACTGGATAGGTTGGGCGCGGCACCGCCCGGACCACCCAGGCGGCAGAGACGTCCCCGGGAGGGCTTCACTTGTCAGGCATCTCCGCATCTTTGGGAACCAAGGGAATGCACAAGGTTCAGGGCGTCGTGGCCAGGGCCAAGGGCGAGCCGGTCAGCCTGGAGACGATCCTGGTCCCTGACCCCGGCCCCGGCGAGGCGCTGGTGGCGATCTCGTCCTGCGGCGTCTGCCACACCGACCTGCACTACCGCGAGGGCGGTATCAACGACGACTTCCCGTTCCTCCTTGGCCATGAAGCGGCCGGAGTGGTCGAGGCGGTGGGGGAGGGTGTCACCAACGTCGAGCCCGGTGACTTCGTGGTGCTGAACTGGCGTGCGGTCTGCGGCGACTGCCGCGCCTGCACTCGGGGAGAGCCCTGGTACTGCTTCTCCACCTTCAATGCGACGCAGAAGATGACCCTCGCCGACGGGACCGAGCTCTCGCCAGCGCTGGGAATCGGCGCGTTCTGCGACAAGACGCTCGTCCACTCCGGCCAGTGCACCAAGGTCGACCGGCGGGCTCGTCCGGAGGCCGCCGGCCTGCTGGGCTGCGGGATCATGGCCGGCCTGGGTGCCGCCCTCAACACCGGCAACGTGCACAGGGGTCAGAGCGTCGCCGTCATCGGCGCCGGTGGCGTCGGCGCGGCCGCGGTCGCAGGAGCAAGGCTGGCCGGTGCGGGCACGATCATCGCCGTCGACATCGACGAGCGGAAGCTCGCCGGGGCCACCAAGCTCGGCGCCACGCACACGGTCAACTCCAAGGAGACCGACCCGGTGACGGCGATCCAGGAGCTCACCGGCGGGTTCGGTGCCGACGTCGTCATCGACGCGGTCGGCCGGCCGGAGACCTGGAAGCAGGCGTTCTACGCGCGTGACCTGGCCGGCACCGTGGTGCTCGTCGGCGTGCCGACACCGGAGATGAAGGTGCCCGACATGCCGCTGATCGACATCTTCGGCCGGGGCGGCTCGCTGAAGTCGAGCTGGTACGGCGACTGCCTGCCCAGCCGCGACTTCCCGATGCTGATCGACCTCTACCTGCAGGGCCGGCTGGACCTGGACTCCTTCGTCAGCGAGACGATCGGCATCGGCGACATCGAGGCGGCCTTCGACAAGATGCACGCCGGCGACGTGCTGCGCTCGGTGGTGGTCATGTGACCGGTGTTGATGAGGGGCCTGGGGCTCCGGTCGAGCGCACGGTCACGTCGGGCACGTTCTCGCTCGACGGCGGCACCTGGGACGTCGACAACAACGTCTGGCTGATCGGCGACGCCGACGGGCTGGTGGTGATCGACCCGGCCCACGACGCCGAAGCCATCCTCGCCGCGATCGGCGGGCGGACGGTCTCCGCCATCGTCGCTACCCATGGACACGACGACCACATCTCCGCAGCTGTGGCGGTCGCCGACGCGGTGAGCGCGCCGATCTGGCTGCATCCGGGCGACCGGATGCTGTGGGACCGCGTCTATCCCGACCGGGCGCCCGACAACGAGTTGTCCGACGGCACCGTGTTCACGGTCGGCGGGACGGAGCTGCGGGCGCTGCACACCCCGGGGCACAGTCCGGGCAGCACCTGCCTGCACCTACCCGAGGCGGCCACGTTGTTCAGCGGCGACACCTTGTTCAACGGCGGACCGGGCGCCACCGGCCGGTCGTTCTCCAGCTTCGAGCAGATCGTCGACTCGATCACGACGCGACTGCTCACGCTCCCGCCCCAGACCGTGGTTCACACCGGCCACGGCGACGACACGAGCATCGGGCTGGAAGCACCCCACCGGCAGGCATGGCTGGACCAGGCCCGAACATGACCGCTGCCACGGGCAGACGACCGACGCGCCAGCAGACGGCCATCACCGAACTGCTCGCCGGCATCGACACCTTCGCCACCGCGCAGGAGCTGCACGCCGAGCTGCGGAACCGCGGACACCGGGTGGGACTAGCCACCGTCTACCGGTCGCTGCAGCAGATGGTCAACGACGGACAGGTCGACATGCTGCGTACCGACGACGGCGAGAGCACCTACCGCCGGTGCGGAACCGAGCACCATCACCACCTGGTCTGCCGGGTGTGCGGCCGCACCGTCGAGGTCACGGCGGGCGAGGTCGAGGAGTGGGCTCGGCGGATGGGCCGCGAGCACGGCTTCAGCCAGGTCACGCATCAGGTCGAGCTCACCGGCGAGTGCGGCGACCACCTCGCGAGCGGTCCCGCCGGCGGTCAGCCGTGACCGGTGGCCCGCAGCACCAGGATGACCACGAGCGCACCGAGCAGGGCCACCCGCAACGGTGCGGGGAACCGCCCATTGCTCACTCCCTGCAGCGCCAGCACCCAGCCCAGAATCAGCACGAGCACGGCCAGACACGACCACCGCGGGCCACTGCGGTCCGAACAGGCCGACCAGCAGCAGCGCCGCGAACACCCCGATCAGCACCCAACGAGGGATCACGTGCAGCGCGAGCAACACCGGGCGACTGGCCAGCAGGAGCCGCTCGCGGGGGATCTCCGGTCGGCCGCCGGCAGGGTCCTTGCGGGCAGACCTGTTCGGGCTCGGGGATCCAGTCATCCGGCGAAGTCAACCACGGTGCCAAGGCTGCGTCCGTGCTGCTGACCATCACCCGGTTCGTCGCCGACACCGGTTCGGAGTTCACCCGGGCGGCCGACGTCGCGCTGGAGGCACTGGCCGCCCAGCCGGGCTACCTCGGTGCCGACCTGGCCCGGTCCACCGACGACCCGACCGTGTGGTGCCTGGTGGTCCGCTACGCCGACCCGGGCTCGATGCGCAGGGCCCAGGGCGCCTACCCGGTCAAGGTCGCCCTGCTCTCGCTCCAGCAGTGGACGACCACGGGTGGCGGGGTCTTCGAGGTGCTGGCAGGGGACACGACGGCAACGTCGGACCTGCGTCCGGACGCCGTCCGCTGACGGACCTCCAGCTGCCATTCGCGCCAGATTCCGCAGTCGGACCGAACGTCCGGAGCCGGCGGGAGATTGGGTAGGCCCTCTAACGGCCGTTATCCTGAGCTGCTGATCCAGCTTGCGGACCGTGCCCCCGCCCGTGGGACCTGCCAGTTCCGTACGCCCTGACCGGCCTGCCCGAAGGATGTCCCGTGCCCTCCTTGACCGCACGCAACGACGCCGTGGTGAGCCTGGCCAAGCGCCGAGGCTTCGTTTTCCCCTCAGCCGAGATCTACGGCGGCTCGCGGTCGGCGTTCGACTACGGCCCGCTCGGCGTCGAGCTCAAGGAGAACATCCGCCGGCAGTGGTGGAAGGCCATGGTGACGAGCCGCGACGACGTCGTCGGACTCGACTCTGCCGTGATCCTGCCGCCGCCGGTGTGGGAGGCCTCCGGCCACCTCGCGACGTTCACCGACCCGCTCACCGAGTGCCAGAGCTGCCATCGGCGGTTCCGTGCCGACCACCTCGAAGAGGACTTCGAGGCACGCAAGGGGCGGGCGGCCACCGGACTCGACGAGATCCCGTGTCCCAACTGCGGCGCCCGCGGAGCCTGGACCGAGCCGCGCCAGTTCAACGGCCTGCTGAAGACCCACCTCGGGGTGGTGGAGGACGGCGAGGGCCTCGCCTACCTGCGTCCGGAGACGGCACAGGGCATTTTCCTCAACTACCGCAACGTGGCCACCACGTCGCGTCGCAAGCCCCCGTTCGGAATCGCCCAGACAGGCAAGAGCTTCCGCAACGAAATCACGCCGGGAAACTTCATCTTCCGGACCCGCGAGTTCGAGCAGATGGAGATGGAGTTCTTCGTTCCTCCGGGCACCGACGAGACGTGGCACCAGTACTGGATCGACGAGCGGCTCGCGTTCTACACCAGGCTCGGGCTGAGCAGCGAGAACCTGAGACTGCTCGAGCATCCGCCGGAGAAGCTGTCGCACTATTCCAAGCGGACGGTCGACATCGAGTACCGATTCGGCTTCGGCAGCAAGGAATTCGACGAGCTTGAGGGCATCGCCAACCGCACCGACTTCGACCTCACCCAGCACTCACAGCACGCCAACACCGACTTGAGCCACTTCGACCAGTTGTCGGGGGAGCGGTACGTGCCGTTCGTCATCGAGCCGGCCGCCGGCCTGACCCGATCGGTGCTGGCCTTCCTGCTCGACGCCTACGCGACCGACAGTGCGCCCAATACCAAGGGCGGAACCGATACGCGCGTCGTGCTGCGGTTCGACCCGCGGCTGGCGCCGGTCAAGGTCGCGGTGCTCCCGCTGTCCCGCCACGCCGACCTCAGTCCCAAGGCGAAGGACCTGGCCGCGGAGATGCGGGGGATCTGGGCGACGGACTTCGACGACGCGGGTGCCATCGGAAAGCGTTACCGCAGGCAGGACGAGATCGGAACGCCCTTCTGCGTGACGGTCGACTTCGACACGCTGACCGACGAGGCCGTCACCATCCGCGAACGCGACAGCATGCAGCAGGTACGCGTGCCGCTCACCGGAGTGAAGAGCTACCTGCTGGAGCGGGTCCCGGTGTGCTGACCGATCGTCCCGTGCGTCGCATGGCCATCCGCATCCTGGGTTCATGCCTCCTGTTCAGTGGTCTCGTCGCATGTTCGTCTGCTGACAACGGCGGGACACCCAGCGCCGACTCGCCAGGTGATGCCCCGCCGGCGCGACTCAAGCTAATGGACAAGCCCACGAAGCCCTTGCAGGTCAGCGAGTTCCCGAAGGAGACCGGGAGCACCGAACTCGATTCGATCCGCTACGGACTGAAGAAGGTGGCCTGGGTCTCGCTCGGAACAATTCCGGGGTCGACCAACTCGGCCTGCACGGTCACCAACACCGATCTCCTTGCCATCGACGAGAAGAAGTCGGAGTCGTTCTCGTGTCACGTGGTCACGGGTACCAGGCAGACGACCGGTAAGGGCAGCGCGAAGAAGACCGAGATCGTGGACGAGGTCAGGACGCGCTTCACCGTGCGCGCCACCCGCAAGGGATCGACGATCGACTGGACGTACTCGGCTCGCAGCCTGCCGGTGTCGCAGGCCAAGATGCAGCACGAAATCGCCCGCCAGGCTGACGATCCTGCCCGTGTCACCTGCCTTGGGGAGGACATGGTCCTGCTGCGTGTCGGAGACCCCGACGCCCTGCACTGCGTCGTGACCCACCCGGACAACTCCCAGACCGCGTACTACGGAGGTCTGGACACCAAGGGCGCCCTGACGTTCGCCACCGCCAAAGATCTCGAACGCGGCTAGGCCGGTAGAGAGATGACTGCGCCAACGACAGCTCCTCCGGCCGCACAACTGGACGGCGATCGCCACGTCGACCACGTGGTGACGTCCGGCTTGTCGCTCGCGGGCCTGGACGTGCACCCGGCGGTCGTCCTCGCCCCGATGGCCGGCGTGACCAACCGCGCCTTCCGCACGCTGTGCCGCGAGCAGTCCGCCGCCGGACTGGCCGAGGTCAGGGACATGTCCGCGAGCCATGTCGGCCCGCCTGGCCTGTTCGTCTGCGAGATGGTGACGTCGCGCGGCATCGTGGAGCGCCAGTCGAAGTCGTTGGGCATGCTTCAGTTCGATCCCGCGGAGCCGATGCGGTCGGTGCAGCTGTACGGCGTCGATCCGCACTACCTTGCCGAGGCCACCCGCATCGTCTGCGGTGACTTCGGCGTCGGACACGTCGACCTGAACTTCGGCTGCCCGGTGCCGAAGGTCACCCGCAAGGGAGGCGGCGCCGCACTCCCGGTGAAACGCAGTCTGGTGGCGCAGATCCTGCAGCGGACGGTCGCGGCCGCGGCTCCCTATGGCGCCCGCGTGACCGTGAAGACCAGGATCGGCATCGACGATGCGCACCCAACGCATCTCGACACCGGGCGCATCGCGGAGGACTCCGGAGTGGTGGCCATCGCGCTGCATGCGCGCACGGCGGAGCAGCACTACTCGGGGACGGCCCGATGGGACGCGATCACTGAACTCGTGCAGGCGTTGACGATTCCGGTACTCGGCAACGGAGACATCTGGGAAGCCGACGACGCCGTCCGCATGGTTCGCGAGACGGGTTGCGCCGGCGTCGTCGTGGGCCGGGGCTGCCTGGGCCGACCCTGGCTGTTCCGCGACCTCGCGCGTGCCCTGGCTGGGGGCGAGAGCCACGCAACCAGCCTGCCCAGGTTGGTCGAGGTCGCAGCCGTGATGCGCCGTCACGCCGAACTCCTGGCCGCGTTGATGGGTGAGGACAAGGGACTGCGCGACTTCCGCAAGCACGTGTCCTGGTATCTCAAGGGATTCGAGGTCGGAGGCGAGATCCGGGCGGCCGGCGGAATGGTGTCGACGCTTGCTGATCTCGATGCGGTGCTCGCCCGGCTCGACGGCTCGCAGTCGTTCCCGGTCACCGAGATCGGCCAGCCACGTGGCCGGCAGGGCAGTGCGCGGCGGGTCGTGCTCCCGCAGGGCTGGTTCGACGACACCGACGGCCGTGGGCTCGACCTCAGCGAAGCCGAGGACGACACGAGTGGCGGGTGACGCCCGTCCGGGCTACGGCCCGGCGGAGGTCGAGCGATGGGTCGAAGAGCCCGCCAAGATGGCCAGCCGCACTCCATTCGCCCGCGACCGCGCCCGCGTGCTGCACGCCGTCAGCCTGCGACGCCTCGGTGCGAAGACCCAGATCCACTCGCCCGGCCAGGACGACTTCGTCCGGTCGCGGCTCACCCACAGCCTCGAGGTGGCCCAGGTCGGCCGCGAGCTGGGGGAGTCGCTCGGCTGTGACCCGGACGTGGTCGACACCGCCTGTCTCGCGCACGACCTCGGCCATCCGCCGTTCGGCCACAACGGCGAGCGCGCGCTCGACACGGCCACGGCCCACATCGGCGGCTTCGAGGGAAACGCACAGACGTTGCGGATTCTCACCCGTCTCGAGGCCAAGTCGTTCGCCCCGGACGGTCGCAGCGCGGGACTGAACCTCACCCGGGCGACACTCGACGCCGCGACGAAGTACCCGTGGCGGCGGGGGAGTGCAGTGGGTGGCGAGCGCGCGGATTCGCCGAAGTACGGGGTGTACGACGACGACGCCGAGGTGTTCGAGTGGCTGCGGACCGGAGCGCCCGACGGCGTCCGGTGCCTGGAGGCGCAGGTCATGGACTTCGCCGACGACGTCGCCTACTCCGTGCACGACGTCGAGGACGCGGTCGTCACCGGACGGCTCGATCTGGCCACGCTGGCCGATCCCGGCGTGCAGCGGCTGGTGTTCGCGAAGGCCCGCGACTGGTACGACGCCGACCTGGACGACAGCCAGCTGGGCAACGCGCTCGAACGGCTGCGCCGCTTCCCGTACTGGCCAGGAACCGCACCGTTCGCCGGTGGCCGACGACAGCTCGCGGCGCTGAAGGACATGACCAGCCAGCTCATCGGCCGGTTCTGCATTGCGGCAGAGACAGCAACCAGGGCCGCGAGCGGCCCAGGCACGCTGACCCGCTACGCCGCCGACCTGGCCGTGCCCGATGAGACCCGCGCCGAGATCGTGGTGCTCAAGGCGGTGGCGGCCCACTTCGTCATGGACACGGAGGAACGTCGGGCCGCCCAGGCGGCACAACGCGTCCTGCTGACCGACCTCATGGCGAGGCTGGCCGAGAATCCGCAGCTGCTCGAGCCGGTGTTCGCCGCCGACCACGCCGATGCCCCGAGTGACGCGGACCGGTTGCGGGTGGTGGCCGACCAGGTGGCCAGCCTCACCGACAACTCGGCGCGGGGCCTGTCCGCACGGCTCAATCCGCGGCCGGGCACGTCCCTGCCCGAGACCTCCTAGACTCTCGATCCATGCCTGGCCGGATCGCTGACGCCGACATCGCCGCGGTTCGCGAGGCGGTGCGCATCGACGACGTCATCCGCGACTACGTCACGCTCCGACCGTCAGGATCGGGATCCCTCAAGGGGCTGTGCCCGTTCCACGACGAGAAGTCACCCTCGTTCAACGTGCGGCCCCAGGTCGGGTACTGGCACTGCTTCGGCTGCGGCAAGGGCGGGGACGCGATCGACTTCCTCATCGAGAGCGAGCAGCTGACGTTCGTCGATGCGGTGGAGCGACTGGCGCAACGGGCAGGCATCCAGCTCACCTACACCGAGGGCGGTCCGCGGGCCGGCTCCGGGGACGCCGGGCGCAGGCAGCGGCTGGTGTCGGTGAACGCCGCGGCTGCGGAGTTCTACGCCGCACAACTCCACCAGAGCGACGCCGCCCAGGCAGGACGGGCCTTTCTGCACGAGCGCGGCTTCGACGCCGACGCGGCCAGGACCTTCGGTGTCGGGTTCGCCCCTCGTGACGGCGAAGGGCTGCTGAAGCACTTGCGCGGACGCGGGTTCTCCGACGACGACCAGGTCACCGCGGGGTTGATCGGGCAGAGCAACCGCGGTCCCTACGACCGGTTCCGCGGCCGCCTGTTGTGGCCGATCCGCGACGCGAGCGGCGACGTGGTCGCCTTCGGCGCACGCCGGCTCTTCGACGACGACCGTATCGAGGCCAAGTACCTGAACACCCCGGAAACCCAACTGTTCAAGAAGAGTCAGGTGCTGTACGGCGTCGATCTCGCCCGGCGCGACATCGCCCGCATGCGCCAGGCGGTGGTGGTCGAGGGCTACACCGACGTGATGGCCTGCCACCTGTCGGGCGTGCCGACTGCGGTGGCCACCTGCGGCACCGCGTTCGGTGAGGGGCACTCGCGGCTCCTTCGCCGGCTGCTCCTCGACGACCAGCAGCGCACCGGCGAGATCATCTTCACCTTCGACGGCGACGAGGCCGGCCAGAAGGCCGCCCTGCGCGCGTTCCAGGACGACCAGCAGTTCGTCGCCCAGACCTACGTGGCCGTCGAGCCGAGCGGCGCAGATCCGTGCGAGCTCCGGCAGCGCGACGGCGCCGCCGCGGTGCGCGAGCTGGTTGCCCGCCGGGTGCCGCTGTACCGCTTCGCGCTCACGTCGGTGATCGCCCGGTACGACCTCGACCGGGCCGACGGGCGGATCGACGCCCTGCGCGCGACGGCTCCGTTGGTCGCCTCCGTGCGTGACTCCGGCAAGGTCAGCGAGTACATCCGCGAGCTGTCCCACATGATCACGCTCGATCCCGAGCAGGTACGGGCGGAGGTGTCCAGAGCCGCATCCCGCGGAAACCGGGGGAGGCCGAGCGATCGCGACCGCCCTGTCGGCGACCTGGCGAATGGGTCAAGCGCTGCCGCGCCCCAGGCACCGGATCCGGCAGCGAACCTTCCCGACGCGCACGACCCGAGCCGTCAGGTGGAGCGTGAGGTGTTGAAGCTCGCCGTGCAGCGGCCGGCCCTGGTCGGGCCAGGCTTCGATGCGGTGGCCGAGGACGACTTCACCCACCCGGCGTACCGCGCCATGCGGCAGGCGATCGCATCGGCCGGCGGCACCGGCACCGCGGCCGGCGGCGAGGCCTGGCTCCAGCAACTGTCCGCTGCGCTGCCCACCGACCAGATGCGCGGTCTGCTGTCGTCGCTCGCCGTCGAGGACCTCCTCACCCAGACCGAGCCCGACGCCCGGTACGGAGCCGCCTTCGTCGCGCGCGTCCGCGAGATCGCCGTCGGCCGGGTGGTGACCGACCTCAAGGGTCGGCTGCAGCGGATGAACCCGGTCACCCAGACCGAGGAGTACAACCGCCTGTTCGGGCAGCTCATCACCGCGGAGAAGCAACACCGCCAGCTGCGCGAGGCCGCAGCCGGTGGCCTCGCGTGACCCGCAACAGGTTTCCTTGCGTGCGCCGGTTCCGGCCCGGAGCCACCGATCACACCAACGGCGTCGCTGACTAAGGTCGGGGGACGCCGAGCCGGCTACCCCCGAACATCCAGCCTGGCGCGGCCGCTGATCATCGGCGTCGCTCCGTCGAGAACGGCGCGTTCTAGTAGCAGTGTCGATTCAGAAGCAGTGCAGTGTCGATCCGACCGGAGGAGTCACGTGTCCGCAGGAGCAGAGAAGACCATCGGCGTGGGCATGGTCGGCTACGCCTTCATGGGCGGGTCGCACTCACAGGCCTGGCGCACTGTGAACAACTTCTTCGACCTGCCGGTCCAGGTGGAGATGGCGGCGCTGTGTGGGCGCACCGAGTCTGCGGTCACCGACGCTGCCGGGAAGCTCGGCTGGCAGTCGATCGAGACCGACTGGCGCAAGCTGGTCGCCCGCGACGACATCGGGCTGGTCGACGTCGCCAGCCCAGGTAACAACCACGCCGAGGTCGCGATCGCCGCCCTGCAAGCAGGCAAGCACGTTCTGTGCGAGAAGCCGTTGGCCAACTCGGTCGACGAGGCCAGGGAGATGGTCGCCGCCGCCGAGGCCGCAAAGGCCAACGGCGTGCGCTCGATGGTCGGGTTCAACTACCGCAGGGTGCCTGCCGCCGCCTTCGCCCGCCAGCTCATCTCCGAGGGCAAGCTGGGCGACATTCGGCACGTCCGGGCGGTCTACCTGCAGGACTGGATCGTGGACCCCGAGTTCCCGCTGGTCTGGCGCCTGCAGAAGGAGGAAGCCGGCTCGGGGGCCCTGGGCGACATCGCGAGCCACATCGTGGATCTGGCCCAGTTCATCACCAGCCAGTCGGTAACCGGAGTCTCAGGCCTGCTTGAGACATTCGTGAAGAACCGGCCGCTGGTCGCCTCCACAGAGGGTCTCAGGGGTACCGCCTCCACCGAACGCGGCGACGTCACGGTCGACGACGCGGCGCTGTTCATCGCCCGGATGTCCGGGGGAGCGGTGGCGACCTTCGAGGCGTCCCGGATGGCACCCGGGCGGCGTAACGGCCTCCGGCTCGAGGTAAACGGATCGAAGGGCTCGCTGGTCTTCGAGCTGGAGCGGCTGAACGAACTGCAGGTCTACTTCACCGACGACGATGCCGGCGTGCAGGGCTTCCGGACGGTGGTCGTCACCGAGCCCGAGCACCCCTACATCGCGGCCTGGTGGCCGGCGGGCCACATCATCGGCTGGGAGCACACGTTCACCCACGAGGCCTACGACCTCCTCACCGCGATCACGTCGGGCACCGATCCCTCTCCGTCGTTCGCCGAGGGACTGCAGGTGCAACTGGTCCTGCAGGCTGTCGAGGAGAGCAGCGAAGGCGGGTCCAACTGGGTCCAGGTCCCGGAGTAGTACTAAGCCTGTCAGCGAAATCAGTACGCAGCCAAACTGTCAACCAGCGTCAACCAGCAGGAGGAGATCGACGATGGCACGCCCTGTCACCCTATTCACCGGTCAGTGGGCCGACCTGCCCTTCGAGGAGATGTGCAAGCTCGCCAGTGATTGGGGCTACGACGGCCTCGAGATCGCCTGCTGGGGCGACCATCTCGAAATCGACAAGGCGATGGAGGACGACAGTTACCTCGACGCCAAGAAGGCGTTGCTCGAGCAGTACAACCTGAAGGTTTTCGCGATCAGCAATCACCTCGTTGGTCAGGCAGTGTGCGACGACCCGATCGACGAGCGCCACAAGGGCATTCTCCCCGGCCGCATCTGGGGCGACGGCGACCCCGAGGGCGTCCGTCAACGCGCGGCCGAGGACATCAAGAACACCGCCAGGGTGGCCGCCAAGCTCGGCGTCGACACCGTGATCGGCTTCACTGGCAGCAGGATCTGGAAGTACGTCGCCATGTTCCCGCCGGTCGACGACGCATGGGTCCAGGCCGGGTACCAGGACTTCGCCGACCGTTTCAACCCGATCATCGACGTCTTCGACGAGGTCGGCGTTCGCTTCGCCCATGAGGTGCACCCCAGCGAGATCGCCTACGACTACTGGACGACCGCGGCGATGCTCGACGCCATCGGTCACCGGCCGGGCTTCGGACTGAACTTCGACCCGAGCCACTTCGTGTGGCAGGGCCTCGACCCGGTCGGGTTCCTCTTCGACTTCGCCGACCGCATTTACCACGTGGACTGCAAGGACGTGAAGGTGCGGATGAACAACGGCCGCAATGGGCGGCTCAGCTCGCACCTGCCGTGGGCCGACCTGCGGCGTGGGTGGGACTTCATCTCCACCGGTCACGGAGACGTGCCGTGGGAGGACATCTTCCGGGCGCTCAACTCGATCGGCTACGACCGGGTGATCTCGATCGAGTGGGAGGACGCGGGGATGGACCGGCTCATCGGTGCCCCGGAGGCCCTGGCCTTCGTCCGCAACCTGCTCGAGATCGAGCCGCCGGCCCAGTCGTTCGACGCCGCGTTCGCGTCCAAGAGCTGAGCTGCACCCCCGCGGCCCTGCGGTTGCCCCTCTCACATGCAGCACGACGTCCCGTATGTCGAAATAGCCGGACAAAGCGGGCGGTGGCTGGCCTCCGTTGCCTGTGTGCGGACGGAACGTTCGTAGGGTCGAGCCGTGCCCCTGTTCTCGCGCTCCCGACCCGACGTGCCACCAGTTCCGCCGCTCGATCCGGCGGTGCTGGCCGGGCTGGAGACCCAGCGTGGCGAGAAGCCGCTGGCGCATGCGTGGGACGCCGACGGCCGCGCCTTCGTGGCGACGCGACTCGCCCTGTACCTGCCGGTCGGCTCGACCGGCCGACACCGGCGGGTGCCGTGGCATCTGGTCCAGGCCGCGGAGTGGGACAGGGACACCGGTGTGTTGACCCTGGCCGAGTGGGCCGGACCCGGCGAGCAACGAGTCATCACCCGGGCGGCGTTCACCGCTGCCGACCTCCTGCTCACCGTCCTGCGAGAGCGGGTGACCGCAACCGTGGTGCTGACCCGCACGACACCGGTCGACGGAACAGATGTGTTCGTGACGGCCAGCATCCGTCGCCGGGCCGACGACGGGGAGCTGCTCGTGCAGGTGAGCTACCCGGTCGGCTTCGACCATCACCGCCCAGAGGTGGTGGCCGCAGCCGAACAGGCGGCAGCCCAGGCCCGCGACGACGTCGGCCTGTGACGGTGTTTTGCCGGTGTGTGGTGTCTGCCGCTGATCCTGGGGCCGCAGCCTTGGATCGGGGAGGGCCACACCCCGGCACGTAGGCTCGGCGCATGCCGCAGGCCCACCGTCGCCGCCGCCACCAGCCGCGTCGGCCGGTCGCCGAACCTGCTCTCCGTCGAGTCGGAATGCGCTTCCGGACCACCGCTGTCGTGCTGGCCGTGCTTGCTCTTGCCGTGGCCGGCTGTGCTCCGAGCGCGGAGAGGCACCTCGGTGGTGCACCACCTGACGTGCCCTTCCCGTCCCCGAGTGCGCCGGCGACACCCGAGCCGTCGACGCCGGCCGCGACTCCGACCAGCCCGTCCGACCCCACCTGTCCAACACCTCCCTCGGGCGGAGGCGGCGGTGGCGGGGGCGGCGGCCAGAGTCAGCTGTCCGGACCAGCTGAGCCCGACGTCAAGCCGGCCGTCGGCGGGGGATCATCCAACGCCGTGCCGGTCCTCGCGCCGAGCACGAAGGAGCGGCCGACGCTGTGGCTGTGCTTCGCGTTCTCCGCCGACCTCACCGAGGCGACCGGGCAGGAGCAGGTGTCCTTCACGCCCGAACGTCAGGTCTGCGAGCTGGTCTTCCGGTTGTGGCCGAATAAGCCGGAGACCGCCGAGGAGGGCAGCAGACTCGTCATCGACGCCGCGCAGGTCGACGGCGCGGACATCAAGCCGGTGGTGACCTCGGCTGGAGCACCCAAGGGCAAGACCGGAACGCTGGCCACGATCAAGCTTCCCAAGTGCTCACCGGCCGAGAAAGAGATCAAGATCGGCCTGAGCTTCACCCTTACGTTGGCGCAACGTTCCACCGAACGCGTGGGCGTCAGCCAGGCGGCCGAAATGGCCTGGGCCGGCACTGCCTTCCCACTCCTGGCGTGGGTACCGGGCAAGGGCTGGGCCAAGGACCCGGCAGTGGACCTCCTCGGGGAGATGGCGACCAGCCCCGCGTTCACCATCCAGGAGCTCCGCGTCGTGGCTGCGACCGGGATGAAGGTTGCCGGCAGCGGCAAGGAGACCTCGAGTTCCGACAACGATCCACCTGGCTTCTCGACGCACGTCTTCGCCTCCGATGCCGTCCGCGATGTCGCCGTCTCGGTGGGGCGGATGTCGGTGAGCACGTTCGTCGTCGATGGGGTCTCGGTGCATCTGGTCGAGCCGCTCGCCGGATCGAAGGCGGGCACGCAGGCATGGACGCGGGCCGTCTCCTCGCTGCTGCCCGAGTTGACGAGGGAACTCGGTCCTCTTCCCTACCGCGATCTCTGGCTGACGGTGACACCCGCGCGCACGACCGGGATGGAGTTCCCCGGGGCCGTGCTCTTCGGGGATGCGCCGGTCGAGACCCTGGACACCCTGATCGCGCACGAGCTGGCGCACCAGTGGTTCTACGGACTCGTCGGGAACAACCAGGGTGCCAACCCCTGGCTGGACGAAGCCGTCGCGCAGTACGTGACCGCGACGGTGCTGAACCAGAAGTCGCGCTACCTGGCCATGCAGTTCCCCCCACAGGTGCAGAACAAGGTCGGCGGCTCGATGTCGTTCTACGAGCGCTTGGGCAGTTCCAACCTGTACGCCGAGGGTGTCTACGACCAGGGCGCCAAGATGCTGTTCGCGGTCGAGAACGCGATCGGTGTCCCCGCGATGCGCACGATCCTGCGCTCATACATCAGCGCGGAGGCGAACAAGATCAGCTCGCCGGCCGACTTCAAGAGGGCGTTCGCCAGTGAGCCGCAAGCCGTCACGATCCTGAAGAAGTACGGCGCCGTCTCCTGACGTACGCCCGCATCCGACAGGGCAGGGACTTCCACCGACGCGAGCGCGCGGCGAAGCGCCGGTGTGTGCTCTGGAGCCCGGGAACCGTCCGGGTACCTACGTGCCTAACCGGCGCTTCCGGACGCCAAGCGGCGGCTGATGGCGCGCCCTCCAGTGCTCGGCGCCGGTCCGGGCGAGGACCCGTTCTTTGCTAAAGTGCGCAGGCGCCAACGGCGTTCCCGCGTAGCTCAATTGGCAGAGCATCCGACTGTTAATCGGACGGTTACTGGTTCGAGTCCAGTCGCGGGAGCC
>CAVRUZ010000009.1:0-83565 GCA_963724495.1 uncultured Actinomycetota bacterium | reverse complement strand
CTGGTGCATGTAGAGTTCGCCGGGTGGGCGATGCTCTGAGGGTCCGGCTCGGGGGTGAGTTGCGGGCTCTGCGCGAGGGATCGGGGCTGAGCGGTACGACCGTCGGTGCGCGGCTTGGGCTGGTCGCAGTCGAAGGTGTCGCGGGTGGAGACGGCGCGGTTCGGTGCCACGTTGGGTGAGGTCGCCGAGCTGGTCGGCGTCTTCGACGTTCCAGATGACGTCCGAGCTGAGCTTCTGTCGATGGCGGCCCGCGCTAGCGGTGTTCCGGGAGCTTGGGTGGTTCGTTCCGGGACGTCTGGGCGTCGGCAGGCTGAGGTAGCCGCGGTTGAGTCGAGGCTGACGCGACTGCGGCAGTACCAGGCTCTCGGAGTGCCAGGTCTTCTTCAGGTGCCGGCCTATACGAGGGCGCTGGCCGCGGCGATCGGCTCCAAGGTCGACCCTGATGCTTTGGTGGACCGCCGGCAGAGGAGGCAGGAACTCATTCGCACGTCGGCTGGCCCGGTCTGTGCGTTCGTGTTGGATGAGCGTGCGCTGAGACGTTGGCCTGGCGATGAAGACGTGATGGTGTCCCAGCTCGATCGGCTGTTGGTCGCTTCGAAGTGGCCCAAGGTCGACTTCCGGGTGTTGCCGTTCGGAAGTGGGGCACAGGCGATCGCGCTCGCTCCGTTCACCTTGTATGACTTCCGCTCGCGAAGACAGTCCGCCTGTGGTCTTCAGTGAGGGCCAGTCGGCTGACACATACCTGTCAGAGCCGGTGGATGTTGAGCGGCATAGTCGTCTGTTTGGTCAGCTCCAAAGTGAGGCACTGTCGCCGGCGGCGAGTCGGCGTTTCATATCCGAGCTACGACGCGATCTGGCGGCGCAGCAACCTGGAGGGGAGAACTGAGATGAGCATCGACTGGGAACGGGCTGCTTGGCGCAAGAGCATCCACAGTGACACAGGTGAGTGCGTGTCGGTGGCGCTGGTGGGTGACACGATCGGCGTGCGCGACACCAAGAACTGGGATGGCCCGATTCTGGAGTTCAACACGCGTGAGTGGTCAGCATTTCTCGCTGGTGTGACGGATGGCGAGTTCACGGTTGGACGGCTTCGCGCAACGTCATGAGCAACGCGGTAGGTGGCCAGCAGTCGGGCACGCTCGCGGCGCCGACTGGTCTCAACCGGCTGCTGGCCTCGACCGCTGTTTCGCTTGTAGGTCAGGGCGCCGTTGCGGCGGCAGCTCCACTGCTGGCTGCCTCTTTGACCTCGAGCCCGTTGGCCGTGGCCTCTGTAACGGCCGCACGGTCTGCGGCATCACTACTGGTGGGTCTGCCGGCTGGTGCGTTCGTGGATCGGTGGGCGCGGCGATCGACCATGGTCGGTGCGGACCTGATTCGAAGCGCTGTCCTCATCGGCCTGGCGCTGATGATCGCCTCGGGTTGGGCGACGGTTCCCCTGGTTGTCGTGTGCGTGTTCGTCATCGCCGCTTCGGCATGCTTCTTTGATCCCGCTGCGCAAGCAGCGATTCCTGCTCTGGTTGGGCGAGACGACACGCGTGCGCTTACCCGCGCGAACGGCTGGCTGTGGAGTCTCGATGTCTTCGGCCGCTCCCTCATCGGTCCTCCACTGGGCGCGGTGCTGTTCGTGCTCGCCGCCTGGTTTCCGTTCGGCTTGAATGCGGTCACATTCGCGGTATCCGCGCTGCTGTTGGTGAGTGTTTCCCGGCTGCCACCTCCGCCTCGCGAGGGTCCACCCACGCGTATCCGTGACGACGTCGTGGAGGGGCTGCGGTACCTGTTCGGACACCGTCACCTGCGTGGACTGGCGCTCGGCATGGGTGCGTACAACTTCGGCTACAACGTTGCGTTTGCCACGTTCGTGCTCTACGTGACGAGGACCCTCGGCCTGCGCGACGTCACCTTCGGGATCTTGCTGGCGGTGCTTGCCGTTGGTGGCGTTGTGGGGGGCTGGTTGGGTCCAGCTGTCGCCAGGCGGCTGCCCGCGCTGCGGATTTACGCCTTCGCTGTGTTGATCCAGGCCGCGACATGGTTCAGCTTCTTCGCCTTCCGCGAGCTGTCCGTAGCTGCGGTCGGCCTGTTCGCTGTCGGCGTCACCTCCACGACCGTCACCATCGCTGGTGGCACGGCACGGCAGATGCTGACGCCCGACGGCCTGCTCGGACGTGTTGGCGCGGGAACCCGCGTTGTGGGCATTGGATCGGCTTCCTTGGGCGCCCTTCTGGGTGGCGCGCTAGCCGACCTTTGGAATCTGACCACACCCTTCGTGGTCGCCTCGGCCTTCCTCCTGGCAGCGTCCGTTGCATTCGGATTCGCCAGCCGAGGGCAGCGTCCACCCGAGTAACTCACCCCGTTCAGGGAGCGACACGCCACCATCCCATTGTGCTTGACATCTATGCAGTAGTGCGTGAGTCTGATGCACTAATGCATGATCCAACAACAGGAGGAGCAGAGATGCCGAGTTACGCGGTGGACAGCAGCAGGCAGTCGATGACTGCGACGGGGATCGTCGAGGCGGTTCGGGAGTGGGAAGAGGGCCTGGATGGGAGAAGGCGTCCGTCGGATCGTCAGGCCAGGGACGAGAACACTGGGATGCCGTTGTGGGGTGTGGAGGTCTTGTACATGCAGACCGCGTTTGGCCGGATCTCCACCACGACAGCGAAGGTCACTGTGGGAGCCCTGGAGGAGCCGAAGCCTGCACCGTTGACCGCCATCGGCTTCAGCGGCCTGACGGTTGAGGCGCGGACCAACAAGTCCGGGGGCTTCACGGAGAACTGGTTCGCCGAGGGACTGGCCGAGGCTCCGAAGGCTGCGTCGAGGCCGGCTGGGGAGAGGGCCAGCTCGACATGAGCGGGCCGACTCGTGGGCGCGGCGAGCCGCCGAGGGATGCGTGGGCATCGTGAACCGGCTTGGTGGAGATCAGCGGAACGACGGTCCCCTACGCCTGAACGTGGCGAAGGTCCGGGTTCCTTTGTCGGCGGTCGTGGCCGTTTGGGTAGCTCGGAAGGTCCTTGCCGGGCTGTGGTGGTTGGTTCGCCATCCCCTGATCTGGCTGAGCTTTCTCGTCGTCGGGCTGGCCGTGTGGGTCATCTCGAGGGTGGGTCCGTGGCTGTGCCTCGCTGTCGTGCTCGCCATCGCCGTGGGCCTGGTGGCGTGGTGGCGCCTCGCCGCCGGTTCGTTCACGCGCCTTGTGGTGTGGCGGTGGCGGGCGATCTGGCGCCGGGCGCTGGTGTATCGCTACGTCTGGCAGCCGGCGATGGTGACGGCGAACCTGGCTGTCTACGTCAACGGCAGCGAGTTCCTGCCGAAGATCGTGTCGGTCAGATCGACCGGTGCCGTGGATCAGGTCAGGGTGCGGATGCTGCCTGGACAGACCTTGGAGGACTGGGCACAGGCTTCACCCCGATTGGCGCAGACCTTCTCGGCGAGTGAATGCCGCGTTCGTTCCGAGGCGGGGTCGCGCCGCGAGCTGGTGCTGTGGTTCCTGATCGTCGACCCGCTGACCGAAGACCGTCCCGGTGCTTCCTCCAGGCGAGCACGTCGACTTCGCCGCACTGCCTGTTGGGCGAGGTGAAGACGGTGTCGTCTATCGCCTTCGCCTGCTGGGAAGTCATCTGTTGGTGGTCGGCGCTACCGGTTCAGGCAAGGGTTCGGTGATCTGGTCGATCATCAACGCTCTCGCGCCGGCCCTTCGCGATGGCTCGGCCCAACTGTGGGCGTTGGATCCCAAGGGCGGCATGGAACTCGCACCCGGACGCGCGCTGTTCACCGCTTCGTCTACGGCGACCCGGACGAAGGCACCGACTACGAGATGGAGTTCGCCCAGGTCCTCGAAGACGCCGTGGCCGTGATGCGTCGCCGACAGGCAGCGCTACGCGGTGTTGCCCGCCTGCACACGCCGACCGTGGACGAGCCGCTGATCGTGGTCATCGTGGACGAGCTGGCCTCGCTCACCGCCTACGTGCTGGACCGGGATGCGAAGCGGCGGATCGCAGCAGCCCTGTCGCTGCTGCTGTCGCAGGGCAGGGCCGTCGGTGTCAGTGTGGTGGGCGCCGTCCAAGACCCACGCAAGGAAGTCGTCGCCCTGCGCGATCTGTTCCCCACCCGGATTGCCCTGCGGCTCTCCGAAGCCGAACAGGTGAGTCTCGTCCTCGGACCCGGAGCCACGAGACCGAGGCGCACGCTGCGACCGCATCCGAGAGTCGATGCCCGGTGTCGGGTACGTGGGGATCGACGGTGTCGCCGAACCCGTCCGCGTCCGGTTCTGTCACGTCACCGACGAACACATCGCCCACCTGGTTAGTAACCACAGTCCTGAGTCGCCGGCGATCAGCGGACGGCCAGACATGCAGCTTGTCCGCGTTGGTGAGGGAGCAGCTCGATCGAGTGATGCGGCATGACGCTGCGGGCTGCCCGACATGTGGCGGTGACCGACGAGGCCGTCCGTGAGGTCGCCGTCGACCACGGCGTCTGTGTGCGGCCGGTCCTGCGTCAAGTCACCGATCTGGAGACCGGCGAGATACACAAGCTGGTCATCCCCTGCGGAGCCACGCGCGACTACCTGTGCCCGCCCTGCGCGACGAAGGCACAACGGCTCCGGATGCAGCAATGCGCCGAGGGCTGGCACCTCGACACCGAAGTCCTCTCGGACCGACACAGACGAGGATGCGACGGGCGACGATGGTGCCGAACCAAGAGGATGCCGACGACGAGACCCTGAACGACGAACGCCGGGTGCGGTCGACCAGACGCCGATCAGACATGGCCGACCTCCCACGCGTATCGATGGAACACCGGTCGATCGGCCGCACCTTCACCGCTCGCGACGGGACCGTGTATCGGCCCTCGATGTTCGTCACCGTGACCTTGCCGTCCTACGGCCGCGTGACCACGCCACGCAAAGGAATGGCAGTCCCCGGTGCTGGCGCACCCCTTGACCCCGACACCTACAACTACCGGCGCGCGGCCTTGGATGCACTGCACTTCCCCAAGCTGTTCGACCGGTGGATGCAGAACCTGCGGCGATGCGCCGGCTACCAGGTGCAGTACTTCGCCGCCATCGAGGAACAACGCCGCCTCGCCCCGCACGCCCACGTGGCCCTGCGTGGTGCGATCCCCGCGGCAGATCCTGCGGCAGGTCACCAAGGCCACCTACTTCAGCCTGTGGTGGCCGCCGCACGACCGGCCGGTCTACGTGCACCGCACACCGTTGTGGGACGAAGAGACCGGCTGCTACCGCGACCCCGACACCGACTCGCCGCTGCAGACCTGGGACCAGGCCGTCGCCGAGCTCGACCACCCGGAAGCAGTGCCGGCGCACGTGATGCGGTTCGGCTCCCAGGTCGACATCAAGGGCGTGATCGCACCATCGGAGGACGCCAACCGCACCATCCGCTACCTGACCAAGTACCTCACCAAGGCCGTCGCCATGACCCACGCCGATCCGGCGAATCCTGACCCGACCTATCTGGCCCACATCGACCGCCTGCATAGGGAAGTCCTCTACCTGCCCTGTTCGGAGGAGTGCGCGAACTGGCTCCGCTTCGGCATCCAACCCAAGGACGCCGGCCCCGGGCTGATCCCCGGCAGGTGCACCGTCCAAGGCACACGACGTGGAGAACCTCGGCCTCGGCGGCCGCCGCGTCCAGGTGTCGCGCAACTGGTCCGGCAAGAACCTCAGCCAACATCGCGCCGACCGAGCCGAAGTCGTCCGGCAAGTCCTCGCCGCATCCGGCATCGAAGCACCCGAACCCGACCGATGGGCCGCAGACAAGCTCACCACCGACGGACGCCAACGGTTCGTGTGGGAAGAGCTGTCGACCGACAACGCCGACTACATCGACGTCGTGATCGCCTGCGTCCTCGAACAACAACGCTGGCGCGAGCAATACCGAACTGCCAAGCAGGCCTGGGAAAAGACACGCGCCAGCCCCGATCAGGCCTGTGGACAGCAGTTCGGCAACACACCACCTCGTCCTCCCGACAACCAGCCAAGCAAGGTCGCCTGACCGGCTGTCAAGGGTGAGCAAAGCGAATCACGAAGTGACACCGAAGGTGCCCTTGACCGACGGGCCGGCGACCTGACCATTCCCGCCGGTGGGAGGACGAGGTCCCAACCTGAGACTTGGAGATGGGGATGGACAGGCTATTGAGCGTGCGAGATGCGGCTGAGGTTCTGGGCACCTCCGAGCGGTTCCCACGGAGGCTCATCGCGGAGCGGCGCATCCGATTCGTGCGGGTCGGGCGACACGTCCGCATCCCTGAGTCTTCGGTTCAGGAGTACATCAAGTCGCGAACGGTGGATGCCATCGATCGCAAGCCCGATTGGTGGGTTTCCTGATGTCTCGAAGGACTTTTGGTCATATTCGCAAGCTTCCGTCGGGTCGCTACCAGGCGAGCTTCGTCGGACCCGATGGTCGACGGCGGTCTGCGGCGAGCACGTTCGAGCGTCGGCCGGAAGCTGTGGACTGGCTGGCCGTGCAGAAGTCACTGCTGGTTCGAAATGAGTGGAGCGATCCGAAGCGCGGGCGGGTTCCATTCGGTCCATATGCTGCCCGCTGGATCGATCAGCGTGCTCGACTGCGACCGCGCACCGTCGAGCTGTACCACTGGTTGTTGAAGAAGCATCTCGCGCCCACGTTCGGAAACACCATGCTCGCGGACATCGACGCCGCTGCGGTGCGGACGTGGCGGGCAGATCTGCTCGACTCAGGGCGTGTCGGTCTCCATGTGCGCCAAGGCGTACCGACTTCTGCGGGCGGTGATGAACACGGCCGTCGACCAGGACGAGCTCATCCGGCGTAACCCCTGCCGCATTCGCGGTGGTGGCGACGAGCTCAGGGTCGAGCGACCTGTGCTCTCCATTGGGGAAGTGCTTGAGCTCGCAGACGCGGTGCCCGATCGGTTCCGCTGCTTCATCTTGGTGACCACCTTTGCCAGCTTGCGGTTCGGAGAGGTAACCGCCCTAACGCGAGCGCGACGTGGATCTTCAGCGAGGGGTCATCCGAGTTCGTCGGGCATTTGGTGAGGTAGCTGGCAAGGGACTGGTCTTGGGCCCGCCCAAGTCGGCGGCGGGACGTCGATCGGTCAGCATCCCGCCAGCCATCGTGCGAGATCTCGAGGCGCACATGGATCGGTATGTCGACGCTGAGGACACGGCTCTTGTGTTCACCGGTCTCAAGGGTGCGCCGATCCGTCGTGGCAACTTCAACCCCCAGGTGGGCTGGAACGCAGCCGTGGAGCTGATCGGACATCCAGGGCTTCACCTGCATGACCTGAGGCACACCGGGAACACGCTGGCGGCGGCGTCAGGTGTCAGCACGCGCGACCTCATGGCCCGAATGGGGCACGACAGCATGAACGCCGCCCTGATGTATCAGCACGCGACCAGCCAAGCCGACCGGGTCATCGCGCAGGCACTAGACCGCCAGGTCCGAGCGACCCGCCATGGGCTCGCGACGATGCATCAGCCTCCGCTCTTCGACGACGATTCCGCGGCCGATGGAGGCTGAGATGTCGCACGTTGATCGCACGAGCGTCAGTTCTGAATGCCGGCAGGCCCATGCTGGCGACGGATCCATCGTGGCCAAAAGGGCCTCTGACCTGCGGTGATGCGTGGAGCGGATGACGGGAATCGAACCCGCATTCTCAGCTTGGGAAGCTGACGTTCTGCCATTGAACTACATCCGCGTGAGCCGCCGGCGGGAGCGGCGCGAGCGATGTTACCGGACCTACTGACGCCCTCCTGAGTCACGCCGACACGGCTGAGAACCACCCTCGGTAGGCCAGCAGCTCGCCGAGCCAGGGGTGCCGGACGGAGACATCGATGCGGTGTCGCTGGGTCTCGTCGTCGAAGGAGTGGCGCGTGGTGGCGACCGGTCCGAGCGGGCCCGGGCACAGCCACCGACCGACCACCGACCTGGAGACGCGACCCCGACGACCGGAGCAGCAGGGCACCGTCCTCAACCGAAGCCGCAGCCGACGTCACCAGCCGTGGCGCATCCCCGAGGTAGTCGGTCAGCCCCCACCCAGCCTCCGAAAGCCCAGAACCAGACCAGCCTCAGCCACCGTCACCGACACACTCACCTGCCGCCGCCCATCGAGCGAGTACGCCCGCTCCGTGCGCATCAGCACCCGCTCGCCGTCCCACTGCTGCGCGACATCGACCGTGAACGGCACGTCCCGGCCGAACCCACCCGGCAGCGCGCGATCAGCGACCAGCGGCCGCAGCGCCAGCCGGACCAGACGCACGAGGAGCCCCCACCACCGAGAACACCCCGACGCCATGCCACCCAGACGTCGCCCCGTAGAGTCGCCGCAGCCGCGGATGCAGCGAGGCGAAGGAAGACCCCAGCGCCGCCTCCACCGCCCCGAGCCGCGGGCCGGCGGCCGGCCCAGAAGCAGAACCCGCAGACCCAGCCCTCATCCCGTGTACGTGAACGCCAGGATCGCGTGGGGGTCGTCCACCTCGGTGGTCGGGTTGTTGTCGGCGTCACGAGTGGGCCCGCCGCCGTCCATGGCCACGTAGATCGTCTTGCCGTCCGCGCTGACAGCCGTGTCCCGGTAGCGGTTCACCGAACGGAACAGCTCCTCGGCCTTGCCTGCCTTCCCTTTCGCGAGCAACGGCACGCGGAACACCGTCCCGTTCTTCAGCGACGGCATCAGCAACGACGTCTTCCACCCGGGGATGGCGTCCGACGTGTAGATGTCGATGCTCGACGGCGCGACCGTCGGCCAGCAGACGAAGCCGCCCACTTCGGCACACTTCGGATCGTCGAAGTCGTACCCGGTCTTCACCGTGTAGAAGGTCGCCAACGGGGGCACGAAGTTCTTGTCGTCGAACGTGCTCTCCTTCTGCAGCGGCACGCCCTTGGGGATCGCCAGGTCGCTGAACTTCGACGGCGTGCAGCCGCTCCACGCCGACCAGTTGCCGTACACGTACGCCTTGTCGTCCTTGAACCCCGCGACCCTCGGCCAGCCGTAGTTGCCGCCTGACTTGAGCAGGTTGATCTCGTCGTCGGTCTTCGGACCCTGTTCCGACGAATAGACGCTCCCGTCGGGCGCCGCCACCAGCCCCTGCGGGTTGCGGTGGCCAATGGTGAACACGTGGCTCCGCACGCCGTTGATCGTGGGGTTGTCCTTCGGGATCGACCCGTCCAGGTTGACCCTCAGGATCTTGCCCATGTAGTTCGTGTAATCGTGGGCCGCTACCTCGGCCGCGGT
The DNA here is from genome assembly GCA_963724495.1 of uncultured Actinomycetota bacterium. Taxonomy (GTDB): domain Bacteria; phylum Actinomycetota; class Actinomycetes; order Propionibacteriales; family DAIQRJ01; genus CAVRUZ01. Next base: position 74,346 of record CAVRUZ010000009.1, on the reverse strand, counting down.
CGGCGTGTGCTGGGCGAGAATCTCCAGGCAGGTCGAGTCGAACTGGTTCCGTCCCTCTTCGCCCATCGAGTAGTAGAGGTGCTTGTCCTTCCCGTACACCAGCCGCCCGGCGTTGTGGTCGACCTTTGCCGGCAGGTCGTCCAGCAACGTCTTCGGCTCACCCAGCTTCTCGGTCGCCTTGTCCCACGTGTACCGAGCCAGCCGCATGTGCCGAACCGGCTGCTTGGCCTTGGGATCCTCCGCATACGTGTAGGCGACGTAGACGTACTGGTTCGACGATCCCTTGTCCAGCTGCGGATCCAGCGCCATTCCCATGAGCCCGGTCTGGCTGGAGTCCTTGGAGAAGCTGTCCTTGATCGTCAGCGCCACCTTGATGTCGCCGGACTCCGGGTCGACGCGCGTGACCCGGCCCTTCGCCCGCTCGGTCACCCACAGCATCCCGTCGGGCCCGCTGGTCACCTCCCACGGCGAGTCGACCTCGGTCGTCACCACCGACCGCTCGAACTGTGCGTCCGTGCCGGAAGCCCCAACGCTCGGGCTCGGGGTAGGCGTCGGTGTCGCCGCCGACGTCAGCTGCGGGTCGTCCGGCGCGGGTGGGTTGTCGTCGGTCGTGCATGCGGCCGCGCCGGCGAGCAGGGCCACTGAAGCCACCACTCCCGCGAACCGGCGCCAGGTGGTGCCTTGCCGCATGTGTCCCCCTCGCTTAGTCCAAGGGTCAGCCTAGGGAGTCGCGGCCGCTGATCGGACCAACGGCCGTATCCGGCCCGGCGGCTAGCCTGTCGCCCGTGCTGCTCAGCGACCGCGACATCCGGGCCGAACTCGCGGGCGGCCGCGTCGTCCTCGAGCCCTTCGACGAGCCGATGGTGCAGCCGTCCAGCATCGACGTGCGGCTCGACGGCTTCTTCCGGGTGTTCGAGAACCACCGCTACCCGCACATCGACCCGGCCGAGGAGCAGCCGGAGCTCACCCGCGAGGTCGTCCCCGCCAAGTCCGAGCCGTTCATCCTCCATCCGGGCGAGTTCGTGCTCGGCTCCACCTACGAGTGCGTCACGCTGCCCGACGACATCGCGGCCAGACTCGAGGGCAAGTCGAGCCTCGGCCGACTCGGACTCCTGACCCACTCGACCGCGGGCTTCATCGACCCAGGCTTCTCCGGCCACGTGACCCTGGAGCTGAGCAACGTCGCGACGCTGCCGATCAAGCTCTGGCCCGGCATGAAGATCGGCCAGCTGTGCTTCTTCCGCCTCTCCAGCCCGTCCGAGCGCCCCTACGGCTCGGGAGCCGAGGGCTCGCGCTACCAGGGCCAGCGTGGCCCCACCGCGTCGCGCAGCCACCTCAACTTCCACCGCACCGAGGTCTGACTCCGGCGCCGGCGACTGCCGCAGGACCCGATCTCACAGCCTCTCCACAGCCTCACGACAGCCGGACCCAAGGGCCGCTGGGGCACGGTGGGAACTGCCACAGCGGTGGCAACCATGTCGGTTGCGTCGACATGACCTGCGAGAAGAGGAGAGCGATGCTGCGCTTGCGAACGACCAGATCCAGAGCCATGGCGATCGGGGCTGGCGCCGTAGCGAGTGTCGCCCTCACCGCAGGAGTGATGGTCGGCTTCACCGGCGCGAATGCCGCTGACAACCCGACGCTCACACCGGTCGCGGCGCCGACCCTGACACCCAAGGCCGCCGACCCGAATGCCGGCCTCAGTGGTGTCCCCGGCGGACGCGGGCACCGCGCCTTCGGCCTCGGCATCGGCGGCGACCGGGCAGCCCTGGCCAAGAAGCTGGGTGTCAGCGAGGACAAGCTCAAGGCGGCGCTGCAGAAGGTGCGCGCCGACCTTCGCCCGGACAAGGCTGATCGGCCCAAGCCTGGCACGCGTCCCGACCCGAGCGTCCTGCAGGAGAAGTTCGCGACCGCGCTGGCCAAGGAACTCGGGATCAGCACCGCGAAGGTCACGGCCGCCCTGGACAGCCTGAAGGCAGAGCACAAAGCCGAGCGGGCCAAGGCGTTCGAAGCACGGCTCGACCAGGCGGTGACGGACGGCAAGCTCACCCGGGCCGAGGCCGACGCGGTTCTCAAGGCAGCCAAGGCCGGGATCATCGGCATGGGCGGCGGGCCGCCCCACCCCTAGGCCCGCGGCACCTCTAGTCGCAGCACCACACGAAGCGCACCCCGAACAACACGAGAAAGCCCTGCACCGGAATCATCCGCTGCAGGGCTTCTCCTACTGTGAGCTCGCGACGTCCTCGAACGGGTTCGGGACGGCGTCCAGGAGTTTCTTCGTGTAGTCGTCCTTGGGGTACCGGATCACCTGCAGCGAGGGACCCTGCTCCACCACGATGCCGTTGTTGAGCACCACCACCTCGTCGGACAGCATCCGCGCGCTCAACAGGTCGTGGGTGATGTAGAGGATCCCGACGTCGCGCTCGTGCACCAGCTTGTTCAGCAGCTCCAGCACTTCGGCCCGGATCGACACGTCCAGGCTGGAGATCGGCTCGTCGGCCACGATCAGCTGCGGCTCCACCGCAAGCGCCCTGGCGATCACGACCCGCTGTCGCTGACCACCCGAGAGCTCGTACGCGAACCGGTTGACGTACCGCGACGCCGGCGTGAGCGCGACCGTCTCCAGCAGGTCGATCACCCGATCCTGGATCTCGCTCCGCTTGAGGTTGCCGAAGTTCACCAACGGCCTCGACAGGATGTAGCCCAGTGTCTTCGTGGGATTCAGCGACGAGTACGGGTCCTGGAACACCATCTGCACGTGCCGGCGGTACTCACGCAAGGATTTCCCGCGGAGCTTTCCCACCACCTGCTCGCCATCGTCGCCGTGGAAGAGGATGCGCCCAGTTGTCGGGCTGTCCACTCCGGTGATCATCCTGGCGATTGTGGTCTTGCCGCTGCCACTCTGGCCGACGAGTGCGGTCACACCGCCCTTGTGCAACACGAAGCTCGCGTTGCGTACGGCCTCCGTCCGGGTCGTCTTCAAGCCCTTGCGGCGGACGAACGTCTTCGACACGTCCTCCACCGAGAGCAGGAGCTCGCGACCGAGGGCAGCCCTCGACTCGGCTGCCGACTTCACGAACTGCGGACCGGCGAACTGGTGCAGGATCGGGCCGTGCTCCTCCGCCTCGGGTCCGCCTGAACGCTGGAGCCGGGCGACGTGGCAGGCGACCCGCCCACCGCTCAGCTTCTCCAGCGGCGGCACCACTGTCGCGCACATGTCGATGCGCTCGGGGCACCGTGGCGCGAACGAGCAGCCCGGTGGTGGAGTGGACAGGTCAGGTGGCCGGCCCGGGACGTAGGTGATGCGGACGGTCTCGGCCCGCGGGTCGCCGTACGAGCCCATCAGCCCCTTGCCGTAGGGGTGCATCGGGTCGCGCATCAGGCTCTCGGCAGGCTGCTCTTCGACGATCTTGCCGCCGTACATCACGAGAATCCGGTCGGACAGGTCGAGCACCGTGCCGATGTCGTGACTGATGAACAGCACCGCGAAACCCTGCTCACGCTGCAGCCGCCGGACGTTCTCCAGGATCTCGTGCTGGACCACGACATCCAGCCCAGTGGTCGGCTCATCGAGCACGACGATTCGTGGCTCGATGGCCAGCGCCAGGGCCAGGTTGATGCGTTGCTTCATGCCACCGGACAGCTCGTGCGGGTAGGCGCTGATGAACTTGTCGTCGATCAGCACCATCTCGAACAGTTTCTTGACCCGCTCCGTCACCGCGTCGCCGCGCATGTCGGTGTGGTGCTCGATCACGTCGCGGAACTGGCCCTCGATGCGCACCACCGGGTTGAGGGCGTTCATGCTGCTCTGGAACACGGTGGCGATGTCGCGCCACCGGTACTCGCGCAACTCGTCCTGGGTCATGTTCGTGATGTCCATGCCGTCGAACGTGATCGAGCCCTCGGCGATCCGCCCTGGCCTCTCCAGCAAGCGCAGCAGGGCAGTACCGAGTGTGGTCTTGCCCGAGCCCGATTCACCAATCAGGCCGACGAATTCGCCGTCATCGATGGAGAACGTGACCTCGCTGACCGCATCGACGGCGCGGCTGCGCCGTGGTTCGTAGCGGACCCTGAGGTCCTGTACTTCGAGCATGGCCATGTCAGCGGTTCCTCATCGTCAGTTGCCCCCGCCGCCGTCGCCGCCGCCATCGCCGACGCCGCTGTCTCCGCCACCATCGCCCATGCCGCCCGCAGTTGCCGGGCCGCCGCCGGTCTCTCTGCAGGTGCGGATTGCTCAGGAGGTCGATGCCGAAGTTGATGAAGGACAAGGCCGTGATGAGGAAGCCCAGCACCAGGCCGGGCATGAACAACCAGAGAAAGAGACCCTGACCCATCGCGCCCTGCTGGTTTGCCTGGAACAGCATGGTCCCCCAGGAGACGTTCCCGCTGGTGTTGCCCAGACCGAGGACCGACAGGGCGGCCTCGCCGCCGATTGCGCCGGTCGATGCACCGACGAAGGCCGCGGCGACCAGCGAGGTCATGTTGGGCATGATCTCCCAGAACACGATGCGCAACGAGCCTTCACCGGAGAACTTGGCCGCGGTGATGAAGTCGCGGTTGCGCAACGTGATGACCTGGGCCCGCTTGGCCCGCGCCGCGCCCGCCCAGGACGTGATCGCGATGACGAACACGATCAGGCCTATGCCGCGGGTATCCACGTAGGCCACGAGGGTGATGATCAACGGCAGCACGGGAATCACGAGCGCGGTGTTGGTGAAGAACGACAGGATGTCGTCGACGATGGTGCCCTCGGTGTAACCGGAGACCATGCCGACGAACAACGCGATGACGGTCGCGGCGATGCCGCCGAGGAGACCGACGATCAGCGAGATCCTGCCGCCGTAGATCAGCTGGGACAGGATGTCGTTGCCGTTGGCGTTGGTGCCGAAGCAGGTTCGTGGCCGTCGGTTCTGACAGGGGCGGGAAGGAGCCGTCCTGGGGGTCGTGCGGCGCGATCAGTGGAGCGAACACCGAGATGAGGATGAAGACGGCAACGGTGAAGATGCCGACGCGTGCCTTGTAGCTGCTCCAGATGACCCGCCACCAGGATTCGGGCTTCTCCGCGTCGCTGACCTCTTCGACGGCCTGGGGCTGGTCGGGTGCGCCCTCCGCCATCCAGTCGGTGCCTGCCAGGGTCATCCCTCAGCCCTCCTCGCCCGTGGGTCCAGGACGCCGTACAGCAGGTCGGCGATGAAGTTCGCGATCAGCACGCCGGCGCAGGTGAGCAGCATGAGTGCCTGCAGCAGGGGGAAGTCCTTGATCGCGACGGCCTCACCCATGAGCCGGCCAAGTCCCGGGTAGTCGAACACGGTCTCGACGAGGATCGCCCCACCAAGGACGCCACCGAGAGCAAGTGCGAACCCGGTGACACTGGGGAGCAGCGCGTTGCGGGCGGCATAGCGAAGCGCAACCGTCCGATCCGGGAGCCCTTTGGCCTTTGCCAGCCTGATGTAGTCCTGGGACAGATCCATGATCATGGTGTTGCGCATGCCGAGGACCCAGCCGATGGGACCCAGGATCATCAACGTCAGCGCCGGTAGGAAGGCGTGCGACATGGCGTCGTAGATGAAGGCCCAGTTGAAGCCTGGCGTCGACTCCTCGTAGCCGCCGGACGTCGGGAACCACCCGAGCGTGTAGCCGAGGCCGAACAGCAGCAGGAGGGCGACCCAGAACGGCTGCAGCGTGCCGATGAATGTCGAGCCGATCGTCACGACCGTGTCGAACCTGCTGTTGCGCCTCCAGGCGGCAAAGGCGCCGAGCAGTACGCCGATGATGAACGACAGGACCTGGACGATCGTCACCAGGATGACGGTCCACCAGAACGCCTGCCCGATGACTTCGGTAACCGGGTAAGGGTAGTAGTTGTAGGAGATGCCGAAGTTGCCATGGATGAGCTGATCCAGGTATTCCCAGTACTGGGAGATCAGCGACCCGGTGGGAGCGCCCAGGAGGTCGCGCATCGCCTGCACCTGAGCCTGGTTGAGCTGGGCGTCCTTGCCGGCCAGGCTCTGCACCATGATCTCGGCCGGATCCCCAGGCATGAGCCTGGGGATCAGGAAGTTGATCGTGACCACGGCCCACAGGGTCAGCAGGAAGAAGCCGAACTTCCGCAGGAAGTACTTCATGGTCGCCGCTCGCTCGGAAGGCGGCCGCTGTTACGGCGCTGTCAGGTGGGTCATGATCACCCGCATGCTGTCCTGTGGGTTCGCGTAGGGATCCTCTTCCGTTGGCCAGCCGACAGCCTTTTCGGTGCGGTAGATGCCACGGGCGGGGGCGTACAGGATGGGCAGCACCGGGTAGTCGGTCATCATCGCCTTGACCAGCACGTTCACCAACCGCTTCACCTCCGCGGGATCCGTGGTGGCGGCCAGGTCGACCACGGCCTTGTCGACGTCGGGGTTGGAGTAGCGCTCGACGTTGCCCTTGACCTCGGTCTTGGTGGGGAACTGGCTGCTGGCCAACGTCGCACCGATGCCGTTCGCGTAGTCGCAGCCGGCTCCCATGAAGTTGACCATCATGTCGAAGTCGCCGGTCTTCTTCAGCCGATCGACGGACTCCGGCAGCGACTTGTTCTGCTTGATGTCGAAGCCGAGTTCGGCGAAGTTCGGGACGAACACGTTGGCCATTGCTTCGTAGTCGATGTAGCCGCCCTGCACGGCGAAGCTGATCTTCAAGCGGCGAACCGTCCTTGTTGGTGCGCTTGCCGTCGGCGCCCTTCTTGTATCCAGCCTCGTCGAGCAGCTGTTCGGCCTTGGCGCGGTCGTAGGGGATGACCGTGTTCTCAGCCGTGTAGGGCTCCTCCAGCAGGTCCTTCTTGAGCGGCATCACCAGGCCTGACTGGCTGGCCGTGTCCATGATCCCGTAGGTGGCCTTCAAGGTCGCCGACTCCTTGTCCATCCCGTAGGCGAGTGCCTCCCGGAACTTCACGTCGTTGAACGGCGCCTTGGTGAGGTTCATCGCAATGACGGTGATGCCGTTCGGTGCGTACCAGAAGTGGTTGAGCTCCGGGTCCTTGTCGACGAACGTCTTCTGCGGGTTGGGGATCTCGCCGCTGTAGAAGTCGAGGTCACCCGCGCTGAGCTTCAGAGCCGCCTGGTCGGCGTCGTACTGGCCTTCCAGCACGAGCTTCTCGACCTTGATCTTGTCGGCCTGCCAGTAGTCGTCACGGCGCACGAGTTCAAGCCGGCGACCGTTGTAGGCTGCCCACCTTGAACGGCCCGGTTCCCACGGGGTTCTTGTCGACGTACTTGGTCGGGTCGCCGACCTTGGAGTAGACGTGCTCGGGCAGGATCCTCGTGCCGATGATCCCGGCGAACTTCGGAGCGGCCGCGCCGGTGAACTCGAACACCACCTGGTTTCCGGTGGCTGTCACGGCGCTGGCCTTGGCGCCGAAGGTGTCGTTCCAGACACCGGCCAGGTCCATGGCGGGGTACTTCTTGCCGAGGTTGAACGTGAAGGCGACGTCCTTGGCCGTCATCTCCTGGCCGTCGCTGAACTTCACGCCGTCGCGGATGGTGAAGGTGAGCTTGTCGGCGCCCTCCCAGGCGAACTCGGTCGCCAGCCAGGGCAGGTTCTCGCAGGTCAGGCTGTTCTGCACCATCAAGCGGTTCGTAGAGCCACGTGCCGGTGAGTGGCTTCGGCGAGTAGGGGTTGTAGTTGACCAGCCCGCCGACCGTCGAGTCGACCTCCGCCGGGAAGTTCAGCACCGGGACCATGCCGCCGGACGCCTGCGTGCCCGTATCGCCCTGGTCTGCCACCTTGCTGCCGGCACATCCTGCCGTCAGAAGTGCACCTGCGACGAGTACGGCTACGAGTGCTTTGCGCACGGCCATCTGGGCTCCTCTTTGAGCGGTGGTTCGCATCGCGACGGACGCAACCGGGTCAACCGATGGTCTGGGGTTCTGACAACTGAAGTCGCCGCTGCCGGATTTGTAAAGACCCGTATGCGGCATCGTTATCCCACATCGCGAGAACAGACGGGCATCTGCCAGACCCTCGCCCAGGCGGTGGTGTTGTGCTGTGATGTCTCGCGTGAGCCAGACGGGGCGGCAAGCGGCTGACAGTCACGTGACCTCGGCCGAGCTGTCGAATGCCCACGGAGTCACCGTTTCCTTTGTGGAGACAGGATCTCTGGAGCGCCTCGAGGTCGACGGGACGTCGGTTCTGCTGTATCCCGCAAGTCCGTTGGAAGACGGACTCGGTGGTCTGTGGCTGCGGCGGCGCGACCACGGCGTGGGCGACCTCATCTCGCTTGTTGGACAGTCGAGCCCTTCCGTCGTTACGTGGAGCGAGTCCGGACCCGGCCTCTCCGGCAACTGGAATGGGCTGTCCTATCGGGTCTCGTTCCGGCTCGCGGAGGACCAGGCGGCCTGGTTCTGGCACGTCGCGGTGATGAACGCCGGAGCAGAGGCCGCGGAGGTCGACCTGGTGTTCGCGCAGGACGTCGCCCTGGCAAGCCCCGGCGCGGTGCGAACCAACGAGTACTACGTGAGCCAGTACCTCGATCTCAGCCCGGTGGAGGTGCCCGATCACGGGCCGGCCCTCGCGGTCCGGCAGAACATGCCCGGTCCAACGCCTTGGTGTCTGGTCGGCAGCCTCGGCCGGACAGTCGGCTGGGCCACCGACGCCCTCCAACTGACGGGCCGCGGGCGTCGCGACGGTGACCCCTGGTCGGGTCTCTCCGCCGACCTTCCCTCCCGCCGGCTGCAGCACGAGCACACCGTGGCGGCGCTTGCAGGGCGAGACGACGAGGCTCGAACCCGGCCAGTCGATGGTCACGGGCTTCTTCGGTCTCTTCCTGGCCGACCACGCCGAGGCTTCCGGACCGGCCGACGCCGTGCATGCCGAGGCTGCGCTCGCTGATCCGGCTGCGCGACCACCGGACCACTTGCTGGATGAATGGCCCGACACCGCGAGCGACAACCGGACCGACGATCCTTCGGCGCAGGCCAGACGATCCCTGTTCGCCGGACCCTCGCTGAACACGCGTGACCTGACCGACGCGGAACTCGACCGGCTCGCCGGCCACGGGCGGCGGCACGTCGAAGAGGCCGACGGCAAGCTGTTCGGCTTCTTCACCGACGACGGACGGCACGTGGTCACCGCGGCCAAGCAGGCGGCCGTCCTTCGCCCACACGGCCACCTGATGCGCTCGGGCTCGACGCTGGTTCCGGACGAGCCAAGCGTGTGTGTGACGGCCTGGATGGACGGCTCGTTCTGCTCCCACCTCACCCAGGGGCACGTCTCGCTCGGCTTCGTGCTGTCGCACCGCCGCAGCTACCTCGGGCTCAACCAGGCGCATGGCTTGCGGCTCTTCGTCGCCCCAGCCGAAGGGCCAACCGGCGATCCGGACTGGCAGCTGCTCGGGACCCCCTCGGCCTGGTCGATCGGTAGCTCGGACTGCCGGTGGTGGTACGCGTACGACGGCGGCCTGATCCAGGTGACCACAAGCGTTCCCGCCGGCCGGGACGAGTGCGTCGTGACGCTGGACGTGCTCGAAGGCCCGGCCTGTGCCGTGCTCGCGGTCGCAAACGTCGGATGGCTCGACGCCGGCGGCGATATCGGGACCGTGACCACCGGAGGCGACGCCCTCTCGATCACGCCACCACCCGACAGCGCGACTGCCCGGTTCTACGCCGACGCCCGGCTGGACGTGCGCTGGACGCCCGGCTCGGTGACGCAGGTGGCCGACGACGGTGTCCTGTTCGGCGACGGTCGATCCCGCGGGCTTCCCTGGGTCAGCCTGCGATCAGAGCAGGTCCGCGAGCTGGAGCTGGTCTTCGAGCCGCACCTGGTCGACCGCGTGCCGACCGCAGACCCGCAGACAGGTAGCGACTTCTGGGAGACCCTGGGCGCTGCCTTCAGCCTGGAGACGCCCGATACGACGGCCGGCAGGGAGCTCGACCAGATCGCGACGATGCTGCCCTGGTTCGCCCACGATGCGCTCATCCACTACCTGTCGCCCCGCGGGCTCGAGCAGTACAGCGGTGGCGCCTGGGGCTCTCGCGACGTCACCCAGGGCCCGGTCGGACTCCTGCTCGCACTCGGTGCGCACGATGAGCTGCGCGAGTTGCTGTTGCTGGTGCTGGCCGCGCAGAACGAACGCGGCGATTGGCCACAGGCGTTCGACTTCCTCCCTCGGCACCGGTCGGCGGGGCAGAGCGAGGCGCACGGAGACGTCGTCTACTGGCCGTTGCTGGCGCTCGGCAATTACCTCCGCACCACCGGTGACCACGCGCTGATGCGAGAACGCGTTCCCTGCATGGGAGATGTCGGCCCGACCGACGCCATCAGCGTCAGCGAGCACGTGGACCGGGCGCTGGCGGTGATCGAGTCCACGATGATCGGCACCACCAACCTGCCCGCCTACGGCAACGGCGACTGGAACGACTCGCTCCAGCCTGCCGACCCGGCCTTGGCCGCGCGGATGGTCTCGACCTGGACGGTCGTGCTGCAGGCCGAGGCGCTGAGGACGCTCGGCGAGGCGCTGACCGAGGAGCCGGAGCTGGCGGCCCGGGCGCTGCGCATCGCCGCAAGCCGGGACTGCCGATCTGCGAGCGAGCCTGATGCCCGACGGTGTGCTCGCGGGCTACGGCCTGGTGGCCGACGACGGTGCGATCGAGCCGCTGCTGCATCCGCGCGACCGTCGTACCGGCCTGGCGTACAGCCTGCTGCCGATGATCCATGCGATTGCCGGCGAGCTGCTGACCCAGGAGGAGGTATCCCGTCACTTCGACCTCATCCGCGAGCACCTCACCGGACCCGACGGCGTTCGGCTCTTCGACCGGCCGGTGGCCTATCACGGCGGGCCGATGGAGCTGTTCCAGCGAGCCGAGGCCAGCACCTTCTTCGGCCGCGAGATCGGCGTCATGTACATGCACGCGCACCTGCGGTACGCCGAGGCTCTGGCTCGGGTCGGTGACGCACAGGGTCTGCTACGGGCGCTGGCGCAGGCACATCCGCTCGGCATCACCAGCAGGGTGAGCTCGGCCCGGCCGCGGCAGTCGACCGTCTACTTCTCCTCCTCCGACGCCGCGTTCGACGACCGCTACCAGGCGGACGCGGAGTACGGCCGGATCGCCGACGGCAGCGTCGCCCTCGAAGGCGGCTGGCGGGTGTACTCCTCCGGCCCGGGACTGTTCCTCCAGCTGGTCGTGCAGAACCTGCTGGGCATTCGCGTGCGTGGCTCCAGGGTCGAGATCGATCCGGTGCTCGATCCCGGTCTCGACGGTCTGCAGGTGCGGGTGCCGGTCGGCGGTTCGCCGGTGGAGTTCCGCTTCGCGGTCGGCAGTCAGGGCCACGGGGTCCGCGTTGTCCGCTCGGCCGGGGTTGCCCTCGACACGCAGGACGTGCCCAACCGCTACCGGCCGGGTGGAGTGTCGGTGCTCATGTCCGATCTCACGTCGGCGGGCGGCTTCGTGGACGTCGAGGTGCCGTGACGGCCGCCGAGGTCGGCGAGAAGCCCCGGTGGCTCGACAAGGCGTTGCCGGTCGAGACCCGGATCGCGGCGCTGATCGCGGCGATGACCATTGAGGAGAAGGTCGGCCAGCTGCAGCTCAGTCATGACCTCGACCCGGACGGCGATGGGAACGATGTCGCAGCCGGGCGGGTGGGCGCCGGCATCTACTCCGAGGGTCCGATGGCGCGCGACGACACCCACCTTCGCTCGCTGCCCTCGCGGATCGCGGAGCTACAGGACATCGCACGGAGTCGATCGAGGCTGGGCATCCCGCTGATGTTCGGCAGCGACGTGGTGCACGGCTTCCGCACCACGTTCCCGATCCCGCTCGCCCTGGCGTCCAGCTGGGACACCGACCTGGTCCGGACCTGCGCCCAGCAGGCGGCGCGCGAGGGCCGGGCGGCGGGCCTCACCTGGACCTTCGCCCCGATGGTCGACATCTCCTCCGAACACAGGTGGGGCCGGGTCGGGGAGACCTTCGGCGACGAGCCGCAACTCGCCTCGCGAATGGGCGCCGCGGTGGTCGGTGGCCTGGAGGCCGACGGCCTCGCGGCCTGCGCGAAGCACTTCTGTGGCTACGGCCTGGTGCACGCGGAGCGTGACCACGAGACGCTGTCGGTCGGGATGAACGCCCTGCACAACCTGCACCTGCGGCCGTTCCTCGCGGCCATCCGGGCGGGCTGCCGCTCGGTGATGGTGGGCTTCAACGACGTCGACGGCGTACCCATGCACAGCCACACCCACCTGATCCGCGACATCCTGAAGTCGCAGTGGGGCTTCCGCGGTGTGGTGGTGAGCGACTGGAGTGGCATCGAGCAGCTCGTGGCGCAGGGCGTGGCCGCCGATGCCCGCGAGGCGGCCCGGCAGGCCATCGTCGCGGGCGTCGATGTCGACATGGTGTCGGGCACGTACAGCCGGCATCTGCCCGAACTTGTCGCCGCCGGGGACGTCGACGAGGCACTGGTCAACGACGCCGTGCGCCGGGTGCTGCGGCTGAAGTTCGCGAGCGGCCTGTTCGATGAGGTCGCCCCGACGGTCAGCACGTCTCCTGTGTCCAAGCCCGGCGCCGGTGCGGTGCTGGCCCGGGAGGCCGCCGGGCGGTCGATGGTGCTGCTGAAGAACAACGGGATCCTGCCGCTGCACAGCAACATCGGGACCGTGCACCTGTGCGGCCCGTTCGCCGACGACGTCGACGCGTTGCTGGGCGCCTGGGTCTTCCCCGGCACCGAACCTTCTGGCGACACTGCAGCCTCGGCGTTGGCCGATCGCCTCGGAGCCGAGAGTCTGGTGGTCTCCGACGGTCGCTTCCCCGACCTGACCGCTCGCCGCGCCGACGCAGCCGACCTCACGATCGCCCTGGTCGGCGAGCACCCCAGCCGCAGCGGCGAGGACCGGTGCCTTCCGAACGCCGAACTACCCGTCGGTCAGTTCGAACTCCTGCGTCAGTTGGCGATGCTCGGCAAGCCGCTGGTGGTCGTGGTGGTGAGCGGACGGCCGCTCGAACTCCGACCGGTGATGCAGCTGGCCGACGCCGTGCTGCTCGCCTGGCACCCCGGCGCCGAGGCCGGGCCGGCGCTGGCCGACGTGCTGCTCGGCGACCAGGCACCGTCGGGACGACTGCCGATGAACTTGCCCAGGATGTCGAGGACGGGGGCGATCGGCACGCTGGAGCGCACCACCGGTCGCCGGCTCGGTCGTTCCGGCGACATCAAGTTCGGCCGCTACCTCAACGCGCTGGTCCATCCCGAACTGTCATTGGGATTCGGCCTCACCTACACGACTTTCGCCTACTCCGCTGTCGAACTGAGCCGCGACCACATCCCGGTCCGTGGCGGAGTCGTCCGCGCCACGGTGGAGGTCGCCAACACCGGCATGCGGCCGGGCCGTGAGGTCGTGCAGCTGTACCTCCGTGATCTCGTCGCCGACGTCATGCGGCCCCTCGTGGAACTTGCCGACTGGCAGGCCGTCGAGCTCGAGCCCGGCGCCTCGGCCAAGGTGGTCTTCAAGATCACCCCGGAGATGTTCGGCTACTGGGACCGGTCACTGCGATGGCGCGTCGACCGCGGCGACGTGGACGTGATCATCGGCCCGAACGCCGCGCACGGGTCGTCGGCCCGCCTTCGGATCGTCGACTAGGCAGGAGACGAAGCTGTGATCGCACTCGAGCGCGCCCGCATCGTGGTGGACGGCGAACCCCGGTTGGTGATGGCGGGGGAGATCCACTACTTCCGCGTCGATCGCGCGCAGTGGGAGGACCGGCTGGACAAGCTCGTCGAGGTCGGGTGCACCTGTGTGGCCGCCTACATCCCCTGGCTGTTCCACGAACTGCCGGACGGCTCGATCGACGTGACCGGGCGTACCCGTCCCGAACGCGACCTGGGCGCGTTCATCGACCTGTGTGCCGATCGTGGGCTGACCTTCCTCGCCCGGCCGGGGCCGTTCGTGATGGCCGAGCTGAAGAACGAAGGCATTCCCTACCGCGTCTACCGCGATCATCCCGAGGTCGTGCCCGTCGGCTGGGACGGTGTACCCGCACCAACCAGGACGGTCGACTACCTCGCGCCGGCGTTCCTGGCGGACGTGGACCGCTGGTACGCCGAGGTGATGCCGGTGCTCGCGCAGCGGCTGCAGCCGACCGGCGGCAACGTGATTGCCGTTCAACTGGACAACGAGGTCGGGATGCTGGCCTGGGTGTCGAACAGCCCGGACCTGACCGACGGACTGCTGCAGGACTTCCTTGCCTGGTGCAGGAAGCGTCACGGTGAACTGGTGACCGACCGCTACCCGGGAGCCACGGCGGACGCTGCCGGCTGGGCCGAAGCAGTGCGGTCCCCGACCGAGGAGTGGGCGGCAGCACTTCGCGTCGACCTCGGTCACTTCATGCGGGCCAGGTTCGCCAATTACATCGAGTGGCTTGCGGATTCGGCTCGGCGGCACGGGGTGGTCGACGTGCCCTTCCTCGTGAACATCCATGGCACAGAAGGCCCGAACGGTGTGCCGTTCGGGATCGGGGTCAGCCAGCTGTTCGAGAGCTATGCCGGCTTGGCCGGGTTCGCTGCGGGATCGGACCACTACCTCGGCGACATGACGCGGTCGGCCACCATCGACCTGCACTTCATCAATGCGGCAATGGCTGCGGTGAATTCGGCCGACCAACCGCTGACCTCGCTCGAGTTCGAGGCAGGAACCGGCGACTACAGCGGGGGACTCGAGCAGCTCTACGACCCTTCCACCGTCGACCTCAAGACCAGGCTCTGCGTTGCGCAGGGTTGCCGCATCATCAACTACTACCTGCTGGCCGGCGGAATCAACCCGCACCTGGACGAGCCGGTCGGCGACGGCAACGACCGAATCGCCTTCACCGGTGAGTGGCATGGGCAGGCAGCCCCGATCGGCCCATTGGGGCAACGCGGACTGACGTTCGGCGCAACCGCCGCCGTGACTCATGCGATGGTCGCCAACTCGTCGTGGCTGGCGGACATGGACGAGGAGCACGACGACCTCGCCATGGGCTTCTGGCCGGACGCCTTCATGACCGAGTACCGCTACCCCCGCAGTGCCGTGATGTCAGAGGTCACGGACGACCTGATGGCTTTCCGTGGCCCGGGGGAACGCCGATCACTGTGGCGGTCCCTGCTCTTCGGCGGTCATCGGTTCTCCGCCGTGAATCTGCAGGATCCGTCGGCGACGCTCCCGCACACCGTCGCGCTCAGCAGCGGCGACGTGCTGGACGCAGCCGTGCAGCAGCGCCTCGCTGAGCACGTGCGCGATGGTGGCAGCCTGCTGCTGATGGGCCGGATTCCCCAGCGTGACCTGGAGAATCGGCCGTGTTCCGTCCTGGGCGACGCTCTCGGCCTGACCCGTGGGGCGATCCACACCAGTGGCCGCCACCAAGAGCCGTCTGTGGTGGGCCATGGAGTCGCGGCCGGGATGCCAGAGACCCGGGTGAGCTGGCTGGGCGAGGTGGTCGGTGACGCCGACGTGCTGCTGACCGACGTGGACGGAACCGTGTGCGCGGTGACGGTCCAGGCTGGTGCTGGTCGGGCTGTGGTCATCTGCGCCGACTATCCGGCCAGGCCCGATCTCATCAGCAAGCTGACAACCTGGCTCGGATCGCCCGCTGGGCTGGCGCTTCGCACCACCGTCCTCGGTGTGGTCGCCACCACGACGGCCAGTCCCGGCGGTGGCCGGATGCTGCACCTGCTCAACCCGACCGGTTACCCGGCGACGGTCCAGGTCGACGTGGGGGATCCGACCGGCCAGCTCGACGAGCCGTTGCTCCTGCCGCCGAAGACCGGCGTGATCCTGGGCCTCGGGCTGGTCCTCCCGTCCGGCGCGACGCTGGTGTCGGCGAACGCCGAGATCACCGAAGTCGGCCCGGATCGGGTGACGTTCGGGCCGGGGCTCGGTGACCGGACCGTGGTCCACCTCAGCGGGATCGCAGATCTGGACACCGACGCCGACGTGCAGACACAGGACGATGTGACCACGGTGACCGGCCCGGCCGACGGCCCGCTGACCATCCGGTTCACCTGACGGTCCGGCGAACCAGCGGCCGCACCCGCACGGTCAGCGGTAGCCGCGGGCCTGCAGTTCGTACAGCTCGGAGTAGTGACCCCCGCTTGCGTACAGCTCGGCGTGGGTCCCGATCTCCGCGACCCGCCCGTTCTCCAGCACCACCACGAGATCCGCGGAGGCCACCGTGGAGAAGCGGTGCGTGACCAGCAGCGTGACCCCGCCGCGGCCGCCGGTCTTGCGGGCGGCGTCGGCGTACCGCTCGAACAGCGCGTGCTCGGTGCCGGCGTCGAGCGCAGCGGTCGGCTCGTCGAGCACCAGGAGTAGGGGAGTGTCGCGCATCATCCCGCGGGCAATCGCGATCCGCTGCCACTGGCCGCCGGACAGTTCCACGCCGCCGGGCCACGTGGTGCCGAGCTGGGTGTCGAGTCCCTGGGGCAGCGAGCGCAGCAGGTCGGTCGCCGAGGCCTCCCACAGTGCCTCGTTCACCGCCGAGTCGCTGGAGACATCGGGCAGGTCGCCCACGCCGATCGACTCCTGGGCGCTGAACTCCAGCTTCGCGTAGTCCTGGAAGGCACCCGACATCCGGGCACGCCACTGGTCGTGGTCGAAGTCACTCATGTCGATGCCGTCGACCAGCACCTGCCCCTCGGTCGGGCGGAGCATGCCGGTGAGCAGTCCGACCAGGGTGGACTTGCCCGCGCCGTTCTCCCCCACCACCGCAACGACGGACCCAGCCGGCAGTTCGAGGCTGATGTCGGAGAGCGTGGGCTTCTCGGCCTCCGGATAGGTGTAGCCGAGATTCAGCGTGCTGATGCCCCGGCCAAGACGCGCCGGCGGGGTGAGAGATCCAGCGTGGCGAGCCACCTCGTCGTTGCTGTAGTCGCGCAACCAGAGGAAGCGACTTCCGTCCTTGCTCACTCGCACCAGCATGTGGACCGCCCACTGCATGACGTTGGTGATGTCCTGCAACCGCGTCACGAGTGTCGCCGCCAGGACGAAGTTGGCGACTGCCACGTTGCCGTTGATGGTGTCGCGCATGATCCAGATCAGCACCAGGGAAGCGACGCCGAAGAAGAACACCGTGCAGGCCGTTTCGACCAGGGTCGACTTCTTTGCCAACACGACCCGGAGGTCGAGCCACTGGCGCGTGGCGGCACCGGTGGCGTCGCGCAGCCAGGTCTGCAGGCCGAAGACCCGGACTTCCGCCCCAGGTGTGGCGGTGCTCGACAGGTCCAGCAGGTGCTTGGTGCGCCTGCTCGGCTCCCCGGAGGCCTCGTCGGTCGCGGACTGCCACTTGGTAGTCCAGCGCGTGCTGAGCACAGCTGGTATGCCCGCGATGATCACCAGCAGCATCCGCGGGTCGGCGGTCAGCGCCAGGACCAGTGTGCCCCCGGCCGTCGCGGTCATCCGCAGGGTGTTGAGCACGGAGTTGAAGGCGAATCCCAGCAGTCCCTGGTGATCGCGCAGCGTCTGGGCCTTGTCGAGGTACTCCGGCGTCTGCAGGTGATCGAGCGTCGTGATCGAGGACGTGAGCCGCGACACCTCGGTGTCGAACCAGAAGCCGACTCGTTCGTTCTGGCCGATCCGGGCGTTGTTCCCCACGATCATCATGAAGAGCACCACCGAGAGCGACAACACGAACGCGGTGACCGCGCGGATCACCAGGCCGCGGTCGTGCTCGATGGCACCGGTCACCATCCAGGTGATGAAGAGCGGCTGGAGCATCATCATCAAGTTGCTGATGGTCTCGAGCAGGCAGACGGCGCTCTGCTTCGGACTCACCCGGACCGAGGTCGAGACGACGAGCCAGACCGACTTCAGCATGTCGATCATTCGACGACCTCCTGCTCTTCGGCTTCGTCCAGGTTGATGGGCGCACCGGATGCTGACGCGAATCGGCTGGCCTGCAAGGTGAACATGTCCGCGTAGCGCCCACCACGAAGGAGCAGCTCGGCGTGCGACCCGTCCTCGACGATGCGGCCGTTCTCGATCACGACGATCCGGTCGGCGTGGCGAACCGAGCTCAACCGGTGGCTCACGAGCAACGTGGTCATTCCCCGAGTCACCTCGAGGAAGCGGTCGAACAGCTGAGCCTCCGCACGAACGTCCAGTGCAGCCGTCGGTTCGTCGAGCACCAGTACTCCCGAGCCGCCGGCAATCGCGGCAAGAGCACGGGCAAGAGCCACGCGCTGCCACTGACCGCCGGACAGGTCGGTGCCACCCTTGTACTCACCGGACAGCACCGTGTCCCAGTTGTTGTCCAGCCGGCTGAGCACGTCGTCTGCGGCAGCGTCGTGCAGGGCCTGACGGACGACGGCATCGGTGTCGACGACACCCCGCGCGCCGAGTGCCACGTTGTCCTTCAGCGACAGCTGATAGCGGACGAACTCCTGGAAGATCACCGCCACCCGCTCGCGGGCTCGCACGTCGAGAGCCGGCGCCACACCGTCGACCAGTACCTCGCCGCTGTCCGGCTCGTAGAGACCGCACAGGAGCTTGATCAGTGTCGACTTTCCCGCGCCGTTGACACCGACGACCGCGATCGACTGGCCAGCCGGAATGGTGAGATCGAGGCCCTCGAAGATCGGCTCGTCGCGGGACGGGTAGGTGAAGTGCAGGTTGCGGATCCGCACCTCGGCCGGTTCGTGCTTGCCGGGAGCGATGGCCCGACGCTCCTCGGTGACCGCAACCTGCAAGCCAGCAAGGCCGATCTCCTCACGCGCTGAGCGGAGCTGGTCGGTGGTGGCCATCGACTGGGTGAACATCACCTGCTGGTCGCCGAGCATCCCGAGCGCCCACATGCCGACGGACGCGCCGACGAGTGCCGTCAGCGTCGAGACCGGCAACGTGCCCGCCCAGGCCTCGCGGCCCATCTGTCCGTAGGTGATGAACGCGCACACGATCATCACGAGCGTGGTGGCGAAGACCGGACCGATGGTGGCGGCCCGGCGCTTCCACACGTCTGCCATCGCGGTGGTCCAGAGGTCGCGGTAACGCTGGATCATCCAACCGGACAGGCCGAAGAGCCTGATCTCCTTCGCAGCCTCGCCCTTCATCAGCAAGCCGAACACGTACTGCGACTTCCGGCGGTCGAGCGGCGGTTCCAGGACCATGTCGGCGAAGACCGTGAGCAGCCACTTGGTGAGCGCGCGCCCCGAGATCATGTAGCCGGCGGCGAGCACCACGGCCGCCCACCAGTGCCAGGCGGCCATGACCGCGAAGGCACCGAGCCCGGACAACCGGGCCTGGATGACACCCCAGGTGCCGCCGACACCCTCCAGGTAGGTCCACTCGTGGATCGATTTCACCAACGTCTGCAGGCGACCGGCGTGTTCGGTGTCCTCGAGGTGACCGATGCCCACCGGTGCGTTGGCGAGCTCGGCGAGCAGCATCCCCGCGTAGGCGGCTGACTTGGAGAGGATCTGGTTGGAGAGGATGTTCAGGGCACCGCCCACCAGTGGTGAGAGCAGGAAGGTGGCGGCGAGCCAGATCACCCAGACCATGGCCTGGTCGGCCTCGGCTGAACCCGGTCCGGTGGAGATGGCGGCGACGCCGGTACCCACCACTTTGCCCAGCAGCACGATGGCGGCGGTGGAACTGGCGGCGCCGATCAGCGTGAGGATCAGCGCGGCCGTCGACTCGACGGGTGCGGCCCTGAACAGCAGAGCTGTGTGGCTGCGGTAGAACCTGGTGACCCGGGTGACCCGGCCGAATCCCCTCGGCTTCGGGTCGGTTAGGGAGGTTGCATCGGTAGCGCTGGTCTCGTCGGTTTTCGTCGTGCTGTCGACGGCGGTCATCGGCCGGCACCAGCCGGCCCGTGCAGACGCGCGGGGGCGCCTGTTGCGAGCACGGACCGGCTGGCCTCGTTGTCGAGTCGCGCCGCGAACCGGGTCATCGCGACAGCGAGCCGTGCCCGCACCGAGCTCGAACGGGTGGCCACGCGGGCGGCGCGCCTCCTCTTGGAGGCCAACGCGAGGCGGTCGCCCCGCCTGACCTCGGCCAGTTCGGGAAGCGGTGCGGGCAGCATGAGAGGAACCCTCAATCAGATCGGGTGGATCAGGGACATCAGGTCAGTGGGCAAAGCGCCCTGCGGTTCGGGCTGGTGGCGCTCAGTCTTGGTAGGCAGGACTGTGGTGCTCTCCGTGTTCGTCGATCTCCGGGCGGGCTGCTGGCTCCGGGCGACGATCGCTCCGATGCACGCTCACGTCACCGGACAGCGTGTTCGCCCTGAGTTGAAGGGTGGGCTGTCCGGGCTCGGGCTCGCCACCCATTTCCTGCTCGACCTCGACGTCGCCGGTCATCGTGTGGATGTCGAGCCAGATCGCGGTGCCTTCGGCGACTCCGACGGAGACGTCACCCGACACCGTCTCGACCCTGGCCTCGCCGGCGTGGATGTACTCCACGCTGACGTCGCCCGAGGCGACGGCCGCGGAGAAGTCGCCGTACACCTCTTCGACACTGATGTCGCCGGACGCGGCGTTGGCGCGCATGTCACCAGCGGCGTATTCGACGTGGATCTCGCCGCTGGCGGTGTTCAGCTCGAGCTTGGCGCCGTCGCACCGCTCCACGCCGATTTCGCCGCTGGCGGAGTTGAACTTGCCGTCGCCGCGCACGTGCTGAGCGTGGATCTCGCCGCTGGCGGTCTCGATCCGAACCGAGTCGGCCACGTCGAGGTGCACCTCTCCGCTGGCGCTGTTGGCGCGGACGTCGCCGTACGTGCCGCCGAGGTGGATCTCGGCCGAGGCGGTCTCCACCCTGGCGTCGGACTGTGCTGGGACGGCGATCGTCACCTCATAGTCCCGACCGTTGCCCCAGCGGTTCTGCGGCTCGATCTTCACGCGGATCTGGTTCCCGCGCTGTTCGACCTCGACGTCCTGTTCGATCGACCTCTCGTCACCCTCGATCGTGATCTCGGTGACCGGTCGGTCATGGGTGCTGACATCGACAGTGCCGGACGGATTGGAGACCCGAAGGTCGATCGGCTCGGGGGTGTCGAAGCTGTAGCTGGGCATGGCAATGCCTCCTGATGGCGCGTGCGCCTAGGTGTTGGTACCGACGCGTGGGGTCGGCATGGTCTTTCGTGACGTTGGTGGTGCTGGCTGGGTCAGCGGACCCAGCCGCTGACGTGGGTGTCCGGGCCGTGCTTCTTGCCCGGCTTGCCGTGCGGGCCGTGTTCGCCGTGCAGGCCGTGGAGCGACCGCTCGACTTCGCGGCTGACCTGCTCGCCGATGTTGCCGAACATGTCGCCGAACATCTCGCCGAAGTTGATCCCGCCGCGGCGGCCGCTCTTGTCCTTGGGCGGACGGGGCGGACGCGGTGGGCGAGGGTGCCCGTGGCGGGCGCGGCCCTCGGCCCTGGCCGAACGCGCTCCAGTCGTTCATGTCGACCGCGAAGCGGACCGCGTCGTTGAGCCAGGCGTTGACCGACTGGCCGCTGTCGCTGGCCGCCGCCTCCACCCGGTTCTTGAGGCCGGCCGGGAGCCGGAAGGTGAGCCGGACGGTGTTGCCGTCCTCCTCGTCGAACTCCTCCTCGCCGCCCTCGGCGGTGTCTTCGTCACCCTCGGTGGCGTCGGTGGCCTCGTCCTCGTCCTCGTCGGTGGTCGGCACGGCCCGGGTGGGCTCGGCTGCCGGTGTCATCCTCGGGGGAGCGGTGACGACGAACTGAGGGTCACGGCCGGCGAGGCGAACCTCGACCGAGCCGGGCGCAAGGTCGCGGCTGATCTCCGCGCACGCCTGCGAGAGCGCGTCCATCAAGGCCATCCGGGCGCTCGTGTCGAGCGTGGAGCCGAGCCGGGCAGCGATCTCTCGGGTGCTGTCATCGGCCAGCGCCGTCGCCGCGGACAGGTCGCGACGGATGGCATCTACGTGCGGTGCGAGTTCCATGACGCCAACCATGACATCACGATGACGTCACGTCAAGCAGTTCTGACGTCAAATCTTTCCGACCTGATGTCACGTTGGCGTCAAGAGACCTAGATCGCCGTCGTCCGCGGGCCGGAGAGCCCATGATCACCGATGAACCTGTGGCACAGGACACGATCATCATGTACCCGATGAGCCGGGCGCACCGGCCGAGTCTGACTTGGTGACCGCGCATTTCCGCCGCGCGGCATCGACGAGAGACAGCATGACTGAGAGGACACCGCATGACGCAGGCATACCCGGACGTGGTCGACAAGAGCCGCTGGGAGCAGGCACGCGCCGACCTCCTCGCCGAAGAGAAGGCCGAGACCAAGGCACGCGACCAGGTGAGTGCACGGCGCCGGCGACTGCCGATGATGCGCGTGGACAACTACGTGTTCGAGGGTGCGAACGGTCCGGTGACCCTGGCTCGAGTTGTTCGATGGCCGGTCCCAGCTGATCGTGCACAACTTCATGTTCGACCCGGAGTGGGATGCGGGCTGCCCGAGCTGCTCGAACCTCGCCGACAACGTCCCGCACCTCGCCCATCTGTGGGCGCACGACGTCAGCTTCGTCCGGATCTCCCGTGCGCCGATCGAGAAGCTGCTGGCCTACTCCGAGCGGATGGGCTGGCAGGTGCCGTGGGTCTCGTCGTCGGGCTGTTCGTACAACCAGGACTTCGGCTGGACCCAGCCCGACGGTGAAGTGCCCGGAGTGAGCGTCTACCTGCGCCGCGGCGACGAGGTGTTCCTCACCTACTCGACCACTGGCCGCGGGGTCGAGCCGCTCTCGGGGCTGGTCGGCTACCTCGACATCAGCCCCTACGGCCGTCAGGAGGAGTGGGAGGACTCACCCGAGGGCTGGCCGCAGCTTCCGACGTTCACGACGGGGAAGCGGCACGACGAGTACTGACCGCAGATCGTGCTGATAGGGCATCGGCTATCAGCAACAGGCCGGCACAGTTCTTGCGCCACTGAGCCCTGGTTGGCGATTCGGCCAGGTGCACGAACAGGATCGGCAGCTGTGGATGGTCGACCAGCGCGTGCCAGTACAGCCAGTTGCACACGTAGCCGCCCGCGTCGTCCGAGGCCGTGTGCGGAATTCCCTTGCTGCCAAGGACGTTCAGGAGCCCGTCGTAGTCGACGGAAGTATCGATCCGGTCCGGTCCGTCTGCCTGGATCGGACCGGCCTGCCACTTGCCGTCGTTGTCCGGTGCTGCGGCGGTGGTCCGGTTGCGGGCGCACCGCTCGGGCCGCAGACCGGCTGCGCCGGCGGCGAAGCCCAGCAGCAGCACGGAGGCTGGACTGTGCGTCCGGAGCGCACGCTCCAGAGCAGTGACGCTGCCGGCGTAGCTAGTCGGCACCGGCACGAACACGGTGTCGTCATGATGGTCGGCCAGCCACGAACCAGCAGCCTGCGAGGGATTGCTGCTCATGCCACCGAAGGGATCGAAGCCCGTCACGAGTGTCGTCATGCCGGCCTGCCCTGCTGGATCCGCGGTCGGCACGACGGCGTTCTCGAAGACCGACCAGGCCGGTTGCTCGTAGGGGTGGGCCGCAAGCAACGCCGCCACCACCGAGGCCGACTCGAACGCGGGAGGACGAGTTCGACGCGGTTCTCCTCGACCTGGCTGAGTTCCCCGATCGTGCCCAGCCGAGGGCGCCGAGCCCGGAAGCGGCCGGAACTGCCCGGTCCCGGAGGAGACGAACGCGCAGTCGGCGTACTGGCCGACGCGGCCAGCGCCGGCGGCGAAGACCGCCTCGAGTACGCGGTCGGTGTCCTCGACCGGGACGAAGAACACCAGCGTGTCCAACGGCGGCCCGGCGTCCATGGCAGCACTGTGACACGTGCTCCGTCGTGGTGGCGCGTCAGACGCCGACCGGTCTCGTCGGTGGGACACGATGAGTGCGGCGAGGAGGGACTGATGGCCGGGCGGATACGACTGATGGTCGCGATCGTCGTTGCGCGCGCGGCCGGTGCGATTACGACCGCCCAGTCAGGGTGGCGATTCGGGCTGCTGATCGGGCTGGCTGTGCTGTGCGTCGTCTATTCGGCGTGGAGTTGGGTGGTCATGTGGCCGTTCGACGGCGACCAGACACGGCTGCATGCTCAGGAGGAGGAACCGGGCCGACTCGTGTCACATGTCCTGGTCGTGCTCCTCGCCTTCGGCAGTCTCGCGTCGGTTGCGCTGTTGCTGTTCGGGGGCGGAGGCCACCCGCGACCTGCAGGCGGCGGTGGCGTTGCTCAGTTGCGCCGTTGCCTGGTTCTCGGTGCAGACCATCTTCACGGCTCTGTACGGGCAGCTCTACTACGCCGACGTTGAAGCGGGTATGGGCGCTGCGCTCACGGGCAAGGCTCCGGGCGACGATGCCGGCGGCGGCATCGACTTCGCCGGGACGGTGGTCCCGAGCTACCGCGACTTCGCCTATGTCGCGTTCACGATGGGCATGTGCTTCCAGGTCTCGGACACCGGCTTCCGGAACACCACGATGCGCACGGCCGGACTGCAGCACGCCCTTCTGAGCTACGTGTTCGGCACCTTCGTCATCGCCACGCTGATCAACTTCGTTGCTAGTCTGGGCGGTTGACCTGCTCCGGCAGGGAGTGCAAGGACCTTCGAGGTCGTGCAGGTCGATGTCGCGCGGGAAGTAGCCGGAGTGGAACTGCCGCTGCAGATCGGCAGAGATGCACCGCACCGGCAGTCCGTCCACGCGATCCCTCAGCCCATCCGTCCGCCGGATAGACGAATCCGCCGACCTCGTCAGCGGACCAGGGATCCGGGCGTGTCGAGTCCTGCCTGCCACGCACTCCCGTCGCGACGGGCCCGAACGGGGTGGAGGTCGACCCACTCACTCCGCGCTGCCAGCTCCACTCGCACGGGCAGCCAGTCGACCGAGATCGAGAATCCCAAGCCGGTCAAGGCGAACAGCGCACGGTCCAGGTGGTCAGCCGGTACGGAGAGATCCAGATCGCGATGCGGCCGGGTCTGCCGGCCGGCCAGGGCGTCGACTCCCCAGCCACCGGAGACGCCGGGATCGATGCAGTGACGTCGCAGCACGGTGATGATGGTGCGGACGTCGGCCGCCGAGGTTGCCATTGCAGACGATTGTGCCCTGACCTCAGGCGTCGCCGACGGTGATCGCCGCTGCCTCCTTCGCTGCTCGGCTTGAGGTCAGGCCGCCCGCTGGTCGGGCAGCCCGTGCGCCCAGAGGTCCCGCAGCAGCGCGATCTCCGCACCGTGGTGGATCACCTCGCGGTGGATGTGCAGCACCAGGTCGATCATCGGCGACTCGGCGAACGGGCCCTCGGCAGGCCCGACCGGGCGGCGCAGCGCTTCGTCGTCGAGCGCGCGGACGCCGGCGATCCAGCGGTCGTGCTGCTCGTCGAGCTGGGCGAGGGCGCCTGCGGCCGTGCCGGCGTAGTCGAACGACTCGTAGTCGCACGGCGGTCCGCCGAAGTGGCTCGCGTTGCGCGCTCCGAACACGCCCACCAGCAGGTGACCCAGCCGCCAGGCGATCGTCGTGACCGGCGCCGGTTCCGGCTGCGGGAAGGCGAAGTCGATGGTGAAGGCGCCCGACCCGGCCTGCACCGGAGCGCTGGACCGGCCGCGCGGGTGCACGTTCCAGCAGCCGGCCACCGGCTCGGCGAAGTACTCCTGGTCGGTGAGCCCGTCGAAGCGAGGCCGTAGGTGCTCCTGCCAGTGCCACTCGAGCTGGTCGACCAGGGATTCGGTCAACGTGCGGGTGGTCGCCTGCGATGCGGTCGTCATGAACAGCTCCTCGGTGTGTTGTCGAAGCGGACGTACGACCAAGTGTCCAGGCCATTGCGGACGGTTCCGGTCCGCAATGTGGTCGAATGCACCCGTCAGCGGAAGAAGGTGAACAGCCGCCGGCCGGTGCGCAGCGGTTCGGGAACGCCACGGAACTCCGCGGCCCCGACGACGAACTGGGCGTCCGCCGGGGCCGTGATCGAGAGCTCGGCACACCCGGCGTCGCGCACCCAGCCCGCAATCTCACTCGTGCGGCCGCCACCGCCCGGAACCGAGCGTCCCCTCGTCCAGAGCACCAGCGCGTCCGGCCGCGCGAGCTGCGGGACCGTGTCGATGAGGGCCTTGATCTCGGGCGGGTGGATGTTGCCGAAGATGCCGACCAGCAACACGATGTCGGCCGGCACGGCGTCGATGAAGCTGTCCGTGAGCCCGGCGTCCACAGTCCGGACCTCGAACCGGTCGGCGAGTCCGAGCTCGTCGATCCGCTGCCGGGCGCGTTCGGCGACGCCTTCGTGCAGTTCGAGCAGAGCACCGGACACCCGCTCGCGGTCCGACCGCTCGGCCAGCACGTCGAGGATGTCGCGACCGTCACCGGAGCAGACGCTGAGAACTCGGATGGGTCCCGTGGTGGCGTTCAACCGGTCGCGAATGTGCCCCTGGACGACGCTGAGCCGGCGCGACAGGTCGGAGCCGGGATCGTCGTAGGCGTCGTGCCACTGCAGGTAGTCGCGCTCCTCGGACTCCGCTTCCTCGGTCATGGGCGCAGCCTGCCAGTGAGCCAACGGACGCTCCCCGGACCGGCGACCTTGGTCGCGGGCCCGACCGTGACGCCGGGTAGCGTCGCGGCGCACTCGAGAAGCCAATCAGGAGGTCAGGAATGCCAGAGGCTGTGCCGCTCTCGCTGGTCATCGACGACGGTTGCCCTGTCGTCCACCTGTATCGACATCACCTCCCGGATGCGCACGACAAGGAGCCGCTCACCGGCGATGGCGTGCGCCTCGTGGACGAGGTTCCGAACAGCCTGCTCGACGAGTTCTGCGACGTGACCGAACGCCATGGGATGGCCGGCAAGTTCTCGATCGTGCCGATGCCTGCCGGCCGCGGAGACATCGTCCGTGGCATCGAGGGTCACCCGCCGGAGGTCACCCGGTCGTGGATCGAGACAGCGCGCACGCGGCTGGGTCCGAGGTTCGACTTCTCACCGGAGATGCTCACCCACGACTGGGCAGTCAATCTCGACGACGGCTCGATGCTGTCGGAGACGGAGCTCGTGTGGTCGCGGCACCAGGACATCAGCACGCTGACGCCCTACATCACCTACGCCCTGCAACTCCTTGCCGACGCCGGCATCGATGCCAGCGGAGTCACGAGTCCGTGGAGCTTCGCCGACCACGTGGAGTCGGAGTATCAGCAGGCGATCATGGCCGCGCAACTCGCGGTGAACAATCGAAAGCACTCGTGGTATTTCCTGCACGCGTTCAACGATCGGCCCTGGACGAGGCCCTACGTGGCGAGGGCCGAGGGCGGCAACACGCTCGTCTCGATCGTGACGAACATCAACGACCACTTCTGGGCGTCGCTCCACCACAGCCGCGACGATGATGAGCTGGTACAGAGCATCGCTGACCGCTACCTCACCGACGACGGGTCCGAGGGCGCCATCCTGCCCATCCTCGAGGCCGGCGGCTGGCCGGCGATCGTCACGCACTGGCAGTGCCTGTACGGCAACGGCACGAAGGTGGGACTTCGCGCGCTGGACCTGCTTGGTGAGCGGGTGAATCGGCTGCTGGGCAACAGGATCCGGTGGACGAGCTGCGCCGAGGCTGCCGAGCTCACGAGGGCCGAGTGGACCTCTGGGTGAGTGACCTGGCGCCCGGTGACCGCGTGCACGTCGCGATGACGAAGTGGGGCGGCGCCAGGCACTGGACGTTCGACGCCAAGTGGCTCGGGAGTGACGAGCACGGTCACTGGATGGGCCAGCATCTCGGCGACGAACTCTCGCGGCCCGGGCGCCGACTTCGTGATGCCCAGCAACGCCGTTCTGCTGTGCCCACGAGATGACTGGTTCTTGGCGACCTTCTATGCCGACGCTCCGCCCGGCGCCAACAATCCTGAGGTCTATGTCGACGTGGCCAGCGTGACGTCGTGGTCGGCTGCCTCGGCGACGGCAGTCGACCTGGATCTCGACGTCGTGCGCCGCTGGGACGGCTCGGTGTATGTCGACGATGAGGACGAGTTCCTCGAGCATCAACGCACGCTGGCGTATCCGCCTGAGGTGATCAGTGCGGCAGAGTCGTCGTGTGCGCAGTTGGTGCCGGCTGTCACGAATCACCTGCCCCCGTTCGACGACACCTCCCGGGGCTGGCTCGACGTGCTGGCCGGGCTGGCCGTCGAGAGCTGACGACTCAGGCCCACGCCCGCAAGCCCTGTCAGAGGGTGCCGGCGCGGGCCAGGGCGGCGATCCGGTCGAGCGTTCCGCGGATCGCGCGCTCGTTCCGGCGGCGGAACCCGAGCAGCTTGAGCGTCAGCGGCGATCCGGCATGGGTCGGGTCGAACTGCTCGGTGAGCCTGGTGGAGTAACGGGCTCCGACATCCGATGCCGAGTTCTCGACCGGTTCCAGGATGTAGCGCCAGACGTGGCCGGCGAAGTGCCGCCAGGCGATCAGCCGGCCCTCCTCGAACTCGACCACCTCGTTGAGGATTCGGTATGGGAGGCCCATCCGCATGTTCATCCCGAACCGCGCGCCGAGGAACAGGCGGTCCGGGCCGCCGGGTCGAGCACTCCGCACCGAACCCGAACCGTCGATCAGCTGGTGTCGCGAAGGTGTGGCCAGCAGGTCGAAGACCGCCGCGGCCGGTGCGGAGATCTCGCGGGTCAGGGAGATGATCGAGGTCACCTCGCCAGCATGTCCGACGCCGCCTGACACGTTGGCCACAGCGGACCGCCCCGACTGGTCAGGGCGGCGTGATCCCCCGCTCGCGCATCAGCTTGTCGCGATCGCCGGTGTAGCCCACCATCCACTGCGGCCGGAACCGATAGACGCGGATGTCTTCGCCCCACGAGAGCGGTGAGCTGCCGTAGTGCGCCGTCCAGTGGTCCAGGGTCTCGTCCCAGAACGGTTCGCCTGGTTGCAGCGTCTGGACCTGCCCGTGGGCGAACAGCGCCAGTTCCTCGTTGTCGATGTGGGCGATGCTCACCGCCGGGCGCCGGGCGATGTGGTGGGCCTTCGCCGCGGTACCGCTGGTGGTGAAGGTCCAGGTGGCGTGCAGGAAGTGGCCGTCGAGTGCGCTGATGCGCGGCTCACCGCGAGCGGTGACGGTCGCGACCGAGAGCACCTTCATCCCGGTCATCAGCGCCACGATGTCCACGGCGCGCAGAGTGCCTTGGGTCCGATGATGCCGCGCAGGTGCTCGGTGGAGCCCGCGTGCGAGCGGTCCAGCAGCTCCTGCAGTTCGGCCGTTTCCTCCGGTGTCTCGAACATGGCGTAGAAGGTATCGGCGCTGACCGACGGATGGCTTGATCGGCCTTGCTGGCCGGTCAGATCAGGTCGCCGGGAACTGGTCGTGGCGGCGGAGCAGGTCGGCCTCCTCCTCCGGCGACATGGTGCGGCCCTCGGCCCGGACCTGTGCCAGCGCCTCGAAGTAGGCCTCTCGCGGTGCGCCGGGCGTGAACAGGATCAGCATCGAGGCAGGCTCGCCGGAGTCGTTGCGGAAGGCGTGGATCCCGCCCTGAGGGACGTAGAGGAAGTCGCCCGCGACAGCCGTGCGCCACGCCTCGCCGTTGTACAGCGACACCGCTCCCTTCGTTACATAGAAGGACTCGCTGATGGTCCGGTGGAAATGCGGCGAGGGACCTCCACCGGACGCTGACATGTCCCATTGGTACAGGCCGAACTGCCCGCCGGTGAGTTCGCCGGTCGCCAGGTACGACGTCCTGGTACCGCCCGGACTCATCTCGAGGTCGTGGCCGACGTCGTGGCCATGGAAGGCGGCACTCGCCTCGCCCGCGTCGTCGAGGTAGCGCTGGGCCGGGTAACCCGGGGAGGTCTGGTTGGCACTGGGGAACGTCATGGCGCCATCGTGCCCGTGGTGGTCGGAGACGGGCCAGGGAGCCCGCAGCTTCGTCAGTCGACGAGGGGCGAGCGACGCTCGACGAGGACGGTGTCCCGCCAGCGGCCGTGGTGTCGGGCGATGCGCTCGCGGGTACCGACCACGCGGAACCCGAGCCGCTCGGTGCAGGGCGAGGCTGGCTGTGTTCTCCGGGAACAGTGCCGACTGGATGGTCCAGATCCCGGCCGCCTCGGTCGAGGCGATGAGACGCCGCAGCAGGAGCGCACCGACTCCCCGGCCGCGGGCCTCGTTGTCCACGTACACCGAGTGCTCGACCACGCCGCGGTAGGCGGGCCGGCTGGAGACGGGCGAGGCGGCGACCCAGCCGATCACCCGGCCATCAGCGGCGGCCACGAAGCAGTGGTCGGCGAGCCTCGCCGCCCGGAAGGCCGGCCACGACGGCACGTCGGTCTCGAACGTGGCGTTGCCCTCGGCGATGCCCTGCCGGTAGATCGACAGGACCGTTCGGCATGCTCGTCGGTCATCGGGACGACGACAATCGCGGGCTGGTCGGACACGCGGCCAGGCTAGGACGAGGCCGCCGCGGCAGCCTGAAACGTGCAGCCGCCGACCTCACACATGCAATCGAGGCGTCCTGAGCGCCCACAAGAGCGGATATGTCCGGACTGGTCGCATCCGACTGCATGTTTGAGGCGCGCCGGACCCGAGGGTGCTTGCCTGCACTCAGGACGGCCGAGCCGCAAGAAGTGACCTGGATCACATCGCAGGCTTGCGGGAATCTTGCACGGCTCAGTAAAGTTGAGCCAACTGGACGCAGGTTAGTTGCCGAACGGTGGCTCGCCTGGCCAAGATGACCACTCGCCCGGCTGCGTGCCGGGGCAAGCGGCCGGCAAGACCGGCCCACTCAGGCAAACCGGCCGGGTCCGTCCCGGCCTGATGGAGGGAAACACACATGGCTCGTGCAGTCGGCATCGACCTCGGCACCACCAACTCGGTGGTCGCGGTCCTCGAAGGTGGCGAAGCCACCGTCATCGCCAACGCCGAGGGCGCCCGCACCACCCCGTCGGTGGTCGCGTTCGCCAAGAACGGCGAGGTGCTGGTCGGCGAGGTCGCCAAGCGTCAGGCGGTCACGAACGTCGACCGCACCATTCGATCGGTCAAGCGCCACATGGGCACCGACTGGTCGGTCAAGATCGACGACAAGAAGTTCAACGCGCAGCAGATCAGCGCGTTCGTCCTGCAGAAGCTGAAGCGCGACGCCGAGGCCTACCTCGGTGAGTCGGTCACGGACGCGGTCATCACCGTGCCGGCCTACTTCAACGACGCTCAGCGCCAGGCGACCAAGGAAGCCGGCGAGATCGCCGGCCTCACCGTTTCGCGGATCATCAACGAACCGACCGCAGCGGCTCTCGCCTACGGACTGGAGAAGGAAGACGACCAGACCATCCTGGTCTTCGACCTCGGTGGCGGCACGTTCGACGTGTCCCTGCTCGAGATCGGCGACGGCGTCTTCGAGGTGAAGGCCACCTCCGGTGACAACCACCTCGGTGGAGACGACTGGGACCAGCGGATCGTCGACCACATCGTCACGAAGTTCAAGGCCAGCAACGGAATCGACCTGGCGAAGGACAAGATGGCGATGCAGCGGCTGCGTGAGGCCGCGGAGAAGGCGAAGATCGAGCTGTCGAGTTCGCAGAGCTCCTCGCTCAACCTGCCCTACATCTCCATCGGCTCCGACGGGAACCCGCTGTTCCTCGACGAGACGCTCACCCGCGCGGAGTTCCAGCGGATCACGTCCGACCTGCTCGAGCGCTGCCGCCGGCCGTTCCAGTCCGTCATCAAGGACGCCGGCATGAGCGTGGACAAGATCCAGCACGTCGTGCTGGTCGGTGGGTCCACCCGGATGCCGGCTGTTGTCGAGCTGGTCAAGGACCTCACGGCAGGTAAGGAGCCGCACAAGGGTGTGAACCCTGACGAGGTCGTTGCTGTCGGCGCGAGCCTGCAGGCCGGCGTCCTTCGCGGCGAGGTCAAGGACGTGCTGCTGCTCGACGTCACCCCGCTGAGCCTTGGCATCGAGACCAAGGGTGGCGTGATGACCAAGATCATCGAGCGGAACACCACGATCCCCACCAAGCGGTCGGAGATCTTCACCACCGCTGAGGACAACCAGCCCTCGGTGCTGATCCAGGTGTACCAAGGCGAGCGCGAGATGGCCCGCGACAACAAGAGCCTCGGCAACTTCGAGCTCACCGGGCTGCCGCCGGCGCCACGGAACGTGCCGCAGATCGAGGTGTCGTTCGACATCGACGCCAACGGGATCGTGCACGTGTCCGCGAAGGACACGGCGACCGGTCGCGAGCAGCGGATGACGGTCACCGGCGGGTCGGCCCTGAACAAGGACGACATCGACCGGATGGTGCGCGACGCGGAGGAGTACGCCGACGCCGACCGTGCCCGTCGGGAGGAAGTGGAAGCCCGCAACTCCGCGGACTCACTCGCCTACCAGACCGAGAAGTTCATGACCGACAACGACGACAAGATCGGCGAGGACACCAAGACCGAGGTCAAGGAGAAGCTCGACGAGCTGAAGAAGGCACTCGAGGGAGACGACATCGAGGCGATCAAGACCGCGCAGTCGGCCCTCTCCGAGTCCAGCCAGAAGATGGGTGCGGCGATGTACGCGGCCCAGCAGGCGGCTGGCGGCTCCAACGGCACCGACGGCGAGTCAGCCGACGGCGCGGAGCCTGGCGCCGAGACCTCAGGTGACGACGACGTCGTCGACGCCGAGATCGTCGACGAGGACAGGGACAAGGACGAGGCCAACAAGTGAGTGAGACCGGCAACACCGAGGAAGAGTTCGACGGCCCCGTGGTCCGTGACCGCCGGCGTATCGACCCGGTGACCGGTCAGGCACGTCCGGGAGTCGGCCCGGCGGCGAAATCCGCCGGGCCGGCCGCGCCGGCAGCAGACGAGCCCTCAGCCGACGCGCTTGCGTCGGAGGAGATCGATCGGCTGCAGAAGCTGGCCGACGAACGCACGGCCGACCTGCAACGCCTGCAAGCGGAGTACGTGAACTACCGCAGGCGGGTCGATCGCGACCGGGCGACATCCGCACAGGCCGGCACGGTCAAGGCAGCCACCGAGTTGCTTCCGGTGCTCGACGACATCGCCAGGGCAGAGCAGCACGGTGAGCTCACCGGCGGCTTCAAGGCGGTGGCGGACTCGCTGACCCGGGCACTGGAGCGGATGGGCGTCACCAGCTTCGGCGAGGTGGGCGAGCCTTTCGACCCCACCCACCACGAGGCCCTGATGTTCGCGCAGTCGGGCGACGTCGAGGAGCCGACGGCCACGGCCATCCTGCAGCCCGGCTACCGCCTGGGCGACCGGATCCTCCGCCCGGCAAGGGTGGCGGTCACCGCGCCCGAGCACGGTGGCGCGGAGCCGGTGCATCGACGAGACAGCCGCGGACGAAGCGGCCGTCGACGGTCAGGCTGCCGGCAACGACGCCAAGGCAGGTGGTGAGGATCAGGCGAGTGCCTGATCCTCATCACCTGCGCAGTTTCAGTTGTGAACGAGCACGACCGAACGCCAGAATGACCCACACGGAACGGGAGGGGGCATCGTGAGCACCAAGGACTGGCTGGAGAAGGACTTCTACGCCACGCTCGGTGTGTCCAAAGACGCATCGGCCGAGGACATCAAGAAGTCCTACCGCAAGCTCGCGCGTGCCCACCACCCCGACAACCACCCCGGCGACGCCAAGGCCGAGCAGAAGTTCAAGGAGATCTCGGAGGCTTACTCCGTTCTCTCGTCGCGCGAGAAGCGCAAGGAGTACGACGAAGCTCGCTCCCTGTTCGGAAGCTTCAGCCGGGGTGGCCCGTTCCGCCGTCCTGGTACGGCTGGGACCGGCAGCGGCAACCTTGGTGACCTGTTCGGTCAAGGGGGCAACGGTGGGCTCGGCGACATCTTCGGCGGACTGTTCGGTCAGGGCGGCACCGGGAACACCCGGGTTCGAACCACGACGGCTGCTCGGCGAGGTGCCGACGTCGAGACCGACGTCACGCTCGACTTCTCCGACGCGGTCGCCGGCACCACGATCCGGCTGAACCTCTCCAGCGACGCCGCCTGCCCCACGTGCCACGGCACCGGGGCGAAGACCGGCTCGCTGCCGAAGATCTGCCCGAACTGTGAAGGCACCGGGATGGAGCCCGTCGGCAGGTCCGGTGGCTTCGCGATCACCGAGCCCTGCAAGGAATGTCTCGGTCGCGGCCTGGTGGTCGAAGACCCGTGCGTGACCTGCCATGGTTCGGGACGGGCCCAATCAACTCGCACGGTCCAGGCCCGGATCCCCGCCGGCGTGGACGACGGCCAGCGCATCCGGCTCAAGGGCAAGGGCGGCCCGGGCGAGAACGGCGGAGCGAGCGGCGACCTGTACGTGCGCGTCCACGTCGGAACGCACCGGGTGTTCGGCAAGAAGGGAGCCAACCTCACCATCGAGGTTCCGGTCACCTTCGCTGAAGCTGCCCTGGGTTCCGACATCAAGGTGCCGACGCTCACCGGTCCGCCGGTGAGCGTCCGGGTCCCACCGGGAACTCCCAACGGGCGCGTGCTTCGCGTGCGTGGCAAGGGCGCCCGGCGATCCGATGGCAGCTACGGCGACATGCTGGTAACGCTCAAGGTCATCGTCCCCGACGAGCTCGACGAGGAGCAGAAGCAGGCACTGGCCAAGTACGCCAAGTCCACCGATGGGGTCGACGTTCGGGCCAAGCTGCTGCGGGACGCGACCTCGGCCTGACCCAAGGCTTTCACCGCACCACCTGTAGTAGAAGCAGTAACGCCGAAGAATCCGCAACACCGCAAGACCGTTCCACCGCAGGCCGAAGGAGGCTGACATGACCTCACCATCGTCGGCCGACGCGCGTGCCGGCGGGTTGCCAGCCGATCGTCCTGTTTACGTGATCAGCGTTGCCGCCGAGCTCGCGGGGATGCATCCGCAGACGCTGCGGCAGTACGACCGGGCCGGCCTGGTGGTTCCGCAACGAAGCAGTGGCCGCGGGCGCCGCTACTCCGCCCGCGACATCGCCGCGTTGCGGCTCGTGCAGCGACTGTCCAAGGAAGGCGTCGGACTGCCCGGCATCCGGCGGGTGCTGGCCATGCAGGCAGAGATCGCCGGCCTGCGGGCACAGGTGATGCTGCTCCAGCACGAGCTGCAGGAGCACGGCCTGCCGACACCCGATCCAGCTGCGGCCCGAGTGTTCCTCGCCGGGAGTGCCGGCGACGTGGTCGACATGCGGGTCCGCCGACGGCGACCCGATCCGTATCCGCGGCCACGCCAGCTGGAGGCGGGAACCGACCGGTAGCGCTGCGGGCGGGAGATCCACGGATCGGGCCCAACTCGACACTCACGAAGCGAAATCTCAACCAGCAAAGATCATCAGGAGAACGACCCATGGCTGGACGCAACCTCACGACGAAGTCGAACGAGGCCGTGGCATTGGCACTGCGCCTCGCGTCGACCCGCGGTAATCCGCAACTCGAACCACTTCACCTGCTTGCCGCGCTGCTGGTCGACGACACCACGATCGTCGAGCCGCTGCTCGAGGCGGTCGGTGTTCGCCGTGCAGACCTCGACCGCGTGGTCGGGGCCGAGATCGACAAGCTGCCGCGGGCCTCCGGGTCGAGCGTCGGGCAGCCTCAGGCGACGCGGCAGATGACCCAGGTGCTGGCCCAGGCAGATGACGCGGCCACCCGGATGGGTGACGACTTCGTGTCGATCGAGCACCTGCTCCTCGCGCTGGTCACGATCGACGGCCCGGCGAAGGCGCTGCTCGCCGAGCGGGGAGTGACCGCCGAGGTGCTGACGCCGGCCATCGATCGAGTTCGCGGCGGCCAGAAGGTGACCACTGCCGACCCCGAGAACACATTGCAGGCCTTGGCGAAATACTCGGTCGACCTCACCGCATCCGCCCGCGAGGGCAAGCTCGATCCCGTGATCGGCCGGGACTCCGAGATCCGGCGGGTCGTGCAGGTCCTGAGCCGACGTACGAAGAACAACCCCGTGTTGATCGGCGAGCCGGGCGTGGGCAAGACCGCTGTGGTCGAGGGACTGGCCCAGCGCATCGTTGCCGGAGACGTGCCGGAGTCGCTGAAGGACCGCAAGCTGGTGTCGCTCGACCTGGCAGCCATGATCGCCGGGGCGAAGTACCGGGGCGAGTTCGAGGAACGCTTGAAGGCCGTCCTCGAGGAGATCAAGTCGTCCGAGGGCCGCATCATCACGTTCATCGACGAACTCCACACCGTGGTGGGCGCCGGTGCGGGCGGCGACGGCGCGATGGACGCCGGCAACATGCTCAAGCCGATGCTCGCGCGCGGTGAGCTGCGCATGATCGGCGCGACCACCCTGGACGAGTACCGCAAGCGGGTCGAGTCCGACCCGGCGTTGGAGCGCAGGTTCCAGCAGGTGCTGGTATCCGAGCCGGGCGTGGAGGACTCGATCGCGATCCTGCGTGGCCTGAAGGAGCGCTACGAGGCGCATCACAAGGTCGCGATCGCCGACGCCGCTTTGGTCGCCGCCGCGACGCTGTCCAACCGCTACATCACCGGGCGCAAGCTGCCCGACAAGGCCATCGACCTTGTCGACGAGTCGGCATCGCGGCTGCGGATGGAGATCGACAGTTCGCCGGTCGAGATCGACCAGCTTCGACGTTCCGTCGACCGGCTGAAGATGGAGGAACTCGCCCTGGAGAAGGAGGACGACGCGGCATCGCAGGAGCGACTCGAGCGACTGCGCGCGGAACTCGCTGACCAGGAAGAGGAATTGCTCGGGCTCGAAGCTCGCTGGGCGAACGAGAAGGGATCGCTCAACCGAGTCGGCGAGCTCAAGGAACAGCTCGACGAGCTGCGGATGCAGGCAGAGAAGGCCCAGCGCGAGGGCGACCTGGCCGCCGCCAGCGAGCTCCTCTACGGACGGATTCCGCAACTGGAGAAGGAGATCGAGACCACGTCGGAGGCGGAGCAGAAGGACACCGCCCAGACGATGGTGCGCGACGAGGTCGGGCCGGAGGAGGTCGCCGAGGTGATCTCGTCCTGGACGGGCATCCCGTTGGGCCGGCTGATGGAGGGGGAGACCGGCAAGCTGCTGCGGATGGAGGAGGAGCTCGGGCGACGCCTCATCGGGCAGACCAATGCTGTGGGCGCCGTGTCCGACGCAGTCCGTCGGGCCCGTGCCGGCATCTCCGATCCCAACCGGCCGACCGGGTCGTTCCTGTTCCTGGGACCCACTGGCGTCGGCAAGACCGAACTGGCCAAGTCGCTCGCGGACTTCCTGTTCGACGACGAGCGGGCGATGATCCGCATCGACATGAGCGAGTACTCGGAGAAGCACTCGGTCTCCCGACTCGTCGGTGCGCCGCCCGGGTATGTCGGCTACGACGAGGGCGGCCAGCTCACCGAGGCGGTGCGGCGGCGTCCCTACTCCGTCGTGCTGCTCGACGAGGTGGAGAAGGCGCATCCCGAGGTCTTCAACATCCTCTTGCAGGTGTTCGATGACGGCCGGCTGACCGACGGCCACGGCCGCACGGTCGACTTCCGCAACGCGATCCTGGTGATGACGTCGAACCTCGGCTCGAACTACCTGTCCGACCCGACGATGGCACCGGAGGCAGCCCACGATGCGGTGATGTCGGTCGTGCGCCAGTCGTTCAAGCCCGAGTTCCTCAACCGGCTGGACGAGATCGTGGTGTTCGACGCGCTGTCGCAGGACGACCTGACGCGCATTGTCGACCTGCAGGTGGCGGCGCTGGCCGCGCGGCTGGCCGATCGGCGGATCGCTCTGGAGGTCACCGAGGAGGCCGAGCGCTGGCTGGCCGTGACCGGATACGACCCGCTGTACGGTGCCCGCCCGCTGCGGCGTCTGGTGCAGTCGGCGATCGGTGACGAGCTGGCCCGGCAGCTCCTCGGCGGTGCCGTGCGGGACGGCGACACGGTGGTGGTCGACCTCGACGCGGCCACGAACAAGCTGGTGGTGCACGCGAAGGAGCCGGCGACGGTCGCCTCCTGACCGCACCTCCGTTGAGTGGGCGCAATCTGTGCTGCAGCGCCGCAGGCAACAGATTGCGCCCACTCGACGCGTTGGGGCGGCGGCGCGTGCCTAGGCCTTGCAGAAGGCGGTGAGCCGGTCGACTTCCGCGGCCACCTTCTTGCGGTTGCGGGCAGTGACGGGCGCGAGGTACTCGAGCTCGACATCGGTCCGGCGGGTGAGGCCGGGCGGCTTCCAGGCACCGACGACTCGCCCGTCGACCAGCACGAAGCCCGGGGACTGGCCGTTGGCCGTGACCAGTCCGGGAAACACGTCCTGGTCGACGACGCGCCGACGGTCGGCCTGCGCCACTACGACATTGTCGAACGGTGCGAGGAGCCGAACCGGCGCTGGCGTGTCGCCATCGACGATCTCCAGACCGGCCAGGTCGAACAGCTTCTCGCCTTCTGGTCCTTCGATCGGGACGACCTCGCCGCTCTTGACCATCGCGTCGACCAGTCCGGTCAGCTTGGTCAGGCGTGCCCAGGTCTGGATGCCGTTGACCGTCGACGGACCGAATCCCCTGAGATAGAGGCGGATCAGCTGCTGCCGGGCACCGTCGCCGGAGAACGCAGGCACGCCGGGTGCCCACTCGTCCAGGTGCCGGTAGGTGGTCGCGCCACTTCGGCGCCACAGTCCGCGAGGCGGGACCTGCACCAGAGGCAACGCCGCGCGCACGATCGCCGAGAGGGCGGAGGGTGGCTCCCCCGGCCACCGTTCGCCCAGGAGTTGAGCGAGCTTGCGGACCGACAGCTCGGTTCCGGTGAGCAGAGTTCGACCGGCCTGGACGACCTCGTCGGGCTGGGCGCCCTGGAGGTCCTTGGCATGGAAGGCCAGTTCCGCATCCAGAGCCGGTTGGCCGGTCGGTCGGACCCACCGCGCGTCCTCGGTCGACATCAGGAACACCGTGCTGCGCAACGAGGCCATCCGCACGACCTGGCGCTCGGTCATCAGGGCATCGAGTTCGGCCGGCCGAAAGCCCTCGATCCGCGACCACAGCCCGAAGAACGCCGCCTGCGGTTCCTGCGACTGCAGCCCAACGCACCGGTCGAGGACCTCCATGGCCGGCAGGTCGACCCGCTCCAGCAGGAACTGGCGCGACAGCAGGGTGCGGTTCCACTCGCGCATGCTGATGCGACGGGTCATGCGCATGTTCTACGGCACGTCACCGACGCGCGAGGCCCGCCGAGTGCGCACAAATCGGGGTTATGACCCGCCCATAACCCCGATTCGTGCCCACTCGATGCGGTCAGTCGGGCGTGGCGCTCGCGAAGGCGTCGACCTCGGCCAGCAGGGCGTGCTTGGTGCTGTCGGTGGCGAGGGAGTACCGGATGGCTGCTCGCACGAGATCGGCGAGGCCGGCGTTCGTCAGGCCGAAGTGCTCGCGTGCGACCTCGTACTCCCGGTTGAGCGTCGTGGAGAACATGCCGGGATCGTCGCTGTTCAGCGTCAACGGCACGCCCGCCTCCGCCAGCACCGGCCACGGGTGGCTCTCGAGGCTGTCGACCGCGCGCGTGCACACGTTGCTCGTCGGGCAGACCTCGAGGGCGATGTCGTTGTCCGCCAGGTGCTGCATCAGCGCCGGATCATCAGCGGCGGCGATGCCGTGACCGACGCGACGGGCGTTCAGGTCGGTCAGCGCGTCCCACACGGTCTCGGGGCCGGTCGTCTCGCCGGCATGCGGGAGGCTCACCAGGCCGAGCGCATTCGCGCGCTGGAAGTGCGGGGCGAACTGGGGCCGCGGGACACCGATCTCGGGACCGCCGAGGCCGAAGCCGACAGAACCGTCCGGCGCGAACGACTCCACCCAATCGATGGTCTGGTCGGCGGCGACCAGTCCGGCTTCACCGGGAATGTCGAACACCCATGCGAGTTCGATGCCCAGTCGTGCTGCCTCTGTTCGCCCGGCTGACAGTGCATCCGCGACCGCCTGCCCGGCCATCCCGTGCAGCAGATGCGAATACGGCGTCACGGTGACCTCGGCATAGCGCACCTGCTGGGCAACGAGGTCTCGGGCCAGGCCCACGACGAGCGCGAGCACGTCGTCCGGACTCCGCACCAGGCGGTTCACGGCGATGTAGACCTCGATGAAGTGGGCGAAGTCGGTGAAGCGGTAGAAGGCCATCAGCTCGTCCCGCTCGGTCGGCAGCCCAGCGGCAGGGTGGCGTCGCGACAACTCCAGGACCGTGTCGACAGAGGCGGCGCCCTGCAGGTGGACGTGCAACTCGACCTTCGGCAGGCCGGCGATGAAGGCGTCGGGGTACTCGGTCGGCACGCGCGCGACCGTATCGCGGGCCGTCGTGGCCGGTCCTGGTCCGGTTGCCTGGTGGCTGTGGGCGACGGGCACCACGCCAGGTGCTTAGCTCCTGCGATGACATCGCTACCGTCTCCGAGCTGGCCGGTCGTCCGCCGCTTCGACGCCGACCACCTGCACCGCGTCAGCCTCCCGGTAGGAGGGATCGGAACCGGCACGATCGGGTTCGGCGGAAGGGGTGACCTACGGGATGTCGAGATCGCGAACCGGCCGGCGAAGGGCTTCGTTCCCGACATCGCGTCGTTGATCGTTCGCGTGGCCGGTGCCGACCGAGCACCCGCCCTGAAGGTGCTGGAAGGGCCACTCGATCCGTCGGAGTACGAAGGTTCGAGCGGGTCGCCGGCCCACAACCACGGACTCCCGCGATTCCGCCAGGCGGAGTACCTCACGGCCTACCCCTTCGGGCGCGTCCAGCTGACCGATCCGCACTTCCCGGTTGCCGCCGCCGTGGAAGCCTGGAACCCGTTCATCCCTGTGGACGTGGAGAGTTCCAGCCTGCCCCTGGCTGTCTTCGACGTCACTCTCGTGAACGTCACCGACGAGGAACTGTCGGTGTCCCTGGCCTTCAACCTGCGCAACACCCTCGGAGCGATGCGTCGGGGAGCGGAGGCTCCGGTGGGGCACAACACCCTGATCGAGGGTGCTGGCTATGCGGGAGTGCACCTGCAACCAGGCGAGGGCGGGCTGCCGGAGGACACGGGCGACATCGCGATCGCCGTGGTGGACGGCCAAGACGTCAGCCGGCGGACCAACTGGGCCGAGCTGACCTGGGGTGGCCCGGCGCTGGACTTCGCCGACGACCTGCTGGATGACGGCGCACTCGACGAGCGGCCGGCTGGCGTACGCCGTCCTGTCGGGTCTGTCTGCGAACGTCGAACTCTGCAAGCAGGAGA
The DNA here is from genome assembly GCA_963724495.1 of uncultured Actinomycetota bacterium. Lineage (GTDB taxonomy): Bacteria > Actinomycetota > Actinomycetes > Propionibacteriales > DAIQRJ01 > CAVRUZ01. The sequence goes on along the minus strand of CAVRUZ010000009.1, from coordinate 33,346 downwards.
GACGACAACTGTCAGGCTGCTGATGTCGTGGCGGTTCCCCGACCGAGGCTCATGGGCGGATGCCGAGCCAACTGTGACGAACCACTACACGACGCTCTTCGACGACAGCGCGTCCGTGCTCTCCGCAGTCGTGCCGAGACTCGAGGACCTGCGAGTGCGGACGGAGGAATTCGTCAAGGCCTATTGGGGATCCGACCTCCCTGACGTGGTGAAGGAGGCCGCGCTCGCCAATGTCTCGACGTTGCGTACCCAGACCTGTTTCCGCACGGATGACGGACGGTTCTTCGGCTGGGAAGGGTGCAATGACGACGTCGGTTGCTGCTCCGGCAGCTGCACGCACGTCTGGAACTACGAGCAGGCGACGCCGTTCCTCTTCGGCGAACTCGCCCGGTCAATGCGTGAAGTCGAACTCGAGCAGGCCACCACGGACTCCGGCTTCATGAGCTTTCGCGTCGGCCTGCCTCTCGCCGATAGCGCGCAGGAGTGGCAGGTCGCAGCCGCCGACGGCCAGATGGGCTGCATCATCAAGCTCTACAGGGAATGGAGGCTGAGCGGCGATGACGCCTTCCTCCGCCGCCACTGGCCTCGCGCACGAGCCGCCCTGGAGTTCTGCTGGGTTCCTGGTGGCTGGGACGCCGACGTCGACGGCGTGATGGAAGGCGTGCAGCACAACACGATGGACGTGGAGTACCACGGGCCCAACCCGCAGATGGAGGTCTGGTACCTGGCCGCGCTGAGGTCCGCCGCAGCGATGGCCACCTACGTCGGCGACGACTCCTTCGCCTCGAAGTGCACCGACCTTGCCGATCGCGGCCGGGACTGGACCGAGGCCAACCTCTTCAACGGCGACTACTACGAGCACAAGGTGCAGACGTCGGACCATGCCGCACCAGGCCTGGCGATCTCCGGTCTCACACCGGCGCTGCAGCTGGGCGCCGGCTGCTTGATCGACCAACTGGTGGGCCAGTTCCTGGCGCACGTGGCGGGCCTCGGACACCTGCTGGACAAGGAGCAGATGACGACCGCGCTCCGCTCGGTGGTGAAGTTCAACCGGCGCGAGGGATTCTTCGATCACAACAACGTGATGCGGTCCTACGTCCTCGGTGACGAGACAGCCGTGCTGATGGCGAGCTATCCGCACGGCGAGCGACCTAAGGAGCCGTTCAGCTATTTCACCGAGGTGATGACGGGATTCGAGTACACGCTCGCCGCAGGTCTGGCCTACGAGGGCGACATCGACGAGGCGCTGCGTGTGGTCGCCGACATCCGGGAGCGGTACGACGGTCGCCGGCGCAACCCCTACGACGAGGCGGAGTGCGGTCACCACTACGCGCGTGCCATGGCGAGCTGGGGAATGTTGCTTGCCCTCTCGACCTTTCACTACGACGGTGTCGATCAGACCATGACGATCGCTTCAGGTTCGCAGTTCTTCAGTACTGGTGATGCGTGGGGCACGGTCGCCACCGAAGGGAGCGAAGCGACTCTGCGAGTGCTCGGGGGCGAGTTGACCCTGTCAGCACTGACGATTCCCGGGGTCGGCTCCGCACGGTTGGAGTCCAAGGCGTTGGCCATGGGTGACTCGCTGGAGCTCAGCTTGAGCTGATGCCGACTCTCAGTCGCGCGACTGCCAGGTGCACAGGCAGACCTTGTTGCCGTCCTGATCAGACAGCACCCAGAATGACGGCGCCTCCGCGTCGCTGACAAGAGTCCCGCCGGCGGCGAGTGCCGCGTCGATTCGCGGCTGCACCTGGGCCGGATCGACCCAGACGTCGGCGTGCCAGCGCTGCCTGGGCTCCTCGCTGCCGGAGCGCTGGAACCAGATCAGCGGCAGCGCCTGGTTCGGGTCGCCCACGTCGGCGAAGCCGTCGCCCGTCACGTGCTCCCCGCCCATCACCGCCGCCCAGAACGGGCCGAGCTTGTCGTAGTGCGGGGTGTCCAAGGCCAGTTCGAGCAGGGAGATGGTGTCGCACTCCACCTTCGTGCCTGCGGCTTCGGCGATCTCGGTGACGCGGCGGGCGAGCTTCAGGTCGCGTTTCGTCACACCACCTGAGTCGTGGCTGGTCATCCGGACGTCTACGCGGGAATAGCGGAGGTCGATGTCGGGATGGTGGTCCATCTCTTCCGCCGCCGCCCCGATCGCGTTGACGATCTGGAGTCCGGTGGCGAAGTCCTTGGTGCGGATGCGGGTCTGGAGCGAACCCGCCCCGTAGGACAGGAGGAAGGCCCAGCCGTCGAGGCCGGCCTCGGCAACCTGCTTTCCAGTCAGCGTCTCTGTGCTCATCAGCCAACCCTTGCGCATCGTGGATCGAGGGCGAGCGCGGGGGTTGCAAGCGTCAGACTTCGCAGGGGTAATCGACCGAGACACCCTTGTGCAGGCAGAGGAAACTCAGTACAATCGAACACATGTTCGACTCGTCGAAGGGATCGAGACTCTCGGAGTCCGTACCTGACGATGCCGCGCTCTGGGCGGAGCTCGAGGACACGTGGGTCCTCGGGTCCGAGGCCTTCGATCTGTTCGACGACGAGGCTCGCAGCTGCATTGCGATCGGCGAGGGTTGCGGTCAGCGATGCACGCTCCGCACTCGAGTCGCTCGTCCACGCCGATCTCGACGGTCTTGGTGATCACGACCTCCTCGGACTTCTCGAGGCTGGGCAGGCCGTTCAGGCCATGGCGCAGGCGTCGACTCTGCGACTGATAGCCGAGGCTGAAGCTCGCCGCGCCACGATCGGCAGACATCAACTCCAGACGTCGACCTTCCTGGCGCATCACCTGAACGTGGTGTCGGTAGAGCGAGCACGCGAACTCGTCCGGCTCGGGCGGCTGCTCCGGGAGAAGTTCACCGTTGTTGGTGCGGCGCTTGCCGCCGGAGCCGTGTCGATGGAGCAGGCCGAAGCGGTCGTGGCGACCATGCGCAAGCTCCCTGAGGAACTTCCGGTGGAGAGTGTGCACCGGGCAGAGCGTGACCTCGTCGAACTCGCGCGTAGCCACAATCCGCGCGACCTGAGGATGGCCGCCAACCTAGTCGTCGAGCTCCTGGCCCCCGAGGTAGCTGAGGCAGATGCCGAAGCTGCCGTTCGCAGACTCGACGCGGAGGCAGATGCAGGCCGATCGCTCTGGTTCTACGACGATCCCGCCACGGGTGGAGTCGGGCTGAGGGGTGTGCTCCCACCGGTGGAGGGTGGACACCTTCGGCTCCTGGTCGACTCGCTCGTGGCGCGGCCAAGGCCCGGTTCCGGGGGTGTCGAGGCAGGCGACGACAGGTCGGCAACGCAGAAGCGCGCCGATGCACTGATGGAGATCGTCCACTGCTATGCCGATTCAGGTGACGCCCCGAGTCGTGGCGCAGACCGTCCTCGGGTGAATCTGCTTGTCCCGCTAGAGGTTCTCGTGGGCGAGCCGGGCCACGGACTGCTGAGCGACGATCGACCGGTGTCTGCGAACACGGCACGACGCCTGGCGTGTGACGCCCTGATCGGGTTGATCGCTCTGGATCTCAAGGGAGTTCCGCTGTCGGTGGGCAGAGCCAGCCGCTTCTTCGGCGGGGAGCTGCGGCAGGCACTCAACGCACGCGACCGCGGTTGTGCCTTCCCCGGCTGTGATGCGCCGCCGGCAGCCTGCGATGCGCACCACGTCCAACCGTGGTGGGACGGCGGGGAGACGAGCCTCGCCAACGGAGTTCTGCTGTGTCCGTACCACCATCGCCTGGTCGAACCGGATCCGCATGTACCGCCCGGAGACCAGTGGGAGATCGAGATCGCGCGCGACGGCCTGCCGCAGGTACGCCCACCGATCGACGTCGATCCCGCCTGCAGAGAGCGACGGCACCTCCGCTACTCGAAGCCGCCACTGATGCCGTCGCGGCGCTGACCCGTCCCGATCGGTGTGTCTAGGTCCCGCGTTGCCAAGGAGTGACGGGCGTGCGGTGATCGCCCATGAGCCCATGCAGGTGGCACGGCTGTCGGGGCTCTCGCGGACACAACACGGACGCCTCGGTGACGTCGGCTCGGTACATGCGGTATGGCGAGGGTGGGATGACGTCGGTCAGGTCGACGCCAGTCGCGTCCCGGCTCGGTGGTCCTGGGTAGATGTCCAATGCACGTACGAGATCGTCGCCGGCCAGCTCGGTCGCGGTTGCTGTCAGGTACACGGCGCGACCGTGGTACGGCGGAACCTGCGAGTCGAAGATCACCATGCTGATCAGCGGGCGCTGAGCGATGTTGCGCGAGTGCTCTGCATCTTTGGCCGACATCCAGTAGAACGCGGCGTAGTCGGCGGTGGCGAAGTACACCGGAGACACCCAGGGAGTGCCGTCACCGTTGGCCGTGCCGAGCGTCACGTACAGGTTGGCGTCGATGAGGTCACGGGCGTACGCGTCGATGTCTTCCACGGCAGCATCCTCCTGATCTGGGGCTGATTGGCTCTCAACGACGCATCCGCGGAAGACCGGACGCGAGCCGGGCGAGGGCTTCGTCCAAGGTCTCGTGTCGCTTGCAGAAGGCCCAGCGCACCAGCGGACGGCCCACTTCTGTGTGGTCGTAGAACACCTCGTGCGGGATGGCCACCACCCGGCATGCGTGCGGGAGTTCGGCACAGAAGGACGCGCCATCGGTGAACCCGAGCGAGCGGACGTCGGTGGTGGCGAAGTAGGTCCCCTGCGGGCGGAACACCTCGAAGCCGATCGCCTCGAGGCCGTCGCACAGCCGGTCGCGCTTGTCCTGCATGCCAGCCGTGAGCTGCCGGTAGTAGTCGTCGCCGAGGCCTAGCGCCCCCGCGATGGCCGGCTGGAACGGACCACCAGAGACGTATGTGAGGAACTGCTTGGCCATCATGACCGTGCGGACCAGCTCGGGCGAGGAGCAGACCCAGCCGATCTTCCAGCCCGTCAGGGAAAACGTCTTGCCCGAGCTCGAGATCGAGATCGTCCGGTCCCGCATACCGGGCAGGGTCGCGAGCGGGATGTGGTGCGCGCCGTCGTAGACCAGGTGCTCGTAGACCTCGTCGGTGATGACCAGCAGGTCGTGCTCCTGCGCCACCCGTGCGATCGCGGCGTATTCGTCTGCTGACAAGACGGTGCCGGTGGGATTGTGCGGACTGTTGATCAGCAGCAGCTTGGTGCGCGGTGTCACCGCGGCGTACAGGGCATCGACGTCGAGTCGGAAGTCCGGTGCACGAAGGGTCACCGGACGGCGCACGCCGCCGGCCATCGCGATGCAGGCCGCGTAGGAGTCGTAGTAGGGCTCCAGCGCAACGACTTCGTCGCCCGGGTTCACCAGGGACAGCAGGGCGGCCGCGATGGCCTCGGTGGCACCGGCGGTGACCAGCACCTCGGTGTCGGCGTCGTAGCGCAGGTCGTAGAAGCGCTGCTGGTGCTCGCTCACCGCATGGCGAAGCTCGGGCACCCCGATGCCGGGCGGGTACTGGTTGTACCGGCCGGAGAACATCGCGTCGCTGGCGGCCTGCAGCACGCTGTCGGGACCGTCGGTGTCGGGAAAGCCCTGGCCCAGGTTCACCGACTCGGTCGCCAGCGCCATCGCCGACATCTCGGCGAAGACGGTGGTGCCCAGCCCGGACAACCGATCGGCGCGAGAACTGGTCACGGTCGCCCATTGTGGCCGACCTCGCTGATGGGTCGGCTGTCGGCGTCCGACCGCTTCTTGCCCGCGGCGCGAAACATGCAGCCGGAAGGGACCGATCCGGACATGTCCGCTCATGTCGACCGTCCGGCGTCGCGGTTTGCATGTGTCGCGCCGCCTACGAGAGGTACGGGTCAGTCACGCCCGGCGCTCGGGCCGAAGTTGCGGATGTTGAGCCCCAGCTTCACGGCGTACCGGAGCGGTAGTCGAGGAACCGCTCGAACGGTTCGGCCGCGCCGTCCACCGGCACGTGCGTGACGCGATCCGGCGCGAGGCTGCGCATGTCGTCCTGCATGCGTCCGAGCAGCGCGCCGATCTCAGCGCGAACCGGCACTCCCGAGGTCGGGTACCAACTCCCGCGGCGCGGCGTACACGATCCCTGTCACCTCGGCCGCGGCGGACACGGTCTGGCACACCGCGCACGGCTCGCAACTGGAGTACACCGTCGCTCCGGGCAGGCGGGTCGCGCCAACGGCGGCACAGGCGTTCCGGATCGCGGCGACCTCGGCGTGCGCGGTCGGATCCGAGTCACGCTGCTCGGTGTTGACGCCGGTCGCGAGCACCTCCCCGGCCCGCACGACCACAGCCCCGAAGGGCAACCGCCCCGCTGCCGCGTTGTCGACGGCAAGCCGGATGGCCTGCTGCAGGAAGCCGACCTCGTCCTGGTTGCTGCTCATGTAACGAACTCGTCCTCTCGACCGGCGCGAAAGCTCTCGGATGTGTCCGCGCACGCTAGACCCTGACGTCGCTCGGGGGTCGGCCGCCGTCGCCGGCCGACCAGCGTGCGCGATACATGCAGCCGACCCAGACCGATCCGGACATGTCCGCTCATGTCGGCCGCGCGCCGTGCCGGTCTGCATGCGTGGCGCCACGCCGAGGCCGAAGCCGATGGGTCCGCGGGTCCCTATCCTGACGCGACGGGTCGAGCGTCCTCGACGACGAGCGGAGGTGGACCGGCATGGCGCAGCAGCGAGGTGGCGCGCGCAGTCGGCGCCGTCCTCCCCCGAAGCCACCGCAGCCGGATGTCCCGCAGCCGCGCGAGGTGATGTGGGTGTTCTGGTGCGCCGTCGTTGGGGCGGTTGCCTCGGTCCTGGGCGGCCTGCTCACCTACACCCAGGTGGACGTGATCAAGCAGTCGCTGCTCGACCGGATCAACGCAGGCGAGCTGAGGATCGATCTGAACCGGGTGGACGCAGTCGTCGGCAGTCAGGTGCAGCTGGCTGTGGGTGCCTCGTTGATAGCCGCGTTCATCTGGTTGCTGCTGGGCATCTATGTCCGCCGGCGGAGTCAGATGGCTCGCTGGCTCGCGAGCCTGCTCGGCGTGGTCAACGCCGTGTTGTTCCTGGTCGGCCTGGTAGCAGCGCTCGACCGCCACGCGCTGGCCGCTTCGTCGACCGGCTCGCTCGCCGTCCAGGCGGTGTCCTCGCTCGCCGGTGCCCTGGGGGTCGTGTTCCTGTGGCGGGCGCCGACCAGAGCCTGGTTCGCCGCGGCCTGACCCTGCCCGCGTGGTTACCCTCTGCCGCGTGACCGAGCCAGCCGGCAGTCCCGACGACCGGGCCCTTGTCCTCGACCAGATCCGCCGCCACGCGGTTGTGCACGGGAAGGTGACGCTGGCCTCTGGTCGGGAAGCCGACTACTACGTCGACCTGCGCCGGATCACCCTGCGCGCCGAGGCGGCTCCGGCCATCGGGCGGCTCATGCTCCAGCTCACGAGCGACCTCGAGTTCGACGCGGTCGGTGGCCTGACGCTCGGCGCTGATCCGGTGGCCGCGGCCATGCTGCACGCGGCCGCAGCGCAGGGCCGGAACCTCGACACGTTCGTCGTGCGCAAGTCGGAGAAGCAGCACGGGTTGCAGCGCCGGATCGAGGGTCCCGACGTGCAGGGCCGCCGGGTGCTCGCCGTCGAGGACACCTCCACGACCGGCGGCTCGGTGCTCACCGCGGTCGAAGCACTAAGGGATGCCGGGGCCGAGGTGGTGGCGGTCGCGGTGATCGTCGACCGCGGGACCGGAGCGGCCGAGCGGATCGCCGACAGCGGGCTGGGCTATCGCACCCTGTACGACCTCGACGACCTCGGGCTGTCGGCCCAATAGGGCAGGGTGCCCTACTCCACGATCTCCTTCGGGTGTTCTCCGCCGGCGAGGACCACGTCCATGTCGGCGTCACCCACGATCACGTTCATCGTGTGCGGCCACGACGTGTACCGAGCAACCAGGTTGACCAACGCGGAGGCGCGGTTGCGTCCGCCGAGCAGCGTCACCAGGTGCAGCCCCACCCAGATCAGCCAGGCGATCGTGCCCTTCATCGACGGCAGGAACCGCACCTCGGCAACGGCTGACCGACGGCCGATCGTCGCCATCGTTCCCTTGTCGTGATAGACGGAACGGCTTGGTCTCGACGCCGTTGATCCTCGCGAGAATCTGCTCGGCGGCGTGGCGCCCGCCCTGGATCGCCGGCTGGGCCACCTGCGGCAGTGGCTCGCCGTCGGCCGCGATCGAGACGTCGCCGGCCGCGAACACCGAGGGAATCCCGATCACCTGCAGGTCGTCGGCGACCTGGATCCGGCCTCCTCGTCCTCGGGGCAGACGCCAATCGTCGAGAAGGCTGTCGGTGGTCACTCCCGCTGCCCAGATCACGGCGACGGCAGACAAGCGCTCGCCCGACTTCAGCACGACGCCGCCGGGCAGCACTTCGGTGACGGCCGTGTCGGTGCGGACCTCCACGCCTCGCTTGATCAGCTGCGAGCGCGCGTACTTCCGTAGTCGCTCCTTGTACGGAGGCCAGGAGGGTCGGCCCCATTTCGACCAGCAGGATCGACTGGTTGATGTCCTCCAGTTCGGGATAGGTCTGCGGCCCGGCCTTGCGTAGCTCTGCCAGCGCGCCGGCCGTCTCGACGCCGGTCGCGCCGCCGCCCACCACGATGAGCGCGGAATTCAGGCGGCGGCGGTTGGGCCGCGGCCGCCCGCTCCAGTGCCCCGAACACACGGTCGCGGACTCGAAGCGCGTCGGCCCGGGTGTAGAGCGGCAGCGCGTTCTCGGCCGCACCGGGGATGCCGAAGTAGTTCGTGGTGGCGCCGCTCCCGATCAGCAGATAGTCGTAGGGGACGGTCCTGCCGTCGGCCAGCCGCAGGTGCTTGGCCTCGAGGTCGAGGCCGACCGCCCGGCCGCGCACCATGTGGGCGCCGTGGGCAGCGGTGAGGCTGCGGAGCGGGTACACGACGTCTCCGGGGTTCAGACCGGCCGTGGCGACCTGGTACAGCAGTGGCTGGAAGGTCGCGTAAGGGTGCTGGTCGACGAGGGTCACGTCGACGCCGTCCTTGGTGAGGCGTCGAACGGCGGCGATCCCGGCGAAGCCGCCGCCGAGGACCACGACCTTGGGCCCGCTCGCGCGACTGCTCCGCCGCGCCCGCCGGCGCGGACTCCAGATCACGCTCCCACCCGCCTCCGGTGGCGCACTGCCTCGATCACGATGGGCGTCACCGAGGCCAGCACGACCAGGATCAGGATCACCTCGATGTTGTCCCGGATGAACGGGATCTGGCCGAGGTAGTACCCGAGAACGGTCACCCCGGTGGCCCAGAGAATCGCTCCGACCGTGGAGAAGACCGCGTAGCTGCTGAAGGGCATCCGCCCGACGCCCGCCACGACGGTGATGAACGTCCGCACGATCGGTACGAACCGGGCGAGGATGATGGCCTTCACCCCGTGCTTCTCGAAGAACTCGTGCGTCTTCGCGACGTGGGATGCCTTGAACAACCGGGAGTCCTCCCGGTTGAAGATCGCCGGTCCCGCTCGGTAGCCGATCGCGTAACCGACGAGGTTGCCGACGATCGCGGCCACGGTCAGCACCAGGCACACGACCGCGAGGGGCAGATCGATGAAGCCCTGCGCGGTGAACATCCCGGTGATGAACAAGAGGCTGTCACCGGGGAGGAAGAAGCCGATCAGCAGGCCACACTCGGCGAAGATGATGGCGACCGCGCCCCAGAGCGCCCAGGGCCCCAGACTCTCGAGAATGTGCTCGGGATCCAGAAAGGACGGGCCCAGCGCAAGGGTCGTCGACACCATTGGAGGCTACCGGGTGAGCAGCGATCGGGACGCCTCGAGCGTGGGCGTCGGGCCCTGGCGCGGCCCGCTGCCAGACGATCCGTGGCTTGACCCCGTCCTGCTGGCCGACGGCGATCGGCGCAACGTCGCCGACCGCTTCCGCTACTGGCGCACCGAGGCGATCGTCGCCGAACTCGCCACCCAGCGGGTGCGGCTCGAGGTGGCCGTGGAGAACCTCGGCCACGACTTCAACATCGGCTCGGTGGTGCGTACCGCCAACGCCTTCAACGTCGACTGCGGTGCACGTGGTGGGCCGACGGCGGTGGAATCGGCGCGGCGCGATGGTCACCGACCGCTACCTCGACATCAGTCACCACGAGGATCCGGCTGGCCTGCTCGACCATGCGAGTGCCACCGGCCTGACGGTCATCGGGATCGACAACACCGAAGGGTCGGTCCCCCTGGAGACGTTCACCCTCCCGCGCGACTGCCTGCTCGTGTTCGGCACCGAAGGCGAAGGGCTGTCGACGGCGATGTTGTCGGCGTGCACCGCCGTGCTCGCGATCTCACAGGTGGGATCAACCCGTTCGATCAACGTGGGAGCGGCAGCGGCCATCGCCATGCACGCCTGGGTGCGAGCGCACGTCTTCGGGCAGGCCGTCTGAGGCTCTGGGCAAGTCAGGCGGCTTCAGTCGGTCTGGGTGATCTTCTTCAGGCCGCGCGGGGCATCGGGGTCGAGCCCGAGCCGGCGCGCCAGTTGTTCGACGATCAACTGGCCGGGAACCACGAGGGCCAGGGGAGCGACGGTCTCGGGGAGGTCTGGTCCGGCCACAGCCACTCCACACTTCGCCGCGAACGTCGTGTCGCCCCCGATGCCGATGGTCACCGAGCCGCGAGCGGCGACATCGTCGGCCAGGTCGTGCATGCCCGGCAGGATCGGCCCGTCGGCAGCCGCCACCAGCACCGCCACGAGCTCGGCGTCGACCACGGCCATCGGTCCATGGCGCAGGTCGGCGTACGAGAGCCCCCGCACCGGCCGCAGGCACGTCTCCTCCAGCTTGAGGGCGATCTCGAGCGCGGTGCCGAACACCAGGCCGCGGCCGGAGACCAGCACCTCGGCGGCCTGGGCGAGCCGGTCGACCGCCTCGTCGATGCCCGCCCGGTGTTCGATGAGGCCCGCGATCTCGGCCGGCACCCGGTCGAGCGGCTCGTCGAGGACTTCCGTGTCACTGGCCAGCGCAGAGGCGAGCACGGCCATCGCGGTGAGCTGGGTCGTGTAGGTCTTCGTGGCGGGGACGGCCCGCTCCACGCCTGCCTGCGTGACCAGAGCGACATTCGCGGTGGAGGCCAAGGGGCTGTCGCCGTCATTGGTGACCGCGACGGTGGCGGCGCCGTGCCGGGTCGCCCATGCCTGGGCCTCGACGATCTCCTCGGTAGCGCCCGACTGCGACACCGACACCACGATGGCGTCGCTCAGGTCCAGCTCGGCCTGGTAGAGCGTCGCCACGCTGGGAGCGGCGAGCGCTGCACTCCAGCCGGCATGCGTCTCCAGCAGATAACGGCCGTAGACAGCGGCGTTGTCCGACGACCCGCGCGCCACCAGCAGCACCCGGCGCCGACCCTCCGCCAACCGGGCGAGGTCGGCCCTTCTCGGGCGGAGGTGGGCCAGCGTGCGGGCCACTGCCTCGGGTTGCTCGGCGACCTCCACCGACATCTGGGTAGGGCCGGGTTCGGCCGCCTCGACGCGCGATGGGGGAACATCGGAGGACATGGCGACATCGTGCCAGCAATCGTTGGCCCGCTCGGGACGGCCCGACCAGCGGAGGATCAATGGACAGCGCGATGTTCGGATTGGTCGACAACGCCTTCGTCATCTTCCTCACGCTCGGGATCGCGGCGGTGGTCGCAGGAGTCGTCCTCTCGGCGAGGCAGGAGCGCAAGCGGCAGGCGCTCTACACAGCGTTCGCGGCCAACCATGGGCTGACGTACCAACCCAAGGTCGACGACGAGCTGTACAAGCAGTTCGGCAACGACAGCCCGTTCGGGAGGGGCCACAGCCGCAGCGCGACACACGTCCTGAGTGGCACGCTCAACGGGGCTCCGGTTCTCGGCTTCACCTACATCTACAAAGAGACCACCAGCAGCGGGAAGTCCAGCTCGACGACGACTTACCGCTGGCAGATCTGCGCGCTCTGGCTACCCACGGCACTGCCGTCGATGACGATCGAGGACGAGGGCATCTTCGGCGGCAAGGTGGCTGACGCCTTTGGCTTCGACGACGTCCAGCTCGAGAGTGACGACTTCAACCGCCGGTTCCGGTACAAGGCGGCTGACGAGCGCTACGGCTCCGCTCTGATGCCCACGCGGATGATGGAGCTGATGCTGGCCGGCCAGACCGGCGTCACCCGGATCAACGGCCGCATCCTGTACAACGCGATGTCCCAGCGCCCGCAGCCCGAGGACATCACCGCGAGATGGGACTTCCTCGCCGCAGTCGCCGCCCTGATCCCCGCCTGGGTGCTCAAGGACTACGGCAGCTGACGGTCGCCTGCCACGTCGTTGCCACAAGACATGCAAACGGGCGCTCCACGCGTCCCTTTCGTAGCCACCTGTCCCGGTATGCCGGCTGCTGCTGCATGTAGCGCGTCGCAGGTGGTGCGAGCCATCCCACCTAGAGTGGCTCCGACCTGACGCCCACCGACCGGACTGAATGGGAGGGCGAATGACTGCCTTCGTCGTGTTCATGGTGATCGTGCTGGCGCTCGTCCTGATCCTCGGGATCAGCGTGATCACGATGTTCAACCGCTTCGTCAGCCAGCGCAACGTCATCGAGGAGTCCTGGCGGCAGATCGACGTGGAACTGCGCCGCCGCTACGACCTGATCCCGCAGCTGGTCGAAACGGTCAAGGGCTACGCCTCGCAGGAGCGGCAGGTGCTCACGGAGCTGTCCCGCCTCCGTACCCAGGCGGTGAGCGGTCCGTCCGGGCCGAGTGCCGAGCGGGCCCAGACCGAGGAGGCGATCTCCGGTCAGCTGCATCAGTTGATGGTGCAGGTGGAGGCCTACCCACAGCTGCAGTCGAACCAGAACTTCCTGCAGCTGCAGCAGACCCTCGCCGACACCGAGGACCGCATCGCCGCCGGCCGGCGGTTCTACAACGCCAACGTCCGGGCCTACAACACCCGGCTAGGTACGTTCCCTTCGTCGGTGATCGGTGGCGCCTTCCACCACCAACCGGCCGAGTACTTCGACATCCACGACGAGCAGGCCCGGGACATGCCGCAGGTCTCCTTCGACACCGACGCATATGGATCCCAGCCCGTACGGGAGTACCCGCCGGACCAGGTACCAGCCGCAAGCGGCACCCCGACACCGCAACTGCACGCCGCCGAGCAGGACAATCCGGTGCCCGGCTTCGGCGACCTGCCGGAGGCGGAGCCGCACACCGAGACCCCGCCCAGGCAGGGGACCGGCGACACCCGCCCGCCCGCGTCGTCGCTCTGACCGTTCGCGCTGCGGTCCGGCCCGCGCGCGAGACGTCGGGACTGGAATACTTCCGCTGGCCGTCCGACCGGGTCGAGCCGGCCGCGTCAGCGATTCGAGATGAGGAGCACCATGCCCGTAGCCACGCCTGAGGTGTACGCGGAGATGCTGGACCGCGCCAAGCGGGACCACTTCGCCTACCCCGCGATCAACATCACCTCGTCCCAGACGCTGCATGCCGCCCTGCAGGGCTTCACCGAGGCCCAGAGCGACGGGATCGTCCAGGTCTCCACCGGCGGCGCGGAGTACCTGTCCGGTCCGACCGTCAAGGACATGATCGCGGGCTCGGTGGCGCTCGCCGCCTTCGCGCACGAGGCGGCCAAGAGCTACCCGATCAACATCGCCCTGCACACCGACCACTGCCCGAAGGACAAGCTCGACGGCTTCGTCCGGCCGCTGCTGGCGATCAGCGAGGAGCGGGTCGCCCGCGGCCAGAACCCGCTGTTCCAGTCGCACATGTGGGACGGCTCGGCGGTCCCCCTGGGGGAGAACCTCGAGATCGCCAAGGAGCTGCTGGCGCGTGCCCACGCCGCCAGGATCGTGCTCGAGATCGAGGTCGGCGTGGTCGGTGGCGAGGAAGACGGCGTCGACAACCAGATCAACGAGAAGCTCTACTCGACCGTCGACGACGGTCTCGCCACGGTGGAGGCGCTGGGAACCGGCGAGAACGGCCGCTACATCACCGCGCTCACGTTCGGCAACGTCCACGGCGTCTACAAGCCCGGTGCGGTGAAGCTCCGCCCGGAGATCCTCAAGCAGATCCAGGACGAGGTCGGCGCCAAGATCGGCAAGGCGAGCCCGTTCGACCTGGTCTTCCACGGGGGTTCCGGTTCCACCGCCGAGGAGATCACGGCGGCGGTCGACTACGGCGTGGTGAAGATGAACATCGACACCGACACCCAGTACGCCTTCACGCGGCCGGTGGCCGACCACATCTTCAAGAACTACGACGGCGTGCTGAAGATCGACGGCGAGGTGGGCAGCAAGAAGGCCTACGACCCGCGGGCCTGGGGCAAGGCTGCCGAGGCGGGGATGGCCGCGCGCATCGTCCAGGGCTGCGAGCAGCTGCGATCCGCAGGCACCGCGATCTCCGCCTGACCACCTGCAGGCCCGACGCCCCGGAGGGGTTGCCGTGACGAATCTCCTGAACGAGCCGCCCGAGACCCTGTTGCCACCCGACCCGGCTGCTGCCGTCGCCGAGGAGAGCCCGGACGACACCGCCAGGCGCCACCCGACGTCGTCGCTGGTCTGGGCGGTCCTGGCCGAGCGTGCTCTCGACGCCGGCCACGACGTGCAGGCCTACGCCTACGCCCGCACCGGCTACCACCGCGGCCTCGACGCGCTGCGCCGGGCCGGCTGGAAGGGATTCGGTCCGGTGCCCTGGGAGCACGAGCCGAACCGCGGCTTCCTGCGGGCGCTCGCGGCGCTGGCGCGGGCCGCCGAGGCGATCGAGGAGACCCCTGAGCAGGAGCGGTGCGAACAGTTCCTGCGGGATTCGTCGATGACGGCCGCCCGCACGCTCGGCCTGGCCTGACGGACCAGCCATGCCCGGCATCGTGGTGGTCGGCGCCCAGTGGGGCGACGAGGGGAAAGGCAAGGCCACCGACCTGATCGGTGGCGACACCGACTACTGCGTTCGGTACTCCGGCGGGAACAACGCGGGACACACGATCGTGGTGGACGGCGAGAAGTACGCCCTGCACCTCTTGCCCTCGGGTGTTCTCAACGAGGGCTGTCGGCCCGTGATCGGCAACGGCGTCGTCATCGACCTCTCGGTGCTGTTCACCGAGATCGACGGCCTGACCAAGCGTGGCATCGATGTCAGCAAGCTGATGATCTCCGCCAATGCCCACATCATCACGCCGTACCACATCCAGATCGACAAGGTCACCGAGCGCTTCCTCGGCAAGAACAAGATCGGGACGACTGGTCGTGGAGTTGGGCCGGCATATGCCGACAAGGTGAACCGGATCGGCATCCGGGTTCAGGATCTGTTCGACTCCTCGATCCTGCAGCAGAAGGTCGAGGCCGCCCTCGACCAGAAGAATCACCTGCTGGTGAAGGTGTACAACCGGCGCGCGATCGATCCGACCGAGGTCGCCGACGGCCTGCTGTCGTTCGCCGACCGGATCTCCGGCTACGTCACCGATGTGTCGCTGGAGTTGAACAACGCGCTGGACGCGGGCAAGACCGTGCTGTTCGAGGGCGCCCAGGCGCACCACCTCGACGTCGACTTCGGCACCTATCCGTTCGTGACGTCGTCCAACCCCATCGCCGCCGGTGCGTGCGTCGGGACCGGCGTGGGTCCGCGGCGCATCGACCGCATCATCGGCATCGCGAAGGCCTACACCACGCGCGTCGGCGAGGGCCCGATGCCGAGTGAGTTGCTGGACGACGACGGTGAGCAACTGCGGCAGCTGGGTGCGGAATTCGGAACCACCACAGGCCGAAAGCGTCGTTGCGGCTGGTTCGACGCACCGGTCGTGCGCAGCGCGATCAGGGTGAACGGGTGCACCGAGGTCTTCCTCACCAAGCTGGACATCCTCTCGGCCTGGGACAAGATCCCGGTGTGCGTGGGCTACACGGTCGACGGTGAGCACACCGACGACCTGCCGCTCACCCAGACCGGCTTTCACCACGCCCGGCCGGTGTACGAGCTCATGGACGGCTGGCGGACCGACATCAGTGCCTGCCGGACGTTCGACGACCTTCCCGCAGCCGCGCAGGCCTACGTGCACCGCATCGAGGAGCTCATCGGCTGCGAGATCTGGGGCATCGGCGTAGGCCAGGAGCGTGAGGCCACCATCGCCCGCTACGACTTCTTCGCCCGCTGACAACGGGAGTCTGCCGATGATCGTTCTCGTGCTCGGTTCCGGTGCTCGTGAGCATGCCTTCGTGCGAGGCCTGCTTCGCGATCCGGTCGTCACCGCCGTGCACGCGGCTCCCGGCAACGCCGGAATCGCCGAAGATGCCACCTGCCACGCGGTGGACGCCACTGATCCCGTTGCCGTCCTCGAACTGGCCCGCGAGATCGTGCCTGACCTGGTCGTGGTGGGACCCGAGGCGCCGCTGGTCGCGGGCATCTCGGACGTGCTGACCGACGACGGCTTCACCGTGTTCGGCCCATCTCGCGCCGCCGCGGCGCTGGAGGGATCGAAGGCATTCGCCAAGCAGGTAATGGATTCGGCCGGCGTGCCCACTGCGCGCTCACGAACGTGCACGCATCCCATCGAGGTGGCTGCGGCTCTCGACCTGTTCGGTCCGCCGTACGTGGTGAAGCAGGACGGACTCGCAGCGGGTAAGGGCGTCGTCGTCACGGAAGACCGGGCAGCCGCGGAGGCACATGCCGCAGCCAGCGGAGTCGTCGTGATCGAGGAGTACCTCGACGGTCCCGAGGTGTCGCTCTTCGTGGTGTGCGACGGCGAGACGGCCGTTCCCCTTCTGCCGGCACAGGACTTCAAGCGGATCGGCGACGACGACACGGGACCGAACACCGGTGGCATGGGCGCCTACGCGCCGCTCCCGTGGGCCGCCGACGACCTGGTGGTGCGCCTGCAGGCCGCGGTGGTCGAACCCACCCTGGCCGAGATGCGCGTCCGGGGAATCCCCTTCTCCGGCTTGCTGTACGTGGGCCTGGCGCTCACGTCGGAGGGCCCGAAAGTCGTGGAGTTCAACGTCCGCCTCGGTGATCCCGACGGGGAGGTCGTCCTCGAGCTACTGGAGTCGCCGCTTGCGGAACTGCTGGCGGCGGCCGCCACCGGGTCTCTGTCCGCGTTCCCCGACCTGCAATGGCGCGACGGCGCCTCGGTGTGCGTGGTGGTGGCCAGCGAGGGATACCCCACGAGTCCGGTCGCCGGAGACCCCATCGAAGGCCTGGACGACCTGCCCGATGGCGTGCGCGTCCTGCATGCGGGGACTCGACGAACCGAGGACGGCACGCTCGTGTCGGCCGGCGGGCGTGTACTCGCACTGACATCCAGCGCAGATTCTCTCGCACAGGCACGGGAAAAGGTCTACGCCGGAGTCACGCATGTGCGGATGCGCGGAGCGCAGTACCGCACTGATATCGCCCGTGACGCGGCCCGGGCGGTTGTCGGCTAGATCCAGTCGTGGCGGCGCAGGACGACGTACAGCCCGGAGGAGAGCGCCACGATCAGGATGATGCTCTGCACCAGACCGACGTGCGAGCCGACTCCGGGAAACGGAATGTTCTGGCCGAACCAGCCGGTGATGGCGGTCGGAACCGCGATGATCGCGGCCCAGCCGGCCAGCTTCTTCATCACCGTGTTCAACCGCGCGTTCTGCAGCGACAGGTTGGTCTCGAACACGGTCGCCACCATGTCCCGGACCGATTCCGTCCACTCGGCTGCACGGAGCACGTGGTCGTACAGATCGTCATACAGGGCGTCGAGTTCGTCGTTGGTTGCCGTGCGGTGACGCAGCAGGCCGTTCACGACCTCACGCATCGGCAGCACCACCCGCCGCAGTTGCACGAGCCGCTTGCGCAGCTGGTAAACCCTTCGCTGGAAGGAAGGGCCGGTGCGGCCCTCCTCGAACAGCGTGTCCTCCATCTCCTCGATGGCGTCATCGAGCCGCTGGATCGCCTCGAAGTGACCGTCGACGATCACATCGAGGAGTCCATGCATCAGCGCGCCCGAACCGAACGGCATGAGATCGGCGTTGTCCTGCCAGCCCTCGGTGACTGGTGCCATGTCGAAGGTCTCGTCGAGGCGGACAGTGATGAGTCCGCCCTCCATCAGGAATCCCGAGACCCGGCTGAGCACCAGGTCTGTGTCGTCGACCGCGGACGACAGCGTGGTGGCGTAGGTCGTGAAGAACAGGTGCGACCCATGGCGGGTCACCTTCGGGCGCTCGTGCGGTGCGGTCGCATCCTCCAGCGCTGCCGCGCCGATACCAAGCTCTTCGCCCAGCCTGCGCATGTCGTCGTCGGTGGGGTTCACCAGGTCGACCCACACCAGCGATTCCTTGTCCTCGAGCGCATCGGAGATCCGGTCGAACGGAATCGGGCCGGCGTCGGGGTCGTTGCCGCGCCAGACCAGGCTGGAGAGGGAGCACTGGTCGCTGAGCATTGCTCCATTGTTGCCACGCGCACGGCTCACGCGTGTGCACGCGCCGCAAGACCGTTCAGGATGGCTCGGAGTCGGAGTCTCGAAGTGTCTCGGTGAGGGCGTCCCGCAGGTCTGCACTCACACGATCGCGTTCGTCGGTGGACAACTGGTCTGGTCCGCCGAGCCTGGCGAAGATGCTCGGTCCGCGTTCGGTCGCAGGCTGGTCGGGCATGCGCGGCACGACATGCACGTGCAGGTGCGCGAACCCTTCCGCCTCGGCGAAGAACATCACGTACGCCTTGGTCGCGCCGAGCCGGCGTTCGAGGACGAGCGACAACGCCCGCAACAGGCGCCCGAGTTCCTCGGCAGCGCTGGGAGTCAGCTGACCCATCGACGACAGGTGCCGAATCGGCAGCACGATGAGCCATCCGGGCAGGCTCGTGTCGAACGCGTGAGCGACCCGCCAGTCGTCGCTGCGATACACCTCTTCCCGCACGGGTAGCGATGGAGAACGACTGGTCTGGCACGCGTAACACGACTCCGGTTCATCCACGTCGGCGATCCTGCCAGTGCCCGTGCCAGGAGCTCGGCGCTGTTTCGGGTAACGATTCGGCGGCACCTGCGCCGTCTCGGTCTCGATCACTGCTGCCGGTTGGGAGATCGCGGAGCTGCGTCGGATACTGAAAAGACTGCTCACTGACGAAGGGGTCAGGCATGGCGAGGGACGCGGGGGCACGCGAGGTGCCCGCCCAGCTGGAGGCGACGGGGCTAACCCGACGCCGACTGCTGCAGGCTGCGACGGCCGGTGCCGCCGGCGCCGCGCTCCCACTCGTCGCCGACGGCCGTGTCGATGCCGCTGGTCGCCAGCTACCGAAGTACCTCCGCAACGGCCGGTTCGGCATCGGCATCCACTGGACGCGTTCGACCGGCATCTGTGCTGAGCGGTTCGGCGCCATCGCCGACAGTGGCTTCAACCTGCTCCTGTCGGCGGGTACGGACGGCGACGTGGCCAGCACTCAGGTGTTGGATCTCGCTCACCAGTTCAAGCTCCGCTGCATCGCCAGAAGCCCCGAGCTCACCCGGCTCGCGACCCTGCGAGGGGCCGCACTCCCGCCGAGGACCGAGTGGCCGGGTCTCGTGGCCGAGGCGATCGAACCGTTCGTCGCACACCCGGCCGTGGTGGGCTTCCACCTCGACGACGAGACACACGCAGACGTGTTCGGCCGCCAGGCGTATCTGGTCGACCTTCTGCGGAGTCAGGCTCCCGAACATCTGTCGCTCATCGGGCTGATGCCTACGGACACGGCACCCGGGCGTTTGCGAGCTGCAGACTTTGCCGACTACCTCCAGCAGTTCAGCCAGGTCAGCGTTCCCGTCGTGTCTGCCGGGCATGTCCCTGCCCAGGCCGACGGCGAAGACCACGCCGCCTTCGCCAACTGGGCAACGGCACGTGCGGATGCTCGACGTCGGGCCGTACCGCTCTGGGGCACCCTGCCGGCGGCTGGCGCAGACGGTCAGGCGATCGCGTTGCGTGAGCTGCTGTGGCGGGCCAACGTGGCGCTCGCCTACGGGGCGACGTCCGTGACCTTCGCCGGTGAGGTCACCGACGAGTCCCTGGGTGCCGTCAAGTCCGTGAACCGGCAGTGGCTGCAACCTGTCGGCGATGAGCTCGCGATGATGCGCTCCGAGTCGGTCCGGCACACAGACGGCAGGTCGGGCGACGAGGAGTTCCGGCCCGACGGCTGGATCGGCGCGGTCGAGGGCAGCCCGGTGATCGTCGGGTCGTTCACCTCCCGCCTTCGGCGCGACCGCCGATGGTCGTTGGTGGTGAACGAGCGGCACGACCGGGCGGCGTCGGTCACCGTGCGCTTCGGAGCCGGAGTGCATCGGGTGGCGAGGTTCGATCCCGCTGACGAGGAGTACCGGCCGGTGCCCGGGCAGGTGACGGCCGGCCGGAACAGCGTCCGGTTCGGGTTGAGGCCTGGCGCCGCCGTTCTCCTGCGGATGTCCCGAGGCCGCTGAGCCAGCCGACCGACGGCATGTCCGGACCCGGCACAGGTCCGTCCGATTCCGGCAGGCCAGGCGCGAGCGCGCAGGCATCGGGCTTGACTGGCGAGATGACCACCACCGCAGAGGCGACCACCAGCACCGACGTTTCAGCCGTGACCGCACAGCCCACCTGGACCGCGGGCTTCATCGCACCGGTCGACGAGTCGGCTGTGCACGGCAAGGCAGCCGTGCTGTTCCGCAAGGACTTCACCGCCCCGGGCGGCGTCGAGAAGGCCGTGCTGCACGTGACCGCCCTGGGTATCTACGAAGCATTCGTCAACGGAGTGCGCGTAGGCGATGAGGTGCTCGCGCCGGGATGGACGAGCTACCGGCACCGGCTGCACTACCGCAGCCACGACGTCACCGCGCTGGTGCGCGACGGGGACAACACGCTCGGCGCTTACGTGGGCGACGGCTGGGCGCGCACCCGGCTCGCGTGGAACAAGGACAAGCGCAGCACCCACCACTTCGCCGAGAATGCGGGTCTGCTGGCCCAGTTGGAGATCACGCTGGAGTCCGGGCGAGACGGTGCTGGTGGGCACCGACGGCAGTTGGCGCGTGTCCACCGATGGTCCGGTGACCGCGAACAGCATCTACGACGGCGAGGACTACGACGCCCGCAAGGAGATTCCCGGCTGGTCCGAACCCGGGTTCGACGACACTGCCTGGGGACCCGTCACCGCAGTGGACTGGGACCTGTCCAAGCTGCTCTCGGCCGGCGACCTCGAGCCGGTCCGTCGGACCGAAGAGCTGGCCGTGCGTGAGGTCATCACCACGCCGTCCGGCAAGACCGTGCTGGACTTCGGCCAGAACCTCGTCGGCTGGGTCCGGTTCACGGTGACGGGCCAGGCGGGCTCGACCGTCACGCTGACTCACGCCGAGGTGATGGAGCACGGCGAGCTCGGAACCCGTCCGCTGAGAACGGCCAAGCAGACCGATCACTACACGCTGCGCGACGGCGAACAGTCGTGGGAGCCGCGGTTCACCTTCCACGGCTTCCGTTACGTGCAAGTGGATGACTGGCCCGGCACGCTCGACCCCGCCGCATTCACCGCGGTGGTGGTGCACAGCGACATGCGGCGCACCGGCACGTTCGACAGCTCACACGACCTGCTGAATCAGCTGCACCGCAACACGGTCTGGGGCATGCGGGGCAACTTCGTCAGCGTTCCGACCGACTGCCCACAGCGCGACGAACGCCTGGGCTGGACCGGCGACATCAACGCCTTCGGCCCCTCGGCCGCCTACCTGTACGACGTGCGGCAGGTGCTCGGCAACTGGCTCGAGGACCTGTCCGCCGAGCATCTGGACACGGGCTTCGTGCCGCTCGTGGTGCCGGATGTCCTTGCCTCCAACATCGACACGGCCCTATGGGGCGATGTCAGTGTGCTGCTGCCGTGGACGCTCTACATCGCCTACGGGGACGAGCAGGTGCTCGCCGACAACTACGCGTCGGCGACCGCGTATGTCGACCGCGTGGCGGGAAAGCTGCACGACGGCTTGTGGGACACGGGGTTCCAGTTCGGTGACTGGCTCGACCCGGACGCTCCACCGGACCGAGCCGCCGACGGCAAGACCGACCCGCACCTGCTCGCCACGGCCTACTTCGCGCACGCTTCGCGAACCCTGTCGCGGACTGCCGAGATCCTCGGGAAGACTGAGGATGCGAAGCGCTACGCGCAGCTGTCCGACACGGTGCGTGCGGCCTTCCAGCGGGAGTACGTGGCGCCGTCGGGTCGCCTCGTCAACGAGTCGGCAACCGCGTATGCGCTCGCGATCCAGTTCGACCTGCTCAATGACGAGCAGCGGGACCGGGCGGGCAAGGCGCTCACCAAGCTGGTCCGCAAGGCCGGCCACCGCATCTCGACGGGCTTCGCCGGAACGCCGTTGGTCGCCGACGCGTTGTCGTCCACCGGACACATGCGCGACGCCTACGC
This sequence comes from uncultured Actinomycetota bacterium, assembly GCA_963724495.1. Classification (GTDB taxonomy): domain Bacteria; phylum Actinomycetota; class Actinomycetes; order Propionibacteriales; family DAIQRJ01; genus CAVRUZ01. Next base: position 11,069 of record CAVRUZ010000009.1, on the reverse strand, counting down.
GATGTTGCTCCAGACCGAGTGCCCGTCGTTCCTGTACCCGGTGACGATGGGTGCCACCACGATCTGGGAGCGCTGGGACTCCATGCGCCCGGACGGAACGATCAACCCTGGTTCGATGACGTCGTTCAACCACTACGCGCTCGGTGCGGTCATCGACTGGGTTCACCGTGTGGTTGCGGGCCTCGCGCCGGCCGAGCCTGGCTATGCGCGTCTCGCGATCGCGCCGCAGCCGGGCGGCGGGATCACCCACGCGTCGGCATCACTGGAGACGCCTCACGGCTATGCCGCCGTGGAGTGGCGTCGCACCGGTGAGCGCATCACTCTGGACGTGACCGTCCCCGAGGGTGTGGAGGCCGACGTCACCCTGCCGCTGCACGGCGACTCTGAGGCCGACGGTGGCACGCGCCAGACGGTCGATGGCGGCCAGCATCACTTCGACTACGTCGCGGTTGAGCCGGACGCACAGTTCGAGAACTTCGACCTGCAAACGCCGTTCGACGAGCTGCGACGGGATCGCGTCACCTGGGCAGAGCTCGAGACCGTGTTTCGGGACGTGGACGCAGGCATGTCGTTCGCGACCGCCGAGGACGACCAGACCCTGGACGGTCTGCTCGCCGTGAGCCCCGGCCTGTCGCGACAGGTCCGGCGCAAGATCAATGCGGTCCTCGAGGCCGCGAACGAGCGCAACCTCGGCTGATCCGGCGACCCCGATCGTCTGATCGAGGGCGTCCACAACGGACCGGAGCCTGCCCATCGCTCCACTACCCTGAGCCGATGGGCATGGTGATGGCGGTGACCTTCGCGCGTCACGGGCAGCTGTTCTACCTCGACCCCGGGGAGTACAGCCCGCGAGTCGGGAACATGGTGCTCGTCCCCACCCCGGAGGGTCCAGAGGTTGCGCAGTGCGTGTGGGCGCCGTCGTGGGTGTCGGAGGACATCGGCGGACTGCCCACGATGGCGGGCTTTGCCACCGACGAACAGCTGGAACGCAATGCCCGCAACGCTCGTCGCAAGACCGAGGCAACGATCACCGCGCGGCGCATCATTCGCGCACACAAGCTGCCGATGAAGGTGTCGGCTGTCGACATCATCGACACTCGCGAAGATGTGGATCAGCTCATCCTCATCTACTTCTCGGCGCCGCATCGCGTCGACTTCCGCGACCTGGTGCGCGAACTCGCCCGGACGCTGCAGGCCCGCATCGAGTTGCGCCAGATCGGTGATCGCGACGCAGCCCGGGTGATGGGCGGCATCGGTTCGTGCGGCCGCGATCTGTGCTGTGCCACGTTCCTCACCGACTTCGAACCGGTGAGCCTGCGCATGGCCAAGGACCAGGACCTGCCGCTCAACCCGCTGCGCATCTCCGGTGCCTGCGGCAAGCTCATGTGCTGCCTGAAGTACGAACACCCGCTCTACAACGACTTCAAGGCCGACGCTCCCGCGGTGGGGGAGAAGGTCTCGCTTCCCGAGGGCGACGGCACGGTGATCGCCCACAGCGTGCCGACCGAGTCGTTGGTGATCCGCATGCAGGCGGACGGCAAGGCAGTGGTGTGTCCCAAGGCGAGCGTGTGCGGGAGCAGGAAGAACTACGAGACGATGGTCGCTGACGGCGGTCGCCGGACGTCTGATCCAGAACCAGCCTCCGCAGTTGCGACCGACGAGAATGCCGAAGTTCCGAAGAGAACTCCTGGCCGCCGACGTCGCCTCCGGCGGCGTCCGCCCCCGGCTACCGAGGACTCGTGAGGTCGCTGACGGGGTCATGGAATCGGTGGCCTCGTCGCGCTGGCCGCGGGCCGTTCTCGCTGGGGTGGCTGCCTTCGCATTGCTGACACCGCTGGCGTGCAGCGCGATCCCGAGTGCTAGCGATGTCAGGGACACGAATGCGCCGGCGACGAGCACGCCGGCTGGTAAGGCCGGTGCGGCTGGGGCGAAGAACGGTGCCGGCATGCCGCTAGCGCCCGAGCGGTACTACGCGCAGAAGCTGAACTGGAAGCAGTGCGCAGGGGGTTCCAGTTATCAGTGTGCTGCTCTCGAGGTGCCGCTGGACTACGCCAAGCCAGAGGCGTCGATCCGGCTGCGGGTGTTGAAGGTCCCGGCCCGTTCGGCCGATCAGCGCCGCGGCTCCCTCGTGGTCAACCCGGGTGGACCGGGCGGTTCCGGGGTTCAGTACGCGGCCGCGGCGGGGCAGGTGTTCACGCCGGCTGTGCTGCAGTCCTACGACATCATCGGTTTCGATCCTCGTGGTGTCGGAGAGCCTGATCGCGTTGCCTGTCTCGACGATCCGGCCATGGAGAGTTGGCTGTCGATGGACGACACTCCGGACACCCCGCAGGAGGAGAAGCGGTGGCGCGATGTCCTGGCGGGATGGGGAAGGCCTGCGCGACGAACAGCGGGTCGCTGCTCGGGCACGTCAGCACGCTGGAGGCGGCAGCCGACATGGACATTCTCCGCAGCGTCCTGGGGGAGAAGAAGCTCAACTATCTCGGGAAGTCCTACGGGACACTGCTGGGTGCTACCTATGCCCAGGAGTTCCCGAAGAACGTGGGCCAGATGGTGCTCGACGGTGCCGTAACCGGCCCAACCGATGACGACAACCAGGCCATGGTGCAGGCCGCCGGGTTCGAAACAGCCTTGGATGCTTTCCTCGCCGACTGCGTGAAGCAGGGGTGTGCTCTGGGTTCGACGAAGGCGGACGCGCATCGGCGACTGAACACTTTCCTGAAGGGCCTGGACTCCAAGCCGTTGCCCACGCTGCTCGGCCGGGACCTGACTCAGCAGCTTGGCGAGACCGGCCTCGCGCAGGCCATGTACTCGAAGGCGTACTGGCCGCAGCTGCGATCTGTGCTCGACGCTGCCCTCGACGGTGACGGATCCGGGCTGCTGCAGCTGGCCGACGCGTATGCCGGCCGGGTACAGGACAGCTACCGCTCGTCGATCCTCATCCCCAACCTGGCCATCAACTGCATCGACCAGGAGTCCGACGCGTCGGTGTCCGACATCAAGCGCGAGCTGCCGTCGTTCCGCAAGGCGTCGCCGACGTTCGGGGACACGGTTGCCTGGGCTGGGCTCGGCCTGCACCGACTGGCCGGTGCAGGCGCAGTTCCCCTGGGTACCACTGAAGGCCGAAGGGGCGGCACCCATCGTCGTGCTCGGCACCACCCGGGACCCCGCGACTCCGTACGCCTGGTCAAAGGAGCTGGCCTCGACACTGGACTCCGGGGTACTGCTGACGCGCGAAGGCGACGGCCACACCGGCTACCACGAGGGCAACGCCTGCATCGACGCGGCCGTGGACGCCTACCTGATCGACGGGACCGTGCCGAAGGCAGGGACGGTCTGCAAGTAGCCGTTCGGCGGTTGGTTGGCCGCGGCCCGGAACGTGTCAGGAGCCACCGGGTAGCCCCGCTAGACTCTGCGGTCGGTCCGGGCTCGCCCGCGCCCGCCGCCTTAGCTCAGTCGGTAGAGCATCTCACTCGTAATGAGAAGGTCGTCGGTTCGATTCCGACAGGCGGCTCCACGCAAACGCCGCAGGTCAGGGCCCTGCACCGTCTGAACCACGACGGTGCAACTCGGACACAACACCCGATCCTGTCCCCGTGCTGTCCCCAAGCCTCTTCGCGGCAGTCCACAAGTTGTCGTCAATCATGTGGCCGTACGAGGTCCATCGTCATGGCCGCTGACGCATGCCCCAGCACCCGCTGGACCACCTTTGGGTCGGCACCAGCCCCCAGCCAGATCGACGCCGCCGTGTGCCGCAAGTCGTGCACCCGCAACGTGGGAAGCCCGATCGCCGCAGTCGCGTCAGCCCAACGCACCGAGCGCTTCCAATTCGTTTCTCGTAGGGGACCACCGCCCGGCGCATGGAACAGCCAGTCGCCTGGCTCCCGGTCCGTAGCCCACCGATCCACGATCAGTGCCACGTCCGGCAGCAGCGGAACCGTGCGCGAACGACCTGACTTCACCGAGTCGACATACAGGCTGCCGCCCTCGCTACTGGCCAACAGCGCACGCTGCACCCGCAGGCCACGGCCCGGAACCGTCACCTGGTCTTCGACCCGCAAACCTGCCAGCTCGCCCCACCGCAGCCCGGTGAACGCGAGAACCAACACCACGTCGGCCAGGACTCCGCGGCACAGCACTTTGTAGCGCCCGGACCTCCGCCGTCGTGAGAGCGCGACCCTCACGGCGGGCTCCACCTCGGGGAGCTCGCACCGCCACAGCAACGTTTCGCGTCACCCGCTGGTCCTCGACAGCGTGCGCCAGGATCAGCCGAAGTGTCGCCAGCGCACGACGAGCAGACGCCGGAGCCGAGCCAGACGCGACGATGCCGCCCAGCCAACTCGCAACCTCCGCTCCGGTAATCGACGCCACTGGCCAGGCCCCGAACCGCGGCTCGATGTAGCGACGCCAAACCGCAGCATCCGTCTCGCGCGTCCGACGTTTCACCGACCCACGCGTCTCGAGCCACGACGCCGCGACGACCGACAGTGGCACGGCCCCGCGCCGAGGATCGATCCACTCACCCAGGCGAAGGCGACGCACCTGTTCGGACTCCCACGCAAGGGCATCAGCGCGACGCGTGAACACTCGCGACGCGACGCCCCTACCGTGGGACTTCACGCGAGCCCGGTATCGCACCTCTCCCGATGCCAAGGTCAATCGCTGCACGCTCACCGCCGCACCTCCAACCTCGCCGAGCAACTACGCGGCGCGGCCGCCATCGCGCCCGTTGGCTTCCCTCTCCAAGAGCGCAACATATTTCGCGATCGACGCGGCCGGCACCAACCGCCGCCGACCCTGCGTCACCGTGAGCAAGCGGTGCGCACGAATCAGCCTGTACACCTGGGCACGACTCAAATTGAGCAACGCCATCGCCTCCGACACGTCATACAATGCCCGCTCAACAACGATCCTTTCCATGACCGTGATCCCTTCGTGGTTGGGGGCTCGGCCTCCCCCGCGGTGGATGGTGGGGTCCCCGAACCGGCTGTCAAGGGCGCTTCGCGTCCTCCGGATTTCACCCTGGACAACCGACCCGGACACCCGAAAGGTCAGCTGGTTGCGGGGGAGGCCGAGCTGTCGTCGGCTCACCCACCCTCACCGCCGGCGTTGCTGAGCGGGTATCCACAGTCGACATCGGGCCGGCCCGTGTCGTTTCCCATGCCTGCTTCGCCGTTCGGTATTGCTCGCGCCAGCGTTGTTGCTCCAGGACGCAGGCGATGACGACGTCGATGTAGTCGGCGTTGTCGGTGGACAGCTCTTCCCACACGAAGCGTTGTCGTCCGTCGACGGTGGTCTTGTCTGCGGCCCAGCGGTCGGCTTCGGGGGCTTCGATGCCGGATGCGGCGAGGACTTGTCGTACGACTTCGGCTCGGTCGGCGCGATGTTGGCTGAGGTTCTTGCCGGACCAGTTGCGCGATACCTGGACGCGGCGACCGCCGAGGCCGAGGTTCTCCACGTCGTGTGCCTTGGCTGTGCACCTTCCGGGGATGAGCCCTGGGCCGGCGTCCTTGGGTTGGATGCCGAATCGGAGCCAGTTCGCGCACTCCTCCGAACACGGGAGGTAGAGGACTTCTCGATGCAGGCGGTCGATGTGCGCCAGATAGGTCGGGTCAGGGTTCGCCGGATCGGCGTGTGTCATCGCGACGGCTTTGGTGAGGTACTTCGTCAGGTAGCGGATGGTGCGGTTGGCATCTTCCGATGGTGCGATCACGCCCTTGATGTCGACCTGCGAGCCGAACCGCATCACGTGCGCCGGCACTGCTTCGGGGTGGTCGAGCTCGGCGACGGCCTGGTCCCAGGTCTGCAGCGGCGAGTCGGTGTCGGGGTCGCGGTAGGAGCCGGTCTCGTCATCCCACAGCGGTGTGCGGTGCACGTAGACCGGCCGGTCGTGCGGCGGCCACCACAGACTGAAATAGGTGGCCTTGGTGACCTGGCGCAGGATCTGCCGGGGGATGGCGCCACGCAGGGCCACGTGAGCGTGCGGGGCGAGGCGGCGTTGTTCCTCGATGGCCGAGAAGTACTGCACCTGGTAGCCGGCACATCGCCGCAGGTTTTGAATCCACCGGTCGAACAGCTTGGGGAAGTGCAGCGCGTCCAAGGCCGCGCGCCGATAGTTGTAGGTGTCCGGGTCGAGGGGTGCGCCAGCACCGGGGACTGCCACTCCCTTGCTTGGTGTTGTCACGCGGCCGTAGGACGGCAAGGTCACGGTGACGAACATCGAGGGCCGATACACGGTCCCGTCGCGGCGCGGTGAAGGTGCGGCCGATCGACCGGTGCTCCATCGATACTCGTGGCAGGTCGGCCATGTCGGATCGGCGCCTGGTCGACCGCACCCGGCGTTCGTCGTTCAGATGGTTCGTCGTCGTCATCCTCCTGGTTCGCCAGCACCAGCGTCGCCAGTCATCCTCGCCTGTGTCGATCCGAGAGGACTTCGGTGTCTAGGTGCCAGCCTTCGGCGCATTGCTGCATCCGGAGCCGTTGTGCCTTCGTCGCGCAGGGCGGGCACAGGTAGTCGCGCGTGGCTCCGCAGGGGATGACCAGCTTGTGTATCTCGCCGGTCTCCAGATCGGTGACCTGACGCAGGACCGGCCGTACACAGACGCCGTGGTCGATCGCGATCTCACGGACGGCCTCGTCGGTCACCGCCACGGGTCGGGCAGCCCGCAGTGTCATGCCGCATCACTCGATCGAGCTGCTCCCTCACCAACGCGGACAAGCTGTATGTCCGGCCTGTCCGCTGATCGCCGGCGACTCAGCGACTGTGGTTACCAACCAGGTGGGCGATGTGTTCGTCGGTGATGTGGCAGAACCGGACGCGGACGGGTTCGGCGACGCCGTCGATTCCCACGTAGCCGACACCGGGCATCGACTCGCGGATGCGGTCGCAGCGTGCGCCTCGGTCTCTGGCTCCGGGTCCCAGGACGAGACTCACCTGTTCGGCTTCGGAGAGCCGGAGCGCAATCCGGGTGGGGAACAGATCCCGCAGGGCGACGACTTCCTTGCGTGGGTCTTGGACAGCGCCGACCACGCTGACACCGACGGCCCTGCCCTGCGACAGCAACAGCGACAGGGCTGCCGCGATCCGCCGCTTCGCATCCCGGTCCAGCACGTAGGCGGTCAGCGAGGCCAGCTCGTCCACGATGACCACGATCAGCGGCTCGTCCACGGTCGGCGTGTGCAGGCGGGCAACACCACGTAGCGCTGCCTGTCGGCGACGCATCACGGCCACGGCGTCTTCGAGGACCTGGGCGAACTCCATCTCGTAGTCGGTGCCTTCGTCCGGATCGCCGTAGACAAAGCGTGTGAACAGGGCGCGTCCGGGTGCGAGTTCCATGCCGCCCTTGGGATCCAACGCCCACAGTTGGGCCAAGCCATCGCGAAGGGCCGGCGCAAGAGCGTTGATGATCGACCAGATCACCGAGCCCTTGCCTGAACCGGTCGCTCCGACCACCAGCAGATGACTACCCAGCAGGCGAAGGCGATAGACGACACCGTCCTCACCTCGCCCAACAGGCAGTGCGGCGAAGTCAACGTGCTCGCCTGGAGGAAGCACGGGGACGTCTTCGGTCAGCGGGTCAACGATCAGGAACCACAGCACCAGCTCGCGGCGCGACCGCGCCTCGGAACGAACGCGGCATTCACTCGCCGAGAAGGTCTGCGCCAATCGGGGTGAAGCCTGTGCCCAGTCCTCCAAGGTCTGTCCAGGCAACATCCGCACCCTGACCTGATCCACGGCGCCGGTCGATCTGACCGACACAATCTTCGGCAGGAACTCGCTGCCGTTGACGTACACAGCCAGGTTCGCCGTCACCATCGCCGGCTGCCAGACGTAGCGATACACCAGCGCCCGGCGCCAGATCGCCCGCCACCGCCACACCACAAGGCGCGTGAACGAACCCGCGGCGAGGCGCCACCACGTCACCAGACCCACGGCGATGGCGAGCACGACAGCCAGGCACAGCCACGGACCCACCCTCGAGATGACCCACACGGCCAGCCCGACGAGCAGAAAGCTCAGCCAGACCAGGGGATGGCGAACCAACCACCACAGCCCGGCAAGGACCTTCCGAGCTACCCAAACGGCCACGACCGCCGACAAGGGAACACGGACCTTCGCCACGTTCAGACGCAGGGGACCGTCGTTCCGCTGATCTCCACCAAGCCGGTTCACGATGCCCACGCATCCCTCGGCGGCTCGCCGCGCCCACGAGTCGCCCCACTCATGTCGAGCTGACCCTCTCCCCAGCCGGCCTCGACGCAGCCTTCGGAGCCTCGGCCAGTCCCTCGGCGAACCAGTTCTCCGTGAAGCCGCCGGACTTGTTGGTTCGTGCCTCAACAGACAGGCCGACGAAGCCGATGGCGGTCAACGGTGCAGGCTTCGGCTCCTCCAGGGCTCCCACAGTGACCTTCGCCGTCGTCGTGGAGATCCGGCCAAACGCGGTCTGCATGTACAAGACCTCCACACCCCACAACGGCATCCCGGTGTTCTCGTCCCTGGCCTGACGATCCGACGGACGCCTTCTCCCATCCAGGCCCTCTTCCCACTCCCGGACCGCCTCGACGATCCCCGTCGCAGTCATCGACTGCCTGCTGCTGTCCACCGCGTAACTCGGCATCTCTGCTCCTCCTGTCGTAGGAATCATGCATTAGTGCATCACACTCACGCACTACTGCATAGATGTCAAGCACAAGGGAGATGCTGGCGTGTCGCTCCCTGAACAGGCTGAGTTACTCGGGTGGGCGCTGCCCTCGGCTGGCGTATCCGAATGCAACGGACGCTGCCAGGAGGAAGGCCGAGGCGACCACGAAGGGTGTGGTCAGATTCCAAAGGTCGGCTAGCGCGCCACCTAGAAGGGCGCCCAGGGAAGCCGATCCAATGCCCACAACGCGGGTTCCCGCGCCAACACGTCCGAGCAGGCCGTCGGGCGTCAGCATCTGCCGGGCCGTGCCACCAGCGATGGTGACGGTCGTGGAGGTGACGCCGACAGCGAACAGGCCGACCGCAGCTACGGACAGCTCGCGGAAGGCGAAGAAGCTGAACCATGTCGCGGCCTGGATCAACACAGCGAAGGCGTAAATCCGCAGCGCGGGCAGCCGCCTGGCGACCCCTGGACCCAACCAGCCCCCCACCACGCCACCAACGGCAAGCACCGCCAGCAAGATCCCGAAGGTGACGTCGCGCAGGCCGAGGGTCCTCGTCACGTAGAGCACGAACGTGGCAAACGCAACGTTGTAGCCGAAGTTGTACGCACCCATGCCGAGCGCCAGTCCACGCAGGTGACGGTGTCCGAACAGGTACCGCAGCCCCTCCACGACGTCGTCACGGATACGCGTGGGTGGACCCTCGCGAGGAGGAGGTGGCAGCCGGGAAACACTCACCAACAGCAGCGCGGACACCGCGAATGTGACCGCATTCAAGCCGAACGGAAACCAGGCGGCGAGCACGAACAGCACCGCGCCCAGTGGAGGACCGATGAGGGAGCGGCCGAAGACGTCGAGACTCCACAGCCAGCCGTTCGCGCGGGTAAGCGCACGCGTGTCGTCTCGCCCAACCAGAGCAGGAATCGCTGCTTGCGCAGCGGGATCAAAGAAGCATGCCGAAGCGGCGATGACGAACACGCACACGACAACCAGGGGAACCGTCGCCCAACCCGAGGCGATCATCAGCGCCAGGCCGATGAGGACAGCGCTTCGAATCAGGTCCGCACCGACCATGGTCGATCGCCGCGCCCATCGATCCACGAACGCACCAGCCGGCAGACCCACCAGGAGTGATGCCGCAGACCGTGCGGCCGTTACAGAGGCCACGGCCAACGGGCTCGAGGTCAAAGAGGCAGCCAGCAGTGGAGCTGCCGCCGCAACGGCGCCCTGACCTACAAGCGAAACAGCGGTCGAGGCCAGCAGCCGGTTGAGACCAGTCGGCGCCGCGACGCGTGCCCGACTGCTGGCCACCTACCGCGTTGCTCATGACGTTGCGCGAAGCCGTCCAACCGTGAACTCGCCATCCGTCACGCCAGCGAGAAATGCTGACCACTCACGCGTGTTGAACTCCAGAATCGGGCCATCCCAGTTCTTGGTGTCGCGCACGCCGATCGTGTCACCCACCAGCGCCACCGACACGCACTCACCGGTGTCACTGTGGATGCTCTTGCGCCAAGCAGCCCTTTCCCAGTCGATGCTCATCTCAGTTCTCCCCTCCTGTTGCTGCGCCGCCAGATCGCGACGTAGCTCGGATATGAAACGCCGACTCGCCGCCGGCGACAGTGCCTCACTTTGGAGCTGACTAAATAGACGCGTATGCCGCTCAACATCCATCGGCTCGGACAGGTATGTGTCAGCCGACTGGCCCTCACTAAAGACCACAGGCGGACTGTCTTCCGCGCGGAAGTCATACAAGGTGAACGGAGCGAGCGCGATCGCCTGTGCCCCACTTCCGAACGGCAACACCCGGAAGTCGACCTTGGGCCACTTCGAAGCGACCAACAGCCGATCGAGCTGGGACATCATCACGTCTTCATCGCCAGGCCAACGTCTCAGCGCACGCTCATCCAACACGAACGCACAGACCGGGCCAGCCGACGTGCGAATGAGTTCCTGCCTCCTCTGCCGGCGGTCCACCAAAGCATCAGGGTCGACCCTGGAGCCGATCGCCGCAGCCAGCGCCCTCGTATAGGCCGGCACCTGCAGAAGACCCGGCACTCCGAGAGCCTGGTACTGCCGCAGTCGCGTCAGCCTCGACTCAACCGCAGCTACCTCAGCCTGCCGATGCCCAGACGTCCCGGAACGAACCACCCAAGCTCCCGGAACACCGCTAGCGCGGGCCGCCATCGACAGAAGCTCAGCTCGGACGTCATCCGGAACGTCGAAGACGCCCACCAGCTCGGCGACCTCACCCAACGTGGCACCGAACCGCGCCGTCTCCACCCGCGACACCTTCGACTGCGACCAGCCCAGCCGCGCACCGACCGTCGACCCGCTCAGCCCCGATCCCTCGCGCAGAGCCCGCAACTCACCCCCGAGCCGGACCCTCAGAGCATCGCCCACCTCGCGAACTCTACATGCACCAG
>CAVRUZ010000008.1:0-234792 GCA_963724495.1 uncultured Actinomycetota bacterium | reverse complement strand
CTGGATTCGGGATGCTCGTCCCCGATGGATCGGCTGGATACCGAGGGCGGTTCGCGACCTGGACCGACTATCTGGACGAGTGGCTTGCGGTGCACTTGTGCATCGGCCGGTCCCGACCGGAGGACCAGCGTGTCTTGGATCTCCTGCTCTCTCAAGACATCGTCTCCGAACGCGACTTCGCCCTGGTGGCCTCGAAGGTGGGTGAGGCTCAAGGGGTGGCCGGTCACGTCGGTTCTCACCCACTACGACAATCGGCCGAACAATCTCGTGGTCGAAGCAGGTGAGGTCACCGTGCTGGACTGGGGACTTTCCTTCGCCGGTATAGGCATCAGCCAGGAACTCATCAAGCTCTTCGAGACCGAACCGACATCGATGGAGAGCCCCCGGGTGGCGTCATTTCTATACGGCTACGGGCTGTCGCACAGCGAGTCCGTCGAGGCGATCGAGAAGGGGAAGCTGATGCTGGTGCTCGAGGGCCTCGGGATGTCGTACGGATGGGCCGACGACGAGGATCGACCTCGATGGCATCAGGGCCTGGCTCAAGACTGTCAAGAGGTACTGCAGCGCCTGGTAGCGACGCAGGCCGAACGGGTCAGGCAGGTTTGCCCAACGACTAGGAGAGTGTTCACCCATGCGGCTTCTTCTCACGTCCTCCGGCATTACCAACCGGAGCATCAACGAAGCGTTGGTCGACCTGCTGGGCAAACCGATTTCCGAAGCCAGCGCCCTCTGTATTCCGACGGCGATCTATCCCTTTCCCGGTGGACCGTTCATGGCCGGCCGGATGATCCGCGGACTTGGGCACGAACCCTCTGTGCGAACTGGGATGGAAGTCCTTGGGCGTCCTGGAACTCACCGCCCTACCCACCATCAGCGAAGACGTCTGGGCCCCGCGGTCCAGGAGACCGACGCCCTACTGGTTCTGGGTGGCGACCCCCTGTATCTCTCCCACTGGATACGGCATTCGGGGCTGGCGGACCTCCTGCCGTCGCTGCGGCCCGAGGCGGTCTACGTGGGGGTGAGCGCCGGGGCCCTGGCGGCGACCTCCACCTTTGGTGAGACCTACCCTGAACCGCCTCGCGGCACCGGCACCCCGCTCACGTCCGAAGACATCGTGTTCGCCACACCAGATGGAGACATCCACAGCACGTTCGTGACCGCCCAGGGTGCGGGACTTGCGGACTTCGCGTTGATCCCGCACCTCGATCACGAGCATCACCTCGACGCTTCCCTGGCCAACGCGGAGATCTGGGCCGCGAAGCTCCCCGTGCCCACCTACGCCATCGACGATCAGACCGCCATCAAGGTGATCGACGGCACCGCCGAGGTCGTCACCGAAGGACACTGGAAGCTGTTCACCCCCAAGGCGTGAACAGGTCGTGCGTCACCTGCCGAGAAGGCCCCGTTGGGTCATGTCGAATGCAGCCAGTACTTCCAGCAGGAACTCCCCAGCGGAACCAGCGACATCGAGGCGATGCTCAGGTCGAGTGTCACGAAGGACATCCGCAGCGATCTCCTGATGGATACGCACGAGTTCCAGCAGTCCCACACCGCCCGTCACGGCACCGCGGCCGATCTCGTACCCCGCCATCGAGGCCGCTTCGTCGCCTCGCGGCAGGTACCGCAAGAGCGCTACCCGGTAATCCCGGCGAAGTGCTTCGAGTTCGGTCATGGACGACGGATTGGCGCCCGCTGCAGAGCGGCGTCACCAGTAACGGAGTCGAGGAACTCCAGACCTTCCTCGAGGTCGAGCGCCGTGGCGACCGAGCCGGTGCCGAGACCGAGTTGCACCATCGCCATGGCTACGTCTGGCTGGATACCGACAATGACGGTGATCGCTCCACGAAGCCGGGCAATCTCGGCGATGTTGCGCAGGGTCATCGACCCGAACGAGTCGAGGACGTCCAGTGCTGCGACGTCGATGATCACACCGCGGGAGCGGTATCTGCCGATCTGGTCGATCAGGTCGTGCTGGAACCGGATCATCTCCGAGTCGTCCAGGGCAGTGTGGACCGACGCGACCAGGTATGGCCCCTGCCGCAGGATGGAGACGAGCGCCGGTCCCGACGTCACTGACCCGACGCACCGGCCCCTCTGGTCACTGTGTAGCCGAGCAGGCGCTCAGCCTCCTCGAGGCCACCCTGCAGGTCGCCGATCGTGTAGATCTTGCTCAGGTCGACCCCGAGCGTCACCAGGGTCTGTGCGATCGTCGGTGACAGGCCGGTGATGATGACACTGGCACCCATGAGCCTCGAGGCGTCCACGGTCTGCACGAGGTGGTTGGCCACCGTCGCGTCGACGTCAGGGGCTCCGGTGATGTCGATGACCACGACCTTCGCTCGATGCGTGCGGATGCCCGACAGCAGTTGCTCGGTGAGCTGGCGGGCCCGCTCACTGTCCAAGTACACCGATGATCGGCAGGATCAGCAGGCGTTCCCGAACCGGCAGAACCGGAGTCGAGAGTTCGCGGATCGCGTCCTGCTGTTGGCGAATGACACGTTCCCGCTCGTCCACGAAGCTGACGGCAACGGTGTTCGCGATCCGGTTGGCAGCCGGCTCGTACGCATCCAGGACGCGATTGAGCAGTGCGAAGTCCCGTTGATACTTCTCGAAGAGTGAGCGGGCGAGAACGTCGCGCAGCAGGAGGACGATACCGACGACCTCGTGTGTCTCAACCCCACGGGGAATGATCCGCTCGGACAGGTCTCGCGCATAGGCACGCAAGGCCTCCACGCTGCCCGTCTCCAGGACCCCGACGTAGTTGTCGTACACCGAGGTGGTCTCGGCAGCCATCTCCTGTTGGGTCATCGCCTCGAGCAGGTGGGAGTCATGGATGCGGCTCGCCCACTCTTCGCGGAGTTTCGTCCGGTGCTCACGCAGGTGAGCCACGAGCTGAGGCAACAACTGATCCTCGTCGCGTCGTCCGCGCTCGAGCCCGGCGTTCTTGGCCTGCGCCTCGTTCTCATACTCGTCCATATTCGTCCTTCTCTGCGTTCGTTCGCTCGTTTGGCTCGGCATGATTCATCAATCCCGGCACCACTTGGTCATCGTCACGGTTGTACCCCTGCCGGCCTCAGAGACGACGGCGAACTCGTCCATGAGCCTGCGAGCTCCAGGCAGCCCCAATCCCAGCCCGTTGTAGGTGCTGTACCCGTCCGTAATCGCCTTGTCGACATCGGAAATCCCCTGACCACTGTCTCGCGCGACAACCTGCACGCCCACGGCGATCGGCCTCGACGATCTCGACAACGACCTCGCCGGTGCCGGCGAACCGCACGATGTTGCGGGTCACTTCGGACACCGCGGTGGCGATGACGGTCAGGTCGGTTCGCGAGAAGCTGAGCCGGCCGGCGATCTCGCGGGCGGCCCTGCGTGCCGCGACCACGTCGGCATCCGTGCGGATCGGGACGCGCACCTCATCTTCGCGCTGGTGGCCACGGTCCATCAACGGCTGGCACAGTCTGGAGCACAACGGACACTCCAGGACATGACTTGCAGCGTTGACCTCGCGCTGGCGGCGACGGTCACCACTCGACAGTGCCAGCAGAACGGGACGACACCGTTCAGACGGCGGCTCGACGTTGTCCACGGCGAGGAGATACTCGACCCGAAGGCGCGCCCTGGTCCGGTTCAGCTGGGCAGCCACCGCGCCGGCAGACAGTCCGGTCCTCGCGGCGAGCGAACGGGTGTCCTCACCGGTGACCTCGTGGGCCAACAGGGTGGCGCGTTCACTGTCTGACAACCGCTCGAGTGCCCTCGCCACCGCCGACTGCATCTCCGCCGCCAACAGCTCTTCATCGGGTTCGGGTGCGGGCCGCAGATCCACGACGCGGTGCAGGTTTCGTTCACCGCGATCCTTCTCCCGCCACATCGTCGCGATGACGTTCCGCGCCGTCACGATGGCGTAAGGCTCGAGCATCCCCGGTTCGATCCTCGACGAAGCCGCCAGCACCCGCACCAGCGTCTCCTGCACCAGGTCCTCGGCGGAGGGATGCTGACCAACCCTTGCCATGACGATTCGCCGCACGATCGGGATGAGGGCCGCCACGTCCGCCTGATCCGCAGGCTCTGCGGTGGCTGATCCGGCGGTGGTCATGCTCGAACAGTAGTGGCGGTTCTCGTCATCTCGTCGCGGTCAAGCCGTCTACATGGGTAGGACCGAAGCTGCACCACGCACCGCCGAAGGGAGAAACGCCGTGGTTGTGATCCCGATTGCGCGAGGCCCGTCGACGGGCCGAGCCCACGCAGACGCACCCACCGAACCGGCCGGCGCCCACGCATGGAAATTTTCGTGCCCCGAGTGGACGGCCGGGCGTGATGACGGGGTCGATGCGTCTCCGCCGCTGGTTCTGGGCTCCGGGCAGTTGCGCGCCATCGTGGTGTTCACCGGCGAACTGGTGGACGCGGACGGCACGCGGGTCGGGGTCGGGAGCCGGCGCGCAATCGTTCCCGCCGAGATCGTCCGCTCGGCGAACGGGATCTCGTTGTCCGTCGGCCCGCTGGATGTGGATCTCCTGGGGCTGCACGGTCAGCATCGATGCCTTCACCCTTGAGATCGCAACGGCGGGACCCGTACAGAGTGGTGAGCTGGATCGTCGCCTCGAGGGCATCACGACATGACCGCCCTGGCGATCGTTCCGGTCCTGATCCTTCCCCTGATGTTCGTGCTCCAGGAGTTGGAGCACTGGGCACTCAGCGTTCCCAAGAGATCACACAGCGAGACGGGTCGCCGGCACGATCGTGCTGCGGCGCCCCGCGCTGCGTCAACCCGACATCAACGGGAACGCCGCGTGACCCGCAGGCAGACCTACCGCGTCACCGCCGGACGAGGTACCGGTGGTCACTGGGTGTTCCAGTGTTCGGAATACCCACGCGCCGTCTCACGCGGCATCAGCCTTGCCGACGCCTATGACCTGATGCCCGCAGCGATCGCCGCCGTCAGCCGGGGTGCCCGCCGCCTCGGTGGAGATCAACCTTGTACCCGACTGCACAGTCGTTGCCCTCGACGATGCACAGGTGAGCCTCCCGGAACTTGCGGCCGAGAGCGCCGATCACGAGATCTACCTGACCCGCAACCACGAGGTGGTTGCCGTGCTGCTCGGTTCCCACACCTACGAGCAGATGATGGAAGACCTCAGGGAACTCGAAGAGTCGATCGTGCGCGCACGGAGCAACCACGGAGATGAGGGCCGGACGTTCACGCCCGCCGTCTACGACAGCTGACGTCGATCCGACGTCTCCGGTCTCGACCCACCCGTGGGCGGCGACGCACTGAGGACCTCATCGGCGGACCGAACTCGCGACCACCGATCACGTCATCCCGCGAGACCTTGTGCGTCTTCAAAGGAGCAGGCACCCTCGCAGGTTCGCCAAAGGAGAAACGTGGCCGACGAAAAGCACATAACGGTCGAAGGAAACGGCCAGATCCTGAGTCGGGCGACAGTCTCGCCTGCAAATGAGAACAACGAGGCACTGGCGCAAGTGCAGGTCGCCCCGGGCCACCTGCCGGCCGGCACGCACCAGCGGATGGCCGATGCCCTGCACGACGCCGTGACCGAAGACAACGCCGAGCACCTCACGGCCTGCGTGCCGCGCGGCGAAGCCGAACTGGTGGAAGGCATCCGAGGTCACCTCAGCGATGTCGAGCTGCGGTCCGCGGGCGCCACCACCATCATCGAGGGAGAGGTCAAGCCCGCCTCATGACGACCTTGTCATTGTCCGAGGGCACCCTCGACTTCCTTCTGGTTGCACTGGCCGTCTTGAAGGTTGCCGTCCTGGCCTTGTCGGCGAGGACTCGCTAGATCTTCGAGGCATGGAGCTCAGGCTGCCGCACAGCCCAGCCACTACGAGAGGTTCGCATGACATCCGTCCAACACGTCGCCGACAACGACGATCCGAGTCACTGGTTCGATGTCGTGGTAAGGGAAACGGTTGGCGGTGTCACGAATGAACTTGGGACGCAGCGGATCGTGACCGACGACCTTCAGTCAGCGTTACGCCTTGCTGCTGATCTCCCGAGGCTGTCGTGGATGCAGGATCTGGTCGACGAGCGCTGAGTGCGCGCCGGCGCAGGTGTCCACCACCCAAGGACCTCGCTCGTGGCGAGGTCGCGGCTAGTCTCTGGAGGTGACGGCCAGCCGAGGTCTCCGATGGCGAGCGCGAGCTTCTGGGGCTGACCGAACGCGGTGCGATCGACGGTTGGCTCGATCGAGTCCTGCACCAACTCCTCGAACTCGATCTCGGCGATGTCCTGTTCATCGCGGGCCGGATCGACGCCGTCTACGGAGTGACGACAGGCGCCGGGCTTCGCCTGCTCATCAAGGTGCATCGGCCACCGGTCGACCTGGCGGGACGCAGCCTGGTGGCCGAGGCACAGAAGGAGATGGCCCGCAGCGGCTTCCCTTGTGCCGAGCCGCTCGCCGGGCCGGTCGAGGTCGACGGCCGGGTCGTGAGCATCGAGACCCTGCTTCCCGAGGGTGAACGCGGGGACGGGCATGATCCGCAGACCAGGGCGACGATGGCGACGGAACTCGCGCACCACATCCAGATCCTTGCAGCCGTCCCGGGGTTTGCTGAGCGCGTGGGTGAACCGCCGGCCTGGTGCGTCTATCAGCGTGGTGCCTGGTCAGTGACTCACATGACGTTCTTCGACTTCAGCACGACTCCGCCTGAATACGCATGGCTGCAAGAGTTCGCCCAGCGTGCCGCCGAGCGCATCGTGGAACTCCGAGAGGCGCAGAAGCTGGTCGTCGCCCACGCCGATTGGTACGCAGGCAACCTCAGATTCGATGGGCTCCGACTTGTCGCAGCATTCGACTGGGACCTGTTCGCCGACACTGAGGCGATCGTCGTGGGTAGCACCGCGGGCATGTTCAGTGCCGGCACTGCGATCACGGCGACGCCTCCCGTGCCGGAGGAAGTAGCAGGCTTCATGGCTGACTACGAGACGGCAAGCGGCCGACGATTCACCACCAGCGAACGCGATCTCGCCGTCGCAGCAGCATGCTGGAGCATCGCCTACACCGCACGCTGCGACGTGACGATCGTCGACGGCAAGGATCCACATCCTGGCTCTGCCCTGGACTTGCTTGCCTCCCGGCGCCAGGACTACCTCGATCTCGACTGGTAGGCCAAGCAGATGTCGACGGGAGGCTGGTCGTGCTGATCAATCCAACGAGATTCCTTCATGATCCGCTCGGCAGTGTCCTGCGCTGTCGCTTCCGCATCGACGACTTGCTCGTCGGCGAAGCCAAGGATGTCGTTGTGTCGATACCAGCCGCGCATCTCCTCCGAACTGACCACATCGGCAAGTGGGCGGGTGGCGTGGCGTCGCACGGTCTCCTCTATCGGGATCGAAAAGTAGTAGTACCCCGCTCTGCCGTGGTGCATCTCGTGCAGGCGCTGAAACATGGCGCCGTAGCGCTGGGCGTCAAGAATCCCGTCGATCACGACGACGTGGCCACCAGTCCAGCGCGCATCTGGCCATCGTCTCGATCATCAGAGCGGTCGCCGGCTGCTGCTCGCCTCCGGTCTCGGCGAGCACGATCCGTCGCACGTAGTCCTGCTCGATCCAGACCACGTTGTCGCCGACAGCCTCGCGTAGCCCGCGGGCTACCGTGCTCTTGCCTGAACCAGAGTTGCCACGCAGGACGATCAGCGTTCCCGGTTGGGGTCCCGCAGCAGCACTCACGCCTCACACATTAGGGCGGTCTAGCTGCTCGGACGTTGCAGTCGGGCTTCACGTAGCCAGGTCTCCACATCGGCGCGGTTCTGCGTCACCTCTTCGCCCTGCACCGCCAGACCAGCACTGATCCGGGCTCCCGGGCACCAGGCGGCGTAATCGCGTTCGGTGCTGCCGAGGCCGCTCACGGCATACGTGACGAACGGATGAATGGTCTTGCCGGTGAAGTCGAACCTATCGGTGAACGTGCGCATGATCATCGGGGCTTGGACATTCCAGATTGGGCTGCCTAACAGCACATTGTCGTACTGGGCGATTGAGGCCAGCGGATTCGCGATCGCAGGCCTCGCGTCACCGTTCTGCTCGCTGAGGTTGCGGGCAACTGTGGCGTCGTAGCTTTCCGGGTACGGATCCGCAGCTTCGATCCGATACACGTCGCAATCGATGATCTCGTTGATGATCCGGGCGAGCACCTCAGTGTTGCCGACCTCCAGGTCCCTGCGGCCGCCGTAGTAATAGTTCTCGCCGGCCCGGGAGAAGTAGGTCAGCAGGGTGCGAGTCGGGGAAGCCGAGCCGTTGGTGCCTGCACTTGGTGTCGTCGTTGTCACTGGCGCGGGCGTGCTCGACGGACCGTCGGAACTCGAGCAGGCAGCCAGCGACACGCCGGCCCAGGTACTGGCGCCGAGCAGCATGCCGCCTCGCAGGATGGCGCGCCGACGGAGCATCTGCTACTCCTTCCCACTGGCCGGTGCTCCGACGCGGTTGATGCAATGCTGGTCGGCGTAGCTCAGTCTTCGGGGATGGGTCGGCCGAAGGCTTCCAGGGTGATGGCTTCGGGATCAGGTCCGCCGCGTCGGCCGGTGTCGAGGGCGTCGATGGCCGCGAGCTCTTCGCTGGTGAGGTCGAAGTCGAACACGTCCAGGTTCTCCGCGATCCGCTCCGGCTTGGTGGACTTCGGGATCACCGAACGGCCCTGCTGCAAGTGCCAACGCAGCATCACCTGGGCGGGCGTCTTGCCATGTGCCTTGGCGATGCCCACGATCACCGGATCTTCCAGCGTGCTGGTGTGCTCACCGTCGCGGTAAAAGGTGATGCCGCCGATGGGGGACCAGGCCTGGGTGAGGATCCCGTGCTCGGCGCCGAAGGCCTGCACGTCGGGCTGCGCGAAGTAGGGGTGCACCTCGATCTGGTTGACCGCCGGTACCACGGTGGCCCGGTCGAGCAGTGTCGTCAGGTGTTCGACCATGAAGTTGCTGACGCCGATCGCGCGCACCTTGCCGTCGGCGAGCAGGGTTTCCAGCGCCCGGTAGGCCTCCAGCGTCGCGTCGAACTGCGACGGCAGCGCCTGGTGCAGGATGAGCAAGTCGATCTTGTCGACGCCGAGCTTGCGGGCGCTCTTGTCGAAGCCATGCAGGGTCTGGTCGTAGCCGTAGTCGCTGATCCAGATCTTGGTCTCGACGAAAACGTCCGCCGCGTCCAGACCGGAGGCCGCGAGAGCCTCGCCGACTTCACGTTCGTTGCCGTAGGCGGCTGCGGTGTCGATGTGCCGATAACCAGCGGCAAGAGCCGCGGTAACTGCGGCCCGAGTTTCCTCTGGCGGGGTTTGGAAAACTCCCAGACCCAAGGCGGGCATCTGGACTGCGTTGTTCAGCGTCAATGTCGAGACAGTGGGCATTTGGGTTACATCTTTCCTTCGGCTGATGCCGAGTCGTCTAGCGGACGGGGGTGGAGCCGCGGCGGTCAAGGGTCTGGTCCTGCGTGGCCTTCCAGGTCGCCAGCAACCGCAGTTGGTCCTCAGCGGGGCCGTCGATGTCAGGTGTGTACGCGACGAGCGTGAGCCCGTCCCCGACGAGCTCCAGGGCGTCGCCGTTCAGCTCGATGTCTCCGACGACGCGGTTGTGCAGCCTCTTGCGGGCGCTGCGGTGCAGCCGCACGTTCTGTCGAGCCCACCGGGTGGCGAACTCCTCGCTGCGCGTGCACAGCTCCCCGATCAGATCCGAGAGCGACCGGTCGCGAGGATCACGCCCCGCCTCCACCCGAAGGGCGCCGGCAAGGTCGTCGGCGACGGTGTCCCAGTCCAGAAAGAAGCCCCGCGAGTGAGGCTCGAGGAACACGTAGCGAGCCAGGTTGATCGGGAGTTTCTCCTGGTCGAGAACGCCGCCCCAGAGGGCTCGGCACAAGTCGTTGGCCGCGAGGATGTCCAGGTGAGCGTTCCGGACGTAGGCGGGGACGCTCATGCCGGTCAGGATCGCCAGCACCGCAGGTCGCGGCGCCGCGGTCGGCTTGGGCCGGCTGCGTCGGCGTGCCGGCGTCGATTCCGAATTGCGGGCAAGGTCGTGCAGGTGCACCCGTTCGGCATCGTCGAGCTGCAGTGCCCGGGCAAGCGCCTCCAGGACCGATTCCGACGCGCCCGCGAGATTGCCGCGCTCGAGCCTGGCGTAGTAGTCGACGCTGACCCCGGCCAGCGTGGCGACCTCCTCCCGGCGCAGGCCCTGAACGCGTCGCCTGTCGCCGAAGGTGACGAGCCCGGCCTGCTCCGGAGACAGCCGCGCGCGGCGACTCGCCAGGAAGTCCTGGACGTCTCTGCGGTGGTCCATGGCGCTCGACGCTAGAGCGCGGTCAGCCGTCGAAACAGGACCTGTCAGTACATGGATAACCAGACCCTGGTTCACACCTGTCTCGTTGGCTTCGATGGAGGGAGTCGAGGAAAGGACCGTAGAGGATGCAGCAGGTACGACTGGGATCGTCGGGACTCAAAGTAAGCCGGATCGCGCTGGGCTGCATGAGCTTTGGCGACGGATCCCGTGCCCAATGGGCGCTTGGCGACGAGGAGGCCGAGCCGATCTTCCGGCAGGCGATCGAGCTCGGTATCAACTTCTGGGACACCGCCAACATCTACGGACACGGCACCTCAGAGGAGATCGTCGGTCGCGCCCTCACGAAGTACACCCGCCGCGACGACGTCGTGCTGGCCACGAAGTTGTTCCAACCCATGCACGACGGGCCTGGTGGCGGCGGTCTGTCTCGGCGGGCCGTGATGGAGCAGATCGACGCGTCGTTGACCCGCCTCGGGACCGACTACGTCGACCTCTACCAGATCCACCGGTTCGACCCGCACACTCCGATCGAAGAGACGATGGAAGCCCTCCACGATGTCGTGAAGGCCGGCAAGGCGCGGTACCTCGGCGCTTCGTCCATGTGGGCCTGGCAATTCGCCACCATGCAGCACGCCGCCGACCTCCACGGTTGGACCCGGTTCGTCTCCATGCAGAACCAGTACAGCCTGCTCCACCGCGAGGAGGAACGGGAGATGTTCGGCCTGCTCGGCCATCAGGGCGTCGGCTCCATTCCCTGGAGTCCGCTGGCGGCCGGTCTACTGGCCCGCCCGTGGGGTGAGGCAGGCACCGCGCGATCCGCCAGGAATCCCGACGTCGACATGTACGGCCGGCCGCTGTTCCTCGACAGCGACTCCGCCATCGTCGACGCCGTCCACCGGATCGCCGAAGCCCGAGCCGTGCCGATGGCCCAGATAGCCCTGGCCTGGGTCCTGAAGCACCCAGGCGTCAGCGCGCCCATCGTCGGATCCACCAAGCCGCATCACCTCACCGATGCGGTCGCCGCCCTCGACATCGAGCTGACCGACGACGAGGTCACCACCCTCGAGCAGCACTACGTCCCCCGCCACCCCACCTACTTTCGGTAGGACAGACCCTCGATCTCGACACCCGCCCGACTGAAGGAGACCACCAAATGTTCAAGCGCGCACTCGGCACCAGCGGTCTGGAAGTCTCCGCCCTGGGACTCGGCTGCATGGGACTGAGCCACGGCTACGGACCCCCGGTTGAAGAAGCCGACGGCATCGCCCTGATCCGTGACGCGGTCGACCGCGGCATCACCTTCTTCGACACCGCCCAGGTCTACGGCCCGTTCACCAACGAAACGCTTGTCGGCAAGGCACTTGCGCCCGTCCGCGACGAGGTCGTGATCGCCACCAAGTTCGGCTTCTCCCTCGACAGCGCCCGCCCCGGCGGCCTCGACAGCAGTCCGCAGCACATCAAGTCGACCGTCGATGCATCGTTGCGGCGCCTCGGTGTCGACCACATCGACCTGCTCTACCAGCACCGGGTCGACCCCAACGTGTCGATGGAGGATGTCGCCGGTGCCGTCAAGGACCTCATCGGCGCAGGCAAGGTCGGGCACTTCGGCCTCTCCGAGGCCGGAGTCGACGCCATCCGCCACGCACATGCGGTCCAGCCAGTCACCGCACTGCAGAGCGAGTACTCACTGTGGTGGCGCGAACCCGAAGCCGACATCCTGCCCACTCTGATCGAACTCGGTATCGGTTTCGTCCCGTTCAGCCCGCTGGGCAAGGGATTCCTCACTGGCGCAGTCGACAGCACCACCACGTTCAGTGACACCGACGTCCGCAACAACCTTCCCCGGTTCACGAAAGAAGCTCCGGCCGCGGATCAGGCTCTGGTCACTTTGGTCACGGCCGTCGCCGACCGGGTGGGTGCCACCGCCGCCCAGGTCGCGCTCGCCTGGCTGCTCGCCCAGCACGCATGGATCGTTCCGATCCCGGGGACGACGAAAGCCCATCGGCTAGCCGAGAACACCGCCGCAGCCGATCTCGAGCTCTCTACCGAAGACCTGGAACAGATCACCGCCGCAGCCGACCTCGTCGACACCACCGCTGACCGCTACCCAGCGCACATGCAGGCCTGGATCAACCGCTGACGCCGTCGCTGCAAGGCTGTCGTGGTGGAAGAGCTTCGGCAGGTGCTGTGGGTAGGGGGAGTGGCGGGTGCCGGCAAGACGACGGTCGCCCGCGCTCTTGCGCGACGGCATGGCCTGCGTCGCTACAACCCGGACACGCAGACCTGGAGTCACCTGGCCCAGGCGCTCGCCAAGGGGGATCCGGCGGCGAAGAGGTTCGCCGGCATGAGCCCAGCCGAACGGGCAGTCGCTCAACCGGAGGTGATCGACTACGCCCGCGGGCCGATGATCGTCGCGGACCTGCGCGCCCTGCCCGCCGCTCCGTTGGTGGTGGCGGAGCTGACGCCGCCAGATCCGGCGGTCGCGTCCGCGGGGCAGGCCGTGGCGCTCCTGCCGTCGCAGGACGTTCAGCGCGACCGGCTCGAGCGTCGTCACCCGGACGGCGTGCCGGCCCGCTACGTCCGCGGTTGGCAGGCGATGACCGAGGTGCTCGCGAAAGGCGGCACTCACGTGGTCGTCGTCGACGACCTCACTCCGGACGAGACGATCACCGCAGTCGAACGACTCTTTGCCCGCCGGATCGCGGAAGGGCCAACGGCAACAACCCTCGAGCAGCGCCGCGACTTGCTCCGATACGCCAACCAGGCAGTCCTGGACCAGTGTCTCGGGTGGGCACAGCACACCGTTGGGAGTGATGTCACCAAGACCGTTCTCGAACTCGACTGCGAGTGCGCAGGCCCGAGCGTGCACCGCGCTGGTCCGGCTCCCGCTGGCTGACGCATCTGCTGTCCTGATTGGCGAGTCCTTCCCGATCCTGGCAGCGGGTCACGCAGCGTAGGCCGGCCGAGGGCGACGCCAACGCGATGCCGGCCAATCCTCCGGCATGATCTGCACATGTCACACACGGCCTCGGATGGCTCACAGCCGGACCAGCTGACCGCCATTCGCGAACGGACGGAGGGCGCTCTCGGTCAGCCCTCGAGGGACTGGGCGAAGCCAGACACTGGCCTCTCGGCGGCCGCTCGATACTCGGTCACGCTGGAGGACCGAAGCCGGGTGTTCGTCAAGGCAGCCACAGACGAGGAAACAGAGCGTTGGCTCCGCAACGAATATCTCGCGCTGCAATGCGTTCCCGGCCGGTTCGGCCCAACCGTCGTCGCCTGGCTCGACGAGCCGGGCTCTCATCCCATCCTGGTCGTCGAGGACCTGACCCGGGCGCACTGGCCCGCCAGTCACCAGGGCGTGGACTGGCGCCCTGGCGACATCGATCGAGTGCTCGCTGCCGTCCAGGACCTCTCCACTGTTCGCGCCGCGAGCGTGTTCGCCCCTACGCAGGTGGCCCCTTCCCCGCTGGCCGACTTTCGTGAGCGACGGTCCGGACCGCGATGCGTTCCTCGACCTCGGATTGTGTACGCCGGCTTGGTTCTCTCGCGTCGCTCCCGCCCTCCTTGACGCTGAAGCTGCCCTTGACGACAGCGGCGACTGGCTGGTCCACGGCGACCTTCGCAGCGACAACATCTGCCTCGAAGACGAACGGGTCGTGTTCGTGGACTGGAGCCACGCCTCGCGTGGTCACTCCGAGCACGACCTCGCACTCCTTCTCCCGACCCTGCTGCTCGAGGGCGGTCCGCAGCCCTACGACGTGATGCCCACCGGTGGCTCCTGGGCAGCCGCCGGGGCCGCCCTGCTCGCGCGGCGCCGTCTTCACGACCACGGGTTGCCGCAGTGGCTTGCCGACGTGTTCGTCAGGTTGATCGCGATCCAGCTCTCCTGGGCCGCCTCGTGCCTGGGCCTCCCGCAGCCGGACGGCACCGACTGGCGGGAGATCTAGCTAGCTCGCCGGGTCGTACATGAACTCGCGGAGCTCCTGCGAGCAACGGCAGGCCACCGCGATCTTCGTCGCCCACTCGACGGCGTCCTCGCGCGTCGGCAGCTCCAGCACGGTGAACCCACCCTTGAGTTCGGAGCCCGGATAGATCTCGGTGCTCACCGACCCATCGGCGGAGACCAGCACGGGATCGACGTCCTCCTCGATCCCACCGCCGAAGACGTAGACGCCTGCCGACTTCGCCTCCTCGATCACGGTGTGTGCGTCGGCGGCGACGATCGGGAACTCCTCGTCAGTGAGCACCATGGCTTCGCTGGGGAAGGAGATGAGGTACTTGGTCATGGCGCGATGGTGCCTCGGGGCGGGCCGGACAGCAACGGTCGTGGGGGGTAAAGCAGCCTCGCTGACCGCCTGGCGGTCGGTCGTGGCCGATGCGCAAAGCTTCCCAACGGGGGCATGAGGTCCCTGCTCTTTGCGTCCTGCGGTTGAAGCACCTTGGGGTCATGCGAGCACGAAGTAGCGGAGGAGTACGTAGGGGGTTGCTACCGCGATGGTGGTGAAGGCGACCACGAGCCCGTATTTGGTGAATCCCCAGAAGGTGATCCGGTGGCCGGCTTTCTCGGCGAGCCCGATCACGATCACGTTCGCCGATGCTCCGACGGCCGTGGCGTTACCGCCCAAGTCAGCGCCGAGGGCAAGGGACCACCACAGTGACCTCGCCTGTTCGCCACCACCTGCAGCCTCGACCAGGCCGTGGACGACGGGGCTCATCGTTGCCACGTAGGGGATGTTGTCGACCAGGGCAGAGATTGCTGCTGAACCCCACAACAGCCCAACCGACGCGGCGGCAAGCCTGCCCTCGGCGAGGTCGGCGGCTGCCCGTGACAGCTGCTCGATCGCCCCTGTCTTCACAAGTGTCCCGACCATGATAAACAACTCGACCAAGAAGATGAGCGTCGGCCACTCGACATCGCGAGCGACATCCTCGGCATCCAGTCGAGAGATAGCCAAGAGGACGAGCCCTCCTACCAGCGCCACGACCGCCGGCTCCAGATGCACGACCGTGTGAAAGACGAACGCCAGCGTGACTACGGCGAGTACGGCGAGGCTGACCTTCAGCAGGCGCGTGTCCCGGATCGCCTCGCGTTCGTTGAGGGACATGATCTGAGCGACGCGCGATTCGTCGAAAGTGAACGCTGACCGGAACATCACCCGGCACAGCAGCACGAACACGATCAGCAGCAGCACGACCAGTGGTGCGAGGTTGGACAGGAAGGCCATGTAGGACAGGCCGGCGCGACTGGCGATGATGATGTTGGGCGGATCGCCGACCAGGGTTGCCGTTCCGCCGATGTTGCTCGCTAGCGCCTCAGCAATCAGGAAGGGGACGACCGGGACCTTGAGGCGGTCACAGACGAGAAACGTGACCGGTGCTATCAGCAGAACTGTCGTGACGTTGTCCAGCGCCGCCGATGCCACCGCCGTCACCACCACCAGGATCACCATGACGCGGAACGGCCTTCCCTTGGCCCGTTTCACCGACCAGATCGCCACATATTCGAAGATGCCGGTTCGTCTCAGCACGGCGACGATCAACATCATGCCGAGCAGGAGGAAGATGACGTTCCAGTCGATCCCCGTCTCGTGGTTCGAGAACGCTCCTTCGGTGTTGGTGGCGCCGATCAGGAACATCACCACCGCGCCGCCGAGGGCCACCTTGACGCGGTGAACCTTGTCCGTGGCGATCAGCGTGTAGGCGGCCGCGAAGACGACTGCGGCCGCTATTGCGGTGACACTCACTGCGCCAGCACCCGCTCCAGCAGGCCATTGAGGGTGACTGCGCCGACCAGCACATGGTCGTCGTCGACAACTGCCACCAGCGGGCTTCGCGATCGGGCCATCAGGGCCGCGATTTCCACTGGGTTGGCGTCATCGTCGACGACGGGCAACTGGCGGACGCCTCGGGCAGCAGCTGCGAGATCGACTTGTCGCCCAGCTGGTCAACGAAGACGTCAGAGGCTGCCTCGTCGATCACCCGAGCGAGCGCCGGGTCATTGAGGAAGTAGCCCGGCAAAGCCATCTTCAGGACGTAGGTGCCGGGGAGAATCGTGAACGGACGATGGTTGTCGTCGACCACGATCAGGCCGGGCAGGCGTTCCTTGGCCATGAGTCGGACAGCTGCCAGAGCCGAATCGTTGGGGCGAACAGCCGGGTAGTCAATCGCGAGGTCACGAGCGCGCACGAGGGGCTCCAGAGGTTGTCGGGGACACTCAACGTGTCGCCGACCACAGCTTCCCGGCTCTCCACCGCGGACGCTAACACAGCACGTCAGGCAGCCTCCGGAGTCGCTGCGATCCCGTCAGAGCACTCCCGTGGTGGACGCACCGGGCGCTGGGAGTGTCATCCCCGCTCCGCCGCCGCGGCTCCTCCTCGATCCGGCGGTAGGCACGGTCGCGCGACTTGGTCACGGCGCCCGCGAGCACCGAGGCGGCCAGCGAGGCGGCGAGAACAGCCACCTTGACGTGCTCTCCTTCTTGCTGCCCGGGCCGAAGGCGAGCTCCCCGATCAGCAGGGACACGGTGAAGCCGACACCGGCGAGCAGGGCGATGCCAAACACATCGAGCCACCGCAGGTTCGGGTCGAGCGTCGCCCGCGTGAGTTTGGCCGTGACGTAGGCCGTGCCGAACACGCCGATGACCTTGCCGATCAGCAAGCCGGCCACGACCCCGAGCGCCACGGTGGACGTCAGGGACGCGGCAAGTCCGGAGAAGCCGCCGATGGTGACTCCAGCGGCGAAGAACGCGAAGACCGGTACCGCCACGCCCGCCGACAGTGGCCGGACGAGGTGCTCGAAGTGCTCCGCCAGCCCGCCACCGGCTTCTGGATCGCCACGATGCCTGCGCATCACCGGAACGGTGAAGCCGAGTAAGACTCCGGCAACGGTGGCGTGCACTCCGGACGCGTGGACGAGCGTCCAGGTCGCCCAGCAAGCGAGGGGAAGCAGAATCCACCACGCTCGCAGCCTGTTCTGGACGCATACCGCGAACAGCGCAAGCGGTGCCAGTGCGATCAGGAGGAACGTCACGCGAAGATCGCTGGTGTAGAAGACAGCGATGATCGTGATGGCGAACAGGTCGTCCACGACGGCGAAAGTCAGAAGAAAGTGCGCAGGGCTGCGGGCAAGTGGGTACTGACCACGGCCAGAACGGCCAGCGCGAACGCGATGTCCGTGGCCGTGGGGATCGCCCAACCACGCGGAGCGCCATCAGAGAGGCTGAGGTTGATCACCAGGTAGATCACGGCTGGCGCCGCCATGCCGCCGATGGCCGCCAGGATCGGCACCGCGGCTCGGCTGGGATCACGAAGGTCACCCGCGACGAACTCACGCTTGAGTTCGAGACCGACGACGAAGAAGAAGATGGCGAGCAGGCCGTCGGCCGCCCAGGTACCGAGAGACAGGTGCAGGTCGAGACTCTCCGGACCCACTTCGTAGTCACGGAGGGCGACGTAGGACTCAGCGAGCGGGGAGTTGGCCCAGATCAGCGCCACGATGCTGAAGGAGATCAGCAGTGCTCCGCCGACGGACTCCTTCCGCAAGATGGCTGAGATCCGCGCCGTCTCGGCCCGGGATCCGGCCGCGAAAACGCGTCGTCCGACGTCATCAACCATCGGCATCTCCACGTCGGACGAGCCTTGTCGGGCGTGACCCTATCGTCGGGCGACCTGGATCTGGTTGCCAGTGGTGGCCGGGCTGCCGCGTCGTAAGCCATCGGTTATCGCACGACACCCCGGTGGCTCTCGCGGTGTGCCGTGCGCGGACTTACGCTGCGGCTCCAACCACTTCCCGCATGGCCAGCCATGAGGTACGGCCCCGACAGATTCTCGAAGCCAGACCGCAGCTGACCATCGCGGGGGCGAGAGAGGAAAGGCAATGTCGGAAACGCAGAGCATCACCTCACCGCACGAACGCCGCCCGTTCGTCGACCATGGCCACATGGATGTCGTCACGTTGGGCGACTTCACGCTCGGCCGCGGTGTCTACGAGCCAGGCTGGCGCTGGTCGAACGACGTCAAGCCCATCGCCGGCACCGACTCCTGCCAGGTCCACCACACCGGCATCGTCTTGCCGGGCGGATGACGATCCGCCTGGACAGCGGACAGGACATTGGCATCGGCGCCGACGACGTCTTCGACCTCGAGCCTGGTCACGACGCCTGGGTCGACGGGGACGAGACTTGCGTGATCCTCGACACCGGCGCCAAGCCGTACGCCAAGCCTGCCTGACCCAAGGTCGCTCATCTGTCGAGGGAGCACCGACTGCGCGCCATCTGGGCTGCGCCCAGGTCACGGTGCGAGCCTCCGCAGACTGCACGTCTCAAACGCCTCTAGGCCTTGCCAGGTCCCCCACTGCTTTATCGTTCAACTCGGCCGGGCTGACCCCGCCCGGTACGCACGCTGAGGAGCCCCATGTCCACCACGACGACCCCGGAGTCAGACCAGCTCGACGAGGGCCGGATCGAGGCGTTCGCAGGAATGCTTTTCGGTACCTACACAGCCGGAATGCTGACCACGATGATCGACCTTGGCTATCGAACCGGCCTGTTCGAAGCCCTCGCCGGCGGATCGGCGACGAGCGATGCGTTGGCGGACCGCGCCGCCCTCAACGAGCGGTACGTCCGCGAGTGGCTCGGCTCGATGGTGACGGGTGGCATCGTCGACTACGACCCGGGTCCGCGCACGTACACACTTCCGCCCGAGCATGCGGTCTGCCTCACGGGCGAGGGCTCGATGAACCTCGCTCCATTCAGCAAGGCCACAACGGTCTTGTCGTCCCACATCAAGTCTGCGGTCGAGGTCTTCCGTCAGGGCGGAGGGATCCACTACGAGGAGTTCCGGCCCGAGTTCACCGAAGTCATGGACGGCATGTCCCGCGGCCTGTTCGACAGCCAACTGGTGGATGGCATCGTCCCGTTGACCGGGTTGGGCGACAGGCTGACCGATGGGATCCGGGTCGCCGACATCGGATGCGGCACCGGTCACAGCACGAACGTCCTGGCCAATGCCTACCCTGCTTCGACATTCATCGGCTACGACATCGGCCCCGACGCCATCACGAGCGCCCGCGATGAAGCGGCTCAACTCGGGCTGTCGAACGTCTCCTTCGAGGTGCTCGACGTGGCCGAGCTTCCAGCGGAGCCGGGCTTTGACGCCGTGTTCGCCTTCGACGTCATCCACGATCAGGTTGCCCCTGCCACGGTGCTCGAGCGCGTCTTCGCGGCCCTGGCTCCGGGCGGCATCTTCGCCATGATGGACATCAAGGCATCGAGCAACCTGGAGGACAACACCGAGAACCCGTTGGCCGCGCTGTTGTACGGCGTGAGCACGCTGTACTGCATGACCGTGTCGCTGGCCTACGGCGGAGCCGGGCTGGGCACCATGTGGGGCGAACAAGTGGCACGAAGGATGCTCGCGGATGCCGGGTTCGAAAATGTCGACGTCTTCGACGTGCCCGACGACCCGATGGACTCGGTCTACGTCGCCACCAAGGCGGTCTCCTGACCGATACCCACAGTTCGCCATGAGGGCCCGGAAGGTGCGAACCAGCGTGGCTGATGGACTCTGATCGGGTGCCGTACGGCTTCGACGATGACGAGGCGATCACGCGGCTCCTGCGGTCGGCGCCGCCGATGCAGGCCCTGACGTGGGTCCAGCAGGTGATGGGTGGAACGGTCGAGTCGATCGAAGCCCGGCGAGGGGGCCTGTCCTCGGCGATGCATCTGCTGCGTGTGCGGTGCGGAGAGCAGTCCCGGTCAGTGGTTCTGCGGCGCTACGTCCGACCGGATCCTCAGGCTGGGCAGAGAATCCTGGTCGAAAGGGAAGCGGCCTCTCTGGAGTTCGTCGAGTCCATGGGACGCCGAAACCATGCCTTCTTAGCCCTCGACTCAGCCGGCCGCCAGGTCGGGTCACCTGCGTTGCTCATGACCGCCCTTAGCGGACGCGTGGAGTGGGTGCCCGAGGATGTCGATCCGTGGCTGGCACGCATGGCCGAGGTGCTGCCGGCGATCCACAAGGCGGCACCTCCCGCAGTAGGGCAGTTCCCATAGCACGTCCCCGACATACCAAGCAGCTTCGAGCCCCCGCCTTGGACCAACCAGCCTCAACTCTGGGAGCAAGCGGCCGAGATCTTCCATCAGCCACCGCCTGATGAGGCGCGAGCCTTCATCCACGGCGACTTCCACCCAGGCAACCTGCTGTGGCACGAGGCCCGGATCGCCGGTGTGATCGACTGGCAGGCAACGAGCATCGGGTTCCCGTCGGTGGATGTGGCGAACTGCCGAGGCAACCTCTTTCCCTACGGACTGGAGTTGGCCGACCGCTTCACCGGCTACTGGGAGCGAGTCACTGGTGAACGGTTCAACCCATGGGCCGATCTGGTCGGCGCAATCGGGTTTCTGGATGGCCTGCGCCCTGAACGTCCAACCGACTGGCAGGTGATCGAGGAAGCTCTGGCCAGAGCAGTCTCTGACCTTGGCGGCTGACAATCAGGAACGTCCTGTAGACCCGCGGAATGGAGAGTGCATGCCTGAGGTGGGCTCTTCGAGCTGCAAGCTCATCGTCCTTCGAGGCAACAGTGGATCGGGCAAGACGACCATCGCTCACGGTCTGCGCCGTCTCGACTCAGGCCTCGGCCGACGTGGTCGGTCCCAGTTCGACTGTCGGGCCGGACGGGGACAGTCGAAGAGCTGGCTCTACCGGCGAAACCGACGGGCGACGTCCTCCAGCATTGACGTGTAGTCGTTCCACCACTCGCCATCGCCTAGCTCGTCACGGTCAGAACCTGCCTGACCATCAATCTGCTCTCTCAACACCTGCAGTTGTCCGGCGTGCATGGCGGTTTCCTTGAACACCCGCGCCAGCAGGGCACCCACTGTCGTCGCCCTCGCAGATTCCGGCCACCAAGGCACCGTTGCGACGGCGTCTGCTTCGACGTTATCCAGCACCCAGTCCGAGTGTTCACACGCGCGCCGATAGAGGCCGGTCACGTAGTCCCGGCTTTCGTCGGCCGTCGCCCACATGTCGCGATTAGGCGCTTCGGTTCCATCGTCGTCGATCCAGGGGAGCGGCTCCGCAAAGGGGTGCCCGACGCAGGCGCCGAGGTAGCCGGCCTCGATGCCGATCAGGTGCTTCACCACTCCGAGCAGGTTGGTACCGGTAGGAGTCATTGGATGACGGACCTGGTATTCGTCCAACCCGTCCAACGCTCGTAGAGCCTGACGACGTGCATCCATCAGGTACCCGCGGACATCCGTGCGGATCGGCGTACTGGGCACACGTGGATGCTAGAGAGCATCGCGTTCGCTGCTGTCAGCGGAGTTCGACGGCACCTGGCGGATCACGTGGTAGGGCTGGTTGGCCAGGTCGGCGTCCAGGCCAGGCATGATCCAGGCGTCGCCTCCCGGGTGGTGCACGATGAAGAAGTACACGAGTGGGTAGGACGAGTCGGTGTAAGCGCCAGGTATGCGGGAGAGGAAGTGTGATCCTCTTCGCACCATCTCCACTTGCTGGTATTCCTCGGCCTGGTTGAGGTGTCGGTAGCGGAGCTCGATCGATACGACTGCTTCCGTGTCAGCGCGGATCTCCAGAGTGACGTCCTGACCTGGCGTGAACAACGCAGGCGCTGTGTGTTGGAGCTCCACGCGGTTCGGCGGGTGGCACGGCCGGGATGGTCACTGGCGCTGCGGAGCTTGGCGGTCGGCCTGGGCTTGGGCGTAGCGGCGCTCGAGGTCGGCCAGGTCGGCATCGATGTCCGGCAGACGCGCCGCCCAATGTCCGTGCTCCGACGCGCCCGTCCCGAAGGTCAGATCAGCGCGGTAGACACCGGTGGTCAACTCCGCCAGTGCAGCGAATGCGTCACGCGCCGACCGGTAGGCACGAACGGCCTCACCGAGGCGGTCGACGTCGTGGGTCCGTTCGAACAGGGAGTAGGCCAGCCCGGAACGCAGCTTGCCTGCGAAGAACCTGCCCAGGCCTGCTTGGACGGCTACGTCCACGGCGACGCGCCGGAATGACGGCTCGTGCGCGTCCGCGACCGTCTCAGTCGCCGACGCCAGGTGCTGCTCGGCGTCGGCTGCCAGCGTCTCGAGCCAGCCAGCCACCACGTCTGGCGGGTATCGGCCGTCGCGACGGCCGGCTACCAGGGCGTCGGCGTACTCGTCGATCCGATAGAACAGGCTCGGGTCGAAGGAGCTCACTCCTCCGAACGTCGGGGGCTTCGCGGTGTCGCCGGCGTAGTGGTCAGCGTTCGGCCCACCGGCGATCGGCATGTTCAGGTAGACCTCCGGCCAGTACCCGTTGTTCGACGCCCCGATCCCGTGCACGACGGTGACCAGCGGCAGCACCCGACTGGCGGGTGCGAGCGCGGCTTCGACCGCAGGAGCGGCAGCACCGAACTTCCGAGCGCAGGAACCGCCGCCAGCAGTCCGGATCAGCCTCCGGGTCGTAGAGCAGTCGTCCCCATAGCCGGTAGGTGTAGCGGTACTTGCGCCACTCCCTGCCGTCGAGGCGCAGAGCGGGATCCAGGTAGGTCGCGACCGCCGGGTTCGCCGGTGTCCATCCGGCCCTTGAAGGTCAGCGGTTCACACAGCTCCACACCCTTGGCCCCGCCCAGGGTGGCTAGTCGGCCATAGCCGGCTGCCAGCGCGGGGTCACCCCACAACAGCACCCGCTGGGTGCCGGGCCAGATGCGAAAGAGCACGTCGTAGTCCCGGTTCTCCTTCAGGAAGTCGCCGTACCCGTAGCGGGTGAACCGCCGCTGATGTGCGGTGATGGCCATCAGGCCGGTACCCGCCTCGCCAGTGGACTTCTCCTTCTCGCGGATCGACGTCTGGTGATACGGGAGACCCTGATGCTCGGCCCAGTACTTGGCCGACAGGACGACCGGCAGTCCAGTCTCCCGGCCGATGTCGAGCATCGCCTCGTCGACGCCCTTGGCGTGCATGTCCAGCTCGATCGGGCGACCGACTGCCGCGACGGCCTGCATCACCGGCCGCCAGAAGTCCTCGTGATCGGGTTCGGCGATGCCGCCTTCGTAGTGCACCCGCAACGTCAGCCCGGCGATCCCTGGACACGCGGTCAGCAACTGGCGCACGGCGGCCGCGCTGTACGCGGCGTGCGTGGTGGCGTCCAGGCCGTGGATCGGGTACCGAGGCATCGAACCTTCGCCCTGGTCGAACGCGTGATTCCACAGACCCAGCTGAAAATGGATGCCGCGTCGCTGGGCCTCGGCACTGATGAACTGCAGCATGGCGAGGTTGCGGTCCCGCTCTTCTGCTGGGAGATCACCGGCGCGGACGTCGTACCCGGGAACGTCGAGCAGGAAGGGATAGGGGAAGCAGAGGTAGTTGTCAGTTGCCGGGTGGTGCGAGTAGTTGTACTGCATGCCGAGCGCCAGGTGGAAGCGGTTGATCCGCTGGGTAGCCAGTTCGGTGAGGTACTCGCCCCAGAAGTCGCGATCGTAGAACCAGGGCTTGTCCTCGACCTCGCACGCGAAGGTCCGAAGGATGCCGCGAACCGGGGTAGCCGGGACGTTCCGGCTCGGGGGCACCGAACGAATCGCGCCGACAGGGTCGGGGGAGTGCGCGGCCCGGTCGGCCAGTTCCAGCAGTCCGTACGCGAGGCCCCGACCATCCGTCGCGGCAACGGCAACCGGCCCTGGCTCACCGGCTGGCCGGGTGATGGTGAACGACTCGGGACTGTCGATGCTCCTGATGTCGCTTGGATCTCCTTGCCGGGTTGGCGTTCCGGTCAGGACGACTTGAACGACGTCGCCGGGCACGTCGTCACCGGGCTCGACTCGCTGAGCCGCCCCTCCGGCACTCTGAATCACGTGGATCAGATGGTCGACGGCCCATTGGGCTGGAAGCTGGTGCACGGTCGGCTCGTCGCCACCGATGATGGCAACGCGTGCGCCGGGGGCTTCGGTATCCAGGCTCGCCCTGGTCATGTCAGATCCTTCGGGTTCGAGGTGGCGGAGAGCGGGTGAGCGGAGCGGTCCCCGCCAGCTTTGCCACCATCGAACGTACGAAGGTCACGGGTTCGTCGCGCTCATTGAGGCTTTCCTGACCGGAGCGGGCCAAGGTCTCGCCGTCCGACGCGATGCCGTGGGTGTCCACCTGCGGTCGGGGAGGCGGCCTGGACAGCGCTGGCCCCCACGGATGAGATTCACTTCCACGGATGAGGCGTCTACGTCGCGGGCCAGACGTCGTTTCACTCGTGAGAGGAGTCGCGAACCGATGACCGGTGTCCAGGTGCTCGGTCCGATGCACGATCGCTACGACGAGGTGCTCACTGCTGAGGCGCTCGAGCTGATCGCCAGCTTGCACCGGGAGTTCGACGGCCGCAGGCGTGAACTGCTGGAGCAACGCCGGCGGCGAGTGGCGGAACTGGCTGACGGCAGCCTGCTCGACTTCCTGCCCCACACGAGCGGTGTCCGCGACGATCCGAGTTGGCGGGTCGCCGAGCCCGCCCCTGGCCTCGTCGACCGGCGGGTCGAGATCACCGGTCCGACCGAGAAGAAGATGACGGTCAACGCGCTGAACTCCGGCGCCAAGGTGTGGCTCGCCGACCACGAGGACGCCAACACGCCGTTGTGGGAGAACGTCATCGGCGGTCAGCTCAACCTGCGCGACTCGATCGACCGGACCATCGACTTCACCGATCCTGGGGGCAAGAGCTACAACCTCCGACCGGACGAGGAGCTGGCCACGATCGTGGTCCGGCCGCGCGGTTGGCATCTGCCCGAGAAGCACATCGAGGTCGACGGCGAGGCGTGTTCGGGGGCGATCGTCGACTTCGCGCTCTACCTCACCCACAGCGGCCGGGCCCAGATCGCCCGTGGCCAGGGGCCGTACTTCTACCTGGCCAAGCTGGAGAGCCACCTGGAGGCTCGGCTGTGGAACGAAGTTTTCGTGCGTGCACAAGAGATTCTCGGGATCCCTGCCGGCACGATCCGCGCGACCGTGCTGATCGAGACGTTTCCCGCGGCGTTCGAGATGGAGGAGATCCTCTACGAACTGCGGGAACACTCCTCGGGGTTGAACGCCGGCCGGTGGGACTACATGTTCAGCATCATCAAGAACTTCCGCACTCGTGGCCGGGACTTCCTGCTCCCGGATCGCAACTCCGTCACGATGACCGTGCCCTTCATGCGTGCCTATACCGAGTTGCTTGTGCGTACCTGTCACAAGCGCGGCGCGCACGCGATCGGTGGCATGGCCGCGTTCATCCCCAGCAGGGACTCAGAAGTCAACGAGCAGGCTTTCGCCAAGGTCCGAGACGACAAGACCCGCGAGGCGGGGGACGGGTTCGACGGCTCGTGGGTCGCCCACCCGGGAATGGTCGACCTCTGCCGGGAGGTCTTCGACGGCGTACTGGGGTCGCGGCCCAACCAGATCGACCGCGATCGTTCGGATGTCGAGGTCACGGCGGCGCAATTGCTCGACGTGGCGTCCACCCCCGGTGACGTCACCGAGGAGGGTCTGCGCAGCAACGTGAGTGTCGGCATCCAGTACCTCGAGTCCTGGCTGCGCGGATCCGGCGCGGTCGCGATCAACAATCTGATGGAGGACGCCGCGACGGCGGAGATCTCCCGGAGCCAGGTCTGGCAGTGGCTGCACAACGACATCGCCCTCTCCAACGGCAAGCGGGTCACCCGCGATCTGGTGGAGCGCGTCATCGAGGAAGAGACACAGACGATCCGGGAACGGCTGGGCGACGAGGCCTTCGCGAACGGCCGCTTCGCCGACGCCCGCGCGCTGTTCGCCGAGATGGCTCTCGCCGACGACTACGCCGACTTCCTTACCCTGCCTGCCTACGCGGCCATGCCCTGAGCGGCAGTCGCACCGATGGTGAATCCACACGCATCGACCACCGCGTCCGCCGCCGCGGCCGCCGGCCCGTCCGGCGACCCGGCATGGGATCCCGGCCTCGCTGCCGTCGTCCAGGAGATGCGGGGTCTGCTGCCCGAAGCCGCGGTCATCACCGACCACGCACGGCTCCGCACGTATGAGTGCGACGGCCTCGCGCACTACCGTGCGATCCCCGCGCTCGTGGTGATCCCGGACACCGTGGACCAGCTCGTCGCCGTCATCTCCGCATGCGCGCGAGAGAACGTCCCCTTCGTGGCCCGCGGCTCGGGCACCGGCCTGTCTGGCGGAGCCCTGCCCCGCTCCGACGGCGTCCTCGTGGTGACCTCACGCATGCGGTCCATCAGTGAGGTGCGGCCGCACGACCAGAGGGCGATCGTCGAACCGGGCGTGATCAATCTCGACGTGACCCGGGCTGCCGCTCCGCACGGCTACTACTACGCACCCGACCCGTCGAGCCAGCAGATCTGCTCGATCGGGGGCAATGTCGCGGAGAACTCCGGCGGGGCGCATTGCCTCAAGTACGGATTCACCACCAATCACGTGCTGGGGCTCGAGGTTCTCACCCCACAGGGCCAACTCGTCCAGCTCGGCGGGCTAGCGCCGGATGCTCCGGGCTACGACCTGCTGGGTGTGTTCATCGGGTCCGAGGGCACCCTTGGGGTGGCGACCTCCGTCACGCTTCGACTGCTTCGTGCGCCCGAAGACGTCCGAACAGTCCTCGCCGCCTTCCGGACGGTCGACGAGGCAAGCGCTGCCACCACCGCGATCATCGGTGCCGGCGTGCTGCCGGCGGCGATCGAGATGATGGACGCGCTCGCGATCGAGGCCGTCGAGGCGGCGGTGCACTGCGGCTATCCGGCGGGCGCGGGTGCGGTCCTGCTGGTGGAGCTCGACGGTACGACTGCCGATGTCGTGCAGGAGTTGGAAGAGGTAGATCGGCTCTGCCGCGCGCACGACGCGTTCGAGATCCGGGTCGCGACAGAGGCAGCCGAACGCGCGCTGATGTGGAAAGGCCGCAAGTCGGCATTCGCTGCCGTGGGGCGCATCAGCCCCGACTACATCGTGCAGGACGGCGTCATTCCGAGGACCGCCCTCCCCGATGTCCTGCACTCGATCGCGGAGCTGTCGTCGTCGACAGGGGTGCGCGTGGCCAACGTCTTCCACGCGGGCG
This sequence comes from uncultured Actinomycetota bacterium, assembly GCA_963724495.1. GTDB lineage: Bacteria > Actinomycetota > Actinomycetes > Propionibacteriales > DAIQRJ01 > CAVRUZ01. Next base: position 207,469 of record CAVRUZ010000008.1, on the reverse strand, counting down.
ACGGCAACGTGCACCCGCTCGTGCTCTTCGACGAAAGGGTGCCCGGCCAGGCCGACGACGCGGAGCGCGTCAGCGACGCCATCCTCGAGTTGTGCCTGGAACACGGCGGCTCCATCACCGGCGAACACGGCGTCGGCGCCGACAAGGTCGCGTTCATGCCGCGGCAGTTCACCGCCGACGATCTCGACACCATGCAGATGGTTCGGTGTGCCTTCGACCCACAGAACATCTCCAACCCAGGCAAGGTGTTCCCCACCCCGCGACTCTGTGGCGAAATGCCCGGCAGGCACAAGCGCACCGCAGCGATGCCGCCGCCAGGCGCTGCCGAGGTCTTCTGATGCGTTCGTCGTCGACCCTGTCCGCCACGGCTGCAGCCGCGGTGCGCGGAACCGCCTCCGCACGGGATGCCGTCGCCGAGGACGCCGTTGACGGGGTACTGCCCGCTCTGGTCGCCTTGCCTGAATCGACCGCACAGACGAGCGAGGTGCTGCGGGCGTCGGCGGCACACGGCCTGGCTGTGGTCCCTCGCGGCCAGGGGACCAAGCTCACGTGGGGCACACCACCCGCCCGGGTGGACGTCGTCGTCGATGTCAGCCGGATGAATCGGATCGTCGACCACGCAGCAGGCGACCTGATCGCTGTCACCGAGGCCGGCGCGCGGCTCGTGGACTTCCAGCAGGCCCTCGCGCCCGCTGGACAACGTCTCGCCGTGGACGAGACGGTCGCCGGTGCCAGCATCGGCGGCACGATCGCCACCGCTGCCAGCGGCCCTGCACGGCTGCTCGCCGGCACGATGCGAGACCTGCTGATCGGCGTGACGATCGTGCGCGCAGACGGGGTCATCGCCAAAGCCGGGGGGCGCGTCGTCAAGAACGTTGCCGGTTACGACCTCGGCAAGCTGATCACCGGCTCCTTCGGCACGCTCGGCGTGGTCACCGAGGCAATCGTTCGCCTGCACCCACTACCCGCGGCCCGGCGAGTGGTGACGGCGACGGTCGACCACCCCGCGCAGGCGCACCGCCTCGTCCAGGCGATCGTCCACGCGCAGGTCGTGCCCAGCGCAGTCGAGATCGATTGGCCGGCCACCGGTGCAGGTGTCCTGGCGGTTCTGCTCGAAGGCACACCCGCAAGCGTCGACAGTCGTGCCGCGACGACGATCGGCCTGCTCGGCGGATCGGGTACAGCGACCGAGGACGTTCCCGGGTGGTGGTCGGCGTACCCGTGGGAGCCAGGCGAGACGGGCCTCAAGCTGACCTTCGTCCTCACCGGGCTCCAGTCCGTTCTGGCCCAGGTGCGGGAGATCGGCGAATCCGAGGGCGTGGGCGTGGCGGTTCGCGGCTCCGCAGGTGCGGGTGTGCTCTACGCCGCGATCCGACCCAGCGCATCCGGGGCGGACCAGTACCACCTGGCGTCGGCGGTTCGCAGCGTCGTCGACCGACTGCGTACGACTTGCGCCGACTTCGGTGGCAGCGTGGTCGTCGTCGATGCGCCGGCCGAAGTGAAGCGGGCGGTGGATGTGTGGGGCCCAGTGCCGGCCATCGATCTCATGTACCGCGTCAAGGACCAGTTCGACCCGTCGCACCGAATGTCTCCGGGCCGATTCGTCGGTGGAATCTGATGGCAGGCAAGGGAGAAGACGCCGAGTGGTCGGTTCCCGAGGACTCCTGGCCACTCGCTGTGACCGGTGCCTTCGACGAGCATCGTCCCCCGGATGCCGATCTCGTCGCAGACTGCGTGCACTGTGGCTTCTGCCTGCCGACGTGCCCGACCTATGCCCTGTGGGGCGAGGAGATGGACTCTCCCCGCGGTCGGATCCATCTGATGAAGCAGGGCCTCGACGGCGAACCCATGTCCGACTCGATGGTCGCGCACTGGGACGCGTGCCTGGGCTGCATGGCCTGCGTCACGTCATGTCCCTCGGGAGTTCAGTACGACAAGCTGATCGAGGCCACTCGCGCACAGGTCGAGCGGCGCCATGAACGCGGACGTGGGCAGAAGCTCCTGAGGGAAGCCATCTTCGCGCTGTTCCCGCACCCACGCCGCTTGCGTGTGCTGCGCGGACCGTTGCGGGCGTACCAGTACGTGCGGCTCGACCGTGTCGTCCGCCGCAGCAACGCCTTGCGCCGTCTCGCTCCACAGTTGGCGGCGATGGAGGCTCTCGCGCCGAGGCTCACCAAGCCCGAGCGACTGCCGGAGCACACCCCGGCGGTGGGGGAGCGGCGCGCAGTAGTGGGCATGTTGTCCGGGTGCATCCAGCGAGAGTTCTTTCCTGGCGTCAATGCCGCGACGGCGAGGGTCCTCTCCGCCGAAGGCTGCGATGTGATCGTCCCACCCGCGCAAGGGTGCTGCGGGGCGCTGTCGGCACATGCCGGCCGAGAACCGGAGGCGCTCCGTTTCGCGCGCTCGATCATCGACGTCTTCGAGACCGCAGGCGTGGACGCCGTCGTGGTCAACGCCGCCGGCTGCGGCTCGAACATGAAGCAGTACGGGGAATTGCTGTCGGACGACCCGCGCTATGCCGCACGCGCCGAGGCGTTCTCCGCGAAGGTGCGCGACGTCTCGGAGATCCTGGCCGAGCTGGGGACGAGGGCGCCGCGACATCCACTCGATGTCACCATCGCCTATCACGACGCCTGCCACCTCGCCCATGCCCAGGGCGTGCGGGCCGAACCGCGAGCTCTGCTTGGCGAAATCCCCGGCCTGGAGGTTCGCGAGATCGCTGATGCCGATCTGTGCTGCGGCTCGGCCGGCATCTACAACGTGCTGAATCCCGAGCCGGCACAAGAACTTGGCGACCGGAAGGCCGCGAACGTGATCGCCACCGGTGCGTCCATGGTGGTGACGGCGAATCCTGGATGCCTGATGCAGCTCGCCGGGGCCCTGGATCGCGCCGGCACGACCCTCGGCATGGCACACACGATCGAGATCCTCGACGCCTCGATTCGGGGTATCCCCGCCGAGCGCATCGCGGGGTCGTGAGCCAAGAGGACTCCTACCCCTCGGCGGCCGCCCGGTCCAACCGACTCTTGGCCTCCGCGTAGGTGTCGCCGGGCAACGGCTTGGCAGCCGCCGCGATGTTCTCCTTCAGGTGATCGACACTCCTGGTGCCCACGATGTTGGTGTGCATGCCGGGGTGGGCGTTGGTGAACCGCAGTAGGAAGCCCGTCCTGGTCTCGCCCTCCTCCAGCAGGTCGTCGAGCCCGGCTGCCTCCCAGGTCTTCCACCTGTCTTCAGAGCCGAGACCCGCACCAGGTTCGCCACGTGCGACGCCGCCACGAACGATCACGCCGGCGCCGGAGTCTGCAGCGGCCTGGATCAGCTCTTCATGCTGCCGCTCGAGTGCCGAATACGGAATCTGAAAGGTGTCGAACACTCCCCAGCCGATGTAGGTCTCCAGGTGCGGGTTCGTGGACGAGATACCGATCCAGCGCACCTTTCCCTGGTCCTTCATCTCTTGCAGTGTCGAAACCAGGTTCCCGCTCTCGCAGTCCTCGACGCTGGGGTTGTGCAGCTGCATCAGATCGACGTGGTCGGTCCTCATCCGCTCCAGGCTCTCGTGCAGCCCACGGAACAGGTTCTCCTTCGTCCACACGTGCGGTGTGTCATCGGTGGTGTCGTCACGGTGCACCACCGTGCATCCGCACTTGGTGGCAAGAACAAACTCGTCACGACGATGCGACAGGTAGCGCCCGATGTACTCCTCGCTGCGCCCGTAGTCGTTGGCCGTGTCGATGAACGTGATGCCGTTGTCGACGACCTCGTTCAGGATCGTCTCCGCCTCACTGTCCTCGACGTGTCGACCACCCCAGATCCGCGAACCGCGAACCTCCATCGCGCCATAGCCCAGCTTGGTCACCGGCAGGCCCGTCCGGCCCAACGTGTTCTCTGGAATTGGCTTGTCAGTCATCGGCTTCTCCTTCGTCGACCTCGTAGCACGCTATCGGCATCGTCTCGCAGGTCTGATCCGCCCTCGGGGGTGGGGTTGTCGACGCCACGATCGGGCCGCCAAGGTCATACAGTCGTGATGTGACCCTGCGCGTGGTCTTCGCCGACGACAATTACCTGGTCCGTGAGGGTGTGTAGCGCCCTCCTGGCGGAGGTCGACGGCATCGACGTCGTGGCGACAGCACACGACGCGGAGTCATTGATGAGGTCGGTCGCTGATCACTCGCCAGACGTCGTGCTGACCGATATCCGGATGCCGCCGACCCATACGGACGAGGGCATCGAGGCGGCGAAGCGGATCCGCGCCGAGCATGCCGGAGTCGGCGTCGTGGTCCTCTCGCAGTACGTCGAGGAGGACTACGCCTTCAGCCTGCTCGCGGATGGCGTTGCCGGGATGGGCTACCTGCTCAAGGAGAGACTCACCGACCTCGGCGAACTCGTCCGCGCGCTGCAGGAGGTGGCTCGCGGTGGATCGGCACTCGATCCGGTGGTCGTGGAGGCGCTGCTCGCGCGACGGAACAGCCGCGGCCCGCTGGAGGCGTTGACCGACCGGGAGCGCGAGGTGCTGCAGGCGATGGCCACCGGTCGCAACAACGCGACCATCGCCAAGACGTTGTTCATGAGTGATCGTGCCGTGGAGAAGCACATCGGCTCGGTGTTCCAGAAGCTCGGGCTGGTCGACGAACACGAAGTGAACCGTCGGGTGATGGCCGTGCTCGCCTACCTGGGAGCCAACAGCCCGAACTGAGGACTGACCCAGAGACGGCGAAAAGGGCGCACACTGCCTGGATGGGGACACGCCGCCTGGTCGGCTGGCTGACGCGCGGACGCCTGCTCGTGGCGGTAGGCCTGGCGGCTTTCGTGGTTGGTGTCTACGTCGTCGTCGTGCTCGGCGGTGGCGTGCTGATCGGGAGCACCGACTCGCCGAGCCTGCTGCTGTCGATCCTGGCGACCGTGGCCGTAGCGCTCCTGTTCGCACCGGTCCAGACGACGCTCGAGAGCGCAGCGGCCAGGACCAGGCACGGTGGGGCTGCTACGCCCTATCGCGTGTTGAGCCGCTTCTCCGAGACGCTGCTCGATGACCAGGCCACCGACGGCCTGCCGGCACGCATGGCGATGCTGCTGGCTCGCGGGACCGGGGCGGACTGGGCACAGGTGTGGCTGAACGTTGCAGGCGAGCTCACGCTGGCAGCCACCTGGCCGGAGCACTGCCGACGACGACCGGACCCCACCGTCCCCAGCAGGACTCCGCCGTCGAGTCGAATTCCAACGGCCGGCGAGCCTTGACCGTGCGGCACGGCGGCCAACTGCTGGGCATGCTGCGTCTGCAGGAACGACAGGGTCTGGCGCTGACGTCGGTCGAGGTGGGGCTGTTCAACGGGCTGGCCGCTCAGGCGGGGCTGGTGCTGCGACTGGTCGCCCTTCGCGCCGGACTCGAACACCAGCGTCAGCGAGCTGATGGCGCGCGGCGACGAGCTCAAGGCGTCGAGGGAGCGGCTCATCGAAGCCCAGGACGCCGAGCGGCGCCGCCTGGAGCGCGACATGCACGACGGCGCACAGCAGCACCTGGTGGCGCTCGCCGTGCACCTTCGGCTGGCGCAGACCATCGCCGTTCGCTCACCGGAACGAGCCGCCCAGATGCTGGTCGAGCAGGCCACCGCGGCCCGGGTCGCGATCGAGATGCTCTCCTCCCTGTCGCGCGGCATCTACCCACGGCTGCTGTCGGACGAAGGCCTGGTGCCCGCCCTGCGGTCCGCGGTGGCGGACAGTCCGCTCCCAGTCTCCATCGATGCCGACGGTCTGGAGCCACTCCCGCACCCCGTCGAGGCCGCCCTGTACTTCTGCTGCATGGAGGCGGTGCAGAACGCCGTCAAGCACTCCGCGGCGTCGAGCGTGCTGATTCAGGTGCACGAGGACCGGGTCTGCTGGCGGCTCTCCGTCGTGGACAACGGGAGCGGCTTCGACCAGGTTCGAGTGAGGGCCGACGGAGCTGGTAGCGGCCTGGCCAACATGCACGACCGGCTGGACGCGGTCGGTGGCTCCCTGGACATCACGTCGCGATCGGGCACGGGACCACAGTCACCGCGGTCGTGCCGCGGACCAAGGTATCGAGACGACCTTCACGCCGATTCTCGTTGCTAGCAAGGCCGTCTGACGTGCACGCCCGGATCGCCTGGGCGATCGTCGGCCTGTGCCGCGATCGCCGCCGTCCTGGACACGGTGTTCACCGCAGCCTCCCGCTCGCTTCTGAGCGAGGCGACCTGGGCAGACCACGGATGGCCGCTTGCCCCGCTGGCCAGTGTCGGGTGCGCGCTCATGGGCGCGCTGATCGTCTCGCGTTACCCGAAGCTGCCACTGGGCTGGCTGTTGTGCGTGGCCAGCCTGTTGTCCGTGACGCTCGCCGGCGATGCCTACAGCCTCTGGGTGCTCGAGGGTGGCGGTTCCGGCTCGGCCTCACTGGGCGCACGTAGCCGCGTGGGCCGGGCCACTGCTCGGCTGGCCTGCCTTCACCGCGTTGATCCTGGTGTTCCTCATCGCCCCGGACGGGCACCTGCTCTCACGTCGTTGGTGGTGGGCCGTCGGCGTCACCCTTGCTGGGCTTGGCCTGCGGACGTTGGGAACGCTGACCTTGCCCCGCCGGCGACTTCGTCCCCGGCGCGGAGATCCAAGGTCGTCCGCTCACGACAGGTCTCTTCACGACAGGATCGCTCCTGGTCGGGGCAGGTCTCATCGCCTCGGCAGTGCTCCTTGGCCTTGCGCCTGCGACGGGCGAGGGATGACGAGCGGCGCCAGCTCCTGTGGATGGCGTCGTCGGCCACCTTCCTGGCTATCGGCGTGGTGGTCATCCTGGTGGTCCCACTCCTACAGGGCGAGGACGGGACCTGGCTGGCCGGCCTGCCACTGCGTCTGGCCCTGATCGCCGTGCCGCTCTGCGTGGCGGTTGCCGTGCTGCGTCACCGGCTGCTGCAGATCGACGTCATCGTGAACCGTGCCCTGGTGTTCGCCTTGGCCACCGTGCTCGTGGCAGTCGGCTACGTGGCAGTGGTCGTCGTGGTCGGCTTCGCCATCGGCGGAAGCGCGGACGGCTTCTGGCCCTCGCTGCTGGCGACGGCCCTGGTGGCGCTGGCCTTCCAACCGCTACGTCGTCGTGTGGTCGGCCTCGCCGACCGGCTCGCCTTCGGTGCCCTCGCTGCCCCCTATGAGGCGCTCGCCGACTTCAGCCGCAGGCTCGGGCAGAGCCCGGATCCCATCGGCACTGCTGCCGACCGTGGCCGACGCGGCGGCGCACGCGGTGAACGCCCGTCGGGCCACAGCACTGCACCACGTGGACGCCGGGCCGGACCGATTTGCGGTGTGGCCATCGTCGAGCGTCGACGACCGTGGCCGTCTCCGGAATCGAGTTCCCCGTCGTCGACCGTGGCGAGCTGCTCGGCAGCATCACCGTGGAGATGCCCGCCGGGCACCCGCTGCGCTCCCGGGATACGCAGTTGCTCGCCGATCTCGCCGACCAGGCAGGGATGGCTTTCCGTACGGCCCGGCTCACCGCCGAGCTGTCCGGCCGGGTCGAGCAGCTCGCCATTCGAACGCATCAGCTGGCCGAGTCCCGAGACGGCTGATCAACACCGGTGACGCCGAGCGGAGCCGCCTGGAACAGGCCATCGCGAGTCAGGTGGTCGCCCACCTGTTGCCGCTGCCCCACCGGCTGCGCGAGCAGTCCAGTCTCGACGCACTCGCCCCACGCTCGTCGTGGGATGCGCGGCTCGAGCCGCTCGTGGAGTCCGTGAACGTCGCGCTCGAGGCGCTGCGGGAGATCACTCGGGGCATCTTCCCCGCTCAGCTGGCACGCTCCGGGTTCCAGACCGCGCTGCGCTCGCTTCTCGCCCGGACCGGGAGCGCCGCACTCCTGGTGATGGACGACTCGGCTGGCCGGCGTTTCGATCCGCGCGTCGAGGCCGCCGCCTACTTCTGCGTGGCGGAAGCAGCGCGCACCCTCGGCGACCCTGTCGCGGTGACGCTGACGGCCGCCGACGACCATCCTCGACGTGCTGGTGAGCGGAACCGATCGCGGCGGCCTTGCCGCTGGACCACATCCGCGATCGGGTCGAGGCCGCAGGAGGCACGCTGTCGATGACCGAGCCGGACGGTCACACCTTGGTCGAGCTCCGGGCATCGGTGCCGGTCGACAGTGGCTTGAGCCATCCACCGATCGCCCTTGCTGTCGTTCAGCGCCCAGCCCGTGCCCACGCCTGCTCGAGTCGGTCCGGGCCGAGGTCGGACTTGGTGATGTAGGCCGCAGCACCGCAGTCAGCCACGAAGTGTTCGCCGGCGTCGTCGTCATAGGTCGAGAGCAGGATCACCACCGGCGCTGTGTCACGCTGCGCGCAGCCGCCGAGTGGCCTCCAACCCGTCGATCCCAGGCAGGTTGACATCCATCAGCACGAGGTCCGGCAGCAACTTCGCAAGCAGGGTGAGGCATTCCTCGCCCGTCGATGCCGTGCCGGCAACAACGAGTCCTGGTCGTTTCCTCAACCACGGCGGCCATGGCACGCAGAAAGTCCGGTTGGTCGTCGACCAGGAGTACGCGCACGTCAGTCATCCGGACACCTCCTGGCAGGTTCCGCGCGGCGCTTGTGACCGAGCCCGAGCAGACAAGACATGAGGCAGGGCGCTCCTTCTCATTCGAAGCAGCGCCCTGCCGTTCACTCGTCCGGACAGCGACAACCTGGAGTGCTCGAGTCTCAGCTCGCTGTCGCCAACACCGGTGCCCTGAACTCCGGTGCGGATGTCGGGGCCCGGAACCCCTTGGCGATCAGCCAGATGGGCATGACCACGAATTCGAACAGTCCGCCGGGAGCCAGGATCGCCAGCCCAAGCGCGCTGCTCATGTCGACAGCGCCGAGGAAGTCAAGCGCCGTTCCCGCCAGGAGCAGGACGTAGCCCACGAAGCCCAGCACCGCGATGGGCCGAGGAACCAGCCGCGAAACGAACAGCAGGTACGTCAGGACCAGACCGCCGAGACCTGTCGGGATGTACACCCACAAGAGGTGGTTGGGGACGACCTCCAGTTGAGTCAGCAGATAGACGCCGCAGAACGCGGAAACAGCGAACTCGATGATCCTGAGCACCGGGTAGGCCAGGGCCAGTCTGTGGTTGACGGACTTGAGGACCTGGTACATGAGGACGCCGATGCCGACGACGGCGACGCCAGAGCACATCATCAGCAGGACACCGACTGTGAGTGGCGCCTGATCGGGGTTCCCGTCGACGAATGCCTGGATCAACGAGGTGCCGAACATGGCAGTGATCATCTGGACGAAAAACAAGAGGCCGACGGCGACTGCGATCTTCCTTCTGGACATGACTCTCCTTCGATCGAGCTTCGGGACACCCCGGTAGGTCGGGGACGTCTGCTGCGCTTGTGTTCTCTTGCGCGCACCTTCGACATTAGGAATTCCCAGGCGTCGCCACGATGGGGCTGGCAGCACGTCCACGTGGGGCTAGCACCGCGGGCAGCGCGTGCTGGCCCTGACGCTTCGGCCAGCTCGGTCGACGGCGTGATTGATCTGAAGGCTGGTCTGGAGCACTGCCTTGCCGAGCGCTACATTGCTTCGCAGCAACACCCGCGAAGTGCCCGCAGCAGGGAGGCAACATGCCCAACCCAGTAAGGCCGTTCGCGGTTGCAGCAGGTGAGGGAGAGCAGCTACGCACGCCCACTGGTGACCTGGTCTGCGTCAAAGCCAACACAAGGGACACCAACGGCACTCTGACGGTCATGGAGTTCGAGTTCGCGCCCAAGAGTGGACCGGCACTGCACACCCATCTCCGCGAAGACGAGGTGTGGTACGTCCTCGAGGGCGACTTCCGCTTCAAGGCAGGTGATGCGATGTTCGAGGCATCGACCGGCGGCATGGCGTTCGGTCCGCGCGGCATGCCGCACAACTTCCAGAACGTGGGCGAGACGCCAGGACGTCTGCTGGTGGTCACGACGCCATCGGGGCTGGAGCGGCTCTTCGAGCAGTTCGCCGAACTCCATGCCGGCGAGGTCGTCCTGGGATCGGCTCTCGGGCGTCGGGCGATCCCAACTGGCTCGAGTTCAACGGTCCGCCGCTGGGCGTCTCGGATCCGCTCTAGGTCGGGCATGGCCTGCCGGACGGTCGGAACCGGCGCGGCGGTCGGCGGCGTCTCACTGTCATGGTTCCTGCCCCAGTCGTGTTCGCGTGACCCGGTGAGATCTCGTCCAGCAGCCACGGTCCTTGCCGTCCTGATCCTGGCGCCGTTGGCGATGCTCCCCGCGTCGCAGTCCGTGGCATCGCCGGCACCTGGGGCGGTGACGGCCGACAAGCCGATTCCTGCACCACCGGGCGATTCAGGACCGGGGGAGTACGGCTCGAGCACGTACTACTCCTCCGACCTGGAGGAGGCCCAACTTCGAGCTGTTGCCAAGCGGGCAAAGGCCGTTGGTGGCGGTCGGGTCGGCACGTGAGTCGAAGAACGACATGGTGATCAGGCTGCCGAGCACCACGGCTGTTCTGCCACCGCCGGAGACCATCGGTGCCTTCGTTGTCACCTTCAAGACCAGCCAGTTCACCAAGAAGTCGCTGAGGGCAACTGAAGCCGCGATCGTCACTGCCACAAAGGAGAACGGTCAACGATCCTCGTTCGGCTTCTTCTATGACGCATCCATCGATCGGATACGTGTGGGCGGCAAGTTCTCCGATGGCATGCTGAAATCGCTCGACCTGTTGACCGGTCTCCAGGTGGAGGTGGGCGAGGGCGTCCGTCGGGCTGGCGGCCTAGCGCAGGAGTGACGGATTGATCGCGGAGACCGGGCGGCGGGCTCGTGCCGCCTGCTCGTAGTCGTACCCGAGGGCCAGCAGGAGTTGCTCGGACTGGGCGGGTCCGAGGAACGCGACACCGAACGGACGCCGCCCCGACCGCCGATATCCCGCCGGGACGGTCAGGCTCGGGTAGCCCGCCCTGGCAGCGAATCCGGCACTGCCGGGGCCGGGGGTCACGATCGCCGCAGCGTTCGCGGCCGCAAGGGTCGCGTCGATGCCGTGAGTGCCCGCAACCGCCAGGTCGCGCGCGCGATTGGCGCGGTAGGCGGTGTCGTCGGCGACGTGATCGACGGCCAGAGCGGTGAGCAGGTGCGCCTGCCCGTACTTGAGGGCCGCATCGGCATGTGCGTCGTTCCAGGCGACGAGTTCGGCCATCGTCGAGATGGGTCTGCTGGCGGGCAGCCGCGCCAGGTAGGCATCCAGGTCCCGCGCGAACTCGTGGTGGAGCACCGGCGACTCGTCTGTCTCCGGCAGCGGCGGCACGTCCACCGTGTAGGCGCCGAGCTCGCGCATCACGGCAAGCGCCGCGTCGAAGAGCTCGCGGTCCGCCGCGTCCAGGTCCTCCGCAGGTGGCGGTACGGCGAGCCGGACACCACGCAGAGCACCTCGGCGCAGTTCTGGGCCTCCGGCGCCCGTGAGCCCGCCGAGAAGGGCGGCAGCGTCGGCCACCGTGCGGCACATCGGCCCGGCGCAGTCCTGGCTGGTGGCGATCGGCAGGATGCCGTCGCCGCTGACGACACCTTGACCAGGCTTCAGCCCGACCAGGCTCTGTGCATCGCTGGGGCACAGGATCGAGCCGTCTGTCTCGGTGCCCACGGTGAGGGTGGCGAGCCCGAGGGCCGCGGCCGCTCCCGACCCGCTGCTCGACCCGCACGGGGTCAGGCTCACGTCGTAGGGATTGAGGACCTGGCCGCCAAGCGAGGAGTAGCCACTCGGCATCTGTTCGGCCATGAAGTTGGCCATCTCGGTGAGGTTCGTCTTGCCCAGGATGACCACCCCGGCCTCGCGAAGCCTCACCACCAGACCCGCGTCCCGATCGGGAACCGAGTGCTCCAGGGCGAGCGTGCCGGCGGTCGTCGGGAGCCCGGCCACGTCGATGTTGTCCTTGACCAGGACCGGGATGCCGTGGAGCGGCCCGCGTATCCGGCCCTGGGCGCGCTCGCCATCGAGCCTCTCCGCCTGCTCACCGGCGTCCGGCGCAAGACACCGGATCGCGTGCACCGCGGGACCTCGACGGTCCAGGGCGTCGATCCGGGCGAGGTAGGCACCAACGAGGGACGCAGAAGTCGTGGCGCCGGCCGTCATCGCCTCCTGGATCTGAGTGACGTCGGCCGATTCGAGATCCAGCTCCAGGTCGGTCATACGGCCGAAGCGTAGGACCGTCGGTGATCGGGCGATCGGCTAGCGGGAGGCCGGCCCGTCGGTGGCGATCAGGCAACGCACGAGCAGGCCGTCGACATCGAGGCACGACGCGGAGAGCGATACCGGCCTCGAGCCGTCATGACCGACGAGGTGGACCTCTGCTTCGGCGGTGGCTCCAGGTGGCACGGCCAGCAGCTCCGTGACGGCTGCGCGCGAGGACGCGCCCAGAAGGGTCGAGATCGGCTTGCCCACGATCGCGGAGGACGGCAGTCCGACCATCTCGCCGAAGCGGCGATTGGCGAACAGGATCACCTGTCGCGGCGACACGGTCAGCGCGCCCTGATTCATGTTCTCGACGATCAGCTTGAACGGGCCCTCGGCTCCGGCGAGAGTGTAGATCTGCTCATCGCCGGGCTCACCGACGAGAACGGCGTCCACCCCGCCCTGGCGGATGCCAGCGAAGATTCCCCGCAGTTCTTCGAGCTGTGCCTGAAGGGCGATCACTTCGCCTTCCCTGGTCGTGTGCTGCCCGGCAGCCACCTGGCGCACGGGGGCGGCCGGATCGAACTCAGGCTGGGTCATGGCGATCCGTCCGATCCGAGGAGCTGGAGGCCGACGAGCACCCGGTCGGTGTCGGAGAGATCGCCGATGATGCGGCGGACCGGCTCCGGCAGTGCCCTTATCAGCGTGGGAACCGCGACGATCTGGTCGCCCTTGGCGAGTCGCGGATGCTCGAGGAGGTCGATGACCTCGATCTCGTACTTCCCCGCCAGGTGTTCTTCGCAGATGACCGTCAGGTTCTCGATCGCCCGCAGGGATTTCGGACTCTGGCCGGCGATGTACAGGCGGAGCAACGTGCGCTCCTCCTCCGTGGTGGCGTACTCGGTTGGCTGGCCTACGGCGTCACTTGTCGTCATGTGAGCTTGCTCCGTTCAAAGTGGTAGCTGATGCAGGGATGTCACCGGTCTCAGCGGCGGCCGGAGGCGCCCACCGAGGTGGCACAGCAACGCGTGAACGACACCGACTTCGCCGAGATCTGGTGACCCGGTCGAGCGGGCGCCTATCCCTTGCCGGTACTGCCACGATGGACCGGGTTTGCAGGACGCGATCAGCTCCGCGGTGGAAGCCCATCGCCGCTTCCTCGCGCTCGATCACGCGGAGCCTGCGGGCGTCGTCGGTGTCGAGGCGCTCTGCCTCCGCCTCCTCGGCGTCGAGGCTGGCGTGCAGGGCCTCGACCTGGGCAACCGCCTCGGCACGACGACGGACCAGCGCACGGTGGCGCCGATCGATGACCTCTGCACGGTGCAGGGCGGCGACCCGCTCCTCGGCCTCGACAGCCAGGCGAGCGGATCCGACGATCTCACCGTTGGCCCCCACCGATACATCAAGCAGGTCGAGACCTCTGTTGCTCAGCACGAACTCCCGCACCTGGTTGGAGTGGGCGGTGCCCCGTGACTTGCGCACCGACAGCAGTCGGTTCTGCTCGCCGTTCGTCTGCACATTGCGGATCAGCAGCCATGTGTCCATCAGCGACGACACTCCGGACGCGTCGCGCTCGTCACCGGAGTCGAGTAGCGAGGTCAGGACTGCCGTCAGGCCGCGCGACTTCAGGTGGTCGATCTCGCGGATGATCAGTGAGGTCACGTCGGCGGTGACGCCGTTGGTGTTGAGACTGGCCATCGCGTCGAGCGCGACGATAGACGGATCGAAGTCCTCCACCATGCGCAGCAGCGACGCGAGGTGCATCTCCAGTCCGTACGCGGTCGGCCGGACGGCCCAGAGCACGAAGCAGGCCCTTGTCCACCCACCGCGCCAGGTCGATGCCGACCGAAGCCATGTTGCGGATCAGTTGCGCGGGTGACTCCTCCAGCGTGACGAACAGTGCGCGTTCTCCCTGTGCACACACCGATTCGCAGCATCTTGGCTGCGAGCGTTGTCTTGCCCGGTCCCGGCCTCTCCGCTGAGCAGGACGCTCGAGCCGCGATAGATCCCGCCGCCGAGCATGTTGTCCAGGCGTGGCACACCGGTGAGGACTCGCTCCTGGGATGCCTTGTGGTCGAGGTGGGCAGAGGGTGACCGGGAGCACCACGATTCCTCGGTCGGTGATGAGGAAGGGGAACTCGTTGGTTCCGTGCAGCGAGCCGCGGTACTTGACCACACGCAACCGCCGAGTGGAGATCTGTTCGTGCACACGGTGATCGAGGGTGATGACGCAGTCGGACACGTACTCCTCGATGCCGTGCCGGGTGATGAAGACCGTCGCCCTTTCTCACCTGTGGCAATGGCGGTGAGGTCCCGATCCTTCAACCAGGCAAACAATCGGGTGAGTTCCGCGCGGACGGCACCCGTGTCGTGCAACGCGCTGAAGAGAATCTCGATCGAGTCCAGCACGACGCGCTTCGCGCCAAGCGCGTCGACGGCAGCGCCGAGCCGGATGAACAGGCCGTCGAGGTCGTATTCGCCGGTCTCCACGATCATTCGTCGGATCGAGACGGAAGGACTCGATCGAACAGCTTTCCGTCTGCTCTGCATCTGGTCGAGGTCGAAACCAAGAGATAGCGACGTTGGCCGCAAGATCGGCGTCGGACTCCTCGAAGAAGTGGCTCCTCCAGACAGCGGTGACCCGCTCCGCTTGCACGCCGGTCTGGGTATGGGCCCGGTCGGATGCGCCCGACGAGCGCCTCTCCGAACTCGTGTCTACGGCTTTCGACCACATCGAGAACGGCATGAGCATGTCTCCCACCCGACAGTCCGGCCGCTGTCCACGCCGGTGTGGCTGAGCAACGCGTGAATGACACCGACTTCGCCGAGATCTGGTGAGGGTGTAGTCAACAACCGGGCCAGGTCGGGCCGACGGCACGCGGTTTGGCCCAAAGAAGCGTACGATCCGGACATGAAGGACATAACGGGATCCCAGTCCCCGATCCCCAGCCAAGAGTGCCTGGTGCTCCACTGCACGGACGACTCCGGTCCGGCCCAGTGGACCACCAAGACCGCATTGGCGTACTGGACGATCAACTGGGCCGTGTGCAGCCACCACTACTGGCAGCTCGACGATGGCGAGGAGTTCGCTGCCATCACTGAGCGCAGGCCGTCAACGAAGCGGTGGCTCCTGATGGGTGACGATCTCGTGATCGAGGGTCCTCCGATCGAGTTGACCCGTCGTGTTGCCCAGGCCTGACGAGGATTCCAGGAATCTGCCCGAATCGCCATACCGGTTCTACCCCGCAGTGCCTTGTCCTGACCTGTTCTGGCGCGGCCGAGCAGCTGTGGACAGACGTGACCGTAGCCACCCGCAATCACCTCGCGACCTGGCCGGTATGTCGCCAGCACTACCTGAGTCTGACGGCCGGCGAGCCATGGGAGGCCATGACCGGCGGCCCACGCTCCTATCGCCGCTGGATGCTGATGGGTAACGACCTCAGCACGTGGCCCCGACCCCTGCCGGGCGAGCGTCCCCGCCTTCTCCCTCGGGGACCGGCCACATGACGACGTCCGGCAGCAAGATGACCACGTCACGGCAGTCCATATGACCACGTCACGGCAATGCAGTGTGCTGAAGTGCGCTCGGCCGGAGGAGGCTCAGTGGAGCACCGGCGGCCAGCAGGACGAATACTTCGAGTGGCCGGTCTGCCGCCCGCACTTCCAGAAGCTGAGGTCCGGCGCGGCATGGGCGACCCACAGCGACCTGCCGCACTCGACCAGGCAGTGGATCGTGATGGACTCCGACCTCGACGTGCGCAAGACCGAGTCGGTGGAGAAATCCAGCATCAGTGTGGAGTTCACCGAGACGGGGCGAGAACTGCGACTCGAGTTCACCACTGGCAAGGAGCGGTTCGACGTGCTCCTGGACGACGACCAGGCTCTTGATCTCGGTCTCACCGTGACCGAACTGAGTACCGACGAAGATCTGGGACCAGCGCCCCGGCCGGACCCTCACCCCGACGGGGGCCGAGCACCGAGCCTGATGGCACCCGAACGGCTCGGCCCGCCTAGGTCGAGTCCGCGCACCTGTTCGGCCTGTCGCAGCTGGATCAATCTCCTCGGCCCGACTCGGGCGCGAAGTCGGGGCACTGCCACGGACGGCAACACCTCCGGAGGTTGGCTCTCGGTATCGAGGGTGAGCGCGACCCTGGAACCAGCCGCCAGATCAAATCCCTTGCCGGTGCTGCCACGATGGACCGGGGTTTGCAGCACGGGAACGCGAACCGGGACACTGTATCTCTGCGACGGTGAGGACACGTGGCCGGCTACGTCGATGTGCAGAAGGTGAGCTTCCAGCTCCCAGACGGTCGGATGCTCCTCGATGACGTGTCGTTCCGGGTCGGCGAAGGCGCCAAGGTGGCGCTCGTCGGCGCGAACGGATCTGGGAAGACCACGCTGCTGCGCATTGTGGCCGGTGAACTCTCACCGGCATCGGGCGTCGTGCGGATCGACGGCGGCCTTGGAGTGATGCCGCAGTTCATCGGATCGGTCCGGACGTCGATGACCGTCCCCGAACTGCTCCTGTCGGTCGCGCCGCCGCGAGTACGGGCGGCGGCCACGGCTGTTGACCTGGCGGAGCTTGCGTTGATGGACGACGACAGCGAGACAGTCCAGCTGCGCTACGCCAGGGCCCTCGCCGACTTCGCGGACGCCGGCGGCTACGAGATCGAGGTGCTCTGGGACACCTGCTGTACCGAGGCGCTGGGCGTGGAGCTCGCCCGGGTCCGCCACCGGGAGGTGTCGACGCTGAGCGGTGGTGAGCAGAAGCGACTGGTGCTGGAAGCGCTCCTGCGCGGGCCCGACCAGACTCTGCTGCTCGACGAGCCCGACAACTATCTCGACGTCCGGGCAAAGCGCTGGCTCGAGGCACTCATCGCGGGGACGCAGAAGTCGGTCCTGTTCGTCAGCCATGACCGCGAGCTGCTCGCCAACACTGCGACCCACATCGCCACCGTCGAGCTGCAGGGCCGGGAGGCCACCCGGTACGAGCGGATCACCGAAGCCGGGGGAGTGCGCGCCGGCAACACCGTGTGGGTGCATCCGGGCAGCTTCACCTCGTACGAGAACGCCCGGCGGTCCCACATCGACCAGCTCGCCGACCAGCGTCGGCGCTGGGACGAGGAGCACGCCAAACTCCGAGACCTGCTGGAGATGTACCAGAAGGCCAAGTCTCCGAAGGCCCAGTCGGCGATGACCAGGCTGCGGCGGTTCGAGGAGGCTGGACCTCCGGTGGCCGTGCCCCGCGAGCAGCGATTGGACATGCGTCTCGACGCCGGACGCACCGGCAAGCGGGCGGTGATGTGCGAGCAGCTCGAGCTCACCGGGCTCACCCAGCCGATGTCACTGGAGGTCTGGAGCGGCGAGCGCGTCGGCGTCCTCGGGTCGAACGGCACCGGCAAGTCGCACTTCCTGCGGTTGCTTGCGGCCGGTGGCACCAGACCGGAACCCGAGCACCTCCCCGTCGACGACATCACGGTGCCGCCGGTGGCGCATGCCGGTGGTGCACGGCTCGGGGCCCGAGTGCGGCCGGGATGGTTCGCCCAGACCCACGAGCATCCTGAGCTCGTCGGCCGGACGCTGATCCAGATCCTGCACAGAGGCACCGCGCACCGGCCCGGAATCGCTCCCGACGACGTGCCCGGCGTGCTGAACCGGTACGAGCTGGCCGAGTCGGCGGGGCAGAAGTTCGAGACGCTGTCGGGCGGGCAGCAGGCCCGACTGCAGATCCTGCTGCTGGAGCTCTCCGGTGCCACGCTGCTGCTGCTCGACGAGCCGACGGACAACCTCGACATCGTGAGCGCTGACGCCCTCCAGGCGGGGCTCGACGCCTACCAGGGAGCGGTCCTCGCCGTCACCCACGACCGCTGGTTCGCCCGCTCTCTCGACCGCTTCCTGGTCTTCGGCGAGAACGGCGTGGTGTTCGAATCGCCAACTCCCGTGTGGGATCAGGCACTCCGCCCGCGCCGCTGACCGTCAGTCTCGCCGCCCACTCGATGGGGTGGGAGCGGCCTGGGGAAGGCTTGGGTGCATGGTCAACGCCTCCGTCGAAGCCGCTGCCGCACCCGATGCCCTGTGGACCTATCGAACCCGTGCGGGAGCGGCGATCGACGTCGGCCCACCGGTGTTCCAGATCGACGGTCGGCTGGTTGTCGCCGACGTCCAGTCGTTCCAGCCGGACGGTCCCGCGCGGCGACTGCAGAACGGCGTGGTGGAGCAAACCTGGGCGGGTGACGTGCAGGGCGAACCCGGGTTGGTCCTCCGGCTGGTGGCGCGCGTCCCCGAGGACAACCCGGTGGTGCGCTTCCGCTACGAGCTGCGCAGTGAAGGACCTCTGCGGCTCACGCGCGACGACGGAGCCGACTCCCTCACCTATCTGTCCGTTCGGACCGGCGGCCAGCAGGCGACAGAGGTCCGGCTGTCCGACTACGACCACCTCGTGCACAGCTACGTGCCGACCGAGGCGTCCTTGGGGCCGGCCGAGTTCGATGCCGAGCTCACGGCCATGGGTCCGCTGCTGCACTGGCCCACCGGCGGCGGGGAAGCGCTGATTGCCTACGAGCACGGGTCGCAGTACCCGGACATGTACGCCGCCTACCGGCTGGGCACTGACGGGACGATCACGTTGGCCGCGGTCAAGGGCAACTACCTGCACGGTCACGACCTCAGGTCGGGCTACCGCACGTTGTGGGTGCACATCGCGGCCGCCGAGGGAGTGCTCAGCAATCTCAGCGACAGCTACCGCGAGTTCGTACTGCGGCACCTGGCCGAGACCGACGAGTCACGTCGTCCCTATGTCTTCTACAACACGTGGAACCACCAGGAACGGGTCCACCACTGGACCGACCGGCCCTACCTCGCCGAGATGAATGCCGAACGGATGCTCGCCGAGATCGACGTCGCGCACCGGATCGGGGTCGAGGTGTTCGTGATCGACACGGGCTGGTACGACCGCACCGGCGACTGGCGCGTCGACCGCAACCGCTTTCCCGACGGACTTGCCGAGATCCGCAACCGGCTGGACGGATACGGCATGCGGTTAGGACTCTGGTTCGGCCCTACGTCGGCAGCTGCGTCCAGCGGAATGCTCGCGCGCAACCAGGCCAACCGCATGAGCTGGCGAGGCGTTCACCCCCCTGCCCGCAGCATCTGGGAGACGGAGGAGAGCGAGGAACTGTGCCTGGTGAGCTCGTACGCCGACGACTTCGCCGACGAGCTGATCAGGTGCGCGCGAGAACTCGGTGTCCGGTACTTCAAGTGGGATGCGATCGACCAGTACGGGTGTGACTCGCCCGACCACGCCCACGGCGACGCGTCCCACACCCAGGCCGAACGGGCCGACTCCTACGCCTTCCAGCAGCCGCTCTACCTGGCCAGGGTTGTCGAACGCGTCACCAGCGCCTACCCCGACGCGATCGTCGACTTCGACGTCACCGAAGCTCACCGATGCGTCGGGCTGTCGTTCCTCTCGGTGGGCAAGTACTTCCTGATCAACAACGGGCCGTACTTCCCCAGCTTCGACATCCCGACAGACCGCGACGTGCACTGGGACAACCCGAACGTCTTCTTCCACCCCGGTCCGGCACGTGACTGGGTGGTGCGCACGCCGCTGGCCTACGACACCTGGATCCCGTCGATCCTGTTTCTCTCGCACTACCTGCCCGACGACCCGGCATCGAATCAGGAGTCGTCGGTGGGCTCACTCGTCCTCGGCCAGAACGGGCTCTGGGGCGACCTCGTCGGGCATCACCGACGACGGGGTCGGCCGCATGGCTCGCCTGCTCGATCTCTATCGGCAGGTTCGCAGCGATGTGACGTCGGCTCCGCTACGACGTATCGGGATTCCAGGTGGGCAAGTGGAGATCTACGAGAAGGTGTCAGCCGACACGGGCAACGGAGTGGTGGTCATCTTCGCCAACGGGGTCGGACGGCCGTTCGACGAGCACAACCCCATGAGGGTGCGGCACGTGGTCAGAACGCCGGTGTCAGACAAGGTCGGCACCAGCAACACGGACGTGCACGTCGCGCGCGACGAAGCCGGTCGCAGCGTCGTCGATGCGGCCTTCGCTGCCACCGGTACCGCGATCGTGTTCTTCGGGGCTGAGTAACAGTCAAGAAGTGCCGGCCAAGGAAAGTCCCGGCAGGTTGTGCGATTCGCGGGGTTGACTTCAAGTCAGCTTGAAGTTTGATACTTACGGCATGACAACGGAACTGAGCCAAGGCGCTGCCACGTATGGCGACCTCGATGGCTATCTCTCGCTGATGACGGGCGACGAGAAGCACTCCGCGGCAGCCACGTCCACCCTCGACGTGCTGTGGGTGCTCTACGACCGCATCCTCGACGTCTCGCCCGACCGCATCGACGACCCAACCCGGGACCGTTTCCTGCTGTCCAAGGGGCACGGCCCGATGGCGTACTACGCCGTGCTCGCTGCCAAGGGCTTCATCCCGACCGACTGGCTGGCGCGTTGGGCAGCCTTCGACTCGCCGCTGGGCCAGCATCCCGACCGCAATCTCGTGCCAGGTGTGGAGATCTCGTCCGGCTCGCTCGGACACGGGTTACCACTGGCAGTGGGTGAGGCGCTCGGACTGCGCGCGCAGAAGATCCCGAGCCGCGTGGTGGTGCTCGTCGGTGACGCGGAGCTCAACGAAGGCAGCAACCACGAGGCGATCGAGCTGGCACCCGCACTCTCGCTGGACCGGCTGACCGTCGTGGTGGTCGACAACAGGTCGTCGAGCTACGGCGTCCCCGGCCGCATCGGCGAGCGATTCCGCACGGACGGCTGGCAGGTGGCCGAGGTCGACGGCCGCGACCACGCGGCGCTGACATCGGCCTTCCGGTCCGATCACCCGGGGCGACCGCTAGCAGTGGTGGCCGTCATCGAGGACAAGGAGTGAGCACGATGACCACGTCAGTCAAGGAAACCGTGCCGGTGGCAGACGTCCCGCACAGAACGGACGAAGCCTCGCGATCCCCGGGAGACCTTCGCGCTCACGGCCGCGGAGCTCGTCGACGAGAACGACCGCGTCGCGATCGTCTACGCCGAGATCTCGGGCCAGTACCTGGGCGAAGTGCAGGATCGGCACCCCGACCGCGTGATCAATGTCGGGATCCGCGAGCAGCTGCTCGTGAACGTCGGAGCCGGCATGGGACTCACGGGCCTGCGCCCGATCGTGCACACGTTCGCGTCGTTCCTGGTCGAGCGCCCGTTCGAGCAGATCAAGCTCGGCTTCGGCCACCAGCATGTCGATGGCGTCCTCGTGAGCACCGGCGGCTCCTTCGACGTGAGTGCCGGTGGACGCACGCACCAGTCGCCGGGTGACGTCGCCTTGATTTCGACGTTGCCGGACTGGTCGATCGTCGTTCCTGGTCACGCCGACGAGGTGGAGGCCGGACTCCGGCGCGCGGTCCTCGGCTCCGGCCGGCACTACCTGCGCGTCACCGGGCAGCAGAACCGTGCTGCCCACCTCGGCGGCCTCGACGGCCTCGTGACGATCCGGTCCGGTGGCTCCGGCGTGGTCGTCGCGGTGGGTCCGGTACTCGATGAGGTACTGGCGGCCACCGATGATCTGGATCTCACCGTGCTCTACACCGCCCGCGTTCGGCCCTTCGATGCCGTCGGACTCCGCGCTGCGGTCGCCGGCGCCCGGGCCGACGTGGTGCTGGTCGAGCCGTACCTCGCCGGCACCTCGGCGGGTTCGGTGTCGGCCGCCCTGGTGGACGTGCCGCACCGGTTGCTGAGTCTCGGCACCCGCAACGAGGAGCTCCGCCACTACGGCACTCCCGACGAGCACATCCGCGCCCACGGGCTGACGGCACCCGGGTTGCGTGCTTCGATCCGACCCTTCCTCGAGCGGGCGCAAATCGGGGTTATCGCACCCGCATAACCCCGATTTGCGCCCAGTCGGCGGCCGGGTCAGCCGAAGTCGCCAGCGGTCATGCCGGCCGGATGGCCGGATGGCCACTCGACCAGCTCGATGCGATAGCCATCCGGGTCGACCAGCCAGGAGATCAGCGGTCCGGGACGCTCGATGGGCCCGCAGGTGATCCCCGCCTCCTCCAGCCTCGCGACCAGCGCGGTGAGGTCGTCCACCTGCACCGCGATGTGGCTGAGGCCGTTGCCGATCTGGATCGGTCGGGCCGCGGGGTCGTCGACCAGCTCGATCGAGACGAACGGGTCGTCCGGCAGCTTGAGGCACACCAGCGTGACGTCGTTCGGCAGCGGGACGCGGCCGACCTCCTCGAACCCGACGCCGCGGTAGAAGTCGAGTGACGTGGTGAGGTCGCCGACTCGGTAGGCAGGGTGCAGGGTCAACATGCTCGTCATCCTTCCCCGTGGCTCGCTCATGAACACGGTCGACATCGCAACGCCACTGCGGCGAGACTCGGGACCCGCACCCGACGGTGCTGACGGCCGGCGATCCGGCCGGATCCGAGCCGAGGAGTTTCCCGTGGTCATCCGCATGTCCAGCCTGTTCGCCCGCACACTGCGCGACGACCCGGTGGACGCGGACCTCCCGAGCCACCGCCTGCTCGTCCGCGGCGGGTACATCCGTCGCGTCGCACCCGGCATCTACACCTGGCTGCCGCTGGGCCTGAAGGTGCTGGAGAACATCGAGCGGATCGTGCGCGAGGAGATGACCGCGATCGGTGCCCAGGAGGTGCGCTTCCCGGCATCTGCTTCCGGCCGAGCCCTATCAGGCGAGCGGCCGTTGGGACGAGTACGGCGACCAGGTCTTCCGCGTCAAGGATCGTCGCGACGCCGACTACCTCCTCGGGCCGACGCACGAGGAGATGTTCACGCTCGCGGTCAAGGACCTCTACTCGTCCTACAAGGACCTTCCGCTGTTGCTGTTCCAGATCCAGACCAAGTACCGCGACGAGGCACGCCCGCGGGCCGGTCTGCTGCGTGGCCGCGAGTTCGTCATGAAGGACTCGTACTCGTTCGACATCGACGATGCGGGTCTGGACAAGGCCTACGCGGAACACCGTGCGGCCTACATCAGGATCTTCGACCGGCTGGGATTCGACTACGTGATCGTGCACGCGTTCGCCGGCGCGATGGGCGGGTCGCAGTCGGAGGAATTCCTCGCCACCGCTGTGAATGGCGAGGACACCTACGTGCACTGCGCCGACTGCGACTACGCGGCCAACGTGGAGGCAGTCGAGGTCGGTGTTCCCGCTGCGATCGCCTTTGACGGCCTACCTGCCGCGCACATCGAGGACACGCCGGACACCCCGACGATCGACACGCTCGTCGAGCTGCTCAACGCCGAGTTCCCGCGGTCCGATCGTCCTTGGCAGGCAGCCGACACGTTGAAGAACGTCCTTGTGTCCTTGGAGTTTCCCGACGGAAAGAGCGAGGCACTGGCCATCGGGCTGCCCGGCGATCGTGAGCTCGACGTGAAACGTCTCGAGGCGCAGGTGTATCCGGCAGCTGTCGTCCCCTTCGGCGAGGCCCAGTTCGCGGAGAATCCTCTGCTGGCGAAGGGCTATATCGGGCCTGGTGTGCTCGGTTCGGACAACGCGTCGAAGATCCGCTACCTCCTCGACCCACGAGTCGTCGCGGGGAGCAGCTGGGTGACGGGCGCCGATGCACCGGCCCGGCACGTGGTCGACCTCGTGGCCGGCCGGGACTTCGCGGCCGACGGGACCATCGAGGCCGCCGAGATCGTCGAGGGTGACGCCTGCCCGAGGTGCGGCGGCGTCCTGGCGTCGGCACGTGGCATCGAGATGGGCCACATCTTCCAGCTGGGACGCAAGTTCGCCGATGCGCTCGGGCTGCAGGTGCTCGACGAGAACGGGCGGCTGGTGACGGTCACCATGGGGTCGTACGGCATCGGCATCTCGCGGGCCGTCGCCGCCATCGTGGAGAACTCTCATGACAGCAAGGGAATAGTCTGGCCGGCGGGCATCGGACCGGCTGACGTGCACGTCGTCGCGACCGGAAAGGACAGTTCGATCTTCACGGCAGCGGACACCATCACGGCCGACCTGGAGGCCGCCGGGTGCAGTGTTCTCTACGACGACCGGGTGAAGGTGTCGCCCGGCGTGAAGTTCACCGACGCCGAGCTGCTGGGGATGGGGACGATCGTCGTGGTGGGGCGCAAGCTCGCCGAAGGCCTGGTGGAGGTCCGCGACCGACGCACCGGTGAGCGGCGCGAGGTCGCGCCGGATGAAGTCGCGCAGGTGGTGGCCAGGCCGCGCTGAGACCGACGACCTGCCGGGTGGCTCAGCGGCCGATGGCAGGATCGGTCGCATGTCGCAGATCAATGTCCTTGCCATCTTCCGTGCCAAGACCGAACACCGCGAGGAACTGAAGGAGCGGCTGACGGCGATGGCGGAAGCAGTGCACACCGAACCCGGATGCCTGCTCTACAGCCTTCAGCAGGGCACTGACGACCCCGATGTCTTCGCCTACGTGGAGAAATGGGAGTCGGAGGAGGCGCTGGCCGTGCATGGGAAGTCGGCCAACGTGCTCGAGGGGAGTGCCGAGCGGAGCGCCTTGATGGCGGAGCCGGGGCGCGTGGTGTTCACGCGGTCGGTCGGTGCCGGCACTGCCGAACAAGGGCTCCTCTAGTGCGAGCCGGGCGCGCACGGCCGGCATGACCACCAGGATCGTCTTCCTCAACGGGACGCCCTCCTCCGGTAAGTCGACGCTGGCTCGTGCGCTGCATCCCCGGCTGGAAGGGCCGACGTACTACCGGTCGCTCGACGACTTCCTGCTCGGGATCCAGAGCAGGTACTGGTCCAGCGCAGGTGTCCCCGCGCTCTTCACCGACATGCGCGACGCGTGGCTCGCCGGGCTCCGGGAGATCGCGCTGCGCGGTTACCCGGTGCTCAGCGAGTCGGTGATCCTCCCGGCCGATCGCCCGCACTACGACGACCTCTTCGGCGACTTCGACGTGGTCGTGATCGGAGTGCGCTGCCCGCTGGCCGTGGCCATGCAGCGCGAGGCGGGCCGGACGGATCGCCGCACGAGCCGGGTGGATCTCGACGTGCCCGGGTTCGACGACGTTCATCGCCACGACTACCCGCTGCAGGTGGACACCTCCGTCGAGTCCACCGAGCAGTCGGTCACGCGGATCCTCGACTTCCTCTCCACCCGGGAAACGACGTGAGGGAGGACTACGACATCGTGGCGCCGCTGCCCGCCGACGCCGACGGAGATGGGGCGACTGCACGTGCGCGTCTGGCAGGAGGCCTATGTCGGGCTCATGCCCGCGGACTACCTGAGGGCGCCTCGACCCGATGGACCGGGTGCGGATGTGGGACGCCCGCCTCACAGCGGACGCCGCCCGGCGAGCGGCCGGCGAAGCGGCAGTGGATGAGGTCACGACGCACCCGCGGTCGAGGGCTGCCCGGCACCGCGCAACCGGTGCGCTCGTCGGCATCGCGAGCGCCGGACCTGCGCGCGATCCGGACCCGGTCCTGCCAGCGGAGCTGTGGATGATCAACGTCGATTCGTCGCATCGCGGGAGCGGCGTCGCCGATCTCCTCGTCGAGGCGACCCTCGGCGACGCGCCCGGCTACCTGTGGGTCGTTGCCGGCAATGGCCGGGCCCAGGCGTTCTACCGGCGACTCGGCTTCGTCGATGACGGGCACACCAAGGTGCACCCGCCGACGGGCGCGGTGGAGCGGCGAATGGTCCGCTACGGCGGCTGAAGCTCAGCTGGCGAGGTCGGAGGTGGCGCCGGTCCGGGCTGCCGCCCGTCGGGCTCGCCGCTCCACCGACCTGACGCCGAACCGCTCGATCCCGCTGCGCCGATCCACCGCCGATGCCACCGCGATCCGGGTGGACATCGCGGTCGCCCTGCTCCCCGCGGCTGCCTCCTGCGGGGCCGGTGCCGAAGCGGCGCCGTCGGCTATTTCGGAGCGGTCGCGGCCGAGGTGTTTGGCGTGGTAGAGGGCTTGGTCGGCTTCGGCGAACAGGAGTTCGGCGGGGATGCCGGGGCGCCAGAGGGTGAGGCCGGCGGAGAAGGTCTGGGAGTGGGTCATGGCGGTGCGCATGGCGTCGAGGGTGTGGGTGGCGGTGGCGATGTCGTGGCCGAACAGGATCAGGGTGAACTCTTCGCCGCCGTAGCGGGCCAGCACGGCGTCGGGGGGCAGCAGCAGCCGCCAGGTGTGCGCGGTCGCGGCCAGCAGCGCGTCGCCGGCCTGGTGGCCGTGGGTGTCGTTGTAGGTCTTGAAGTGGTCCAGATCGAGCACGGCCAGGCTGAACGGCCGGTTGTCCCACTCGGCCAGCCGACACGCCTGGGCCAGCGCATGGTTCCAGCCGCGCCGATTCGGAATCCCGGTCAACTCGTCGCGGACCGCGACCTCCGACAACGTCAACGACTGCCCATGCAGATGCGCCACCAACGTCGCCATCCGCGCCGACACCAACACCGCCAACGCCACACTCCCGGCCGCGATCGCCGGCAACGACACCACCCGACCCACCGCCTGCGCAATCGCCAACGTCACCCCCGGCATCGCAATGCTCAACACCAACACCGCCACCCACGGCGGCGACGGCCGCTCGAGCGCGAACGGAATCGGCCGGTCACGCTTCGATGGCGCGGTCGTGCTGATGGCGGCGAAGCCGAAGCCGAAAGCCAGCACCCACAGACCACGGCACACGGCAAGAGGCGGCTCCGTGGCCCCCGGTGCATCTGCCGCCAGCAGGCAGGCCACGCCGTTCGTCAGCGCGGCGCCGGCGATGCACAGCAGCCACGGTGATCCGGAGACCCGCCAGGCCATCACGAAACGGGCGCACACCGCCAACGACAGGAGGCTCACCGCGGCATAGCCCACGACGATGATCCCGTCGACGGCGGACACGACGTTCGGCAGCATCTGCACGGCGAACAACGGGGTGGCGAGCCCGACCGTGAGAACACCGGTGTCGAGCAGCACCGCCCGGGTAGCTGACGCGGTCTGGCGGGCGCTGAACATGACGGCGGCTGATCCCAGCACGGCCAACCCGACGACGACGCTGGCCTGTCCCGGCACCGTGGCCTGCGTGGGAAGTCCGAGGTGGTGCACGGCGAACCGGAGCACATCGATGATCCCGCTGATCGACCATCCGGCGAGAAGCAGGAGCCATACCCTGCGGGTGGTCGTTCGGAGCCGTGCCCAGACCAGCCAGGCCGATGCGATGGCCAGGCACTCCGCGACGACGTACAACAGGTGCGACTGGGGTTCGGTCAGCAAGGGGAGGGGTACGACGATGCCGGCGACCACCAGGATCGCCAGGACACATATTCCCGACCGCGGCACCCATGCCTCCTGTTCCCGACAGCGAATCCTTGGGGACCGTCGATTCGCCGTGAGGCTACGCACAGCCCGTGGGTTGCGTCAGTATCAACGTCATTCCTCGCATCACAACGCAGGAACGGACATTTCGCTACAACAACTTCCCTAAGTGACGGAACGAACACGGACCGCATGCACCTCACTCACGAAAGTAGGGAGTCAAACCTCGCAAGTCGGGACTGCAGCGGCTCTGCACGCTGCCCTCGTGCCCACGTCCGATCGAGAGCATGGCACGGTAAGCGGGTGCAGATTCTCGTGACGGGTGCCCGGGGCCGGATCGGAACAGCGGTGGTGCGACGTCTCCTGGACGACGGCCACCGGGTGGTCTCCGCGGACCTGACCGAGGCAACCGGTGAGCTCCCCGACGAGGTCGTCGTCGACATCCGCGACATCACCGCCGTCCGGTCGGCCGTCGAGGGCGTGGAGGCCGTCGTGCACGCCGGCGCGATCCCCGGCAACCGCCCCGGCATGGCTCCCGAGATCGACCACATCAACGTGCTGGGCACGATGAACGTCCTCCGGGCGATGTCGGAGAACAGCGTCGACCTCGGTGTCCTGTTCTCGTCGATCAACGCGATCGGCATCGTCGGCGGCCACGATGTCCCCGACCGGCTGCCGTTCACCGACGACCACCCGCAGCGGCCCCGGACCGGCTACCAGCTCGGGAAGCAACTGGGCGAGTTCACCGCGGCCTCCTTCGCCCGCGAGTTCGGCATGCGGCTGACGAGCCTTCGCCCCACGTTCGTGTCGACCATCGAGTGGTACCGGCGCCTCGTGTCCGACCCGCTGCCGGAGAAGTGGCTGCCCAACGAGCTGGGCGGATACGTCGACCGGGAGGACATCGTGGACGCCGTCGTCGCGGGGCTCGAGGTGACAACTCCTGGCCACAACGCCGTTCTGCTGTCCGCCCCGGACACGGTGTTCACGCGCCCGACAGCCGATCTGGTCCGCGAGCACCTGCCTCAGGTCCCGTGGGTCGGGACGACCCTGGAGGAGTGGGTGGCCGACGAGCCGAGGCGCGCCCTCATCGACTCCGCCGGTGCCGAAGCGGTGCTCGGCGTGCGGCCGTACCGCCGATGGCAGGAACTCGTGGCGGCCTAGAACCTAGAAGACCGTCGTGACCACGCCGGTCAGGCGGTCGTCGTCGTCGAGAACCGGCACCAAGGGCCACTTGTCGAAGGCCGTGCACGGATGCGAGATCCCGAACTCCAACAGATCGCCGACCGCTGCCTGGCCGCCGGCGTCGACGCGGCAGAACGCGTGCTGGTCGTTCATCTTCTCGACGCTGATGCCCGTGGCCGGGACCGGCGGAGCGAACCCGTCAACCGTGCGCAGGTGCCGGGTCAGCGGCGTCGGCAGGCCGACGTCGAAGGGGGCGTCGCGCTTGCCGAACCCGACGATCGCCTGACCGGGCTCGGGACACGACAGCACCACCGCATACAACCGGAGTGCCGGCCGCAAGGCGTACGTGCCGTCGGGCGACCGCATCGGTGAGATCGCCGCCAGCATCCCGTGGTCATGGGTGAGGTACCCGCCGCTGCGGATCACCCGCCGGATGGGGAGGGCACCCGACCAGGTGGACGTGGCCTCGGCCACCACGTCGGGATAGGCCGAGCCGCCCGCGGTCACGATCACTTCGTCGGAGTCGACCAGGCCCTCGGAAGTCAGTCGGGCTCCGAGACCCATGACCCTGGCCAGCAGTGCACGTACCGCGGTGAGATCCGCATCGCTCCGGTCGTGCCCCGCGACCCCCTCGAAGGCCTCGACACCGCGCAGGGCCAGGCCGGGGAGTACCGCCACCTGCCGCGCGACCGCAAGGCCGGTCGCATCGTCGCGGACGCCGGCCCGCCCACCGGCGACCCCGACCTCCAGGAGGACGCCAAGGTCCCGGCCACCCGCCCTCGCCGTCCGGGTGACCGCTGTCGACAGCATCTCGGCACCGACAAGCGAGTCGACGAGCACGATCACCTCAGGTCCGCCCTCGTCCAGTGTCGAAGCCAGCCAGTGAAGACCGGCCGGATCCGTGACCTCGTTGGCGAGCAGGATCCGCGGCACACCCCAACTGGCAAACAACCTTGCCTGACTGACGGTTGCAGCTGTGATCGCCCAGGCACCATGGTCCAGCTGCAGGCGGATCAGCTCCGGAGACATCGTCGTCTTGCCGTGCGGAGCGAGGACAGCGTGCTGGCTCTGCACCCAGTCGGCCATGATGCGCGCGTTGTGCTGAAGCGCCGACCGCACCAAGGCCAGGGTCGGGAGCATCAGCTCACTGACATGCACGTGACGATCGACGGCGTCATCGACCGACAGCCGCGGATCCGGCCAGTTGCGGAATCGCGACAGTCCGAGGTTTGGCTGCTGATCGGTCATCGTGGCTCCGGATCACCGATGGGGAATGCCTCGTCGATCTGGTCGGCAGGAAGCAACGGGGCGGCCAGGGCGCCGCGAATGCGCTCGTCGCGCTCGTCCAGCGCCATCGCGAGCGAGCCGCTCGGCGGCAGCCAGGACGGGCGGGGCTCGGGGAGTACGAGCGGCAGCAGTTGCCCGGCCATCACCGTTGCCCAGTTGGAGATCCGCACGGGCGAGACCCGGATGGCCCGATGTGCGTCGGCCAGGGGGACGTCCTCATCGAGGATGTCCCACAGCGCAAGGTCTGCGGGGTCTCCGACACTGGGCGTGACGCGTCGCGACGGCAGGCCGGCCACGCGGGCCGGTACCTCGGTCGCGGCGACGAAGGCATCGGACAGGGTGTAGCCGAGCGCCATTGCCTTCATCAAGACGTTGGGCAGGTCGAACACCGGCCCGCTGACCGACCTGGCGTGCAGGTCGGTCGAGAGCACGTCCGGCCGGACGCCTCCGGCCATGAACGCCTCGGCGACATCGAAGCCGAACCCGCCGGAACCGTGCGCGAGGTCGAAGACCACGCCGCGCTCCTTTGCGGCGAGAACGGCATCAGACGGCCGACCGTCGTCGAGCAGGCCGGAGGCGACGGCCGTACAGCAGTGAGTGACAACGTCGCCCGGCCGCAAGAGTGCGAGGACCTCGTCGGCGCCCGGCGGTGCGTAGGCGATGTGGGCCATCACCGGTAGGCCGGTCTCGGCCGCGACCGTCAGCGCCCGATGCAGCGGCTCGAGGCCGTGCGGGCCGCACGCGTTGACGTCGCAGCGGACCTTGATGCCACACACGAGGTCACGGTGCGACTGCACGGCGGCGATCGCAGCAGCCGTGTCCACGTTGGCGATAACCAGCGACTCGCCCGTCTGCCCGGTGAGGCCGAGTCCGCTGATGTGGAGAAAGGCACGCGTGCGTACGCGGAATCTCTCGACGGTCCGGATGAATGACGCCAGCGTGTATGCACCGGCAGAGCCGGCGTCGACCCAGGTGGTGACGCCGGTCGAGGCGGCGATGCCGTCGGGGTGGATGCCCCAGTACGACCCGCCGGGAAAGACGTGCGTGTGCAGGTCGACGAGCCCGGTGGTGAGCAGGCGACCGCCGGCCGCGATCGTGTTGCGCGCCGGCCGCGTCAACGCGGCCGAGACCTCGACGACGATCCCGTCGAGCACACCGACGTCAACGGTGCTTGCCGATTCTCCCGGTGCCGCGAGGAGCCGGGCACCCTGTACCACTAGGTCGTACGTCCTCGCCATCGGCGAAGGCGGCGCAGCCGCAGGCGTGCTGGTCATCGCGTCACGTGGGGTCCGTCCCCACCATCAGCGAGTCTGCCCAGGGCTGTGGCTCGGCCTTGACCACCTGGCCGCTCGACGATGCCTCATCCATCAGCATGCTGAGATAGTGGTCCTGGCAGCCGTCGGCCAGCGGATAGAACGACTTGCCGGTGTTGGCGAATGTGACCATCCGGCCGAGCGTCTCGGCGCCCGCGATCTCGTCGTCGTGCAGTCGCGCGGGCGCCACCGGGTTGGTGTAGACCGTCTCGCCGGCACAGGTGATCCGCCATAGTGCGTGTGCGGTCATGTCCCCGTCGAAGCCACCGTCCTGCCGAACGAGGGTTGACGTCCTGGGACTGCCGTCGTCGGCGAACCAGCGCACGTCGTTGGTGACGAGCTCGCCGCGAGTGCCGCGGACGGCGATCCCCCGGCTCCGGATCGGCGACCAGTACTGCGTGCCGTCGAACTCGAAGATTCCGTACCGGTCGCCGAAGTCGAAGCGGGCGAACGTCCGGTTCGCGTCCGTCTCGGCCAGCGGTGTCGACTCGTCGCCACGCCCGGGTCGGCTGAGCACCCTCTCCGAGCTCGTGAAGCCCTGCACCTTGGCATCGATCCCCGTTGCCCCCAACAGGATCCGGAGCAGGCTGACCCCGTGGTAGCCGTGGCAGTGCCAGCTGTGGGCCGCCTGCGGGTTGCCGAGCAAACCCGACCGGGCGAGTGCGATGCGGGCCGCGTGCATCGGCTGGAACTGGTACTGCTCGGCCACCTGGACGGGCGCCGTCGACCCCACGTCGGACCACAGCTGGCGGAGACCGTCGAGATCTGGGGCGGGTGGTGTCTCGCTCAGGACCGGCAGCCCGGCGGCGACGGCCTGGCGGATGAAGTCAGGGGTCGGGCCCCAGGCGACGCAGACAAGGACGAAGGCCGGCCGGCTGCGCACGAGTGCCTCGAAGTCGTCGACGATGGGCACGCGGTAGCGCTCAGCGAGTTCGGCTGCCCGTCCGCTGTTGCGACCCAGAAGAGCGGTGACCCGCAGGCGGTCGGGCAAGGCCGCTGCGATCTGCAGGAAGTACTCCGTTCGGTAGCCGGTGCCGATGATGGCGAAGCCAGCGGGTTCGCCACCCGCCCCCGCCCAGAGACTCTCGTCCGGCGTGACCAGCGTCGTCATGTGGCTCCTTCCGGTGGGTGGCGGGGCGGCGGCAGCGCCCGGCCGTCGCGGCCCGTTCGGCCTGGGACGTGCACCTCGCCGGGGAGCCAGACGTCGTCGGAACCGGTCGGTGCCGGGTCGTCCTCCAGGAGCGGCAGCGCGACCGTGCCACCTTCGCGGGCGGCTAGGTAGGCGGCCCGGATGATCTCCAGCGCCTGCAGGGATTGGCGGGGGATGGCGTAGTCGGTGGTGCCTGCAGCGATCTGCTCGCGCAGCCTGTGGAGGTAGAGCCGATGCCCGGTTGGGAGGTCGCCCGGCGGGTGGCTGACGGCCCGTTCGCCGGCGCCGGTGTCGATGCGGTACTCGTGCTCCCACGGTTGGTAGACGGCCTTGCCCCGCTCGCCCACGAACGCGATACGGGTACCGGTCGGCGAGGCCACCTCGATGTCGTCGCCGGTCCGGACCTCGAGTCGTACGCCGGACGCGGTTCGTGCCGTGGTGACGGCAGCCGTCTCCACCATGAAGCCGTCGCGGAAGGTCCTGGTGCTGACATCGGCGGTGCACTCGACCGTGGTGACGCTGTCGTCGCCCAGGCAGGCCACGACGAACTGCAACCAGTGGATGCCGGCGTTGATGAGATCCCAGCCGGTGCAGTCGATCTGCACAGCACGGAGTGGGCCGAGGACGCCCGATCGCACCTCGTCCAGCAGGTGCAGCGGGGCGGGCATCGACATCAGCCCGTGCGGCACCACCACCGGCAGGCCTGCACTGACCAGCATGTCCAGGACCGCGCGAGCGTCGGTCACCGTTCCGGCGAGTGGCTTCTCCACCAGTAGCCCGCGCACGCCGACGGCCAGTGCCTGCTCGGTGATCTCTCGATGGCTCGGGGCCCAGGTCGAGACGCAGACGACGTCGGGTCGCAGGCTTGCCAGGGCCTGCCGCACATCGGTGAACGTCGGTGTTCCCGGTGCCAGGTCCGACGCGGCGGCAGCCGACGCCTCAGCCGCCCTGTCGGCGATGCCCGCCAGCTCGTAGCCCGCATCGTCGGCCACAGCGCCGATGCTCAGGCGACCGCCGCTGCCCGCGCCCACCACGAGAGCGCGAAGGGGCCGATCCCCCTTACCTGCCATCAGTTTCGGCTCCCGTCGAGGTCCATGTCGTCAACCGGCGTACGCAAGCGCTGGCAGGCCACGAACACCGGGCCGGACGGCGAAGATCGAGCCCGCGGCAGGATCCTCTCCGGCCGGAAGGTTCTCCCGCGACGTGGTGATGTAGAGCGTGTCCAGGTCGGGGCCACCGAACGTGCACGCGGTGACCTGGCGGGCCGCTACTGCGACCTCGGCAAGCTGCTCGCCGTCCGGTGTGTACTGCCGCACGCTGGCGCCGCCGAACTGGGCAACCCACAGGTTGCCGTCCACGTCCACGCACAGGCCGTCGGGGTGCCCGGCCGACGCGACGCTGGTCCGCCGGTTGCGGAGTTCCCCAAGCTCGTAGTCGAAAACGTCCACGCGGCCGGTTGGCGTGTCGATGTAGTACGCACGGGTTCCGTCGGGGGAGAAGGCGAAGCCGTTGGAGATCGTCACGTTGCCGAAGACCCGCTCGACGCTGTGGTCGGTGTTCAGCCGGTAGAACGTGCCCCGCCCCTGCGGGCCGCCGTAGCCCATCGTGCCGCAGTAGAACCGGCCGTCGGGGTCGCAGCCACCTTCGTTGAAGCGAATGGTCTCGTCGGTCCAGACATCCGGCAGGTCGGTCCGGCCGCCGTCAGGTTCGATCAGCACGAACGACCGTTCGGCAGCCACCACGATCCCGCCGGACGTGCGCGGCCGCAGGGCCGCGGCCACTGACCCGATCTCCAGGCGGTCATGGGCACCCGTCTTGGGGTCGAGACGGACCACCACGCCGGCGAGCATGTCGACGAGATCCAGGCGATTGTCCGCAGCCGACCACACCGGACCCTCGCCGTGATGCGTGATCACGTCGGTGAGCCGCTCCGCTTCCATGCGGCGGATCTCAGCCACGTGGGTCTCCCTTCGCCGGTTGCCTTGGGTGATCAATGGCTGTCGCGGGGCACCGCGTGCCCACGCTGCCCGCGAAGGAAGTCGAAATCGGCACCGGCATCGGCTCCGAGCACGTGCTGCACGTACAGCCAGGCGTAGCCGGAGGTGTAGGTCTGTTCCGGTGCCGTCCACGCCGCCGCGCGGGCCGCCAGCTCGTCGTCGTCGACCTCCAGCCGCAGCTGGCGGGCAGGCACGTCGAGGGTGATCTCGTCGCCGGTGCGCACCAGAGCGAGCGGACCACCCAGGGCCGACTCCGGCGTCACGTGCAGCACCACCGTGCCGAAACCGGTACCGCTCATCCGGCCGTCACAGATGCGCAGCATGTCGGTGATCCCGCGCTCGAGCAGCTTGGTGGGCAGCACCACGTTGCTGACCTCGGGCATGCCGGGGTAGCCACGGGGACCGGCACCCCGGATCACCAGGATGTCGTCCTCGGTGACGTCGAAGTCCGGATCCGGAGCGACGGCGTTGTACTCCTCGACCGTGTCGAACACCAGGGCACGTCCTCGGTGCTGCAGCAGGCGAGGTGTCGCCGCGGACTGCTTGATGACCGCACCACCGGGCGCGAGGTTGCCCCGCAGCACCGCGGTACCGGAGCCTGCGGGCTGGAACGGCTGCGCATACGTGCTGATCACGTCGTCGTTCCAGCATTCCGCGTCGGCCACGTTCTCGCCGAGCGAGCTGCCCGTCACGGTCACCGCATCGGCGTTCAGCTGCCCGGCGTCGAGCATCCGCTTGTGCACAACGGGAAGACCGCCCGCGTAGCAGAAATCCTCCATCAGGTACTTGCCGCTCGGCATGAGATTCACCAGCGTGGGCACGTCATCGATCAACTTGTCGAAGTCGTCCAGTTCCAACGGGACACCCAGACGGCCCGCGATCGCGGTGAGGTGGATGATCGCGTTGGTCGAGCCGCCGATCGCAGCGTTGGTCCGGATCGCGTTCTCGAAGGCCGATCGTGTCATCACCGCGCTGGGGGTGAGGTCCTCGTCGACCATCGCGACGATCCGTCGCCCCGCTTCCTGCGACTGGGCATAGCGCCGGGCGTCGACAGCCGGCCAGGTCGCGGCGTTGGGCAACTGCATGCCGAGCGACTCGGCCATGCACGCCATCGTGGAGGCAGTCCCCATCGTCATGCAGTGACCGTTGGACCGGCTCATGCAGCTCTCGGCGAAGAAGCAGTCCTCCTCGGTCATCCGGCCGGCGGCCACATCGGCCTCGAACTTCCAGACATGCGTACCCGAGCCGATGTCCTGCCCGCGGAACTTCCCATTGAGCATCGGGCCGCCGGTGATCATCAGCGCCGGCAGGTCGACACTCGCCGCGGCCATCAGCATCGCCGGCGTGGTCTTGTCGCACCCGGACAGCAGCACGACGCCGTCCAGCGGGTTGGCCCGGATGAGTTCCTCGACCTCCATCGCCATGAGATTGCGGAACAGCATGGCGGTCGGGCGCATCAGCGTCTCGCCGGTGGCCATGGTGGGGAACATCAGCGGGAACCCGCCCGACTGCCACACGCCTCGCTTCACCGCCTCGGCGATCCGCGGGAGGTGGGCGTTGCACGGTGCCAGTTCGGAGGCCGACGTCGCGATGCCGATGACCGGACGCCCGTCGAAGGAGTCGCTCGCGAAGCCCTGGTTGCGCATCCAGGAGCGATAGGTCATGCCGGACCGGCCCCGCTCGCCGAACCACCGCGCACTTCGCCGCTTCCCCGATGGCTCTGCCGGCGGAGTCGGACCGGTGTCAGCCGGTACCTCGGACGGCGTTGCGGAGTCGGACATGGACGACATTCCTCACGGCGGACGCTCGGGAGACGAGGGTGCAACGGCCCGCTGGAGAGCATTGTGCCGCCGGCGGCCGGCGAGCCTGCCGCGGCGGTCGCTGGTGTCCAGCAGCGGCCGTCGCGCCTGCCGGATTCGACCCGATGTGGGCGGCAGGGTTACTTTTCCGATTGAGCCGGGCTGGCGCGCGCCAACGAAGGCGCGGTTACGCCTGCCCGGTACCACGGAGGCATCCATGACCCGTAAGAGTGCTACCGGCGCGACACGAACGCCCGCTGGGGGACCATCGCCACTTGTGTCCGCTGGCATCAGCCGGCGGCAGGTGCTCGCCGGTGCCGGCCTCGGCGCCGGAGCGCTCGCCCTTGCCGCCTGCGGCGGCGGGGGTGCGGACGAGGGTGACACCGGCGCCGCCCAGTCGACGGCGAAGGGTTCGGCGACCTCCCCGCTGACGGCTCCGAGGTCGCTGACCGAGGCGCCCATGCTGGCAGACCAGGTGAAGGCCGGAGAGCTCCCCAAGCTCGAGGAACGCCTGCCGGAGAACCCCTATGTCATCCCGCACAACTGGGTGGAGCGCGGGAAGTACGGCGGCACGATGAAGTTGCAGGTGGCTGGGTCGTCAGGCGACCAGGCGGCCCCGATCGCCGAGTACTTCTATGGCTACTCGATCCTGCGCCTGCTCAACGACGGCAACACGATCGGCCCGGGTCTCGCCGAGAAGTGGGAGGCCAACGCGGACGCCTCGGAGTGGACGCTCCACTTCCGCAAGGGGCTCAAGTGGTCGGACGGCCAGCCGTGGTCCACCGCCGACATCATGTTCTGGTGGAACGACATGGCCAATTTCGAGGGCGCCCCATCGACAGGCGTTCCCGACGACTGCAAGTCCGGTAACGGGACACCGATGAAGCTCGAGGCCGTCGACGACCTCACCCTGAAGGTGTCGTTCGACGCTCCGACGGCTCTGTTCCCAGCCAAGCTCGCGAGCTATGTCAACGGGTACAAGGGGAACGGCACCGTCTGGATGTTGCCGGCCCACTACGCCAAGAACTTCCATCCGAAGCACAACAAGGCCGTCAAGGACAACTGGGCGATCGTCGGAGGCGAGTTCGAGGTCAACTGCGACTACAAGCGCCAGCCCAAGTGCCCGACCATGGCCGGCTTCCGGCTGACTTCGCTGCAGGAGGGCAAGTCGCTGCAGTGGGAGCGCAACCCCTACTACTACGCGGTCAGCAAGGACGGCGACCAGTTGCCGTACGTCGACAAGCTCCTGATGTCGGTCGTCCAGGATCCCAAGATCAGCAAGGTTCAGGTCAGCAACGGCCAGATCGACTACGTCCATGGCCCGTTCATCGGCTTGGCGCTCGCCGACGTGCAGACGCTGCAGGGCCTTGCGGAGAAGAACCACTACCGCGTCCTGCTGTGGGACACCGGTACGGGGACCGGCTCGATGATGTTCGCCAACCTGGACTACAAGGAAGCCAACTACCGCGAACTGTTCAACGAACCCAAGTTCCGGCAGGCCTTGAGCCACGCGTTCAACCGTGAGGAAGCCCGGTCGTCGATCTACTTCAAGCAGGGCGAGATCACAACGGGCACCATCAGCCCCAAGGGCGTCGAGTTCGTCGGTAGCGAGGAAGGCAAGAAGTACTACGAGGACTGGAAGAACTCCTACGTGGCCTATGACGTGGAGAAGGCCAAGGGTCTTCTCGACGAGCTCGGCCTGAAGGACACCGACGGCGACGGGATGCGCGAGTTCCCCGACGGCAAGAAGCTGTCCATGCGCATCGACCTCCCGGCAGATGCCGGTGAAGAGACCAAGGCCAAGGACGCGCAGCTGTGCCGCGACTGGGGGAAGGTCGGGCTCAAGTGCGTGGTCAACCCGGTCGCGCCCACAGGCTTCAACGACGGCTGGGCGAACGGCAGCTACATGCTGCACTCGAACTGGGAGGTGAGCGGGCCACCCAACAGCCTGCTCACGAACCCGTCCTGGCTCGTACCGATCGAGGTGAGCAGGTGGGCACCGCTGCAGGGCACGATGTACGGCGTACGCGGCACTCCGGACGAGAACAGCGAGGCCGACGTCGACCCCTGGAAGCGCAAGCCGCCGCGGCGCAGTCCCGAAGACGGCAGCCCCATCAAGCAGCTGTGGGACCTGCTCGACCAGACCAAGGTCGAGCCCGACGAGCTCAAGCGCAACCAGGCGTTCTACGAGATCATCAAGATCCACATCGAGAAGGGGCCGTTCTTCCAGGGGACCGTGTCCAACGTGCCCGCGGTGATCGTGGCCAACCTGGACCTGCGCAACCTGCCGACCAGGGACAACCTGGCCCTCAACGGGATGACCAACCCGTGGGGCCACCCGAACCCCGCGGTCTACGACCCGGAGGTCTACTTCTGGAGCAATCCCGAGCAGCACACGATCTGACGAAGGTGGCGGCGCCCGCCGTGGACGACTGAGGCCGGATGCTGCCGACGATGCTCAGGGTGATGATCTCCGAGCCGGGATCGCTTGCTGTCGAAGTCAGTCCGGTTCCGGAGCCGGTATCCGGCGAGGTGCTGGTCCGCGTGGTGGCTGCCGGCATCTGCGGCAGCGACCTGGAATTGCTCGACGGGCAGCGCCCGGCCCGGTTCACCCGCTACCCCGTCCAGCCGGGGCACGAGTGGACGGGTGTTGTGGAGCGGCTCGGCCCCGGTGTGGAGGGACCCGAGCCCGGGACCCCGGTGGTCGCCACCGGGATCCGCGGCTGCCGGGCCTGTGACCGGTGCCTGGCCGGGGAGACGACGCTGTGCGAGACCGGCTACTCCGAGACCGGGTTCACCGAGCCGGGTGCCTTCGCCGGCTACCTGACCGTTCCGTCGCACCTGCTGCACGTCCTGCCCTCGGGTTCAGCCGATCCGCAGGCGACGGCCCTCATCGAGCCGGCTGCGTGCGTGGCGGGTGCCGTGCTGTCGCCCGCTGCCCGGCTGCGGCCGGGACTTCGGGTGGCCGTCGTCGGCACCGGGACCCTCGCCCTGCTTGCAGTCCAGTTACTGGTCGCCGCCTCGCCACGTGAGCTGGTGATCGTCGGTCCGGGGACCGGTCTCGACCACGGTCTTCAGCTGGGTGCGACCGCCGCGATCGCCGTCGACGGCGGCTCCCTTGGCGAGGTTCACGACGTGGGTGCGGACCTGGTGGTCGAAGCGAGCGCAGACCCGTCGGCCCACAGGTGGGCTCTCGCAGCCGCCCGGCCGGGTGGCACGGTGCTGCTCGGCGGCGTGCCCGCCGCCCCGGCCCCCGGATACGCCGACGACCTGACCGACATCGTCTTGCGCAGCCTCACCGTGCGCGGCTACGCGGGTGCCGATCCGGCTGCCTGGCGCCAGGTGATCGCCCTGTACGCACAGGGAGTCCTGAACCTGTCGGCGGTGGTCTCGCACCGTCTCCCGCTGGCCGACGCGGGACAGGCCTTCGACCTGCTGCGTCAGCGGCCACCCGGAATGCGCAAGATCCTCCTGATCCCCTGACCGCCCTGGTCTCGGCCCCACCTGGCGAGCCGATCGCGTTCATCCATCACCGACGAGGAGATCCCGTGACCGCAACCGCTTCGACCCCGATCGCACCCTGCGTGCCGACACCTCAGGCGCTGTCGGTCAGTCGGCCGCTCGGCCTGGACGCGGTGAAGCTGACACGCGGCCTGCTCGCCGATCGCCAGCAGGTCAACGGCCGGGCCAGCATCCCGTCGGGGCGCGACCGGCTGGCTGAGGCGGGGAACCTCGACGACCTCGCGCTCGCCGCGGGCACCGGTACAGGCTCCTACCGGGGGCCGCTGTTCATGGACTCCGACCTGTACAAGTACGCCGAGGCGGTCGCCTGGGAGGCCGGCCGGAGTGGCGGCGCCGACGGGCCGGAGTGGCTGGCCATGGCCGCCGGGCTGGTGTCGGCCGCCCAGTGCGACGACGGCTACGTCAACTCCTATGTGCAGTCGCATTCGCTGCCCCGCTACGAGAATCTGCGCAACGGCCACGAGCACTACTGCATGGGCCACCTCATCCAGGCGGCGGTCGCCGCCCGCCGGGCCACCGGCGACGACGCCTGGCTCGGCATCGCCACGTCGGTGGCCGGCCATCTGGAGGCGACCTTCGGCGCCGACCTGAATCGCGGCCTGGACGGGCATCCGGTGATCGAGTCGGCACTTGTCGAACTCTTCCGATGCACCGGCGATCGCCGTCACCTCGAGCTCGCGCGGTGGTTCGTGGACGCGCGGGGGCACGCGACGATCTCGCCTGCCGACCCCAGCTACTACACCGACGCTCGACCGGCGGCGGAGCAGGATTCTTTGCTGGGACACGCGGTCCGCGCGCTCTACTTCGACGCCGGCGTGGTCGACGTCGCAGTGGAAACCGGGGACCAGGGCCTGCTCGACGCGGTCATCCGGCGGATGGACGACATGATCGCCACCAAGACCGCCATCACCGGGGGAGTGGGCAGCCGGCACTCGCGTGAGTCCTTCGGTGACCGGTTCGAGCTGCCGCCCGACCGTGCATACAACGAGACCTGCGCGGCGATCGCGAGCATTCAACTGTGCTGGCGGCTGCTGCTCGCCACCGGCGAACCGCGGTTCGCGGAGGTGATCGAGCGGACGCTCGTGAACAGTCTGGTCGCGTCGACCTCGGTCGACGGTGGGCGCTACTTCTACGTGAATCCCCTGCAGCGCAGGTCCGATCACGCCGAGGGCGCCGATCCGGGCGAGCGGCGCGAGTGGTTCGACTGCGCCTGCTGCCCGCCCAACATCATGCGCACCTACGCATCGATGGGCGCGTACCTGGCATCGGTCGCTGCCGACGGGACCAGCGTCTTCCTGCACCAGTTGTTCCCGGCGACCGTGACGGCAGGGGAGCGGGAGCTGTCCATCGAGTCCGACCTTCCGGGGCCCGGTACCGATGGCACGGCGACCGTGGTCGTCACGCTCACGAGTGGGCCGGGCAGCGGGACCGTGCACGTGCGCGTGCCGTCCTGGGCCAGGACGGCGACCGCCCGGGTGGGCGACGAGGAACTGACCGCCGTCCCCGGCCGGTACCTGTCCGTCAGCCGCAGCTGGTTGGTGGGCGACGCGATCACGCTGACGCTCGACGCCCGCCCGCAGCTGCTCGCCGCCGACCCGCGGATCGATGCGCTGCGCGGGTGCGTCGCCGTCGAGGCCGGTGGCCTCGTCTACTGCGC
This sequence comes from uncultured Actinomycetota bacterium, assembly GCA_963724495.1. Lineage (GTDB taxonomy): Bacteria > Actinomycetota > Actinomycetes > Propionibacteriales > DAIQRJ01 > CAVRUZ01. Next base: position 166,196 of record CAVRUZ010000008.1, on the reverse strand, counting down.
CGAGGAGGCCGACAACCCCGGTGTCGACCTGGCCTCGGTGACGGTGCGCGCCGATGCCGTGCCAACGCACTCGCCCCGGCAGCCGGCGGACCTCGGAACCGACCTGCCGCTGCTCGAACTGCAGGCGACGGTGCATGCGGCCGCCGCGCCGGGCTGGCCGTACGTGCCGGTATCGCCGCCATCCGTTGGCGACGGCCAGCCGGTCACGCTGACGCTTGTTCCCTATCCGCTGTGGGCCAACCGCGGGCTCGGGGCGATGCGTGTCTGGATCCCGGTGGAGTGAGCCGCGCCGAACATGCAGCCGGGTCTCTCGGGGTGCCGCAATGCGCCGGCGTGGGCGGTTTGCCCGCCCGGACTGCATGTATCGCGACCGCATCAGGCAGCGACCGGGTCGCGAATGGCGACGGATGGTCACCGGTTGTGCACACTTCGGAGTTGATGGAGGTTTGTCGCGCCAGTCGACCATGGCCCGGAACGCCATGGTGATCCGGTGACTGGCGCACCTGCGCGACCGCATGTACCCGACCTGCCAAGGAGGATGACGATGTCCGCACGTCCAGGTGAAGTGGGCCGTCGGCAGGTTCTGCTCGGGACCGCCGCCGCCGTCGCAGGAACGATGCTGCTCGCCAACTGCGGTGACGACGCCGGCAACACTCCCGGCGCGAGCGACGGGCAGGCGGGCGCGACGGGCGCCAAGGGCTCGCCGTCGGACGTGCTGCCGAAGCCGTCGTCGTTCACCGAGGCGCCGATGCTCGCCGACCTCGTCAAGTCCGGGAAGCTGCCGAAGGTCGAGGACCGGCTGCCGGAGAACCCGTACGTGGTCCCGCACAACTGGGTGACGAGAGGCAAGTACGGCGGGCTCGTGCACATGACCATCTCGTCATCGGACAACTGGTGCATGTTCGAATACATGTACGGCCCGTCGCCCACCCGCTTCCTCAACGACGGGCTCGACATCGGACCGGGCCTCGCTGAGAAGTGGGAGGTCAGCGCCGACCAGAAGGAGTTCACCTTCCACTTCCGCAAGGGGCTGAAGTGGTCAGACGGTGAGCCGTGGACTACCGAGGACGTCATGTACTGGTGGGAGGACATGGTGCTCAACGAGCAGCAGACCGAGACACCGCCAGACCCGTGCCGCGACGGCAAGGCCGAGGTCGCCACCCTCACCGCGCCGGACGACTACACCATGAAGCTGACCTTCAAGAACCCGGCCCCGTTCACGATGGAACGCATCACCACGTGGGTCAAGGGGTGCCTGCTCGGCGGTCGCTGGTCGGTGCCCAAGCACTACGCCAAGCAGTTCCACCCCAAGTACAACAAGGCGATCGAGCGCCAAGGACGGCGCCTGGGCCACGCTGCACGACCAGAAGCTGTTCTGGCTCACCAATCCCGACTGCCCGACCATGACCGGTTGGCGGGTCAAGTCGTTCAAGGACGGGCAGACCACGATGTGGGAGCGCAACCCCTACTACTACTGCGTCACCAAGGACGGCGACCAGTTGCCCTACCTCGACCACGTGCAGTGGCTGGTGACGCCAGACCCGCAGGTGCAGAAGGTCCAGATCACGACCGGCAAGTTCGACTACGTGCACGGGCCGCACAGCTCGCTGGTGCTGGCGGACTACCAGCAGCTCAAGGCCGCGGAGAGCGGTGGGAAGATCCAGGTCTACACCTGGGACTCCGGCTCCGGGACCGGTTCGGTCACGTTCTTCAACCACGACCATCCGGACGACAAGCTGCGCGAGCTGCTCGGAAAGAAGGACTTCAGGATCGCGCTCTCGCATGCCTACAACCGGCCCGAGGCGAAGAAGACCATCTACTTCGAGCAGGGCGAACTGACGTCCGGAACGCTCGGGACCAAGGGCGCGAGCTTCCTGGTGAACGACGAGGCCAAGAAGGTGTACGCGCAGTGGCGGGACGCGTGGATCGAGTTCGACCAGGACAAGGCGAAGCAGCTGCTCGACGCTCTGGACGTGAAGGACACCGACGGCGACGGGTTCCGCGAATACCCGGGTGGTGGCACGAAGATCTCGCTGACACTCGACTATCCGTCGGACACCAGCAAGGAGCACATCAGCAAGGCCACCCAGCTCGCGCGTGACTGGAACGCGGTGGGGATCCAGACCAAGCTGAACCCCACCGCGCCCACCACGTTCGGCGACAGGTGGGGGAACGGCCAGCTGATGACCACCAACGCCTGGGAGGCGAGTGACTGTTTCCCGGTGACGTTCCCCGGCTGGGTCGTGCCCGTCGACACGTCGCACTGGGCGCCGCTGCGTGGCCAGGCATACGCGATGAAGGTCGCCTCACCGGAGGTGTTGAGTGACGAGGCGCAACTGGCGAAGACTCCGTGGCGGCGCACTCCGCCGTTCGCGGTGCCCGACGACGACTTTCCCGGCAGCGACGTGGTCGCGAAGCTGCAGGAGATCGTCGACACCGCGCTGGTGGAACTCGACGAGACCAAGCGGCTCGCCGCGAACTGGGACATCTACAAGGTTCACATCGACGAGGGCCCGTTCCTCATCGGGGTCGTGGCCAACTACCCCCAGGCGATCGTGCAGCATCCCGACCTGCGCAACATCCCCCGACGGGAGAACCTGTCACTCGGCGGGTGCACCAATCCCTGGCAGCTTCCCTCACCGGCGGTCTACGACCCCGAGACCTACTTCTGGGACAACCCCGGGGAGCACAGCGCTTGACCGTCGCTGCACCTGAGCCAGGGCAGGGACTCCTGAGCCGGCTCTTGCGATGGCAAAAATTGCCAAAGTTGTCACAATTCGGCCGATTGAGTTCGAATTGTTGTCGATTCGCGACCGTGCCGACAGGGCTCAACTCGAGCCGTTTGGGTGAAGATGTCGAGGTTGGCCACCGTGGCGGTGCGTGACCGAGCGGGTGCGGCCGGCAAGACAGCGCGTCGCGGGTGCCAGACCATCGACGTGTGCCCCTGACGCGAAAGAGGTAAGGCATGAGTTCAGAAGCGACAACGTCCGGCGTGAGCCGCCGGCACTTGCTGTTGGGTGCCGGTGCCGCAGCCGCCGGCACGATGCTCCTCGCCAACTGTGGTGGTGACGACACCGGTGGCACCGGCGACGCCGGTACCGGCGGCACCGCCGCGGGTGGCAAGGGCTCGGCCCAGGAGGTCATGGCCAAGCCGGCCAAGTTCCAAGAGGCGCCGATGCTCACTCAGCTGGTGGAATCGGGCAAGCTGCCCGCGCTCGAGGAGCGGATCCCGGCAAACCCCTACGTGCTGCCACACAACTGGCCCAGCCAGGGCAAGTACGGCGGCCTCATCACGATGACGATGGTCGCATCGGACAACTATCACCCGTATGAGTACTGCTACGGGTTCTCGATGCTGCGGGCGCTCAACGACGGCCTCGACGTCGGGCCGGGCCTCGCCGAGAAGTGGGAGGCGAGTGCCGACTTCACGACGTTCACCTTCCACTTCCGCGAGGGGCTCAGGTGGTCCGACGGCGAACCTTGGTCCACCGACGACATCATGTACTGGTGGGAGGACATGGTCCTCAACGAGGAGCAGGCAGACAGCCCGCCCATCGACACCCGCGACGGGAAGGACGAGGTCGCTGAGGTCACTGCTCCCGACAAGCTCACGCTGAAGCTGCAGTTCAAGAACCCCGCCCCGGCGACCGTCGAGCGGATCGCGGCCTGGGTCAACGGCATCGACATCGGGCCCCGCTGGATGGTGCCCAAGCACTACATGAAGCAGTTCCACCCCAAGTACAACAAGTCGCTGGATGCCAAGTCGGGCGACTGGGTCACCAAGCATGACCTGAAGCTGCGTTGGAACCAGAATCCTGACTACCCGACGATGGCTGCCTGGCACGTCAAGTCGTACAAGGAGGGGCAGACCACGGTCTGGGAGCGCAACCCCTACTACTACGTGGTCAGCAAGGACGGCGACCAGTTGCCGTACCTCGACACGGTCCAGTGGTTGGTGACCGCCGACGCGCAGGTGCAGAAGGTACAGATCACCACGGGCAAGTTCAGCTACGTGCATGGCCCGCACAGCTCGCTGACCCTTGCCGACTTCCAGCAGCTGAAGGCAGCCGAGTCCGGGGGGAAGATCCAGGTCTACACCTGGGACTCCGGCTCGGGCACCGGGTCGATCACGTTCTTCAACCACGAGCACCCGGACAAGAAGCTGCGCGACCTGATCGGCAAGAAGGAGTTCCGGGTCGCGCTCTCGCATGCCTACAACCGGCCTGAGGCGAAGAAGACCATCTACTTCGAGCAGGGCGAATTGACCTCGGGCACCCTGAGCCCCAAAGGGTCGAGCTTCCAGGTGAACGACGAGGCCAAGCAGATCTACGCCCAATGGCGCGACGCCTGGCTGGAGTTCGACCAGGCCAAGGCCAAGTCGATGCTCGACGAGCTCGGGCTGAAGGCCGGCAGCGACGGGTTCCGGGAGTATCCGGACGGGGGCGTGATCCAGATCAACCTCGACTACCCCGCCGACGCCACCAAGGAACACGTCGCCAAGGCCACCCAGCTCGCACGTGACTGGAACGCGGTCGGCGTCAAGACCAAGCTGAGCCCCACTGCGCCGACGACGTTCGGCGACAAGTGGGGGCGCGGACAGTTGAACAGCACCAACGCGTGGGAGGTCGGCGACTGCAGCCCGTTCATCTACCCGGGCTGGGTCGTACCGGTGGAGACGGGGCACTGGGCACCGCTGTCGGGGCAGGCGTACAACATGCGCACGTCGGCGCCAGACACCTTGAAGAGCGAGGCACAGCTGTCCCAGGAGCCTTGGAAGCGGACTCCGCCGTTCACCGTCAAGGAGGACAAGCTGCCGCTGAGCGAGACCATCGCGAAGCTGCACGACACCCTGGACGCGGCACGAGTGGAGACGGACCCGACCAAGCAGTTGGCGCAGGTGTGGGAGATCTACAAGATCCACATCAACGAGGGACCGTTCTTCTACGGCGTCGTGGCGAACTATCCGCAGGCCATCGTGCAGCACCCCGACCTGCGCAACATCCCGCGGCGCGAGAACCTCGCGCTGGGTGGCTGGACGAACCCGTGGATCTACCCGTCGCCGGCCGTCTACGACCCGGAGCTGTACTACTGGGACAACCCGGACGCGCACACCACCTGAGTTTCCGGGGTGGCCAGTTCTCGCGGTGCCCGTCAGCGACGGGCGGGCACCGCGAGGCCGGTCGCGCCAGGTGCAGACGTGGTCAGGTCGACGCCGGTCCGCTGCATGAGCTCGTAGCCGATCCGTGCCCTGCGCACCCGTTCGGTAGTCAGCGCGACCGTGGTCGCCTCCAGGTGGGTACCCGCGGGGTAGACGTCGGGCGCGTTGCGTAGCCCGAACTTCAGGTACACCGGGGCGGCCACGGCCACCATGTCGGGAAGCTCGTGGTGGCGGACGAAGCCACCGGTGTTGTCCGGCGACTCCACGTAGATGTCCAGCGGCAGATCGACGGCGTGGCGGATGGCCGCGATCTGCGGAAGAGACAGGTCGGTGGGGATGTTGAGCGTGTCGGCACCCAGGTCCTCGAGCACGGCCGCGCTTGCGGCGTTCGCGGCCACCAGCATCACCGACACCTTGAACTGCAGGTCCGGCGGCAGGTCTCCACGTTCTCGTAACCGGCCCAGCACCGAGAGGGCGCCGAGGTCGGCCACCAGCACGCTGCGGACGCCGTGGACGACCGCCCGCAGGACGTCGTCGACCACGGCTGCGAGCTGGTGCTGGCCGTGTGCGGCCGGTGCCACCAGCGGGCCGACGCCCGATCGCGCCATGGCCGACGTGCCCCAGCCGGCGTTCGGTCGGGCGAACAGGCTGAGCTCCATGCCGGCATCGGTGGCGATGCCCACCATGTCGTCGAGCTCGGCGTCGGTGTGCAGGAAGACACCGCTGCCCTGAGACATCCGCCGGATCGGAACGTCGAGCTCGCTGGCCGCGCGCACGACCGCGCGCATGCACGCCGGACCCTCGACGCTGGGGATCTCCATCCGCCAGGCGACCCCGTCGCGGAACCGCTTGGTCGAGACGGGCAGCTCGCCGAGATCGCGCCGAGGCAGACCCAGCGCGCCGAGCAGACCAGACCCGGTGACGCCGTCGGGGTCGCTGGCGGAAGCGTCCTGCGTGGGTGTGGGGGTCCGGTCGGTCACGGCCTGAACCTACGAACGAGCGCCCGCCGGAGAAAGGGCCGCCCGATGGCTGAACGCTGGTTGTCCGGGACCGGCGCCGGTCGTTCCCGGCGAAGGTGGCGAGTCGCCAACTGGCTAGCCTTGCCGCACGCCGCCGGGCCGACGGCCGGCGCAGCCGACAGACCGGAGGAAATGTGTACATCGTCCGCTTCGCCCAATCTGACTCCGCCGGGCCCAGGGTCGGAGTCACCGAGGGTGAACTGGGTTCTCCGGTGCATGCGATCGACGCCGGCAGCCTGGCCGAACTCCTCGCCCGGTCGGTGGCCGAGATCCGGTCCGCCGTCGAGCAGGCTCTGGCCGCCGCGCCGGTGGAGGGTGAGACCCGTCTGCTCCCGCCGGTCGACGGCCGCACCGAGGTCTGGGCCAGCGGTGTCACCTACGAGCGGTCGCGGGACGCCCGCGTCGAGGAGAGCACCGAGAAGAGCGTCTACGAGAAGGTCTACGAGGCCGACCGGCCCGAACTGTTCTTCAAGTCCGTCGCCTGGCGGGTGGTCACCGACGGCGAGCCGATCGGTATCCGGGCCGACTCCGACCTCAACGTGCCGGAGCCGGAGGTCGCGATCGTTCTCACCAGCGGGGGCGAGATCGCGGGCTACCTGGTCTGTGACGACGTGAGCTCACGCGTGATCGAAGGTGAGAACCCGCTCTATCTGCCGCAGGCGAAGGTGTACGCCGGTGCGTGTGCGCTCTCGGCCGGCATCCGGCCGGCCTGGGAGGTGGACGACGCGGCGCCCTTCCCATCACGCTCTCGGTGACGCGGGCCGGTGCCGAGGTGTTCCACGGCGAGACCTCGACCGCGCGGATGCATCGCAGCTTCGCCGACCTGGCCCGCTGGCTGTACGCCGCCGACGCCTATCCGGCCGGCACCATCCTCTCCACCGGCACGGGCATCATCCCCGGTCTGGAGTTCACGCTGGCAGAGGGCGACCAGGTGAGTATCGAGGTCGGCGGCATCGGGACGCTCACCAACCAGGTGGCCGTCGGTGCGCAGCCGTTCGCCTTCCTGCTGTCACCCGGCGCTGACACCTTCACGCGCGGCGCCTGACCGGTCCCCGGCTCGCCGGCCATACCTCCAGCTGAGGAGACGTGCATGACGAACACCAAGCAGACGCAGGCGCAACCGGCCGACACCGAGCCGGCCGAGGTCTCCCGCCTGGTGCTGGGCGCGACCGCAGCTGCGCGCGAGTTCGGCGATCCCGACAACGCGCCGCTGCGCGCGCAGAGGCCCTCCGTGCGATCGCCGACGCGATGGACGGCGCGGCCGACGAGCTGGTCCCGATCGCCGGGGAGGAGACGGCTCTGGCCGAGGCTCGGCTTACGAGTGAACTGGCGCGAACCACCTACCAGCTCAGGCGATTCGCTGAGGCGGTCGACGAGGGCAGCCTGTTCGAGGCCACGATCGACTCCGCCGACCCCGACTGGGCACTCGGTCCCAAGCCGGACCTGCGCCGCCTGCTGATCGGCCTTGGGCCGGTGGCCATGTACTCGGCGTCGAACTTCCCGTTCGCGTTCTCCGTTGCCGGTGGCGACACCGCCGCGGCACTGGCGGCCGGCTGCCCGGTGATCGTCAAGGGCCACCCCGGTCACCCGCGGCTGTCGCAGGCCGTCGCGAAGATCGTGACCGACCAGCTCGAGGCTGTAGGAGCCCCGGCGGGCACCTTCGCTCTGGTTCTCGGGCTGGAGGCGGGCAAGCAGCTCATCACCGAACCCGGCGTGAAGGCCGGCGCGTTCACCGGGTCCGTCGGCGCCGGTCGGGCCCTCTTCGACGCAGCCTGCGGGCGCCCGGAGCCGATCCCCTTCTACGGCGAGCTCGGCAGCATCAACCCCGCCTTCGTCACGGCAGCCGCTCTCGAGGCCCGTCGCGGCGACATCGTCGAAGGGTTCGTCGCGAGCTACACGATGGGCGTCGGCCAGTTCTGCACCAAGCCGGGCTTCCTGTTCGTGCCCGCCGGATACGACCTGTCCGAGGACCTCGCCACGGCAGTGCGCGGGGTCAGCTCGGCCACGATGCTGAACGACCGGATCGCTGAGGGCTTCGCCAAGGGACTGTCCGCACTGAGTTCGGTGGACGGCGTCGAGGTCCTCGTCGAGGGCGAGGTCGTCCGGCCGCGACGCCGGCCCCACCCTGCTCGCGACCGACGTGGCCAACGCTGCTCGCCAACCAGGACACGCTGCTGGAGGAGTGCTTCGGCCCGACGGCGATCGTGGTGACCTACGCCGACGAGAAGGAGTTGCTCGAGGCCGCCGCGGCGTTCACCGGCAACCTCACCGCGACCGTGCATGCCGAAGCGGACGAGGCCGCTGGTCTCGCCGAGTTGCTGTTCCTGTTGCGGGAACGGGCCGGTCGGTTGCTCTGGAACGGATGGCCGACCGGTGTCGCCGTCACGTGGGCGATGCAGCATGGCGGCCCGTACCCGGCCACGACCGCTTCGCTGTTCACCTCGGTTGGCCAGACGTCGATCCGCCGGTTCCTGCGGCCGATCTCCTACCAGGGCATGCCCGACGCCGCGCTGCCGAAGGTGCTGCGTCGCGAGGGCGCTCCCTCGATCGTGCGCCGCATGGACGGGCAGCTCGTCCTGCCCTGAGCTGCCGCTCGGCCTCCGGCGCCGAGCTCCGGCACCCGGAAACGACTGGGTACTAAGTGAAACCGGCGCTCGGCGCAGTCAGCCCTTGACGCCGGTCAGCGTGATCCCCTGGATGAACGTGCGCTGGGCAAGGAAGAACACGATGATCACCGGCAGCACCACCAGTGTGCTGGCTGCCATGAGCGCGCCGAACTGGGTGGAGTACTCACCCCGGAAGAAGTTCAGGCCGAGCGAGACCGTGTAGGTCTTGGAGTCCGACAGGTACAGCACCGGCCCGAGCAGGTCGTTCCACGACGCCAGGAACTGGAACAGAGCCACCGCCGCGAGAGCCGGCTTGGCCAGCGGGAGGATCACCCGCCAGAAGATCGTCCACTCGTTCGCGCCGTCCAGTCGTGCCGACTCCGAGAGCTCCTTCGGGATCGTCATGAAGAACTGCCGCAGCAGGAAGATGAAGAGCGGCACGCCGAAGAAGTGCGGGACGATCAGCGGTAGCCCAGGTGTTGACCCAGCCGAATGCCCGGAAGATCTCGAACAGCGGCAGCATCGTGACGTAGAACGGGATCATCAACGTGCCGATGATGATGGCGAAGAGTGACCTTCTCCCACGCCAGTCGATCCGGGCCAGCCCGTACGCCACCATCGCGGACGAGATCGTAGCCCCGACCATCGACAACACGCAGACCACGGCGGTGTTGAAGAAGTAGCGCAGGAAAGGAAAGACCTTGAGTCCGTAGATGTAGTTCTCGAAGGTGATCGTCTTCGGGAACCACACGGTGGGGGTCGCGTTCAGGTCGGCCACGGTCTTGAACGAGCCCGAAACCATCCAGAACAGCGGAATGAGGAACACCACCGACAGGACGATCAGCACGGCGTGCTTGATGATTCCTTCGGCGATGCGCGGCCACAGTGGCGCGCCGTTGCGTCCGCGTGTGCGGGTGTTGATCGTGGCAGCCGTCATCGCGCTTCCTCCAGCTCGAGGCCCTCGGTGACTGCCGGGCCGGTGGATGTCGTGTCGCCGCGCAGCATCAGGCGCCGCCGTAGTAGACGCGCCGGCCGACGAACCGGAACGTGATCAGTGCCGCCAGGGCTGTGATGAGGAAGAGCACCCAGGCGATCGCGCTCGCATAACCCAGCTTGAAGAACGTGAACGCCGACTGGTACAGGTACAGACTGGAGACCAACGTGGATCCGGCCGGACCACCCGTTCCGCCGGACAAGACGTAGACCGGCGTGAAGTACTGCGAAGCCGGCGATCAGGCCGGTGACCAGTGCGAACAGCAGGTGCGGTGAGAGGAACGGGATCGTGACGTGCCGGAACCGCGAACCCGTCGAAGCTCCGTCGACCTTGGCCTGGTCGTACAGGTCCTGGGGCACATCCTGCAAGCCCGCCAGGAGAATCACCATGAGGTTGCCGACTGCCCACACGCCCATGATGATGAGCGCGGGCTTGGCCCAGGCCGGGTCGGACAGCCAGCCAGGCCCTTCGATACCCACCTTCGCCAGCATGCTGTTCATGACGCCGTACTTGGGGTTGAAGACGTAGGCCCAGACCACGGCGCCCGCCACGACCGGCACCATCGCCGGTAGGTAGAAGATCACCCGGTAGACCGACTGGCCGGTGACGCGCATGTTGAGCAACAGCGCGAGCACCAACGCGACGATGATGCCCAGCGGGACACTGAGCAACACGATGTAGGCCGTGTTGTACAGCGACTGCCAGAACACGCTGTCGGTGAACAGATCCCGGAAGTTCGAACAGCCCGACGAAACCCCCAGGCCCCACCATCGTCTTGCTGGTGAATCCGTAATAGAGAGACATCAGTACCGGGTACAGCGGTGAAGACGAGCAGGCCGATGATCGCCGGGGAGCAGAAGATCAAGCCCCACTTGCGATTGTGCCGTCCCAGCGGCGTCAAGGCGGCCTGACTGCTTCGAGCCGGCTGCGGAGCGGACGGTGGCGGCCTCTCGCGGAGTGGTGACGACGTCGGTAGCCATGTCAGCTTCCCTTCACCTGGTTGAGGAACCGCTTGGTCTCTTCCTCGGTGCGTACTCGTGCCTCGGTCAGCGCGGCGAGCGGGGTCATCTCCTTGTAGACCGCGCGGGAGACCAGATCCTCGAGCTGCTGGACGTAGTAGTCCGCTACCAGGACCGGTGGGCGCGCGTTCACCGTCGACACGAGGCAGTCGTAGTAGGCACCCATGACGGGGTCTGCGCGCATGGTTTCCAGGCACTCGGCCTGCTTCCACGAGACCGGGAAGCCCACGTTCTCCCACTGCGCCTTGGTTCCCTCCTGGGTGGCCGAGAGCCACTTGATGAACTCGTAGCCCTGGCGGGGGTACTTCGCGTACTTCGGCACGAACATGCTCCAGCCGCCGATCCAGGCACCGGTGCCCACCTTCGAGGCGCCGGGCCCCTGGTAGGGCAGCTGGGCCGCACCGATCTTCATGTCCTTCTTGGCCGCCATGATGTCTTTGAGGTTGGGCGCGACCAGCGGCGACATCCCGAGCGCGCCGGCGCCGAACGGATGCAGGGAGATGCTCGGGGGTGTGATGGACACCGCGTCCGGCCCGCCGGCGAGCTCCGCCGACTTCACCATCCACTCCAGCGCCTTGACCACGTACTCGTTGTCGGGCGTGACGTTGTCGGTGCCCGGTTCGCGGAACTGGCCGCCGAAGGCGAGTCCCCACGTGAAGATCGAGTTGGAGTATCCGTAGGTGGACCACGGCGTCAGCCCGATCTGGACGGTCTGACCGCCCTCCTTCTTCAGGAGCTTTGCGCAGTACTCGTCGACCTCGTCGATGGTCTCCGGCGGCTTCTCCGGATCCAGGCCGGCCTTCTCGAACAGGTCCTTGTTCCAGAAGAAGGGAAAGTTGGGGTCGGCATCCCAGTTGAGCTGGTAGATCCGGTCCTGGTAGGTCATCGCCTCGGCGGCGGGGCCGAAGAACTGATCCAGCGCGATGCCGTCTTCCTCGAGCCAGTCGGTGATGTCGACCATCATGTCGAGGGCGGCCCACTGCGGCGTCTGATAGGGAATCAGCTGCGCGCAGTCGCGTGGCTCCTTGCCGGCGATCGCGGTGAGGAGCTTCTGCTGCGTGACGCCGTTGGTCGGAGCGAAGGTGACGCGCACGCCGATGTCGCTCTGCACCTTCTCGAATTCCTCGGCGCAGGTCACCAGTCCGGCGCCGGTGGTGCTGCCCCAGAGGCTGTACATCTCGATGTTGTACTTGCGGCCGGCAGCGGGCTCCTTGCCCATCCTGATCAGCGACGCGTTCGGCTCACCCTTGGTGAAGGTGCAGCCCCCGAGCAGCGGGCTTGCCGCCGCGAGGCCCGCAGCACCGAGGCCGCCGAGGAGCTGGCGTCTTGATAGCGGAACGTCGAACCGCCGATGGGGATTCGGCATGCCGCCCCCTTTCCCGATGACCGGACTGCCGTGCTCGCGGCAACCGCGCATCACCACACGTGATCGGGCGACCGTCGTCCTCCACCCGCTGTGGCGGTCAGCCAAGTGCAGCCCTCACAACGAGCGCAATAACCCTGGCCGGAAGTTGCCGCCCGTGAGGCAGGGCCGGAACCGGCAAGCGGACTGCTTCCTACACTCGGCCGCGTGACCCTCACCGACGCCCTGGCCGCCTGTCCGGCGGTGGCGATTCTGCGTGCACCCTCAGCTGATCGCTTCCCGGAAGTGATCGACGTGCTCACGGAGGCAGGGATCCGTGCGGTGGAGCTGACGTTCACGACGCCGGGAGTCCTCGACGCGATCGCCGCTGCTGCAGCACACGGCTACTCCGACATCGCGCTGGGCGCCGGTACGGTCCTCACCGCCGACGACGCGCGCCGGGCAGTCGATGCCGGCGCCGGCTATCTGATCTCACCAACGGTCAGCCCGGAAGTGCTCGCCGAGGGCGCCCGGCTGGGCGTCCCGGTCGTGCCGGGCGCGATGACTCCGACCGAGATCCTCGCCGCCTACACCGCGGGCGCCGCCATGGTGAAGGTGTTCCCCTGTGGGGAGATCGGCGGGCCGGGTTACATCCGGGCACTCCGCGGCCCGCTCCCGAACATCCCGCTGTTGCCGACCGGGGGAGTAGGCATCGACACCGCGACGGAGTACCTGGCGGCCGGTGCCGCGGCCGTCGGGATCGGCTCGCCGCTGCAGGGGAACGCCGCCACCGCCGACGGAGACCTGTCGGCCCTGCGCGAGCGCGCGACGCGACTGGTCGCCAACCTGGCCGACGCCCGTGGTTGAGGCCGGTCCCGGCCGGACGGATGGCCTCGACCTACTCACGCTGGGCGAGACCATGGGCCTGGTCGCGTTCAACGACACCGGGCCGCTCGCACTCGGCTCCCTCGGCCGGCTGACGATCGGCGGAGCTGAGAGCAACGTCGCGATCGGTGCCGCCCGGCTCGGGCACCGGTCGGGCTGGATCGGCCGGGTGGGCGACGACACCGTCGGGCGGCTGGTGCGCACCACGTTGCTGGCAGAGGGCGTCGACAGCCAGGGAGTCACGACCGACCCGGACGTGCCCACCGGCTTGATGCTTCGCGAGCACCGCACGTTCGACCGGTTCAAGGTGGATTACTACCGGCGGGGCCTTGCCGGGTCGCGGCTGTCCGCCGACCACCTTCCGGCTGACCTGACGGCCCGCGTCGTCCACACGTCCGGCATCAACCCGGCCCTGTCCGAGTCGGCCGGGTCGGCTGCGCGCGCGCTGATGCGAGCGGGCCGTGAGGGCGGTGCGCTGGTGAGCTTCGACGTGAACTTCCGCTCGGCGCTGTGGTCGGCCGAGCAGGCCCGACCCGCCCTGGCCTCGTTCGGGTCCGACGCCGACCTGTTGTTCGCCGGAGCCGACGAGGCCGAACTCGTCCTGGGTCTGACGGCTGGGGAGACGAGCGCAGACGACCTCGCCAAGGGCCTGGCCGAGCTGGGCCCGCGCGAGGTGGTGATCAAGCTCGGCGAGCAGGGTGCCCTGAGCCTCGTGGACGGAGTCGTGAGCCGGTTGCCGGCACGACAGGTGACGTGTCTCGATCCGGTCGGCGCCGGCGACGCGTTCGTCGCCGGCTACCTCTCGGCGCTGCTGGACGGCGGCGACGTCAACGCCCGCCTCGACCGCGGTGTCGCCTGTGGCGCGTTCGCGGTGTCGGTGCACGGCGACTGGGAAGGCGCACCGAGGCGCACCGAGTTGGCGATGGTGGGATCCGGCGACAACGTCCTGCGGTAGTGCACTCGGCGTCAGTCAGGCAGCTTCCAGAACTTCAGCAGGGCGTCCGGGACCCGCTCGGCGAAGCCGTCGTCGCCGGCTTCGCGCGTCAACAGTGCGCGCAGGTCCTCGACGAAGGTGGGCAGCCGGTCACCGAACAGGTGCGGCGCGGAGAACGACATCGACAGCACCGAGGCGACGATGTCGTCCACCGAGCGGTTGAGCACCTGCCGGCTCTCGACGCGGACGACCCGCGGGCCGTCGAAACCCGCGCCCCGCCACACGGTGTCCTCGCCGCTGACCGCGGCCCGGTCTCGGGCGCTACCTGCCCTCTTGCCCTCGCCGAGGTAGCTCGTGACCAGCTCGCGGATCCGGTCGTGCGGTGGTGGCGGCGGCGATCCCGGCGGTAGCGGCACCGGCTCGCGATCGGTGTCGACGTGCAGCACCTGGCCCGTGGGTGTCAGCATGCCGCGCACGGTGGCGGACACCTGCTCGCGGCGCATCCAGTGGAACGACGAGGCGAACGTGACCAGGTCGAAGACGCCCAGTCCGAGCGGGAGGTCCTCGGCCGGCGCGTTCACGAGGTAGACGTTGCCGAGCCCCGCCCGTTCCACCAGGCGCCGTGCCTCGCGCACCATGTCCTCGTCGGGATCGACCCCGACCACCTCACCGAACAGGCCGGCGAGCTGGATCGCGACGGTCCCGGGACCGCAGCCGACGTCGAGCAGGCGGGCACCCGGGGCTGGGTCGAGCTCGGAACGCACCGCCTCGGCCATCCCGGCGGCATAAGGAAGACGGCCGCGCGCGTAGTGCTGCGCGGCGCCGGCGAACAGCAGCGGGTCCCAGCTCACGGTTTCATTCAACTACCGGTGTAACCCAGCCGCGGGCCCGGTCGAAGCGGACGCGGGCTTCGCGCATCGCGGCGGTCGCGCGTGGTTCCACCGGGACCTCTTCGTCCGGCGGTGGCACGGGGATGCCCATGGCCAGCGCGGCTGCGCCGCGGGCTCCGACCTCGGCATGGGTTTGATAACGCACCGGCCGGTCGAACGCCGCGGCGATGGCCCGCCGCCACCACGGGGAGGCCGCCACCGCACCGCCGCCGAGCACGACCGGCAGCCGGTGGCCGAAGGCGGTGTCGAGCAGCTCGACGCTGCGGAGCAGCTCGAGCGCGACGCCCTCGTACGTGGACGCCACCAGCTGTTCGGGACTGGTGGTGAGCCCGAGGCCACTCACCACGCCCGAGCCGCCGGGGACGACCTCCGGCGGACGCGAGCCCGCGTGCAGCGGGGTCACGGCCACGCCGGCACTGGCGACTCCCGGCGGCAGCGAGGGCTCACGCACCTCGCCCAGCAGTGAGCGCAGCCACTCGTGCAGGACGCCCCCGCCGCTCACCGCAGCACCGGTGAGGATTCGCCGGTGGTCGACCCGGTAGCGCCAGAGGCCGGGGTGCAGGTCGGGCGGCGAGGTGTCTCCAGGTGGACCGAAGGAAGTCGCGACGGGAAGCTCCGACACCACCCGCGCCGCCGCGGACGTGCCGACGGTGACACCGATCGTCGGGCCGTCGAACGCGCCGGCACCGAGCGTGGAGCTGGCGCCGTCACCCAGCGCCGGCATCCAGTCCGCGCCGGTAAGGCCTGGCCAGCGCGAGGCGAACTCGGCCGTCAGCCTCCCCGCACGGTCGTCGACAACCGGCAATTGCCGTTCGGTGAGCCCACCGATCGCGAGTGCCTCGGGGTCCCAGCGACCGCTGACCGTGTCGAGCATCCCTGTCCCCGACGCCATCGACAGGGAGATCGCGTCGTCGCCGAGCAGGCGCTGCCGCAGGTACTCGGTCAACCCGGCGAAACGCAGGTCGCGGCCCCCGAGCGACGTGCGTAGGAACGGCACCTTGGCCGACCAGTACAGGGGGTGCACGAACGCGCCGGTGCGACGGTGGTAGGCATCCGGATCGTCCGGCCGGCGATCACCGACGCCGGCCCGGGTGTCGAGCCAGGTGAGCACCGGGCTCGCCGGGCTGCCATCGGCTCCGAGGGCCAGCACCGAGTGCCACTGGCTCGAGGTCGCGACCAGCCGGATGCCGGTGAGCGCCCCCGCAGCCTGGAGCTCGTCGAGGCAGGCGACCAGCGCGGCGAGATAGGCGTCGGCGTCGACCTCGGCTGCGCCGGTGCTGTCCTGCCGGGCCTGGACCGGGCGCCGGGCGATCGCCGAGCCGATCGGCTCGGCCGATTCGTCGCACAGCAACGCCCGCACCGAGGAGGTGCCTAGGTCGAGGGCAAGCACCCGCTCCGAGCCGGTCATGGCCCGCGTCAGTGCGACCGGCCAGGCCTGCTGGCCGATCCCGCTCCGGCTCCGGCCAGGTCGTCGAGGAACGCCTGTGCCCAGGCGGCGACGTCGAACGTGCGGACCCGGCGGCGCATGGGTCGCATCCGGTCCACCTGCTCCTTGTGCGACATCGTCAGCGCCTCGACGATCGAGTCCTTCATCGCGTCGGTGTCGTACGGGTTCACGAGCACGGCCTGCTTCAGCTCGACAGCCGCGCCGGCGAACTCGCTGAGGATCAACACGCCGTCGCTGTGGACGCGAGAGGCGATGTACTCCTTCGCGACCAGGTTCATGCCATCGCGCAACGGCGTGATGAGGGCGACGTCGGCCAGCCGCAGCATCGCCACCAGGTCGTCGCGGTCGAACGAGGAATGCAGGTAGTGGATCGGCTGCTGGCCGATCCGGCCGTGCGTCCCGTTGATCCGGCCGACGGTCGCCTCGATGTGTTCGCGCATCAGGCGGTACTGCTCGACCCGCTCGCGGCTGGGCGTGGCCACCTGCACGTAGCTGGTGTCCTCCGCGCTGACCCGGCCCTCGTCCAGGAGCTCGCCGAAGGCCTTCAGCCGCAGGTCGATGCCCTTGGTGTAGTCGAGGCGGTCGACACCGAGGATCACGTGCTTGGGGTTGCCGAGGTCGCGCCGGAGCTGCTCCGACCGGTGCAGCGTCTCCGGCTGACGGGCCAGGGTGTCGAGCTCCATGAAGTCGATGCTGATCGGGTAGTGCTTGGCGGTCACGCGCCGGCCGTTGGCGGTGGTCACGTGGTGCCGGCTGGTCTCGAGTCCCAGCACGTCGCGTGAGAGCCGCACGAAGTTCGCCGCCGCACCCGGCCGCTGGAAGCCGACGAGGTCGGCGCCGAGAAGCCCTTCGAGCAGCTCCTTGCGTCTGGGCAGCCGGGTGAAGAGTTCGGTCGGCGGGAACGGGATGTGCAGGAAGAACCCGATACGCAGGTCGGGCCGCTGCTCCCGCAGCATCTGCGGTAGGAGCTGCAGCTGGTAGTCCTGCACCCACACGGTCGCGCCGTGCGCCGCCTCCTGCGCAGCGGCATCGGCGAAGCGCTGGTTGACCTTGCGATAGGCGTCGTACCAGTGCCGATGGAACTCCGGCGGTGCGACGACGTCGTGGTACAGGGGCCAGAGGGTGCCGTTGGAGTAGCCCTCGTAGTAGTCCTCGACCTCCTGGTCGGTGAGCGGGACGGCCACCATGGCGATGTCGCCTGCGGTGAACCGCTCCGGTTCGACCGAGGAACCCTCGGCAGCCGGGGAGCCGGGCCAGCCGATCCAGGCACCGGACCGTCGGCGCATCAGCGGCTCGAGCGCCGAGACCAGCCCGCCCGGTGACCGCTTCCAGCTGACGTTGCCGTCGGCGTCCTCGATCTTGTCGACCGGGAGCCGGTTGGCCACCACCACGAACTCGTTCACGCCGAAACGCCCCGGCCGACAGCAGGGACTGCTGGCTGCAGTTGCCCTGCTGGATCAAGGTGCACTGTGGGGTCGCCGTTCGCACGGGAACCGTCGAGCGCGTCGAACTCCTCGAGCTCGCCGTAGGTGAGGCCGATCTGGCGGCGGCACTCGTCGAGGATGCGCATGATCGCCAGGGTGTCGCTCATCGGGATCAGTCTCGACTCGATCCGGCCGGAACGCGCGGCGGCCGCGGCCTCGTCCGCCTCGTAGGTGTAGCCGGTCCCCGGCCAGGTGATCGTCCGCTCGACCGGGTCCTCGCCGTTCCGCCGGATGATGTAGCGCAGGCAGGCGTGGTAGGCCTCGGCCTCGATGTAGCCCTCGCTGCCCATCACCAGACCGGTGGACAGCATGCTGGCCTCGATGCTCGTGGCGACGGTGGCCACCGCGTCGGGGTAGCCAAGAAGGATGCCGGTGGTGCCGTCGACACCGGTTTCCGCGGGGATCGAGGTGGCGGCGATCGACGTCGGTTCACCGAGGACCGCGTACGCGAACGTCACCGGGTAGACGCCCATGTCGAGGAGCGCGCCGCCGGCCTGGCCCGGATCGCGCAGCCGGGTGGCGGGATCGGGGACCTCGGGGAACCCGAGCCTGGCCGACACCGCGTGCACCGTGCCGATGACGCCGTCGCGGACCTCCTGCAGCAACTGCTGGTGCAGGGGGTTCGTCCGCATCCACATCGCTTCCATGCACAGCCGGTTCGCTGCGGCCGAGCGGGCCATCAGGTCGGCTGTCTGGGCCGCGTTCACCGTCATCGGCTTCTCGACGAGGACGTGTTTGCCGGCTGCGAGCACCGCGGCCGCCTCGTGGTGATGGCGGTTGTGCGGGGTCGCCACGTAGACCATGTCGACCTCGTCGTCGGCGGCCAGCTCCTCCACCGAGCCGTAGGCCTTGGCACCCGGTGCATGCTGCTCGGCGAATCCGGCCACCCGGCTGGCGTCGCGCGAGGACACCGCGGTCACCGAGTGGTCGGGCATGACCGCGACGTTGTCGGCGAAGACACCGGCGATATGCCCGGTGGAGACGATGCCCCAGCGGATGCGGTCCGAGCGGCTCAGGCCGTCGGTGCGTGCGGTCATCGAGTGGTCCCCCGGGGGTAGGCGGACTGCCACCTTAGTCAGCGCATCGGGGGTCGAGGGCGGGCGCCCAGCGGTCGGCCGCGACCGGGCAGCGAGTCCGGATGAGGCCCAAACCGGTTGCCTGGAGTCGGCACATCTGCTGCACTCAGACGGCACCGGGACCTGCGTTCTCCCGGGAAACCCACACCAGGAAGGGAGAGGAGTTCGCTATGCGTCCAGCGTCGCTGTCCGGCCAGAGCGGTTCATGCCGCCATCCACGAGGACACGACGCTGTGAGGGAAACGACGCAACGTGAGCACACTCAATCTGGGCATCCTGGCGCACATCGACGCCGGTAAGACCAGCCTGACCGAGCGGATCCTGTACTCCGCCGGTGTCATCGGCGAGATCGGCAGCGTCGACGACGGCAGTACCCAGACCGACTCGTTGGCACTGGAGCGGCAACGCGGGATCACGATCAAGTCCGCCGTCGTCTCCTTCGCGCTCGACGACGTCACCGTCAACCTGATCGACACGCCCGGCCACCCCGACTTCATCGCCGAGGTGGAGCGCGTCCTCAGCGTGCTCGACGGCGCCGTGCTGGTGATCTCGGCCGTGGAAGGGGTGCAGGCGCAGACGCGCGTGCTGATGCGCACGCTCCAGCGGCTGGGGATCCCGGTCCTGGTGTTCGTGAACAAGATCGACCGGAGCGGCGCCCGCGAGGAAGGGCTGCTGGCGTCCATAGCCGACAAGCTCACGCCGTCGATCGTGGCGATGACCGGCGTGCGTGACATCGGCACGCGCGCTGCGGCCCCGACCCCGTTCGGCGCACAGGACCAGGACCACGTCGACCGGCTGGTCGACGTGCTGTCCGAGCACGACGAGGCCTTCCTGGCCGCCTATGTGGCGGACGAGCGCGACGTCTCCTACTCGCGAATCCGGCGGGTGCTGGCCGAGCAGACGGCCAGGGCGCAGGTGCACCCGGTGTTCTTCGGGTCGGCCATCACCGGTGCGGGCGTCGAGGCGCTGATGGACGGCATCCGGGAACTGCTGCCGGCCGGCAGCGGCGACGCCGACGGTCCCGTCCGGGCATCGGTGTTCAAGGTCGAACGCGGTCCGGCCGGCGAGAAGATCGCCTACGTCCGCATGTTCAGCGGCACGATCCGCAACCGCGACCGGGTCCGGATCGTGCGGCCCGGTGCGGCAGCGGACAGCGACGAGGAGACCGAGAACGGCGACGGCGTGCTCGCCCGGGTGACTGGCGTCGCCACGTTCGCGCACGGGTCGAGCGTCGTGAGCTCCGGCGTCTCCGCCGGGCACATCGGCCGACTGTGGGGACTCGGCGGCGTCAAGATCGGGGACGCGATCGGCGAGCCGCCGGCCTCTGGCCCTGGCGAGCACTATTTCGCGCCGCCGACGCTCGAGACCGTCGTCGACCCCGCCTGTCCGGCCGACCGCCCGGGCCTGCACGTCGCCCTGGCCCAGCTGGCCGAGCAGGACCCGCTGATCAACCTGCGCCAGGACGACATCCGGCAGGAGATCTACGTGTCGCTGTACGGGGAGGTGCAGAAGGAGGTCATCGAGGCCACGATCGCCGCCGACTTCGGCCTCGACGTCACCTTCCGTGAGACGACCACGATCTGCATCGAACGACCGGAAGGAATCGGCGAGGCCTACGAGCAGATCGGCAAGGAGCCCAACCCGTTCCTTGCCGGCGTCGGCCTGCGGATCGAGCCCGCACCGATCGGCTCCGGCGTCGCGTTCGAGCTGGGCATCGAGCTGGGGTCGCTGCCGCTCGCCTTCCTCACCGCCATCAAGGAGACCCTGGCCACGACCCTGCGCGAGGGCCTGAGCGGCTGGCAGGTCACCGACTGCACGGTCACGCTGACGAAGTCGGGCTACTACCCACGGCAGAGCCACTCGCACGGGACGTTCGACGCGAGCATGTCCAGCACAGCCGGCGACTTCCGCAACCTGACCCCGCTCGTGCTGATGGCGGCACTCACGCAGGCCGGCACGGGTGTGTACGAGCCGATGCACCGCTTCGAGCTCGAGTTCCCTGCGGACCTGTTCGGGGCGGTGGTGTCCGCGCTCACCCGGCTCGGCGCGATTCCTGGAACCCCGGAGCTGCGAGGGGCGTCGTTCGTCCTGGACGGCGACATCCCGGCCGCCCGCGTGCACGACCTGGAGCAGCAGTTGCCCGGCCTGACGAGAGGGGAGGGCGAGCTGCTGTCGAGCTTCGACCACTACCGGCGAGTCCAGGGAATCCCGCCGACCCGGGACCGGACCGACCGGAATCCGCTCGACCGCAAGCAGTACCTTCTGCGCGTGGCCGGGCGGATCTGAGCGCCTCTCCCATCCGTGGGCTCTGCGGCATTCGGCTCGTGGCGAATCACACGGTTGTGGTTCGAAGCTCGGTATCCGCCTACGATCTCATCCAACGACATAGGTGACCGGACACCGGTCGGAGGAGGCTGTCGAGGCATGACCCAGGCACGCGACGACGCCGAGGCGCTGACCGCCGACGACGCGACCCTCACCCAACGCGACCGCGAGCTGCTCCGCTTCGAGCGCCAGTGGTGGAAGTACGCCGGTGCCAAGGAGCAGGCCATCCGCGAGCAGTTCGACATGAGCGCCACGCGCTACTACCAACTGCTCAACGCGCTCATCGACACCTCCGACGCCCTGGCCTTCGACCCGTTGCTGGTCAAGCGGCTGCGGCGGCTGCGCTCGACCCGGCAGCGGACCCGCGCTGCCCGCCGGTTGGGTCTCGAGGTCTGACCCTGCTCGACCTGACGCCGCTCGTGCGCGACCCGAAAGCTGCGGTGGTCGCGCTGGACTTCGACGGTGTGCTCGCGCCGATCGTCCCCGACCCGGACGACGCCCGTCCGGCCGACGGAGCGACCGACGTCCTGGGTCGACTGGCGGGGGTGATCGGCTCGCTTGCGATCCTCACCGGCCGCCCAGCGGCCTTCGCCGCGGAGCGTTCGGGCATCTCCCGGCTCGCCGACGAGCGGAGCTTCGAGCCCGGCGCCCTGCTCGTCCTGGGTCACTACGGCGTCGAGCGTTACGACGCATCGACGCGTTCGGTCTCGTCCGATCCCGTGCCGGCTGGTGTCGACGAAGCTCGGGTCAGGGTCAGCGGGCTGCTCGCCGAAGGTGGAGCGCTGGCCGGCTGCGCGTTGGAGGACAAGGGCCGCTCCGTTGCCGTCCACGCCCGCCGGGCCGCGGATCCGGCGGGAGCCTTCGCGACGATGCGGTCGGTGCTGCTCCCGCTCGCGGAGGAGCTCGGCCTTCATGCCGAGCCGGGGCGACTCGTGATCGAGCTGCGCCCGCCGGGAATGGACAAGGGTGCTGCGCTGCGGACGCTCGTGGCCGAGCGGAGCGCGCGGGCCGTGGTCTATGCGGGCGACGACCTGGGCGACATCCCGGCCTTCGAGGCCGTCCGGGACCTACGGACGCAGGGCCTCGTCGGGTACGCGCTGGCATCGGCCTCCGACGAGGAGGGCGCGCTCACCGAGCTCGCCGACCTGGTCCTTCCCGGACCGGACGCCGTCGTGGCCTGGCTCAGCGAGCTCGCCGACGCGTTAGGTCGCTGAGGCTCGCCATCAACGCGCGAGGTGCCCTCATCAGCGCGCTGCCCATCTCCCCCCAGGTCCGCCGCGGCAACTCGGGATAGCCGCCGTCGGCGAGTCCGGCCGCGATCTCGAACGGGTTGGCCGAGCCCCTGTCGCCGGTCCGGAGCAGCGACCACAGCATCCCGATGCCGTAGAACGGCCAGTACAGCGGCCCGAGAAACAGCAGGTACTGCCAGCTGTGCCGCTCCTCGTGCAGCAGCAGCCTGGGCCGGGCGACCAGGTAGTCGAGGTCGTGGTGGCTGATCAGGAAGTTGCCCACGCAGAAGGCCGAGGCAACCGGGAACTTGAAGCGGTAGCCGGTGGCCAGCCAGATCCCGTGCGGTCGCCGATGCAGTTGCGCCTTGCCGACCTTGGCCATCACCAGCCCGATGATCGTCGTCAGGTTGACGACGTTGCCGACAAGCCGAACCCGGTATCGGAAGCGCATGGTGGGTCAACCATCCTCGGCGGCCAGCGACCTGACAATCCCAACGTATGCATCGCTTTCGAGGAACGTGCGCAGCAGTCTCGAAGCCGTCTCGGCGAACTCCAGTCCGCCCTCGGCGACCGGCCTCTGGATGTCGATCGGTGGGCGGAACACGATCTGCCTGCCCTCGCCCAGCACGATGTCGGCGTCGGTCAGCCGGGTGCCCCCGATCCACACCGACCACTCGTTCACCCCTGACTGCGACGGGCTCGGCAGGAACTCGCGGAACCACTCGGTGAGGCCGCCCGCCAAGGCGATCCCGGTCTCCTCCTCGAGTTCGCGGTAGGCCGCCTGCTCCATGGTCTCGCCGGGCTCCACCCCGCCACCGACCAGTCCCCACACCAGCGGATTCATCGGGGCATGCTCGTCGCGTTCCTGGACCAGCAGCCAGCCCCGCGGGTCGACCAGGATGACGCCCGCCAGCTGTCGTCGCACCCGAACACTCACCCCGCCTTCCTACCCCGATCCCTGCTCCGCCAGCATCAGCGTGGCCGTGCGGTAGGCGAGCGCCATCGCGGTGAGCACCGGATTCACGCCGCCGTTGGTGACGTGCACCGAGGTGTCCGCGACGTAGAGGTTCGGATGTCCCCACACCCGCGCGTGCGGATCGACCACCGACGTGGCCGGGTCGTCACCCATCCGGCAGGTTCCCGCCTGATGCTGACCAGCCGACGGGCCGGACGGCCGCGACCGCATCGCCACCACGTTGGTTGCACCGGCCTCGGTCAGCCACTCGGCCGCACGATCGCCCATGAAGTCCGACGTTCGGACGTCCTCTGGATGCACCGAGCCGGACAGCGCCACGACCGGCAGCCCCAGTGCATCCACCACGGTGGGAGAGAGGCGGACGCGCGCATCGGCGGTGGTGACTTCCTGGATCGGGCCGAAGGCCATCAGGTGCCGCCGGTAGTGCTGCGAGAGTCCGTCGTGCACTCCGCTTCCCCACGTGGGCACGATCCCGGCGCTGGTGAGCCGGCTCAGCGCGGCCAGCGGAAGCGGGACGAAGTCGTTCGCCAGCATCCCGCCGCCGACGATCCCGTGGTTGCCGTGCCTGAACCCGTTGATCGACACGGTCGGCCCTGGTCCCTGGCACTCCTGCACCACCTCGTCGACCAGACCCAGCGCGCCGGGATACATGTGCGACTGCAGGTGGCGCCCGACCTGGTCGGTGGCGTTGCCGATGCCGGCCGGCTCACCCTCGTGTGCCGAGAGCAGCAGCAGCCGTGCGGACTCGATGGCTCCGGCGGCGAGAACGACGCGGCCGGAGCGCACGGTCCGGGCACCGCGGCCGGACAGGTCGGTGATCTCGACGTCGGTGATCGACCCGTGGGCACCGCAGACGAGCCGGGTGGCCGCCGCACCCAGCACCAGATCGACCCGGCCGGTGGCCAGGGCGAGCGGGAGCGCGGTGTTCTGCGTGCCGTTCTTCGCCTCGGCAGGGCAGGCGAAGCCGACGCACGCCCCGCACTGGTGGCAGGCGGGCCGGCCGTTGTACGTCTCACTGTTGATCAGCAGCGGCACCGAGTTGTGCGACCAGCCCAGCCGGTCTGCCGCAGCCGACAGCAGCTCACCCGAGCGGGTGGGCGGCATCGGTGGCATCGGGTAGGGACGCGAGCGCGGACCCGCGTAGGGGTTGCCGGTCGCATCGCCGCTGACGCCCAGTTCCATCTCGGCGCGCTCGTAGAAGGGCGCCACGTCGCCGTAGCCGATCGGCCAGTCGGCAAGGGCGCTGCCGTCGGGTACGCCGTACTGGCTCGCCATCTGGAAGTCCTCGGGGCAGAACCGCCAGGCCTGGGCGCCGAACACCCGGGTGCCGCCGCCGAGCGTGAACGCGTTGTTGCCCCAGCTGTAGTCGTCCGGCCAGACCGTGCGCCCCTCCGCGTTCACGCGCGGGTTGCCGTGGAAGGGCGGACCGGCGGGTGTCTCCAGACCGGTGTTGAGCCGCTGGTTGCGCAGGGCGTCGTGCCACGGATGGTCCTTGCCGAGGAAGGTCCCACGCTCGACCAGCAGGACCCGGGCACCGGCCTCGGCGGCCAGGCGGGCAGCGATGGCGCCGCAACCCGAGCCGATCACGACCACGTCGTAGCCGTCGGCAAGGTCGGGAAACGACGTGCTGGGCGGGTCGGGCAGATCGACCTGCGGCCAGGGCTGCCCGCCGAACGGCTCGGTGGTGAAGCCCACCTCGCGCCAGGACTCCACGGCGTCGGCTGTCAGCCGGCGCGGGTTTCCGTAGCGCGCCTGCTGGGCCAGGGCGATGGCCGCCTCGGCCGTGGTCGCGGTGGCCGGGTCGGCGAGCAGCGCACCGACCGACGACGTGACGGCCGCGTCGGCCAGCGCGATCACCTCGGCGAGCCGTTGCGGCTGGTCGGCCGCCCAGGCCAGCTCGACAGCCTCGACATCGGCCGGATCGGTCCCGGGCGAGATCGCCTCCACGAGGCCCAACAGTGCGGTCCTGGGAGGCGGTTCGGTCATGCCCAGAGCATCCGCTGCCGACGTTCGCGCCGCCACGGCGCCCCGCCGCGGTGGCCGCCACGGGTCAGCTGGATAGGGGTGCCGACGTTTGCACTCGATGGGGGCGAGTGCTAAAAAGGCGCTAGCACTCGATGGTCGAGAGTGACAACGCTGCAGGTCGACAGGTGAGGCATCCGAGCAGCCGGGAGCCGTCCGTCGCGGGCATCTGACGACACCGCACACGTCCACCCTTCCGGGAGGATCCCGCTACATGTCAAAGCTCATTGCATTCAACGAGGAAGCCCGCCGCGGCCTCGAGCGAGGGATGAACACCCTGGCCGACGCGGTGAAGGTGACCCTCGGCCCCAAGGGCCGCAACGTCGTTCTGGAGAAGAAGTGGGGAGCCCCCACGATCACCAACGACGGTGTCTCGATCGCCAAGGAGATCGAGCTCGAAGACCCGTACGAGAAGATCGGCGCAGAGCTGGTCAAGGAAGTAGCCAAGAAGACCGACGACGTCGCTGGTGACGGCACCACCACCGCCACCGTGATCGCCCAGGCGATGGTCCGCGAGGGCCTGCGCAACGTGGCCGCCGGCGCCAACCCGATGTCGCTCAAGCGCGGCATCGACATCGCTGTCCAGGCAGTGGTCGACAAGCTGCTCGACATGGCTGTCGACGTCGAGACCAAGGAACAGATCGCCTCGACCGCCTCCATCTCCGCCGCTGACACCAAGGTCGGCGAGATCATCGCCGAGGCCATGGACAAGGTCGGCAAGGAAGGCGTCATCACCGTCGAGGAGAGCAACGCCCTCGGCCTGGAGCTCGAGCTCACCGAAGGTATGCGCTTCGACAAGGGCTACATCTCCGGATACTTCGTCACCGACACCGAGCGCATGGAGGCCGTCCTCGACGACCCCTACGTGCTGATCGTCGAGTCGAAGATCTCCACGGTGAAGGATCTCCTTCCCCTGCTGGAGAAGATCATGCAGTCGGGCAAGCCGCTGCTGATCATCGCCGAGGATGTCGACTCCGAGGCGCTCGCCACCCTGGTGCTGAACAAGATCCGCGGCACCTTCAAGGCCGTCGCCGTCAAGGCGCCCGGCTTCGGCGACCGCCGCAAGGCCATGCTCCAGGACATCGCCATCCTCACCGGCGGCCAGGTGATCTCCGAGACCGTCGGTCTGAAGCTGGAGAACGCCACGGTCGACCTCCTGGGTACTGCCCGCAAGGTGCAGGTCACCAAGGACGAGACCACGATCGTCGAGGGTGCCGGTGACGCCGACCAGATCAGCGGGCGGGTCAACCAGATCCGTGCGGAGATCGACAAGAGCGACTCCGACTACGACCGGGAGAAGCTGCAGGAGCGCCTGGCCAAGCTGGCCGGCGGTGTTGCGGTCATCAAGGTCGGCGCTGCCACCGAGGTGGAGCTCAAGGAGCGCAAGCACCGCATCGAGGACGCCGTGCGCAACGCCAAGGCAGCGGTGGAGGAGGGGATCATCGCCGGTGGCGGTGTGGCCCTCGTCCAGGCCGGTGTCAACGCGTTCGCCGACCTCAAGCTCACCGGTGACGAGGCCACTGGCGCGAACATCGTCAAGGTCGCGCTCGCCGCACCGCTGAAGCAGATCGCGATCAACGCCGGCCTCGAAGGTGGCGTCGTCGCGGAGAAGGTGGCGGGCCTGCCCGTCGGGCACGGGCTCGACGCCCAGACCGGCGAGTACGTGGACATGCTGAAGGCCGGCATCCCCGACCCCGCCAAGGTCACCCGCTCGGCGCTGCAGAACGCCGCGTCGATCGCCGGGCTGTTCCTCACCACCGAGGCAGTCATCGCCGACAAGCCGGAGAAGGCGGCCGCTGCTCCCGGTGGCGACCCGTCCGGCGGCATGGGCGGAATGGACTTCTGAGCCAGAAGCTCCATCGCCGTACCAGCTAGGCAACGCGAAGGGCCCCGGGGGAACCCGGGGCCCTTTCGCATGCCGCGGCGCGGCGGCTGACGCCGGAAGCTGACCCCAGGCGCCGGTTGGTCACGTCGGTACCCGGAAACGTCTGGGTACCGACGTGACTAACCGGCGCTCTTGGTGATCGTGAACGGGACGGTCCGGTCACCTTCGAGAAAGCGGAACACCAGGTTGGCGGCGGTCGTGTCGGCGGGGAGAACGAACTCGACCTGACCTGAGCCCGTCGAGTCTCCGTGCACGATCTTGTTCAGGCCCGAGGTCGCCGCGTACGAGTCGGCGCCGACGACCACTCCGAAGTTTCGATCCCACAGACCCAGGTCGTAGCGGGCAGTGTTCACGGCGCGGATGGTGAGGGTGAGCCGCAGTTGGTCGTCGACGTCGGGTTCGGCGGTCGCGGCGGTGACCGAATAGGCGACGGTCCCCGACCTGAAGCCGGTGTTCAACGGGATGGCCACGGCGTAGCGCTCGGCAGCTGGTGCGCCGTCGACCCCGGAGGGCGTGGGACTGGCCGCCTGCGTGGGTGACGGGGCACTCACCGCCGCCGGTTGCGTTCCCTTCGATGCCGAGACCCCGTCATCGTCCAGCCAGCCCACCTGGTACAGGGCCAGCAGAAGACCTGTCAGCGCGGTGACCACGGCGGCTCCACCCGTCAGCAGACCTGGCAGGGTGAGCCACCAGCTACCGGGCTTGTCCGCCTTCTCGGCCACGTCGACCTCCGTCGCTGCTCGCGGCGACATCGTGCTGCTGCCCAAGTGTGCTCATCTAGGGCAGAACGCACCACCCACCCGCGCGGACAGACCGGGAGGAACTCAAGCGCCGGTTGCAGACTTAGGTGCCTCGGCGTTTCCGGGTACCAGCGCGGCTAACCGGCGTCTGCCGGCAGGAGGGACAGCCATGGAGCGGTTCCGCGTCGTGCCCGCGGCCTATGCCGTCGTGCTGCGGGACGGTCCTGACGGCTCGGCCGAGGTGCTTCTCCAGCTGCGGAGCGGCACCGGATACATGGACGACCACTGGGCCTGCGCGGCAGCCGGGCACGTCGAGCGGGGAGAGTCGGTTGTGCAGGCAGCCGTCCGCGAGGCGGCGGAGGAACTCGGGATCGACGTCGAGGCGGCCGATCTGATCCCGCTCTGCGGGATGCACCGCACAGCGGGCGACGGCAACGACATCAACGAGCGCAGCGATTTCTTCTTCACGCTGCGCCGTTGGACCGGTGAGGCGCACATCCGCGAGCCACGCAAGTCGGCCGGCCTGCGCTGGTTCCCGCTGTCGGACCTGCCGGACCCGGTGGTGCCGCACGAGCTCGTCGTGCTGGAGGCTCTGCGGGCCGGCGCCGTGCCGGCCTTCTTCGCGGTCGGCTTCGAGGAGTCAGCCATCACAGGGGAGGTGGGCGCGTGAGTCCGGACCTGCCCACGACGCCTCCGGCATGGGCGGACTGGCTGCGGGCCGTTCCCCTGGTCGACGGACACAACGACCTGCCCTTCGCGCACCGCCAGGCAGCGGGCTACGACCTCGACGCGCTGCCGCTCGACGTGGAGCAGCCCTCGCTGTGCACGGATCTGCCGCGGCTGCATGCGGGCGGGCTCGGGGCACAGTTCTGGTCGGTGTTCGTGTCGGCTTCCCAACCGGAAGCCGAGGCGGTGGTGCAGACGCTGGAGCAGGTCGACTTCGTCCACCACCTCGTCAGCCGCTATCCGGAGCGGCTCGCGCTGGCCACCTCGGTCGACGGCGTGCGCGGCGCGTTGCGGTCGGGGCGCCTCGCCTGCCTGCTGGGTGCCGAGGGCGGCCATCAGATCGCCGCGTCGCTAGGAGTTCTCCGCCAGCTCTACGCGCTGGGTGTCAGGTACCTGACACTCACGCACAATTCGTCAACCTCGTGGGCGGATTCGGCAACCGACGTGCCCCGCTGCGGCGGACTGAGCGAGTTCGGTCGCGAGGTGGTGCACGAGATGAACCGGCTCGGCATGCTGGTCGACCTCTCGCACGTCGCGGACACCACGATGGTGGCCGCACTCGACACCACCCGGGCGCCCGTGGTCTTCAGCCACTCCTCGGCGCGTGCCCTCACCGACGTGACCAGGAACGTCCCCGACGTTGTGCTCTCGCGGCTCACGGTCAACGGCGGCGTGTGCATGGTGACGTTCGTGCCGGAGTTCGTCAGCCCGCAGGTGGCGTCGTGGCGCGACGAGGCGATCGTGGCCGCGGCCGAGGTCGGGATCTCCACCAGTGACTACCGGGCCTTCGTCGCCTTCTGTTCGGGCTGGGCGGTCCAGCACCCCAAGCCGAAGGCCGCGCTCGCGGATGTGGTTGCACATGTCGAGCACGTCCGGGCGGTCGCGGGTGTCGACCACGTGGGTCTCGGTGGCGACTTCGACGGATCCGACGGCTATCCGGTCGGACTTGCCGACGTGTCGGGGTACCCGGCGCTGTTCGAGGAACTGGCCAAGCGGGGTTGGTCGTCGGGGGAGCTGCGCAAGCTTGCCGGCGAGAATGTCCTTCGCACATTGGGCGATGCCGAATCGGTGGCAGCGCCAGGATGGGCCTGACCAGCTTGCTGATCCCGCTCGTAGCGGAACCCGTGGCCTGACCTGCATCGACGCGGGACACGAGCTGTCGCACATCCGTGCATCGGCGGGGTCGCTGCGGCACTCTTGACCCATGGAATCCGGAGCGCGGGTGGTGGAAAAGCCACTGCTCGAGGTGATCGCTCTCGGGCCGGACGACGCCGCCAACGCAGAGGAGGGCGGTGCCGACCGGCTGGAGATCGTCGCCGACATGTCGGCCGACGGGTTGTCGCCCGACGTCGCGACCGTTGCCGACATCCGTCGCGCCACCGACCTGCCCATCAGGGTGATGCTGCGTGCGGAAGAGGGATTCCTCTCCTCGACAAGCGAACTCCAGCGCCTGGCCCGCCTGGCCGACCAGTACGCCGGTGCCGGTGCCGACGGCTTCGTGTTCGGCTTCCTCACTCCGGACGCGTCGATCGACGTGGACGCAACGGCGTATCTGGCGCAGAGCGACGCGATTCTGGACCGCCCGTGGACGTTTCACCGGGCGATCGACAACGCGCTCGAGTCCAGGCGTGCCTGGTCGGCGATCCGCGACCTGCCGGGACTGGACGCCGTTCTCACCGCCGGTTCGGCGCGGGGGCTCGGCCACGGCGTGGACGACCTGATCCGGGTCGCGGAGGCCGACGCGTGGAAGGCCGGGCTGGCGATGGCCGGCGGCGGTCTGCTGACCGAGCACGCCCCGTGGCTCATGCGTGCCGGTGTGAGCAAGTTCCACATCGGGAGCGGTGCCCGCCCGCAGGGTTCGTGGAAGGCCTACGTGGACTCGAGATTCGTTCGGTCGTGGCGGCGCATGCTCGACGCGGAGTTCGTCCGGTTCCGCCGCCCGTCCGCGTGACGCCAGCCTGCTGCAGGGCACGGACGTCTGGATGACCCTGCTCATCGACGCACCGCTGGTGCCGCACCGCGGCCGGCGCTGGTGTCACCTGGTCTCCGACACCTCCCTGGCCGAGCTGCACGCGTTCGCCGCCCGGCTGGACCTGCCGTCGCATCGCTTCGACATCGACCACTACGACGTCGCCGAGGAGGAGCAGGAACAGGTGCTCGCCGCCGGAGCGCTTCTCGTCCGACCGCGCGACATCGTGGCTGCCCTGAATGCCGCGGGGTTGCGCCGGCGCCGCTGAGCCGCAGGCGAAGGAGGATCTAGCTACGGCTGAGCCGGCGGTTCCAGCGAGCGGTACTTCACTCCCAGCGCATCCAGCCTGGTGAGGTGATGGGCGAGCCGGTCGCGGAACTCGGCGAAGTCGGGCCGATCACCGTGCTGCCAGGCGATCTCGGCCAGCGCCGCGAGTCGCGGGAAGGCCATCCGTTCCACCGTGCGCAGGTCGGGCATGTATTCGCGCCAGAGCTGCGCCTGGACGCCGATGATGTGCCGTGCCTCCTCGACCGTGAGCTCCGGCGGCGTCGGCTCGAAGTCCCACACCGTCTCGAGGGTCAGAAGGCCCCCGATCGACAGCGGTTCGGTCGCGGAATCGACTTGCTGGTAGTCGAAGTAGGTGTGACTCGTGCTGGCCATCACCACGTCCAGGCCGAGTCGCGCGGCTTCCAGGCCAGGTTCCATGCCACGCCAGCTCATCACCACCACGTCCGGAGGCAGGTCGCCGCCCTCCAGGATCTCGTCCCAGCCCACGAGCCGCCGGCCGCGGGACTCGATAAACTCGGCGAGCTGCCCGGTGAACCAGCTCTGTAGCGCGTCCATGTCGGAGAGGCCCAGCTCGGCCAGTTGCCGCCGGGCGATGTCGCTCGCCTCCCATTCCCGCTTGGGCACCTCGTCGCCGCCGATGTGGATGAAGGGCGACGGGAACACGTCGATCAGTTCGCCGATCACGTCCTTGGCGAAGGCGACGCCCTGCTCGTCCACCCGCATGATGTGGTCGGACACACCCCAGGTGGTCATCACCTGGTGCTCGGCCTCGTCGTAACCCAGCTCTGGGTACGCCGCCCGGGCGGCCTGCGTGTGGCCGGGCAGGTCGACCTCGGGGACGATGCGGATGAACCGGTCTGCGGCGAACTCGACCAGCGCCCGCAGTTCGTCCTGGGTGTAGAAGCCGCCGTGCGGGATGCCGTCGTACGTGGTGCTGCGCGAGGCATGGCCGACGACGCTCTCCGCCCGCTTCGAACCGATCTCGGTAAGCCTCGGCCAGGACTTCACCTCGAACCGCCAGCCCTGGTCCTCGGTGAGGTGCAGGTGGAGGGTGTTCAGCTTGTGCAGGGCCATCCAGTCGAGCACGGTGTGCAGCTCGTCGATCGGCATGAAGTGGCGGCCAACGTCGACCATCAGGCCGCGCCATCCGAACGCAGGCGCATCCTCGATCTGGACACCCGGCAGGTCGACGGACACGTCGGTCATCCCGAGCCGGCCGGGCTCCATCAGCTGACGCAGTGTCTGCACGCCGTAGAAGACGCCGGCCGGACCGCCGCCGGAGATCTGCACGTTCGGCTGCTCCGACCCGTCCACGACGAGCCGGTAGCCCTCGGGCGGCAGGGCGTCGTCGAACTCCAACGACACGGCTGGATCGCGATTCGACTCGGGGAGCGGCAGGCCAATCGCCGCACGAAGCCGGGCAGCGGGACCGGCCAGGTCGTCGCCGGCCCGCAGGGTGGACGACGTCGTGAGCGTGACCGGCAGGCCGGTCGCTTCGAGCCGGTCGGGAGCGGGAATCAGCTTGGGCGACGGTGTGGTGTCGGTCATCCGACCACCCTTCCACCCACGCGCGTTGGCGGGTCAGTCGGGCTCTGGGCACCGCAGCAAGCAACACGTGCACTCGGCGGGTGCCGGCCTTGGGCGGGCGCCGTCGGTACACCTCGTCGAGCGAGTTCAGCTGCTCGACGAGGGTGGCGGCCTCCTCGGCGGTGACCTGGACGATCAGCGGACTGAGCTTGAACTGGTCGCGCCACTCTGGCGGCAGGGAGTTGCGGCCGCTGAGCCCAGTGAGCGCGGCACTGCGGAACGACTCCAGGACGGCCGTGACCAGCCCGGCGGC
Source organism: uncultured Actinomycetota bacterium (assembly GCA_963724495.1). Taxonomy (GTDB): domain Bacteria; phylum Actinomycetota; class Actinomycetes; order Propionibacteriales; family DAIQRJ01; genus CAVRUZ01. Next base: position 133,342 of record CAVRUZ010000008.1, on the reverse strand, counting down.
GGCGGAGTCGGCATCCCCGCCGCCCGGGTCGACGTTGATGTCGTCGGCTGCGGCCTGCCAGGGCCGTTCCCGCCCGTCGCCCGAGGCCTCGGCCCGCATGACCAGGCCGATCCGGGACAGGGCCCGCAGGTGGTAGCTCATGGCACTCGGAGTCACGCCCGCGAGACCGGCCAGTTCGGTTGCGGTTGCGCTCCGCCCTGAGAACAGCTCGTTGAGCACGACCACTCGAGCCGGATGGCTCAGCGCCCGGATCGTGTTCGGGTGGGAGAGCGTCAGTTGCGTCGGCCTGGCCGGCGCAACGGCCTGCGTCGGCATCGGGGGCTGGCGTCGGCATCCGGCCACTGTAGGCGTCCAGACCATCGCCGGGCGGCTTGCCAAACGAGATGTGAAGGACTATTTTCACATCTCGTGGAACACAGTGACCCGAGCCCAGCCGCCCGACAGCCTGCTGCGCAACTTCGACTACCTGGTGCTGATCACCGCCCAGACCATCGCCGGCATCGGCGGCGCTCTGGCCATCTTCGTGCTGCCTCTGGTCACCTTGGCCATCACCGGATCTCCGTTGAAAGCAGGCCTCATCGGCACTGCGGGCGGCGTCGCCAGCTGGCTGCTCACGCTTCCCGCCGGTGCGCTCGTGGACCGGTGGAACCGCAAGTGGACGATGATCGTCTCGGTCGGTTTCACCCTGGCGGCCTATGCCTCCGTTGCCATCGCCGGCGTGCTTGATCAGGTAACCCTGGTTCACCTTGCTGCCGCTGCCTTCGTCGTCAGCAGCGCTGATGCCTTCTTCGAGCCGGCGCAGAACGCCGCCATCCCGCGGGTGGTGGAGACGACACAGCTTCCGCAGGCCATGGCCAACGACCAGGCCAGAGGAGCCTTGGCCAGCCTCATCGCGTCCCCGCTCGGTGGTGCGCTCCTGGCTGTCGGCAGGTTCTTCCCGTTCATCGTGTCGGCCATAGCGCTTGCCGTGTCCTGGCTGCTGCTGTTCGCAATCCGCCGGCCGCTGCCCGCACCGGCCCGGACGGAGCGGACCCATCTGGTGGCCGACATCCGCGAGGGCCTGCGCTTCGTCTGGGGGCAGTTGTTCATCCGCGCGGCCATTCCCATCGCCATGCTGACCAACCTCGGTGTTGGCGGGCTGATGCTGGTCGTGAATCTGCACCTGTACCAGGTCGGCGTTCCACCGGCCGCCATTGGTGCGATCGACACGGTGGCCGGCGTGTGCGCGATCGTCGGGTCGGTGATGGCCGGCCGGATCATGCAGCGGCTGCGCCTCGGCACGATCGTGATGGCGGTCTTGTGGGCGTTCGCCCTTGTATGCATCCCCATTCCGCTCACCGACAACCCGTTCATCATCGGTGGCCTGCTGGGGCTGGCCATGCTGGTGAACCCTGTCGCCAACGCAGCGATCATGTCGTACAAGATGGCGATCACACCGGACCGGCTGCAGGGCCGCTCGACGTCGGCCATCGTCTTCCTGGTGATGCTCATGGTTCCGATCGCGCCAATTCTCGGCGGCTATCTCCTTGGCCACTACGGCCATTACGCGGCCATGTACACGTTCACCCTGTTGGTCGTGGTCGCGGCCGTGGTCGCGTCTTTCTCGAAGGCGATCCGGTCGGTGCCCCACTCACGCGAGTGGGCCGCCCTCAATCCCGACAACGCCACCGAGTCGGTCAGCGTGTGACGACCAACCTGGTCGTCTGGCCTGGCCGGATGCTGGCCTAGGGTTGGCGAGTGATGTCGTCCGCAGCGCACAAGGCTGACCTCGAAGCGCAGATTCGTCTGCTCGGACGGGACTATCTCGCCGCAGAGTCCGGGGTAGGACTGTCGATCGGCATCGCCAGCCATGGCGCGACCCGCTTCGGCAACTTCGGAGCGGTGTCGCTCGGGGGTCCGCTGCCGACCGGGGATACGGCCTATGAGATCGGCTCGATCGCCAAGACGATGACCGGGCTGCTGCTGGCCCGCGCCGTACTGGCGGGCAGGGCTGACTTGCGGGACGACGTGCGGCGTTATCTGGACGGGCCCTATCCGCGGCTGGAGCTGGAGGGTGAGCCGGTCCGCCTGCTCCACCTGGCCAACATGACCTCGGCACTGCCCGACAACCTGCCCGATCTCTCCAGCCTGCTGCCCGATCCCGGCCGCCACGCCACCGCACGCGCCATCGCCGCCTACACGAGTGCGCAGTTCCTCGACGACCTGCGCGCGTTCGGCCCGAGCGAACGTCCCGGCGCCAGTGTCGCCCACTCGAACGTGGCCGCCCGGCTCCTCAATCTCGCGCTGGAACGGATCGACGGCGCGTCCTACGACGCGATCCTGGCCGGCGAGCTGGAGAGGCCGCTGCGCATGACGGCGAGCGGAGAGGCGACGGGATATGACGGTGAGGACCGGGAAGCGGCGGCGCTACCCGAGGCCTCCGGACAGCGCTATTCCGCTGCGGCGATGCTCCGCTACGCCGAGCTCCACCTCGACGAGAGCGACCCCGCCGTGCGCCTCAGCCACGAGGGCAGCTGGTTCACGCTCGATCGCCGCACCTTCGTCGCGATGCCGTGGATCGTCACCACCTTGCCCGATGGTGGGCGGCGATTGCAGTACTCCGGCGGCACCTTCGGCTTCGCCAGTTTCATGGCGCTCTGGCCGGAGCGGCGGCTCGCCATCGTCCTGCTCGCCAACAAGTCCAGCGACACAGCCCAAGACCGGCTCGGTGAGATGGCCGTGCAGATCGCCGAGCTGCTCCAGGAACAGGGCCCGTGACCGCCGACCGGTTCGTCCGCCTGGGTCGGTTGAGACCCGGCGACCGGGTGGCCGTCGTCGGCACGTCGTCGCCCATCGGCGAGGGCGATGTCGACCGGATCTCTGCACTGGCACGTCGGCTGGACCTCGAACCGGTGGTCTACCCGTCGGTGACGGCTAGCGACGGCGACCTGCCCTACCTCTCCGGTTCCGACCGCCTGCGCGCCGACGACCTGACGGCCGCCTGGTGCGATGACAGCGTCGTCGCCGTGTGGGCCAGCCGCGGAGGCTACGGCGCCATGCGGATGCTCGACCTGTGCGACTGGGCTGCGATGGCAGCAGCCGATCCCAAGGTCCTGCTCGGCTACAGCGACGTGACCTGCGTGCATGAGGCGGTCGCGGCACGCCTCGGCCTGGCCACCCTGCACGCGCCCATGCCCGCGTCGGCCCGGGTGGCGTCGAGCGAGCCGACGGTGGAGCACCTCCGGTCGGTGCTGTTCGATCCGGCGTCGGCAGCGGCACGCAACCCTGCGGGCGACACCGTGCTCGACACCCTGGTGGATGGCTCCGCCGAGGGATGGCTCACGGGCGGCAATCTGTCGGTGCTGGCGAGCACGGTGGGCAGCCCGACAGCCCTCGCCGGTCGCGAGGGAGGGTTGGTGTTCCTGGAGGAACTCAACGCGCAGCCGTACGAGATCGACCGGAACCTGACGACGCTGCTGCGTGCCGGCTGGTTCGACGGGGTCGTCGGAGTGGTTCTCGGAGGGCTCACGGACTGCGGCACGCCGGAGGATCCGCAGGATCGCGCACCGGCCCTGCGGGTATTCACCGAACGGCTCGCGCCGCTCGGTGTGCCCGTCGCCGCCGGGCTGCCGGTGGGTCACGACGAGGTGAATCTCACGCTCCCATTGGGAGTCCTCGCTCGCCTCGATGCCACGTCGGGCACGTTGCGCCTTCTCGAGACTGCACTGGTCTAGCGGCTCGGTACGGTCGGCACATGCGATCCGATGTCGACGTGGTCGTGGTCGGCGGTGGCCACAACGGCCTCACGGCGGCCGCCTACCTTGCGGCGGCTGGTCGCTCGGCGGTCGTACTCGAACGTGGTGACCACTTCGGCGGAGTGGCGGTCTCCCAGCGGGTGTTCGCCGGCGTCGATGCACGACTGTCCCGGTACTCCTACCTGGTGAGCCTGCTCCCGCGCCGGATCATCGACGACCTGCACCTCGACATCCAGCTCGCGCGGCGCAGGGTGAGTTCGTACACGCCGGTCGCGGACCGAGGACTGCTCGTGGACCGGGCGGACGCCGAGGGCACGGCGGACTCCTTCGCTCGGACCACCGGAGATCCGGAAGAATTCCTGCGCTGGCAGGCTTTCTACGCGCGGCTGGCCACCGCCGCCGCACGCCTGTGGCCCACCGTGACCGAGCCGCTGCCGACCTGGACCGAGGCCAGGACGCTTCTCGGTGACGACACCCTCTGGCACGCGCTGACCGCCGAGCCCATCGGCCGGCTCATCCAGCAGGGCCTGCGCGGCGACACCACTCGCGGAGTGGCGCTCACCGATGCCCTCATTGGCACGTTCGCCAGCGCGGATTCACCTTCCCTGACACAGAATCGATGCTTCCTCTACCACGTGATCGGTGGTGGGACCGGTGACTGGGACGTGCCCGTGGGCGGCATGGGCGCAGTGTCAGGTGCGCTCGAGACAGCGGCGCGTGCGGCCGGCGCGGACCTACGGCTCAGCGCCGAGGTGCTGCGCATCGATGCACCGACAGGCGAGGTGACGTTCACGGACTCGGCCGGGACTGAGCACGTCGTCAGGGCCGGGAAGGTGCTGGCAGCGGTTCCGCCGGTGCTCCTCGACGGTCTTCTCGGTGACACGTCCACTGGGAACCAACCTGAGGGATCGCAACTCAAGATCAACATGCTGGTAAGGCGATTGCCCAAGATCCGGGACCCGTTGGTCGAGCCGTCCACCGCATTTGCCGGCACCCTCCATGTGAACGAAGGCGAAGGTCAGCTGGAGACGGCCTACCGCCAGGCAGAACAAGGGCGGATCCCGGACCTGCCGCCGTGTGAGGTCTACTGCCACTCGCTCACCGACGACACCATCCTCTCGCCCGAGCTGGCAGCTGCTGGCGTGCACACCTTGACGCTGTTCGGGCTGCACCTTCCTGCGCGGCTCTTCCGCGACGATCCCGACGGGTCCAGGGCCGAGGTGACCGCTGCGACGTTGCGGTCACTGAACTCCGTACTGGCCGAGCCCGTGGAGGACTGCCTTGTGCTGGATGCCAACGATCAACCCTGCTTGGAGGTCAAGACGCCAGTCGATCTGGAACGCGAAGCGGGCCTGCCCGGCGGCCACATCTTCCACGGCGACCTGGACTGGCCGTTCCTTGCCGACCACGAGACGGCTGTGACTGTTGCCGAGCGGTGGGGAGTCTCGACGGAACACGAGCGCGTCCTGCTCTGCGGTGCCGGCGCGCGTCGCGGTGGCGGCGTGAGCGGGCTCGGCGGCCACAACGCGGCGATGGCGGTGTTGCAGGGTTGAGGATTGTCAGCAGTCGAAGACCGACCAGCAGATGTCGTTGCGCAGCCGCTGGTCGTCGAGCACCAGCTCACGAATCTGCTCCGGGAGCTGATCACGCTGCCAGCGGCACTCGAGTCGCCCGGCGGCATCGCTCTCGCCGTTCGGCGCGGCACTTCGGACGGCCTTGATCCCATAGGCCGCGGCACCGAGTTCGTGCGCGGCCACGTGAGCCACGGCGCCCGCCTGGCCGGCTGCGTAGGCGGCATGCCGTGCCGGCCCACGCAGGTCTCGTGCGGCGCCCATGGCATGGCCGCCGGCTGCGCGGGCCTGCATCATCGTGACCTCTCCACGTACCCAGGCCCGGGCGTGCTCGATCGCTTCGCGTGGTCGTGGGTCGTCCGGCTGAACCGACTCGAACAGGCGAAGGACGTGCTCCGCGCACGACGCCGCCCAGAGGGCGAGGAGATGATGATCGGAATCGGTGAGGGTCCCACCGCGACGAAGCGTGATGAAGCGAGGGTCGCGAATCTTCGGCAGGATCACGGTCAGCCGCTCCTTCCCGCGGACAAGGCAGCTATCGGCTCTCGAGCAGGAGGCGACCGGCGAGGACCACGTAGGTGGCCGCGAAGGTGCGGCTCAGCCACGCCATGACCTTCGGGCGGCCGATGACGTGGTTGCGCATCCCTGCGGCGCACGCGGCGTAGATGGCGAACACGATGAACGTCAGCGCCATGAACACGAGGCTGAGCCACACCATGTGCCACGTGCCGTTCGGCTCGCCGGTGGGGACGAACTGAGGCAGGAACGCGAAGAAGAAGATCGTCAGCTTCGGGTTGAGGACGTTGATGAGCACAGCGGTGCGGATGACGCGCCAGAACGACGCGGGCGCGGCGGCGTCGTCGTCGATCCGGACCGCCGACGTGTCCCGGATGCTCTGCCAGGCAAGGAAGAGCAGGTAGCCGATGCCTAGCCACTTGAGCGTCTGGAACGCGATCGCGGAGGCATTCAGAATCGCGGCCAGGCCGGTGATCGCGGCGACCATGTGCGGGAGAACGCCGAGGGTGCAGCCGAATGCGGCGGTGATGCCGGCTTTCGTCCCGCGGGAGAGGCCCGCGGCGATGGAGTAGACGGCACCGGTACCTGGCGTGGCGACAACCACGAGTGTGGTCAGCAGAAATGCAACGCTCATTCGTCGTCCTGGTGATCCATCGTCAGCATGCTGAGTTCCCTGGCGATGTTCCTCCGCGCGGCCTGCTCGAACTCCTGCCGCCCGTACTCGGTGGCGAACAGCAACGGCCGCGAGACCAGGTCGCGGAGTACTGCGGCTCGCCCCGCCGCGAACGTCGGCGCCGTCGATGTGCGCGTACTCGGCCCGCACCGCGCTGGCGTAGTCGAGGTAGCGCGTCGGCGGCGCGGCCAGGATCGCGAGGTCGGCGTCGGACAGCGCGGAGCCGTTGGCATCGCCGGGCTCAGGGAGGTGACCGGCGGTCAGCAGCACCAGGCGGACTGCCTCGGAGACCGTCGTCCCGGCGAACCCGCACCTCGGCGCGAGGCGCTCGACCAGCACCGCCGACGCCTCCTCGTTGGCCGTGCCGCCCACGTCCGGCTGGTAGACCGCGTCGTGGAAGAACGCCGCCAGCCGCACGGCAGCGGTTTCGCCTCTGGGCAGGTGTCGCAGCACCCCGAGCACCTCACCCAGGTGGGTGAGGTTGTGGTAGCGCCGGTGCGGTTCGCTCCACCTGGCCAGCAGGTCTGTCAGGACCGCGCCGGTGACGGCGTCGTCGTGCGGGCACAGGCGGGCCCAGTCGGTGGCGACGGTCTGAGCGGGCGAGCTCATCGGCCCATCGTCGCCGATGAAGCCGTCTTGCTGCAGTGCGCGGTCGTACGACGTGCCGAATCTGACGCCAGATCGCCGCCGGTCCGATGACTGAGCGTGCTTGGGCGGCGATGCCGCCAACTGGCGTCAGATTCGGCACGCGCGTCAGCTCGACAACTCCTCCGGTACCGGCCGCGCGTGCACGATCTGCAGGCTGGTGACCGCACGGGTGAGGCACACGTAGAGCCGTCGGAGCCCGGTACGCAGGTCCGGCTCAGCGGCCACGATCTCGGCCGGCTCCGCGAGGATGACGTGGTCGAACTCGAGCCCCTTGGCCAGGTGCGCGGGCACCAGGTCGAGCTGCGAGGTCGCGTCGTCCTCGTCTCCGGTCACCGCATGGGCGAGCCCTGCGTCGGACAGCGCCTTCGCCGCCCTGCTGACCAGACCTTCCGGCACCACCAGTCCGATTGATCCCGGTTGCTCCGCGCACAGGCTGCGGGCCCGCTCGACCAGCGTCGACAGCAGATCCGCCGTGCGCACGGGGAGGTGGATCAGCTCCCCGCGGCTGCTGCGGACCGAGCGCGGCGGTGCCAGGCCTGGCGCGATGCGAGGCAGCAACCTGGCGGCGTAGTCGATCACCTCGCCGGGCACGCGGAAGCCGAGCGTGAGTTCCTCGACCACCGCCTCAGGCTTGCCGAGGTGGGCCAGCGCCAGCTCCCAGGACTCCGAGGCCCAGGGTGTCGTCCCCTGGGCCAGGTCGCCGAGCACGGTGGCCGAGCCGGTGGTGCAGCGGCGGCCGATCGCGCGCAACTGCATCGGCGACAGGTCCTGCGCCTCGTCCACCACCACGTGTCCCAGGCTGGGCGTCCGCTCGAGCAGGTCGGTGAGTTCGTCGATGAGCGCCGCGTCGGCGGCCGTCCACTTCGCTGTCGCGACGCTGCGGGGCGGCTTGGGCCAGCGCAGGACTGCCTGCTCCTCGGCCGTCAGGACACCTTCGGCGGCGTGGGCGAGTAGGGCGGCGTCGGTGAACAGCTCGAACAGCACCTGCTGCGGCTTGACCGCGGGCCAGATCTGCTCGGTGTAGGCCTTCACCTCGCGACTGCGCGCGACCGCACCCTGCACCCGGTCGTCGGGGGAGTCGCCGTCGGCCTCCATCCTCAGCAGCACCGCGTGGGCGAGCCGCTGCGGCAGCATCTCCCGCCCGGTCGCGTACCGGCTTCCTCGATCGCGCAGGGCAGCCACGGTGTCGGCCACCTCGTAGCCCGGCACCCGGAACCGGCGGCTCCCTCTCGGCACCTCCAGCGCGCGGTCGGGCTCACGCAGCCGCGACCACAGCGCGCGCGAAAGCACCTCGGCCATCCGGGCGTCGCCCTTCAGGGTCGCGACCTCCACCGGCTCGGTGACGACCGCCGAGCTCTTGCCCCGGGAAGCGGCCGCCGACCCACGGCCGCGCACGGTCGTGAGCAGGTCGTCGATGGTGGTCTGGCTCGCATCCACCTCGCCAAGGGCGGGCAGCACGTCGGCGATGTAGCGAAGGAACGCGTCGTTGGGCCCGATCACCAGCAGGCGCTGCCGTCGCAGCTGGTCACGGTGGGCGTAGAGCAGGAAGGCGGCCCGGTGCAGGCCCACCGCGGTCTTGCCGGTGCCGGGGGCGCCCTGCACGCACACGGAGGTGGAGAGGTCGGCGCGCACGATCTCGTCCTGCTCGGGCTGGATGGTCGCGACGATGTCGCGCATCGGGCCGACTCGTGGGCGCTCGATTTCGTCGGTGAGGATGTGCGAGGTCTGGCCGAGTTCGCTCGCCGCCGGCCCGGTGAGCGGCTCGTCCTCGAAGCCGGACAATTTCCCCGCCGGTGAACGCGAACCGCCGGCGCAGATCGACGCCCATCGGGACACGTGGAGACGCGCGGTAGAACGGGACGCTCACGGGCGCGCGCCAGTCGATCACCAGCGGCCGCCCCTGCTCGTCGGCGACGTGCCGCCGGCCGATGTGGAACACCTCTCCGGCGACGTCGTGGCCGGGAGATGTGCCTGACTCGCCGGAGTCCGCGTAGTCGAGCCGCCCGAAGAACAGCGGGGTGCCGGGCAGGTCGACCAGCTGCTCGGCGCGCACCTCCAGCAACGTCTCCAGGTACTGCGCGCTCACCCAGTCGCCGGTCGACTGGGGATCGAGCTTCTCGGTCCGACTGCGCATCTGGCGCAAGGCCGCCCGTGCCGACAACAGATGTTCCTGCTCCGCGGCCAGCGTCTGGGTCGGATCGCTCGCTGCTGGGTTCGGGTCGGACGTCGGCGGGGCGGGAAGAGAAGGCATGCGGCAGCTCCGGGTCCATGGTGTGGGTGCTGGCGAGAGCCGATCCACGGTACGCGGACCATCGCGGGCAGCGCGACCGCAATCTGGTTACGGATGATATGGGCGATGTGTCCGAATAGCGGATACCATTGTTACAGATTGTCTATTGCTCATCACTTTGAGTAGTCGTCTTGCCGTCCCGATCCGCTGTGACCTTCGCGCTGGCAGCACGAGCGCCAGGCTCTGGTCAGTTCCTGGAGGTCACCGTGCAGGTCGACCCGCGCTCGCCCCAGTCACGCCGCCGCCATCGAGCGCTGATGACGTTCGCAGCCGTGTCGGTCACCGCCGTTGCTCTCACCGGCACCGGTCTCCCCGCACACGCAGACGCACCTGCTGAGGCCGCTCCGCCGGCGGCGCCCGTCGCGCGCCCAGGAGAAGACCTGCGGTCGATCACCTACGCGGGCATGTCGGTCACTTTTCCGGCATCGTGGCCGGTCGTCGACCTTGCGAAGACGCCGAGGGCATGTGTCCGGGTCGACCGCCACGCGGTCTATCTCGGCACGCCTGCTCCGGACCAGGACTGCCCGGCCCGCATCCAGGGCCACACCGAGGCCCTCCTGCTCGCACCGGCTGCAGCACTCAGGGGTACCCAGGCCGGCCTCGGGGCGGCGGTCGCGGACATCGGCACAGCTCCGGCACTGACAGCGCAGGCCCGGCAGCTCGGTCAGTTCGCGCAGACGTTCGCCGCCGCGCGGGTGACTGCGCTGGCCAGCTTCGGTGCCAACCCGGAGACGGTGCAGGCGGTCCTCGCCAGCATGAAGAAGGTGTCGGACTTCCCTCCGCGTCACGTCGCACCCAGCCCGGCTGAGCTCACCGACAAGATCGACTACGGGAAGGCGACGACGGGCACGCACTACAAGGGCGAGGGATTCGACACCTGCGCCTCACCGTCCACGGGTGCGATGGAGGCCTGGCTCGCGTCGCCATTCCGCTCCATCGGGATCTACATCGGCGGTCGCAACCGCGCGTGCCTGTGGGGGAACCTGTCCTACGCGTGGGTCAGCACGGTCGCCAAGATGGGCTGGCGCCTGCAGCCGATCTACGTGGGCCTGCAGCCCTACTGCACGAACCAGGCCGGGATGGCCGACATCTCCAAGTACACGACGACGGCACGTGCCCAAGGGCGAACCGAGGGAGCCGACGCGGTGTCCCAGGGCAGGGCCCTCGGGCTCTATCAAGGGCTCGACGTTGTACTCCGACATCGAGGCCTACAACACCTACGACACGACCTGTGTCGCCTCGACGATGGCCTATCTCGACGGCTTCGTGCGTGCGCTGCACGACCGCGGTTACCTGGCGGGGGTGTACTCCAGTGCCTACTCGGCGATCGAGAACCTCGCCCAGCGGTACGAGAGCACGACCCAGGCCCGGCCCGACGTCGTCTGGACGGCGCGATGGGACGGAGTGGCGACCACGGCGGAGAAGGTCCTGTCGCTCGAGTCAGTGGCAGTATCAGGCGCGGGCCAAGCAGTACCGCGGCGACCACACCACCACGTACGGCGGCGTGAGCATCCGGATCGACTCCAACTACCTCGACGCCATGGTGGCTTCCGTGTCGTACGGCTTCCACGCCCGGACGACGGTCAACGTGCGGACTGCGCCCACGACGCAGTCCAAGCTGGTCCGGAGCTTGGAGCCGGGCACGTGATGTCCGGATCCTCTGTCAGACAACAGGAATCTCCAACGACGGCGACGCGATCTGGAACAAGCTCACCGACGGGAACTGGATCTCCGACCGGAACATGACCACATCGTCGGCCCGCGGGTACTCGGCGCCGTTGCCCAAGTGCACGTTCGTCTACCAGACGTGGCGCAGCCAGATGAACGTGCGCTCGGCGCCCAGCGGTTCGGCGACGGTGCTCGGCGTCCGCCGGCTCGGGTCGCTCACGCACACGGTGTGCCAGAAGCTTGGCTCGAAGCTGGGTGACAGCAGTGTCTGGAACAAGCTTGAGAACGGCGTGTGGGCAGCCGACTTCAACCTGGCCAACGGGCTCTCGGGCTGGAACCCCGATATCCCGCGCTGCCGATAGCACGCACGAACATCGGGCCAGCCATCCTGGGTCCGGAGGACGCGCTGTCTACTTCACGTCGGAGGCGTCGACGATCGAGTAGGCGTAGCCCTGCTCCGCGAGGAATCGCTGCCGGTGCTGGGCGAAGTCGCTGTCGACCGTGTCGCGGGTGACCACTGTGTAGAAGTGCGCCGTGCGCCCGTCGGCCTTCGGGCGGAGCACCCGGCCAAGCCGCTGCGCCTCCTCCTGCCGGGAGCCGAAGGTGCCGCTGACCTGGATGGCCACGCCGGCTTCCGGCAGGTCGATCGAGAAGTTCGCGACCTTGCTGACCACCAGTACCGGGACGTGCCCGGCACGGAACTCGTCGAACAGCCGTTGCCGCTCGGCCACCCGTGTCTCACCCGTGATCAGCGGCGCATCGAGGCGCTCCGCGATCTCGTGCAACTGGTCGAGGTACTGCCCGATCACCAGCTGCTGGTCGCCGCGGTGGCGGGCGACGAGCCGTTCGACCACGGCCATCTTCTCCGGCGTGCTGGCCGCCAGGCGGTAGCGGTCGGTGTCCTCGGCCATGGCGTAGCCGAGCCGGTCACCGTCGGGCAGGTCGACCCGCACCTCGACGCAGTCGGCCGGGGCGATGTAGCCCTGTTGCTCGATGTCCTTCCAGGGCACGTCGTAGCGCTTGGGTCCGATGAGGGAGAACACGTCACCCTCACGCCCGTCCTCGCGAACCAGCGTGGCCGTGAGGCCGAGGCGTCGTCGTGCCTGCATGTCGGCCGTGAGCCGGAAGATCGGTGCGGGCAGCAGGTGCACCTCGTCGTAGACGATCAGGCCCCAGTCGCGCGCGTCGAGCAGCGCCATGTGCGCGTACACGCCCTTTCGGCGGGCCGTCATCACCTGGTAGGTGGCGATGGTGATCGGCCGGACGTCCTTGCGCTGGCCCGAGTACTCGCCGATCTCCTCGTCGGTCAGGGAGGTCCGGGCGATCAGTTCGGCTCGCCACTGCCGCGCTGCCACGGTGTTGGTGACGAGGATCAGCGTGGTGGCGCCGGCGAAGGCCATGGCGGCCGCACCGACCAACGTTTTCCCAGCGCCACAAGGAAGAACCACCACACCGGACCCACCGTGGGCGAAGGCTTCCGCGGCCTCTCGCTGGTATCTGCGGAGCGTCCAGTCGTCCTCCCGCAGCTCGATCGCATGCGCCTCACCGTTGACGTAGCCGGCGAGGTCTTCGGCCGGCCACCCGATCTTCAACAGCTGCTGCTTGAGGTTGCCCCGCTCGCTCGGGTGCACGACGACGGTGTCGGGGTCGAGCCGGGCGCCGAGCATGCCGGCGGTTCGCTTCTGCCGGATGACCTCTTCCAGGACGGCGCGGTCGGTGCTGATCAGCACCAGACCGTGGGTCGGGTCCTTCTCCAGCCGAAGCCGCCCGTACCGGGCCATGATCTCGGCGACGTCGATGAGCACCGCGTGCGGCACTGCGTAGCGGCTGAACTCCAGCAGCGTGTCGATGACCTGTTCGGCGTCGTGCCCGGCCGCCCGTGCGTTCCACAGTCCCAACGGGGTCAGGCGATACGTGTGCACATGCTCTGGCGCCCGCTCCAGTTCCGCGAACGGCGCGATGGCGTGCCGGCAGTCGTCGGACCGCGGATGGTCGATCTCGAGCAGCAGCGTCTTGTCGCTCTGCACGATCAGCGGGCCGTCGGTCATCCGGACAGTCTCCCCGACCGGACCGACACCTGCTGCCGGCGCTCAGCAGCCGACCGGGAGCGTCTAGTCCTGCCGTTCCAGCCCGGCGATCCGGTGCAGGAGGATCCGCTGGTGGCGGTTCTGAGCGTCATAACCGAAGAGGCGCCCCTCCTCGACCTTGAGCGGCATGAGCAGGGACTCCTGGACGTCGCCCGCATCGTCGAAGTGGCGTATCCACGTCGGGCGACCGGTCTTGATGCGGCGCCACAGGTCGGCCAACACCGAGTCGGCCACTTCCTCGTCGGTGCGTCCCGGCTTGGCCGTCGGCTCGATCCGGCGATCGCCGGCCCGGAGCCGGACGACGGCGTCGGCGACCCGCTGGTCGGCCGGCGGGATCCGCGACTCGTCGAGCGTGGTCGGACGGGATGACCGCCGGCGAGGTGCGGCACCGTTGGCGTCGATGTCGGAGACGCCGTGGCCGAGCGCCCGCAGTCGGTCGAGCAGGTAGGACGGCTTGACCGGCGACACCGCCACGTTGTGGTCGACCTCGGTGAGCATCAGGTCAGCGGCCTGCGGATCGGTGAGGATGGCGGCGAGCCCATCGGGATCGAGGCTGCGGACGAAGCTGCGCGCACTGCCCACCGCCAGGTTGCCGAAGCGTCGTGCCTCGTCGTCGATCAGGTAGCTGAGGGGTTGCGGAACCGGCGTCGCCGCGTATTCGGCCAGCAGCGCGTGCAGTTCGGTCGCGCGATGACCGGACTCGAAGGCCCGCCGGATGCTTCCGGTGGAGAACCGGTACACGGTGGCCGAACCGCGCGACTCCACGTCGGCGATCGTGCGCATCACGTGCGCGGCCGCCGGCGTGAGCGGTCCTGGCGCCACTGCCGTGAGGTCGGCCTGGATCAGCACCTGGTCGGTCGGCTGAGGGAACAGGTCCAGCACCGAGTCGTCGGCGATGCCGGTGGTCAGCAGCACACGGCCGGCGGTCCCGATGCCGCCGAAGGCGGTGAGCCCGATCCGGGCGGCGTCGGTGAGCACGGCGGCCGCCTCGACGGCGTCGTCGCGTTCGGGCGGCCGTCGCGGCCGAAGCCAGCGCACCTGTGCCCCCATCACCGAGGGGTCGGGGCAGAACCCGGGTTCGCCTTCGGCCAGCAGTCCGAGCACGGTCCGGCGCAGGTCGGCCATGTCCCAGCCCCAGGTGCCGTCGGACAGTGCGGCCCGCAGCTTCCCGGTCTCGTCGCGGTCGCCGACCCGCGCACTGTCGCGCGACGACGTGATCCACGACTGCGCGAGCAGCCACCAGCGGTCGGGCAGGTCACGCTCGGCGAACAGGCGTGCCTCCTCGGTGGGCTGCCAGCCCGGGCGACGCCCGCTCGGGTCCCACGTGACCAGGCGGGCTGCCTCGGCCACCTCGATGACCATGGCGGCGTGCTGGTCGTCGACACCCAGGGTCGCGGCCACCCGGCGGAGCTCGCGCTGGCCGATGCCGCCCGATCGCAGTGGTGCGGCCGGCTGCTCGGCCCAGGCGTCGAGGAGCTGCTCGACCGTCCCGACGAACTCGATGGCGGCGCCGACCGCCGTGCGGTCGATCAGAGCCGGATCGCGAGTGACGCCAGGAAGCTGTGGGCGGACGAGGGCGGCGGGATCGGACAGCGGACCGCTGAGCAGCGCCCGGCCGACCTCCACCGGGACCGTGACCTCACCCGGTTCGGTCTCGACGATCAGCGCCCGAGCCAGTAGCGCCTCGGCCGGAGTGGCGGCGCTCGCGATCGTGGGGAAGTCGCCGTTGAGAGCGATCCTGGAAGCGCCGGGGCCGCTGAGCTGCCCCGCCAGAACACGTGCCTGCGGCCCCGCCTCGTCCAGCAGCCGGTTCACTTCGGCCGGCACCGACAGGACCCCGCTGATACGCCCGACAAGCTGGCGCATCCGGTTGAGAGCCGGCGCCTGGTCGGGCACGTGCCGCGGTGCGCCCAGGTCGTCGCCGATCCGTTCCAGTCGGGCGAGTGAGTAGGCGTACAGCAGCGAGTGCGCGCTCTGGGCGCGGGGCGTGAACGGGGACAGGTAGCCGCTCAGTTCCGGCGGCCAGCTGAGGCGCTCGTCGCCGAACACCAGGCCGTAGTCACGCAGCCCGTCGAGCAGTTCGGACAGGTCGACGCCGGCGGTCCGAGCGCCGATCGCTTCGGCCACCGCCGCTTCGGTGACGTCCTGACCGAGCTTGTCCAGCGCCTCGAGGACGATGATCTGGGCCTGGTTCAGCCGGCCGAGCAACCGAATCAGGGAGGACGAGGTGCAGGCCCGATAGGCGAGCTGGTCCATGTCGACCGGCAGCGGCGAGACCAGGTCGGGACGTTTGGTTAGAAAGGCGGCAAAGTGGTCGTCGTCGATCGTGCGCAACCACCTGAGCAGTTGGCGGGGCGCGGATTCGGTCACCTGCCAACGTTACCCGTCGTAGCGCCCGAGCCTGGCGCCCTAAGCTCTCCGGTGATGACTACGACCTCCGGAGCGACCACCGACGCCACCCTTGCAGGCAAGGCCGACGCACTCGCCGGCCGACTCGAGGAGATCGGCTCGGTGCTCGTCGCCTTCTCCGGCGGGGCCGACTCGGCGCTGCTGCTCGCGGCCGCCGTGCGCGCGCTCGGAACCGACCGAGTGGCGGCGGCGACGGCGGTATCGGCGTCACTGCCCGAGTCCGAACGCGGTCCGGCCCTCGCGTTCAGCTCCTCGCTGGGGGTGCGGCACCTGTGGCCGGCCACCGACGAGATGAGCCGCGACGGCTATCGGGCGAACGCCGGCGATCGCTGCTATTTCTGCAAGGCCGAACTTCTCGACGTGCTGTGGCCGGTCGCCGCCGAGCTCGGCCTCGACCATGTCGCCACCGGTACCAATGCCGACGACGCCATCGCCGGCTTCCGGCCCGGGATCCGGGCGGCACTCGAACGCGGTGCCGTGTCGCCGCTTCGCGATGCCGACTTCTCCAAGGCCGAGGTGCGGGCATTGTCGAAGGCATGGGAACTGCCCACCTGGGACAAGCCCGCCGCGGCGTGCCTGTCGAGCCGGGTCGCCTACGGCATCTCGATCACGCCGACCCGGCTCGCCCGGGTCGAGCGCGCAGAGGCCGAGCTGCGGGCCACATTCGCCCGCCTCGACCTGCCGGTCGCGAATCTGCGGGTGCGCGACCTGGGCGAGCGGGCCCGGGTCGAGGTGGACGCGGCCGTTGCCGAGCGTGCGGCCGCGATGCCGGAGGTGTCTGCCGCGGTGAGGTCGGCCGGCTTCGACGATGTGGAGGTCGACCTCCGCGGGTTCAGGTCGGGATCGATGAACGAGGCACTACCGACAGCCGAGGCAAACAGCTTTGGCGCGGGCTCCAGCGCCGTCTAGCATCTGCGGACGCCTCCGCTCGGAGGTGCCGCCTACCGGGCGCAGTGCGCCTGGTTCACCGGAGGTCAGCGTGCCCGTCGGCAAGGTCAAGTTCTACGACGCCGCGAAGGGGTTCGGCTTCGTCAGTCACGACGACGGGCCGGATGTCTTCGTGCGCAAGGAGGCGCTGCCGGCCGACGTCGAGGGGCTGCGTCCCGGCCAGCGGGTGGAGTTCGACATCGTCCAGGGCCGTCGTGGCGACCAGGCACTCTCGGTCCGGGTGCTCGACGCGCCCGCCAGCGTGCAGAAGGCAAGGCGCAAGAAGCCCGACGAGATGGTGCCGCTCGTTCAGGACCTGATCAAGCTGCTCGATCACCTCGAGGACGACTACCGGCGCGACCGGCAGCCGGCTGCCGGCACCGCGGGCAAGACGTCGGCGGTTCTGCGCGCACTGGCCGACGAGCTCGACCTCTCCCGCTGACCTGTCGGCGGCTGAACCGGTGCGTCAGGCGATGCTGACGTGGTCGCGAGCCGCCGTCACCTGCTGGCGGTAGCGGTACAGCAGCCACCCGCCGGTCACGGTGAGCCACAGCGCCGCGAGGCCGAAGCCCAGCCACGGCCACAGCGGCAGCACGATGCCGAGGATGCCGCCGAGAACCCACCCGCTCTGCAGCAGCGTTTCGGACCGCGCGAACACCGACGTGCGCATGTCGTCGGCGACCTCGGCCTGGATGAGGGCGTCGAGGCCGAGCTTGCCCAGCTGCTGACACAGGCCGGCGGCCAGAGCCGCGAGCACGGCGAACAGCGGGTTGAAGAAGATCGCGGCCAGGAGCGAGGCGCCAGCCGCTACTCCCGAGCACCGACCGCACCACGACGGCCGGCGGGCGCGCCCGTAGTAACGCGCCGAGCCCGGTGCCGAGCACGGAACCTGCTCCCGCGGCGCCGCCGACGAGCGTGAACATCAACCATCCCGGGATGCCTTCGAACGGTCGCTCGCGCAGCATGAATGCCATGAACGTGAGCAGGAAGCCGGAGTAGGCCCGCAGGGCGGTGTTGACCTGCAGCCCCATCACCACGTGCGCGGGCAGCCGCTGCCGGTCCGCGCCGAAGGGCCAGATCCGCGACCGGCTCTCGCCCTCGGGTGAGTCGACGCGGGCGGGCAGCCGGATCGCGAGCACGGTGCCGATCACGAACACGAGGAAGGCCCAGCGCAGCGACCACTGCGGCCCCGCGACGCCCGAGAGCACACCGGCGACGCCACCCGATATGGCTGCGCCCGCGACCCCGGCGAGGGAGATCCGGGAGTTCGCCGTGACCAGCTGGACGTTGGGCGGGAGTAATCGGGGAACGCCGGCCGCCCGCGTGATCCCGTAGGACTTCGAGGCAACCAGGCACAGGAAGGCCACCGGGTAGAGCCAGGTGGAGTCGGTGGTGATCGCACCGGCCAGCACCCAGCAGAAGAACGCCCGGCTGGCCATCGTCGTGCCGATGGCCCACCGCCGCCCGCGCCGGAGCCGGTCGAGCATCGGCCCCAGCAGGGGAGCGACGAGCACGAACGGCGCCATCGTCAGCAGCAGGTACAGGGCCACCTTCTCGCGCGCCTCACCGGAGGGCACCTGGAAGAACAGGGTCCCGGCGAGCCCGATCGCCATCGCGGCGTCGCCGCCGGCGTTGAACGCGTGCAGCTCGATGAGCTTCGACAGCCCCGACTCGCCCATGCCCTGCGCGGTGGTGGCCTTGCGGATCCGGCCACCCACCGTTCGGCCCGCCTTTGCCGAGCTGGCCGACATCTTGCGCACCCCGGCCGCGGCCCCCTGCGCGCGGCGGCGTACCTGGGCTTTCCGGTCGGGCGGCAGCTGCCCGCCGGTCCGCCCGCGTGCGGCCCGGGGACCTGGGCGTTGCGGACCGGAACTCGTCGGCCGCTCCCGGACCCGGCCGAGTCGCCGGCAGGCAGCTCGGTGGTCTTGGCCGGACGCAGCGGCGCGGCCCGCGTCGCCTGGTCGTCAGGGTCGTCGCGGGCTGGCTCCTCGGCGCCGTCGGGAGGCTCGGGCACCCGGCAATGATCGCCTGTCCGGCAAGGGCGGGGCGACTGCCTGTCCGGGTGTCGGTGGATCGTTGGCCGCTGCATGGGTGGCCACCGGGTTGCTTGCGCTGGTTACGGGAAACGTCGCGGCACCGGCGTCCCTAACCGGCGTTCGGTGCGGCAGGAGCGCCTTCGCCCTGGTTTGATGGGTGAACCATGCCCGGCAGAACCCCGAAGCCCGATCCCGCGACGCTTGGTGCCGTCGACGCCGCGAGAGCGGCCCTCGTCGACGACGTCGGCGCCGCCAGCGTCGGTGACCACCTGGGTGCGGTGACCGAGGACGAGCGGGTCGTCACCCACTACTTCGCTGCGGCCCAGCCCGGGTACCGAGGCTGGCGATGGGCCGTGACGGTCGTGCGGGCGAGCCGCAGCAAGGACATCACCGTCTCCGAGACCGTCCTGCTGCCCGGCGACGAGGCGATCGTCGCTCCCGCCTGGGTGCCCTGGTCGGACCGGGTGCGAGGCGACGACCTGACCCCCGGCCAGTTGCTGCCGACCACCCCGGACGATCCCCGGCTGTTGCCCGGCTACACCGGCGCCGACGAGATCACCGACGAGGCGGTCGGCTTCGTGGTGCGGGAACTGGGCCTGAACCGACCGCGCGTGCTGTCACCGCTCGGCCGCGACGAGGCCACCGACCGGTGGTACGACGGCGAGGCCGGCCCCGAGACGCCGATGGCCAAGTCGGCACCCGGCCACTGCTCCACCTGCGGATTCCTCGTGCTGCTGGCCGGCTCGCTCGGCTCGGTGTTCGGCGTCTGCACCAACGAGCAGGCGCCTCGCGACGGCCAGGTGGTGTCGTTCGACCACGGCTGCGGTGCCCACAGCGAGCGGGCGGCCGCGGTGCTCGGCCTCGGCCGGTCGCCGGACATCGACGAACCGCAGCGGGCTCCGCTCGACACGCTCGCCTACGACATCTAGACCCGCGCTCGCTCTGGCGGGTCGCGACCTCTCCGATCGTCCGCAGACATGCACGCGAGCGTCGCCGCCGGCAGACATCAGCGGACATGTCCGGATGCGTGCCGTTCGGTTGCATGTTTCGCGACCGCCCGGTGCGGCCGCCGGGGTCAGGCGATCAGCTGGCGCTTGCTGGAGATCACTCCGGTGTCGAACCCGGCCAGGTGCAGCCCGCCGTGGAAGCGCGCGTGCTCGATCTTGACGCACCTGTCCATGACCACGGTGAGGCCCTCGGCCTCGCCCCGCCGGGCGACCTCCTCGTGCCAGGAGCCGAGCTGCAGCCAGAGCGTGTGCGCACCCGCGGCCAGCGTCTCGTCCAGCACGCTCTGGCAGGTCGTCGTGGCGGCGGAACGCGTCCACCAGGTCGATCGTCGCGGGTACGTCCGCAAGCGACGGGTACACCGGCCGGCCGAGGATCTCCTTCGCCCGGGGGTTCACGAAGTACACGTCGTAGGGCGAGCTGGACAGCAGGTAGGTGGCCACGAAGAAGCTGGCCCGCGACGGATTGGCCGACGCGCCGACGATCGCGATCGTCTTCGTCGCGCGGAGGATCGACAGCCGCTCGGGAGCCGACGGCCCTTCCCAGGTCCTTCCTGCGTTGCTCATGCCGACTCCTGATCTTCAGTCCGGGAAGAGACCCTCGCGGCCGCGGCGAGGCCCTGGTCGAGGTCCCAGAGGATGTCCTCGAGATCCTCGAGCCCGACCGAGATGCGGACGAGATCAGGCTTGACGCCGCCGGCCGCCAGCTGCTGTTCGCTGAGCTGGGCATGGGTCGTGGACGCCGGGTGGATCACCAGTGTGCGCGCGTCACCCACGTTGGCGAGGTGCGAGGCGAGCTGCAGGTTCTCGATGAACGCCTCGCCGCCGGCCCGGCCCCCGGTGACACCGAAGGCGAACACCGAGCCAGGGCCGAGGTGGAGAAGATCCTTTGCCCGTTGGTGATGCACGTGCGTCGGCAGTCCCGCGTAGTTGACGTACTCCACCCGCGGGTCCTTCTCGAGCCACTCCGCAACGGCCTGGGCGTTGGTGAGGTGGTTCTCCATCCGGATCGCCAGCGTCTCCACCCCCTGCAGGAGCTGGAACGCGGCGTAGGGCGACAAGGCCGGGCCGACGTCGCGCAGCTGTTCTGACCGGAGCTTGGTGAGGAACCCGTACTCGCCGAAGTTCTCCCACCACTTGACCCCGCCGTAGCTCGGGACCGGCTCGGTCATCAGCGGGAACTTCCCGTTGCCCCAGTCGAACCGGCCGCTCTCGACGACCACTCCGCCCAGCGTGGTGCCGTGCCCGCCGAGGAACTTCGTGGCGGAGTGGATCACGATGTCGGCACCGTGCTCGAGCGGGCGCAGCAGGTACGGCGTCGCCAGGGTGGCGTCGACCACGAGGGGCAGGCCGGCTGCGTGCGCCACCTCGGCGAGTCCGTCGAGATCCGCGATCTCGCCCGAAGGATTGGCGATCACCTCGGTGTAGACGCACTTGGTGTTCTCGGTGATCGCGGCCGCGTAGTCGGCTGGATCGGTGCCGGCGACGAACGTCGTCTGCACGCCGAAGCGGCGCAGGGTGACGTCCAGCTGGGTCACCGTGCCGCCGTAGAGCTGGGCCGAGGAGACGATGTGGTCGCCGGCTCCGGCCAGCGCCGCGAAGGTGATGAACTCCGCGCTCATGCCCGACGCCGTGGCCACCGCACCGATGCCGCCTTCCAGCGAGGCGATCCGTTCCTCGAAGGCCGCGACGGTCGGGTTGCCGATGCGCGAGTAGATGTTGCCGTACTTCTGCAGGGCGAACAGGTTGGCCGCGTCGGCCGCATCGGTGAACACGAACGAGGTGCTCTGGTAGATCGGCACGGCCCGCGCGCCGGTCGCGGCGTCAGGAGTTCCGCCGGCGTGCAGGCTGCGGGTGCGGAAGCCGAAGGCGTGCGGCTGCGTGCGGGTGGTCGGATCGTCCTGGCCTGCCATGCCGTCCCTTGCGTCGATGAGCGAGTTCCGCTGGCCGGTGGTCTGACCAGGCGTGCTAGCTCGCTTCGTCCCTGTGACGGTTCAGCATGCCCTCGGTCGGATCGGCCGGGCGCCCCGACCGGATCCTGGACCGGCGGCGCAGGCAGTAGCCCATGCCGGGCAGTGCGAGCGCCAGTCCAAGGAGGGCGGTGGTGATCCACCACTGCCGACCGGAGGCGACCAGGGCATCGTGGTCGAGGAGCATGATGACGAGGGCGACCAGCCAAGCGGCCGACCCGGCGGCGACCACCTGCACGCCGTCGACGTCGACCGGATCGACGTCTTCGGTGCGCAGAAACGCTGGGTGCTCCCCGCTTTCGGCCATGAGCGCCAGCCTACGACCGCCGACGCCGCCGAGACCGTTCCTGCATCGAAGTCGCTCGCCGCGGTCTTCGGGGTGCCCTGCCGTACCCGCCACCTACGGCTGCGATAGTTCTGTCCGGAGCGGCCAGGCAACGGTGCGGGTGCCGCCCCGTCACGGCCGAGCGCCCCCGACACGAGCCCGAGGATCGCCGATGTCCGCAGCCGTCGCCTCCCCGCCGACCCCCTCTTCCGGCCTCGACCGCTTCTTCAAGATCAGCGAACGCGGCTCCACGGTCGCGCGCGAGTTCCGCGGAGGCCTGGTCACCTTCTTCACGATGTCCTACATCGTGGTTCTGAACTCCTTCATCCTGAACACGCTGCCGTCGCAGGTGGATGGCAACTACATCGGCGGCACTCCGGTACCCGCCATCACCCAGGTGGCGGCGACCACGGCCCTGGTCGCCGGCGTGATGACGATCCTGATGGGCGTCGTGGCCAACTTCCCGCTGGGGCTGGCCACCGGTCTGGGACTGAACGCCATCGTCGGCATCTCCCTGATCCAGACGATGACCTTTCCGCAGGCGATGGGCCTGGTGGTGCTCGAAGGCCTGGTCATCCTCGTGCTGGTCCTGACCGGCTTCCGCAAGGCGGTCTTCCGGGCGGTTCCGCGCGAGTTGAAGACGGCGATCAGCGTCGGGATCGGTCTGTTCATCACCTTCATCGGGTTCGTCGATGCCGGCATCGTCCGCCCGACGCCCACCGGCACGCCGCCGGTTCAGCTCGGGCTCGACAACGTGCTCGTCGGCTGGCCGTCGCTCGTCTTCGTCGTCGGGCTGTTCGCCGTCATCATCATGACGATTCGCAAGGTCAAGGGTGCGATCCTCATCGCGATCCTCGGGTCCACCGTGCTGGCGATCATCATCGAGTCGATCGCGAAGGTCGGCAGCGTCAAGGACGACCCGCACGGCTGGGGCCTCAACGTTCCCAAGCTGCCGAGCACGATCGTCGAGGTCCCGGACTTCTCGATCATCGGCGACGTCTCGCTGTTCGGCGCCTTCAGCGCCAAGGACGTTGGCGTGATCGCGGCTCTGCTCGTCGTCTTCACGCTGCTGCTGGCCGACTTCTTCGACACCATGGGGACGATGACCGCCATCGGCTCCGAGGCCGACCTCCTCGACAAGGACGGGAACCCGCCCAGCACCCAGCGGATCCTGATCGTCGACTCGATCGGTGCGGCGGCCGGCGGTGCGGCCAGCGTCTCCTCGAACACCTCCTACATCGAGTCCGCGTCCGGCGTGGGGGAGGGTGCCCGCACCGGTCTGGCCAGCGTGGTGACCGGGGTGTGCTTCCTGCTGACGACCTTCCTTGCGCCGCTCGTCGCCGTCATCCCCTACGAGGCGGCGACGCCGGCTCTCGTCCTGGTCGGCTTCCTGATGATGACGCAGGTGAAAGAGCTGCCGTGGGACAGGTGGGACATCGCGATCCCGGCGTTCCTCACGATCGTGCTGATGCCGTTCACGTTCTCCATCACCACGGGAATCGGCGCGGGCTTCCTGGCATACATCGTGATCCAGATCGCCACCGGCAAAATGCGGAGCGTGCATCCGTTGATGTGGGTCATCGGCGTCCTGTTCCTCGTGTACTTCGCCCTCGACGTCGTCCGTCAGCTGCTCGGGGTCTCCTGATCGCCTGAATCTCCCTCGGGTGATCTAGGCCACATTCCGCGTTGGCGGCGCCGAATGTGGCCCCGGGAACTCGCGGCTGACGGCCGCCCTCGCCTCTGTTAGCCCTTACTGGGCTGGATGTTGGCATTCTGCTCGAAGCAGGCAAGCGAAGCCCGGTGGTTATATACGCGTGCTGACATTAATCCTTGTCGTTAGCGCCGCTAATGACCTAGTATGGGAACACGGTTTCCACCCTCGGTTGCAGCGTTGCTCCGACGTCTCGGTCCCCTGAGACGCGCGTGGAGCTCCATCTTGCAACCGCCTGCGCATCGCGGGCATCGAAAGGCTGATTCCCCACGTGAGCGCGATGTTCGCTGCCCTGGGAAACAAGACCTACCGGCTGTACTTCGCTGGCGGCGCCGTGTCCAACGTCGGCGCCTGGGTCCAACGCATCGGCCAGGACTGGCTGGTCCTGCAGATCGGTGGTGCCACAGCACTCGGCATCACCACCGGTCTGCAGTTCCTGCCGTTCCTGCTGCTGTCCCCTCTCGGCGGGATGCTCGCGGACCGCTTCCCGAAGCGGAAGATCCTGATGTGCACCCAGGTCGCCAACCTCACGCTGGCGGCTGCCCTCGGCGCGCTGACGCTGAGCGGACACGTCGTGACCTGGCACGTGTACGTGCTGGCCCTTCTCTTCGGCATCTCCGGTGCACTCGACTCTCCCGCGCGACAGAGCTTCGCGATCGAGATGGTCGGCAAGGACAACGTCGCGAACGCGATCGGGCTCAACTCGGCGTCGTTCAACGCAGCCCGGCTCGCCGGCCCCGGAATCGCCGGCCTCCTGCTGGTGGCGATGGGGACCGGCATGACCCTGCTGCTGAACGCCCTGACCTACGCCGGCCTGTTCATCGCCCTGATGAGGATCCGGCCGCAGGACCTCATCTCGCCGGAGCCGATCAGCAGGGCGAAGGGCGCGTTCAAGGAAGGCATCGCCTACATCCGCGGGCGCAGCGACCTCGTCCTGGTCATGGCCACCGTCGGGTTCGTCGCCGCGTTCGGTCTCAACATGCAGCTGACCTCGGCGCTCATGGCGACAGAGGTCTTCGGGAAGGGCGCCGGCGAGTTCGGCGTCCTCGGGTCGATCGTCGCCATCGGGACGCTGGCGGGTGCGCTCGTCGCAGCCCGCCGGAAGCGGTCGCGGGTGCGACTGATCGTGGTCTCGGGCCTGTTGTTCTCGCTGAGCCTGGTGGTCGCCGGCCTGATGCCGACCTACTGGACCTATGCAGCGGTGCTCCCGGTCGCGGGCTTCACCTCGATGACGATGATCACCGCGGCCAACTCGATCATGCAGCTGAAGGTGGAGCCGGCCATGCGCGGCCGGGTCACCTCGATCTACATGATGGTGTTCCTCGGTTCAACGCCGATCGGCTCGCCGCTCGTCGGCTGGATCGGGCAGGAGTTCGGCGCCCGCTGGACGCTCCTCCTCGGTGGGGCGATCAGCGTGGTCGGTGCCCTCGGTGCCTCGTTCGTGCTGTCCCGCAGCCGCGGTCTGGTGGTTCGCGCCCACGTCCTGCCCCGCCCGCACCTGCACGTGTTCTCCGAGCCTGACTACGCCGAGCGACTGGCCGAGCTCAAGACCCGTGAGGGCCGGCTGGCCGTGCGGCCGATGTCGCGTCTGCTCACCGGCGGCGACAACTACCTCGCCCGCATCAGCCGGTCGCGTCGCGGCCCGACACCGAAGGCACCGCTGACAGCCGCTCCCGCTGGGAAGGCACGACCGCTCGCGGCGAGCCGGGAGTCCCGGTCGAAGTCAGCCACGAAGATGTCGGCGGCACTTCAGCACTGAGCTGAGCGCGGCAGTCAGCCCGATGCTGCTGCCGCCTCTTCGTGAGTGCTGCAAGGCCGCTTCGGCGTCAGTGTTGGAGGGCCGCCTCGTCCGCCTGGACCTGGGCGTTCCATTCACGCTTGCTCGCGCGCCAGGCCTCGTCGGCCAGCCCTCGACGCCAGTAACCCGAGGCCGAGAGCCGTCCGGTGTCGACGCCGAGCTCCGTTCTGGCGTAGCGGCGCAGTTCCCGCACCATCGTGGCGTCGCCGTGCAGGAAGACGTGCACGTCACCGGCGGGCAGAGCCGCTCCGGTCACGGTGGTGGCCAGATCGGCAGCAGCGGCCCCTTCGCGGTGCACCCAGGTGAGACTGAGCGCGCCCGGGCTGGTGAGCGGCAGTTCGTCGGCGGGACCATCGACCTCCACGAAGGCGTGCACCGGAACGCCCGGCGGCACCCGCTCGAGGCTGGCGGCCACCGCCGGCAGGGCACTCTCGTCGGCGATCATCAGATGCCAGTCGGCGTCGTCGGCCGGCAGGTAGGCGCCGCCGGGTCCGACGAACGAGATCGCGTCGCCAGGCTTGGCGGATGCGGCCCACGGTCCGGCCAGCCCCTTGTCGCCGTGCCAGACGAAGTCGACGACGAAGGTCGCGGCAACCGGATCGAAGCTCCGCACGGTGTAGGCCCGTTGCACCGGGTGCTCCTCGCGGGGCCGGCTCTGCTGGACCTCGTCCATGTCGGCGTCGGTCGTGTAGTCGGCGCCGATCGGCGGGAACAGCAGCTTCACGTAGTGGTCGCTGAACTCGCCGACGGTGAAGTCGGCACCATCCGGTAGGCGTAGTACCACCCGCACCATGTGCGGCGACAGTCGTTCGGCGGTAACGACGGTGGCTCGGGTGGGGATACGGCGCGGACGTGGTGTGTCGCTCATCAGTCACTTTCGGTGGGTGGGGCGCGGGCGCTCAATGGGCGGCGCGGCGCTCTGTTCTTAGGACACCCTAACTCACGGAGAGTCATCGCGGCCGAAGTCGCCGTCTGCTGGACGCCTGCGTCCGCCGCGGACGCAACCGGACGCAATGCAGGCCGCAGTGCACAATGCGTGCTGAATTCTTACGGGAGAAGGGCACTACATGCAGATCTGGCCAGGAAAGCCCTACCCCCTCGGTGCCAGCTACGACGGCACCGGCGTGAACTTCGCGATCTTCTCCGAGGCCGCCCAGAAGGTGGAGCTGTGCCTCATCGGCGAGCGCGGCCGCGAGACCCGCGTGACCCTGCCCGAAGTCGACGGCTTCGTCTGGCACGGCTATCTGCCGGGGATCCAGCCCGGCCAGCGCTACGGGTTCCGGGTACACGGCCCCTACGAGCCGGCCAAGGGTCATCGGTGCAACCCGTCGAAGCTGCTGCTCGATCCCTATGCCAAGGCGATCGACGGCGTGAGCCGGGGCCACCCTTCACTGTTCAGCTACGACATCAACAAGCCCGAGTCCGCGGAGTCGGGCCGGCGCAACTCGAGCGACAGTCGCGGGCACGTGATGCTCTCGGTGGTCACGAACCCGTTCTTCGACTGGAGCGGCGATCACTCGCCCGCGCACCGGTACCACCACACGGTGATCTACGAGGCGCACGTCAAGGGCCTCACCCAACTCCATCCCGACGTGCCCCCCGAGATCAGGGGCACCTACTCGGGCATCGCCCACCCGGCGGTCGTCCGGCACCTCCAGGAACTCGGCGTGACCGCGATCGAGCTCATGCCCGTGCACCAGTTCGTCCAGGACCAGCACCTGCTGGACAAGGGACTGTCGAACTACTGGGGCTACAACACCATCGGCTTCTTCGCGCCCCACAACGCCTACGCGGCCTACGGCACGCGCGGCGAGCAGGTCCCCGAGTTCAAGGCCATGGTCAAGACGCTGCACGAGGCGGGCATCGAGGTGATCCTCGACGTGGTCTACAACCACACCGCCGAGGGCAACCACCTGGGCCCGACACTGGCCTTCCGCGGCATCGACAACAAGGCCTACTACCGCCTCGTACCCGACGACCTCGCGCACTACTACGACACCACCGGCACGGGGAACGCGCTGCTGATGCGGCACCCGCACGTGCTCCAGCTGATCATGGACTCGCTGCGTTACTGGGTCACCGAGATGCACGTGGACGGGTTCCGCTTCGACCTCGCGGCCACGCTGGCACGACAGTTCCACGAGGTCGACCGGCTGTCGGCGTTCTTCGACCTGGTGCAGCAGGATCCCATTGTCAGCCAGGTGAAACTGATCGCCGAGCCCTGGGACGTCGGCTCGGGCGGCTATCAGGTGGGCAACTTCCCGCCGTTGTGGACGGAGTGGAACGGCAAGTACCGCGACACGCGTTCGCGACTACTGGCGCGGACAGACGGCTGGACTCGGCGACTTCGCGTCGCGGTTCACCGGCTCGTCCGACCTGTACGAGCAGTCCGGCCGCAAGCCGATCGCGTCAGTGAACTTCGTCACCTGCCATGACGGCTTCACGATGCGCGACCTCGTCTCCTACAACGAGCGCCGCAACGCGGCGAACGGCGAGAACAGCCAGGACGGTGAGTCGCACAACCGGTCGTGGAACTGTGGTGTCGAGGGCCCGACCGACGACGAGGCGATCGAGGCGCTGCGGTTCCGGCAGCAGCGCAACTTCCTGACCACGCTCATGCTCTCTCAGGGCATCCCGATGCTGTCGCACGGCGACGAGATCGCGCGCACCCAACAGGGCAACAACAACACCTACTGCCAGGACAACGAGATCTCGTGGGTGGACTGGTCGTCCAACGGCGAGCGCACCGAACTGCGGGACTTCACCCGTGGATTGGTCGCCGTCCGGCGGGCTCATCCGGTGTTCCGCCGCAGGCGCTACCTCGCCGCCAGCATCGATCCTGCTGAGGACCACCTTGGCGAGGTCGCCTGGTTCAAGCCCGGTGGGGCGCTCATGGACCAGGGATCGTGGGGCGATCCCGGAGCGCATGCGTTGATGGTGTTCCTCAACGGGCAGGCGATTCCCGAGCCCAACGACCGGGGACTCAAGGTCGTGGACGACAACTTCCTGATCCTCTTCAACGCCCACTTCGATCCGGTCGAGTTCACGCTGCCCGATGTGGACTACGGCGACGGCTGGCTGCTGGAGGTGGACACGTCCGCCGGCCTGACGACGGTCAACGGTCATCTCTCGGGCATGAAGGCCGCGTTCGCCGAGCCGCACATCCACGCCCAGAACCCCGAGACGGTCACCGGCGTGGTGATCGTGCCGCCCGCACCACCGTCGTCCTGCGGTCGCCGCTGCAGGAGCCTCAGTGACCTGGACGCCGACGGTGGTCCGCACGCCCGTCAGCACCTACCGGCTGCAGATCCGGCCGGAGTTCGGCTTCGACCGGGCCGGCGAGCAGGTGCGCTACCTGCGCCGGCTCGGCGTGACGCACGTGTTCCTGTCGCCGATCCTGCAACCCGTTCCCGGGTCGGAGCACGGGTACGACGTGGTGGACCACACCAGCCTCAACGCCGAAGCGGGCGGGCGGGCCGCCTTCGACCGGCTCGTCCACGCCGCACGCGCGGAGGGGCTGGCTCTGGTGGCCGACGTCGTGCCGAACCACATGGCCGTCCCGGTGCCCGAGCGGCTCAACGCGCGGCTGTGGGACCTGCTCCGCGACGGGCCGGGTTCGGCCGCCGCCCGCTGGTTCGACGTGGACTGGGAGGTTGCGGACGGTCGCATCGTCGTGCCGGTGCTCGGATCGCCACCGGCCGAGTGCCTCGCCGACGGTGAGCTGTCGGTCGCACCTGGCCCGGACGGTCAGCCGGAACTGCGCTACTACGACCACGCCTTCCCGGTGCGGCCTGGGACCGAAGAGCTCCCACTCGCCGAACTACTGGAGCGGCAGCACTACCGGCTGGCGTTCTGGCGCGACGCCCCTGGACTCCTGAACTACCGCCGCTTCTTCGACGTGAGCACGCTGATCGGCATTCGGGTGGAGGATGCCGAGGTCTTCGACGACAGTCACCGATTGCTCGGCGAACTTGTCGCCAACGGATCCCTTGCAGGACTGCGGATCGACCACCCCGACGGCCTTGCCGATCCTGGCGGCTACCTGGTGAGGCTGGCGAAGGCGACGTCCGGTACCTGGACGGTCGTGGAGAAGATCCTGGAAGGCGACGAGGAACTTCCGCGCGAGTGGCCCTGCGCCGGCACCACGGGCTACGACCTGCTGGCCCGCCTGCAGGGGCTGCTCGTCCACCCCGAAGGCGCGCGCCGCCTCCTTGCCCACTACGCCGAGATCACCGGCGACCAGCGCAGCGCCGAGGAGGCGATCGAGGAGGCCAAGCGATACGTGGTGGACCACGTGCTCGAGCCGGAGATCAGCAGGCTGGCCCGGGTGGCCCGGCTCGCGTTGGACGCCGAGCCGGTGCTGCTGCGGCGTGCACTGCGCGCTCTGCTCGTCGGCATGGATCGCTACCGCGCTTACGTCACCGCGGGGCAGCCGGCCTCGGCCGAGACGCAGGCGGTACTCGTAGCCGCAGGCGAGCGCGCCGCCGCGGAGCTCGGCGACGACGAGGCGGTGGCCTTGCTTCCCGGCCTGGTTCTGCTGGCCGCGGGCCAGCTGCCGGAGCACTCCGGGGCCGATGCGAGGGTGGCAGCCGAGTTCGCCACCCGGTTCGCCCAGACCTGCGGCCCGGTGATGGCCAAGGGCGTGGAGGACACCGCGTTCTACCGCTGGTTCCCCTTCGCCGGACTGAACGAGGTCGGCGGCGACCCCGGCCGTCCGAGTGTCGACGTGGACGAGGTCGACCGGTTCGCACGTCGCATCGCCACCGACTGGCCGCACACGATGACGACGTTGTCGACACATGACACGAAGCGATCCGAGGACGTGCGTGCCCGGCTCGCGGTGCTCACCGAGTTCCCCGACGACTGGGCCGACCTGGTCGGGAGGCTCTGGTCCGCCGGTGCCGCCTACCGGTCCGAGCCTCTCGACGCCGCGACGGAATACCTGCTCTGGCAGACGATCGTGGGGACCTGGCCCATCGATGCAGCCCGGCTGGAGGCCTACGCGCTCAAGGCGGTGCGGGAGGCCAAGACCCATACGACGTGGACCGAGTCCGACGCCGGCTACGAGGACGCGGTGGCGCGGTTCGCCTCGGGGGCGGTGGGTGACCCCGAAGTCGACCGGCTGGTGACCGGCTGGCTGGCGAAGACCGCCGACGCGGTCCGCGCAGCGACCCTCGGGCAGAAGCTGCTCCAGTTGACGTTGCCGGGGATCCCGGACGTGTACCAGGGGACCGAGCTGGTCGACCTCTCGCTGGTCGACCCCGACAACCGGCGACCCGTCGACTTCGGCGAACGGGACCGGCGGCTGCGTCGCCTCGACGCCGGTGAGGCGCCGACGGACCTGTCCGACGAGAAGCTCCTGGTGACGAGCAGCGCGCTACGCCTCCGGGCCGCGCAGCCGGGGTGGTTCGTCGGCGACCAGGCGGGCTACCGGATGCTCGAGACGGACTCGCCTGCTCTTGTCGCAGTCGCTCGCGGGCCCGGTGACGAGGTCGCTGCGATTGCCCTGGTCACGCGGCACGCCGGCGTGCTCGAGCCGGTCCGGTGGATTCGGCGCGGCCACCGTCGCCGTGCCGCCGGGCACCTGGGTCGACGAGCTCACTGGGCGCCGGGTGACGAGCGACGGTCACGTGCGGATTTCCCTGCTGCTGCAGGAGTTTCCGGTGGCTCTGTTGGTGCGGCACGGGATGACGCAGGCTGCCGCCGGCGGCGACGAAGAGGAGTCTGCGGCATGACGAAAGAGCGCGAATTCCGTGTCTGGGCTCCCCGGGCACGCGAGCTGGCCCTGCTGGTCAGGGACGGCAAGCCCTGCGGCGGACCGATCCGACGAGGGGACCCAATCGCTGCTCATGACCCCGTCCGAGGGCGGGTGGTGGACTGCTCGCGTGCAGGGCGCCGGTCCGTTCGACTACGCGTACTCGGTCGACGGCGGAGACGCCGTGCCCGACCCGCGCAGTCCCTGGCAGCCCGACGGAGTGCACGGCTTCAGCCGCACCTTCGACGAGGACGCGTATCAGTGGACTGATACCTCGTGGCGAGGTCCTCGCGAGGGTGGGGGAATCCCCGGTGCGGTGATCTATGAGATGCACGTCGGGACGTTCACGCAGGCAGGCACGTTCGCCGCAGCAGTGGAGCGCCTCGACCACCTGGTGACGCTGGGGGTCGACGTCGTGCAGGTGCTGCCGGTCGCAGCCTTCCCTGGGCGCTGGGGCTGGGGGTACGACGGGGTCGACCTCTACGCCGTGCACGACGCCTACGGCGGGCCGCCCGCGTTCCAGGCATTCGTGGACGCCTGCCACGCCAGGGGTCTCGGTGTGTGCCTCGACGTCGTCTACAACCACCTGGGTCCGGACGGCAACTACCTGGCGACCTTCGGCCCCTACTTCACCGACACGCACACCACACCCTGGGGTGCGGCGGTCAACCTCGATGCGCCGGGTAGTGCCGAGGTTCGTCGGTTCATTCTGGACAATGCCCTGCGCTGGTTCGAGAAATTCCACGTCGACGCACTGCGCCTCGACGCCGTGCACGAGCTTCAGGACTCGTCCAGCACCCACATCCTCGCGGAGCTCGCCGAGGCGACGGCCGACCTGAGTGCGCGACTCGGACGACCGCTGGAGCTCATCGCCGAGAGCGACCTGAACGACCCGGCGATGGTCACGCCCACGCACGAGGGCGGCCGCGGGATGACCGCCCAGTGGGCCGACGACGTGCATCACGCCCTGCACGTGGCGCTGACCGGTGAGCGTCAGGGCTACTACGCGGACTTCGCGGAGCCTGGCGTCCTGGTGAAGACGCTGCGGGAGGTGTTCCTGCACGACGGCAGCTGGTCGAGCTTCCGCGGTGCGAACTGGGGGGCGAAGGTCGACCCGGAGCGGCACGACGGCCGATCGTTCGTCGGCTATCTGCAGACGCACGACCAGGTGGGCAACCGCGCGGTCGGTGACCGCATCTCCGCGAACGTGGTGCCCGAGCAGCAGGCGGCTGCGGCGGCGCTGTACCTGCTGTCCGCCTTCACTCCGATGATCTTCATGGGGGAGGAGTGGGCGGCGTCGACGCCATGGCAGTTCTTCTCCGACTTCGAGTCACCCGAGCTGGCCGAGGCCGTGCGCACAGGGCGGCGCGCGGAGTTCGCTGCCCACGGGTGGGCGGCCGAGGACGTCCCGGACCCACAGGACCCCGCCACCAGGGACGCCAGCGTGCTCGACTGGAGCGAACCGGCCGATGCTGAGCACCAGCGGATGCTGACCTGGTACCGCGATCTGATCGCCCTGCGCCGGTCCGAGCCGTCCCTCAACGACGGCAAGCTGGACGCCGTCGAGGTCACCGGCTTCGGCGAGGCGCTCACGGTGCGCCGCGAGCCGTTCGCCATCGCGGTCAATCTGGGTAGCGATTCCGTCCACCTGCCGCTACCCGGTGGTCGTCCTGCGGAGGTCGCCCTCGCGTTCGATCCCACCAGGGTGCAGGTCGACGGGGACAGCATCGGGCTGGGCCCGCACGCGTGCGCCGTCCTCCGCCTCGGCTGAGCGATTACGAACCACGAACGGGCTCACCGCCGGGAGTGGGCGCAATTCGGGGTTATCAGCCGGTCATGACCCCGAATTGCGCCCACTCGGGCAAGGCTGGGGGCCCTGCCGCAGACCCGGTGCGAGCTAGCGTGGCTGCATGACCGGGCCCAGCCGCCGCTACCTCGTGCCCGCCGTGCTGGCCGTTCTCGTCGTCATCGTCGTGGTCACATGGTTGACGTAGTCACCGAGTCGCGGGCCCACGAGCCCGAGCAGCCGCCGCGAACGCGTCCACCGGTGTGGCGCGGTGTGCTGTCGGGCTGGGTGGCTGCCGCGTTCGGTCTCGGCTGTGCCCAGCTCACTGCTGCCGCGCTGGCCACGGACGCGACCCCACTCGTGTCCATCGGTTCTGCCTTCGTCGACATCACGCCAGCGTGGCTGAAGGAATTCGCCACCTCGACGTTCGGCACCGCCGACAAGGCCGTGCTGGCCGCCGGGATGATCGTGGTGCTTGCGGCGGGGTTCGCCGTGATCGGCGTGCTCACCACCCGGCGGCGAGCGTTCTCGTTGCTCGCTTTGGGTCTTGGTGCGCTGGGCGCCCTGTGTGCGGCCTCTCGGCCGACCTTCGCGGCAGTCGATCTGATCCCGTCGCTGGTTGCGGGGCTCGGCGCACTGCTCGCTCTGCGGTGGGTCGCCGGCAAGGCGGCACCGCAACCTGCCGTGATCGGCCGACCGCTCCCCGGCGTCTACGACCGACGGAACTTCCTGATGGCGGCTGGCCTCACCACGGTCGGCGCTGCCGCCGCTGGATTGTTGGCGCAGGTGGGTGGCCGCGCCAGCAAAGCCGTCGAGCAGGCGCGAGCAACCCTCCGCATCCCACCTGCGCCGGCCAGGCTCCAGGCATTCCCAGCGCAGGCAGCGCTTCCGGCGGATCCCGCGAACGTCTCCGCCGTGAACGGCTTCCCCAACCCGTGGCAGAGCCCGAACGCCGGGTTCTACCGCATCGACACCGCCTTGGTGGTGCCGTCTGTCGATCCCGGCGAGTGGCGCCTGCGGATCGGCGGCATGGTCGACCGGCCGATGGAGTTCGACCTCGCCCAGCTGATGGCGCGTCCCGTCGACCATGCCTGGGTGACGTTGACCTGCGTGAGCAACCCCGTCGGTGGCGACCTGGCCGGGAACGCCCTGTGGACGGGCACCCGGATCGCCGCGATCCTGCAGGAGTGCGGCGTGCAGGAGGGTGCCGACGCGGTCCTACAGACGTCGGACGACGGCTGGACGTGCGCAACCCCGCTCGAAGCGCTCACCGACGACCGCAACGCGCTGCTGGCCTACGGGATGAACGGTGAGCCGTTGCCGCGCCAGCACGGGTTCCCGCTGCGGATGGTGGTTCCGGGCCTGTACGGCTACGTCTCGGCGACGAAGTGGCTGGTGGAGCTCGAGGTCACGCGCTTCGACAAGGTGGCGGCCTACTGGACCGAGCGCGGCTGGAGCGAGAAGGGGCCGATCAAGCTGCAGAGCCGCATCGACACCCCGGCCGGCGGCGCGGAGGAAGGCGACGTGCGGATCACCGGGACCGCCTGGCTGCAGCACACCGGCGTCTCGAAGGTCCAGGTGCGCGTCGACGACGGCGAGTGGCACGACGCCGAGCTCGGTGGCCAGCCCACCAAGGACAGTTGGCGATTGTGGAGCTGGCTGTGGGCGGACGCCACCCTTGGCGACCACACGTTGCAGTGCCGCGCGGTCGACGCCCGTGGCCGCACCCAGACCGAAGAGCTGGCCGACGTGGTACCCGACGGAGCCACCGGCTGGCACACCGTGCCCTGCTTCGTAGTGGCCAAGGGCAAGATCAACGACTGACGCCCACCAGGCGAATCGGTCAGTCGAGCCGCTCGACGACGTAGTCGATGCAGGCAGTGAGCGCACGGACGTCATCGGGGTCGACAGCCGGATACATGGCGATCCGCAACTGGTTACGACCGAGCTTGCGGTACGGCTCGATGTCGACGATTCCGTTACTCCGCAGGGTCTTGGCCAGCAGGGCGTGGTCGATGCGATCGTCGAAGTCGATCGTGCCCACCACGAACGAGCGGTCCTCCGGGTCGACCACGTACGGCGCCGCGTAGCCGGAGTTCTCAGCCCACTGATACAAGTGGCTGGACGAGGCGAACGTGCGGTTCAGCGTGAAGTCCAGCCCGCCACCGGCCAGCATCCAGTCGATCTGCTCGGCCATCAGGAACAACGTGGCGATCGCCGGGGTGTTGAGGGTCTGGTCCTTGTGCGAGTTGTCGACCGCAGTGGCGAGGTCGAGGAAGGACGGGATGTACCTGCCGGACTTCGCGATCTCGGCGGTGCGCTCGAGCGCCTTCGGTGACATGAGCGCGAGCCACAGACCTCCGTCGGAGGCGAACGCCTTCTGTGGGGCGAAGTAGTACACGTCGGTGTCGGCGATCTCGACCGGCAGCCCGGCAGCACCGGACGTGGCGTCGACCACGACCAGGGCGTCCGCGTCACCGACCCGCTGCACCGGTGCCATGACGCCGGTCGACGTCTCGTTGTGCGCCCAGGCGTAGAAGTCCGCTCCTTCGGCGAGCTGGCTCAGGTCGGGTGCCTTACCGGCGTCAGCGGTCACGACCAGCGACGGCTCCAGCCACGGTGCACCGTCGGTGACCGCGGCGAACTTCGAGGAGAACTCGCCGAAGCTCGCGTGCGCCGCCACCGACCGGACCAGCGAGAACGCGGCGACGTCCCAGAAGGCCGTCGACCCGCCGTTGCCGAGGACCACCTCGTAGCCGGCCGGCAGTTTGAACAGCTCGGCGAGGCTCTCGCGCACCCGGTGGACCAGGCCTCGTACCGGCGCCTGCCGGTGCGACGTACCCATCAGCGACGCTCCCGACGCCGTCAGCGCTGCCAGCGCCTCCGGCCGGACCTTCGACGGGCCGGAGCCGAAGCGCCCGTCCCTGGGCTTCAGCCCGTCCGGGATGCGGAGGGCTGCCCCGTTCGTCGCGGCGGAGCTGGTCTTGGCTGCGGTGCTGGTGGCGTCGGCCATGTAGGTCCGTTCGGTCGATCGAGAAGTGGCGCGGCGGGACGTTTCGTCGAGCGGCATTCTCCCACGGCCGTAGCGTTGCCCCGTGAGCGGCGACGACGAGCGGCTGGGCGCCATGCGGGTGGCCTACACGGGCACGCAGATCGATCCGGCGACGGTCCCCGAGGACCCGGCCGACCTGTTCCGGGTATGGCTGGCTGAGGCAGAAGACGGCGGTGTGGTGGAGCCGAATGCCATGGTGCTGGCGACCACGGGGCCGGGCGGCCGACCGCATGCCCGCACCGTGCTGCTCAAAGGACTGCCCGCTGACGATCGCGGCGGCACCGGCCTGCTGCTGTTCACCAATCTCGAATCGGCGAAGGCCGGCGACCTGGCTCAGGAGTCCGCCGCCGCGTTGGTGTTCGGCTGGCACGCGATGTCCCGGCAGGTACGGGTCGAAGGGACGGTCCGCGAGGCCCCGGCCGCCGTGTCCGACGCCTACTTCGCCTCCAGGCCACGCGAGTCGCAGCTGGGCGCGTGGGCGAGCCAGCAGAGCCAGGAGATCGAGAGCCGGGCAGCGCTCGATGCGCGGTACGAGCAGGTCGAGCGGCGGTTCGAGGGCGGCGCGGTCGAACGACCGCCGTTCTGGGGCGGGCTGGTACTTCATCCCGACCGGTGGGAGTTCTGGGTCGGCCACCGGGGCCGGCTGCACGACCGGGTGCTCTACCTGGCGGTGGATGAGCAGCCCGGCTGGCGGCGAACCCGGCTGCAGCCGTAGCCCGAGGAGCCGCCGGCGGTCCGTCGATCCCTGAAAAGTGGTGGCGCGTGGCGGGCTTCGACTCGCCGAGGGGCCGAAAGTGACGACTGGCCGCCACTTTTCAGGGTGTTGGACATGGACCGGCCCCGGCCGGGGAGCTCCTGGTGGAGCTCGACCCGAACCGGGGCCGGAAAGCTAGGCCCGCAGGCATATTTCGCTGGTGGGACCAACCCCAGCACCTGCGAACCCGGTGACTGCCCTGGATTGGCCGACCGCGGCGACCCGGGAGGGTCAGCGACCGACCGCCGAGGCGGTCGTCCCGTTGTGGGAGCCGGTCAGCCGGCAGCCACCTCACAAGTCCCAGAAGAATGCATTCTCGGACCACCTCCCTTCCGTGTGGCGCCACGGTATCCAAGCCCGGCCACCGTCGGCAACGGGATTCCCGCTGCTGACCAGCTGCTGGTCACACGAGCTTGACGTCGACTCCTGCGGCGGTGAAGGCAGCCACCTGGCGCGGGTCGGCGTCGGTGTCGGTGACAAGGGTGGCGACGTCGCTCGTCGGCCAGATGTGGGCGAACGTGCGGAGGCCGAGCTTGGTGGAGTCGGTCACGACAGCCACCGTCGTCGCCCTCTTGGCAAGGAGCCGGTTCACGCTCGCCTCGCCCTCGTGGGCGGTGAAGGCGCCGTCCTCTGCGTCGATGCCCTCGACGCCCAGGAAGGTCATGTCCACGTGCACGTCTGCCAGTACCCGTTCGGCCAGCGGCCCGAACAGCTCGAACGACTGCGGCCGGGCGACCCCACCGGTGAGCACGATCTTGACGTTGCGGCGGACCGCCATCTCGTTGGCGATGTTGAGTGCGTTGGTCACCACGGTGATCGCCGGGTCGGCCCCGTTCTGCAGGTCCGGCCTCGTGACGAGGGCACGCGCGAGTTCGGTGGTGGTGGTGCCGCCGTTGAGGCCGACGACCATGCCCGGCTCTACCAAGGCAGCCGCGGCCTCACCGATGCGCTGCTTGGAGCTCGTCTGCCGGCCGGCCTTGTACCGCAGCGGCAGGTCGTAGGACACGTTGTGTGCGACCGCGCCGCCACGGGTCCGGGTGAGCAGCTGCTGGCCGGCCAGGTGGTCGAGGTCGCGGCGGATCGTCGCCGCGGACACCTGCAGCAGCCTCGCCGCACGCTCGACCTCGATGCTGCCGTCGTCGGCGAGCAGGCCGAGGAGCCGGTTCAGCCGCTCGTACCGGTTCACCTGCACCACCCCCTGGCCGACCTGTCCGGGCAGGGCAGAACGTGCGCTGGACCCGAGCGTCGTGTGCAATTGTGCATCCGGCGAGGGCCTTGCCAACACATTCGCGCTGTCTGGAGTCCGTGCGCTGTGGACCGTCGAGTGGTCGAGCTCTCCCTGGCGGTATATCCGTACTGAATTGCTGTCTTCCCGAGCTGACTAGCGACACAGAACAACACCGGAGGTCGGACGTGACGTTCGTTGAATCGGAGATCGCCTCGCAACCGGACTGCTGGCGGCAGGCCGCCGAGCTCGCCGCCGAGGCGCCCGGGCTGCCGGCGGTGGGCGAGCGGGTCGCCGCGGTGGGCTGCGGAACGTCGTGGTTCGTCGCGCAGGCCTACGCGGGCCTCCGCGAGGAATCGGGCAACGGGGAGACCGACGCGTTCACCGCGAGCGAGTTCCCCGCCGACCGCCCGTACGACCGCGTCCTGGCCATCACCCGTAGCGGCACCACCACCGAGGTCATCGAGCTCCTGCGGACGTTGCGGGGCCGCGTCCCGACCACCACGATCACCGGCGACGGTGAAACTGACGTCGTCCAGCTCTCCGGTGACGCCATCGTGATCGAGTTCGCCGACGAGCAGTCGGTGGTGCAGACCCGGTTCGCCACGTCCGCGCTGGCCCTGCTCCGCGCCAGCCTGGGCGGCGACGTCGAGTCGCTGATACCGCAGGCCGAGGAGGCTCTGGCCGAGGTCATTCCCGCGGACCTGCTGACCCGGCGGCAGTACACGTTCCTCGCGTCGGGCTGGGCCATCGGGATCGCCAACGAGGCCGCGCTGAAGATGCGCGAGGCGTCGCTGTCGTGGACGGAGGCCTACCCGTCGATGGAGTACCGGCACGGGCCGATGAGCATCACCGACGACACCAGCGCGGTGTGGATCTTCGGCGAGCCGCCCGCCGGCCTGGTGCAGCAGGTGACGGAGATGGGCGGCATGGTCGTCCATGCCGCCGGCCGCGACCCGATGGCAGACCTCATTCGGGCCCAGCGGGTCGCGGTCGCGATCGGGCTCGCCAAGGGCCAGAACCCCGACCAGCCACGCAACCTCGCCCGGTCGGTGATCCTCGCCGAAGAGTCGGCATGACCGAATCGGTCGCCATCGGGATCGACATCGGCGGGTCCGGCATCAAGGGCCTGCTGATCGATCCGGCGACGGGTGCGGTGCTCGCATCGCATCGGACGGAGACGCCGGTCGCCGAGGGCCCGGACGCGGTCACGGCGACGGTCGCCGCCACCGCCGGCCGGCTGAGCAGGGCGGCTGGGCAGACGGCAGCGAACCCGCCCGCAGTCGGTGTCGTCGTGCCGGGCATCGTCGACGAAACGTGCGGAGTGGTCCGGTCGGCGGTGAACCTCGGCTTCCTCGACCTGCCTCTGGCCGCGAACCTGAGTCTGGCGATCGGCAGGCCGGTCCGGCTGGGCCACGACGTGCGGGCCGGTGGACTGGCCGAGGCACGGTTCGGGGCAGGGAAGGGCGAGCGCAACGTGCTGTTCGTCCCGCTGGGGACTGGCATCGCTGCCGGTTGCGTGGTGGACGGACGGCTGCTGTCCGCCGGTGGGTATGCGGGCGAACTCGGTCATGTGGTCGTGGTGCCGGGCGGTGAGCAGTGCCCGTGCGGCCAGCGCGGATGTCTCGAGCGGTACGCCTCCGCGGCCGCGGTCGCGCGCCGCTACACCGCCCGCACCGGTTCGCCCGTCTCCGGCTCTGCCGAGGTCTTCGCGCGCGTCGCCGCCGGGGACCCGGCGGCCATCGCCGTCCTGGACGAAGCCGTGCAGGCTTTGGTGACAGCGCTGCTGGCCGCGATCACCTTGCTCGGTTCGGCAGTCGTGGTCATCGGCGGCGGGTTGGCCAGGGCGGGCGCGGCGTTGATGGATCCGCTCGCGACCGAACTGGAGGCCCGGATGACGTTCCACCGCAGGCCGCGGCTGGTCACCGCCGAGTTGGGCGACGAGGCCGGCGCGATCGGAGCGGCTCTTCTCGCCGCGGCGGCTCAGGCATCGGATGGGGGAGCGGCATGACCCTGCTGACGAACGCGGTTGTGATCACCGGTGAGGGAGGTGCCGCCGGCGGATGGCTCCGCACGGACGGCGAGCGGGTGGCGCAGGTGGGCACGGGAGAGCCGGGCGGCCAGGCCGGCGAGGCCGCTGTCGATCTCGGCGGTGCTTCAGTCGTCCCCGGCTTCGTGGACATCCACTGTCACGGCGGGAACGGAGAGCGCTACACCACGGTCGACGGGGCTGCCGCTCGGAAGGTCGCCGACTTCCACGCGGTCAACGGGACGACGACCTGCATGGGTTCGTTGGTGACGGCACGCCTCGACGTTCTCGAGCGGCAGATCAGCACCCTGATACCGCTGGTCGAGGAGGGTGTCCTCGCGGGTATCCATCTCGAAGGCCCATGGATCAGCAGGCAGTGCAAGGGGGCGCACGACGAGACCCT
Organism: uncultured Actinomycetota bacterium; assembly: GCA_963724495.1. Lineage (GTDB taxonomy): Bacteria > Actinomycetota > Actinomycetes > Propionibacteriales > DAIQRJ01 > CAVRUZ01. The sequence goes on along the minus strand of CAVRUZ010000008.1, from coordinate 92,971 downwards.
GCTCGCCGAGCCGGCAGCTGAGGATGTTCAGCGCATGCTGGCCGCCGCCGGTCGTCACCTTCGGATGGTCACGCTCGCGCCGGAGCTGCCGGGGGGCCTGGACGCGGTCCGCACGCTGGTGGCCGCGGATGTCGTGGTCGCGGTCGGGCACACGGCCGCCGAGGCCGCGGTGGTGGACGAGGCCCTTGCTGCCGGTGCGACGGTGGCCACCCACCTGTTCAACGGGATGCCGCTGATGTCGCACCGTGCGCCCGGCCCGGTGGGTGCGTTGCTGACCTCCTCCAGCGACGTCGTCCTCGAACTGATCTGCGACGGCCACCACATCGACCCGCGGGTGCTGAAGCTGGCGATCGACCACGTCGGTCCGGAGCGCATCGCGCTGATCACCGATGCCATGGCTGCGGCCGGCGTCGGCGACGGCACGTACAGCCTCGGCGACCTGGACGTCGTGGTCAGCGGCGGTGCGGCGCGGCTGGCCGACTCGGGTTCGCTTGCGGGCAGCACGCTCACGATGGCCGCCGCCGTGCGTTTCGTCGTGCACGAGGTGGGCCGGCCCCTGGCCGACGCGGTCACCATGGCGTCGGTGAACCCCGCCCGGGTCCTTGGCCGGAGCGACGTCGGCGTGCTCGCAGCCTGGACGAAGGGCCGACCTGGTGGTGCTCGACGACGACCTGCGGCCGGCCGGCGTGATGCGGGCGGGCGAATGGCTCCGCCGTCCGGATGGGCAGATGTGAGCGCAGGCAGGGGGATCGCCACCGTTACGGCGAATGCGGCGCTGGACGTGACCTATCGCGTCGAGCGCGTCGGCCGCGGCCGCGAGCACCGGGTCCTGCGGGTGGACGAGCGGCCCGGCGGCAAGGGAGTGAACACCGCGTTCGTGCTGCGCTGCCTCGGCGAACCAGTGACGGCGACCGGACTCCTCGGGGGCGCCGCCGCGGCGCCCATCCGGGCTGGACTCGTGGACGCGGGAATCGAGGAGGCGTTCGTCCCGATCGTCGGATCGACCCGGCGGACCGTGGTCATCCTGGAGACACACGACAGCACGGCCACCCTGTTCAACGAGCCCGGACCTCAGGTGACCGCCGAGGAATGGGCGGCCTTGCGTGCTGAGGTTCAACGCCTGGCCGCAGATGTCAGCGTGCTGACGTTTTCCGGGAGCCTCCCTCGCGGTATCGGCACCGATGGGTACGCCGACCTCGTGTCCGCTGCCCTCGCCGCGGGCAGCGCGCGGGTCGTGGTCGACACATCCGGACCGGCAATGCTCGCGGCTGCCGCTGCCGGGCCGGATCTGATGAAGCCCAACAGCGCGGAGCTGACCGCGGTGACCGGAACGCACGACGCCGCGGCTGGAGCGGCGGAGCTCCGCCAGGCCGGCGCGAAGGCGGTCGTCGTCTCATCGGGTGCCGACGGCCTGGTGTTGACGACGGGTGAGCTCATGCTCTGGGCCCGGCTTGCCGATCCCCTCGTGGGCAACGCCACCGGGGCCGGAGATGCCGCTGTCGCCGCCTTCGCGCGTGCGCTGGCCCGGCCGGGCCCCGACCCGCTGTCCGACGCCGAGGCAGCCCGCACGATGCTGGCCGAAGCGGTTGCCGTGTCTGCCGCGGCGGTGCTGTCGCCGGTGGCCGGCGCCGTTGACCCAGATGACGTTGAGCGGCTACAGGCGTTGGTGCAGGTACGCAGCCCGTGAGTCACCGATGCGAGGCAGGACGAGAGGGTGACCGGGCATGGGGCTGACCCCGACCGGACGAGATCATGGCGGCAGCGTATGCCCGCGGTCGTGGCGTCGGCGCCTTCAACGTGATCCAGATCGAGCACGCGGAGGCGCTTGTCGCCGGCGCCACCATGGCCGGTGCTCCGGTGATCCTGCAGATCAGTGAGAACGCCGTTGCCTACCACGGTGCCCTGGCACCCATAGGGCTGGCGACGTTGGCCATCGCCCGGGCGGCCGACGGTGCCGGTGGCCGTGCATCTCGACCACGCCACCCGCCCGACCCTGGTGCGGGAGGCGATCAGCCTTGGCTTCGGGTCGGTGATGTTCGACGGTTCGTCGCTGGCTTACGAGAAGAATGTGGAGGCAACAGCCGGAATCGTGGCGGAGTGCCACGCCGCCGGGCTCGCGGTGGAAGCGGAGCTTGGTGAGGTGGGTGGCAAGGACGGCGTGCACGCTCCGGGCGTGCGCACCGATCCGGATGAGGCCGCATCGTTCGTGCGCGCCACCGGGATCGACGCGTTGGCCGTTGCCGTCGGTACCTCGCACGCCATGACCAGCAAGGACGCGTCGGTCGATCTCGACCTGATCGCGCAGGCACCGGGCCACGGCTGGAGTCCCGCTGGTGCTGCACGGGTCGTCCGGCGTCCCCGACGACCAGTTGACCGCTGCCGTCCACGCGGGGATGACCAAGATCAACATCGCCACCAGCCTCAACGTCGCATTCACGGAGGCGGTCCGGAGCTACCTCGACGCCGAGCGCTCCGTGGTCGACACGCGCAAGTACCTCGCCGCCGGCCGCCGGGCGGTGACCGAGGAGGTGCGGCGCCTGCTCGCCGAGGTGTTGCTGGCCGCCGGCTGACGGGTCATCGGCAACTCCAGCGCCGGTTGGGCACGCTGGCGCCCCGGACATGTCTGGTGCCCAAAGTGGACAACCGACGCCTCAGCCCTCCATTAGCGAGAGAGTGGAGAGCGTGCCTCTGCTCCTCGACGTGACGCCCCTGCGGGAATCCCCCGCGTACCGGCGGATGTTCGTCGGTCTGTCACTGGGGCAGCTCGGCCAGCAGATGACCGCGGTCGCCGTCGCCATCCAGGTCTACGACATCACCGGGTCGTCGTTGGCGGTCGGCGGAGTCGGCCTGGCCATGCTGCTTCCGATGGTGTTCTGCGGTCTCTACGGCGGGGCACTCGCCGACTCGCTCGACCGGCGCAAGCTGGCGATCGTCACGGCGCTAGGGCTGTGGATCGCGAGCGGCGCGTTGTTGGTCGTGAGCCTGTTCGACGTGACGGACCTCTGGGTGTTCTACCTGATCGTCGCGGTTCAGGGCGGCTTGTTCGCGGTGAACGCACCGACGCGGCAGGCGATCATCCCCAGACTCCTGCCATTGCATCTGATCCCCGCTGCGAACGCCTTGGGCACGGGTGGCTTCAACGTGGGCCTCACCCTCGGTCCGCTTCTCGGCGCTGCTCTGGTGGCCTGGCAGGGATATCAGGCTGCTTATGCCGTCGACGTCCTCACCTACCTGATCGCCTTGTGGGCCTTGTTCAAACTCCCGCCGATGCCACCCCAGGGCAAGGTCCAGCGAGCGGGCCTGCGCAGTGTGCTCGACGGCCTGCGCTACCTCAAGGGCAACCAGGTGGTGTTGGGCAGCTTCGTCGCGGACATGAACGCGATGTTGCTGTCATCCCCGCGGGCGCTGTTCCCCGCGGCGGCGGTGGTCGTGTTCGCCGGTGGTGCCGAGACCGTCGGATTCCTGCAAGCCGCGCCGGCGGTCGGTGCCTTGGTCGCGCTGGGACTGTCGGGGTGGTTCGGCCGAATCAAACGTCACGGCCTTGTCGTGATCTTGGCGGTCGCCTGCTGGGGTGTCGCGATCGCCGCGTTCGGCCTCGCGCCGGGCCTGACTCTCGGGTTGATCTGCCTTGCCGCTGCCGGCGCGGCCGACTCGATCAGCTCGGTTTTCCGCGGGACGATCCTGCAGGCGGCCACGCCGGACGCGATGCGCGGCCGGCTGCAAGGTGTCTTCATCGTGGTGGTGGCGGGTGTTCCGCGGCTGGGCGACTTCCTGGCCGGGTCGCTCGGCCAGGCCATCGGCACCCGCCAGGCGCTGGTGGTGTGCGGGTGCAGCTGTGTGGTCGGCATCGTGATCATCAGCAGGCTGATGCCGAAGTTCCGCGAGTACATCCGCGTCGAGCACGCGCTGGTCGAGTAGGCCCGCCCCGGACCCACCCCGCCACTCGCCGCCCGCCGCAGCCGCCCCAAACATGCAGCCGGACCGTGCGGATCCGGACATGTCGGCACTTGTCGGCCCGCCGCCAGCGTCGATTGCATGTCTGGCGACACGGCGGTCCTACAGGAACGGAGCGACCAGCCGGTCGAAGCGCTCGCTCACCGTCGCGAGAACGGTGTCGGGATCGGCCGCCCAGACGTCGGCGTTGAAGATCTCCACCTCGACGAACCCGTCGTACCCGGTGGCCGCGACCGTGCGGGTGAGGCTCTCGAAGTCGATCACGCCGTCGCCCATGTAGCCACGTCCCAGCAGCACGTCCGCGGGAAGCGGAACCAGGAAGTCGCATACCTGGTAAGTCGCCAGCCGATCTGCCGAGGCAACCTCCGCGATCGCCGTTCCGACGTTGGGATCCCACCAGATGTGAAAGGTGTCGACGCAGACCCCGACGGCATCCGGCGCGAAGGGCTCTGCCCACTCGACCGCTTGCCTCAGGGTCGAGAGCACGCACCGGTCGGCGGCATACATCGGATGCAGCGGCTCCAACGCCAGCCGGACGCCGGCATCGACCGCGTAGGGGACCAGTGCGTCCAGGCCGCTCCTGGCGGCGGTGCGCGCCCCGGCGAGATCGGTGCTGCCCTCCGGGAGGCCGCCCATCACCAACACCAGCAGGTCGGCCCCGACCGAGACCGCCTCGTCGACGGCCCGTCGGTTGTCGTCCAGGGCGGTGGTGTGGGTGCTGGCGTCACTCAGGAATCCGCCGCGGCACAAGGAGGTCACGGTGAGGCCGGCGTCATCGAGCCGCGAGCGAGCCTCCGCAGCGGGAACCTCGGCCAGCTTCTCTCGCCAGACGCCGATGCCGCCGATCCCGTGCCGTGCACAACCGTCGATCGCGTCGGCGAGGTTCCATCGCCGGGTGGTCCACTGGTTGAGGGACAGCCGTGGGTGCGCCACGTCAGGACCCGATGCCCTGCACCGCCAGCAGCGCCGACATGCGTTTCACCGCCAGGTCAGGATTGCTCAGCAGTCCGGCCTGGTCGGCCAGCCGGAAGGCCTCGGCCAGATGCGTGATGCTGCGCGCGGACTCCAGGCCGCCGACCATGCGGAAGCCCGGCTGGTGGCCGTTCAGCCAGGCCAGGAACACGACCCCGGTCTTGTAGTAGTAGGTGGGTGCGCCGAACAGGTGCCTCGACAGCGGGACCGTGTCGTCGAGAGCCTGATGGAACGCGGCGGTGTCGCCCCGGTCGAGAGCCCGGACCGCGGCAGCCGCAGCTGGAGCGATGGGATCGAAGATCCCCAGCAGGGCATGGGATCCGCTCTCGATCAGCCCTGGGTAGTTGAAGTCGTCGCCGGTGTAGAGCCTGACCCCGTCTGGCAGTGCTGCGCGTAGAGCGATCTCGTGATCGGCATCGAGCAGCGAGACCTTCACCCCGTCGACCTTGTCCGCCTGGGACCGGATGAGCTCGACGAACGATGCGGTCGCCGTCGTCACGTCGGCAGAGCCCCAGTAGCCACTCAGCGCCGGGTCGAACATCGGCCCGAGCCAGTGCAGGATCGCCGGTTGTTTCACCTGCCGCAGAAGCTCGGTGTACACCGTGGCGTAGTCATCCGCGGAGGTCGCGATCCGGGGGAGGTCACGGCTGGCCATGATGATGGCCTGGGCTCCGGCATCCTCCACGACGGCCAGCTGCTGCAGGTAGCACCCGATGACGTCGGTCAGCGACGTAGGCGGCTCGGTGGCCGAATCGGTCCCCACCCCACAGGCGATGCGGCCGCCGGCCGCCAGTGTCTGCGCCGACGAACGCCTGATCAGCTCGGCGGCGGTATCCCAGGTAAGGCCCATCCCGCGCTGCGCGGTGTCCATCGCCTCCGCGATCCCGAGGCCATGCCGGGTGAGGTGCTCGCGGAAGGCGAGCGTGGACTCCCAGTCGAGCACCGCGGGAGCGCCAGGTGCGTTGTCTGCCAGGGGGTCCGCCACCACATGGGCGGCCGCGAACGCCACCCGCGACGTCGCCGGTCGGGAGTCGGCAGCCCACTCCTTCGGGCCGGACAAGCGGTACTCCGTCAGGTGCCCGTCGCGCGACGGCAGGTTGATCGACGTCACAGCTGACCTTCCGAGCCGCCGGATCCGGGTACGTCGATGCGGGTGCCCTTCCGGGCCGACTCCAGCGCCAGCTCGGCCAGACGCACGCCCCGGGACGCCTCGCTGAGGTCGTATGGGAATGGCGCATTTCCATAAGCATGCTTGAGGAACTCGACCCACTGGGCCTTGAAGCCGTTCTCCATCTCTTCGTTGTCCGGCACCACGTCCCACTGCCGGCGGAAGTCCTCGGTGGTCGGCAGGTCGGGGTTCCAGACCGGCTTGGGAGTGTTCACCCGATGCTGGGTCCGGCAGGAGAACAGGCCGGCAACTGCTGAGCCCTCGGTCCCGTCGACCACGAACTCCACGAGCTCGTCGCGGTGCACGCGCACGGCCCACGAGGAGTTGATCTGCGCCACCGCACCGCCTTCGAGCTCGAAGATGCCGTAGGAGGCGTCGTCGGCGGTCGCCTGGTAACGCTCACCGTTCTCGTCGATCCGCTGGGGAATGTGGGTGGTGGCGTGGGCATAGACGCTGCGGACCCGGCCGAAGAGGAACTCGAGGACGTAACTCCAGTGTGGATACATGTCGAGCGTGATCCCGCCGCCGTCCTCGGAGCGGTAGTTCCAGGACGGCCGCTGAGCCTGCTGCCAGTCGCCTTCGAAGACCCAGTAGCCGAATTCCCCACGCACACTGAGGATCTGGCCGAAGAAACCGCTGTCGACGAGCCGGCGGAGTTTGCGCAGGCCTGGAAGGAACAGCTTGTCCATCACGACGCCGTTCTTCACTCCTGCGGCCGCCGCCAGGGCAGCCAGTTCGTCGGCCTCCGCAGCGGTCTCGGCGGTCGGCTTCTCGGTGTAGATGTGCTTACCGGCCGCGATCGCAGCTGTCAGTGCGGCCTTGCGCGCAGACGTCACCTGCGCGTCGAAGTACACCTCTGCGTCGGGTTCGGCCAGCGCCTTGTCGATGTCGTCGAACACGCGGGTGAGGCCGTGCCGCGCTGCGATCGGCCGCAGCCTGTCCGCGTTCCGGCCGAGCAGGATCGGGTCGGGAACGATCAGGTCGTCCCCCACCTGAACGCCGCCGGCGTCGCGCAGGGCGAGGATGGACCTGACCAGATGCTGGCGGTATCCCATCCGGCCGCTGACGCCGTTCATGACCACGCCGACCGTCCGCGTCACCATGCGTTCCCTTTCGTCGCAGGGAGTCATCTGCCGTCTCGGCAGGGAGACCAGTAGGCCCAGACCCAGGCTGGAAAACGCTTTCCAGGGTAAAGGCAGATGCGGACAGTGATCAAGACCGCGCCGCCAACCGGACCTGACCGGATGGGGAAACCGCCGGACAGCGGCCAGATCCTTGGTCGTTGCTCGCACCGTGGCTGACGCATCGGTCACAATCGGCTGCGGGGCGGCACGGGGCCGCGCGGAAGGAGCCGGCCATGGCCCGCGTCGTGACGCTCGGCGAGGTCGCGCGGGCCGCAGGTGTCTCCCTCGCCACGGCCTCCCGTGCCCTCAACGGCAGCAGCAGGCGGGTGAACGCCGACCTGGCCGAGCGCGTTCTCGCCACCGCCGCCGAACTCGGCTACGTCCCCAACGTCAACGCGCAGGCCGTCGCGCGCGGCAGCTCCAATGTCCTCGGCCTGATCCTGCACGACATCGCCGATCCCTACTTCGGGGCCATCGCGTCCGGAGTGACCTCCACCGCCGAGCGCCACGGCCTGATGGTCATGCTGTGCAGCACCAACCGTCAGCCTGATCGCGAGTTCGCGTACGTGGGCATGCTGCACGCGCAGCGAGCGCGGGCGCTGATCCTGGCCGGGTCGCGCACCACCGACAAGCGGCGCACCGAGCAACTCGGCCGTGAACTTGCCGCCTATGCCGCCGGCGGCGGTCGGGTGGCGGCGATCAGCCAACCCCGCCTACCGGTCGACACCGTTGCCGCGGAGAACCGCGCAGGCTCCAAGGACCTTGCGATCGCCCTTGCAGCGCAGGGACATCGAGACTTCGCCGTGCTGACCGGACCGCGGACGCTCATCACCGCCAACGACCGGCTGGCGGGGTTCCGGGCCGGACTGGCGAGCGCGGGGCTCGAGCTCGACGATGGCAACGTGATCACCGCCGCCTTCACCCGCGACGGCGGGTACGCCGCGGCGACCGAGTTGCTGGCCCGAAGCCTGAACGCCACCTGCGTGTTCGCGGTGACCGACATCATGGCGGTCGGGGCGATGGCCGCCTTCCGCGACGCCGGTGTGGTGGTTCCCGATCAGATCTCCGTTGCCGGCTTCGACGACATCGTCACTCTTCGCGACCTGTCGCCCTCACTCACGACCGTGCGCCTCCCGTTGGTACGCATGGGCGAGCAGGCGTGCGAACTGGCCCTGACCGGCAACGCCGGTGACCCGCTCCGTATCGTGCGGGCCGCGGGCGAGGTGGTGCTCCGCGAGTCGACCAGGGCGCCGAGACCGGTGCGGGTGCCGGCGCGGCGCTGACGGTCTCCCACCCGACTGCGCAGCACACGACGGCCTCACCACGACGGTGCACCACCTGACGCAAGGAGCAGCCCGGAGCCCATGAGCGCATCCACCAGCCCCGGCCGACTGCTCAGCTTCGCCGACGACGGCACGCTCCTGCGCGACGGGCGGCCGCACCGGATCGTCTCCGGCGCCATCCACTACTTCCGGGTGCATCCCGACCTGTGGGCCGACCGACTGCTGCGGATCGCCGCGATGGGCTGCAACACCGTGGAGACCTACGTCGCGTGGAACTTCCACCAACCCCAGCACCCCAATCTCGCCCCGCCCGACTTCACCGGCGGCGCCGACGTGCAGGCCTTCATCGGTCTCGCCGGCGAACTGGGACTCGACGTCCTCGTCCGGCCAGGGCCGTACATCTGCGCGGAGTGGGAGTTCGGTGGGCTGCCCGCGTGGCTGCTGGCCGATGCGAACGTGCGCCTGCGTTGCCACCAACGCCCGTACACCGATGCGGTCGACCGATGGTTCTACGACCTGTGTGAACAGCTCGTCCCGACCCTGGCGACGAATGGTGGCCCGGTCGTCGCTGTCCAGGTGGAGAACGAGTACGGGAGCTACGGCAACGACACGACCTACCTGTCCTACCTGCGCTCGGCACTGATCTCCAACGGCGTCGACGTGCCGTTGTTCACCTCCGACGGCCCCACCGACGTGATGCTGACCGGCGGCACCCTGACCGGCGCCTGGGCCACGGTGAACTTCGGGTCGCGCGCTGCCGAGAGCTTCGCCGTCCTGAAGCGGCACCGGCCGCTCGATCCCCCGATGTGCATGGAGTTCTGGTGCGGATGGTTCGACCACTGGGGTGGGCCGCACCACACCCAGTCGGCAGACGACGCAGCAGCGACACTCACCGAGATCATCGACGCGGGTGCCTCGGTGAACATCTTCATGGCCCACGGTGGAACGAGTTTCGGGCCGTATGCCGGGGCGAACCACGGGGACACCGACTCCCCGGCGACGGCCGGGAGCCACGCCTATCAGCCGACCGTCGGCAGTTACGACTACGACGCCCCGATCGGCGAGGCCGGCGAGCTCACGCCGAAGTTCCATGCGTTCCGGGAACTCTTGGTGCCGGTCGCCGCCGCCGAGGGCAGGTCGGTGCCCGAGCCGCCGGCGGAGCTGCCTCGGCAGGCACCGCAGTCGGTGCCGTTCGACCAGGCCAGGGGAGTGCCTCTGCGTGCGGTCCTGGCCGATCTGGCCGAGCCGGTGGAGACCGTCACCGTCGAACCGATGGAGACCTTCGGTCAGGCCTACGGCTCCATCCACTATGCGACGACGCTCAACCTGCACACGGATATCTCCACTGTGCTGCGGCTGGACGGTCTCGCCGATCGGGCGCACGTCTTCGTCGACGGGGTCCTCGTCGGCGTGGTGGACCGCCGGGACGAGACCTACGCCGTGCCCGTCGAACTGTCTGCTGGGTCGGTGGAGGTCGAGATCCTCGTCGAGGCGACCGGCCGCGTGAACTACGGGCCGCACCTGGCCGACCGCAAGGGCCTCTCCGGCGTTCGCCTCGATCACCAGCAGCTGTTCGGCTGGCGCGTGCGCACGCTTGAGCTGGCCGGAGTGCCCGCTCTGGCATCGCGGGCGGTGCCAGATCCCGCCGATCCGGTCGTCGTCGGACCAGTGCTGCACGTGCTGGGAGTCGACGTCGCCTCGCCGGCCGACGCGTTCGTCGCCCTCCCTGACCACGGCCACAGCCGGGTCTGGCTCAACGGGTTCGACCTCGGCCTGCTGCGGCCGGAAGGTCCGCAACGCACGCTGTATGCGCCCGGACCACTGTGGCGGGCCGGAGCCAACGAGGTCCTGGTGCTGTCCGCCGGCGAGGTGGGCGAGGTGCTGCTGCTCACCGACCAACCCGACCTCGGCTGACCCCCGACCGGACTCGGACCGACCGGACGATGGCCGCACTGGAGGCTGGCATGGAGCGTCCCGTTGTCACGCTGTGGATGACGTTCGATCCGACGGCGCTCGTCCACCCGAGCGACCGCGGGCGGCTCGACGCCGTCGCCGACGTCGACTGGGACCGGCCGATCCGGTCGGACGAGCAACTGACCGAGCCCGCCGTCCTCGACCGGCTGGCCAGGACGCGCGTCCTGCTGACCTGCTGGGGCGCGCTCCCCCTGACCGAGGAGCGGCTCCGCCTCCTCCCTGAACTGAAGGCAGCAGTGCACGGGGCCGGTTCCCTGCGCAGTCACGTGACGCCGGCCACCTGGGCGTCGGGGATCGCCGTGTCCACGTCGGCCGACGCCAACGCGGTACCGGTGGCCGAGTTCACCGTCGCCGCCATCGTGCTGGCGGGCAAGCGGGTCTTCCGCGTCGCCGAGGACATGCGCACCGAGGCCGCGCGCAGCGGTAGCCGGTACGACATCGGTCGCCGTCAGCCGGGAATCGGCTTGTACCGCACGGTGATCGGCATCATCGGCGCCTCACGAGTGGGACGCAGGGTGATCGAACTCCTCCGTGGCTACGACGTCGACGTGCTGCTGCACGATCCGACCGTCGACGCCGCCGGGGCAGCTGCGCTCGGCGTCGAGCTGGTCGAGCTCGACGACCTCATGCGGCGGAGCAGGATCGTCAGCCTGCATGCGCCGAACATCCCCTCGACCCGCCACATGCTCCATGCCGACCTGTTCGCGCTGCTCGAGGACGGAGCCACGTTCATCAACACGGCGAGGGGTGCGCTGGTGGACCACGACGCGCTGCTGGCGGAGTGCCGCACCGGCCGCATCTGGGCCATCCTCGACGTCACCGACCCCGAGCCGCTCCCGGCCGACTCGGAGTTCTACGACCTGCCCAACGTGACCGTGCTGCCGCACCTGGCCGGAACCCTGGGGGACGAACTGCACCGGATGGGCGCCCAGGCCGTCGACGAGGTCCTCCGTGCCCTCGCCGGCGAACCGTTGCGCTTCCAGGTGACCCCGGATCAGGCCGCGTTGCAGGCATGAGCGCTGCCTAGGCTTGGCCAGGTGACTCTTCGAGCGGGAACTCGCCTACGGATCGTGGCCGTCGCCGGTGTCCGCCGCGATGGTGTGCGAACAGGCGACGCCGCTGCGCGAACCTGTCTTCGATGTCGAGGACGGCGACGTCCTCTACTGGATCGAGTGCCGTCCGACTGAGGGCGGACGGCAGGTGCTCCTGCGCGGGTCGGCCGGCGGTTCGGTGGCTGAGGTGCTGCCCGCCGGCTTCAACGCCCGCACCCGCGTCTACGAGTACGGCGGCCGCGGGTTCGGGGTCCGCGGTGGCGTCGTGGTCGCCAGCGACTTCCGCGACGACCGTCTGCACCTGCTGGCGGCAGGTGACGCGGTCCCGCGCCCGCTCACGCCTGCGGGCGAAGGACTCCGATATGGAGCGCCCGTGCTCGATCTCCGTCGTCGACTGGCGATCTGCGTGCGGGAGCGCCCGGGCGACGGTGAGCCGGTGGACGAGCTGGTTGCGGTGCACCTCGACAGCGACGGCTCCGACGCCGGCACGGTCCTCGTCACCGGGCCCGACTTCGTGTCCCAGCACGCACTCTCGGCCGACGGCCGCTTCCTCGCATGGGTGCAGTGGCAGCACCCCAACATGCCGTGGGACGACACCGAGCTCTGGGTCGGCGAGCTCGACGACGACGGTGCCCTGCATCGGTCGGAGCAGGTGGCCGGCGGACCGGGGGAGTGCGTCAGCGAACCGCGTTGGCATCCCGACGGCCGGTTGCTGTTCCTCTCCGACCGCACCGGTTGGGCCAACCTGTATGCGCTCGATCTCAACGTCGATGCAGAGCACGGCCTGGGCGACGCGGCCAACCTGTGCCCGCGCGACCTGGAGTTCGGTGGCCCCGCCTGGGGGCTCGGCAACTCGAGCTACGGGGTCGTGGGCGACCAGATCGTGGCAACCTGGACCGAGGACGGCTTCGGGCAGCTGGGGATCGTCGTTGACGGCCACTCCGAACCCATCGCCACAGCGGCCACCTCCTTTCGCGAAGTCGCCACCGGATCGGCAGCGGTGGTGGTCGGGTGCACGTATCTCGATCGGCCCAGCGAGCTGGCGCAGGTCAACGTCCCCTCGGGCTCGGTCAGCACGGTCGCCGCCTCGAGCACGCTGGAGCTCGACGGCGGGCTGATCAGCCGGCCCGAGCACGTCACGTGGCGCAGTGCCGACGGCGCCACTGCACACGGATTCCTCTACCCGCCGGCCAATGCCGCGGTCGACTCCCCGTCCGCGGAGCGGCCGCCGTTGATCGTCACCGTTCACGGCGGTCCGACGAGCACGTCCCCACCGGCCTTCAGCCTGGAGCGCACGTTCTGGACGTCCAGGGGATTCGCCGTTCTCGACGTGAACTACGGCGGAAGCACCGGCTACGGGCGGGTCTACCGCGAGCGGCTGCTCGGCGGCTGGGGCGTGGTCGACGTCGCCGACTGCTCGACCGGCGCCCTGGCGATGGCGAGCCTCGGCAAGGCAGATGCGTCCCGGCTGGCCATCACCGGCGGCAGCGCGGGCGGCTTCACCGCGCTCGCGTGCCTCACCGCAACCGACACCTTCGGGGCCGGGGCGAGCCACTTCGGCATCAGCGACCTGGTGGTGCTGGCCAGTGACACGCACAAGTTCGAGAGCCGGTATCTCGACAGCCTGGTCGGGCCCTACCCGGAGCACGCGGAGCTGTATGCGGAGAGGTCGCCGATCCACCACGTCGATCGGCTCTCCTGTCCGCTCGTGCTGTTCCAGGGGACCGAGGACACCGTGGTCCCACCGAACCAGGCCGAGCTGATGGCAGCCGCAGTCCGGGAGAAGGGCCTGCCGGTGAGCCTGGTGCTGATGGCCGGCGAAGGGCATGGCTTCCGGCTCGCCGAGAACCAGATCCGTGCACTGGAAGGGGAACTGGTCTTCTACGGCAAGGTATTCGGGTTCCAGCCCGCCGGCGACCTGCCCGATCTCGAGGTGGAGAACCTCGACTGACGGTGCTGCCGTCAGGCCATCGCGGCGGTGTTGCGCGCGACCACGACGTCGCAGAGCGGTGTCCACGACAACGCCGTGTACAGGCCGTGCCCTTCGGCGGAGGCGATCAACACCCCGGTGGTCGCGCCGCGTGCGAGCGCCTCCTCGCTCAGCCGGCCCATCAGGTGGCGGCCAAGGCCGCGCCGCCGGAAGCCCTCTTCGGTGACGATCCGGTCGGCGACCGCTGTTCCGTCGCCGGTCACCGCCATCTGCCCCGAGCACGCCACCACTCCCGCAGCCGTCGTGGCGGTGGCACGGATGACGCTGCCGGACTCGTGCACGGTGCACGTGAACGACTCGGGACACGCCGACTGTTCGACGTCGGCCAGGTCCTTCGACATCAGCCACTCCGGCCAGCCGGCCGGGACGACGCCACGCTCGGAGAGCTCTCCCTGCGTCTGCGAGACGTCATGAGTCGCGACTGTGACCCACGTCGGTGTCGGTGAGGCTCCGATCGTCGCAAGCAGGTCGGGCTCGATCTTCTCGTCGGCCAGCGCCCACACGAGCTCGCGTTCCCGGCCAGGTTCTCCCGGCCGGATCCACAGGGCCGTTCCGATCGGGTCCGGAGCGGCAAAGCCACGGGAGAGGGCCCAACCGGTGGCCCAGGATCGGACGAGAGCCGCCAGAGCGTCGGTGTCGGAAGCGGGTGCGGCGGTCTGCTGGGCAGGGCCCGGCACGGGCGACGGGTCAGTCACGGGCGGTGAGCCTACGTCAGCGTTCCGGCCAGGAACGGTCACTGCTGGCGTATCCTCCGCGCGTGAGCGGCGACCTGATCGACACCACCGAGATGTACCTCAAGACGATCCTCGAACTCAGCGAGGAGGGCGTCGTACCGCTCCGCGCGCGAATCGCCGAACGGCTGCACCAGTCGGGGCCCACGGTCAGCCAGACGGTCGCGCGCATGGCGCGCGACGGGCTGCTCACCGTGGAGGGGGACCGGCACCTGGAGCTCACCGACCTCGGCCAGGCGCTGGCCACCCGGGTGATGCGCAAGCACCGGCTGGCCGAACGACTGCTGGCCGACGTGATCGGCCTCGACTGGGAACTCGTGCACGACGAGGCCTGCCGCTGGGAGCACGTGATCTCCGACGAGGTGGAGCGTCGACTCGTCGAACTGCTGGACCATCCCACCGAATCTCCTTACGGAGTGCCGATTCCGGGGCTCGCCGAGCTGGGCGAGAACCCGGCAGAGGCGTTCTCCGAGGGCGTGGTGCCGCTGCGCGACCTGCTGGCTGCCGCCGACGACGCGTCGCTCAGCGTGCTCATCCGCCGCATCGGCGAACCCCTGCAGACCGAACCTGACTGCATGAAGGGCCTGCGTCGGGCCGGCGCGATGCCGGGGGCGCTGGTCACGGCGACCCGCACGCTGGGCGGCGTGCTGCTGTCGTCCGGCGGCGAGTCTGCCGAGCTGCTGCTCGAGGACGCCCAGCACGTCTTCGTCGGCCGCCCGGTGGCCGGGGACAACTGACCCGAGCGCCGCCCGCCGGCGGCGTCCCTCTCGCGCGAAACATGCAGTCCGGCCGGGCAAACCGCCCACGCGCGGACATAGCGGCGCTGCACGGGTTGTTGCTGCATGTTTCCGGCGGCTGGTGCCGGGCCGACCCACCGCCGCGGCGTCCTCCTCGCGCGAACATGCAGCCGGCCGGCAAACTCCCACGCGGGGCATAGCGGCGCTGCACGGGTGGCGCTGCATGTTTCCGGCGCTGGTGCCGGGCCGACGCCTCCGCCGGCGGCGTCCCTCCTCGCGCGAACATGCAGCCGGCCCGGCAAACCGCCCACGCGGACATAGCGCGCCGCCGAGGTCGTGGCTGCATGTTTCCGGCGGCTGCAGGCGGGCCGAGACCTCCCCATAGGGTGGCGCCCGTGCGCGTCGACGTGTTCGTCACCTGTCTTGCCGACACGCTGTTCCCGTCGGTCGGAACGGCGACGGTGCGTCTGCTGGAACGTCTCGGGCACGACGTGCGGTTCACCGAGGCCGCCACCTGCTGCGGGCAGATGCACCTGAACTCGGGATACCGCGCCCAGGCATCGAAGATCGCCGGTGCCTTCGCCGACGCGTACCGAGGCAGCAAGTCCGAGGCGATCGTGGTGCCGTCGGGGTCGTGCGCCGGGGCACTGCGCCACCACACCCCGCACCTCGGCGTCAGCCTCGAGGACTGTCCGCCCGTGTACGAGCTGAGCGAGTTCCTCGTCGACGTGCTCGGAGTCTCCGATGTCGGCGCGACCTACGAGGGGCGTGCGACCTACCACCCGACATGCCACTCGTTGCGACTCCTCGGCGTGGGTGACCGGCCGCAACGCCTGCTGTCGCATGTACGCGGCCTGGAGCTCGTCGAACTGCCCGCGAGCGACAGCTGTTGCGGCTTCGGCGGCACGTTCGCGCTCAAGAACGCCCACGTCTCGTCGTCGATGGGAGCCGACAAGGCGGCCTCGGTGAGGGACACGGGTGCGCGCACGCTCATCGCCGGTGACGCCAGTTGCCTCATGCACATCGGCGGATTCCTGGACAAGCAGCAGGCCGGCGTCAAGGTCGTGCACCTGGCGGAGGTGCTGGCCTCGTGACCACCGAGACCGAGGCCTACCTCGGCATGCCGCCGTTCCCGGCGGCGGCCCAGCACGAGCTCGAGGACACCCAACTGCGGGAGAACCTCGCCCGGGCCACCAACACCATTCGCACCAAGCGCCTCGCCGCGGTGGGCGAGGTCGACAACTGGCAGGAGCTCCGGCGACACGGAGCGCTGGTGAAGGACCACGTCCTGCGCAACCTCGACCACTACCTCCAGCAGTTCGAGGCGGCGGCCACCAATGCGGGCGCGACCGTGCACTGGGCCAGTGACGGCGATGAAGCGAACGAGATCATCGGCCGGCTGACCCGTGCAGCCGGAGCCGACGAGGTCGTCAAGGTCAAGTCGATGGCGACCCAGGAGACCGGACTCAACGAAGCCCTTGCCCAGCAGGGAATTGCGGCGTGGGAGACCGACCTCGCCGAGCTGATCGTCCAGCTCGGCGGCGACGTTCCCAGCCACTTCCTGGTACCGGCCATCCACCGCAACCGCCGCGAGATCCGGGACATCTTCGTCCGCGAGATGGCCAAGGCCGGGCGTCCCGCACCGGACGGCCTCACCGACGATCCGGCGCGCTTGGCCGAGGCGGCCCGCCTGCACCTGCGGGAGAAGTTCCTGCGGGCCAAGGTCGGGGTCTCCGGAGCCAACTTCGCCATCGCCGACACGGGAACGCTGGTGGTGGTGGAGAGCGAGGGCAACGGGAGGATGTGCCTGACGCTCCCGCAGACCCTGATCACCCTTGTGGGTATAGAGAAACTGCTGCCCACCTTCGACGACCTCGGGACCTTCCTGCAACTGCTGCCGCGGTCGTCCACCGCGGAACGGATGAACCCGTACACGTCGATGTGGACCGGTTCGCACACTGACGACGGCCCGCGCGACGTGCACGTGGTGCTGCTCGACAACGGCCGGACGAACGCACTCGCCGACGCCACCGGCCGGCAGGCACTGCGGTGCATCAGGTGCTCCGCCTGCCTCAACGTCTGCCCGGTCTACGAGCGGGTCGGCGGCCACGCCTACGGATCGGTGTACCCGGGGCCGATTGGTGCGATCCTCAATCCCTTGCTGCACGGGGTTTCCGACCCGCACGACGCCGCCCTGCCGTATGCCTCGAGTCTGTGCGGCGCGTGCTACGAGGTCTGTCCGGTGGCCATCGACATCCCGACCGTTCTCATCGAGCAGCGCGAGCGCGTGGTGGATGCGCACCACGGCCAGGATCCCGAGCATGCGTCGCTGACGCTGGCGGCCTGGGTGCTCGGCAGCCCGCGGCGGCTCAGGGCCGCCCAGCGGGCGATGCGGACCGTTCGCCGACCGGCGAGCCGCGTGACCAGGCTCCCGGGAATGCTCGGCGGCTGGACGATGAGCCGGTCGCTGCCGAGTCTGCCGAAGGAGTCGTTCCGCGCGTGGTGGGCACGGACGCGGGGGGACCGGCGATGAGCTCGCGGGCGGACATCCTGTCGCGGGTTCGAGCTGCCGTTGCCGGCGGCGCCGAAGTCGAGGCCCCGTCCCTGCCTGCCGACCCGCTGGTGGGCAGCGACGTCAGGCAGACGCGCGAACGCTTCATCGACCGCATCCTCGACTACCGGGCAGCCATCGACGAGGTCGACCCTGCAGGTCTGCCGGCGGCCATCGCGGGGGTCTTGTCACAGTCGGGCATTGACAGCCTGCTGATACCCGCGGGCACGCCACCAGGCTGGCTTGAGGATCTGCCGCAAGGCGTCACCGTCGACGACCGGCCGGATCTCGCCGCCGCCGACCTCGACCGGATCGCCGCGGTGCTCACCGGCTGCGCCGTCGCGATCGCCGAGACCGGAACCATCGTGCTGGACGGTGGTCCGGGCCAGGGTCGCCGGGCCGGCACGCTTGTGCCGGACCGCCACATCTGTGTCGTCCGGCTCGATCAAGTCGTGGCGAGTGTGCCGCAGGCGGTGGCCCGGCTGGACCCGACGGCACCCCTCACCTGGATCTCCGGCGGTTCCGCCACCTCCGACATCGAGCTGAACCGGGTCGAGGGCGTGCATGGGCCGCGACACCTGCACGTGCTGCTGGTCGGCTGACCCTGCGCCGGGTGACGCTGCTCTCGGGCTGACACTGCTCCCTGGCTGAATGCGGCTGGCCGGTCGGTCGCGTGCCCGCGGTGGGGCATGCTGGGCGGCATGTCCCGATCTCGACCCGTGGCACCACCCGACCTCGGCTACCTCACCGATCCCGGCCCGGGTGAGGGACTCCTGCCGCCTCGAGCGGAGTTCGACGCCGGCTATCCCCGCCAGAGCCTCGACGGTCGATGGCGATTCGACTACGCGACCACTGCGGTCACGGCACCGGCTGATCCGGCCGGCGAAGACGTGGACGACAGCAGCTGGCCCGACATCGCAGTGCCAGGGCACTTCCAGCTGCAGGGCTACGGCCTGCCGTGGTACACCAACGTCGACTACCCCTTCCCGGTCGACCCACCCCGGGTGCCGAGCGAGAACCCCACCGGCACGTATCGGCATGCGTTCGACCTCGATCCGCGACTCCTCCCCACGGACGGGGACCGGGTGGTGCTGCGCTTCGAGGGGATCGACTCCACCGGCCTCGTGTGGCTCAACGGCACCTACCTGGGTCGCACGGTCGGGTCACGACTGCCGGCCGAGTTCGACGTCACCGACCTCGTGCGCGACGGCGGGAACCAGCTCGTGGTCCGGGTCCACCAGTGGTGCGCGGCCTCCTACCTGGAGGACCAGGACATGTGGTGGCTCACCGGGATCTTCCGCTCGGTCCGCCTGGAGCGCATCCCGGCCGGCATGCCTGCCGACGTCGCGTGTGACCGCCGACTTCGATCCTGCATCGCGCACCGGGAGCCTTCGCATCGACTCCGATGTGCCTGCACTCGTCGAGCTGGAAGAGCTCGCCATCTCGGGCCGGAGTGGCAGCACGCTGACAACCACCGAGCCGGTTCTTCCATGGAGTGCTGAGGATCCGCATCGCTACCTGGTCACCCTCACGCCAGACGGCGGAGGCTCCATCGAGGTCCCGGTCGGTTTCCGTCGATCCGAGATGACCGACGGCGTGTTCCGGATCAACGGAGTGGCGGTCAAACTCCGGGGCATCAACCGGCACGAGTTCCACCCCGAGCGGGGACGGGCTCTCACCGACGAGGACATGCTGGCCGACGTCAAGATCTTCAAGCGCCACAACGTCAACGCGGTCAGGACGTCGCACTATCCGCCGCATCCGCACTTCCTCGACCTCTGCGACGAGCACGGCCTCTACGTGATCGACGAGTGCGACGTGGAGACCCACGGCTTCGGGATGGGCAACTGGGCTGACAATCCGTCCGACGAGCCGATGTGGGCAGATGCCTATCTGGATCGCGCCAAGCGCATGGTCGGGCGTGACCGCAACCATCCCAGCATCATGATCTGGTCGCTGGGCAACGAATCCGGGACCGGACGCAACCTTGCGGCGATGTCCGACTGGATCCACACAGCCGACCCGAGCCGGCCGATCCACTACGAGGGCGACCAGGCGACCGCCTACACCGACATGTGGTCACAGATGTACCCGTCGCCGGATGACGTTGCCGCCATCGCCCGGCGCGAGGAACCGCCCCTCGACGACGCCGATCTCGACGGCGAGCGCCGCGGAAAGCCCTATCTGCTCTGCGAATACGCGCACGCGATGGGGAACGGTCCGGGCACGCTCCTCGACTACCGCGAGATCCTCGAGTCGTCCGATCGATGCATGGGTGCCTTCGTCTGGGAGTACATCGACCACGCCTTTCCCACGACGGATGCGGTGGGCGCGCCCATCGACGGCTACGGCGGTGACTTCGGCGAGCCGATACACGACGGCAACTTCATCACCGACGGCCTGATGTTCGCCGACCGGACCCCATCGCCGGGCATGGTCGAGTACGCCAAGATCATCGAGCCGATCCGCCTGACGTGGCAGGAGAACGCGCTCGACGTCCACAACACCTACGCCTTCAGCGACTTCATCGGAAACCTGTGCTTCCGGGTGGAGGCCGACGGGGAGGTTCTCGCCGAGGACGACGTACCCGTGGGCGGACTGCCGGCCGGTGAACACGTCTCGGTTGCGCCGCCAGAGCTGCCGGATCTACCCGCTGACGCGACCGTCACCGTGACGGTCACAGCGACACGCGACCACGGTGAGAGCGGACTCCTGCCTCCTGGCCACGTGGTGGGCACCACGCAGTACGTGCTGACTGCCAGGCCGGAACCGCCGCGTCGCACCGGTGCGCGTGCGTCGGTGAGCGGGTCGCGTGTCCTGCTTGGGCCGGGCGTGTTCGACCGGGGGACAGGCGAGCTGGTCGAGCTGGCCGGTGAACCGGTCAGCGGTCCGCGGCTCGATCTCTGGCGGGCACCGACCGACAACGACCGTCTGGGCTGGACACCCGAGGCCCGGATGATGGAGCAGTGGCTGCGGGCTGGGTACCACCACCTCTCCCATCGACTCGACGCCTTCGACGTCCTTGGCGACCAGCTCGACGTCACGGTGCGGACGGCTCCGCCGGCCAGGAGATCCGGTGTGGTGACCCACTACACGTGGACGGCTGACGACGGTGGACTCACCGCCACGATCAGTGTCGAGCCGCAAGGTGAGTGGCCGATCGCCCTGCCCCGACTGGGTTTCGCGCTGGAACTGGCGCGAGAGGTGGACACCGTGGAGTGGTTCGGCGGCGACCGGGAGGCCTACGCCGACAGCCGGTCAGGCTCGGTTCTGGGCCGGTACACGGCGTCCCTCGAGGACCTGCACACCCCCTATGCCCGCCCGCAGGAGAACGGCCAGCGACTCGATGTCGACTGGGCCGTGCTGAGCGGACCAGGAGCAAGCCTGCGCATCAGCGGGGTGCCTGCGTTCGGTCTGACCGTGAGCAGATACTCGACGAAGCAGCTTTCGGAGACCCTGCACGAGGGACAGCTGGAACCGGAGGACAACGTCTTCATCCACGTCGATCTCGCCCAGAACGGCCTCGGCACGGCCAGCTGCGGCCCGGGCGTCCAGCCCGCCTACCAACTCAGGATGCGGCCGGCGACCTTCACGCTGCACCTCGCGGTCGGCTGACCGATTCAGCTTGCTCTCGACGACGCCCGCACCACCAGTTCGGGCTGGAACTGCAACCGCTGATGGACGTGCGTGACACCCTCTGTCGCCTCGTCGAGCAACAGCTGCGCCGCAGCGCGCCCGATCTCGTAGCGGGGTTGCCGAATCGTCGACAGAGGGGTGGCCAGGCTGGCCGCGAAGTCGACGTCGTCATAGCCGATCACCGCGATGTCGTCCGGGACCGAGACGCCCTGCTCGGCCAGTGCCCGGAGCGCGCCGAGCGCCACCAGGTCGTTGATGCAGGCAATGGCGGTGACGTCGGGATGGGTCCGGGGGATCTCGGTGGCCGCGGCTTCGCCATTGGCGGAGTTCAACTGCCGAACGGTGATCTCCACGATGACGTCGTCAGGATCCAGATCAGCTTGCTGACATGCATGGCTCAGCCCGGTCCGCCGATCCAGGCAGGCCTGCGTGGTGTGCGGGCCGTTGAGGAAAGCGATGCGGCGATGGCCACCTTCGAGGAGGTGCTCACCTGCGAGTCGCCCGCCGGTCACGCCGTCGACCGACACCGAACAGAACAGGCGCTCGGGGTCGTCGCGGTCGAGCAGCACGATCGGCGTGCCCCCTCCGCGCAGCGTGGACAGTTCCGACAGCGGGCCGATGGGTGTGACCACGAGCCCGTGCAGGTCCTGCTCGCGCAGAGCCGACAACTGGCGGCCGGCCCGCTCGGCGTCGGAGTCGCTCGATCCCAGCATGAGCAGGCGCCCGTCAGCGTCCAGCCGGTCCTCCATGCCGCGGGCCACATCGGTGAAGTAGGGGTTGGCGATGTCCAGCACGAGAGCTCCGACCACACGGCTCTCGCCGACGCGAAGCGCACGGGCGGCACCGTTGCGGACGAAGCCCAGTTGGCCGATCGCGGCGTTGACGCGTTCGCGGGTCGACCCCGACACCAGTTCCGGGCGGTTCAGCACGTTCGACACGGTGCCCACAGACACACCGGCGAGCGCGGCCACGTCGCGGATGCTCTGCCGGCCTCGTGAACCGCGCATCGCGGTTGTCTGCTGTGACGGCGGTGCCATCGCCGTTTCCCTTCGCCCCTGTGCAATGCCCTCTGCGCATACTGACACCAACCTGCGGAGGTGGTGCTCCGCCTTCCGCTTTCGGCCAGCCGGCCACGTTGTCGACTGGCACGATCGGCCCTAGCGTCGAAGCAGTGCCCGCGACTCGAGAACGTCCGCTCGAGGGGAGAACCCAGTCGCGGTCGTGGGCTGGAGTTGACGTGGGAGAAAGCCGTTACTGTGTTGATGATTCGATGTCGACACGAGCGGTCATGCCTGCCATTATCAGCGTGCTGATGCACCGTACGAGTGGCCCACGAGCCTCCGTGGAGGATTGCCCGTGAGTCCAGCGCGCGTTGATACAGCAGACATTCCGGGTTGGCAGGGTCAGGCGATCGCTGCCTTGCTGCCTGCGCTGCATGCACGGTTCCCGGTCGCACGTGTCGGCGTTACCGGTTCGGTAGCGACGGCATCCGTCGACCGGCTGAGTGATCTCGACCTGGTTGTCGTGTCGGATGAGCTGCCCGACGCCGCTCGACGACCTGACCTTGGCGAGGGCGGCCGGACCCGTCTGGTCCATCGACCGTCAGGAGGGCGACGGCGCCAGGACGCTGCGGCTGGTCTACACCGACGGCCGGCGGATCGACCTGCTGTTGCGGACGACGAACTCCGACCTGCCGGAGCCCTTGCTGTGGCTGGACACCGACGCACTCGCGCCGAGCTTGCCGGCGCGCTCCCGGCCGTCGGAGCAGCGGGATCCAGCGAGGGCGGAGGTTCTGGCCGTGCGGCACGTGGCCGCCCTGGCCGCCGCCAAGCTCGGTCGCGGTGACCTGCTCATCGGCGCGCACCTCTGCCTGGACGTGGCCAGGCAGACGTTGGTCGTGAGCATGCTGCTCCGAGACCTCGAGTCAGGACGGACGCACCACCACCACGGCAGCCGGCGCGACCGCGACGCACTCCGGGTGTCGAGTGCCGTCAGCGGTCTGCCGGCCGAAGCGGGCCCCGAGGACTGGATCGACCTGCTGCTGCGGCTGATCGGTGCGTTCGACGCCGCCGCGGGAGCACTCTGGCCGGACTACGAAGCGGACTGGCAGGGACTGGACGCGATCGTGGTCGCCGCTCGCACGGCACTGGCCGACCCGTCAGAGTAGGGGCCGTGACTTCCACAGCCGCTCCGCATCGTGTCGCCCTCGTCGTCCGTGGTGGGTGGGACGGGCACGTCCCCGACCAGGCGACCGACCGCGTCCTGCCGTTCCTCCGGGAGAACGGCTTCGACGTCACCGTGAGCGATTCGCTCGACAGCTACCTGGACGCCGAGCTGATGGCGGCGGCAGACCTGGTGGTGCAGTGCTGGACCATGGGGGAGATCACCCGCGAGCAGTCGGCCGGCCTCGCCGGCGCCGTGGCTGCCGGTACGGGCCTCGCCGGCTGGCACGGCGGCATCTGTGACTCCTTCCACTCCGACCTGCTGTACCACGCGGTCAGCGGCGGGCAGTTCATCAACCACCACAGTCCGGGTTTCGTCCCGTACCAGGTCGACATCGTGGCGGACAAGGCCGACCACGAGATCGTCGCCGGCCTGTCGTCGTTCCCCATCACCACCGAGCAGTACTACGTGCACGTCGATCCCAGCAACGAGGTCCTCGCCACCACCAGCTACGTGGACGACCCCCGTCTGCCCGGCCTGGCCGGCCGGGTGATGCCGGTGACGTGGACGCGCACCTATGGCGCCGGGCGGGTGTTCGTCACGACGATCGGCCACAAGATGGAGGACTTCGACGTGCCCGAGGTCGACCAGATGATCGCCCGCGGCATGCTGTGGGCGGCCCGGTGAGCGCCCCCGCCCGCGTGGGCATCGTCGGCCTCGGCAAGATCGTCGGTGCCTATCTCTCGACGCTGCCGCGGTTGCCCAACCTTGCCCTCACCGCCGTCGCCGACCTCGACCCCGCCCGCGTGGACGCCGTCGCCGCCGCGAACCCAGGAGTGGCGCCGCTTCGGCCGGACGAGCTCTACTCCTCCGACGTCGTCGACGTGGTGCTGAACCTCACGATCCCGGCCGCGCACGGGCAGGTCGCGCTGGCCGCGATCCAGGCCGGCAAGCACGTCTACGGAGAGAAGCCGCTCGCCGCGTCGGTCGCCGAGGCCCGCGAGATCCTGTCGGCGGCAGAGCAGGCCGGAGTCGCGGTCGGCTGCGCCCCCGACACCGTCCTCGGCACTGGTGTGCAGACAGCACGGGCGGCACTGGACGCCGGGCAGATCGGTCGCCCGCTCGCTGCGACGGCGTTCATGACAACGCCCGGGCACGAGCTGTGGCACCCCGACCCGGAGTTCTACTACCGGCCGGGCGGTGGCCCGCTCCTGGACATGGGCCCGTACTACCTGAGCGCGCTCGTGACGTTGCTCGGCCCCGTCAAGCGGGTCGTCGGCCTCAGCTCGCAGCCACAGGCGCGTCGGACGATCGGCAGCGGCCCAAGGGCAGGCACGCAGTTCGACGTGGAGGTGCCGACCCACATCTCGGGCGTGCTCGAGCACGAGGGCGGCGCACTCTCGACCCTGTTGATGAGTTTCGACGTCTGGGCTGCCCAGCTGCCGCGGATCGAGGTGTACGGCGACACCGGGTCGCTGTCGGTTCCCGATCCCAACGGCTTCGACGGGATCGTGCGCGTGTTCGAGGGAGCGGGTCGTGCTCCGGAGGAGCGGGGCTGGACCGAGCTCGACGTCCTCGGCGGGTTCACCGACGCCGCTCGCGGCTTCGGCCTGAGTGACATGGCCCGCGGGATCGCGTCGCAGTCTCCGTTCCGGGCGTCCGGTGAGCTGGCCTTCCACGTCCTCGAGGTGATGGAGGGGGTGCTGGCTGCGGGCAGCACCGGCCAGGCTGTCGACATCACGTCCCGGTGCGATCGGCCCGCCGCCGTCCCCGCTGGTGCCCGACCGCAGGACCTCTGACGCAGACCAGCCGTTGTAACCACACCTGCGGCCGACGATGCAACTCCTGACGGAATGCAGAAAACCTGAAAGATCCTGCAAGAACTCCGCAAGTGTCTTCACCAGTGCTGGTTGCGCTTCCGCATCGCGAAAGGCACGGCGAAGTCGGAAATTTCCGGCGTTGAATCGTTGACCGAGACCTGCACCGGCCATAGCGTTATGGCCACTTGAAACGATGTAACCGGATCTCGGCCCGCGTCGGTAAGCGCTTGCCACGGCAACCAAATGTGCGGAGTCAGAGATCCGGCCCCGGTTCCCACCGCGATTCGAAGGGGTTGAGCAATGACCGACTCAGACGTCGGGTATGCCACCGCAACACTGCCGATGCGGGCAGCTGTCACCGATTTCCCTGCCCTGGCACCACGTGTGCCGGTACAGCGGGAGCCGAGCCCACGCCATGTATCGGCGGAGGAGTTGCGGCTGTTGTCGTTGCTTGCCGAAGGTCTTCCGCTCGAAACGATTGCCAGGCGGCTTTCTCTGTCTGATCGCACCGTTCGCCGGCGCTCAAAGGCATTGTGCGACCGGATGGGTGCTCGGGCACCGATTCAGGTCGTTGCCTGGGCCGCTCGGAATGGGCTCATCTAGCCACTGCTGCCGGTAGCAAGCCCCATTTCGAGCCGGCATTTGGTGAAGCGTCGTCACGGCGCCGGGTCCCTGCGGGGACCCGGCGTTTTCCTTTGCCCTGTTGCGAATACCGGGTCGGCGCGCGTCCGGTAGCGGCAGGACCGGCTCCGGTCAGCACCGGCCGGTCGAGCGCGGCGCGGCGTATTCTGCCGTGAAACGTTTCAGACTCTCCCGGGGTTAGGGGTAACGGTGACGCGGGTCTGTTTCACCCTCCAGGTCGTCCCCGACGCCGTCGCGGAGTACCGCGCCCGCCATCGCGAGGTCTGGCCGGAGATGCGAGCGGCGCTGTCGGCCGCCGGCTGGCGCAACTACTCCTTGTTCCTGCGGCCCGACGGCCTGCTGATCGGCTACCTCGAGACCGACGACTTCGACGCCGCGCGTGCGGCCATGGCCGCGACCGAGGTCAACACCCGCTGGCAGGCCGAGATGGCCGGCTTCTTCGCCCTGGACGAGTCGGCACCCGACGAGGCCATGGTTGCGCTACCCGAGGTCTTCCACCTCGACTGACAGGTTCACGCGACGACACCAACGCAGGCAGTGATTTCCCAGGGACTGATGTGAGAGGAGTGCAGATGACGATCAGCGCACAGGTGCTGGACCAGCTGTCGCAGCAACGGATCGAGGTGCCGTCGTGGGCCTTCGGCAATTCGGGGACCCGCTTCAAGGTCTTCGGTCAGCCCGGGGTGCCGCGCGACCCAGAGGAGAAGATCGCCGACGCTGCCCAGGTGCACCGGCTGACCGGACTGGCACCGTCGGTGGCGCTGCACATCCCGTGGGACAAGGTCGACGACTACGGGTCCCTGCGCCGGTTCGCCGAGGACCACGGCGTAGGACTCGGCACGATCAACTCCAACACCTTCCAGGACGACGAGTACAAGCTCGGCAGCCTGTGCCATGCCGACAAGGAGACCCGGCAACGGGCGATCGACCACCACCTCGAGTGCATCGAGATCATGGGTGCGACCGGCTCGCGGGATCTCAAGATCTGGCTGGCCGACGGGACCAACTACCCGGGACAGGACGACATCCGCGCCCGGCAGGACCGGCTGGCCGACTCTCTCGCGACGATCTACGAGCACATCTCCGCGACCCAGCGCCTCGTGCTCGAGTACAAGTTCTTCGAACCGGCCTTCTACCACACGGATGTGCCCGACTGGGGCACGTCGTACGCGCACTGCGCGGCCCTCGGCGAGCGCGCCGTGGTGTGCCTGGACACCGGTCATCACGCACCGGGAACCAACATCGAGTTCATCGTCGCCCAGCTACTCCGACTGGGGAAGCTGGGCTCGTTCGACTTCAACTCGCGCTTCTATGCCGACGACGACCTCATCGTGGGCGCGGCCGATCCCTTCCAGCTGTTCCGCATCCTCTACGAGGTGGTACGCGGCGGTGGCTTCGGTCCGCAGAGCGAAGTGGCGTTCATGCTCGACCAGTGCCACAACATCGAGAAGAAGATCCCGGGCCAGATCCGCTCGGTCCTCAACGTCCAGGAGATGACCGCCCGCGCACTGCTCGTCGACACTGCGGCGTTGGGGGACGCGCAACGATCTGGTGACGTGCTGGCTGCCAACGCGATCGTCATGGACGCCTTCTACACCGACGTACGGCCCGACCTGGCCGCCTGGCGTGAGGGCCGCGGGCTGCCCGCCGATCCATTGGCTGCCTACGCCGAGAGCGGTTACCAGGAACGGATCGAGGCCGAGCGGGTCGGCGGCACGCAGGCCGGATGGGGTGCCTGATGCCGGCAGCACGGCCTGCCGTCGTCGACAACCTGCTCGAGCGGTCCAACCGGCTCGGCTCTGATCCGCGCAACACCAACTATGCCGGGGGAAACACATCTGCCAAGGGCAGCGGTCCCGATCCTGTGACCGGTAAGGACACCGATCTGCTGTGGGTGAAGGGATCCGGCGGTGACCTCGGCACGCTCACCGAAGCTGGCCTCGCAGTTCTGCGATTGGACCGGCTGCGTGCCTTGGTGGACGTGTACCCCGGCGTGGACGCAGAGGACGCGATGGTCGATGCGTTCGACTTCTGCCGGCACGGTCCGGGTGGCGCGGCGCCCTCGATCGACACGGCGATGCATGCCCTGGTGGATGCCGATCATGTGGACCACCTGCATCCGGACGCCGGCATCGCCTTCGCGACCGCGGCGGACGGAGAGCGCCTGACCAGGGAGTGCTTCGGCGACGACGTGGTCTGGGTTCCGTGGCGGCGGCCTGGTTTCCAACTGGGTCTCGACATCGCCGAGGTCAAGCAGGCGAACCCGAAGGCGATCGGCACCATCCTCGGGGGACACGGGATCACCGCCTGGGGTGTGACCAGCGACGAGTGCGAGCGCAACTCGAGGGCGATCATCCAACGCTGCCAGGAATACATCGACGCACATGGCCAGGCGAGTCCGTTCGGAGCCCAAGTCGTCACGCCACTCGCGTGCGGCTGATCGCCGGTCGCGTGCCGCGGAACTCCTGCCAGTGCTGCGTGGTCTGGCATCCACCGACCATCCTGTCGTGGGCCATTTCACTGACGCCGACGAGGTCCTGGAGTTCGTGGGGTCGGAACGTCTCGCCGAACTGGCGGCGCTGGGCACGTCGTGCCCCGACCACTTCCTGCGCACGAAGATCCGGCCACTGGTGCTCGACCTCCCGCCGGACTCGCCGATGGATGCCGTCCTCGCGAGGCTGACCGAACTCCACGACGCCTACCGCGCGGACTACCAGGCCTACTACGAGACCTATGCGACCGACGGATCCCCAGCCATGCGGGGAGCCGATCCCGCGATCGTCCTGCTGCCGGGAATCGGCATGGCCAGCTTCGGCGCCACCAAGCAGACCGCCCGTGTCGCAGCCGAGTTCTACGTCAACGCGATCAATGTCATGCGTGGTGCGGAGTCGCTCTCCACGTACCAGCCGATCGACGAGTCGGAGAAGTTCCGCATCGAGTACTGGGAACTGGAAGAGCGCAAGCTGCAGCGGATGCCCAAGCCCAAGCCGCTGGCCACCCGGGTGGCCCTGGTGACCGGCGGCGGTTCTGGCATCGGGCGGGCGACCGCCCTTCGCCTCGCGGCCGAAGGCGCCTGCGTGGTGGTGGTCGACCGCGACGAGGAGGCAGCCAACGGTGTCGCCGCAGAGATCGGTGGTCCGGACGCGGCAGTCGCACTCGCGGCCGACGTCACCAGCGAGGACGCCGTCGCGGCGGCCGTAGCTGAGGGGTCGCTGGCGTTCGGCGGCATCGACCTGGTGGTGAACAACGCCGGACTGTCGTTGTCCCGTTCGTTGTTCGAGACCTCGCTCGACGACTGGGACCTGCAGCACGACGTGATGGCTCGCGGATCGTTCCTCGTGAGCCGGGAGGCCGCGAAAGTCATGCGCCGACAGGCCATGGGCGGCGACATCATCTACATCAGCAGCAAGAACTCCGTGTTCGCCGGTCCGAACAACGTGGCCTACGGCGCGGCCAAGGCCGACCAGGCGCACCAGGTCCGTTTGCTGGCAGCCGAACTCGGGGAGCTGGGCATCCGGGTCAACGGCATCAATCCCGACGGGGTGGTTCGCGGTTCCGGCATCTTCGCCTCCGGCTGGGGTGCGCAGCGGGCGAAGGTCTACGGCGTCGACGAGGCCGAGCTGGGCAAGTACTACGCCGGGCCGCACCCTGCTCAAGAAGGAGGTTCTGCCCGAACACATCGCTGCGGCGGTTGTGGCGCTGACGGCGGGAGACCTCAGCCTCACAACTGGCCTGCACATTCCGGTCGACAGCGGGGTCGCAGCCGCGTTCCTGCGATGACCGCTGATCGCGACGCCAGGAGGATCGACTCGAGCGGTGTCCTGACCGCAGCTGCGGTCGACCTCGGTGCCACCTCCGGGCGGGTGCTCGTCGGCCGGGTGGGTACCGGGGAGTTGTCGGTCCGTGAGGTGGCCCGGTTCGCCAACGAGCCGGTGCGTGACCGGGCCGGTGTGCTGCGCTGGGACCTGGACACCCTGTGGCGCGAGATCGGCGCCGGCGTCCGCACCGCCGTCGTCGACCATGGCGCCACCAGCGTTGCTGTCGACTCCTGGGCCGTGGACTACGGGCTGGTCCACGACGGCAGGCTGCTCGGGCCACCGGCCAGCTATCGCGACAGCCGCACCGACGGCGTCTCCGAGCGGGTCGCCGAGCGGCTGGGCTGGAACGAGCACTTCGCGATCACCGGGATCGCCCGGTTGCCGTTCAACACCGTGTACCAGTTGCTCACCG
Source organism: uncultured Actinomycetota bacterium (assembly GCA_963724495.1). Lineage (GTDB taxonomy): Bacteria > Actinomycetota > Actinomycetes > Propionibacteriales > DAIQRJ01 > CAVRUZ01. The sequence continues at coordinate 62,944 of CAVRUZ010000008.1, read as the reverse complement.
AGCCCGAGGATGTCCTGTCCAGCAGCACGATGCTGTTGATGCCCGACCTGCTGGTCTGGCGAATGACTGGGAACATCGGCACCGAGCGCACGAATGCCTCGACGACTGCCCTGTACGACCTCGGCACCGGGAACTGGTCGGACGAGATCTGTTCGCGTCTCGGCATCCCGACGTCGGTACTGCCGCCGATCGCCGAGCCAGGATCGGTGGCAGGCCGGATCACCTCTGCCGTACTCCGCGAGTGGGGCCTGCCCGACGACACGGACGTGACCGTGGTCCGGGCGGCATCGCACGACACCGCATCGGCCGTGATCGCCGTCCCCGCAGAGGACGCCGCGACCGCCTACGTGTCCTGCGGAACCTGGTCGCTGGTGGGACAGGAACTTCCGGCGCCGGTGCTCAGTGCGGAGGCCCGCGACTCCCACTTCACCAACGAGGTCGGGATCGACCAGACGATCCGCTTCCTGCGCAACGTGACCGGCCTGTGGCTGTTGTCGCAGTCGCTCGAAGCCTGGCGCGACCAGGGCCTGGATGTGCGCCGTGACGACGTGCTGGCCGAGGCGGCCGACCTGGAACCCGACCGGTACCTCATCGACGCCGAGTCGGAGGCGTTGGTGGCGCCGGGCGACATGCCTGCCCGCATCGTCGGCGCAGGTCGACGGTACCGAGCGCCCCTCCACACCGGCCGAGATCACCCGCTGCATCATCGACTCCCTCGCCCACGGGCACGCCCGCAACGTGCACCGCGTGGCCGAACTCTCCGGTTCCGTGCCCGAGAAGGTGCACATCGTCGGCGGTGGAAGCGCGAATGCCCTGTTGTGCAAGGCGACTGCGGTGGCAGCACGGCTCCCGGTCGAGGCGGGGCCCGTCGAGGCGACGGCGATCGGCAACCTCGTCGTCCAGGCGCGCGCAGCCGGTGTGCTAGCGACGGGGGAGCACGGCCGCCGGCAGGCCCGTCTCCTCGTCCGGTCGACCCAGTCGCTCGTCGCCTACGACCCCGAATCCTGATGCCGCCTGCCGGAACCGGCGGAGGACCAGGTCCGCCAGTGCCGGGTGCGGAGCCAACGGCCGCGTGACCTGATCGGCGCCGGCCTCCTGCAACCGGCCATGGAAGAAGCCCGGCGCCAACAGATAGCTCGCGACCACGATCCGTGGATGTCGACCGGTGATCCTTCGCCCTGCCAGCAGACCACGACCTGCCGCGACGGCCTCTGCGACCGACGGCCTGGCGGCCGACACGAACCCCGTCAGCACCGGTCCGTCGTGCCGATGCCGCAGCCACGTCGCCGCGAGGTGGACGTCGGAGACCGCAGCGTCGTCACTCGAGCCGGCCGCGGCGAGCACGACGACGTCGCCCGGCCGAACCGCCACCTCCTCGAGCCGGTCGACGAGGATCGACACCAGGACGGGGTCTGGCCCGAGCGCTCCCGCCGCTACGACGCAACCCGCGCGGATGACGTCCGCCCGCTCGACCGCCTGAGCGACGTCGACGTGCACGTGGTAGCCGGCCGATACGAGCAGCGGGACGACGACGCCGTAGCCGCCGCTCCGGGCGATATCGGCAACGACGTCGCCCACCGCCGGTTCCTGTACGTCGACGAAGGCCTCCCGCACCTCGGCATCAGTTACTGCGGATACGTCCTCGAGGATGGAGCGCACCACGCGCCGGCCGGCAGGACTGCGGGTTCCGTGTGAACAGCCCACGAGCACGGGCTCGCGCGGAGTAGTAGGCCACATTGGGGATTGCTCGGCCGCGGTCACTCCGCGACCTCCAATCGGTATCCGCGCTTGAAGACTGTCCCGATCAGCTGGCGATCCGATGACTCGCGCAGCCGGGCGATCGCGACTTCGGCTGCGTGCGGGTCGAGCGAGCAGCCCGGCAGCGCCTGGAGGACGCGTTCGCGGGGGACCACCTGACCGGCAGCGTCGACGAGCAGGCGCAGGACCGACAGGCTGCTGGGGGTCAGGGTGAGCAGGGTGCCGTCGAGTACGGCTGCCCGGGGCCGCAGCTGGAGCCGCCCGGCGATCGTGTCGACCTCGTTGCCGTCATCCGCGAATCGCGCCACCAGCGCCCGAACGAGGGCACCCAACCGGGCGCGTTCGGGCAGCAGGGGCTCGATTCCGACGGCCTGCAGCGGTCCAGCCGTGATCGGACCGACAGCAGCCGCGAGCAGGTCGCCGTCGGCGCAGCGCGAGCGGATCCCGTCGAGACTTCCAGCCTCGTCCGCCGACTCGAGCCAGGCGTGTGCGGCCGGCGCGGAGGTGAACACCACCACGTCGACATCGCCTTCGGCCGCGGCCCGCGTCGAGTCGGAAACAGCCGCGGGATCCGGCAGGCGGGCCCCAGCGGTAGACGACGAGAGAGACGACGTCGGCCCCACCGGCCAGCAAGGCCGTGTCGACTCCATCTGCTCCGGCCCCGTGATGCTGGACGGCGATGCGCAGGCCGGCGACACCTTCGGCCAGCAATAGTTCGATGATCTCGGCGCTGGTCTCGGACTCGGCCACCCAGTCGGCAGTGAGTCCGGCGGCCTGGATCGCACCGAGAGCCTTCGGCCCACGCGCCACGATGCGCGCGGCACGGAGTGCGGCGAGCAAGGCATCGGCATGACCGTGCGCGTCCGCTGCCTCGATCCAGCCGCGCAGCCCGATGCCCGTCGTGACCACCACGACGTCGGGGTGCTTCGCGATGAGGGCACTCGTCTCACTCATCAGAGCGTCGTCGTCGTGCCCCGGAATCATGCTGAGCGCCGGGACGATCGTCGTGCGGGCGCCCCTGCGCTGCAACGCCGAGGCCAGTTCGGCGGACCGCCGTTCGCCGGTGATGAGCACCGAGCGGCCCGCGAGCACTGCTGCGCGGGCACCGCCGGCGCTCGCCCGGCCGGGCTCGTCCGCCGCTGCAGCCATCAGCCGAACGCCGGCTCTGGTGGGGTGATCGGGGTGTTGGTGACCAGGACGTCACCGTCGCTGATCAGCACGTCCCAGACCGCGAGGTCGCCGGTTCCCGACCTCGGCTGGAACCCCGCATTGTCGAGGCAGCGTCCGTTGCGCAGATCGAACACCTGCTTGTACATCGGCGATGCGATCGTGGGAATGCCTCCGCGCGTGCCGACGATGCCGCGCGCTATCACGTTGGCCCCACTGAACGGATCGGTGTGCGCGACCGCGTAGACGTCACCGGTGACCGTGCGGACGAGCGCGACCTGCGCGCCCCGGACGAGTGCGGCGCAACCCCGCTCGACGGTGAGTTCGTCGATGTCGCACACCCGCACCCAGCGGAGCAGGGCCGCGAGGCCGTGCCGCCTGATGGGTGAGGCGAACGGCGTCCTGACGTCGACGGCCTGACTCATCCGCGCACCTCCAGCAGGGAACCGGCGATGAGCACACCTGTGGCCCCGCGTTCGTCTTCTTCCTTCTTCTCGGTCTCGTTCGCCGGTCGACCCTGCCCGCGTTCACTCACGTAGGACAGTGACGGGTCGGCCTGGTCGGGTGCGTTGACGAAAGAGGCGAACCTGCTCAGCGTTTCCGGGTCGGACAGGGCGGCCTTCCACTCGTCTTCGTAGTTGTCCACGTGGGTGGCCATGGCTGCGTCGAGTTCGGCGCCGATGCCGAGGGAGTCTTCGATGATCACTTCGCGAACGAAGTCGAGACCGCCCTCGATCTCCTCGAGCCAGGGCGCCGTCCGTTGCAGCCGATCAGCGGTTCGCACGTAGTACATGAGAAATCGGTCGATCGTGCGGATCAGCGTCGGCGAATCGAGATCCTCCGCGAACAACTGCGCGTGCCGCGGGCGTGAACCCGCCGTTCCCGCCGACGTACATGTTCCAGCCGTTCTCGGTGGCGATGACTCCGACGTCCTTCGCGCGTGCCTCCGCACACTCCCGGGCACAGCCGGAGACACCGAGTTTCAGCTTGTGTGGTGAGCGAAGCCCGCGGTACCGGAGTTCGAGCTCGATCGCCATGCCCACCGAGTCCTGCACACCGAAGCGGCACCATGTCGAACCCACACAGGACTTCACCGTGCGAAGCGACTTGCCGTAGGCATGACCGGACTCGAAGCCGGCATCGGTCAACCGCTTCCAGATGTGCGGCAGCTGTTCGATCCGGGCGCCGAACATGTCGATGCGCTGGCCACCGGTGATCTTCGTGTACAGGCCGAAGTCCTTGGCCACCTGGCCGATCACCAGCAGGCCCTCGGGTGTCACCTCACCACCAGGGATCCGCGGCACGACCGAGTACGTGCCGTCCCGCTGGATGTTGGCCATGACGTGATCGTTGGTGTCCTGCAGAGCGGCCTGCTCACCAGCGAGGATGTGCCCGTTGCCGAGCGAAGCGAGGATCGACGCCACGACGGGCTTGCAGATGTCGCAGCCGCGGCCTCCGGTCTCGGAGCCGAACCTCGCGATGATGTCGGTGAACGTGTGCAGGTTGGTGACGCGAACGGCCTCGAACAGTTGCGGTCGCGACAACGCGAAGTGCTCGCACAGGCCAGTGGCGACCTCGACGCCAGCACTCTCGAGCTCGGCATTGACGATGCGCTTGACCAGAGGCAGGCACGACCCGCAGCTCGACCCCGCACGCGTGCACTTCTTGACCTGCGCGACGTCGGTACAGCCGACCTGCCGGACCGCGTCCCGGATCTGCCCAGCGGACACGTTGTTGCAGGAGCAGACGCCGACGGCGTCGGGCAACTCCGTCCCGCCACCGCCGGATTGGCTGAGGCCTTCAGGCATCAGATAGGAGGCAGGGTCGCCGGAGAGTCCGAGCCCGACCATCGGCCGAAGGCTCGCGTAGGCAGACGCGTCGCCCACCAGGATGCCGCCCAGCAAGGTCGTGGCGTCGTCGGACAGCACGATCTTCTTGTACACACCGGCAATCGGGTCGGCGTAGACCACCTCCAGTGCACCCGGAGCGGAAGCGAACGCATCGCCGAAGCTGGCGACGTCCACGCCGAGCAGCTTGAGCTTCGTGGACATGTCCGCACCGGGGAAGGTCGCGGTGCCACCCAGAAGCCGATCGCAGACGACCTCGGCCATCGCATTTCCCGGTGCCACGAGGCCGAGGCAACCGCCGTTGATGCACGCCACCTCGCCGATGGCCGAGATGTGGTCGTCCGCGGTCCGGCAGGACTCGTCGACCACGACGCCGCCCCTGTCGCCGATCGAAAGGCCGGCGTCACGGGCAAGCTCGTCGCGCGGTCGCACACCGGCCGCGAACACGACGACGTCGGCGTCGAGCGGAGCACCCTCGGTGAACTCCATCGACGCCACGCTGCCCGCACCGGTGAGGCGTGCCGCTTCTAGCCGACGTGACGACCGAAACGCCCATGGCGGTGACGAGGCGATGCAGGGCCTCGCCTCCACCCTGATCGACCTGCCGGGCCATCAGGTGCGGCGAATGCTCCACCACGGTGGTGGCAACCCCGAGCGTGGTCAGAGCACCGGCCGCCTCGAGGCCGAGCAGACCCCCGCCCACCACGGCGGCGCGAACCGGTGTGGAGAGTCGGGGCCAGGCTCTGTACGAACTCCTGAATCGCGCGAACGTCCTCGATCGTCCGGTACACGAACACGCCGTCGAGGTCGGTTCCCTGCACCGGTGGGACGAACGGGTAGGAGCCGGTGGCGAGGACGAGGTGGTCGTAAGGAATCGACTGCCCGTCGGTGGTGGTCACGACTCGACTGCTCCGGTCGACGGACTCGACCCTGACGCCTCGGACCAGGGCCACGAGCGGGTCGTCCCACATCGCCGTGTCACCCAGGGCGAGATCCTCGACGCCGCGCCCGTCGAAGAAGCTGGTGAGCGCGACCCGGTCGTAGGGGAGCGCATCCTCCTCCGACACAACCGTGATCCGCCAGGTGCCCGCGGTGTCGCGCGAACGCAGTGACTCCACGAAGCGGTGCGCCACCATTCCGCCGCCAACGACGACGACGTGCCGGACGGGATCAGCGGACATGTCCTCGACGTTAGGGTGCACGGATTTCACCTTCATACCTGTGAGGTTGCGGGGACATTTCGCCCGAGAGCCGGAGTCGTGGGCTGCGGGTGCTGTCGATCCGGCGGTTGCCTTGATCCGGTGTCCGGCGGCTGCGGCGGATCGGAGCGGACGAGCCACTCGAGGATCCCGTCCACGACCGACGTGCAACTCCCGCAGCCGGTGGTCGCACGGGTGCACGCGGCCACCTGAGCGACGGACTCGGCACCGTCACGCCAACACGCGACGATCTCGCCCTTGCTCACGCCGTTGCAGCTGCAGACCGTGGTCCGATCCGGCATGTGCACGGGATCGGGAGCGGCGGCTGGCATCAGGCTCGAGGGGCGGACGAGGAGCTGGGCCGGGTCGGCCGGTACCGGAGTCCGCCGGGTGTAGGCCGCCACGAGGTCGGTCGCGACCTGCCCGCCGCCGACGCACGTTGCGCCGACGACACGATCGCTGCGAACCACAACCTCCAGGTATCGCTGGGAATCCGGGTCGGCGAGGCGCAGGGTGCGAGCGTCTCCAGTTGAAGCGCGGGAGGCTCCGGAGACACCCATGCTGACGACATCGAGGTGATCGGACTTCAGCCGAACGACATCGACGGGAGCGGCAGCCTTCGCCGTCTGGACAGCGCCGGGGACCTCAACGTCGACACCGGTGGTCAGGAGAGTGGCCAGCTGACGCGACTGCTGCCACCCCTGCGCTATCAGACCGGTAGCGCCGCCAGGCAGGTTGCGCACAGTCGCCGATCGCGAAGATCGTCGGGTCGGCCGTCGACCTCAACTGGTCGTCGACGACCACGCCTCGATCCACCGCGAGCCCGGCGGCCTGGGCGAGCGTGCTCTCGGGGATGGTGCCGCAGGCGAGGACGAGGAGGTCGGCGGGCTCGTCCCACTCGGCCGGCTCGAGGTCGAGCACGTCGATCTCCTCGGCGGCTACGACCTCCCTGCTGCGGATCCGCACCGAGCACAGGCGGCCGTCTGCGGTGGTGATGGCGCGAGCCGTGGACTGGCGAACGGTCCGGACACCCAGTTGCTCGAGTCGGTCGAGCAGGATGCGTCCGGCCTCGTCGGCAAGCTGACGTTCCATCGGCCAGTCCCGTCCGTGTACCAACGTCACTTGCAGATTCCGCCGGTGCAGTCCGGCCGCGACCTCGATGCCCAGCACGCCGGCTCCGATCACGACGGCACGGCGGGCGTTCGCGCTTTCCGACACGATGGCCCGGGCGTCGTCGAGGCTGCGGAGCGCGTGCACGCCGCCGGGCAGCCGGCCGTCGGGTGCCCCTGGCACGGGAAGTCCTGGTAGTGAAGGAATCCTGGCGGTGGCACCGGTGGCGAGCACCAGGACGTCGTAGGCGTACCTCTGACCGTCGGCCGTCAGAACGAGCCGGCGGATCCGGTCGATCTCGGTGACGGTGACGTCGCGCAAGGTGGTGAGTCGCGGAGTCGTCCGCTGCTGGAGCGAGATGGACGCGATTTCGGTCCTGCCTGCCACGACGTCGCTCAGCAGAACGCGGTTGTAGCTGTGGTACGGCTCGGCACCGATGACGGTGACCTCGAAGTGGCCCTCGGGATCGCGGGACAGCAGGTCGTCGGCGAACCGGCCACCCACCATGCCGCCACCGATCACGACGACGCGCGTCGGGGCCGTCACGCGACTGCCCGCTTCACGTCCACGGCGCAGACCTTGAACTCTGGCATGCCGGAAATCGGGTCGACTGCGTCTGTTGTCAGCAGGTTGACACTCTGCGCACCACCCCAGTGGAAGGGCACGAACACGGTGTCGGGTCGGATGCGGTCGCTGTAGTGCGCGGGAACCGTGATCGAACCGCGCGTGGTGGTCAGCCGGACCTGGTCGCCGTCCTGTAGGCCGAGTCGCTCACCAAGGAGCGGGTGCACTTGCGCGAACGCCTCTGGCACTGCCCGGTCCAGCTCGGCGACCCGACGGGTCTGCGCCCCGGACTGGTAGTGCTGGAGCACCCTGCCGGTGATGAGGTACATCGGTGCATCCGGCCGGAGGTCGTCCGCCGGCCCCGCGTGGTCGACGGGCAGCATCCGCGCCCGACCCGCGGGCATGGGGAAGCCGTCGGTGAAGAGGCGAGGGGTGCCGGCCGAGCCTTCGGTCGCGGGCCAGAAGAACGGTTCATCGGTGTCGAGTAGTTCGTGGCTGAGCCCGCCGTAGTCGGCGATGCCCCCGCGGCTGGTCCGGGCGAGTTCGTCGAAGACCTCGGCTGGGACGGTGGCCATCCGGACCGGTGAGCCGAGACGCTCGGCGATGTCAGCGAAGACGTCGAGCTCCGACCGCACACCGGCGGGCGGAGGGAGAACCTGCCTGCGGCGCAGCACTCTCCCTTCGAGCGAGGTCATCGTGCCGCCTTCCTCTGCCCACTGGGTGACGGGCAGCACCACGTCCGCGAGCTCGGCGGTCTCCGACAGGACGAAGTCGCTGACTACCAGCAGGTCCAGCGACCTCAGACGTTCGATCACCTTGCTGGCGTTGGGTGAGCTCACCGAGAGGTTGCTGCCGTGGACCATCAGCACGCGCGGCCCGCCGGGCTGACCGAGGCGGTCGAGCAACTGGACGGCCGGGAGTCCTGGACCCGGCAGGTCGTCCGGGCTCATGCCCCAGACACCGGCCACGTGCGCACGGGCTGCGGGGTCGCTGATGCTGCGGTACCCGGGCAGCTGGTCGGCCTTCTGGCCGTGCTCGCGTCCTCCCTGTCCGTTGCCCTGACCGGTGATGGCTCCGTATCCGCTGCCTTGCCGGCCTGGCAAGCCAAGAGCGAGCGCCAGGTTGATCGCTGCGGTCACGGTGGCCGTGCCCTGCTTCGACTGCTCAACACCGCGACCGGTGAGGATGAACGCACCGGCACCGTGACGGGGCGAGGCCACCGCCAGCATCCGCGCAGCTCGGCGGATGTCGACTGCCCCGACTCCGCACTCCTGCTCTGCCCGCTCCGGCCACCAGGCGGCGACGGACCTGCCCACGTCGTCGGCACCGGTGGTCCGCTCGTCGAGGTACTGCCGGTCTTCAAGGCCTTCGGCGAACACCACGTGCAGGATGGCCGAAAGCAGGACCAGATCCGTGCCTGGCACGAGTTGCAGGTGCAGGCCCGAGTCGTCGTCGGCAAGTCCTGCTGTCGCCGACCGACGTGGGTCGGACACGATGAGCCCGCCACGCGAGCGGACGCCGGCGAGGTGGCGGAGCGCAGGGGGCATCGTCTCGGCGATGTTGCTGCCCAGCAAGAAGATCGCGTCGGCGCCGCCGAGATCGGCGAGCGGGAAAGGCAGGCCGCGGTCGGCTCCGAGACTGCGGTTGGCAGCCGCGGCGGCGCTCGACATGCAGAACCTGCCGTTGTAGTCGATGTTCGCCGTGCGCAGGACGGCGCGGGCGAACTTCCCGAGGGAGTAGGCCTTCTCGTTGGTGAGCCCTCCGCCGCCGAACACGGCGACGGCGTCCCGGCCGTCCGTCGACCACGTTGACCGGATCGCCTCGGTGATGCGAGTGAGCGCTGCGTTCCACGTTGCTGCGTGCAGCGCGCCGTCGTCACCTCGGACGAGCGGCTGCGTCAGCCGGTCCGGCACGGTCAGCACTTCCGCGCTGGTCCAGCCCTTCTGGCACAGGCCGCCGCCGTTGGTGGGGAAGTCCCGCGGTTGCACGTCCACCGACCGCGTCACCGGATCGGCCGTGAGCCGCATCGCACACTGCAGCGCGCAGTACGGGCAGTGCGTGTCGACCGTCAGCGTGCCCGATTCTGCCGGCGCGACGCTCATATCACCGCCGCGGCCAGCACGCCGGCACTGCTGCGCTGGTAGTTCCACCAGGTGGTTGCCGCCATCACCACGTACACGGCGATGAAGACGACCAATGCAGGAACGATGCCGCCACTCATCGACGTCGACGCCGCGAACCCACGTGGGATGAGGAACCCACCGAAGGCACCGACCGCGCCGGCTATGCCGAGGCACCCCGCCGCGGCCTTGCGCGCGGCCGAGCGACGCGCTGCGAGGCCCTCGCCCGCCGGGTCGACTCCGGCCTGGAACACGGCCGGGATCATCCGATAGGTCGAGCCATTCCCGACTCCGCTTGCCACGAACAGCTCCAGGAACGAAGCGAAGAAGACGACGAACATGTGCTGCTGCAGACCGACGATCGCACCGGCCGCCCCAAGAGCCATGCCGGCATACGAGGCGATCGTGACGCGCGCGCCGCCGAAGTGGTCGGCCAGCAGGCCACCGAACGGTCGGGCGAGCGAGCCGACCAGTGCGCCCAGGAAGGCGATCGACAACCCCATCTCCGGGAACTGACTCTTGAGCAAAGTGGGGAAGGCGCCGCTGTACCCGATGAACGAACCGAAGGTGCCGATGTAGAGAAACGAGATCACCCACGTGTGCTTGTTCTGGGCTGCCACGGCGAACGAACGCGGGTCGGCCTTGGCCTCGGCGAGATTGTCCATGAACCGCCAGGCAAGCAGGGCTGCGACGAGAATCAGCGGGATCATCATGAGGCCGGCCCGGCCGAGGCTGATCCCAGCGCCCGCGACGATGACGATGGGCACGGCGAACTGGATGGCTGCGGTGCCGATGTTGCCGCCGGCGGCGTTCAGGCCCAGGGCTCTCCCCTTCTCCCGTTCGGGATAGAAGAAGGAGATGTTCGCCATCGAGGAGGCGAAGTTGCCGCCGCCCACGCCGGCAAGACCCGCGACCACGAGCATGACGCTGAACGGTGTCTCCGGTCGGGACGTGAAGAACGCCAGCGCCGACGTGGGTATCAGGAGTAGGAGAGCCGAGCGATCGTCCAGTTGCGCCCGCCGAACGTGGGCACGGCAAAGGTGTAGGGGATCCGGAGGGTGGCACCCACCAGGCTGGGGATCGCGATCAGCCAGAACTGCTCGTCCACCGTGAAGGAGAAGCCCGCACTTGCGAGCTGAGGAACGACGATCCCCCAGAGCCCCCAGACCGCGAACCCGAGAAACTCGGCAAAGATGGAGAGCACCAGGTTGCGGCGCGCGATGCCACGACCACTTGCCACCCAGGCTTCACGATCCTCCGGATCGAAGTGCTCGATCCAACGTTTCGTGCGCCGTGCGGGCGCGATCGGTGGGGCGAGCCGTCCCGGTGACACGTCAACAGACATGTGTTTGACGCTAGGGATGGGATGTTTCTGATCCCCGCGTCAGACGTAAACGCGCCGTAACGCTGCCTTCACACGTGGCACTGAACGGCTGTGAGAGGTGCGAGTGATGCACGCTCCCACGGCGGTATTCGGTGCGCAGGACTGCTAGTGGTACGCCCGCAAGGAGATCACGTGTGCAGACGGCGCACCGTTGGTCGCGGACACCGTCAGCCGCAGCGCGGATGCCTCGATCGGCCCTGCCATACCGCCCCGTCCGTGCAGATGCAGCCGGTGATGGCGCGTGTGGTTGTCCACGTCGTCGGCCAGCAGAACCCAATCCCCTTGCGGGGTTCGAGCCTCGAGGTGGTAGTCGCGCACCAGTTCTGGAATCACCTCGAACGGCGTGCGGTGGTGGTGCAGGTTGATGAGGTCCTCGTGCACGCAGTCGTCGAACACGAGGTCGACCTGCCGAATCGTCACCGGCTGGGCCCACTCGGCGAGCAACCACGCCGATCCCGTGCCCAGCGGTTCCGATACCCACATGTGCGGGCCTGCGAACGGGCGCAGGTAGCCGTCGACGGCCTTCTCGGCTGTGAACGCCGCCGTGGGTGGGCTCACGGTGAGGCAGACGGTCCGGCGCGCCAGCGGCTTGGCCGACCAGGCCGCTCCGCTCGCCTGGTCGTCGGTGCGCGACGTCGACCGCACCAGGCAGAGCACGCCGGGGGTGGGTTCAGAGGCGACATGGACGCTGACAGCGGGATTCGCCTGCAGGACAACGAAAGCATTGCCGGGGTCGGGTGGCCGGAACGGCAGCTCGGCCACGATGCGCTGCCCTGTCCCGGCGTTGACCCGCACCGAGGTCTTCGCCACCTCGACCTCTGGCCGGTAGTTCTGTCCGACCACCGGGTCGAAGCAGGTCACCGCGAGTTCGGTGTCCTCGGTCGCGTCGACCACAAGGGTGATCGAGTCCAGGTGCGGGTCCACTGGGACGACGATCCCGAGATCCTGCTCGAGCAGATGCCGATCGGTGCCTGCCAGGACGCCGAGCTCGGTGAGCTCCGATGACGCCGAGACGTCGGCCGACTGGACGAGGTCGTGATCGTCGTCAAGAGGCAGTCCGAGGACGCTGGCGTCCTGGCGCAACAGGGTGCGCACCAACAGGTCGGAGTGCTGCGCCGACAGTGCCCTCGGGGACACCCCGAGCTCGGCGCACAGAGCGGCGGCCGTCCCCGCGCCCTCCCCGATCACCGCGCAGGTGGCCATCACCCGGGTGGACCCGAACGCCACGTGCGTGGCGGAGATGTCCCGTCCCGCCATCAGCATGTTGCCGACGTTTCGCGAGTACAGACTCCGGAACGGCACGTGGTAGAGACCCTTGGGGTACACGTGTTTGGAGGCGGCCTCTTCGGCGTACATGCCGCCGGGCGGATGCAGGTCGATCGACCAGCCACCAACAGCCACACGATCGTGGAACTGCACCTGGTTCATGATGTCGTCCTGCGTCAGCACATGATCGCCGAGGAATCGGCGGTACTCACGCTTGCCCGGCACGGAGCCCACCCACTCGAGCGTCATGGTGTCCGCGTCGAACTGGCCGGAGTTCTTGATGTGGTCCCAGATGCCGTAGATGACCGACTGGAGCTCGTCGCGGATCATCTCGTTGTCGTGCACGATGTCGTGCTCGCCGCCGAACTCGATCCACCAGTAGGCGCAGCCGTTGTCACCCGCCTTGATGATGCGGCGCTCCGGGATCGACGTGGTGGAGATGTCCTTCGCGAAGCTCGGCGGAACGTACTTGACCGGTCGGCCGATGTCCTTCGTATAGAAGAGCAACGTGCTGCCGAGCGTGATGTCGTCAGCGACTTCCGGCGCGAACGACTCGCCGAACTCGTCGGCAGCCTCACGGCCGATGCGGAAGTCCGCGCCGGCCAGCAAGCCGATCAGGCCGTCGCCGGTGCAGTCGAGGAACAGCTCCGAGGTGAACGTCGTCAGGATCTCCGAGCCCATGGTCCAGCCGGTGACGCTCTCGATCCGGCGGTCATCCGCCGGCCCGCTCGCCTCGACCTCACGGATGTCGGTGTTGAGCAGCAGGCGGATGTTCGGCTCTGCCCGGACGGCCTCGAGCACCACGAGGTCCCAGTAGTAGGGGTTGCCCTCCGGGTTGCGGAACTGGTTCTCCACGAACAGCTGGCCCATGATGCCGCCCTCGCGGGCATGAACGTTCGTGCCGTGCCCGGTCGCGCCACACACCCAGACGCGCACCTCCGACGAGGAGTTGCCGCCGAGGACCGGCCGGTTGTTGACCAGGGTCACGGTGCGGCCGAGCCGGGCGGCAGCGATGGCGGCACAGCAGCCGGCCAGACCGCCGCCGATCACGGTGATGTCCGACGCGACCTCCTGGGTTCGCACGCGGTCCGTCCTTCCTCGGGTGGCTGCTACTTGCCGGCGATGCGCTCGTAGAACGACCGGAGCTCGCTCATGCGGCCCGACTCCGACAACACGTCGGTGGAATCGATCCACTGGTCGACGGATCCGACCTGAGGTAGTGCGGCGAGCACGGGATCGTCGACGGTCGCGACCAACGCGGCCGCGAAACGGTCACCGTGCAGCACCTGGAACGGGCGGCCGTAGTAGCTCCGCGTGGTCGGGTCAACCGGTTCGTGCAAGCCGAGGTCGTTCTGGGCTCGGGCCAGGTGCTCGTAGGCCGTCACGAGCGCTTCCTCGCGCTCGGCGTAGCCCGGTGCCGAGAGCGCGCGCCCCAGGACCGGCATGAGCTCGCTTGCTCCCGCGAGCCGGCTGAAGGCGGTGCCCAGCCACTTGCTGTAGGGCGCATAGCGCCGCTGCTGCAGGAAGGCGAGGCGGATCAGCTCGCGCACGATCCGACCGGCGAGGACGGCGGATCCCAGGTCGTCGCCGGCCTCGGCCGAGCGGCCGACGAACGCCTCCTCCTGGCTGATCTTCGTCCACTGACAAGCGAGCAGCCATCGCCACAGCGGATCCGGATACCAGGCAAGAGATGTCGCGCAGCCGAGTCAGCTCGCCCTGTGGGTCCGCGTACACAGCACCGCTCACCACGCCGAGCAGTTGCTGTTGCGCCATCACCAGCCAGTCGAGGGTCGTCAACGGACGAAGGGCATCGACACCGAGCTGAGCGACAACCCAGTCGGACAACGCCGACACCTCGACGAAGTGCTTGTCCGGTAGGCCTATCCAGCCCATGCGCACCGGCCAGCCTCCGTACTCGACCGGGATCGCGTCCTCTACCAGATCGACGGCACGCGCCACGTCTTCCGCGGCCACGAACAGCTTGAGCCGGGGACCCCAGCCGTGATCGGTCGAGCGCGCGTCGTCGTAGCCCAGAACGTCGGATCCCCAACCCAGCAAGGCCGCGGCGTGCGGGATTGGGCCCAGGCCTGGCCCGATGACGTCGCGATAGAAGCCGGCGTTCAGCTCAATTCCGGGTACGAATGCGGCGGTCATTTCTCGATGGCCGCCCGGGCCGTCTGCGCCGCGCGGACACGCGCGAGGTCGAACTTCTCACTGCGGTCGAACCGGAAGATTCCGTTCTGCTCCTGGAACACGTCGGTCAGCTGGGTGTAGCAGTAGCCGAACATCTTCGGATCGTCGAGCAGGGCGGCGACGAGTCCCTCGAAGCGGGTGGTGAACTCCTCCAGGGTCTTCGGGCGTTCGCCGTAGCCCCACGAGTCCTCGCCCTCGACGGCGTCAGGGTTCCACCAGATCCCGCCGAATTCGCTGCAGAAGTAGGGAGTTCCGGGCACGTAGGGAGTCGACTGCACGCTGTCGCCCGGTGCCGTGTTGGAGTAGGGGCTGTCGTCCGCCAGCCCGGCCATCGCCTTCGCGAACTCGGCCGGCTGCTGCTCGTAGTTGTGCGAGTCGTACACGTCGGTGGCGCGGACGCGGTGCGCGTACCCCGACGTGTCCAGTACCGGGCGGGAAGGATCGAGCGCCTTCGTCGCGAGGAACATGCCGTGGGTGACGTCGTCGAGTTGGGTGATGCGGTCGGTCAGTGCCTGCCAGGTTTCGTTGAGCGGGCACCACCCGACGATCGCCGGATGGGAGTAGTCGCGCTCCACGGCCTCGAGCCACTGGGTGATGTAGCTGGCCGACGGCTGCTGGTTGTCACCGCGTGGTCCACCCTGGTTGGCGCCCCAGTCGCCGAACTCGCCCCAGACCAGGTAGCCCAGGCGGTCAGCGTGGTAGAGGAACCGCTCCTCGAACACCTTCTGGTGCAGACGGGCACCGTTGAACCCGGCGGCCATGGAGAGCTCGATGTCGCGGACCAGCGCCTCGTCGCTCGGTGCGGTGAGGATGCCGTCCTCGTAGTAGCCCTGGTCGAGCACGAGCCGCTGGAACACCGGCTCTCCGTTGATGGTGACGGCGAGGCCGTCGATGCCGACGCTGCGCAGGCCGGCATAGCTGCTCACCTCGTCGAGGACGGCGCCCTCGCCGTCGACCAGCGTGTACGACAGGTCGTAGAGGAACGGATCGGCGGTCGACCACAGGTGTGGATCGGGGACCGCCAGCCGCAATCTGGCCGACAGGTCGAGGTCGGCACGGATGGTGGCCTCCGCCACGACGTCTCCGCCGGGCTCGGACAGCGCGGCCCGCAACGTCGTCCCCGCGCGTTGGCCGACGATCGGGACGACGAGGTCGAAGGCAGAGCCCGCCACGTCCGGGGTGACGCGTGGGCGACCGAGATAGGTGTCGGCCACCGGCTCCAGCCACACCGTCTGCCAGATGCCGGTGGTCCGGGTGTAGTCGCAAGCATGGTTGGCGAACAGACGCGACTGCTTGCCGCCGGCCTTGATCATGCCCTTGTGGTCGCGGGCCCGGACGACGATCGTGACGGCCTGGCCGGCCACGTGGCCCAGGTCGGCGCTGAAGGTGGTCCAGCCGCCGCGATGGCGGGCTACCTCGACGCCGTTGGCCCAGACCGTGGTGTCGTGGTCGCAGGCCTGCAGGTGCAGCAGGACGCGACGGCCCGACCAGTCTGCCGGGACCTCGACGACCCGCCGGTACCAGGCGGCCTCGTGGAAGTCGACGTCACCGATGCCGGACAGGGTGGACTCGACGCAGAACGGCACGGTGATGGAGCCGCTGAGATCGCGGTCGGCCAACCCGCGCTCCCACCCGGAGTCGCCCGGATCGAGCTCGAACTGCCAACTGCCGTTCAGGTTCAACCAGTCGGCGCGGACAAGGCTCGGACGGGGATACTCGGGGCGGGGGATCCCGGCGTCGGTGGCGGGGGCTGAGGTGGTGCTGCTCGGAGTGCTCACGGCACCAGCCTTGCCCATTCGCCGGTGCGATGCGAACGCCGGGTGGACTTCGGTGCCAGGAGCAGTGTCACCCCAGCGGCAGCCGCGCCTCGCGGGACTCGAGCGAGAGCAGCGCCCGCTTGAGCTCCAGCCCGCCGCCGTAACCGGTCAGCGAGCCGTCAGCACCGATCACCCGGTGGCACGGCAGGAACACCGCGATCGGGTTGGCGCCGTTGGCGGCACCGACGGCGCGCACGGCGTGCGGCCGGCCCACCGTCCGGGCGAGATCGGAGTAGCTCGCCGTCTGGCCGTAGTCGATGTCCAGCAGCGCGAACCACACGGCCCGCTGGAAGTCGGTTCCGGCCGGGTTGTAGGGCAGGTCGAACCGGTCGCGGTCGCCGGCCAGGTACTCGGCGAGCTGGCGGACGGCCTCGCCGGCCAGGGCGGTGTCGGTCTCCGACGCCCCGTCGCGCGGAGCCGGTGCTTCGGCGTTGGGCAGCAGCAGGTGAGTGACGGCGCCGTCGAATGCCGCGACGGCGAAGCGCCCGTACTCGCCGGTCAGGTGGGCGACGGCGGCCTGGGGGTGCGGCGTGCTGATCATCGGATCTCCCGGTGTTGGGTTGCGTGGGTCCAGAGAAGTTGAGTGGCGAGCGAGCGGAGCGGGCGCCAGGCCAGCGCGGCCTCGTCCTGGGATCTGGCGTCTGGCGGCAGGCCGATGGCCTCCGCTGCCTGGCGGAGTACCAGATCTCCGCTGGGGTAGACGTCGGGGTCGCCCAGACCGCGCAGGCGGATGTAGTCGGTGGTCCATCGGCCGATGCCTGGAATCTCTTGCAGCAGGCCGGCGGTCTCGAGTGGATCGCTCGCAGCATCCAGCGTGATGTCGCCGGCAGTGACAGCGAGCGCCATCCGGTCGAGCGTGCTGTTTCGCGTTGCCGGCATGGGAAGACGCAGTGGTGAAGCGGCCAGCTGCACCGCGGTCGGGAAGGCATGGGTGAGCGAACCGGCGGGATCCGCGACCGGCGTCCCGCGCTCGGAAGTGAGCAGGGCAGCGATCCGCGATCCCGCACGGAGCGTCACCTGCTGGCCGATGACCGCTCGCACGGCCACCTCGAAGGCATCCACGGTTCCGGGAATCCGCAGACCTGGATAGCGATCAAGCAGATCGATGAGCCCGCCGGCAGCGCGGAGGACGGCCTCCCGGCCAACGGGGTCGGCGTCCAGGTCGAGGAGACGGCGGCACTTCGTCACCGCCGCGGTGAGGTCGCGCAGGTCACCCAGGTGCAGCACTGCCTCCACGTGCCCGGTCCGGGCCGTGAGCTCGACGATGGCGGTGCCCCGCGGGAGGGTGAGGACTCGTCGGTAGGTGTCACCGACGATTTCTTCCAAGCCAGGAACGAGATGCAGGGCCAGATGGCGCCACATGGCCTCGGCGTGGAACGGCATCCGGTGGGCGAGGCGCAGCCTGATGGCAGCTGTGTCCTGCCCGGCGGTGTCCCCGGTGTCCCCGTAACGCAGTGACCGCAGCTCGGTCGGGCTCGCGGCGAACACGTCGCGCAAGGTGTCGTTGAACTGGCGGATGCTGCCGAAGCCCGCGGCGAACGCGATGTCGGAGAAGCCCAGCGTCGTGGTCTGGATCAGCACGCGCGCGGCGTGAGCGCGCCGGGCCCTGGCGAGTTGGAGCGGTCCGGACCCGAGCTCGGTGCTGACGATGCGGTTCAGCTGGCGCTCGCTGTACCCGAGCCGGGTGGCGAGGCCGCCGACTCCGTGGTGTTCGAGGTAGCCCTCGTCGACGAGGCGCACGGCGGCGGCCGCGACCGAGCTCGCATGGTCGTAGGCGGGGGAGCCGGGTACGGCGTCCGGTCGGCACCGCCGGCAGGCACGGAAACCTGCGCCCTGCGCCGCGGCTGCGGTGGGGTAGAAGCGCGCGTTGGTGCGCTTGGGTGTCCTTGCCGGGCAGGACGGCCGGCAGTAGATGCCGGTGCTGGTCACGCCGACGAAGAACCAGCCGTCGTAACGGCGGTCGCGCATGGTGACGGCCGCGTAGCAGGCGTCCTCGTCTGGCTTCATGACCATGAGCCTGCCAGCCCGCACGGACAACTGCTAGCGGGAATCAGACATCGCGATCGGGTCGCCAAACGCTGAGAACGTGACGCTCGATCGGCGAATGCGGCCGCGAAGGCGGCTATTCGGCGGTGAGCGTCACGTTCTCAGCAAGGCACGTGCGGTGGAGCCGGTTGGTGCTCAGCGTGAGCGGCGTTGGCCCGCGGAGAAGCTGGCCGCGCTGCGGGCACCGCTTCCGGCTCCGGCCGACTGACCCCTGCGTGCGGGCGGACGACGGCGCGCGCCGCCGGCCGGTCGGGAGTCGGACCTGTTGGAGTCGTTCCCGCCCGACGTGAGCGAGGGAGTGCGCGGACGGCCACGGCGGCCGCTGCTGTTGCCGCCACCACGGGTGTGGTTGTTCTCGCGGTCGGGGTTGCCCGACTGGGTGAGGCGGCGGCCGAGCTCCGGTGACACGTGATCGGCCGGCGGGCCGGTGAGCGCGCCGATCGCCGGGTGTCCGGGCGACACGTCGGAATGCCTCGGTGCGATGCCCGCGCGCTTCATCAGGGTGCGCACGTCGCGACGCTCGTCGGGGGTGCTGACGGTGACGACCGCGCCCTCGGCGCCGGCCCTGGCCGTGCGGCCGGAGCGGTGCAGGTAGGCCTTGTGCTCGCCCGGCGGGTCGGCGTGGACGACGAGCTCGATGTCGTCGACGTGGATGCCACGCGCGGCGATGTCGGTCGCGACCAGCACGGTCACGGTGCCGGCGCCGAACGCGGCGAGGTTGCGCTGACGGGCGGCCTGGGACAGGTTCCCGTGCAGGTCGACGGCTGGGACTCCCGCAGCGGTGAGCTGTGCGGCGAGCTTCTTGGCCGCGTGCTTGGTGCGGGTGAAGGCCAGCGTGCGGCCCTTGCCCGAGACCAGTTCACGAAGAACCGTGGGCTTGTCCTCACGCTTCACCACGAACATGTGGTGCGTCATCGCCGGAACGTGTGAGTCCACGCTGTCGACCGAATGCGTCACCGGGTCGTGCAGGTAGCGACGGACCAGCTGGTCGATGGCGTTGTCGAGCGTCGCCGAGAACAGCAGGCGCTGTGCGTGACCAGGCGTCTGGTCGAGGATGCGCTTGACGGCCGGCAGGAAGCCGAGATCGGCCATGTGGTCGGCCTCGTCGAGCACGGTGACCTCGACGTCGGACAGCGTGACGTGCCGCTGCTGGATGAGGTCCTCCAGGCGGCCCGGTGTCGCGATGACGATGTCGACGCCCTTGCGGAGCTGTGCGACCTGTGGGGACTGGCCGACACCGCCGTAGATCGTCATCGTGCGCTGCCCGAGGCTCTGGGCAAGCGGGATGGTGGCCTGCGCCACCTGCTGGGCGAGCTCACGGGTGGGAACGAGGACCAGGGCGCGCGGTGTGCCCGCAACCCGCCTGGTACCCGAGCGTGTCAGCGCGGCGATCATCGGGAGGGCGAAGGCGATGGTCTTGCCACTGCCGGTTCGGCCGCGGCCGAGGACGTCGCGACCTGCCAGTGAGTCCGGCAGGGTGGCCTGTTGGATGGGGAACGGATGGGTGATGTCGAGCCGGTTGAGTGCCGACACGAGAACGGCCGGAACACCGAGGTCGGCGAACGAGGGATCGGTGCCATCTGTTGCTACCTGATTGTGGGCAGGAGTAACCGAGGCACGCTGAAGTGCTTGCGTCAAAGGGGTACCTAACGAAACGGAGGATGGCCGCGGTTGCAGGACCACTCACGTCTATGAGAGTTGCCAGCGCCTCTTGGGCGCTGAAGCTAACGACCTGGGGAGCGCATGGTGCGCACCTGTCCCCTCCAGAGTAGCCGAGGGGCGGCCGTAACCACGCATTCGTCGGCGCGGATGGCCCGTCGTGGTTACCCGAAACACACGCTGTTTGGAGAGGTTTACTCCCGAACGATCGAGCGCGATTTCCGCTCAACCAAGGCCAGTCGCCTCGGCCACGTCGGTCACGGCCGCGGTCCAAGCATCCTCGTTCGGGCTGCCGACGGATGCGCCGGCCAGACCGAGCGTGTGCTTGAGCGTGAGCAGGGGAAGCCAGCACTCCTCGTCTGGTGACAACGGCCGGCGCGAGCGGTAACCGGCGAAGAACGCCTGCTGGCAGGCGACCGGGGTCGGCCCCCAGTCCCGGAAGAGGGTCGCGAGATACGCCGCGGAGCGAGCCAATTCCTCAAGCGGGTCATGGAAGGCGATCTCCTCGAAGTCGAGGACGGCTGCAACACGCTCGTCGGCCACCAGGATGTTGGCGGCGCGGTAGTCGTTGTGGGTCAGCTGAGGCGACACCCGTCTCGCCGGGATCTCCCGCATGCGCGCGGACAGGCGGTTGGCGAGTTCCCTGAGCGGCTCAGGCGTGCGGGAGAGGTCCACGGCGAGCCGGTCAAGCGTGCGGTGCAGGAACGGAGAGTCGACCGGATAGCGCGCGAGGGCAGTCTGCAGTCCTGCGAGCGTCTCTCCAGCGGCGCTCACCTGCGTCAGGTCGGTGGCGTCGAGCATCTCGCCGTCGACGAAGTACTGCACGTTGTAGGTGAGGTGTTCGTGCTGGACCTGTGGCGCTCCTCGGCGCGAGGGAAGAGGTGCCGAGACCGGTATGCCCTCGCCGTTCAGCCACCAGATCAGTTCACCCAGTGCCTGCAGCGGTTCGTGCGCCGCGCCGACCGCACAGCACTTGACGAGAAGTCGGCCGTCCGGACCCGAGACAGTGGCCAGCAGGTTCACGGCGCTGAGCACCAGGCGGTCGACGCTCTGCAGCTCGAGACCGTGGGTGTGCCGGACCGCGCTGGTCACCCACGACGCTGCCGCCTCCGCCGAGTCGAAGCCGAACCGGCGCGCCAACACGCTCGCGGGCTCGGCGCTCTCCCAGAGCATGGAGACTTCGGGCTGGTTCATCCAAGCAACCAAGGAGATTCAGCTCGAGGTACTGCCATCGCAGAGGTCAGAGGGCGCTTCGGAGCGGCGTGAGGGCGACCACGGACTGCGCGGCCTCGGTCCCGATTGCCAGCCCCGGGTCCGGCGGCGGAACCGTGTCCGGCTCGTCCCTGAAGGCGATGCTGCAGCCGGGAGCACCGCCGGCGGTGTTGAACGTGCCACCCACCCACAGACCGGCCGGAGTCAACGCCAGCGCCTCACCCCTGGCGACCCCGCGCAGGCCTCCGCCCAGCCCGCTGCCGTAGGTGGACCAGGTGGAGGTGGCCGGGTCGAACTCCGCCACGCCGTTCGCGCGGGTGGTGCCGGCGACGGTGAACCACCCGGCGAGCACGAGACGTCCGTCGCCGCGGGTGGCGAAGGCCTGGACCGGCTGGTCGGCGCCGCCGCCACTCGACCACGTGCCGTCGCCGAGGACCTTCCACACCGCCAGGTTCTGAGCCGCGAACCCGGTCTGCTGCGGGTCGGCCAGCTCGAGCACGCCGGCCGTGTCGAAGGCACCGCCGACGTACAGGGTGTCGCCGAGAAGGTGGAGGGCACGGACGGTCCCCGTTCCGGACGAGCGCTTGACGCCTGCGACGACCAGATAGCCCGACGTGGCGTCCTGTGGGTCGATGGCCGCCTGCGTGTCGAACGCCACCATGCCGTTGAGGCCGCGCACGAGGTCCCTGCCCTCTCGGCGGAAGGCGTTGTACTCCCCGCCGATCACCAGGAAGCGGTCGGCAACGGCGGCCAGGCCAAGCACGTCGTCGTCGTAGACCGGGGCGTTGCCGAGTGCGCTCCAGGTGCCGTTGACCGGGTCCCACATCGCCACGCCGCTGGCAGGCGTCGCTCCGGCTGCGGTGAAGGCTCCGCCGACGTAGAGCTTGCCGCCGAGAACCGCCAACGCGTAGCCGGTGCGGTTCAGGCCGCTGCCCACCGCCGACCAGGCCGTGCCGTCCCAACGGGCGATGTTGGCTGTCGCGACGCCGCCGGCGGAGGCGAAGTCACCGGTGACGTAGAGGTCGTCGCCGAGGCGGGCCATCGCACAGACCTTGCCGAGGGCGTTGACTCCGGCCACGCCGCCACCGAGCGCGTCCCAGGCGGCACCCGTCCATCGGGCCACCGAGCCGGCCGGAACCGGGCCGGCCTGGTCGAAGTACCCACCGACGAAGGCGCCGTCGCCATCGGCGACCACCGCGTAGACGTTGCCGTCGGCATAGGGGTCGTAGGACACCCCCTGCCCGAACGTCTGCCAGGCGGACCCGGACCAGATGCCGGCGTGGGTGATCCGCCGGTTCCCGGAACGGGTGAACGTGCCGCCGACCACGACCCCGTCACGGTAGGGGGTGAGGAGCCGCACCACGTTGTCGATCTCCTCCCATGGTGCCGACCAGTCCGCCTCTCCGGGTGCAGCCGGATCCAGCACCACCCAGTTCGCCGCCGCGGAGTTGCCGGCGGTCGTGAACTCGCCGCCGGCGTACACGCGGCCGGCCGAGACAGCCAATGCCTTCACGCTGGCCGTCGAGGCGTTGCCGTAGTAGGTGAACTCGCCCAGGGCGGTGAACGAGGTGTCGTTGAGCCGCACGACTCCGGAGGCAGGCACGGTGTCGGCCATGGTGAAGCTGCCGCCGACGTACAGGCTCTGCCCGTCCGCGTCCCACGCGAGCGCCTCGACCTGGGCGGCGAACTCGCCGTCCCGGATCCCTGCCCCGAACGTGGTCCAGTGACCGGTGGAGACGTCGACACAGGCAAGCGACGCGGTCGCAACGCCGTTGGCCGCGTCGAAGTAGCCACCCACGAAGAGACGCTCGCCGACGAGGAGCAGAGCACGGCCTTCGCCGGCCGAGCCGAGATGCGTCAGACCCTGGCCGAGAGCCGACCACCGCTCGGTGGTGAGGTCGAAGACGGCGAGGCCCGCTGCCTCGACGGCGTCCGCACCGCGACCCACGCGGTCGAACGTCCCGGTGACGAAGACGCGCTGCCCGTCGGTGGCGACGGCCCGGACCACCGCCATCGACGGCAGGTCGGAGTAGCTGACGCCGCCACCCAGGGCCGACCACTGCCGGCCGTCCCACCGGGCCAGCCGCGCGGCGGCGACCGTTGCCCCGGCCACCGAGAACTCGCCGCCGACCACGACCGACTGGCCGGCGACGGCGATCGTCCGCACGGCACCATCGAGGCCCTCGCCCATGCGTGACCACGCGACGCCGTCCCAGCGGGCGATCCGCAGGTAGGTGTCCTGCGGCATGCCCGCCATGACCCCGGTGAAATCGCCGCCCAGGTACACGACGTCTCCGTCTGTCGCCGCGGCGTAGGGCGTGCTGCCCACGTCTGCGGCACCGAAGACGGTCGACCAGGCGGCGTCGCCAGGGTCGCGTGCAGGTTCGGCTAGGGCCTGGGGGCTGTCCTGGTCGATCACGGTTCTCCTCGATCGTCACACCGCTGGCGGGCTGCTCAGCGAAGCGCAGGTGCTCAGAGCGTGCAAGGGGGAACAGCCACTCCAAACACGGCCATTGGGGCGGTCCCCGATCGCCATCTGAGGTAGCTGGCGACCTAGTTAGGGACTTCGCCCGATGCCTGCCGGTACCTCAGACGACGAGTCTCGAGGAGACAGAGAAAGACGAGTACCGGAGGCAGAGGAGATGAGCGCGATGAACATCAGCGACTTCCAATTGGTAGAGGCGCAGCGCGACGCTCGGTACGGCGCGTCGAGGCACGTGCCGCGGCATCTCGCCCCGGTGTCCTCGCTGGACGTGCTCCGCCGCAACTCGTGGCGCGCTCGGAGGGCCGCTCGCAGGGGCGAACTCCCCGGCTCCTACAGCGGCCTAGTCCACTGAGCGTGTCGGTGGCGGGGCGCATAATCCGCCCCATGCCGCTGTACAGCCGGGGCACCCTGGTCGGTCGTGACCTGGAGCGAGCACGTCTCGGCGAAGCCCTGGGACTGACCGACGGCAGTAGCGGAATGGTCGTCCTGTCCGGCGACGCAGGCATCGGCAAGACCCGCCTGCTCGCGCAGCTCGAGAGCGACGCACGCGCGGCCGGCCGCCTCACGGCGGTCGGCCACTGCGTTGGCCAGGCCGGCAGCTCCCTCGCCTACCTCCCCTTCGTCGAACTCCTCGGCGAACTCGACGCGGCCCTCCCCGACGTGATCGGGCAGGTCCTCACCCACCACCCGTCGTTGTCACACCTGCTGCCGGCACGGCTCACCGGACCCGGCACCGACCTGCCGGCGAGAGGACCGGCAGACCCCGGCCTGGTAGCCGCGGCGGTCCACGCCTGTCTGACGGCGGTAGCCGCGCACCAGCCGGCCCTGGTGATGGTGGAGGACGTGCACTGGGCCGACTTCTCCTCCCGCGACCTCGTCACGCTGCTGTTCACCCGGGGCTTCACCACCCCGCTGTCCCTCGTGGTCACCTACCGCTCTGACGACCTGCACCGCCGCCACCCGTTGCACGAGACGCTCGGTGTCTGGGCCCGGCTCAACCAGGTCGCCCGGGTCGAGCTCAGCAGGCTCTCCGACGACTCGATGGTCCGCCTGGTCTCCGGACTGGAGGGCGCGCCCGCGGAACCCGACGACGTCGCCGCACTCGCGACGCGGGCGGAGGGCAACGCGTTCTTCGCCGAAGAACTGGTAGCCAGCCGGGGCGAGGGGCACGTGCTCGGCGAGGACCTCAGCCGGGTGCTGCGGCTTCGGGTCGAGCAACTGGACGCACCCGCCCAGCGGGTCGTGCGGGCGATGGCCGTGGCCGGAGCGCAGGTCCGCGATGACCTGCTCATGGCGGTCACCGATCTCCCTGCCGACGAGCTGGAGTCGAGCCTCGCGTCGGCCGTCGAGCATCACATCGTCGAGCCGCGCAATCCCGGCGGTTACGCGGTCCGACACGCGCTGCTGGCCGAATCCGTGTACGACAGCCTCCTTCCCGGCGAGCGGCTGCGGCTGCACCGCTCCTTCGCCAAGGCGCTGGCCGACCGACCCGCGCTGGCGTCGGCCTCCGACCTCGCGCGACATGCAGCGGCCGGCGGCGACATCGCCGCCGCGATCGCCGCGAGCCGGAGTGCCGGCGAGGCGGCCCTGCGGATCGGTGGTCCGCAGGACGCCCTCCATCACTTCGAGCGGGCGCTGGGCTGGATGGACGAGGACGATCCCGATCGCGACGCCATGGTGCTGTCCGCCGCGCGTGCCGCGTCCGGCGCCGGCGACCTCCTCCGCGCCGTCGACCTGCTGAAGGACCGGCTGGCGCATCCCGGGATCCGGCAGCAAGCCGGTGCAGCGTGCGCTGCTGCTGGCGCAGCTGGCCAACGAGGCGCGCGCGCTGGATCTGCCGATCGACGAGATGAAGCTGGTGCGCGAGGCGGTCGACCTGCTGCCGGGTGATCGCGACGCTGCCCGCGTCGAGGTGCTCACTGGGTACCTCCAGGCATTGGTCGACCGCGGCGACGACGACGCTGCGAGCGCGATCAGCGACGAGGTGGTGACGCTGGCCGACGAACTGGGTCTGGCCCACGTGCTCACCGAGGTCCGCACGGTCATGGCACAGGTCGGTGAGGACCACTTCGACAACGCCGCGTTCGAGACGCACCTCGCCACGGTCATCGCCGACCTCGCCGGAACAGACGACCCGATCCAGATCCGCGCCCACGTGAAGCTCGCCCTCGCGGTGCACCGGCGGGGCGAGCTGCGCGCGGCGCTGGAGTTCTTCGACGCCGGTGCCGAGATCGCCCGCCGGCTGGAACGGCCGTGGGCGCCGTGGGGACTGGAGTGCCGGCTGTACGGCGGGACCGTGGCCTACGAGCTCGGCGACTTCGACGGCGCGGCGGAGCGGCTGGCACCCGCCGGCCCGGCCCTGCCGCAACCAGGCCGGTCGCTCTTCAGTGCGGCCCGGCTGGCGTTGTCAGCGGCCCGCGGCGACCAGACCGATCCCGACTTCGTCGACGCCCTGCGGCCCTGGTGGCCGGTCGACATGGTCGTCACCAACTACACCGTCGCCAACGGGATCGATGTGCTGGGTCACGCGGGCCGGCTGGAGGAACTCCTCGACCTGGTCGAGACCGGCGTCGTCGCCCTGGATCGCGTCCTTGGCGAGGACTACAGCGCCATCGTCCGGATCAGTGCGCTGTTCGCGGGCCAGTGTGAGCAGTGGGCCGAGGTAGCAGACGTGGGCCTGCGAGCCCGGATGGTGGCGCTCGCCGAACAGCTCGCGGCCCGGGCACGGCGCCAGTCGCTCGCTCCTGACGGCGAGTCGGAACACCAGGTTGGCGAGGAGACCCGCGTCTGGACCCTGCGGCTGGAAGCCGAAATGCTCAGCCTGTATTGGCGATCCGGCGGCGATACCCCTCCCGTGCTGGACGAGCTCGTCGAGGCGTGGCGGGCCAGCGTCGAGGCGTTCGCGGCCTACGGACACGTCTACGAGACCGCCAGATCGCAGGTACGGCTCGCGGCCGTGCTCCTCGCGAGCGGCGACACCGACGCCGCACACGATCTGGTCGCGGCGGCCAGGCCGGTGGCCGAGGATCTCCACGCGGCTCCGCTGCTCGCGCAGGCCGATGCCCTCCTGCCGCCGGCCAGGAGCTCGACCACGGCTGCCCCAGACCTGACTCCGCGGGAGAGCGAGGTGCTCGCGCTCGTTGCCCTAGGCCGATCCAACGGCCAGATCGGCAAGCAGCTGTTCATCAGCACGAAGACCGTGAGCGTGCACGTCTCGAACGTGCTCGCCAAGCTCGGCGCATCCGGGCGCGGCGAGGCGGCGGCCATCGCCCGCAGCCGGGGGCTGGTCGGCTAGCCGGCGACGAGGGCTACCTTCCCGGTTGACGGCCGAGCGGCCGGGCCAGGCGGCCGACGCGGGAGTGGAGTGACGGATGGCGCAGACGGACTCCGGACAGCTCGAAGCCGACCACGTGGACGTGGTCGTGATCGGGATGGGACCCGGCGGCGAGGATGCTGCGGCCCGGCTGGCGCGCGCAGGTCTTTCGGTGGTGGGAGTCGACGCCAGGCTGATCGGGGGTGAGTGTCCTTACTACGCGTGCATCCCCACCAAGATGATGGTCCGGGCGGCGGATGCGCTCGGCGAGGCGCGTCGAGTCGACCGGCTGGCGGGAACAGCACAGGTGCAGCCTGACTGGTCGCCGGTAGCTACGCGCATCCGCGACGAGGCCACCGCGAACTGGAACGACGTCGCCGCTGTCGAGCGGTTCGAGCGTGCCGGTGGCCGGTTCGTCCGTGGGTGGGGGAGGATCACCGGGCCGGGCGAGGTCACCGTCGCGACGTCGGCAGGGGAGCAGATCTTCAAGCCCAGCAAGGCGATCCTGCTGAACCCGGGCACCAGCCCCGCAGTGCCAGACGGTCTGGCCGGCACGCCCTTCTGGACAAACCGCGAGGCAGTCCCGGCTGGTCACGTGCCCGAGTCGCTGGTCGTGATCGGTGGCGGGCCGGTTGGGTGTGAGTTCGCCCAGATCTTCGCGCGCTTCGGTGCACGGGTGACTGTGATCCAGCGTGCACAAGGGCTGTTGCCCCGCGACGAGCCCGAGGCCGCGCAGGTGCTGGCCGGAGTCTTCGCAACAGAGGGAATCGACGTCCGCACGAAGGTCAAGGTGTCGCGGATCTCGTATGCCGAGGGCACGTTCACCGTGGAGCTCGACGACGGGTCGACGCTCTCCGCGCACCAGGTGCTGGCGGCGGCTGGGCGCACCACCGACCTCCCGGGACTCGGTGTTGCGGCGGTCGGTCTCGACGAGCAGGCCAAGGGCATCACGGTCGACGAGAAGATGCGCGCGGCGCAGGGTGTGTGGGCGATCGGGGACATCACCGGCAAGGGCGCGTTCACGCACGTCTCGATGTACCAGGCGCGCATCGCGGCCGCCGACATCCTCGGCGAGGAGGTCGAGGACGCCGACTACCGTGCCCTCCCGCGGGTGACCTTCACCGATCCGGAGATCGCTGCGGTCGGCCTGTCGGAGGCTGACGCGAAAGCAGCCGGCGTGAACGTGCGGACCGGCTCGACCGCCGTCGCGACCTCGACACGGGGCTGGATCCACTCGATGGGCTACGACGGTTTGGTCAAGCTGGTCGAGGATGCCGACCGCGGGGTGCTCGTGGGCGCCACCGTTGCGGGCCCGGCGGCCGGCGAGGTGCTGGGTGCCCTGGCCGTCGCCGTGCACGGAGAGGTCCCGGTGAGCAGGCTCCGCGAGATGATCTGGGCCTATCCCACCTTCCACCGCGCGATCGAGGCGGCGTTGCAGGACCTCGACGGATGAGCGAGGAACGGGTCCCCCAGCCGGGCGACGGTGACGAGCTGCAGCTGCTCACCGGATGGCTCTCGTTCCATCGCAGCGCCTTGGCCGCGAAGTGCGCGGGGCTCAGCGACGAGCAGCTGGTTGAGGCGTCGGCGCCGCCATCCCCGCTGTCGTTGCTCGGACTCGTCCGGCACATGACCGAGATGGAGCGCGTGTACATCGGGTGGGCGCTCTCGAGCGACGAGCCGAGGACTTTCGTCTACTGCACGGAGGAGAACGAGGACGCGGACATCGTCGGGATCGGGCCGGACGACGTGGGCGAGTCTCTGCGCTCGTGGCGGGCGGAGTGCGCGGCCACGGACGACCTCCTCACCGGCCGGTCCGCGGACGAAGTGACCTGGAACGAGAACTCCGTGCGCTGGAACCTGGTGAAGCTCGTGCAGGAGTACGCGCGGCACAACGGTCACGCCGACCTGATCCGGGAGCGAATCGACGGCCAGGTCGGTGAGTGAGCCGGAGGACAGGCAGGTCTCTTGATGTACGACCCGGACCGGGCCGCCGTGCAGCCGGGAACCGGCCGCACCTAACGTCGGGCCTGGCGTCGCGACCGAGCATCAGCCCTGCTCCGACTCCGTCGCGGACGCAATAACCCCCAACCAGGCAAGGAGACGAGACCCATGGACTACCGCTTCCTCGGGCGGACCGGCATGAAGGTCAGCGAGTTGTGCCTCGGCGCCATGACGTTCGGCAACGAGACCGACGAGGCGACGAGCCACCAGATGCTCGACCGGTTCGTCGATGCCGGTGGCACGTTCATCGACACCGCGGACGTCTACGGGCAGGGCCGGTCGGAGGAGATCCTCGGTGGCTGGCTGAAGTCCAGGGACCGCGACTCTCTGGTCATCGCGACCAAGGCCTACGGCGACATGGGCAGTGGGCCGAACGACGGCGGCAACGGTCGCAAGCACATCCTGTCGGCGGTCGAGGCGAGCCTCCGCCGGCTGGGTACGGACTACATCGACCTGTACCAGATGCACGTGTTCGACGACGGAACGCCGCTGGAGGAGACGCTGTCGACGCTCGACACGCTGGTCCGCAGCGGCAAGGTCCGGTATGTCGGCGCCAGCAACTACACCGCCTGGCAGCTGCAGAAGGCGGTCGACTTCTCCCGCGCGAACGGCCTCGAGCCGTATGCGTGCCTGCAGCCCTTGTACAACCTGCTCGACCGCGACGCCGAACTCGAGCTCGTGCCGGTCTGCCTGAACGAGGGCGTCGGCCTGATCGCCTGGAGTCCGCTCCGCGGTGGCTGGCTGTCGGGCAAGTACCGCCGGGGGATGACCGCGCCGCCGGAGGGCACCCGGATCGCCGGTGCGTCCCCGGATGCGGGTAGTGAGTCGTGGGCCGCCTACGACAACGAACGCACCTGGCAGGCACTCGACGCGCTGCACGCCGTAGCTGGTGACACCGGCCGATCGCCTGCCCAGGTTGCGCTTCGCTGGCTGGTGCAACGACCGGGCGTCACCGCACCGATCGTCGGGGCCCGGTCGATGGCGCACTTCGAGGACAACCTCGGCGCGACCGGCTGGGCCCTCACCGACGAGCAGATCGAGGCACTCAACTCGGCGAGCCCGCTGCCGGCGGTGTACCCCACCAACCTGCTCACGAGGTTCCAGCGGCGGCCGGCCTGAGCGTCGGCCGAATCGGCTGGCGCTAGAGCACCGACCACGGTCGAGTGGGCGCAATCTGTTGCCTGCAGCCGTTCCAGGCAACAGATTGCGCCCACTCGACGTGTAGGTCGCACCCCTTCGACCCACCAGGCGGCCCGCTACTCAGTCGCCGGCGCCCCCGAGGCCATCACGAGCTCAGCCCGGTCCCAGGCCCGGTGCCTGCCGACGGCGTCGATGAGGCTGGCGATCAGGTCGTCGTCCGCCTTGGCGCCGAGCACGATGCCCGGTGCGCTGGTGTCGATCCCGGCGTTCTCGAGGACCTGGGCACCGTCACCCCAGGCGCCGAGCGCCTTGCAGTGCCGGAAGGCCTCCTGCAGCAGCACCGTCAGCTTGACGTCGTAGAAGTCCGGGCTGCCAGCCGCGACCACGATCGCGTCGAACTCCACCGAGCGCGTCGTCAGCAACGTGCGCTCGATGACCTGCTGGTTGCGACCTTGGCCAAGCGTCCCTCCGTGGGTCGAGATCACGCGGAGGACCGCACCTTCGGCGGCCAATGCCTTGCGCAGCCTGGCGATTCCCGCGAGGTTGGCCTCGGCGCCAGCGAACAGCCCGATCACGCGACCCGCAATCGGCCCAGGTTCCGTCACCACCATCGACAGGGCAGGTGAGGGGCTGACGCCCTTGGCGGGCTTCCCCTTCGGCGCCGGCAGGCCGAGGCCCTCGGCCACCTGCGCGCACAGGTCCGCGTCGACCTGCGCGAGGACGGCAAGGGCCCGCTCCTTGATGGCCTGCTCGTAGCACTTGCCGAGCTCGAAGGTGTAGGCCTCGACGATGTGCACCCGCTCGACCTCGCTCATGCTGGCCCAGAACAAGTGGCCTGAGAGAAGTGGTCCTCGAACGACGTCGGGTTCTGCCGCACCTTCGGGCCGCTGACCTCCCGCGGGAGATGCACGTATCCGCCGTCATTCGCATCCGCAGTGAAGGGAGCTCCGCCGTCGATGCTGTTCGGCCGGTAGGGCGCGACACCCTTGTGGATCGCCGTCTGGTGCATCCCGTCGCGGAGCATGTCGTTGACCGGGCAGTGCGGGCGGTTGATCGGCAACTGGGCGAAGTTCGGCCCACCGAGCCGAGTGAGCTGCGTGTCCAGGTAGGAGAACAGCCGGGCCTGCATGAGCGGATCGTCGGTGACCTCGATTCCCGGGACCAGGTGCCCGGTGTGGAACGCGACCTGTTCGACCTCGGCGAAGTAGTTCGTCGGGTTCGCGTTCAAGGTCATCCGGCCCACGAGCTGCACGGGTGCGAGCTCCTCGGGCACGATCTTCGTCGGGTCGAGCAGGTTGATGCCCTCGAAGGTCTGGTCGTCGCTGTCCGGCAGGATCTGCAGGCCGAGTTCCCACTCGAGGAATGCGCCAGCCTCGATGCCGTCGGCCATGTCGCGACGATGGAAGTCCGGGTCGACCCCGGCCGTGATCTGCGCCTCTTCCCACACCAGCGAGTGCACGCCCGCGACCGGCTTCCAGTGGAACTTCACCAGTGAGTCTTCCCGCGCGCGTTCACGAGTCGGAACGTGTGGACGCCAAAGCCCTCCATCGTCCGGTACGAACGCGGGATGCCCCGGTCCGACATCGCCCAGATCACGTGGTGGGTCGCTTCGGTGTGCAGGGTCACGAAGTCCCAGAAGGTGTCGTGGGCGGTCTGCGCCTGCGGGATCTCCCGGTCCGGATGGGGCTTGGCGGCATGGATGATGTCGGGGAACTTGATCCCGTCCTGGATGAAGAACACCGGCATGTTGTTGCCGACCAGATCGAAGTTTCCTTCGTCTGTGTAGAACTTGACCGCGAACCCACGGACGTCTCGCACCGTGTCCGCGGACCCGCGCGACCCGAGCACCGTCGAGAACCGGACGAACACCGGCGTGCTCGCCCCTTCGGCAAGGAACCCCGCCTTGGTCACTGAGGCTGCGTTGCCGTAGGCGGTGAACACCCCATGGGCGGCTGCACCTCGTGCATGCACCACACGCTCGGGGATCCGCTCATGGTCGAAGTGGGTGATCTTCTCGCGGAGGTGGAAATCCTCCATCAGGGTTGGGCCATTCGGCCCTGCCTTCAGCGAGTGGTCGGTGTCGGGAAGTCGCACGCCCTGAGCACTTGTGAGGACATCCCCGGTCTGCGCCCTCGGATCGAGCCCGGTCCCCTTTCCCGCGGGCATCTTTCCGGTCGGACTCGCGGACGCGGGTGCAGCCTGATCGGGGTTTCGTTTCCGGGGCATGGTCACTCCAAGGTGAGGTGGGTGGTCAGGTCGTGGCTAAGTGCGCGCCGAGGTCGGGTTCGGGCGCGAAGAGGTGTGTGGGTCCACGCCGCTGCCCGGTGACGGGGTGCGTGTCGATGAGCGGAGGGCGGGCGCTGTCTGCAGGTCGTCTGTCGCGAGCGGTGACAGCACAGCCGCCGACGACCAGGCAGTCAGGATCGCGAACTGCCAAGGTCGGAAGCGATTGAGGGGAGTCGTGGCACCTCGTACATGAGGTTCACCTCGACTCTCGACCACCGAAGGTCCGGGTGTTCCCGGATCGCGCCCCAACCTAACAGTGTAAGAATTTGGTCGACGAGCGGGTCCTGGGTGGCGGAGAGACGTGGTGCCCCCGGCAGGACTCGAACCTGCGACGCAGGTTTAAGAATCTCCTCAGGCTGGGCCCGTGACCTGCGGTGATGTCGAGAATTCCCTGTCTAGCCTGGAAAAACGGAATCGTCAGTCATCGTTGGTACGCGTCGTTGTTCGTCCTCCTGCGCCCCCAGAGCGCCCCGAGAGTGTCGGTCCTCGCTCGGCCCCAAAGCGTCCTGCCAGGGCCGCAGTCGCACCTTGGGGCAAAGCCACGGAGCCTTATAGGACCCATAGGCCGTTGCACGGGGACGTGACGATCGCCGCACAAGCGCGGGTGCTCGTCACGCATCTTCTCGGTGCGAGGTGGTGTGCCAGCGTGCCTGGCTTGATGTTGGGCCTGGGCAGTCTTGACCGGGAGGATCTGGGGGCAGTGACCCGCTTGTGTGGCTCCTGGTCGTCCAGGTGGTCGTCGCGATGCCTGCGGCCGCTAGCAGGAGCACCAGGGCGATCGCAATGATGTCCGGGAGTGCTGTGGTCACTGCTCGTTGACCCTTTACTCGGTCAGTGTCGACCCCCTTCGGCGCTGAGGAACGGCGGCCTACGATGGAAAGACGCCGACTGCTGTGTGCGATGACGCGGGCGTGTGAAGTGGCTCTGAAGCGCATTCCTAGGTCTGCCTGAGTCGGTCGAGGGCGCGTGCCAGGTTCGGCATGATCTCGCGGACTCCGTCTTGGCACGTGGCGAGTAACCTCGGCGGGCATCCGTCGTCGGTCCAAGCGAGCCTTACGGCAACCTCGGCAGGCAACGTGTCGTACTTGTAGCCACCTTCCTCAGGTGCATTGTTGCCAACCTGAATCGGCTCGTCTCCCGCCGGTCTCACGCCTCCGCCCAACAACGACATCACTCCCCACTCGCACGTGGTGACCGGGATCAGGTCGGAGGGCTGAGTTTTCAACCCTCCGACCCTGAGCACCACGCGCAGCGCGTTAACGCCGAGGCCCCGGCGGATGCCGTAATGAGTAGCGGTACCCAGCCGGGCGATCCGTACACATGATGTCCAAACAGACTTTTTGGACCTACGGTGAAGTTTTGTCGGCGACCGGCAGTGTGTCAGGCGTCCACTGCACTCCTCGAAGGGCTGCTGTCGTCGTGTCAGGAGTCGGGGATGACTCAGTACCAGCCCAACTGCGAGCTGACGTGACCACGTACACCGTGACCGCCGCTCGAGGCAACGGCGAAGTCTGGGTCTTCCAATGCCAGGAAATCCGCCGGGTCTTCTCCTTCGGCGCCAACCTCAGTGACGCCTACGAAATCATGCCAGCCCTTATCGCCGACGCAGCCGGCGTCGACGAAGCCACCGTCGAGATCGACCTCGTCATCGATCAGTCCTTGTAGATCCCCAACCACGCCGAACCCCGCCGACCCCGGGTAGGTCGTATCAACACCAGACCGATGCCGCCGATGAGCAGGATCGCGGTGACGATCAGAACGAACAGCAACACCTTCGTCATCTGAACAGCGCCCCCTTTTGGTCCAACTTGTCCGCTTTCGCCGCAACCCTAGTCAGTCAAGGGGCCGAGGTGCGGATCTCCGATCGCGTCGACGGGGCGGAGTCGCTCCCGAACTGGTGACGCACCCCTCGGCGCATACGGCCGATGAGCGCCACGCGGCCCCCGATACTGCGGACGCCTACCAGTCACCACATCCGGCAACCGCAACGCCGTCAGCCGGGGTCGCTTGCCCTGCCGTGAGTGCCGGTCCCGTAACGGAGGGCGGGGAGTCGTGCTTCCCGAACAGAGCCTCACGGAGCGCCGGGTGCATGTCACGGGACGCCGGGTCCTTGTTCCTATCCCAGAGGTCGTAGAAGTCCATGCCGGTGCCAGCCGGTCGGTCGGACTTGCCGAGTGCCTCGAGGAACGCGGGGTGACGGGCAACGGGTGGTTGGTCGGACTTGCGTAGCGCCTTGAGGAGCGGGTGGTGTTGTGGCTGTTCCTGCTCGTCGTCGGTCATGCGGCCGCGTCCTCTAGGACGGCCTCGTCCAGGGCGTCGATGTGGTCGGCGTTCAAGAGGGCGAGGGGCGCCCGCCGGCGGCAGGCTTCTGCGATAGCTGCGAGCCTCACGTCCCGGACAGCTAGGTCGTCGGCGGTCGCGTTCCCGACGTAGTCGTCGGGCCGCGGACGGGCAGCCTCGAACGCCTCGCCACGACGCAGCCAATAGGCCGATTCGGCCTCCGGTGCCCCGGTTCCTTCGCGATGACCTGGCCGCGCACCTGGCCGGGAAGGCGGCCGTCGAGTTCGTGTTCACGAGTCCGGAGGGGGATGTGCTCGGCTAGGCAACTTCCGCAGCCGCTACTTCGACCGGGCAGCGGCATCGGTCGGCATGAAAGGGCTCACACCGCACGAGCTCCGACACACCGCGGCATCACTCGCCATAGCGGCCGGCGCATCGGTCAAAGGCGTGCAGGCCATGCTCGGTCACGCCTCCGCGACGCTCACCCTGGACCGTTACGGGCACCTGTTCCCAGACGAGCTCGACGCGGTCGCAGAACGCCTCGACGAGGCACGATCTAAAGCTGGTGCCCCGTATGCGCCCCGAGACGACGGTGACGAAGCTTGAGGACCATCGTTCGCGGGTATAACCGCAGGTCAGAAGGGGTGCCCCCGGCAGGACTCGAACCTGCGACGCAGGGTTTAGGAAACCCTTTCGGCCGATTCGCTGACCTGCGCAGATTCGCGCGAAAGGCCCTCTGACCTGCGCTTGTACCTGCCAACGTCTGACAGTCGTTGCTGGTCGTTGTCACCCTCCCACGGAGCTGCCGCGGAGCAGGCGCGGAGCAGGACGTCAGCATGCTGATACTTGAAAGGACAGCCGTCGCGACAAGGACGAGGGGTAGAACGCGTCCCGCCTCTGACTGGAAGGCAATATCAGGACGGATGATCTCCTCTAGGTGACTTGGCCGCGAGTGCCGCGCTTCTCTGCCAGGGCGGCGGTCAGCGACGCGACGCCGTAGAGAGCCATCGCCTGCAGGTAGAGCACGAAGAGGATTCCGATGGGCGCAGCAAGCGCCCCGTACTGGGGCTTGGCGATGACGTTGCTGACCAGCAGAGCCATCGCCTGCTTGAGCACTTCGATCACGACTGCCCCCACGGCTGCACCCACCAGCAGGGGGAAGCGAGGCGGACGAATGCCTCCGAGGTGGCCGAGTATCAGGTACGTCGCGAGGAAGTTCAGCGCCATCGTGAGAGCCAGGGCCATGCAGCCGAGCAAGAACTGCGAACCCTCCCAGTACAGGCCCAGAGCTTCAAGCAGCCGGGAGGAGAGATTGGCGGTGACGCTGGCGCTGACGAACGACAACAGGACGACGGGCGCGAGCACGAGGAACCA
The DNA here is from genome assembly GCA_963724495.1 of uncultured Actinomycetota bacterium. Taxonomy (GTDB): domain Bacteria; phylum Actinomycetota; class Actinomycetes; order Propionibacteriales; family DAIQRJ01; genus CAVRUZ01. The sequence goes on along the minus strand of CAVRUZ010000008.1, from coordinate 26,723 downwards.
GCCGAAGGCCCAGAACCGCACCAGCACGAGGTTTCGGGTGTTGTTCGGGGCGCCGTACACCGCGTGGAGCGAGCGGCTGGCGACTATCACCGCGCCGGTGGAACCGTAGAGCAGCCCGACAGCGCTGACGATCGAGGTGGCCTGGGCGGTGCTTCGCAGCAGATCGGGGTCGAGCCCGGACTGACCCACCAGACCCGGGAAAGCCGCGGACACCGCCTCGGTGATGTACGCCGCGAGCTGTTCCGCTCCCAGGGCTGCCGTCACACCGTAGGCCAGGGTCAGGATGGAAAGCAGTGCCAGGAAGAGGTAGTACGTGGTGCCGGCCGCGAGCAGGGTCGCTCTTGAGGTCGTGAAGCGCACGGTGGTCCTCATCCCGAGGTTGAAAACCACGGCGAGCCACCCTCCGCGCGACTCGAAGGCGCTGACCTTCTCCGGCGGCTTCTTGGCCGGGGGGTCGACGATGTCGCCCGGAATGGGAGTGAGCGGCGCGGTATCCACGCTGAGACCGTACGGTTCACGGACGCTGGGCCTAGGCATCAAATCGATCACCGAGAGACTTCGTCCCGCTCGGTCAGGGTGATCTCCGGGCCGAGGGGATGCGAACGAGCAGTCGGTCCACGTGTCCGGGTCAACCCGAATGGCGGGAACCGATGCTGTGGCGGCGAGGTCTCCGTAGGGGACGCGTCGATCAGATCCGGCCGTAGTCGCCCGGCGGCGTCCCGGGTGACCGCGAGGTGGGCGCCGTCCCGGTCGGGGGACCCATGCGAGGCAGGCAGCCCGCGGCGCGAACGGTAGGCCGGGGCACCGACACCTCGCCGGTGACACCTCGAGGGCGTTCCGGTCCAGCTCGTCAGGTCGACGGGCGCCGAATCGCCAGGAAATCGAACAATTCTTCGATCAACCGCGCTGATTTGGCGATTTCGACCCTGGGTGGTCGTGGGGGGATATTTCGACGTGGCGCGGGGTGTCGTGGCTCGACCTACCAAGAAACCGCGGCGTCGTCGTCGCCCGTCGCTGTGCTCGTGGTTCGCGATCTCGTAGATCGGCACCCTAGACAGCTGGTTTCGCTCGGGGGCAAGGTGCCGCCCACAACTCACGTCGACCAGGAGGTCGTAATGGACGTCGTTGCGCGATTCAACGAAGCGTTCAACCGCCACGACATCGAGGCAGTGATGGGGCTGATGACCGATGACGTGATTTTCGAGAACACGAGCGGGGGTCGCTTCGAGGGCCAGGAGTCTGTTCGCGCCGTATTGACTCGTGCCTTCGAGTTGATGTCGGCGGGCTGGTTCGATACCGAACAGACGATTGCGCTCGGAGATGCTGTCGTTGTCCTCTGGTCGTACGCCTTCGATGTCAAGGATCCCGAGCGCGATCGCATCCGGGGAGCCGACATCTTCCGCGTGCGAGAGGGTCGTATCGCCGAGAAGCTCTCGTACGTCAAGTCGGAGGACTTCGTGCAGAAGCTGGGTCTTCAAATCCCGAGCGCCTGAAGCGGGAAGGCGCTGATCGGCCGGGCACGAAGAAGCTGACGGTCGCACGGCCAGTTTCTTCTGCCAGACGACCCCAGACAGGCCCGCGCAACTAGCGGAACGACGGGGTTCACGACAGGTGTGGTCACGACAGCCACCGGGGCGACGGCAGCGGCCCGATCCGGTCGACGGTGCGGTCGCCTCGACGCAGGTTGCACGGCACGCAGGCGGCGCGGACGTTGCTGGGGTCGAGCTCACGTTCGGGTGCCACCGATACCGGGATGATGTGGTCGCCGGTGGTGGCCCGACCGAGGCAGCCGGGCAGCCGGAGTTGGCAGAGGTAGCCGTCGCGTGCGTGGGCGTAGGCCATGACCCGGCGCCAGCGGTGCCCGCCGATCCGCGCGCTCATGCCCGGCCGATGGTGGCCCGATGCGTTGCAGGTCAGCGGCCAGGGTGAGGGTGGCGAGTCGACGCGCCGCCCGGGGTGGCGCCGGCGGCGATCCGCTGCTCGGCCAGGGTGTCGCGCTGCTCGGTGAAGCTGCGCCCGAACGCCGCCGCGGCGGCTGCGGCGACGGCCGTCGTGGGGACGCCGAGACGACGGCCGAGCTTGGCCTCGGGGGTGGCGTAGGCGATCACCGGCCATCGACCTGCTCGACGCTGCCGGCGACGACGCGCTCCCGATCGCCGTGCTCGCCTACACCGGCATCCGGTGGGGCGAACTGGCCGGCATGCGGGTGCGGTCGCTGGACTTCCTCCGCCGTCGTCTCGAGGTCGTCGAAACCCTCCACGGAGATCGACGGCGTGTTCGCCGACGAGTCGCCGAAGGACCACGAGCGCAGGTCAGTCGTCATCCCCGCGCAGGTGCTCGACAAGTTGGCTCGACAGGTCGAGGGCAAGGCGCCGGCCGATCGGGTGTTCACGAGTCGCCGACGAACGGCGCTGCGGTTATCGAACTTCCGGCGGGACGTGTTCGACCCCGCCGCGGCGCGCGCTGGCCTCGAGGGGCTGGGTGCCGCACGAGCTGCGGCACACGGCCGCGAGCCTGCTCGTATCGGGCGGGGCCAACGTGCTCGCGGTCGCGCGTCAGCTCGGGCATGCCGACCCGTTGGTCACGTTGCGGGTGTACGCAGACCTGTTCGACGACGATCTCGATTCGCTCGCGCAGCCGCCTCGACGAGTCGATTACGGCCGCGGTCGCGGAGCGCTCGCGGAGCAGGCGCGGAGCAGACGTCCAGCCGATCCGGGCCGCGTCGACCGCGCACCCCCGCTGACCTGCGCTTTTGTCGGTGCCCCCGGCAGGACTCGAACCTGCGACGCAGGGTTTAGGAAACCCACGCTCTATCCTCTGAGCTACGAGGGCGGCCGGCACAGGTTACCCGCGAGCCGACCCGCCGACTCTCGTCGCGTGGCGCCCCTGACGTCCGGTTCACGTCATCCTCACTCTGAGTACGGCGGCGGCTTCGGACCGGAAGCGATGGCGGATAACCTCCCGGCATGGTCAGTCCCCGCCGCGTCTACATCGGCTCGTTCACCCCGGCAGGCCCTGACGGCAACGTCACCGCCGGACCAGGAATCACCTCCGCCACGCAGGATCCCCAGACCGGCGAATTGCAGGTTCTCGGCGAAGCGGCAGAGGCGTACTGCCCCGGCTTTCTCACGCTTTCCGACGACGGGAAGCACCTGTACGCGGTCGAGGGCGGTGCACCCGGCGGGCTCGCCGCGTTCGCCATCGGCGCCGACGGCGACGTCAGCCCCCTCGGCCGCCAACCCAGTGGGGGAGTCGAGCCCTGCTACCTGGCCATCGACCCGTCCGGCCGATTCGTCGTGGCCGCGAACTACGGCGGCGGCAGCATCGTGGTCTACCGCATCGCGGATGACGGCTCGCTAGGCGAGCGCACGGCCCTGGTCCAGCACACGGGCACCGGACCGAACCCCTCGCGGCAGGAACAGGCCCACGTCCACCAGACCAAGTTCGACGCCAGCGGTCGTTGGCTGCTGGTCTGCGACCTCGGCACCGACCGCGTGCACGTCTACGCCCTCGACCCGGAGACCGGCGAGTTGACTCCCGCTCCGACGCCGTTCGGGTCGACTGCTCCCGGAGCCGGGCCACGCCACGCCGTCTCGCTCTCGCACGGCTTCGTCTATGTGGCCAACGAACTCGACGCCACGGTGGCCGCCTTCTCCTTCAACGACAGCACGGGTGAACTCACACCGGCGAACGTGTGCCCCAGCGTCGAGAATCGCGAAGCGGGTGACTGCTACCCGAGCGAGATCGCCACCAGCACCGACGGCGCCTTCCTCTTCGTCGCGAACCGCGGCGCTGACGTGGTCACGACGATCAAGGCCGACCGCGGCGAGGTCACGCCTGTGTCCGACACACCCGTCGGCGGGCAATGGCCGCGCCACATCGCGGTGATCGGTGACTGGCTCTACGTGTCCTGCGAGAACTCCAACGAGGTCACCCGGTTCGCCATCGACGCGGACACCGGGGCGCTGACTCCTGCCGGCGAGCCGCTGTCGGTCCCGAGCCCGGGCTGCGTCGTGGCCGCAGGTCCCAGCCTGGACTGACCGGACGCCTACACGCGCGCGCCCAGAGCAGCGCCCCCAACGCGTGGAGTGGGCGCAATCTGTCGCCTGCGGGCTTCTTAGGCGACAGATTGCGCCCACTCAACGTTGGATCAGATGACCTCTACCAGGCGTAGGCCTCGGGGGCCGGCTTGCTCCCGTTCGGGAACGGCGCCGGGAACAGCTCGTCGAGCTTGTCCAGGGTCTCCTGCGAGAACTCGAGCTCCGGGACGCGCAGCGAGTCAGTCAGCTGGTCGAGCGTGCGCGGGCCGATGATCGGCGCGGTCACAGCCGGCCGGGTCAGCAGCCAGGCCAGCGCGACGGTCCCGGGCTGCTCGCCCAGGTCCGCACACAGCTTCTCGAATCCCTCGAGCGCCTCGCGGTTCTTGTCGATGCCGTCCTTGTTGCCGGTTCCGCGGCCCTCGCTGCCGGCCTTCTCCTTGGCAAGCACGCCGCCGAGCAGTCCGCCGGCGAGCGGCGACCAGGGGATGACGCCGAGGCCGTAGTGCTCGGCCGCGGGCAGCACCTCGAGTTCGACGAAGCGGGCAAGCAGGTTGTAGAGCGACTGCTCACTGACCAGGCCGACCATGTTGCGCTCGTGTGCGGAGGCCTGGGCCTGGGCGATGTGCCAGCCGGCGAAGTTGCTCGACCCGAAGTACAAGACCTTGCCCTGCTGGCGAAGGACACTGAACGCTTCCCAGATCTCGTCCCACGGGGTCTCGCGGTCGATGTGGTGCATCTGGTACAGGTCGATGTAGTCGGTCTGCAGCCGCTTCAACGAGGCGTCGGCGGCACGGCGAATGTTCAACGCGGACAGCTTGCCCTCGTTGGGCCAGTCACCCATGTCGCCGTAGAGCTTGGTGGCCAGCACGGTGCGTTCGCGTCGACCGCCGCCGGTGGCGAACCAGCGACCGATGATCTCCTCGGTCTTGCCGCGACCGCCGTACCCGTTCGCGCTGTCGAAGAAGTTGATGCCGTGCTCGTGCGCGGCGTCCATGATCGTGTGGCTGTCCGGCTCGCTGGTCTGCGGACCGAAGTTCATCGTGCCCAGACACAGCGGTGACACCCGCAAGCCGGTCCTGCCGAGATGGCGGTACTCCATGTTTTCCACTCCGTTCGTCGACCCCCGTCCACTGCCGCCCGTAACCACGGGCAACCCGTCCACGCTAGTACGCGCTCCGGGGTCGACGGACGGCGGACACCGGCCGAAGTCCGCTATGGGCCGGTTCGAACTGAGCTACCTCGGCTAAGCCGGGCTGACCGGCCGCCCGTAGGTCACGGCCTCGCGAACGGGCCCCGGCGCTGCGTCGTCGAGCTCGCGATCCGGGAGCACGCCGAGCGCGGCATTGACGGTGGAGAAGGCCAGCCGGAGCGCGACGAACACCGTGATCTCGAAGATCTGCGCGTCGTCGAAGCCGGCGTCCCGCAGCAGCTGAACGTCGTCGGGACTCGTGCCGGTCGGGTCGGTCGCGACCAGGCGTGCCCACTGGGCGAGCGCCTGCTCGGGTGCGTCCAGTCCTGCATCGTCGCCGCTGAGCACGCCGCCGGCGATCTCGGGATCCGCAGCGTCGGCGAGACGACGGCCCCAGGCGAGGGAGCAGTAGGAGTCGCCGAGTGCCGATACACCGGCCGAAATGAGGATGCCGCGCTGCCGCATGGTCAGGCTGCTGGCCTGGACCGTCTGCCCGACCATGTCGAAGAGCGCGTGGTGCGCGGCCGGACGGTATGCCCACAGGTGCGAGAGGTTCATGACGAAGCCCATCCGCTCGGCGTCGTCGTCGTACAAGCGCTGGACCTCGGGCGAGGTCGGCGGCACCTGCAGGAATCCAGAAGCGGGCCAGGGAGACCTGGCTGGCATGTCCGATCCGAACGACATGGCGTCCTCCCGTCAGCCTGGCCAGACGATAGCCGCCTTGCCGGACTGCCCGGCGTCGGCGACCCGGTAGGCATCCGCGCCGTGGCTGAGCGCGAAGGTGTCGGTGACCAGGTCGTCGAGGTGGATGTCCCAGCGTTCGAGCAGTTCGAGAAGACGGCGCATGCCCTGGGTCGAGCTGACCCACGAGCCGTGGATCGTCAGCTGCTTGTGGATGATCACCTGGCTGACGTCGACGCTGAGCTGGCCACCCTCGCCGACCAGCGCGACGCGGCCCCACCGCGCGGTGTGCTGCAGCGCGGTCAACTGACCGGCGCCACTGCCCGAGCAGTCGATCGACACCTCCGCTCCATCGCCGAGTGTGTCCGGCAGGTCGTCTGCACCCACGGCCACGTGGACGCATCCCGTCGACTCGGCCAAGGCCCGCCGGCCGGCGCTGGGATCGGTCCCGACGACCTGACTGGCTCCCATCGCCTGCGCGAGCCGGCCCGCGAACAGGCCGACCGGGCCGAGGCCGGTGATCAGCACGCGGTCGCGCCCCGAGACCGCCACCCGGCACAGCGCCTCGTAGGACGTCGACCCACCACACGCAGCGGAGGCGCCGTCGAGCCAGCTGACCCCGTCGGGCAGCCGGACGCAGATCACGCTCCTCCGCCAGCAGGTAGTCGGCATGCCCGCCGTCGCGCTGCCAGCCGTAGGCCGCCCGACCCGGACCTGTGCAGCTGATCTGATAGCCCTTGCGGCATTCGTCGCACAGGCCGCAGCCGCTGATGTGGTACACCGCCATCCGGTCGCCGATCTCCGCGGTCCGGACGCCCGGTCCGACCGCGACGACCTCACCGCAGGGCTCGTGTCCCGCCACCACTCCGGCGTAGGCCTCGGCACCGGTGCCGATGTGCTCGCGGTAGATCGCGCGGACGTCGCTGCCGCAGATCGTCGACGCCCGCATCGCCAACACCACCTGGCCGTGGCCCGGCGACGGATCGGGCAGCTCGCGAAGCTCGACGGTGCTGTTACCGGGTAGAAGAAGACCACGCATGGCGTGACGCTAGATCCGGTCGAGGAATGCCGCCATCGCGACGACCACCTGATGGAGGTACTCCACCGACGCGACCGCATCCGGCAGCGCCAGGGCATGGTCGGCGCCGTCGAGCTCCAGTACCTCTGCGAGGCCGGACCGAGCCACATCGCCGTCCCAGGACTGATCGCCCGTACCGCCCACCAGCAGTGTCGGCGCCGTCGCCGCCCGGATCGCGGAGGCAACCTCTGGTTCGTTGCAGAGTGGGGTGAGCCAGATGCCAGGGAGACCGGCCTGGACCGCCAGCGGAAGCGCCAACGTGCCCAGCGACTTGCCCACGACCACGTGCTTCCTCGTGGTGTCCACCGCGCTGATCGCCTGCGCGGCCTCGGCCAACGCTGGTTGCCGTCCGCCACCGGGATCGGACCACTCCACCCGGTTGACTTCCAGGCCGTGTTGTTCCAGGAGCAGACCCGCGAACAGCAGCAACGGCAGCTGGTGACCGTAGTACCCGCCGGGCAGGACGGTCGCGACCCCTGTTGACTCAGGCATGGCTGGACTGTGCCAGTGCCGCCGAACCATGGGTCGGCCAGGGGCGGCTCAGGGCTCACCCCCATAGCCGCGAGTGGCAGGACCGGGGCAGAGTAAGTCGTGCAGGGCGGAAGTGCCGCCCCCAGCAAGAGTCGCAAGGAGTTCCACCCCATGACGGTTCACGACTCGATGGCCTCACAAGGCTTGGTCCGCCCCCGCAGCGGCGGCGTGCTCGGCGGTGTCTGCGCCGGCCTCGGCCGTCGCTTCGGGCTCAACCCGTGGCTCGCCCGCCTGCTGTTCGTCGTCATCTTGATGGTGATTCCAGGGTCCCAGCTGATCGTCTACCCGATCCTGTGGATCCTGATGCCCCGGGAGAGTGGCTACCGCAACTGGTGAGCCATCCCCGAGTGGGGTCCTTTAGGGGACGGACCCCGCGTGGGCACGAAGAGCCGCTGGCATGGGGGTGCCGGCGGCTCTCTCGTTTGCCGACCAGCTAGTCGCGCGTGCGCCACAACAGATAGACGAAGTAGGGCGCGCCGACGATCGCCGTCACCAGCCCGGCAGGTATCTGGGCCGGCGCGATCACCGTTCGGCCCAAGGTGTCGGCGACGCTGACGAGAGCCGCGCCGAGGACGGCGGCAAGCGGGATCACCCGACGGTGCCGGCCACCCACGAGCGACCGCGCGCAATGTGGCGCCACCAGGCCGACGAAGCCCACGACTCCCACGGCGCACACGGCTCCGGCGGTCAGGATGGCCGCGCCGGACAGGTGCAGCACCCGGGTCCGGTCGAGGCGAACACCCAGCACGCGAGGGGTGTCATCGTCGAGGGCGAGCAGATCGAGCCTGCGGTGGTCGGCCAGTACCAGCGGGGCGATCAGCGCCAAGGCCAGGGCCACCGGGGCGACCATCGCCATCGTCCGGCCATAGGTCGATCCCGACAGCCAGGTCAGGGCACGCGGCGTGTCCCACGGATTGGTGGCGACCACCAGCAGTGTCGTGAGACCGCCGAGCCCGGCCGACAGGCCAACGCCCACCAGGACGAGCCGCGAGGAGTTCAGGCCGCCGCCGCGGGCCAGGACGAACACGAGAGCGAACCCGCCCGCGGCCCCACCTGCTGCCGCCAACATCAGGGCCATCGCGCCGGCATCGGGCGCGAGCGTGATCACGGCCACCGCGGCCAGGCCGGCGCCGGCGGTGATGCCGAGCAAGCCGGGCTCGGCGAGCGGGTTGCGGCAGGTGGCCTGTACCGAGGTCCCCGCGACCGCGAGCGCGGCTCCGGCGAACACGGCACCAAGCACGCGCGGCAACCGTTGATCCAGCACGAACGTCATGGCGGGACCGGTCTGTCCGCTCCACCAGTTGGCGAGGTCACCGAGGAGCACCATGGTGTCGCCCAGCAGCATGCCGGCGGTCATGGCACCTGCGAGGACGCCGACGCCACCCACCAGGATGACGAGATTGGTTGCGCTGCCGCGCGCCGCCGCCCTGGCCGATCCGGGGATCCCGCCGACCGAGGTCTCGTCGGTGTAGCGGCGGGCCAAGAAGACCAGCAGGGCCGCACCGACAACGGTCGTGATGACACCGGTCGGGATCGCGGACGCCGCGACGGCACCGAAGGGTGCGCGGAGCACCACGTCGGCACCGATCACGATGGCTGCTCCCGTGACCGCCGACAGCGGCAGCAGGATCAGGTGCCGGGTGAGCCCGGGCACCCTGGTGGCGAGCATTCGGACGATCACCGGTGCGCAGAGGCCGACGAAACCGATCGGTCCCGCGAGCGTGACCGCCGCAGCGGCCAGCAGCACGGTCAAGAGCAGGGTGGTGATGCGCACCCTGGTCACGCGGAGCCCGAGCAGCGCCGCGGTGTCGTCGCCGAGGCCGAGCAGGTCGAGGCGCCGGGCCAGCAGTATCAGCAACGCGGCGGCGACCGCGATCACCGGTGCCATCTGCCGTACCGAGACCAGGTCGATCTGGTTCAGGGAGCCGCTGCCCCAGGCGAACAGCCCGGCGGTCTGCTGGCTGAACAACAGCATCAACAGCGCGGTGACCGACCCGAGCAGCATCGCCATGGCCGAGCCCGCCAGGATCAGCCGGGTGGTGCTGCTCCGCCCGCCGAGAAGCAGCACGAGCGCGGCCGCGGCGAGCCCGCCGAGGAACGCGAGCCCGCCGGCGGGCAGAGTCGGCAGCGAGAGCCCGAACGCGGCGGCCAGGACGACCAGGAAATAGGCCCCGGCGTTCACCGCGAGCGTGTCGGGTGACGCGAGTGGGTTGCGGGCGATCGCCTGCATGCCGGTGCCGGCCATCCCGAGAGCTGCTCCCACCAGCAGGCCGGACAGCAGCCGCGGCAGCCGCGAACCCAGCAGGATGGCCCGCTCTCCAGTGGGATCGACGGCAGCACGCAGCAGCTCCGACACCGACAGGCCAGCGGTCCCTTGCAGCAGGTGGATCGCCGACAGCACCACGAGGACGGCGACAAGTGACACCACGAGCAGCAGCGGTGCGCTTCGGGGCCGTCCGCCCGTCCGGCGCGCCGGCAGCGGGCGAAGCGGTGACCGCCAGCGCCGACGGGCGCTCCGCTGTTCTCACGTGGGCACCCTCAGGCGGTGAGGGCAGCGACCATCTGCTCGGCGATCAACATCACCGACGCCGGCCCGCCGAACGTCCATGTGCCGGGGGAGAAGTGCGTCAGGCTGCCCTGCTCGACGAACGGAAGGCCTGTCCAGATCTTGCTGGTATCGAGCCCGTCGGCAAACACGTCGTCCTCGGAGGCCGAGTAGAAGAAGTAGATGTCGGGGTCGGTGTATCCGGACAGCCCTTCGACGTCGGTCTGACCGAGTCCCCACGCCTTGTCCCCCTTCTCCTTCCAGGCGTTGACCAGGCCAAGCCGCTCACCGATGACCGACACCTCCGAGCCCTCGGCGAACATGCGGATCGAAACCGTCGATCCTTCCTTCCACCCGTCCGCCATCAGGAACGGCCGACCACCGTGACCGGCGTTGGCGATCGCGGTCTTGCCGTCGGCCAGGGCGGCGTCCATCTGCGCGAGCAACTCGTCGCCCTTGGCCTCGGTTCCTGTTGCGGTCGCCATCATCTTGACGTCGTCCTGCAGCCGCTGCCAGTCGTCGGACGCGTCGGCACCGTTGGTGAGCAGGACCGGCACGTACTTCTCGATCTGCGTGACCATCGGCGTCGCTCCGTCGGCGCCGTTCGCCACGACGAGGTCGGGCTGCAGCGCGACGATCGAGTCGATGCTCGGCTCGCCCCGGACGCCGACGTCCTTCACGTCGGCCGGCAAGGTCACGGCCTTGTCCCAGGTCGCGAAGCCCTTCTTGTCGGCCACACCGACGACGCCGGCACCGAGCGAGACCAGGCTCTCCGCCTCGCCCCACTCCAGCGCGACCACGCGGGTGGCGGGCTTCTCGAGCTTGATCTCTTTGCCGCGGCTGTCGGTCACGGTGACCGGACCGGCCGGTGCCCCCTGCTCCGGCGCAGACTCGGCGGCTTTCTCGGTGGTGCCGCACCCGGCAGCAATCAGGGCGATGGCAAGGACGACGCCGAGTAGCGCGGCGGCGCGCCGCGAACGGTGGCGAAGACGACGGTGATCGGACAAGGCAGTTCCCTTGGGTTGTAGTGAGCTGAGATGTGGAGCCGGACGAGAAGTGGATTGGGGTTTCGTCAACCTGCCAACGTGATCCGGCTGGCACGACGGCCGATGGGCCGGCAGGTCAGCACCCCGGTCACGGGGTCGGTGTGGACGGCGACGGGAACGTCGTAGGCCGCGGACAGCTGTTCTTCGGTCAGGACGAGCGATGCGGGCCCGGCGAGCTGCACGCGGCCATGGCTCATCAGCACCACTTCGTCCGCGACCGATGCCGCCTGGTTGAGATCGTGGAGGACGACTCCGACGGCGATGCCGTGATCGTCGGCGAGCTCGCGCATCAGGTCCAGGATCTCTGCCTGGTAACGAAGATCCAGGTGATTCGTGGGTTCGTCGAGCAACAGGACGCTGGTGTCCTGGGCGAGGCAGGTGGCGAGCCAGACTCGCTGCAGCTCGCCTCCGGACAACGCGTCGACCGGTCGTTCGCTCATGCCGAGCACGCCGGTGAGCTCCATGGCGTGCTCGATCGCGGCCCGTCCGTTCGGGTCGCCGCGACCGAACGCCTTCGTGTAGGGGTGGCGTCCGTATCCGACGACGTCTCGGACCAGCACGCCGCCGGGTGTCGGGCGCTGCTGGCTCAGCATCGTCACGCGACGGGCGAACTGCTTGGCGGACAGGTCGTGGACGTCGGTGCTGACCGGCTGCGCGCCCTGGAGTGTCTCCTCGATGGCCACCGTGCCGCCGTCGGGTTGGTGCAGTCGGCTGAGCCCGCGCAGAAGCGTGGACTTGCCGCTGCCGTTCGGCCCCACGAGTGCGGTGACCCGCCCCGAGCTCACACTGATCGCCGCGTCCGCGACGGCGGGGGCGCCGCGGTAGCTCAGGTGGATGGACTCGGCTCGTAGCGTCGTGCCTGAGCGGCGGTCCGCGGCGGAAGCGTTCACGCTGATTAGGCTAGCCTTACCTAAAGGCGGAACCAAGCCGTGCCGCCGGCGTACTGCGATGGCGCGCCTGGCACCGGCCGGTCAGGATGGGGCCATGGCTCACGGGCACGGTCACGGGAACGTCGGGTCCGCGCGAGCGCGTGGCCGGCTGCGCCTGGTGCTCGTGCTCACGGCGGTAGTGCTCGTCGCCGAGGTGATCGGGGCGGTCCTCACCGGCAGCCTGGCGCTGCTCGCCGACGCGGGGCACATGTTCACCGATGTCGGTGGTCTGGCGCTGGCCTATCTGGCCGCCGTGCTGTCGGAACGGCCAGCCAGCCATCGGCGCACCTGGGGCTTCAAGCGCGCCGAGGTGCTGGCGGCGATGGTGCAGGCGGCTGCCCTGCTCGCGGTGGGTGTGTACGTGCTCGTTGAGGGCATCAGCCGTCTGATCGACCCGCCGGAGTCCATTGCCAGCAAGGGAATGCTTGCGTTCGGTGCGGTCGGGTTGGTCGCGAATCTCATCGGGCTCTGGGCGTTGGTCGGTTCCCGTGACCACAACCTCAACCTCCGCGCCGCGTTCCTGGAGGTCGTCAACGACACCATCGGCTCGGTCGCCGTCATCGTGGCTGGGCTGGTGATCCTGGCAACTGGCTGGATCGGGGCGGATGCGGTTGCGTCTCTGCTGGTCGCTGTCCTGATCGTCCCGCGGACGGTGATGCTGCTCCGCGACAGCCTGAACGTGCTGCTGGAGTCGACGCCGCGGGGCCTCGACCTCGACCACGTCCGCACCCACATCCTCGAGGTCGACCACGTCCGGGCAGTGCACGACCTGCATGCGACTCAGGTGGCCACCGATCTGCCTGTGCTCACCGCGCACGTGGTGGTCGACGACTCCTGCTTCTACGACGGGCACCTGTGCGAACTGCTGGTGCGTCTGCAGGACTGTCTGGCGGGGCACTTCGACGTGGAGCACTCCACCTTCCAGTTCGAGCGGGAGACGCACGCAGAGTCCGAGGCCGCCACCCACCTGTGACAGCTGCCGGGAATCGGTGCGCGGCTCAGTAGCCGCGATCGAGGTCGACGAGGCCGACCAGTTCCTCACCGGCCACCAGCCTGCGCACGTTCTCGGCGACCCGCTGGCGCAAGGCGTCGGCGTTGAGCGAGGTGGGGTTGGCCGTGTGACAGGTGATGAGTGTGCGGGGAGTGGTCCAGAGGGGATGGCCGTCGGGCAGCGGCTCCGGGTCGGTGACGTCGAGCCCGGCCCCGGCGATCTGGCCGTTGGTCAGTGCCGCGACGAGGTCGTCGCCCGCGATCGTCGCCCCGCGTCCGACGTTGACGAGGTAGGCGGACTCCTTCATCGCCTCGAACTGCGCGGATGCGATCGCACCTCGAGTCGCCGGAGTGACCGGGAGGGCGTTCACCACGAAGTCCGCCGCAGCCACGGTGTCCGTCAACGCGTCGGCCGTCACCGAGCGGGCACCCTCGACCGGCCGCCCGGAGTTCGTCACCGCATCGACCTCGACTCCGAACGGCGCGATCAGGCGGATCAACTCCGTTCCGATGCCGCCGGCCCCGACGACGCAGACTCGGGCCCCGAACAGCGTCGTCCCGTCGACCGGCTGCCAGGTCGAGATGCCCGCGTACTCGTCCAGTCGTCGCGCCAGCGCGAGCATCAGCGCGAGAGCGTGTTCGGCGCAGGCGGGCGCGTAGGCGCCGGTGGCACTGACGTAGGTGACGCCTTCGCGCAGCACGCCGGCGGCGAACCACCCCTCGATGCCGGCCGACGGCAGCTGGACCACCTTGATGCCGGGGTGGTCGAGTTCGGCCAGGGCGTCGGGTCCACCGGTCATGACCAGCGTGTCGGCCTCTTTCGCCGAGTCGACCACCTCACCACCGGCAGCCGTCACGACGTCGGTCAGCGGGCGATCGGGGCGCGGGCCGACGAAGACCCGAGGGGCGCTGTTGTCCATGTCGCGCGACGCTAGCGGGTACAACTGAGGGCATGACCACTCCGTCCGGCGACGACGAGTCGGCCGACCGCGAGCGGCCTACGGACCAGCCGCAACCGGCGCGACGGGTCCGCCGCCATGCCGGTCGCGACGAGCCGGCCGACAGGATGGGCCCGTCCGGACGGCGAGCGCGACGAGATCTGGGGCGACGCGGCGCCGGACTCTTCTGAGCAGCTTCGGCGGGACGTGCCACCGCACCACGGCGCCTGACCGATCGACCGCAGCCGGGCGCCTCGGCTGCCCGGCTCAGTGTTCGTGCGCGGAGCGAGTCGCGAATCTCGCGCAGGAGCAGGGTCTGCTCGTCGAGCTCCTCGCTGACCTCCTCGACGGTTCCGGCGCGCTTGAGCTGGAACTCGTCGAACTTCTGTTTGGGGACCACGAACAGCAAGTACACGATCACCGCGGTGATGATGAAGACGATCACCGCGTTGATCAGTCCGCCGATGTCCACGAAGGTCGCGGGGTTGCCCGGACGCAGGTAGAACCCGAGACCGATCGATTCAGGTCCCTGCAACGCCGCCAGGATCGGCGAGATGATCTTGCTGACGAACGTGCTCACCAGTGCGGCGAATGCCGCGCCGATCACGAAGGCGACCGCGAGGTCGATCACGTTCCCCTTCATGATGAATTCTCTGAAGCCCTTGACCATGCTTCCTCCGATGGGACGGACGGTGCCCGGCCGAGGCGGTGGCGCCGTTGCAGCAGCATCCGGCCGACACGGTAGGCGCGACAGAGACATGAAAGGCACAATCTCGGTGCGGGCGGTGTCGGGTGCCCGGACAGGACCGTTGTGAGCCGTCGGTGGAAGCTACGACGGGCCTTCATCGGAAGGCGGCGCCCGCGCCGGGTGCCCGGGATCTGGCCGCTCTGTCCGGTACCCCTATGGATAGTTCCCAGCGAGGACATCGGCCAGCCAGGCGACGTCGTCCGCCTGGTCGATGCGGTAGCCACCATCGCCGCCGGTGCAGTTCGGAGGTACGCCGTAGCTGTTGACGGCGACGACGAGGTTGGTGTTGTTCAGCAAGGAAGGGTCCGCCGGAGTCGCCCGAGCAGGTGCCACCCCGATGCGGCTTGCCGTTGTTGTTGGAGAAGACGATCGACGAGTTGTCGTGTGTGCCGTATACGCCCTGCGAGTTGATGATCACCTGTTGGCTCTTCATGCGGATGTCGCCACCCTCGACCCCGGTCGGCAGGGAACGGGTCAGGCCGTATCCCACCGCCTCGAACAGGGTGTGCGCCTTGAGCCGACCGGTGAATTGGTCGAGGTAGTTCGCCGGAGCGAGTTGGCCGTACGTGGGCAGGATGACCGGCTCGTCGAGGATGACGACGCCGGCGTCGGCGAGGAAGAACGCGTCGTTGTCGAAGTCGGGATGGGGGTAGGCGGTCCCGCGGTGCCAGGTCGAGCTTGCGTTCAGCACGTCGGAGTAGTGGTCGTAGCGGCCGGCGTTGTCGTCCGGAATGAAGGGCGCCGCGCCGATCCCGGTGTAGTCCGGCTCGGCCAGGAAGCTCACCCAGACGTCGTTGCCCCCCGAGCCGTCCTCACCTGGTGCGTCGGTCGTGGATGTTCCGTCGAGGCCGGTTGCGTACGTGCAGTGCCCGGCGGTGAGGACGACGGTGGGGCTGATCAGCGTGCCGCTGCAGTTGAACCAGCTGCCTGGATCGGTGAAGCGCGGGTCGACTTCGTCGGGCACGTAGAAGAACAGCTGACCCACGTAGGGATGCTCCCCGGCGTCGAGCTGACCGTTGGTGATCGCGCCTGCGGGCGCCGAGACGGACAGCATCAGGCTCAGACTGGCGAGCAGAACCAGGCCTCGGATAAGAACGCGCATCGTGTTGTCCTCCTGGACGCAGCCGGGAGGACACCGCATCCACCCAGTGGGAGGCCACCTTCTCCCGCCACACCGCCGCTGTCCAGACGCATCAGAGGACTCGCGCCGTGAGGTGCAGGGCGCGCTCGCGATCAACCGCCTGTTGGGCCACCTGGGAGCCGCAGGACCACCGAGAGCTGTCCGGTGACCGCTGCGCCGGCCACCCGCCTGGCGACGTCACCGCTGCCCGCGACCACGAGCAGTCCGCCCTGGCCCACGTCGTCGGACTCCGGCAAGGCGAGGACCGGAACGTCGCTGGCGACGATGGTCGCCGAGCCCACGGCGGCAGCCGGCCCGGGCACGGTGGCGGCGGCGAGCACGTCGACGTGGTCACCGATGCGGAGCAGCCGCAGGGAGCCGGCGTCGGCCACGCGCACGGGCACCGCACGGGTGCCGGTGCCGTAGCCGGCAAGCAGGCTCGCGGACATGAGGTCGTCGGCCACGATCGGGCTGCCGTCGCGTCGAGCCACGAGCAACGGCCGGCCGGCCACCTGACCCGCACTGGTGAGTGCACCCGGTGGACGCGAACCGGCCACGACCTGGCGCACCGTGAGCTGGTCTGCCCGCGGGACGGTTCCCGGCCCGAGCGGTTCGGCGGCGGTCAGCATCGGCACGGTCGCGGGAACGGGCCGGGCGAGGGCCGTCAGGGCAAACGTCATCGAGAGGGCGGCGAGCATCGCGGCGAGCAGACGCCGATGCCAACCGGCGGCCAGCAGCAACCGACGAAACGGCCCTCTCGGCCCACGCGCTGGCCGGGGGCGGCTCAGCGTCGCGGCAGGTGGGAAGTCGGTTTGCACGCGGCGACGCTAGGAGTCAGCTCCCTCGCCGGGATGTGAGCGGCCGGGACTGTGGAGAGAATGCGGCCGGGGACGCCGCTGTGGACGGCCCGCCAGCGCAAACCGGCGGATCAGCCGGTGGGTGTCTTCGAGCCGGCGGAGTCGCTCGACTTCGAGGAGGACCCGTTCGACGAGGACCCAGTCGAGGTCGACCCGTTCGAGGACGAGCCGTTCGTGCCGTTGCCACCGGAGCCCTTGTCGCCGGAGGTCTTGGCGTCGGTCTTGACCTTCGCGTCCTTACCGGAGTCGCCGTTCTTGGTGTCACCGTTCTTGGACTCAGAGCCGTTGCCGTTGGCGGCGAGGGCAGCTGCCCTGGAGTCGGTGCGGTAGAAGCCGGAGCCCTTGAACACCACGCCAACGGCGTTGAACACCTTGCGCAGGACGCCGTTGCAGACCGGGCAGACGGTGAGGGCGTCGTCGGTGAACGACTGGACGGTCTCGAACCGGTGTCCGCACTCAGCGCAGCGGTAGGCATAGGTGGGCAAGGAAGACCTCCAGGATGATCCGGTCAGCACTGGCACTCTAGCGGTGCGACTGCCAGCCAGCTCCCATCATCCGTCACCCGGGCCACCGGTGTCCAAGCAGCCTTCGTGAGGGCCGCCTTGAGAGCCGTCGTCATGTGTGGCGGTCAGCGACGGAGTTCGAGCACCCCTTCCGGCAGTGCCACGGCGGACACCGGGCGGTCGTGCGGTTCGGCTGGGAGTTCGCTCATCAGTTCGCCGGTGTAGAGCAGCGCACAGGTGATGGCGTCCGGCCCTGCCCGGAGCAGCGCCGCGTCGTAGGCACCAGCCCCGCGGCCCAGCCTGTTTCCCGCACGGTCGACGGCGAGGGCCGGCACGAGGATGACGGTCGCCCCGGCGAGGGCGTCGGCGCCCAGGGCGTCACCCGAAGGCTCGAGCAGGCCAGCCCGAACTCGGGCCAGGTCCTGCGGCCCGGTGTAGAGGGCCCAGTCGAGGTCGGCGGCGTTGGGCCGCCAGATCGGCAGCAATACCCGCAGTCCGTTTCGGTCGAGGGCGGCCAGCAGGGTGCTGGTCGAGGGCTCGGACCCCACGCCCACGTAGGCCGCAGCCGTAGATCCCGGCGGCAGGTCGCGTACCGGCGCCCAGCGCAGGATCGCGTCGGTGATCGCCTGGGCTTGAGCGGCTCGCCCGTCCTCGCCGATCTCCTCGCGGGCAGCGATCAGCCGTCGGCGCAGCCGTGCCTTCGCCATCGGTGCCCCGTCCGCTGGTACGTCGCTCGGGTCCATGCCCGCCAGTCTCCCGCGAGGCCGGCCGCCGCGCCGCCAGAGCCGCGCATGCTGCCCGCCGTTAGGGTCGGACGGTGAGGCAGATCCCGTGCTGTCCCTCTTTCCACACGCGGTACCGAGGAGTGATGTGACCGCTTCGAACCTGGCCGGGCGCCCGATCTCGGTGGACGACTACCTCGACCTCGTGCTCGATTCGGTCCCGGTGCTTCCCCCGTTCGAGCAGACCCTCCTGGACGCGCAGGGATGTGCCGTGGGCACCGACCTGGCCAGTCCGGTCGACCTGCCCTCGTTCGACAACTCGGCGATGGACGGATACGCGGTGCACGCGGTCGACATCGCCGGAGCGACCGCCGAGCAGCCGGTGCGGCTGCCGGTCTCGGGCGACATCGCCGCCGGCGCCGACAACGCCTTCGTCGTGCCCAGCCGGATGGCCGCCCGCATCATGACCGGCGCCCCGCTGCCGCAGGGGGCGGACACCGTGGTGCCGGTGGAGTTCACCGACGGCCAGACGGTGACGGTCGGCGTGCACCGGCCGGTGCCGCCCGGGATGCACGTACGTCGTCAGGGCGAGGACACCAAGGCGGGCGACATGCTCGTCAACAGTGGGACCCGGCTCACTGCCCGGCACATCGCCACGCTGGCTGCGGCCGGGATCTACCGCGTGAACGCGCACCCCCGGCCTCGGGTGGTCGTGCTGTCCACCGGCAGCGAGCTGGTGGCACCCGGGAACCCGCTGACCAGCGCCAAGATCTACGACGCCAACAGCTTCGCGTTGTCGGCACTCGTGCGCAGTGCCGGTGCGGTCGCCTACCGGGTCGGGATCGTCCCGGACGAGCCGAATGAGCTCATGGCCGTCCTGGAGGACCAACTGGTCCGGGCGGACCTGGTGCTCACGAGCGGCGGGGTGAGCGTCGGCGCGTACGACGTGGTCAAGCAGGTGCTGTCACGACTGGGAACGGTGGCCTTCTATTCGGTGGCCATGCAGCCGGGCAAGCCCCAAGGCTTCGGGACCGTCGGGGAGGACCACACGCCGATCTTCACGCTGCCCGGTAACCCGGTCAGCGCGTTCGTCTCCTTCGAGGTGATCATCCGCCCGGTGCTGCGCAAGATGCTCGGCATCGCGTCACCGCGGGGTGAGTTCCGCAAGGCCGTCACCACGCAGGGCTGGGACTCGCCGCCCGGCCGGCGTCAGTACGCCCGTGGCTGGTACGACCTCCGCGCCGACGGCGTCGGGACCGTACGGCCGATCGGCAACCAGGGCTCGCACATGGTCGGTGACCTGACCGGGTCGAACTGCCTGATCGTGGTGCCGGAGGAGACGACACACGTTCCGCCTGGCGCACGTGTCGAAGTGCTGCCGCTCGACGACGGCTCAGCCGGGAACTGAGGGGGAGCCGTGACGAGTGAGCCGCCGGCCGATCCCACCGAGGGCGCACGCGGTCTCACGCACCTGGGAGCCGACGGGAGCGCCCGGATGGTCGACGTCTCGGCCAGGGACGTGACCGTGCGGAGTGCGACCGCTGAGGGCAGCGTGCTCGTGTCGGAGCAGGCGTATGCCCTCGTGGCCGACGGTTCGTTGCCCAAGGGCGATGCCCTGGCCGTCGCCCGGATAGCCGGGATCATGGCGGCCAAGCGCACTCCCGATCTGGTGCCGCTGTGTCATCCGATCGCCGTCACCGGGGTGGACGTCGACGTCGACTGCGTCGACGGTCTCGTCCGGATCGTGGCGACTGTGCGCACGACCGATCGAACCGGAGTGGAGATGGAAGCGCTGACCGCCGTGGCGGTGGCGGGGCTGGCCGTCATCGACATGGTCAAGGCGGTCGATCCGGAAGCCTCGATCACCGGTGTCAGGGTGCTGACCAAGACCGGGGGCCGGCACGGCGACTGGGAACGGGGGAGCGGGTGAACTCGGGACCCATGGCGGCCGTCGTGGTGGCGTCGACACGTGCCGCGTCCGGCATCGCTGCCGACACCACCGGCCCGCTGTTGGTGAACGCCTTGCGGGAGTGGGGATTCACGGTCGACGACGCGATGGTGGTGCCCGATGGCGATGCCGTCGGTTCGGCGATCAGCTCGGCCGTCGCGGCTGGTGCCGAGCTCGTGCTCACGACTGGCGGCACCGGCATCAACCCGAGCGACCGCACGCCGGAGGTCACTGCACCACTGCTGACCTACCAGGTTCCTGGCATCGCGGAGGCGCTCCGGTCAGCGGGCACCAGCACCGGCGTTCCCACCGCGATGCTGTCGCGCGGCATCGCGGGCGTCGTCGCCGGGCGAACCGGGGGCAGTGCCAGCCTCGTGGTCAACATCGCCGGGTCGTCGGGTGCGGTACGAGACGCGATCGAGGTGCTGGCACCGGTGTTGCCGCACGCACTGGCGCAATTGCGCGGCGGAGACCATCAGCGGCCACCGGCAGTCTGATGCGAGTGCGGTGGCGGGTCTCGCTGGACTTCGGCCGGGTTCACCTGCGGCCGTTGGAGAAACGCGATCAGCGTGCCTGGCTGCAGCTGCAGCAGGAGAACCGGTCGTGGCTGGGGCCGTGGGAGGCGACGCCGCCCGATGGTTACAGCCGGCCGGCCAGCTTTCCGGCGATGCTGCGGATCTTGCACGAGCAGGCCCGCCAGGGGCTGGGCATCCCGTTCGCGATCACGGTCGATGGCCGGCTGGTGGGTCAGGTGGTGGTGTCCGGCATGACGTTGGGATCGGCTCGTTGGGCCCAGGTCGGCTACTGGATCGCTCGTGATCACGCCGGGCGCAACATCACGACCGTCGCGGTGGCGCTCGTATGCGATCACCTGCTGCAATCGAGGCACCTGCATCGGGTGGAGCTGGCCATCAGGCCGGAGAACATCGCATCGCTGCGCGTGGCGGAGAAGCTGGGGTTCGTGGAGGAGGGAATGCGTCGTCGGTACCTGCACATCGCGGGTGCCTGGCGCGACCACCTGACCTTCTCGATTCTGGCCGAGGACGTTCCCGACGGCATCATGGCACGACTGCTGACGGCCGAGGCGGATGGCCGGATCGTCTTGCCCCGTTAGCTTTCTTTGGGTCCTTACGCGATCCTGGTCCGTGCCCTGTCGGCCGGCGATTGCCTCGAACATCAGCGCGAGAGAACGTGTCCGGCCCAAGAGAGAAGGCAACACACCCGGTTTCTTCCCGGGGTGACTGTCGCGCCGCACTAGCCTTCCCGTGTGGGTACAGGGATTCTCTACGCGATCATCGTGCTGGCCTGGTTGGCCTACCTGGTCCCCCTCATCAAGTCGCATCGGCGTGAGTCCGCGCCCGCCCGCTCGGTCGACGCATTCGCGAACACCATGCGGGTGTTGGGGAAACGCTCGGCCGCGACTTCCTCGACGTGTGGCGTTACTCCGACTGGTACGGCTGGGCGAACGAACTTCGCAACAGTCAGAAGAACATCTGGAACTGGCGCGACTGGGTCGTGGAGTCGTTCAACGCGAACGAGCCCTACGACCGGATGATCCAACGAGATGCTCGCCGCCGACGAGATCGATCCGCTCGATTCCAAAACCTGCGGGCGACCGGATACCTCGCCCGCAACTACTACAAGTTCAGCCGTAACGTCTGGCTCGACAGCGTCGTCGAACATTCCGGGAAGGCGTTCCTCGCGGTGACGCTGAACTGCGCCCGCTGCCACGACCACATGTACGATCCGATTTCGCAGGAGGAGTACTTTCGCTTCCGCGCGATCTTCGAACCGCACAACATTCGCCTTGATGCTCCTCCGGTGCTGACCCCGAAGCGAAGGGATCCGCCGCGGGTTTATGATTCCGACCTGAACGCCCCGACGTACCTCTATGAGCGCGGCGACGACAAACGGCCGAAGAAGGACAAGTCGTTGCCTCCGGGAGCACCGACCTCGCTCGCCACTGTTTCCTTTTCGCCGACGCCGGTCGCGCTTGAACCGGAAATCGTTCATCCGACGCTGAAAGCCGAAGTCGTCAAGGTTCATCTCGACCAGGCCCAACAGCGATTCGAGAAAGCGAAGAAGGCGAATTCCGAGCCTGAACTGAAAGCAGCGTTGTTGAATCTCGTTTCCGTCAAAGCGATACTCGACGCCGACCGCGATCGGTATCAGAAACCTCAAGCGGCGAACAGCAAAGACCTGATTCGCCATGCGGTTTCTCTCCATCTGGAATCGAAGATCGCCGCGGCGGAAAGCGACCTCGCCGCCACCGAGAAAGACCTTGTCGCCAAAGAGAAGGCGGCGAAGAAAGACGCTAAAGCGATCGACGCCGCCAAGAAGAAGACGACTGCAGCCAAGACCGCGCTCGAACAGGCCGAAAAGAAATTGCGAAACCGCCGCCGATTATCCGCCGCTGGCTCCCTCCTATCCCGAACAGTCGACCGGCCGGCGGCTCGCGCTCGCCAAGTGGATCACCGCGAAGGAAAACCCGCTGACGGGGCGCGTGTTCGTCACCACGTCTGGTTGCGTCACTTCGGTCAGCCGTTGGTGCCGACGGTCTTCGATTTCGGCAAGATGGACGCCCGCCGACGCATCCGGCGCTGCTCGATTGGCTCGCCGCCGACTTCATGGAATCTGGGTGGAACATGAAGCGGCTTCACCGATTGATCGTGACCAGCCAGGCGTACCGGATGAGTTCGACGCTGCCTGGACCCAAGGGCGAAGCCGCTCGTAAACGCGATCCCGACAATCTGTTGCTGTGGCGGATGAATCCACGGCCGCTGGAAGCCGAGGGAGTCCGCGACACAATTCTCGCCGCGGCTGGACTTTTGAACGGTGCGATGGGCGGTCCTGAAATCATCGACGACGAGAACGGCGTCGGAAGTCGGCGGGCGATCTATTTCCGGCATGCACCGGAGAAGACGAGCATCTTCCTGACCACCATGGACGGTCCCAACCCGAACGAATGTTATCGCCGGCCGGCGACGGTGGTCCCGCAGCAGGCAATGGCGCTCGTCAACAGTCGACTCACCGCGGTCGCGGGCGAGAAAATCGCCGCCGACATCAAGCAGTCGGCGTCGAAGGACGTCGTCGAGCAATCGTTTCAGCGCCTGCTCGGCCGTTCGCCGACCGCCGGCGAGCGAAAAGCGTCCGAGGAGTTCCTGAAGCGTCAACCGCTCCAGGCGTTCATCGAAGCGCTCTTCAACCACGTCGATTTCACCACGATTCGCTGAGGCGACGATGATGCACGAATCCTTCACCGACCGCCGTCGCTTTCTCTCCTCCGCCGGGATGGGCTTCAGTTCCATCGCGTTG
The DNA here is from genome assembly GCA_963724495.1 of uncultured Actinomycetota bacterium. Classification (GTDB taxonomy): domain Bacteria; phylum Actinomycetota; class Actinomycetes; order Propionibacteriales; family DAIQRJ01; genus CAVRUZ01. The sequence continues at coordinate 3,543 of CAVRUZ010000008.1, read as the reverse complement.
GCGGCGATGCTCCAGCGAGACGGGTTGCTCGCCGCGGATAGCGACGAAACCTGGACGCCGCCGACGGGAACTCCAACTTCCCGCCGAAGATCAAGCGAATCATCTGGCTCTTCATGGTGGGCGGAACGAGCCACGTCGAGAGCTTCGATCCCAAGCCGATGCTCGACAAGTACGACGGCAAGACGATCGAAGAGACGCCGTTCAAAGGGCGCTCGATTCGCCGCATCTCAAGAAGAATCTCCGCGAGTTCGTCCCCGGTCTGCACAAAGTTCGACCGAAACTGATGCGGATGCAGACCGGCTTCAAGAAGCGGGACGTCGGGAATTGAAATCAGCGACTGGTGGCCGCACGTCGGTTCGGTGGTCGACGACATCGCGATCGTTCGTTCGATGTGGACCACCGACAACGATCACGGCGCCCAACTGCAATTCCACACCGGTCGGCATGCCCTTGAAGGTCCGTTCCCGACGATCGGTTCGTGGGTGCGGTACGGCCTTGGTTCGCTCAATGACGATCTGCCGAGTTTCGTGGTGCTCGGCAAACCGCTCGCAGACTGTTGCGGCGGTCAGTTCGGACACGGCAGCAATTACCTCGGCCCGGAATTCAGCGGCGTGCCGCTCAGCACCGATCCCGACAAGCCGTTGCCGTTCCTGCCGCGAAAGGAACAGCCCGAAGCCCAACGCCGCGAGCAGTTCGATCTCATCCGTGCGTTCAATGCGGAAGCCGCCGCTCGGGTTCCGGACGATCCCGTCATCAAGGCAAGGTAAAGTCGTACGAACTGGCGTTTCGGATGCAGACCGCGGTGCCGGACGTCATGCGGATCAACAACGAAACTGAAGAGACCCGCAAGCTGTACGGCCTCGATCAGCCGGAAACGAAAAGTTCGGCCGACTCTGTCTGGCGGCGCGGCGGTTGTCGGAAAAGGCGTTCGTTTCGTGCAAGTATTCCACGGCTCGAACGGCGGCGCCGGCGATTGGGATTCGCATTCCGATCTGAAGCCGAACCACACGCGGCTCTGCAAGGCGGTCGATCAGCCGATCGCCGCGCTCGTGAAGGATCTCAAACGGCGCGGGCTGCTCGATGAGACGCTCGTCGTGTGGGGAACTGAGTTCGGCCGGACGCCAGGCGCCGAAGGGGCGCGGGCCGCGATCACCACCCGTACGGCTTTTCGATCTGGCTTGCGGGGGGCGGCGTCAAAAAGGGAATCGCACATGGCGCCACCGACGAACTCGGCTTCCACGCGGTCGAACACCGCCACTACGTCACCGATCTTCACGCCACCGTCTTGCAACTGCTCGGTCTCGACGCGCGAAGTTGGCGGTGCCGGGCGCAAGCGACTGGAGATCGATTTTGGATCGCCGATCCAAGGAATCTTGAGTTGAATCGGAAGCTCGCTGCCGCGTTCACGATCTTGTTGGTGATCGGCTTCGTCGAACACATTTCGGGCGACGAGAAGCTGAAAGGCGTCGCCTGCCGCTCGGTGCATCTCTGGTATCAGGCGCCGGTGGGCGAGGCGTTTTACAACGAGATTACCGTCGAAAAATCCGCCGAGGGGACCTACTTCATGGTCTGCGGCTGGAGCAAGGGATACTTCGGCGTTCAGGAACTCGCCAACGGAAAAAAGGTCGTCCTCTTTTCGGTGTGGGATCCGACGTCGGGCGACGACCCGAAGAAAGTGCCGGCCGAAAACAAGTCAAGATGCTGCACAAAGACGACGCCGTCCGAGTGAAGCGGTTCGGCCCGAGGGAACCGGTGGGCAATCGTTCTTCGATTACGACTGGAAGGTCGGCAAGACCTATCGCTTGATGGTGAGCGCCAAACCGGACGGCGATGATCGCACTGCGTACACCGGTTGGTTCTTCGTTCCTGAGACGAAACAATGGAAGAAGCTCGTCACCTTTTCGACGCTGACGCCGAAAGGCGAGCAGCTTCGCGGCTACTACTCCTTCGTCGAGGATTTTCGTCGGAACAGGATCAGCGCGACGAAAGCGAGAAAGGCGTTGTTCGGCGGCGGGTGGGTGAAGACCGGCGACGGTAAATGGCAATTGCTCGCTAAGGTTCGTTTCACCGGCGACGACAATCCCGCGACGAACATCGACGCGGGTTTGGTCGGCGACAAGTTCTTTCTCGCGACAGGCGGAGACCTCAAGAACAAAACCACCAAGCTTCGCGGCTCGATCACGCGAACTCCCGACGAAACGCCGCCGAGTGATTCGCCGAAGGTCGAGTGATCGACTTCAGTCCCACTCTCCGAATCAGTCGCGCGCTCTTCCAGAATTCTGACCTCAGAGACAGGTCTCTGGCGATGACTCCTGATCGATCATTTCGTTCGAGATTTCGTCCCAATCGCTCCCGCCGTCGCGATGTGATGGCAGAGGCCGAGGAAACGTGGGCATGGGGCCCGACGCCCGATTGGCTCTCAAAGTGGAGCATCAACCATGCATGCGAAATTGACGGCGTTGAGCCTGGCGGCCGCGGTCGCCTTGACCACCGCCTCGTCGACGGCCGGCAGCCCCCGGGACCGAAGAACGGCAACGGCGGACAGGGCCTAGCGATGGGCAAACCGCAGGCCTTCAAGCCTGGCGGAATGAACGCTGGCCAAGGTCAAAAGGTCGGCGGCGGAATGAAGATCGATCCCAAGTTCGGTCAGGGTCCGAAGAACGGCGGCGGGATCAAGATCGATCCTGGTATGGGCAACGGCAAAGGGCCGCAGAAAGGCGGCGGCATCAAGATCGATCAAGGCATCGGCAATGGGAAGGGTCCGAACAACGGACCGAAGGGCCCTGGGTTCGGCAACGGCATGGGGATGAAGCTCATAAGCCCGGCGAAAAGCCTTGGTTCAAGAAGCCGGACTTCGGCAAGCCGCACACGATCTACTGCAAGACGCCGTACGATCCGCACTACTGCCACAAGTACGGCGTGAAGAAGTCGTTCGGGTATTGCTATACGGGCTACGATCACTGCCACTGGTACTGCCAGAAGTGGGGCCACGCTCACAACTGCTGGTCTTCTTCGATCCGGGTTGCAGTCTGTGGTACTACTCGTGCGAGCCCGACCACTGCTACTACCCGTGCACGTGTGTTCCTACAAGACGTACGTCTACGTGACTCCGGTCGTGGTCAGCACCCCCGTCGTCGTGAGCACGCCGGTGGTCGTTTCGCCTCCAGTTGTCGTTGCGGCTCCGGTCGTGTCGACGACGACCACGACGACGACAGCGGTCGGTGGTGCGGGTGTCGTTGCGGCCGGTCCCGCACCGGTTGCCAACTCGGCGCCGATGAGCCTTCCTCCGCTGCCGGGCGAAATGTAATCGTTGGGCGGATCAATCAACAACAAGAAGGCGGCCGGCTCGGATTGACTTCCGACGCCGGCCGTCGCTATTTTGCGACACCGCTTCCAAGTGGATTCTCGCGACTGAACGGCGTCGGCTTCGCCCCTTCGATCGGCAGCCACGAACGGTAGGGCGAACCTCCCTGTCCCGCCGACGCGAAATCGCAGAGTCGAACTTTTCGCGCCGTTCGATGCGGGAAGTTCGAGGAGCAGGAT
>CAVRUZ010000007.1:0-124897 GCA_963724495.1 uncultured Actinomycetota bacterium | reverse complement strand
AGCGGGATCGGCACATCTGCACAGAATCTTCACAACTTCTGCGCCGGTCGGCCCAGCCGCTCTCCTACTCTCGAAGGGTGAGTCATCAGCCCCGTGTCCTCGTCGTCGAGGACGAGCGCACCATCGCCGATGCCATCGCCGCGCGTCTGGCGGCGGAGAACTTCGCGGTCAACCAGGTGCACGACGGACTCGCAGCGCTGGAGCAGGCCGCCGCGTGGCACCCCGACCTGGTGGTGCTCGACGTCATGCTGCCCGGTCTCGATGGCTACGAGGTGTGCCGGCGACTCCAGGCGCAGCGGCCGGTTCCCGTCCTGATGCTGACGGCCCGCGACGACGAGACGGATCTCCTGGTGGGGCTGGGCATCGGCGCGGACGACTACATGACCAAGCCGTTCTCCATGCGCGAGCTCGTCGCGCGGATCCGGGTCTTGCTCCGCCGGGTCGAACGCGCGAGGTCGATCGCCGTTCCGGCCCCGAACGTCAACGTCAACGGACTGCGCATCGACGGTGCCTCCAGGCGGGTGTGGACCGACACCGACGAGGTGCACCTCACGCCGACCGAGTTCGACCTGTTGTCCTGCCTCGCCGCGAGGCCGGGCACCGTGCTCAGTCGTGAGTCCCTGCTGGCAGAAGTGTGGGGCTGGGCCGACGCATCGGGCACGCGGACCGTCGACAGCCACATCAAGTCGTTGCGGCGCAAGCTCGGTGCGGGCCTCGTGCGCACCGTGCACGGCGTCGGCTATGCACTCGAGCCTCGATCGTGAAGCGCGACCTGCGCCCGCTCGACCGGGTGCGCTCGATCAAGATGAAGCTGGGCCTGCTCGTCGCCGTGACGATCGGCGTGGCCTCGGTGCTGGCGGTCATCGGGACCCAGCTCGGCATCTCACCGTGGGCCACCGTGCCGGTCGCCGTGATCGCGGCACTGGTCGTCACCCAGTTGCTGGCCCGGGGGATGACCTCGCCGCTGCGGGAGATGACGTACGCCGCCCAGCGGATGGCGCAGGGCGACTATTCCCAACGGGTGCACGCAACCTCCCGCGACGAAGTCGGAGAACTCGCCCGCGCGTTCAACCGGATGGCGGCGACCCTGGAGATGGTGGACCGCCACCGTCGCGACCTGGTGGCCAACGTCTCGCACGAGTTGCGCACGCCCATCTCCGCACTGCAGGCGGTGCTGGAGAACCTCGTCGACGGAGTGTCCAAGCCCGGTCCCGATGAGCTTCGTACGGCCCTGGCGCAGACCCAGCGGCTGGGGCGCCTGGTCGAGGACCTGCTCGACCTGTCCCGCGTCGAGGAGGGGGTGACGCCGCTGCGGCTCCAGGAGGTCCGGCTCACCGACATCTTCGACGACGCCGTTGCCCAGGCCCGCGCCGACGGGGTGCGCTACCAGGTAGACGTGCAGCCCGAAGCGCTGACCGTTCCGGCCGATCCCGACCGGCTGCACCAACTGCTGGCCAACCTCCTCGACAACGCCACCCGGCACAGCCCGTCCGGCGGGGAGGTCAGGCTCAGTGCCGAACGGCTGGGTGACGACGTCCTGCTCGCCGTTGCCGACCAGGGGCCCGGGATCGCCGCGGCCGACCGCGGCGCCGTGTTCGAACGGTTCACCACCAGCGCCGCGCACAGCAGCGGCACCGGTCTCGGCCTGGCCATCTCCCGCTGGGTCGCCCAACTGCACGGCGGCACCATCGCCGTCGCGGACGGCGACCGCGGTTGCCGCATTCAGGTCACCCTCCCGTCCGACCCCGACCGCCACACCCCCATCAGGAAGCAGCCCGTCATGAGCAGCACCTTCACCCCACCGGCTCCCTATCCCGGTACGCAGGGAGCCACGCCGCCACAGCGCGACGTGCTGGCCACGTACTGGCCGGACGCACCCCATCGTCGGCCCCTGATCGTGCTGGCCGCCGTGGTCGTCGGCGTTCTCGCCAGCATCGTGGTGCCTAATCGGAGCCTCGGCATCGGCACCACCCTCGTGGTCGCCGCGCTGGTCGGGACCGTCTTCGTCGCGGGGGCCACGCGAGCCGACGTCCGTCGCTGGAGCCGCCTCGACACGTTCGACGCCGCCCTCGTGGCTCTGCTGCTCGCACCGCTGTTCGTGCGAGACGCAGAGTGGATCGCGGTGCTGTGTCTCCTGTCAGCCCTGCTGCTGACCGCGGTGAACTCGACCAAGGCCGCCTCCGTCGTCGCAGTGATTGCGACGTTGGCCGCCGTGCCGCTCGCCGTGTTCCGAGGGCTGCCCTGGCTCGGCAGGACGCTGAAGCCGCGGAACCGCGCGCAGGGGTGGCTGCCGGCGACCCGCACGGTGGTCCTCTCCCTGGTCCTGCTGCTCGTCTTCGGTGCGCTGTTCGCCTCGGCCGATGCGTTGTTCGCCTCCTGGGTGGACGCCATCACGCCGGACATCGACTGGAAGGACATTCCGGCGCGTGCCGTCGTGGCCACGTTCATCGCCATTGGGACACTGGCGGCGGCCTTCGTCGCCATGGCACCACCCGCCGTCGACCGGCTTCGGCTGCCGATGGCCAAGGCTCGCAAGGAGTTCGAGTGGCTGGCTCCGATCCTGGTGCTGGACGTGGTCTTCCTTGCCTTCCTGGTTGCTCAGGCCACCGTGTTGTTCGGTGGGCACGAGTACCTGCAGCGGACCATCGGCCTCACCTATGCCGAGTACGTCCACCAGGGCTTCGGCCAGCTCACGGTCGCGACCATCCTCACGCTGACCGTTGTCGCCTGGGCGGCGCGCAAGGCCACCCCGGGCCGCAGTCGTGACCTCGCCCTTGGTGCCCTGTGTCTGATGACGATCGTCGTCACGATCTCGGCGCTGTACCGGATTCACCTCTACGAGGAGGCGTATGGATTCACCCGGCTCCGGCTCCTGGTGTCCGTCTTCGAGGGCTGGCTCGGGGTGGTCGTCGTGCTCGTCATGGTCGCCGGCGTGGTCGGCGCAAGGCGGTGGCTTGTCCCGGTCGCTGTCCGCCTTGGTGTGGCAGCCCTGCTCGGGCTGGCTCTGCTCAACCCCGACCTCTACATCGCCGAGCACAACATCGCCCGCGCCGGCACTCCGGTCGGCATCGATTGGCAGTACCTGGGCGAGTTGTCGACCGACGCCTACCCGGCCCTCGTCCGACTGCCCCCCGACCAGTTCGAGTGCGCGACCCGATACTCCGACGAGCTGACGGGCGACGATTGGCTCGAGTGGAACCTGTCCCGCGAACGGGCCCGGGACCTGGCGGCGATCCGACCACCCGTCGCGGCATCGAGCACACCCATCACCTGCCCGTCGGGAGGCTGAGATAGGAAGGGCGGCATGGCCGACTTTCCCGAGCTGTTGCACACCGCGATCGACTGCCTCGATGCACGGGCACTGGCCGAGTTCTACCGCGAACTCCTGGGTCTGCGGTACCGGCAGGGCGACGAGCCGCCGACCGACGGCAGCCCGGATGAGGCCGACTGGCTCGTTCTGATCGACTCGAACGGAACGCGGAAGCTGGCGTTCCAGCAGGTGGAGCGGCTGGAACGGACGACCTGGCCGACCCACGAGGTCCCGATGCAGATGCACCTCGACTTCACCGTGCCGAGTTTGGAGGACCTGCGAAAGCACCGTGAGCGTGCCGAGTCGCTGGGCGCGGAACTGTTGTTGGACCGAACCGACGATGCCGGCGAGCCGCTCTATGTGCTCGCGGACCCGGCCGGGCATCCGTTCTGCATCTTCGTGGCCTGATCTCGGGACTTGCGGGCTGGGTGACGAACCCGGTTGACCGTGGGAGTGCCGACGGTCAGGCTGTCGTGGTGGATCGACTGACACCCGGAGTGCCGGGCACGCGCTGACCGAACGCGTCAGGGTGTGCCTGCCCCGCAGAGCTTCTCCTGTAATCCACCTGCCTGAGCACGGCCACGCAGCACGGCCGCCGACCTCAGCCCGGGACGCGTCGACAGCGCGAGCACCCGCCCTCGTCGACCCACACCCGGAAGTTCCTCATGTTCTTCGTCCTGGCGCTCTTCGCGTTCTTCAGCATCGCCTTGCCCGACAACCTGATCGGCGTCGCGTGGCCCTCCATGCGCGAGTCCTTCGGTCAGCCGCTGGCAGCCATGAGTCTTGTCCTGCCCTTCGGCGTGGCGGCGAACATCGTCGCCAGCAGCGGATGGACGTGGGCCCTCGCGCGGCTCGGCATGGGTCGCCTTCTCACCACGAGCGTGGGTGTCTCCGCGGTCGCCCTGTTGTGCTGTGTGCTGGCACCCGGATATTGGCTGGTGGTTGCGTCGGCCGTTCCCGCCGGTCTCGCCGGTGGTGCCATCGACTCTGCCCTCAACGCCTTCGCCGCCCGGCACTTCGGGGCCCGGCAGATCAACTGGATGCACGCCAGCTACGGCGTCGGCGCGGCGACCTCCCCGTTGATCGTCGCAGCCGTTCTCGATCAGGGTGCGAGCTGGCGTTGGGCGTACGGCATCGTGCTCGGGCTGCAGATCCTGCTGATGGTGCTGTTCGGTCGCACCGCCCACCGCTGGGCCCGTGAGGCACCAACACCCCAGCAGGATCGACCATTGCCCGGACGCGGGCCCGTGCGGACCCTGTTGCGACAACCCCGCGCGATCACCGGCACATGCGTCGTCGCCGTCCAGACCGGCATCGAATCCGGCGTCGGGCTCTGGGGCTACGTCTATCTGCTGGAGCGGGTTCACCTCGACCCCTCGGTCGCGGGCGCCGTCGTCTCCGGCTACTGGGTGGCCATGGTCGCGGGCCGCGTCGTACTCGGATCGATCGCCGAACGACTGGGAACGTGGACGATGCTCACCTCGGCGTCCATCGCCCTCCTCGGCGCCACGGCACTCACGTTCGCTCCGTCACCGGTTCTCGGCGCTGCGGCGATCCTGCTGATCGGCCTCAGCGCCGCGCCGATCTACCCGTTGCTGGTGCTCACCACCAGGGAGCGAACGACACCTGAGCATGTCGACCGCCTGGTCGGTCTCCAGGCCGCCGCATCGTCCCTCGGTGCGGTCACCTTCCCGACCATCCTCGGATTCGCCCTGGCCTTTGACCCGAGGGCATTCGCTCCCTGTCTGGTGATCCTGGCGACGATCAGCACGGCGGGACTTCTGGGACTGCGCCACCGCCAGCCGACCACAGTGTCAGCTTGCTGATCCACGTACCTCGGAAAGCGTCGACCCCTCGGGCGCGAGGGTGCCTGACTCGAACTCGATCCTGCATCCGTCCGGATCTCGGAGGGTCACCACCCACATGTGATTGCCGACCATCGGTTCCTCGGACACGACGCCGGCATCGACGACGGCGTCGTAGATCGCCAGGGCATCCGAGCACATGAAGGTCAGGCTCAGTCCCTCGCCGAGGGCGGTGCCCGGCGCCCGCCGGTCGAGATCGCCAGGCGGCTGCAACATCAACGCAGCATGCCCATGTTCGAGTCGGCACCACCTCACGTCGTCCGGCGATGGCCACGAAAGCGCGATCCGGAACCCGAGGAGGTCGCAGTAGAACGCGAGCGACTTCTCCATTGAGACGGGATGCAGGAACGGCACGACCTCGTGAACCTGGACGGCGTCGGCGCCGACCGCGCGGTCGACCCGAACGCGTGCTGCGGGTGCCTTGTCGATGCTGGCGGCGAGGGTGTTCCAGTCACGTGCACCGTGTTGGTGCGCCACCATCTCCAGCGCCTGGCTGTGGCTCACGTCCACGCCCGACTCGGAGAGGTCGGTGCGCAACCGACGCGCCATCTGCTTGTAGTGCTCGTCGTTCATGCGATCACCCTTCGGCGGTGCCGATGTCAGGGCTCGCGTTGCCGACCGGTCCGCCACTGTGGGCGTCGAGTGCGACGGATGGATATGCGATGCGGCATTCACCATTCCCCGTGGGGAGCGAGCGGCCGGCTGCCGAGACCGATCACGAGAATAGGGACGGCCGAGCGTGCGGGCAAGGACGTGCGCGAACGAATCAATCCCGCGACGGGAAGATGCCCTGGAGCGCGATGCAGTAGTTGAGCGTGAGGTGAGGCGGCCGGTTCTCGTGCGGCTGACCCCCACCGGCAGGAGCAATCGCATCCGGGTTCAGGGTCTTGCCGTTGGGTGCTCCGGCGTAGGCCTTCTCGTTGGGGGCCCGGCCGATGTAGCGATTGTTCGCGCTGCTGAAGCCGCCCGACTGCCCGTTCACCGCCATCCGGTGTCGGTGCGCTGGCATCTCGCTCTCGGTCAGGGTGACCGACTCGGCGCCGCCGATCGCAGCTAGGTCGTAGTTGCTGAGGCCGGGGCCCTGGCCGGACGAGACCGCCACCCGCCCGCGGAGGTCGGGCAGCGCAAAGGTGGTCCGTCCGTCCCCGCCGTAGAAGGTGCCGATCAGCGCGAACAGGGCAGTGTTCTGGGAGATGCTGAGGATCTGCCCATTGCAGAATGCCCAACCACGCGGCGCGAAGGTGTACGGGAACAGCCTGATCTCACCGAGGAAAGGGTCCATGAGCGCAGCGTCGGTCCGTCGCGGGTTCACGTCAAGTGACGTCGACTCGCTCCGGCTGTGCGGCCCGGATCGCGAGGATCACCACGACGAGCACGAGAGCCAGCAGGACAGCGTTCTGGGCGAGCTTGGCGATCATGTCGACACCAGGTGGGGTAGGCGCCAAGAACCCGACGAGCGCACGCTCGATCAGGGCGCCGCTGGCCAGGGCGGTGACCTGGGGCAGCCCCCATGCAGTCGAACGGGCAGCACGTGCCACCACGACGCCGATGCCCAGGACCAGAACCACCAGCAGGACAAGGCCGATCCAGGTTGGCGGCAACAGGTCCACGGTCAGCATGGTGGCCAGTCCAAGCCCCAGGCAGGGGAAGGTGCCCCAGGCTCGCCTCTCTTCGCGGCGGCGGATCGGCAGGCCGAGCCGCGTCATGGCAACGAGAACAAACCCGACTGCCACAGCCAGGACACATGCGACTTGCGCCGCGTTGGGCGTGGTGTCGGGCCCCCGCGAGTCGCTGTTGATCAGCGCGGCAGAGGCAAGCCACAGGATGACCACGACGACGAGACCCTTGCGCCCGAGGAGTGAGCGTCCACGCAGCTTCGGTGCCAGAGCGTCGAGGAGGGCGATCGGCACACCGATGCTCATCACGACATGGCCCAATGACCACGCGATCCCGGCATGAACGCTGATCCCCAGGACCGATGTCGGCGACCACAGTTCGTCCCAGCCGGTCACGTCGGACCTGTGCTCGGTGAAGAGTGACAGGTCGACCATGCCCGGCATCAGCACGCCGAACGCTGCGCCGAGCAGCAGGATCCCCGGCCAGCCTCGGCCGGTGCGGACGGCCACCTCCCGGATCAGCAGCGCTGCCCCTCCGTACAGCGGAGCCAGGATGAGCAGGCCCGCCAGCAGTTCGAGGGCATCACCGGTGGCGGTGAGGTAGGCCTGGACGTACTCCGCGCTCACCGGCGCACCGAACAGGAGACCAAGCACCGCCCAGCGCCTACGCGGCTGGCTGTCCCCCATCGCGCCAATCTACCGAGCCAGGACTCTGCACGGGTTCACGAGCGGCGATTCTCCATGGCTGCCTGAACAATCACACGTTCACCATCGGGATCGATCACCGTCAGCTCGAAGGCGGACTCGTCGGAAAGCGCCACGCCTGGGTGGCCCGCGGCCGTCAGCCGGCGAGCGAGTTCGGTGAGGGGCTCATGCGTGCGGAAGCCCAGCGTGACGGCGCCCTTTGTCGAGCCGGCACCGGCCTGCTGCCGGGCAACGAGACCACCACCCGCTGCGCTCCAGACGGTCCACCGCTCGCCGTCGCCTTCGTCGAGCCGCACCAGCCCGGCTACTGACAACAGCCGGTCGAGCGGACCTCTTGTGGGTCCGTGCAGCACCGGCATCGACGCGACCCCATGCTCCGGTCGGGGGTCTTCGACCCGATACCCGTACAGGTCGTCGGGCCGTTCGTCGAAGTAGAGCTCCGAGTCGCCGTCCTTCACCAGCAGCACGCGACCCCAGGCTTCGTCATAGATATCGACCTGGTCGAAGCCAGCCTGCGCGAACTGGAGCGCAAGTGTCTCGGCCTTGTCGACCTCGAACATCAGGTCCGTCGTGCCGGACGGTGCGCCGCTCGCACTGACCGCCGTGTCGTGCAACCCCACCTCGCCCGATACACCGACCATGGTGGCCCAACGGTGGTCGCGACTCAGCCTGGTCGAATAGCCAAGTAGGCCAAGGAATTCCTGCATGGCCGACAGGTGTGCCGTGAATCGCATCGGCCTGACCAGAACTGTTGCCCGGGCGACTTCTGTCTCGTTCATCGGTCTGACTCTCCGTGTCGTTGTAGGTACTCGGCCAGAGCCTGCTCGACGAGGCCGGACAAGCTGGACTCCTCGTCGATGGCTCTGTGTTTGACGCGCCGCACCAGCGCCGGTGGCAGGTAGACGTTCATCTGCACCTTGGCCGCGGAGTTCGTCTCCGTGCCGTCAGCCCTCTTGCGCGACCCCTCGCTTGATGTCATGCCAGAATGCTAGCAACCAAGTATCGCGGATTGCAAGGCACTGCACCTGCAGAGGAGGCGAAGCGCGTGCCGACGGCCTCAGCCGCTGAACAAGGCTTCGACGTCGGGGAGCCCGTCGAACTTGGAGAACGTCCCCGACTCGGCAATCTCGCGGATGGCCTGAAGAGCACCACCCCAGGCGGTGCGCGCGAGAGTTCCGCCGACGCTGATGCGACGTACTCCCAGCTGCGCCGCTTCCGCGACCGTGATGAACGGCGCGTTGATCAGCAGGTTCACCGGCTTGGGGGCGACGGCCGAGACGATCGCCGCAACCTGCTCGGCATTGTCGATTCGTGGGGCGTAGAGACAGTCGGCTCCCGCTTCGCTGTAGGCGAGCAGCCTGCGGATCGCCTCGTCGATGTCGGGGCGGCCGACCACGAAGCCCTCGGAGCGACCAGTGAGCAGGACACCCGTGCCGCTCTCGTCGATCGCCTGCCGCGCCGCCGCGACTCGCTCGACCGACAGGTCGAAGTCGAACAGTGGGTCTGCCGGGTCGCCCGAGGAGTCTTCGATCGAGAGCCCGGCGATTCCGGTCTCTGTCGCCGACTTCACGTTCGCGCCGACCTGTTCAGGGTCTCTGGCGTACCCGCCCTGGAAGTCGGCGTTCACGGGCACTCTCACCGCGGCGGCGATCTCACGCAGATGTTCCAGTGTCTGGTCAAGCGTGAGGTGGGTGTCCGACAGGCCCAGGGTCCATGCCAGTCCGGCACTGGTGGTGGCCAAGGCCGGGAAGCCCATCTGTTCCAGAACCAGCGCAGTGCCCACGTCCCACGGGTTCGGCATCACGAAGCAACCGGAGGCATGCAGGCCGTGGAAGGTGGTGATGCGATCGTCAGGGACGCTCATGCGACACCTCCGCGGGTCGGGATGCCAGGACTGTAGACCCGCTCGCGATGGCACCGTCAACGTCTGCGTACCGGAGGTCGCGCAGTCCGAATACCGATTGACCTCACCTCGGCCCGACAGCAGAGTGGCCGGAATGACCACCGACGCGGGCCCCGAGATCGCCGCTGAGATTCTGCGTGAGCGCCACCGCGTCACCGGCCCTGTCACCGTGCACGAGACCTGGGGTGCGTCGGTGGTGATCGAGATCGACAACCTCTTCCTCAAGGCCAACGGTGACCGCAGCACGATCGCGGAAGCTCTTGTCACACAGCAGGTCCGGACCGCAGGAGTACCAGCACCAGACGTCGTCGACAGCGGCATCGACGCCCGGCTGCCCGGTGGCTCCTGGATCGTGATGCCCCGCCTGCCCGGTGTCAGCTTCGATGCCAGCAACGCGACCTTGGACGTGATCGACACGGCAATCGCCGACGTCGCTCGCAATCTGAAGATCCTGCGCGGAACCGCGATGCCAGGCTGGGGATGGGTAGGCGACGACGGCCGCGGCACGTCACCGTCGTGGCCGGCCTGGCTCCATCGGCAGATCACCGAAACGGCCACCCGGCTTGGCGACCGGCTGCCGGGCGACTTCGCCGCGTCAGCGCATCACGTGATCGACTCGACGGCGCTGGCCCTGCCACACGGCAGCATTCTCAACGGCGATCTGGGTCTCTCGCACATACTCGTCGACCCGACCGGCGCGGTCACCGGAATCCTGGACTGGGCAGCTGCGATCATCGGCGATCCGCTGTACGACGTCGCCACGTTCTCGATGGGCGGTCCTGCCGGCGACCGCATCCAGGACGTGCTGCAACCCCGGCTGGTGGCCGCATCCGGTGCCGACCCGCGCGACCCGCGGATCGGCCTCTACCGGGCGATCAACCATCTGTTCAACGCTGTGTGGAGCGTCGAGAACGACGTGACCACGTGGACGGAAGACCTCTGCCAGGCGGCGGTCGAGCTCGTGCGGCCTGCTCAGTAGCTCGTTTCGCCGTCAGCGAGTTCGCGGAGCAGGTCCAGATGCCCGAGGTGGCGGGCGGTCTCCTCGATCAGGTGACCGACGATCCATCGCAGAGACACGAGAGGACTTCCTGGCGGGGCTGAGCGCTCGAGGTCATCGAAGCTGTGGGCCGCGATGATCTCCCGCGACCGTTGGCATTGAGCGTCGTAGGCATCGAGCAATACGGGCAGCGGTGTTTCCGTTTCGTCCCAGTCGCCTGTCGGGGCGGGTTCGTCTTCACCCAGAAACGACGCGACGAACCAGTGGTGCTCGACCCCCGCCAGGTGGCTGACGACGGTGGCGATCGTCATGCGTGGCGAGGTGGGAACGAAGCGCATATAGGCCAAGTCACTGTCGAGGCCGGTCGTCTTCAGCCGGACCGTTGCTCGCTGCCAGTCCAGCCAGCCGCACAGCATCTCGGTCTCCCCGGCCTCAGGTCCTGGTCGTACTCGAGGGTCGGATCCCATGCGGCAGGCTCCTTACCCGAGGACCTTGACCAGGCCCAGGACCGCTTCACTTCGGCGGTCGGGATGGCGGAAACGGCAGGCCGAGAACGGGGGCTTTTCGCCGTCGTGGAAGGGGATGGGGATGCCTTCGAGCTGGGCGAGGTCGTAGATCGTGAGCAGGTCGATTCTGAGCGGCACTCCGTCTCGGTCAAGCGGAGGACCTGCGTAGTAGTCGCTCACGGCTTCTGCCATCACCGACTGGGTCGTGCCGTAGAAGGTCGACCCGTCGCACATCTCCGACTCGAGTGACGTCGCCGAGACCGTGCACGGGACAATGTGCAGGTCCACGCCGAAGGGGTCGTAGGTCTCGCTCAGCACGCTCGTGTGCTCCGGATCGTGACGATCCGTGCCGGAAGCCAGGATCTCGTCACTCAACGAGTCGTGGGTGTGTCCTGGATGGTCGAACAGGCTGACCGAGCGGATGCCGATCTCGCGTGGTCCGCCCTGCCCGAACGTCTCGCAGATGACCTCGTCCAGGACTGCTCCGAACGCCTCGGCGTCGGGAGGCTCGGTGATCTTGTATGTCGGAAGGGCAACGCTGGCGATCGTCGGGGGCATGCACGTCTCCGGTTGGTCGCGGTTCCAGCGCCATATGTCTACACCAGACATGCGGCGGCACCCGATCCGTGCCTGACACCTCTTGACATCACGTATCGGTAAGTTGAGACTTACCGTTCGTAGACACTTACCGAGTTGGAGAATGCTGGGACGCGCTCGGCGACCGCACGCGGCGCGCCATCGTCGCGTCCCTGGCCGAGCGGCCCCAGGCGGTCGGCCAGTTGGCTGATGGGCTCCCCGTCAGCCGGCCGGCCGTGTCGCAGCACTTGAAGGTGCTGAAGCAGGCAGGGCTGGTCACCGAGCGCGCGGAAGGCACTCGCCGCGTGTATCGGCTCGACCCGGCCGGCGTCGCCGCGATGCGGAACCAGCTCGATGCCTACTGGAGTAAGGCATTGATGAGCTACAAGGACGTCGTCGAACGCAAGGAGGAGGACAGATGACCCAGCTCGAGACCGCAGTGGTCCGCACCCAGATCGTCGTTCAGGCACCGGTGGGCAGGGCCTTCACCGTGTTCACCGAGAGGTTCGGCGACTTCAAGCCACGCGAGCACAATCTGCTCGCGGCGCCGATCAAGGAGACCGTGTTCGAGCCGCACGTCGGGGGCCACATCGTCGACCGGGCAGCCGATGGCAGCGAGTGCCGGTGGGCGCGTGTCCTCGCCTACGAACCGCCGGAGCGGGTGGTGTTCAGCTGGGACATCAGCCCACGGTGGGAGTTGGAACCCGATCCCGACCGTTCGAGCGAGGTCGAGGTCAGGTTCATCGCCGAGGGAGCCGACCGCACCCGGGTGGAGTTGGAGCACCGTCACATCGAGCGACACGGACCGGGCTGGGAAGGCATGAGCCGGGGGGTCAGCGAGGGGCAGGGCTGGCCGCTGTATCTGGCGCGCTTCGCGGATCTGTTCAGTGAGGACAGGGAACCCGGGCGCTGATCAGCCCTTGTCGTTGCCTTCGCTGCTCTCGTGGGCACGCTGCCCGAAGTCGCCTGAGGTGACCGTCGCGTAGGAGCGCGCGACGATGTCCTTCAGCAACGGCAGGTCGACGTCGTCCAGGTTCTTGATGTAAAGGCAGCCGACGCCGGCGGTGTGCGGCCCGAGCTTGGCGAGCAGGTCGCCGTGGGCACCGACGCCGTCGGCGAGATAGATGGTCGAGGCGGCCTTGCGCGGCGCAAAGCCCGCGGCGGGTGCAACGCCTTCACGTCCGCTGGGGTACTTGTAGCGGTACTCGCCGAACCCGACGACGGTCGCCCACATCCGGGGTTGCCGGCCGGTGACCTCCTGCATCAACTCCAACAGGGTTGACGCATCGCGACGGCGTGTCGGGGAGGAGACAGAATCCAGGTGCTTGCGTACGGCGTCGTCCACGCCGTGCACGATGCCAGATCCGAAGCCAGGAGTCAGCCCTGACGAAGAGCGAAATGCGCCCGGTCCTCGTCGCGACATCGAGCGAGTACCCGCAGGCAGCCATGGCCGAACTTCGTCACGTGGCCGGCGGCGGTCGCATCGAGCGGCTTGGCGAGGATCTCCTGCGCGTGGAGACCAGCGGGGGCATCGCGGCGCTGGCCGCGGCCGCTCGCTCCGGTGAGTTGGTCTTCGCCCGGCAACTGAGCCAGGAGGTCGCTGTCCTCGGCGGGCACGACGTGCGTGACGCGGAGACGGCCGCCGACGGCGTCATCCGTGCGTTGACCGAAGTCGTACCGATCGGTCACAGCAGCGTTCGGGTCCTCGCATGGTCGGCGGGTGATCCGACGTTGCCCTTGACTCCCGGGAACGTTGCCCATCGGGTCGTCGGCCACTTCCGCGATGCGGGTGCGGCCTTTCCCGCTTCCGGACAGGAGTGGCTTGCCACCATCGTGGCGGTGGACGACAAGGTTCATGTGGGCTGGAACAAGACCGACGACGCTCTGTCGGACTGGCCTGGTGGCCGCGTACGTCTCGCCAGGTCGGCCGATCAGATCTCCCGGGCCGAGTTCAAGCTCGAGGAGCTCTTCCAGGCATTTCCCGCAAGCGTGCCAAGAGGAGTGTCGGCTCTCGACCTCGGTGCGAGCCCCGGCGGCTGGACGCGCATCCTCCGGGCACATGGCCTGCGCGTGACCGCCGTGGATCCAGGTGACCTGCACCCATCGCTGGCATCAGACCGCCACGTCACCCATGCGCGGACCACCGCCGGCCAGTTCCTGCAGTCGTCGAGGGAGACGTTCGACCTGATCGTGAACGACATGAGGATGGATGCCGTCCGGACGGCCGACGTCATGCTGAAGGCTCACGACCGGCTGACGGCTGATGGGCTGGCCATCGTCACGTTCAAACTCGGTGTTGCCGACCCCACCAGCCTCTTGCACAACGCCCGGCGAACCCTCATGCAGCGGTACACGATCCGCTTTCTGCGCCAGTTGCACCACAACCGACACGAGGTCACCGTCGTGGCGACGCCGAACTAGGCGAGCTGTCCAAGGCGCACATCTGAGCCCTCACCTGCTGCCGAGCAGCTGCTCGCAGGCCGTTTCCGCGAACCAGTTCTCCCAGTCGCCGGGCGACCAGCCACGACGCCCGACCAGCATCAGCCACACATCCGGATGGTTCAGCATCCACAACAGGTCGGTGGCTCGGTCCACGTCGAGACCAGGTCGCAGGGCCTCCTTGTCGGCCAGGCTCGCGACGATCACCCGCTGGTTGGCCCAGAAGTCTGTCTGAATCAGGTCCCACAGAGCCGCGAGGTCAGCGTCGGCGGAAGCGGCGTCCCGGATGACCTTCAGCATGGGCCCGATTCTCACCTTGACGATGCGGGAGTTCTCGGCCGTCATCGCAAGCTGTCGCCGGGGATCAGGCTCGGCCAGCGCTGCTGTGTACCAGTCCCGCTCGCCCACGGGTGTGTCGTCGAGGTCGCCCTTCAAGAAAGTCCTTGCAGGGCTACCGATCGAGACTCTCGATGCCATCCGGGAGACCGTCCGGCAGAGGTTGTCGCCTTACTTGAGCGCAAGCGATGGGCTCACAATCCCGGGACTGGCCTACGTAGGTTCCGGCCGCAGGCCGACGGCGACAGACCGATAGCACTCGTGGGTGCCGAAGTCCTGGAATCCAGCTCGCAGGAGAATCGGTGCCGATGTCGTCGATCGGCCGGTACACCAGGCCATGGAGGCACCACGGTCACGCGCGCCCCGGAGCCGTTCGAGCAGCACCGCCCGGTAGGCGCCCCGGCCGCGTCGATCCTCCCGGGTGCACGCGCCCCAGAGGCGAGCGTCGGCACCCGTCACGGTGCACCTGCCGGTGGCGGCTGGCTCTGCGTCGAGGAAGGCAACGACGCGGAACGAAACGAGGTCTGCCTGCGTGGCCGCCAGACGTTCATCTAGATCCGACTCCTGCGGCAGTGCACCGCCCCAGACCTCGGCTGCGACGACCTCGGCTGCGCGCAGCGTGCGCTGGTCGTGCACGAGTTCCACGGTCAGCTCCCGTGGAAACTCCCAAGCCGGCAGCGGTGTGCTGAGGTCGTAGGCCAGCACACTGACCCTCTCGGCGACTTGGCCTGCCAGTGCCCTGATCGCCGAGACGTACTCAGTCGGAGCCTGCGGTGTCAGCCACCAACCGACTTCTGTCAATCCCCATTCGTGCATGACGTCGTAGACACATGCGACAAGTTCGTCGGGTGGCCGATGCGGGCTGTCCAGATGCACCATCATCGGTGACTCATACCCATGCGGGAACTCGATGGCGTCGAACTCGTCGTTCGTCAACCGTCGCAAGGAATCGTCGGGCACCCATCGAAACGCGGCGGCCGCTGCCAGGACTCGCGCAGTGGAGAGCGACAACGGGATCTCCTAGGGCGTCGACCAATGCGGGGGACACGACCGTAGCGCTGAGCGCTGGCGGCAGGGTGATTCCTTCGATGAGGAAACACCTTCGACTGGTCGCACTGACTGCGGCAGTCCCGCGCTCGTGGCAACGGCGGTCTCCATCACGAGATGGGACGACGGCTGTCTCTGAGGCACCAGGCAGTGGTGGTCGATTCACCGTCGTGTTGATGTCGGGCCGGGCAGGCGTAGTTGGACCCTCGGACTCGGGTCAGTTCCGGTAGCGGATGTGTTGTCTGGGGGTTCGGGTGTGGTCGGCCCAGGTGGGTGGGTGCACGTGCGGCAAGCCGCGGTGGTCGAGGCGTAGTTGCCATTGGTGGTCGCGTGGTTTGTTTGGGGTTGGGTTCGACGAGTTGGTGGTGGTGTCGGCAGAGCAGGGCGGTGTTGTCGAGCGCGGTGCTGCCGCCGGCCCACCAGGGCATGAGGTGGTGGGCTTCGCAGCTGGTGGGTGGTTTCTCACATCCGGGGTAGCAGCAGCCCTGATCTCGGGCGTTGAGGGCGAGGCGCAGTGGTCCGGTGACGAGGCGGTGGTCGCGGCCGACGTCGACGGGTGCGGATGGGCCGTTGAGGACGACGGGCAGGATGTTGGCGTCACAGGCGAGCCGTCGGGCTTGTCCGGCCGAGATCGGTGCACCGTTGCCCAGCACGGCGTGGCCGAGTTGGCCTTGGAGGGTGGCGAGGTCGATGGTGACGTTGATCCGGGGCCGGTCCCCACCGGCACCGGGTGCCTGGCCACTGGCTTGGTAGGTGTGGATGATCTCCAGGAGTGCGTCGGCGCATTTGGCCGACCAGCACCGCTCCTCTCGGCCGAGGGCGGTGTCGTCGGTGGTGTTGGTGCGGGTGGTGTCACCCTTGGCGGCGAGCGCGTGGATGAGTTCGGCGAGTTGGGCGCCTTCGACGATGGGGAATTGGCCGTGGAAGCGCCAGTTGCCGTGGTGGTCGTCGTGGAACCGCAGCGACCTGGTCCGGTGGGCTTCGGCTTCGATGCGGTGCAGGTAGGCGGCGGCGTCGGCTTCGGCGACCGCGGGGGCGATGACGTCGACGAGCCGGTTGCCGAGCCGGCGCAACTCGGTGGGGTTGTAGCTGGCGGCGAAGTCGACCAGCTGCCGGTCGGCCCGCTCCACGGCTTCTGGCGTCGAGGTCGGTGGGGAGGTGGTGCAGGCCGGTGTAGATGGCGTCGGCCTGCTCGACCGACACCGTGCCGGCCCGCAGGGCGTGTTGCAGCACCGGGAACCGGGTGCCGATGTCAACCGCTTGTTTGATGCGCTTGCCGGCGTGGCGGCCGTCGACGGCGTTGGTGGTGGCGGCCAGCCAGGTCGCGGTGGTGACTCCGAACGCGGTCTGGGTGACGCCACGGGTTTCGGCTTCGACGAGTTCGGCGTCCAGGAACGCCTGCAGCCGGGCCAGTAGTCCGGTCTTGACGTTGATCGAGGCCAACAGGTCGGTGTCGGACAACACGGTGATCGAGGTGTGGTCGAGCTGGTCGAGCACCCGCACCAGTTCGGCGTCGGCCACCAGGGCCGACACCACCGGTGGACTGTCGATCACACTCATACCAGCAACGATAAACACGACCACCGACAATCCACGATCGCCCGAATGCCCAAGTCCGTAAAGCGAATGTCGAGCCGCACACCAGTGCGCGACCGTCGTGGCGACGTGCTGATCGCCGCGGGTGTGGCACCTATTCGAGGCATTGTCTGCGCCACCGTCAGACCAGACGCTGACGACCAGCGACAGCAGTGGAACACTCTTCTACATCAGGCAATGCCCGATGGAGGAGTGGGTCCGCCATAGGTAGACCCACAGTAAGAAGGACCGCCCATGTCAACCAATTACCGCCAGCTCTCGTCCAACGGATCCACAGCCCAGCAGCAGATTCTTGGCCTTGTCCAAGAGTCTCCACGAGACCACGTTCACGTCGTCGATCTGCCGTACCGGTTGAGTTCCTGGGCCTGGTCGTCTCCTTCGCAGACCAGGCAGTGGGTCACACCGGAGGGCGAGCTCCACGCCTGGGCCTGCCTGCAGACACCGTTCTGGTCGGTGGACCTCGCAGTTCACCACGATGCACCGCCGACGCTGACGGGCGAGGTCCTCTCCTGGGTGGATGCACAAGCGCAGTCAGTGTTGTCGACCGAGTACGGGCGCCCGATGTGGTTCGCCTTCGCCTTCTCTGATCAACACCGGCTCATCGCTGCCCTCGAAGCGGCTGGCTACGAATCACAGGCAGAAGGAGCCGATGCCTGGTCCATGGTGCTCATGCGGCATGTACCGGCTCCGCCCGGACCGCCGGCTGAGCTGCCCTCCGGCTTCACCCTCCGCCCACTTCGAGGACAGCCAGAAGTCGGCGCCTACGTCGACCTCCATCGCAGAGTCTTCAACAGTGACAGCATGACTGAAGCCTGGCGTGCCGCCGTTCTCCGCCAGCCGGCCTATGACGCCGACCTCGATCTGGTGATCGCGGATTCCGACGACGAGCTTGCTGCTTTCTGCATCGGATGGCTTGGCCCTACCGGTTGGGACGACCAGCCCAGCGGGCAGATCGAGCCTCTCGGTGTCGCTGATCGCTACCGCGGACGGGGCCTGGGCCGAGCCATCGCGGAGGAGTGCGTGCGCCGTCTGTATGCCAAGGGTGCACACGACGTCTACGTCGAGACCGACCTGGACAGGAACGCTGCGCTCGCCCTCTACGAAGCAGTCGGCTTCCGCGTGGAGCGTTCCATTCTGGTCTTCCGCAAGACGTATGGATCGTCCGACGATGACGAGCTCTGACGAAGATCGCTCACCTACCAAGGACCCCTCGCGACTCCGGAGAGATGGCCTCCTATCCTGTCCCGATGCACCTGGCGTTCAGCGGTGAGGTCTGGTCCTGGCGCGGCCCGTCGCCCTACCACTTCATCACCGTGCCGGATGACGAGAGCGCCGAGATAGAGGACGTCTCCGCGCTGGTGACCTACGGCTGGGGAGTGATCCCCGTCGCGGTCCGAATCGGAGAGACCAGTTGGACGACCTCGCTGTTTCCCAAGGACGGCGGTTATCTCGTTCCGCTCAAGGATGCGGTCCGGAAAGCCGAGGGGATCGCCGTCGGAGACACTGTGGCGGTCCAGTTGGACGTCGACGTCTGATCTCACTGAGGGGAGTGACATGACGCGACCGCGCATGCGGGTGGGGGCGCTGACCATCGGAGCCGCACAGCCGCGGGAGCTCGCAAAGTTCTACGCGGCGATGCTGGGCTGGCAGGTGCGTGCTCTGGAGGGACCGCGGCCGGGTAAGCCGCCGGACGATGGCTGGGCCCAGATCGCACCGCCAGAGGGGGAGTCCGGGCCCACGCTGAACTTCGAGACGGACGAGAACTATCAGCGTCCGGTCTGGCCGAGCGAACCAGGAGCGCAGACCGCCAGCCAGCATCTCGACATCGGTGTGGACGACCTGGAGGCCGCCGTCGCCTGGGCGCTGGAGAAGGGCGCGACTCTTGCCGACGTCCAACCTCAGGACGGAGTCCGGGTGATGATCGACCCAGACGGGCATCCGTTCTGCCTGTGCTAGCGGCGACGGGCGACCACTCGGGTGAACCCGAGTAGCTGGCCTGCGTCAGCGCGAAGAAGTGCCGCAGTGGCGTGTTCCTCGCCGCGGTCCAGGTCGCAGGCCGCGTTCCACTGCGACCAGTCGCTCCAACCATCAGGGAGCCGATCGCACAAGTCGATGTCGACCAGCCCGGTCTTCTCCCAGTGCCGGCGCCACCAGTCGGGACTGTGCCAGGCGCAGAAGTCCCACTCCCAGTGGTCCGCCAGGTGCGGAGGCGGTAGAGCGGCGGGCTCGACGGCCAAACCTGGAACGACGATGCCGATCTGCCCGCCAGGCTGGACGAATCGGCGGTAGTAGTCCAGGTAGAGGTCGTCGGTGCCGAAGTACTGATAGGCGTCGTAGCTCACCAGGGCGTCGAAGAATCCGTCAGCGAAGGGAAGTGCGTGAGCCTCGGC
Source organism: uncultured Actinomycetota bacterium (assembly GCA_963724495.1). Lineage (GTDB taxonomy): Bacteria > Actinomycetota > Actinomycetes > Propionibacteriales > DAIQRJ01 > CAVRUZ01. Next base: position 105,611 of record CAVRUZ010000007.1, on the reverse strand, counting down.
GAAGACGGGATGCACGCGACCTGCCAAGCCTGCTTCGGTGATCCGCTGCCAGTTCTCCGTTGGCTTGACCCACAAGTCTGCGGCCCAGACCTCGACGCCGAACTCCTTGGCCAGGAAGATCGACGAGAGGGCAGCCCCACAGCCCATGTCCAGGATCCGCGTCCCCGGCTCTAGCGGCATCACGCTCGACAGGGATTCGGCCAGCCACAACGGGTTCGGGCCCATGTTCCCGTTGAGCATCCAGCGGGCGGAGTACCCGGCAGAGCGCGGGTATCGCTCGTTGCGCACCATGTTTTCGAGTTCTGTGTCAGGCATCCGACTCAGCCTTCCGGGGAACAGCCAGGCAGACAAGCCGATTTCTGGTCAGAGGATCGCAGCGGTGATCGCGAATCCACCTGCACAGACACCAAGGCCTACGGCAACACTGCCAAGACAGTTCATTACTGCCTTGAAGATCGATCCCTCTTCGACCAGTCGGACGGTCTCGTAGCTGAAGGTGGAGAACGTCGTGAGGGCGCCGCAGAATCCCGTGCCGACCAGCGCGTAGACCCACGGCGAGGCACCGGCACTCACCAGAGCAGCGGTGACGCCGAGCAGCAGTGAGCCGGCCACGTTGACGAGGAATGTGCCCCAGGGAAACGCGCCGTGATAGCGGGACTGCACAAGCAGGTCCGTGAGGTACCGCAGCGGTGCCCCGATCGCCCCGCCGAGCAGGACCATGGCGACAGTCATCCGGCAGCCCCATCGGTACCCCGGCGGGTGGAACGAACGGCGAAACGCGTCACTCCCATGCCCAGCCAGACCGCTAGCAGGCCGGCTACGAGGGACACGAACAGGTAGGTCATGGCGGTGACGGGACGGCCGGCTGCCAGCAGGTCACGAATCTCTAGCGCGTACGTCGAGAACGTCGTGTACCCGCCCAGCACGCCAACCCCGAGGAAGGGGCGGGCGTAGCGGTTGGGTGGCCACAGATCGAGCAGCAGGACCATCAGGATGCCGAGCGCAAACGCTCCGGAGACGTTCTCCAGGAACGTTGCCCAGGGGAACCGGTCGACGGTCCATGGCAGCAGGTGGCCGACACCCCACCGGCCGAGGCTGCCGAGCGCACCTCCGGCCGCGACCACGAGAAGGATGTCCGAACGCGATCTGACGAGGGACGAGAAGCCGAGCCCCGTGATCAGGGGAGGCTGGGACTCTTCCGGCACAGCGACTTCCTCTCCTCGTCCGCCGATCCGCTGGAAACGTGCCGCTGAACGGCGCGTCCGGGCTCTCAGCTGCCTGGAGCGTGATTGAGAGTCACGAAATCAGCGGCATTCGCCATCGCCGGTTCATCCCTTGCCGCCGCGGCCAGCACAACCGCGAGCCTGGCGGTCGTGGTCTCCCAGCCGAGGAGCGTTGCACGCCGATCCAGCGCGGCTTCGCGCAACCGTTGACGCAGCCGGGCATCGGTCAGCCAGCGACGTAGTGCGGCGGCCAGAGCCGCCGGATCGTCGGGCGGGACCAGGAGGCCCGGGCGACGGTCCTTCGTGCCACCCAGTGCCTCCGGCAACCCGCCCACCGACGTCGCGACCACCGGGATGCCACGCGCCAGCGCCTCGGTGACCACCATCCCGTAGGTCTCCGCCCGCGAGGCCAGGACCAGCGCGTCCGCGTGCGCATAGGCGAGATCGAGGTCCGCACCGTCGAGGGGCCCGACGAAGCGAACGCGGTCGCCGATTCCCGCGTCCCGCGCCTGCCGCACGAGTTCACCAGCGAAGTCGCGATCGCGCTCCACACTGCCCGCGCAGACACAGCGCCAGGGCAGGTCAGCCAGGGTCGCCAGCGCCGCCAGCAGCAGGTCGTGTCCCTTGCCCGGCGTCAGCGTCGCCACGCACAGCAACTCGCCACCTGCCGGTGTCCCCAGGGCCACCTCCGCGGCATCGACCCCCGGCTCGGCCACGTGCACCCTGTCTGCCGAGAGCTCGTACTGGTCGAGCAGCCAGTCCTTCGTCCATGCGCTGGTGGTGACCACGGCTGCCGCGGCCGACAACGCAGAGCGTTCGCGCTCGCGGGTGTCGACGACGTCTCGATGCGGCGGCCCGATCTCCCGCTGAGACGGTCCGGTACCCAGCGGCATGTGCACGAGGACGACGAGGCGGAGCCGGTTCCGCTCGGGCACCAGAACTTCGCCCACCGCCGAGGCGATCAGTCCGTCGATCACGACGACGGCACCGTCTGGGATGCCCGTGATCACCTCAGCCAGTCCGGCCCTCGCGGCAGCATCCGGCCAGGGCCACGCACCGGCCGCCTCCAGTTCGTGCACGGTCCAGCCGGCATCGGCGAGACCCCTGCACACCCGCCGGTCGTAGACGTTCCCGCCGCTCGGCCGGGCCGGGTCGTGGATGCCGGCCGGGACGACCACGTAGACGGAGGCCATCAGGGTCCAACCTTCCGCTCGGCCGAGGAACGCGGCGATTTGTCGCCGAGTGTGACGATGTCGCCCCGAAGCCTCGCATGCCCCTCCGGTACCAACAGGGACGTCCCTGTTGCGGTGGTGGTTCAGACTCCACCGATTGATGAACCGCGTCGCCCGCGTGGCTCGTCTCTCTGCACGCCGGGGCGACCGAGCCCGCGTCGGGGCATGCTGCGATGTGCCCGGCCGTCAGGATGTGACCATGGGTGAAGCCGGACGGTCCGTTCTGCGTCGCCGCCCCAGATCGCCGACGGCCGCGCAGGCCGATTCCAAGCCCAGAGCGCGTGCGATCGTCGCCTGGGTGACCACGCTTGTGGCGTGCCTGCTCGTGTGGGTCGCGCTCACGGCACCGGACCCGATCAACGGGCAGGCGCTCACCGCTCTGGTCCGCATCCCACTCGAAGGACTTCTCGTCGTCGCGGTCCTGCTCGTCCTGCCGCGGGTGGTGCGGACGTGGGTGGCTCTGGCCGCCGGAGTGCTACTCGCCCTCCTTGCGATCGCGAAGGTCCTCGACACGGCCTTCTTCGCCGCTCTCGGGCGACCGTTCAACCCGTTGACCGACGGGAGCTACTTCGGGCCGGCTGTGTCGGTGTTGGAGGACTCGATCGGCCGCCCAGGTGCGGTTCTGTCGGCGGTCGGAGCCGCGCTGCTGGGTCTCGCGCTGATCGTGCTGTTGCCGCTGGCCCTGCTCCGGGTGACTCGAGCGGCGCACCGGCACCGGCGAGCAGCCGTCTGGGCCGTCGGCGCGTTGGTGATCGCCTGGACGGTCTGTGCCCTGGCCGGCGTGCAGGTGGGGCCGGGCCGACCCGTCGCGTCCACCGACGCTGCCCGACTCGCCTCGGACCGAGTGGGGGAGATCGGGGCCACTCTGGCCGACCGGCAGGCGTACGCGAGGGCCGCCGCCGTCGATCCGCTCCGAGACACACCGGGGAGCGAACTGCTCACGGCCCTACGGGGCAAGGACGTCCTGCTCACGTTCGTCGAGAGCTACGGCCGCGTAGCGGTGGAGGACCCTGTCGTCTCTCCCCGCGTCAACGCACTTCTGGACGACGGGACAACGCGCTTGCACGCTGCGGGATTCTCGACTCGAAGCGCATTCCTCACCTCACCGACGTTCGGCGGCCTCAGCTGGCTGGCACACGCCACGGCGCAGTCGGGACTGTGGATCGACAGCCAGGGCCGGTACGACGACCTCCTCGAGAGCGACCGGTTCACGCTCGCCCAGGCCTTCAGTCGTGCCGGCTGGCGGACGGTTGCCGACGTTCCCTCCAACGAATACGACTGGCCGGAGGGCAAGGCCTTCTACCACTACGACCAGATCTACGACTCGCGCAACGTCGGGTATGCCGGTCCGGCGTTCAGCTACTCGCAGGTGCCCGACCAGTACGTCATGGCCCACTTCAACCGGGTGGAACTGGCCAAGCCGAATCGTCCGCCGGTCATGGCGGAGATCGACCTCTCGTCGAGCCACGGACCGTGGGCACCGCTGCCGCACATGATCGGCTGGGACGAGATCGGCGACGGGTCGGTGTACGACGCGATGGCGGCACAGGGCGAGACCCCGGATGCGCTGTTCAAGGACGTCGACAAGGTCCGTGCCGCCTACGCCACGTCCATCGAGTACTCGCTGACCACGCTGATCTCCTTCGTGGAGACCTACGGTGACCCGAACCTGGTCATCGTCCTCGTGGGCGACCACCAGCCCGCGACGGTGGTCTCCGGCGAGAACGCGAGCCGGGACGTACCGATCACGCTCATCACCCACGACAAGGCCGTGATGAACCGGATCGACGGCTGGGGGTGGGAGCCGGGCATGCGGCCGAGCCCGGTGGCACCGGTGTGGCGGATGGATGCCTTCCGCGACCGTTTCCTGACCGCGTTCGGGCCGCAATAGCAACCCCGCAACGGGATTCTCGCTGCTGGGGAACTAGGGCTTGATCGTCGGGCCGAGCTGTTCCTTGGCCGCGCGTGCCTGCCCCACCTGCCACAGGCTCTGCTTGCCGAACGACCAGAGCAGGGCAGCCAGCGCCCCGACGAGCACCACGTCGGGTATCCAGGTCGGCACCGCAGGGACGGCGTCGAGGGTCAAGGCGAGCAGGAGTGCCACTCCCTGTACCACGGCCACCACCCGTCCCGACAACGTCCCAGGAGTGTGGATGCGGAGCGGTGCAAAGACCCAGGATGCGGCGACGTGGAGGTAGCGCATCAGGCCGATGACGAGCACCCACCAGCCAGCGGCCCCGAACACCGGCACGGCAGCACTCAGGAACAGAACGGTCGCCGCGTCTGTCTCCATGTCGAACCGCGCGCCGAACGGGCTCGATTCGTGGTGCCGACGGGCCATCCGGCCGTCGACTCCATCGAGGACGAGGCAGGTGGCACCGACGATCACCATGAAGGTCAGGACGGCCAGGTGGAGCCCGCCTTCGACGGGGTGCCCGGTCACCCTGCCGATAGCGACTGCTGTGACCCCGGTGGCGATCCAGCTGGTGCCCACCAACCTGCCCAGGGTGATGGTGTTGGCGATGCCGAACGTCGGGCGACGCCAACTGTGGGCGACCAGCACCGCTCCGACGAGGTAGACGACCGGGGCGGCGGCAGCCGATGTCGGCTCGGCGAGGCTGCCGAGCGTGACTGCTGCGGCTCCAGCGGCGGCCGCGGCGAGGCCAACCAACAGCGTGCGTCGCACTGTTGGTGCCATCACCGCATTTGTTCTCATACCAGGGACACGGAATTCTTCCACGATTGGTTCAGGGATCTCGTCGCGAATTACCAGGCCGGGTTTCCGCCGTGAACCGGGTGAATGCCGCCTTCGCCTCCACTCCCATGGTCGGTGAGTGACATCCGGCAGCCCAGGCTGGGATGATGCGCCAATGCCCTCCGAATCCCGCATGGTCTCTCTGGGTTTCGGCAAGTTCGTTCGCGCTGACCGGATCTTCGCACTGGAGCCGCTGCTGGGCGAGGAACGAGGCGACGGCCGTCGGACGAAGGTATGGGTCGAGGGCATCGGCAGCCCGATGATCGCGTCGCGCACCGAGCAGACGATCCTGCGCGACATGGGTCAGGACGCCGCCGTCGATGCACCGATGGTCGACGAGGCACTGGATCTCGCGGCGCGTCTTGCCGCAGCCGCGGATGCCGGCCGCGTCGACCTCAACGACCTGGGGCGACGGGCCCGTCGCCTGCTCGCGGCCACGACGCCGGGCGACTGACCCCTCGCCGGCCTCCGGAGAGCCGGGTGCCAGGCGTGAGTTCACGGTCACGTTCAGGCGAAGCCCTTGCCGTCCAGCCAGTCGGTGACCATCCGGCCACTGGCGTGGATGCACACCATGCGCAGACGCTCAGGCCCGACACAGGTGAAGCCGTGGGCGGCCTCCGGCCCGGCCACGACGATCTCGCCCGGGCCGGCTTCGCGCCGCTCGTCGCCCGACAGGAAGAGTGCTGCTCCCGACAGGGGCAGGAACACCTCGGCATAGGGGTGCCGGTGTTGCTCCGGGCCGCCACCGGGATCGAGGTCGACGACGAAGAAGGCGACGTCGGCGTCGAGGTCGGCCCCTTCGAATCTGATGGTGCGACTCGGTGGTAACAACAGGCCGTCCGTCGGCAGAACGGTCAACATGGCAGACCTCCACGGAGTCGTTGGCTCGACGCCGACATGGCGAAGTCACCCTGAGACCCAGTCGGCTCACACCGTAGCGGTGACGATCTGGTTCCGGCCGCCGACCTTGGCCTGATACAGGCAACTGTCGGCAAGATCGACCAACGTCTGAACGGAATTCCCCGGACCCAGCGCGCAACCACCGCTCACGGTCATGTCAATGGTCGACTCGCCGACCACGACCGGCGCCGCCTCCGTCGCGAACCGGATCCGTTCCGCGACCTCGAGTCCACCGTCGCTGTCGGTGCGGGGCAGGATCACGAGGAACTCCTCACCGCCCCAACGGCCTGGCGTGTCGCCCATCCGCAGTTCGTCCTGCACCCGATCGGCAAATGCACGCAGCACAGCGTCGCCGGCCGGATGGCCGTACGTGTCGTTCACGAGTTTGAAATTGTCGAGGTCGAACATCAGCAGGCAGATCGGCTCGACGTGACGCCGTGAGTCGGCGAACTCGCGTTGGAGCGCGTCGTCGAGGTGGCGGCGGTTGAACAGCCCGGTGAGCACGTCGGTACGACTCATCCGGTCGAGCTCGGCGTTGCGCTCGCGGAGCTCGTCCTGCAGCCTCTTGATGCTGGCCGCCGATCCCACGCGGGCCAGCAGTTCAACGCTCTCGAACGGCTTCTTGAGGTAGTCGTGCGCGCCACCACGCAGCCCGGCGACGACGTCCTCCATGCCCGCCCTGCTGGTGAGGAACACCACGGGGATGTCCTTGAGCATGGGATCACTCTTCAGCGCTGCAAGGACGCCGTAGCCGTCGAGGCCCGGCATCTCGATGTCGAGCAGCACCACGTCTGGAGGGTTCTTGCGGCACTGGTGCAGCCCGTCGAGGCCGTCGATCGCCTCGATGACCTGATAGCCCTCGGACTCCAGCCCGTCGCGGACGACTGCTCGGATCACCAGCGAGTCGTCGACGATCAGAACTGTCGCGGCCGTCACAGCCGCCCTGCCAGCGCGACCGGGTCGACCACGAGCAGCAGGGGACCGTTGTCGGGGTCGAGGGTTCCGCACACGAGTGAGCGGTCCTGCCCGCGGGGCGCCGACCTGATGTCGGCATCCCGGATCTTCCGGAGCCCGGTGACCTCATCGACGAGGAGACCGAACGTGGTACCTCCCGTCTCGATCACCAGCAACCGAGAACCTCCCGCGCCCAAAGGGGAGATGACGGTCATGGTCGGGTCACCCGGCAGGATGCCGGTGACGTCGTCAGCGGGATCGGGCAGATCGACCATTCCTTCGGTGGTGCCCACCGAGCGGACCGCTGCGACGGGGAGGCAGTAGGCGTTCCCCGCGGCGGTGAAGCAGACCATCGTGGTCATGGCATCTGCACCTTCAGCTTCGAATCGAGCAGCCGAACCAGCTCACCAGGTGCGAAGCCCTTGATGCCGGCGTGAGCCTCCTCGGCAGCCCCGTCGACCAGCGCTCCACGGGCCGCCGTGTAGGCCCGCCGGGCTGAGGCCTGTTGCCCGGCTGCCTCGAGGGCAAGCCCGAGCTGCAGGTGCGCCACCGGGTCGTGCGGTGCGAGGTAGACGCACTTGCGGAACGCCACGATCGCCGCCACGTGCTCTCCCGCATCAAGGGCTGCATGCGCGGTAGCGAGGAGGCCGGCAGCCGCGAGACGTTCGATGTCGGCAGGCTCGTTCGCTGCCGTCACCGGCTCCGCGACACGCGGACTCGCGGGAGCTCTGGGACCCGTCGGTGACTGACGTCTGCCCGAGGCGTCCACGCGAGGGATGGAGACTGCCCGGCGGCGCGGTCTCGACGCCACCCGCCGATCGACGCGCGGCTGATCGGCAGCGGGCGGCGCTTGGCTGGTGGGTGCGGTGCTCTTCCGCCGGTAGATGAAGGTGTCCCGGACCGGGATCGCCTCCAGGCGATCGGAGATCTGCCAGATCGTCTCGGCGGCGCCGAGGAAGAGCGTGGTCTGCGGGGGGAAGCTCCCGGCGATCCGGTCCAGGAACGCCCGGGCATGGTTGGGCGAGAGGTAGATCAGCACGTTCCGGCACAGGATGACCTGAGCGGACGCAACCGCAGCGGGCAGTGGATCGATCAGGTTGTGCCGGAAGGTGCTGACCCGGTCCCGGAGCGACCGGTTGACCGTCCAGCCGTCGCCGGACTGGCTCATGTGCGCCGACATCCGTTCCGGTGAGAGGCCGCTCAGCTCCCGGCCGGTGTAGCGGGCTTCGGTGGTCCGCGTCAGGGCCGCCGTCGAGAGATCCGTCGCGACCACGGAGCCGTTGATTCCTTGCTCCTTCATCAACATGACCAGGCTGTAGGCCTCCTGACCGTTGGAGCAGGCCGCGCTCCAGATCTTCACCGGTTGGGACAACGTGTGCAGGACATCGCGCGCCAGGACCTCGAAGTGCTGGGGGTGGCGGAAGAAGGCGGTTTCCTGCACGGTGATCCGGTTCAGGAGGGTCTGCAGACTCTCCGTGCTGCTGGCGACGGAGTCGACGTACCTGGCGTAGTCCTGCGACGTCTGGAGCGCGCCGTCGCGGATCGCGCGGCGGAGGCGACCAGGCAGGCCGGGGTCAGCGCGAAGCCCGATCCGCGTGAGCAGCAGGGCTGCTACCCGGTCGACCGCCGCCGCCAGGGCCTCCGGACTCTCGGTGGGTGCGCTGTGCATCATGCGCGCACCTCGCGCACGGCCCGCTGGATTGCGGCCGCCAGCTTGTCGAGGGGGAGCACGTCCGTGACGGCTCCCAGGCGGGCCGCCGCGTTCGGCATTCCGAAGACTGCCGAGGACGCCCGGTCCTGCCCGAACGTGTGCCCACCGTGCTGACGGATGGACAGCAACCCTTTGGCTCCGTCATCGCCCATGCCGGTCAGCACGACACCGATGCCGGCCGGGCCGGCGTGTTCGGCAACCGAGGCGAACAGCTCGTCGGCAGAGGGGCGGTGAACTGTCGCCGGCAAGGCCGCCAGCTGGAGCCGAGCCGCGGCGCCGTAGTGCAGGTGCGCGCCCCCCGGCGCGAAGTAGACCCGACCGGCACGTGCCACCACGTCATGCGCCGCCGTCTCGACCGGCAGTGCCGACACTCTTGACATCCACTCCACCAGACCCTGGGTGAAATCGGCGTGCAGATGCTGCACCACCAGGACGGGAGCCTGGAGTCCTGCCAGTCCGGCAAGAAGAATCGCCAGGGCACTCGGGCCTCCCGTTGACGCTCCGATCGCGACAACCGGATGGCGGTGCGACCCGCCGGCCGGCCTGGCTGCCTTGGCCTTGCCGCCCCGCGGATGCCGGATGACCCGGACCGACGTGACCTGGCGCACCGACTGCCGCAGCTCGGCGGCGAGCGTCGACGTCCACTCGTCAGCTCTGGGAAGCGCGTCCAGCGCACCGGCAACGAGCGCCCTGACCACCGAGACGGAGTTGCGGTCGTCGACTGCCGACATCACCAGAATCGGGGTGGGGGCACGGGCCATGATCTGCTCGATCACCTGCTGGCTTTCACCGTCGCGCAGGTGCAGGTCGAGGACGACGATGTCGGGGTGGGATCCGGTGACGCACTCGACCGCATGTGCAGCATCTGTTGACGAAGCGATAACCGAGATGTCGCCATCGCTTTGCAAGGCATCCACCAGGTCACGGCGCTGCGATACGCCGACGACGTCGTCGACGACCAGTGCGCGAATCTGTTTGGTGCGTGCGGAGGCGGTCACGCGCTCGTGCCCAGCAGCCGGTTGACGGCGGAGAGCAGGCTGGCCTCGTCGAAGCCACTCTTGATGATGTAGCCATCGGCGCCGACATCGAGCCCACGCTGGCGATCAGTGTCGCTGGATCGTGAACTCAGGATCAGTACCGGAATGTTGGTCAGCGTCGGATGGGCCCGGATCGCCTCGGTGAGGGCGAAGCCGTCCATATTCGGCATCTCGATGTCGGTGAGCACGAGGTCGCTCGGTTCCTCGGCAAGGGTGGCCATGGCCTGTACGCCGTCGACCGCGACTCGCACCTCGAAGCCCGCCCGTTCGAGAATGCTTCGCTGCAGCTCCCGGATCGTGAGGGCGTCGTCGACGACAAGAATGCTGCGATGGCTGACCGACGACGTCGGCCCGGTGGTGGGGGAGCCCGGAGCCCGGTGGGTCTGGCGAGCACGCTGGATCAGGCCAGGCGGGTCGAGGACCAGCAGGATGGAACCGTCGGGCTCGACGCTGGCCCCGGCGACAGCCGGCACGGGCGGCAGCACCGGATTCAGGGCCTTGACGACGACGTCGCGCTGGCCGATCAGCCGGGAAACCGAGAACGCATGGCGATTCGACGTATCCGCGAGGACCACCACCGACGACGGGGCGACGTCGGAAGGGGGAAGGCCCAGGGTCTCGGCCAGGTCGTTGACCGGCATGGCCCGCCCGTCGACCCAGACGACGGGTCTTCCCTGTGCCTGCGTGATCTTCGCCGGGTCGTGGGCCTGCGACAACATCACCCGGTGGAACGGAAGGGCAAGCTGTTGCCCGCCTGCCTCCACGATGAGACACCGCATGACCGCCACGGTGATCGGCACGATGATCCGGAACTCCGCGCCACCGCCAGGTTCCGATCGGAGTTCGACGCGGCCGTGGACCGCCTCGACATTGGTCCGCACGACGTCGAGTCCGACACCGCGACCGGAGACGTCGGTGACGAACCTGGTGGTGGTCAGTCCGGCCGTGAAGGCCAGCCGGAGTAGCTCGTCCTCGGTCATGGCCTCGGTGTCGATGCCGCGCCGGGTTGCTTCCGTGCCGATCGCAGCCACATCGACGCCACGGCCGTCATCGGTCACCGCGATGATCACTTCGGATCCGAGCTGCATTGCGTGCAGGCGAAGCGTTGCCTGGCGGGGCTTTCCCGCGGCCAGGCGCTCGTCAGGTGTCTCGATGCCGTGATCCACGGCGTTGCGCACGAGATGCAGCAGGGAATCGGCCAGCTGGCTCAGGACACCACGATCCATCTCGGTCTCGGTGCCGCGCGTCTCCCACCGGACTTCCTTGCCCTGCGCGCGACCGAGATCGCGAACGGCGCGATGCAGCTGAGGAATGACCGTGGACACCGGCACCAGCTGCGTCCGCATCACCCGGTCCTGCAGGACGCTGATGCTGCGGTTCAGGTCGTTGAATTCGGCACAGCTACGAGGGTCGGTCTGAAAGCGTCCCTGGAGCAGCGCTCCGATGCGCAGGTGGGCCGAGGCGGTCTCACCGACGAGCCGGATGAGCTCCTCGAGCCGCTCGACCGGCACCATGATGGCGCCGGCGTCGGCTCGTGCCTGTCGAGGGATGTCGATGGTCGTGGGAACTGGCGGTGGTGCGGCCGCCGATTTTCTTGCGGCCCTGCGATCAGGGGCAGGTTGAGGTTCGGCTGTGAGCGCGGAAGGCGGAGGTTGTTGGAGCTTGCGCGCAGGGGCCTCTTTCTTGGGCGGGACCGGCTTTGTTGCCTGATTCTCAGCGTGGGCTAGGGAAATCGCGGCGCCGAGTTCGTCGGCACCGGTCAACAGCGCATCGATCATCTCCGGCGTGATCGGGTGCCGACCGGTACGGATCTCGTCGACCAGCTCCTCGAGCCGGTGGGCGATCGCGCTGACCTCGTTGAGGCCGGCTACCGCAGCGGAGCCCTTGAGCGTGTGGAGTTCGCGGAAGATGGAGCGCACCAAGGCCTCGTCCTCGACGTTCTCTTCCAGCAGGAGCAGGGCTTTCCCCAGCTCCACCAGGCGAACTTCAGCTTCCTGCGCGAAAAGCTGCCCGATCTGATGTGCAGTCAGGGCTGGCATCAGGAAACACCGACATGCACCGGGTCCACCCGGATCTCCACTCCACCAAGGCGTTCCGGCATCAGCAGAGCAGCCGGGTCGAGCAGTGTTGCGATCTGGTCACCGACCTGGAAGAGCCCGATCGTTCCGGGTAGATCGGAAGGGCCGGTCGACTTGTCCAACTGGGCGGGATGAGGGAATCCCGTGACCGCGAGTCCGGTGGGGCCCTGATCCCAGTTGACGACAACGGCGAAGGCGACCGCGTCGATGCTTCCAGTCCCCAACAGCACAGCGGTATCCAGGAGCGGAACGATCTGTCCACGCAGGTTGAACAGGCCCAACACCCGAGGAGGCGCTGTGACCAGTCGGGTCAGCTTCGGGGCACTGACGACCTCACGGACCCAGCTGACGGGCAGCGCGTAGAAGTCGTCGCCGACCGGCAACAGCAGGGTCTGCACAGCGGTCACCTGTGGCCGTTGCTCGATGCGGCTGCTGTCGTCTCGAGCGTGCCGGCCAACTCCGAGAGACTGCCCGCGGCGGCGGCGATCTGTTGTGCGGTGGAGGAAACCTGACGGCTGGCATCCGTCAGCTGCTCCATGGTCTCGACCACCTGCGCGGTGGCGCTTCGCTGCTGACGGGTGGTCAAGCGCACCTGCCCGTTTGCATCGGTGACGGCCTCGAGCAACAGGAGCCCCTGCTGCATCTGCTTCGAGCCCTTCTCCATAGCCATGACCGTGGCGTTCGTCTCGCCCTGCACCGATGCGACGATCTGCGCGATGTCGCGAGCCGAAGTCTTGGAGTGCTCTGCCAGGCGACGCACCTCCTCGGCGACGACCGCGAAGCCGAGGCCGTTCTCCCCGGCACGCGCTGCCTCGATGGCAGCGTTGAGGGCCAAGAGGTTGGTCTGGTCGGCGATGTCGTTGATCAGATCCAGCAACTTGCCGATCTCGTTGACTGACGTGGCCAACTTCAGCGTTCGCTCACTCGACGTTGCGATGTCGGCCTCGGCCTGCTCGAGGTTGGTCCTGGTCTCGGCCGTCTGGCGGGCCACATCGTCAACGGTGTCGGCAATGGCGGCAGACGACCGGGCCAGCTCCTCGGTGGTGGCGGTTGCCTGAGTCACCGCAGCGCTCTGCTGCGTCGTGGTGGCGGCGAGCTGATCGGACGACGCGGACAGCTCCGCAGCGGCTGAGTTCACCTCGACGCCTGCATCCGTGACCTGCTGGATGAGCCGTTGACAGGTGAGAATCATCTCGTTGAAGGACTCGCCCAAGACGACGAGTTCGCTGGAACCCTGTGGTTCGACACGAGCGTCCAGGTCGCCTTGAGAGACGCGGCGAGCGACCTGTGTCAACAGCTGAATCGGTCGGGTGCTGCGCCAGGCCAGGAACACCGAGATGGCGGCTGCGAGCAGTGCGCCTATCACCACGATGATGATGGCTTCGCGCGTCTGCTTGGCCACCGGCTCGAGGACGGATTCGCGAGTGTCCTGGACCATGACCGTCCAGTTCAGGTTGTCGACCTGGTCGAAGCCTCCGACCATCTCGCGGCCGGCTGCGTCGGTGAACTCGGCGGTCCCTGGTTCTCCGGTCGTTGCGGCGGCCTGGGTGGCCGCATTGTCGACTGTCTCCGTGAGCGCCCCGGCGGCAAGGAACGCCGCATCGTCGGCAGCCTTGCTCATGGTCACCGAGTCGAACAGCAGCAGGTTTTGTGCGTCCACGGCCACCAGTTCTTCGGTGCCGTCGAGGTGGGGATCCAGCAGAGTCGGCAAGACCGCCGGATTCAGTTCACCGACCACGACTCCCTCTACTTTCTTGTCGGTCCCGAAGACGGGCTGGGCGATGATCCACTGAAGGTGGTCGCCCTTGCGGGCCAACGAGGTCAACACCGGCTTGCCTGCCAGGGCGTCGCTGAACCAGGTCTGTCCTGCCGCATCGGAGACCGCACCGGCCTGGCTGGACGCGATGACCTTCCCCTGCGGGTCGACGACGTCGATGCGCGTGAAGCTGGCACTCGCATTGATCACGCCGTCGAGCAGTTCCAGCATGTGTGCGCCTCCCAGTTGCTCGGAGGCGTGCTCGCCGATCATCTCCATGTCGGATCGGCGTTCGACCTGCCAGTCCTCCAGGCGGAGGGTGACCACTCGGGCCACATCGCCACCCTTGTCCTCGGCGGACGAGGTCAGGCTCGAGGAGGCACCCTTGGTCAGCAGAACGGCGAGAATGATCATCAAGGGCAGCGACACTGCGAGCATCGCTGCCACCAGCTGAACGGAAAAGCGGCGGTGAACGCCATTCAGGCGACCTGCGGACCGTGGTTTCACGTGTGTTCCGATCGGGGTGTTCGGCCGAACCAGTTCGAACCGCGGATGCAGCGCTTCACCGGATCGGAGCACGCGGAAGCGGCTCCAATTGTGGCCAGCACTCCAGCATACGTCGCAAAGTAGTCAAACGCTTACAAAGCGTGACAATCCGCGACGTTGTGGAGCCCCAAACGGAAGCAGCGGACGCCCGGTCAGGCCCCGTTCGTGTCGGTCGCGTCGTCGCCGACCGCCTCGCGTTGCTCCTGCGCCTGATGCTCGCTGTCGATGTCGGTCTCGATGCGGTTGGCCCAGGCGTCGGCTCCCGGTGCGGTCGCCTGCGCGTCGGTGTGCGGCTCCGTCGCGGGATCGGGCTCGATGTCGGGCGGCTCGGTGGTCATGGGCGATCAGTACCCCGCCGGCCCCGGGTCACGCGTCACTCGTGAGCATTGCGTCGATGTCGGCGTTGCCAGTCCTGGTCGACTGGTCGTCCAGTGCGGCGCCGGCTGCCAGCAGCCGTCGGACTACTGCGCTCCGGTCGATGGTCCGGTCGCCGTTGGCCACAGCCCAGAGCGTCCCGCCCAGAACCGTGCCGCCGTAGACGTTGCGTGCTTGGAGGTCTGCACCCCTTCGGATCAGCAGGTCGACCATGTCGGCGTGGCCGTTGAACGCAGCCCAGTGCAGCGCCGTGAAGCCTTGGTTGTCGACCACTTGCAGCAGATCTCTTTCGCTGCTGAGAAAATCGGCTACGTCCAATCGATCGAGTGCAGCTGCACACAACAGAGCGCTGGCCTTCAACGGAAGCGCAGGGCGAAGCCACTTCGGCAGTCGGCGTGGAGCTGTGTCGGCATACCGGCGGACGAGGTCCAGTCGGCCGAGGCCCGCGGCCGTGAGGATGTTGTCGACTCGGGCGCCACGCTGCTCGAGTGCATCCGCAGCTCGTGGATACTGGAACGCCAACGCAGTAAGTAGATTGCTGCAGTCATCGGCGATGCCGTCCACAGCCGCCCCATGGTCGAGCAACGTGTGGACCAGCGGCACCTGAACACCGGCGTGATGTGGATGAGAGCTCGACACCAGCAGTCCCATTGTCGTGTCGTCGCCTTCGTACGACTCGCAGACAGCGTCGACCGCTGCTCCGCGCTCCAACAGAAGCTCAGCGATGGCAGGGGCGTTGTGCGGCGACCGTTGGCGGAAGTCCTCGACCCCGTTGGCCGAGACGAAGTGCAGCAGCGTCGCCCGGTGCTGCCGTGACGACCTGGCAGTGATCAGTGACGGGTCATGATCGAGAAGTCGGATGAGCGTGTCCGCGTCACCCTCGACCACGGCGTCGGCCGCGCGCTCGAATCTGCCGATCGCATCGGTGCGCTCTCCAGCCAGACCCGCAACGTGTCGGACGAATCGGGGCCATGAGGCGAAGCCGTATTCACGTGCGAGGGTTCGCTGCGCATCGGCGAGGCGGATGGGTTCGTCGGGATCGTGAACGCCCTCCACCCGTGCCATGGCTGTGGTGTCGCCACTCTGACAGGCCTTGAGGAGATCCTTTGCCTGCTTGCGATACTGCTCGATGTCTGGGCGCGGGGGGAACTCGTGTACGTACATGTCGAATCTTCTTCCGTGTGCGCCTGGCGTCCGCTGTTTCAGGCTGAAGAAGGTTCGTCCGGCGGGTAGAGCAGGGTGGGTGGGCACTGCCCTTTCCGCGGACCGGATGCGCCCCTGGCGCTGGGCGTCAGGGTAGGAGCCGACACGGTGTGACCGCAAGGCCCTGATCTGCTTGAACGAGAGCGGCCACCCGGGCGGCCGCCTCCGTCGAGGGGCCGCAGCCGGATGGCCGCTGGTAACGCTGTCGTGCCTGCCGGTCGATCAGCGCTTACGCGCCGACGGCCGTGCTCTTGGGCTCAGCCGCGAGAGCGAGCCGGGTGCGAATCGACGGTGCCGGCCAGGCGGTAGAGCCCGGCTGCGGCCAGTGTCTTCGCGGCGAAGGAGGGGATTGCTCGGGTGCGTGATCGAGAGGGCACGCGTCGCCGTGCGGCGCGCTGCTCGAAGCGCAGCTGAGCTTCCTCCATGGGGCTTGAGAAGCTCATCTGGTTTCTCCTGTGTTGTCGGGTACTGGGGGTGCACCCGTTGCTGCTGCCGGTTACCGGCAGGCCTAGGTCAGGCCTGGCGGCGGTTGCGGCGCAGCGTGGTGCGGTTGGTGCGGGCGAGGCGGCCTGCCGGTCCCGTCGCGGAATACACGCGGTCGCGGGTGGTCGTCATCTCCTCGAAGCGAAGCTGGGCCTCGCTGGCGATTTGGTAGCTCATGTTTGTTCCTCCTTCCGAAGTTCTATACCAGTACAGTACCACAGTTGCTATACCGGTCAAGACGGCAGACCGTGTGCTCCGTCACGTTCGGTGACGCTTGCCGCGCGGGCCGCCGGACATGCAGCGGCGGCCTTCAGCCACCCGATATGGCCCGCTGTGTCCTGCTTTGCGGCCCTGTCCTGCATGTTTCGGGGGCGGGCGGCAGCGAGCAGGTCAGGTCGGGTCGGGGGGAGCGGTGCTCGCGCGCACGACGAGCTCGGTCGCCAGCATCGCGTGCTGGGGTGGTGGGGCGCCGACGGGGTCGAGGCTGCGCGCCATCGCCGCGCGCAGGGCCACCGCGGCAGCCCGGCCCTTCTCGGTCACGTCCTGGGCGACCGTCGTGAGCGCCGGGCGCATGTGCTGGGCGAACCGGGCGTCGTCGAAGCCCACGATCGAGACGTCGGCCGGAACCCGCAGACCTGCGTCGTCAGCGGCCTTGTAGACCTCGTGCACCATCGCGTCGGAGAAGCACAACAGGCCGGTCGGGCGCTTCGGCAGCGCCATCAGCAGGCGGGCTGCGTCGTAGACCCTGCCGGCGGAGTGCACCACGACCGGGTTCGACCCCGGCGGTGGCCAGACCATCCATCCACCCGCCGACTCGCTCGGTGGTCACGTAGTAGCGCGGCCGAAGATCGGCCAGCGTCGACGAGACCGAACGGGTGCGGCAGGCCGGAGGAGATGATGCCGATGCGTCGGTGGCCCAGCTCCAGCAGGTGTTCGGCAGCGGCCCGGCCGCCACCGCGGTCGTCGATGTTGACGCAGTCGGTGCCGGGCTCCGGCGGCTGGTCGACATAGGCCATCGGCAGCTTTCGGCGGTGCAGCCACTGCACGGCTTCGGACTGGAGTTCCATCGCGTACACGACGGCGCCGTCCATGGCGACGTCGCGTGACGGCATCACGTCCTCGACCTCGAACGAGGGCAGCAGCGTCAGAGCGAGTCCGGTCGGGCCGAGTTCCTGCGCGAGGGCACCGAGGAACTGGGTCGCGATGGCGTCGGTGAAGGCGTAGCGGATGGAGCCGGTCAACAGCACGCCGACCGCACCGGTGCTGCCGCGCGCCAGTGCACGGGCTTTGGGATCCGGCCCGGCATAGCCGAGCTCGGCAGCGGTGGTGAGGATGCGCTCGCGCAGGTCGGTGGAGAGCTGGTCGGGTCGCGAATAGGCATTGGAGACCGTCATCCGACTCACGCCAACCACGTCGGCGATGGTCTGCAGCGTCACCTTCGCCAACGCGGTGCTCCTTCCACGACGCTCACGAGGATAGGCGCTGATCGACAGCGTGGCTGGGAGCACGGGACAGCCGCGACGGCCACCACGTGTGCCGACCGAGGTCTATCGCAAGGGCCGGAACCAGAAGGGATCGCACGACAAGTGCGTCGAGCAGTACCCCGAAGGCGACGATGAAGGCGATCTGGGCGAGAAACAGCAGTGGGAGAACGGCAAGTGCCGCGAAGGTCGCGGCCAGCACCACCCCTGCGCTGGTGATCACGCCGCCGGTGAAGGTGAGCGCACGCCCGACCCCCTCGATCGGGCCGAACTGGTTGACCTCTTCGCGTGCGCGCGACATCAGGAAGATCGAGTAGTCGACGCCGAGGGCAACGAGGAACACGAAGCCCAGAAGGGGAACCGTCGGGTCGGCGCCAGGGAAGCCGAAGACGTGGTTGAACATCAGGGCGGAGACGCCCATGGTCGTGGCGAAGGACAATACGGTGGCCACCGTCAGCAGGAGTGCTGCCACCACTGACCGCAGCAGCACCGTCAACACGATCAGGACGAGGACGAGGACGAGCGGGATCACCTGGGCGAGGTCTGAACGCGCGGTGTCGTTGGTGTCCAGCCGAAGAGCCTCCGACCCACCCACCAGGACCTGACCAGGTGCGACCGGATGGACGGCCCTTCGGACGGCAGTCACCACGTCGCCGGCGTCAGTGGGGTCAGTGGGAGCCACGTCCACGATGACCTGCCCGGCTTGCACTTCCCGGCCCACGGCGGCGTCCACAACCCCGGGCGCGTCCTTCGCCCGCTCCGCGACCTCACGGGCGCTGCCCTCCGGCGCGACCACCAGGATGGGCTGCGAGGCGCCGGCGGCGAAGCGGGCCGTTGCTATCTCCTGGCCCACCACCGAGTCCGGTCGGCCCAACAGCACGTCGGCGTCCCTTGTCCCCGACGCCTGCAGTGTCGGCAGGGCAGCGGCACCTGCACAGAGGACGAGGACCACGACCACCCAGATGCGCCGTGGTCGGCGCTCCAGCACCGTTGCGAGCCGTTGCCACAGGCCGGGACGTGGTTCTGCGTGCCGTGGTGTGTGGTCATCAGCAGTCGGACCACTCCCGTGCACGCGCGGGATCCGCGGCCAGAACACCCAGCGGCCGAGCAACAGCAACGCGGGCAGGAAGGTCAGAGCCGCCAGGAGCGCCGAGCCGATCCCGATCGCACCCACCGGGCCGAGCGAGCGAAGGGAGTTGAGGTCGGCCACGAGCAGACACAGCAGGCCGAGCGTGACGGTCCCCGCCGAGGCGACGATGGGGCCAAGGCAGGCTCGCCAGGCCCGGACCAGTGCGCCGACGGTCGACGGGTTCTGTAGGAGTTCCTCGCGGAACCGCGACGACGAGCAGATAGCCCGTAGTCGGTGCCCGCACCGACGACGAGGATGAACAGAATCCCCTGCGACTGCCCGTTCACCACGAGGTGCCCGTCCCGCGCGAGGCGGAAGACCACAAGGCCTGCAAGGCAAAGGCCGGCGACCGACGACAGGAGGACCAGTAGAGGCAGGACGACCGCTCGGTAGACGAGCAGCAGGATCACCAGGACAGCGCCGAGAGTGACCAGCAGGAGTATCCCGTCGATCCCTCCGAACGCAGCTGTCAGGTCGGCCGTGAACGCCGCCGGTCCGGTCACGTGCACCTCGGTCCCGGGTGCCAGGGCTGGCACCTGATCTCGCAGAGCCGTGACCGCGCTCACGAGCCGGCTCTCGCCCGCCGCGTTCTCGACCTCGAGGCCGGCCGCTTCGAGAGGTAGCACGACGAGGACTCCACTCCCGTCGGTCGCCTTCAGCGTGATCGGAACGGCCTTGTCCGCAAGCAATGTCGTCAGTGGAGCGCCGTCCACACGAACGTCGGCTGCCAGGCTTCGAGCGAAGAATGACCCCGGCGGCACGTCGCCCGGCGACGGCTTCGCCGGGAAGGCCTCGGTCACCTGGTCTCGGCCGAGGATGACGACGAGTGCAGGGAGCTGATCCGAAGCCCCGAACGCCTGCAACGCCCGCTGCGCCTGCACCGACTCCGAACTCCGCGGGAGGAAGCTCTCCTGGTCGTTGGTGGTGACCTCGCTGAGCTTGCCGACCGACTGTCCACCGACGGCCGAGATGGCCAGCCAAACCGCCGCGAGTGTGACGATGAACAGGCCGCGCAGCAGGCCTTGTCGGTAGCGCACGCGTCCCCCTCGTCAGCTTCCGCCCGCGCCGAGCACCACGCAGGACGTGCGGTCCGTCGTCTCGCTCAGGCCCGGCCGGCGCGCCACGCGGCAGCAAACGAAGCCACATCGGGCCAGCGGTCCGCCGCCCGTGGCTGGGTAGCCCGGTCGACTGCGTCGGAGAGCTCGAGGCCCAGCCTCCGGTGGGCGTCTGGACCGAGCAACACCATGGCCGTGCGGCCGAGGGTGAACACCGTTGTCTGCTGGTCGATCACCGCACCGCGGCAGAACTCCTCGGGGGCCATGAAGCGGGTCGAGCCGAACTGACGGTCGGCGGTGAGCGTGTACGGACCCTCGATGTAGAGGTCGAGATCGACGAGTTGCACGTCCCCGCTGTCGAAGTCGTACATGAGGCAGCCGTCGTAGAAGTCGACCGCGACGAAGCCCTGCTCGGCGATGGCCAGGTGCGCGTCGACGATCGCGTCGATCACACCGAGGATTCGCTCCGTCGGCTCGTCGATGAAGCGCTGCAGCGCCGAACCGGGATCATCGTGGTGCTTGGCGCCAGGTTGCGTCGCGTCGTTCAGGATCGTCGAGTCGAGGAAGGGGTAGACGACGCCGACTCCAGGCCCGCGACGGGCAGAGTCCTGCAGGGCAAGGGAATCCTCCATGGGCAGGACGTGTGGGGCAGAGACCTTGTCGTGGAACAGGATCGCTCGCTCCAGTTGCCAGCGGTCGGATCCGAAGGCCACCTTGACGAAACGCCTTGTCCCATCCGGTCCCGCTACCCCGTAGGAGGTGCAGCCCGAGTCGTGACCGGCGATCGTGACGAAGACCTCGCCTAGGGCATCGACCTCTGGCGGTACCGCGAACTCCACCGTCACCCGGTCAGTCCTTGCCGCTGATCTTGCCGGGGTTGAGACTGTGATTCGGGTCGACGGCCGTGAACAGTCCCCTCATCATCTCCACGCCAGGCTTGGAGATGTCCTGCTCGAGCCAGGGTGCGTGCTCGACTCCGACGGCATGGTGGTGCGACAGCGTCCCGTCGTAGTCGAGGAAGGCCGACTGGATCGTGGACTTCACCGCGTCGTACTCGCCGATGGCGTCGTCGCCGTGCTTGAAGGCGAACGTGAAGTACAGACACGCACCACTGTGGTAGCTGTGCGAGAGATGACACATCACCCACCCGTGCACGCCGAGCCGATCGAAGGTGTCCTGGGCCGCCGACATCACTCCGTGGTACATGTCGGAGAGCCGGGACCAGGGTGCGGCCGTCTCCGAGACGTCGGCCGCCGCAGCGCGATCGAGAAGGAAGTCCCGGATGTAGGGGGTGTCGAACTTCTTCTGGTCGTACAGCACGCCGGGACCTTTGCCGATGCCGATTCCCCCGTTGTGCTTGATGATCCGGGCGACGATGGCCTTGTTGCGGGCCACATGAGCCACGCCGCCCTCATATCCGATGAACGACAGACAGAGCTTCTCGAGGTCCCATCCCCGCTGCCGGAGGTAGGCCATCATCGCCTTCGTGACGTACTTCGAGAGGCCGGCGCTGGCCTTCCGGGTGGAGAAGGAGAACTCGGTCTCGCCGGCGTCGGAGACACGGGTGATCGACGGCGTGGCATCGGACTCGGAGATGTCATGCATGGCCTGAAGTCCGGCGTCGAACGTGGGGAACAGGTAGGCCAGAATCTCCCGGTTCTCCGGCTGGCGGTGGACCTGAGCGGTGACCTCGGTGATGACGCCGAGCCGACCTTCGCTGCCGAGGACCATCTCGCGCACGCTGGGACCGGAGGAGGTGCTGGGCAGCGCCCGGGCAACCAACACGCCACCAGGCTGGACCACACGGACGCCCCGGCAGATGTCGGCGATGTCGCCGTACTTGTCCGACTGCATCCCCGAGGAGCGGGTGGCGACCCAACCGCCGATGCTCGAGTGCGTGAACGAATCGGGGAAGTGACCGCAGGTCCACCCGCGCTCGTTCAACTGGGCTTCGAGATCAGGTCCGAGGGCACCTGCTTCGATCCGGGCCAGGCCGGACTCCTCGTCGATGTCGAGCACGCGGTTCATCCGGCCCATGTCCAGGCTCACGACCGGGCGTTCTTCACCGGGCGGTGGCTCCAGGGAGCCGGAGATGTTGCTCCCGCCGCCGAACGGGATCAGGACGGCGCCGGCCGTCACCACCGCGTCGACGACCGACTGGACCTGGCCCTCGTTCGCCGGATAGACGACGACGTCCGGGACGCGCGGCAGCTGATTCCCACGCAGACGCAGCAGATCGCGAAGGCTCTTGCCGTACGTGTGGACCACGCGGTCGAGATCGGTGGTGACGACAGCCTCGTCCCCGACGGCGCCGACGAGCTTGGCGCGGAGTCCGTCGTCGAGGATGCTCGGCGGCACGCGCAGGTCGTCGAAGTCGATCGGCTGGATGGCCGGCTGGGTGACGTCGATGCCGATCGCCCTGAGGATGAACCCAGCGAGCGCGGGCTTGTCCTCGTGGTGGAAGGCAACGCCCTCGACGCCCCAGCCCCACCACTTCATGTGCTTGACCTGGTCGACCTGGATGACGTCACTCACGGTGCTTCTCCTGTCGTCGCCGACTTGCGTCGTCCCCTCGATGTGCGCTCGTCCGCCGGCGGCTGCTCGGGTTCGGACAGCTCCTCCTCGGAGGTGGTTCTCGCCGGGTCGGCCTGCGACGAAGCCGAGATGCGCTGATCCCGCTCGTCCTGGGTCGGCAGTCCCATCGAGGGCGCCTCCTCGTCGAACATCGCCCGTACCGCGCCGCGGACGCGGGCCGCGAACTGCGGCGGCGTCTCTCCCGGCTCGGCGTGCATGGGCGACCCGAAGATCGCGTGCACCGGCGGGCGTCCGGGCTTCGGCCAGTTGCGACCGCGCGGCATCGCCTCGAAGGCACCCACGATCGCGACCGGCAGCATCGGGATCTGCCGGCTGATCGCCAGCGCAGCAGTGCCGACGCTGAACCGGCCGATGGCGCCCGTCCGCGACCTGGTGCCCTCCGGGAAGACCATGATCGGCACTCCCGCCTCGACGAGGTCACCGGCCACACTGCGTCGATCGCGGAAGCTGCCTCGGTAGATCGGGAAACCGTTGAAGAACACCTTGATGAAGGCGTTGCGGATCCTCGAGTCGAAGAAGTAGTCGGCGGCCGCACCGGTGGCGATGCGATTGCCCAGTCGGCGGGGGAGCGAGCCGAGGATCAGCGGTGCGTCGATGTGGCTGGTGTGGTTGCACACGACCACGAACGCGCCGGACAGGTCGCGGACCCGGTCGAGTCCCTTGACGGTGATCTTGAGTTGCGACCGGACCAGTGACCGCATGATCGCCCGCTGTGACACCACCCGCCCTGCGGCGGCCAGGCGAGAGGTGTAGCGACGGCTGACGGGCACGCGCAGACTCTACTGGCCGATCCGGGCGCACCTGCCTATCTCCGCCACGACCGTTCGGTGGCTGCGTCAGCGCTCCGAGCGGAGCTTGGCGGAGAAGGATCGAAGGACCCGGCGCGGCGCATGTTCGGCGAGCGCGATCGCCACCCGCCACCGCTTCGTGGGGATCGAGACCACCCGTCCGTGGGCCACATCGGCCAGGCAGTCGTGGACCAGCCGGCCCACGTCGACCCAGGCGGGTCCGGGTATGCGGGTGGTGCGCAGGCCGGCCCGCTCGTGGAACTCGGTGCGGACCCATCCCGGGCAGAGCACGGTCGCGGTCACCCCGCTTCCGCGCAGTTCCAGGGCGAGCCCCTCGGTGTAGGTGGTCACGAACGCCTTCACCGCCGAGTAGGCACCGAGGTACACCCAGCCGGCCGTGGAGGACACGTTCACGATCGCGCCGTGCCCGCGGGTGCGCATCGTCCGCCCTGCCGTGCCGCCGAGCACGACCACGGCCCGTGCCATCACTGCAAGGGCTGTGTCGATCTCGGTGGTCATGCCCTCGTCGAGCAGCCGGGTGTGCATGCCGAACCCGGCGTTGTTGACGAGCAGGTCGACGGGGCGCTCGGTATCGGCCAGCCGGGCCGCCACCCGGCCGGTGTCCTCGGGGTTGGCGAGGTCGGCGGCCAGGACCTCGACGTCGACGCCGTGCCGGTCTCGGCAGTGTCGTCGCGACCTCTTCGAGCCGGGCGGAGTCGCGGGCGACCACGACCAGGTCGTCGCCGCGTTCGGCGAGCTGCGCGGCGAACTCGGCTCCGATGCCAGATGTGGCGCCGGTGACCAGGGCGGTGGGCATCCGCCGAGCCTAGCCACGCCGGGCCGTCCCAAGACCGTCGCGGCGTAGCGTTGCCGGCCCGATAGCCCATCTTCGACGCGACGTACGGAGCTGCCGATGCCCGCCGCCCCGATCCGGATCCCTGCCGGACTGGCGCAGACCATCGCCGACGAGGGACCGCAGCGCGAGCCCTGGCTCGCGGCACTCCCGGCCCGGGTCGCCGACCTCGCCGGCCGGTGGGGCCTCAGCCTGGGTGAGCCGTTCGAGCCCGGTGGCACCTGTGCCTGGGTCGCCCCGGTCCTCGACGAGCAGGGACGCCAGCTGGTGCTCAAGGTCGGGTGGACGCACACCGAGGGCCGCGACGAGGCCGAGGGTCTGGCGATGTTCGGCGGCGAGGGCGCGGTCGAGGTGCATGCCTTCGAACATGACGGCGACACCACGTCGCTGCTCCTCGAGCGGTGCATCCCCGGCCAGGAGCTCCGCACCCGGCCGGAGCCCGAGCAGGACGAGGTGATCGCCGACCTGCTGCTGCGCCTCTGGTCGGTCCCGCTGCCTGCGAAGCATTCCTTTCGCCCGCTCAGCCAGATGTGCGACGAGTGGGCCGACGAGGTGGAGGACAAGCTCGCCGAGCGGCCGACGGCCATGGACCCGGGCCTGGCCAGGGATGGTCTGGCCGTCTTCCGCGCGCTACCCAGGTCGGCACCAGATCCGTGCTGCTGTGCACCGACCTGCATGCCGGCAACGTCTTGTCCGGGCAACGGCGGCCGTGGCTGCTCATCGACCCGAAGCCCTACGTCGGAGATCCGCACTACGACGTCCTTCAGCACCTGCTGAACTGCGACGGACGGCTGATCGAGGATCCGCATGGGCTCGTCCGGCGGATGAGCGAGCTGACCGGCCTGGACGCCGAACGTGCCCGCGACTGGACGTTCGCGCGCTGTGTCCAGGAGGGCGTCGACTTCCCGAACCTTCAGGCTGTGGCCCGCCAGTTGGCGAGGTGAAAGCGCCAGCTGACTGCGGTGAAGTGGCCAGCTCGAAAGGTGCGGGGCCAGTCAGCCCGACGGAGCTGCGTCGGGGTCGGCCACGATCTGGCCGTCGTGCAGGAACTGCTCGAACGAGCCCCACGGCTCCGTGCTGTTGTGCTGCTTGATCACCTCGCCCGAGTACTGCGCGAGGTAGACCCGGCGGAGCTTGTCGGTGTGGTTGGCACCGGAGCTGTGGATCACCACCGACGAGAAGACAGCGATCGAGCCCGCCGGCACGATCACCGGAACACCCTTGTCGGAGCCGAAGTAGCAGACCTTGTCTGCCATCCGCGGGTCCTCGATGTGCTTGATATAGCTCTTGATTCCCGAACGCGAGTAGGGCAGCAGGTACACCGACCCGTTTTCCTCGGTCACGTCGTCGAGAGCGATCCAGCAGGTGAGGTACGGCTCATGGTGCTCGTGCACGTAGCCGGAGTCCTGGTGCCAGGAGAACGTGGTGTCCGGGTCGCCGGCCTTGATGACGTACTGCTCCCAGAACATGTACGCCTCGTCGCCCAGGGTCGCCCGGCAGATCTCGGCCATCAACTCGCTGAACAGGAACTGCCGCAGTTCCGGCTTGTCCTTGTAGATCATGTTGCTGAAGTAGCGCTTCCCACGATGGTTGATGCCGATCTGGTCGACGCCCATCTCGTCCATCTGCGCGTCGGTCTTCTCGACCGCGAAGTCGGCCACCGACCGGAGCAACTCGAGGTGGTCCTCGGGCACCACCCGCTCGAGAATGAAGTACCCCTCGTCGCGGTACTGCTGGCGCATGTCCTCGGTGATGATGCTGGTGTTCGACGGCGTGGGGGAGCCTGTTGCAGTCATGCAGTCACCGTATCCGTCGGCGCGTGCCGCGGCCGGGTCACTGCCGGATCCGGTCCGGGCGCGAGGAATGAGGAGACGCCATGGTCACCTTCCGCGACCGCCGCGACGCAGGGCGGCAACTCGCCGTCGCCGTCGATCGCTACCGCGAGGCAGATGTGGTGGTTCTCGGTCTTCCCCGCGGCGGAGTCCTCGTGGGCTACGAGGTGGCACTTGGCACTCGGGGCGCCACTCGATGCCATCGTCGTGCGAAAGCTGGGCCTGCCGGAACAGCCCGAGCTCGCGATGGGGGCGGTCGGCGAGGGTGGTGTCCGGGTACTCAACCCGGAGGTGGTGCGCAGTTCCGGGGTGTCGGCCGCCGAGGTGCGGGAGGTCGAAGTGTCCGAGCGGGCCGAACTCGAGGAGCGGGTACGTCGCATCCGCGCCGTGCGTCCCCGGCTGGACCTGGCCGGTCGCACCGCACTCATCGTCGACGACGGGATCGCCACCGGTGCCACCGCCCGGGCCGCCTGTCTGGTCGCCCGAGCTCTCGGTGCCGCCGACGTGGTGCTGGCGGTTCCGGTCGGGCCACCTTCGACCCTGGCAAACCTCGCCCGGATCGCGGACGACGTGGTCTGTGTCACCGCCCCACGATTCTTCGGCGCGGTCGCCCAGTGCTATCGGCGCTTCCCGGAGGTGTCGTCGGACGAAGTGCTCGCTGCCCTGACGAAGGCGATGGCGTCGTCAGGCGGGCCGGACTGACCCGCGTTGACGCGTGGTCAGCGGTAGGCCTCCTGCTGGATCAGGTACAGCTCGGCGTACGGGCCACCTGCCTGCATGAGTTCGTCGTGCGACCCGACCTGCGCGATCGACGAACCGTCGAGCACGATGATCAGGTCGGCCATCCGCACGGTCGAGAACCGGTGCGACACGAGCACGGTGATCCCACCCTCGGCCGAGGATCGGGCCGCCTCGGCGTAGCGCTCGAACAGCGCGTGCTCGGTCTCGGCATCCAGCGCAGCAGTCGGTTCGTCGAGCATCAGCAACAGCGGTGCCGGTCGCATGAATCCACGTGCCAGCGCGAACTTCTGCCACTGGCCGAAACTCACGTCGACACCCTCGGGCCAGGTGGGGCCGAGCTGGGTGTCCAGTCCGGACGGGAGGTCGGCGACCACGTCGTCTGCGCCGGCTCGGTGAGCCGCCCTGCTGACCACCGCATCGTCGTCGACCTGGGGCAGGTCGCCGAGCCCGATGCTGGTCCGTGCGGGGAACTCGAACCGGGAGAAGTCCTGGAACGCACCGGCCAGCCGCTCCCTCCAGTCCGACGTCCGGATCCGTCGCAGGGGCAGGCCGTCGATCAGGATCTCGCCCTCGTCGGGCTCGTAGAACTTGGCCAGCAGCTTCACCAGCGTCGACTTCCCGGCGCCGTTCTCGCCAACGACGGCGACCACGGTCCCGGCCGGGATCCGCACGCTGACGTCGACGAGCACGGGTTTGGTGCTGCCGGGATAGGTGAAGGTCACGCCCTGCAGTTCGATGGCCGTTCGCAGGTTGGAGGGCGCGTCGGTGTCGCCTTCCTTCGCCACGGCCGCCGCGTAGTCCTCGAGCCAGGCAAGTCGCTGCGAGCCGTACAGCCAGACACCGCGGATGAAGCCGATCTCACCGACGGTCGATGCGACGTAGGCCGACAGCCGTGCACCGGCAGCGAGGATCAGCAGCACCTCGCCGGGCGAGCCCTGCTGTGGCACGGCCACGAACCAGACGGCTGCGACGAAGCCGATGCCGAACACGGCCCAGGCCAGCGCGTGCCAGATCGCGGTGACGTTGCGTGCATGGGCCACCGGCCCGTACCAGAGTTCCCACTCCGCCCGCCGATCCCGGACGAGGGCATCCCCGATACCGGAGATGCGCACCTCCTTGCCGGCGGCGGCGGTCGTGGCCGTGAGGAACAGGTGCTCCGACAGCCGTTGGTGGACCGCCTGCTGCTCCTCGACCTCGCGCTCCTTGGTGGGCCTGATCGACGAAGTGGCCACGGTCGGAAGAGCGAACACGGCAAGGAGAATGAGCAGCGGGTTGACCGACATCAGCAGTGCGATGGTGATGACCAGCCGCACGATCCAGCTCAGCGTGGACAGCACGGCCATGTACATGTGGTCGAGTACGAAGATCTGGTTGCGCAGAACGGCCAGTCGGTCGAGGTACTCGGCCCGCTCGTGGTGAGCGACGGTGCCGATGGTGGCCTGCAGGCGCGCCACGTGTGTCTCCAGCGCGATCGTCACCTTGTCGCGGAACCGCCGCGTCATCCGTCCAGAGACCGTGAGCATCACCCAGGTGAGCGCCACCGACAGAGCCATGCCGACGGCGGCCCAGACCACCTCGTCGGAACGGTTCGCGGTGACCCCGTCGGCCAGTAACTTCAACCACAGGGCGAGAAGCGCGTCCGGAACCGCCGACAGGATGGTCACGATCACCGCGAAGACCAGCAGCCGCGGCTCGTGGCTGTAACCCAGCTTGAACAGGCGCCACATCGAGGCGATCGCCGGCGGGACGGGCACCTCGGTCGGACCGTGTGCCGCCCGCGGCGCCGACCCGTCGAGCAGGGTGGCGCCGTCAGTCGAGGACGTCATAGTTCATTCCCTCGTCGTCGGCGCTCGCATCGAATCGCTTTGCCTGCAAGGTGAACATCCGGGCGTAACGCCCGCCTAGCGACATGAGCTCCGCATGGTTGCCCAGTTCGGTCACCCGGCCGTCGGTGAGCACCGCGATCCGGTCTGCCATGCGGACGGTCGAGAACCGGTGGCTGATGAGAATCCGGGTGGCTCCCTTCGTCGCCTCGAGCAGTCGCTGGAAGATCACCGACTCGCCGCGGACGTCGAGGTTGGCCGTTGGCTCGTCGAGCAGAACGAGCCGTGACCCGGTGGTCACCGCGCACAGTGCTCGGGCCAGGGCGACCCGCTGCCACTGACCGCCGGACAGCTCGGTCCCGCCGGGATATCCCTTCGCCAGCGGCGTCGCCAGTTCGGCCAGGCCGTCGGCGCCCGCGGACTTCAGCGCGGCCAGCACCTGATCGTCGGTGGCGCGCCGACCGGGGTCGACGTTGTCGCGCAGGCTGAGGTCCAGGCGGAGGAAGTCCTGGAACACCGCAGTGACCGACGTGCGCCAGTTCTCCAGGTCGAGATCGCGAAGGTCGACACCGTCGGCCGAGATGGTCCCGGACGTGGTGTCGTAGAAGCGGCAGAGCAGCTTGGCGAGCGTGGTCTTGCCGGCACCGTTGGATCCGACCACCGCCAGGGACTCACCGGCTGCGATGTCGAGGTCGAGACCGGCATAGATGGGCCGATCCGTTCGTGGGTAGGAGAAGTGCAGGTCGCGTATCTGCAGGCTGACACCCGATGCCTGGCCCGAGCCCGCTGCCGCGCGAGCGAGCGTGAGCCCGGCGCCCCGGGTCAAGGCTCCCGCCGGTCCGATCGCCGGCTCCAACCGGTTGACCGCTGTCACCGGACCGGCCGCATCGTCCATGGCCCAGTTCAGCCCGCC
Source organism: uncultured Actinomycetota bacterium (assembly GCA_963724495.1). Taxonomy (GTDB): domain Bacteria; phylum Actinomycetota; class Actinomycetes; order Propionibacteriales; family DAIQRJ01; genus CAVRUZ01. The sequence goes on along the minus strand of CAVRUZ010000007.1, from coordinate 76,148 downwards.
GAACGCGACCGCCTGCACACCGATCGCGAGCTGTGCCACGGTGACCACCGTTCCCAGTGCCATCGCATCGGAGATGGCTTCGTTCGCCAGCCAGAGGAATACGGCCAGGTTGGCGACCACCACCACGAGCATCGCCCACATCACCGACTTCTCGCGCAGCCGGGTTGCCTGGTACTGGAGGTCGAAGAGATGCCTTCGCACCTTGGCGAATCGGCTGATCGTCCACTCCTGCAGGCCGAACAGCCGCAGTTCCTTGGCAGGCTCGGGATTGACAGCCATATTGAAGGCGTAGTCGGCGTGCCGGCGGGCCCGCTGCACCGGCTCGGTGTTGCGGTCCTTCCAGACGCCGCTCTCTCGCAGCAAGACGTGCGTCAACGACCAGCCGGCGATCAGCAGCAGCGGTGCCCACCAGCTGTAGCGCAGCAGCACCGCAGCCGACAGGAGCCCCGCGACGAGCTGGGTGAGGCTGCCGGAGATGAAGTCGACGTTGAGGTACATGGGTGGGCCGGTCATGCCACGGTCGAACTCCCGGGCGGTGGTGAGATCGGCGGCAAGATCGGGATCCTCGAGGTGGCCGATTCCCGGCGGCGCCACGGTGGCACCGGCCAGCCGGTCGTTCAGCAGGGCCGACACCTTCGAACCCAGGTTCATGCTGATCGCCGTGTGCAGTTGGGGCAGCACCTGGATCGCGACGAAGGTGATGCCCACGGCGAGCAGCGACGGTGCGAGCGACGTGCCCTCTGTGACCGCCCCGACAAGCGCACCGGTTGCCAACGCGAACACCGCCGGCAGCAGCCCGCACAGGAGCAGCAGGCTCCACCAGGTGATGGCCAGGACCCGGTGGGCCTGGGGCAGCACGGCGAAGAACTGCCAAGGTCCGCTGGAGGTCAAGCGACTCAGGAGGGCCGGCCGCGCCGACGCGGTCACCGAAAGCGGCGCTGTCATGGCGGCTCCCTTCCTGTGCTCCGGGGTTCGGTTGCCGAGGCGAAGCTAGGCCAGCACCCGCGTGTGCCGACCGGCCGATAGCCGTTCGACGCCACCGTCTCGACCCTGGAGGTCGACCGGCACCGGCGAGTCCACGCTCACCTGGGTCCGATCTGCCCTGACCCAGACGAGACCGTACGGGGTAGGCACCCTGCCCTCGGCCCAGTCGAGATCGCCGAGGTGCGGTGCCACGCGCACAACCGTGCACCCCGGCACCGACGGAGTCACTCCGAGGACGTGCATGACGAGGTCCTTGATCGGCGTGCAACTCCACGCGTGCGCATGGGTGCCCCAACCCCAGCACTCCCCGATCGTGTCGTAGGTGCGCCCGTCGGCCGTTGGCTCGAGGAACTCAGACCAGTCGCGTAGCAGGGCCGGGAGCAGGTCCGATCGGCCAGCCCGCGCGACGGCGTCGTGCACCACGTAGCTGGCGAACGGCTGGGCTCTGACGATCTCGCGTTCGACGTCCCAATCGACCTCGCGCACGCCGTCGAGCTGTCGCCGGAGCTTCTCGAACGCGCCGTCCGCCCCGACCGACCACGAGCGCCGCACCACAACGTCGCGGTCGGTGATGGTCTCGGCGATGCGGGCCCACCGGTCACGAGGCGCGAGATCACCGACGATCGCCGCCGCACCCGCGAGCTGGTGCATGTGCGGTTGTCGCAAGCCCTCGACAGCGTGGTCGGTGTAACTCCCGCGAGCTTCGTCCCAGAAGAGCTCGAAGCCAGCCTTCGCCTGTGCGTGCAGGGAGTCCGCCCATTCGGCCGCACCAGGATCGCCGACTGCCCGAGCGAGAACGCCGAACTCGACCAGGCCGCGCGCCCACAGCCCGGTGAGGACGGCGTTGGTACCGCCGGTGGTGACCGACGACCAGTCGACCAGCGTCCACTCGGTCACCTCGGCGAGCAGACCGGCCTCGTCGAGGAACGGCACGAACCACGCCAGCACCCGCTGGGCCACCGGGAGGAGCTCGCGGACGAGGGCGAGGTCGCCGGACCACTCGTACCAGGAGAGGAGGCCGTGCAGCCAGTGCAGCGACCAGTCGGGGATCGTCAGACCGTCGGCTGCCTCCACGTTGCCGGCTACCGTCATCGGCAGGATCCCGTCCGGACGCGGCGACGCGGAGAGCTGCAGATAGTGGGCGGCCAGGCGCCAGTCCTCGTTGCACACCAGGTGCGCCAGTTGATGGACCACTCCGTCGCCCACCCAGGCTCGCTGTTCGCGCGTCGGACAGTCGACGAAGGCGTCGTGGCTGCACAGCTCCACCGTGCGCCGGCAGGCGGCGTGGATGGCGTTCAACCCCTCGTCGCTACAGCTGAAGCCCGCCCCGCCGAGCATCGGCGACAGCTGTTCGTGCACTGCGATGTCGCGCACGTCGATGTCGATGTCAGTCACACCCGGCGGGAGAGTTGTCAGCACGTTGAGAAAGCGGAGACCGTAGGGGAAGAAGGTCTCGAACCGGTCGGCGTGGCCCCGGCAGACGTACCGGGCACCCACCTGGGGGAAGAAGCCGTTGGCCACCTCGGGAGAGAGGGGGTCCTCGGTGAACGACATGTCGAGGACTGTTCCGGCTGCTGCCTCGACATTGATGGTGATGCGTCCGCTCACGACGCGGCCGAAGTCGACGCGCAGCAGAGTGTGCTGGTCGGAAGCCGAGCCACCCTCCGGGAGCATCGATCCGGACTCGGGCCAGCCGGCTGCCGCCTCCAACCGGCGAACCGGCGAAGGTTCGGCCTCGTCGAGCGTGCCCACGCGCGTGGTGACGTCGGCCCGGATAGGAGAGATCCGCTCGCCTTGCAAGCGGGGTAGGGGATTCGGCAGGAGAGGCCCGTAGGGATCTGCTGGCGGACGGTCGAGGCCGGAGGCACCGGCATGTCTCGGCCGGATCGTGTCGGCGGGCCTCCACCCGCTGTCGTCGAAGTCCGGCTCGGTCCACCCATTCGGGAGGCGCTTGGCGTCGAGCACCTCGACCGGCAGTCCGCCGCCGACCAGGTCGGACCAGGCGGGGCAGGCATACCCGCGCCACTCGTGGTCAGAGATCAACCACTCGGCATCGTCCAGGCCGGCCTCGAAGACGAACACACCGTGACCGCCGAGCGTCTCGTTCCGTGGAGCAGGCATCCAGTACGCACCGCCGCCGCGGAGGTGTTTGACCTGCAGGGCAAGAACATTGCGCCCAGAACGAAGGTAGGGAGCCAAGTCGACGAGGTCGTAGCGCCATCGATGAGGTTGCGACCGGATTGGACCGGCCGATGTCTCGATCCCGTTGACGAACAGTCGGTAGCGGGTGTCTGCGGTCAGCCGCGCCGGTACGCGGACGGGCACCTCAGCCAGCTCGAAGGAGCGGCGGAAGAGGCCGTCAGGGACGTCCGCATCCTCCTTGGCCAGCCAGGTCCACCGGCCACGCCAGCGTCCGGGCACGAAGTCGTCCGGGGTGACCGGTGCGATCGCCATGCGTCCGACCCTAGGAACCGGCGCGCCCTGCCGACCAGGTCGGTGCGTGACATCGGCCACACGGGCGCCACTCCAGTTGACTGAGTGAGCGTTCACTCACTACTGTGTCCGCCATGCCCCCCACGTCCGGCCGCGCCGCGCCGCTTCCACCCGCGGAGCGCCGGGCCGCCCTGATCGCGGCCACGTCCGCGACCCTGCGACGCCTCGGGCGACTGGCGTCCACCAGGGAGATCGCCGAGGCGGCCGGCGTCGCCGAGGGGACCATCTTCCGGGTATTCGCTTCCAAGGAAGAACTGATCGACGCCGCCGTGCGCGCCTCGTTCGATCCCGACCCCTTCCTCGCGCAGCTCGACGCCATCGACCTGGACCAGCCCCTGTACGAGCGGCTCGTCGCGTTCGTAGCGGTCATGCAGGCGCGATTCCTCGGCACGTTCGAGTTGATGAAGGCTGTGGGCCTGTCGGCACCACCGCCGCAGCACAACGGCCATCACGCTGACAAGGAACGTTGGCAACGGGAGATGCGCGAGCGCATCACGAGGATCGTCGGGCCGGACGCAGAGCAGATCGTCTGCGGTCCCGAGGACCTGCATCGCTATCTCCGCCTGCTGACATTCTCCGGCAGCCACGCCGGGATCGGGGACGGCGTCGTCCTCACCCCGGAGACCATCGTCGACGTGATCCTCTACGGGGTGGCGTCGGGACGACCCGCATGTTCGGAGCCAGACTCGTCTTTTCGACTCGATCGCGATCCCGAAAACCAGATGACCAGAACGGCCGGCCACGGCTAGACCGGACGCAGACCACCTTCACTGCACACGCCTTCCACAGATCGCACCGCTGAACCCACCGAAAGGGAGGAGCCCTCGTGCTCATCCGCCTCCTGCGCGAATACCTGCGCCCGTACCGGACGCCGATCGTGGCTGATCCTGATCCTGCAGCTGGTCGCCGTGATCACGAACCTGTTCCTGCCCACGCTGAACGGCTGGATCATCGACAAGGGCGTGGCCCAGGGCGACACCACCTACATCCTCCACACCGGTGGCTGGATGCTGGCGTTCAGTCTGCTCAACATCATCACCACGGTGATCGCCGTCTACATGGGCTCGCGCGTGGCGATGAGTTTCGGTCGTGACCTGCGCAGGGTGGTCTTCCGCAAGGTGGGCGACTTCTCCGCGAAGGAGCTCAACACCTTCGGCGCGCCGTCGTTGATCACGCGCTCCACCAACGACGTGCAGCAGGTGCAGATGCTGGTGTTCATGTCGGCCACCATGATGGTCGCGGCACCGATCATGTGCATCGGCGGCATCATCATGGCGGTCCGTGAGGACGCCGGGCTCTCCTGGTTGCTCGCGGTCTCAGTTCCGCTGCTTGCCGCCTGCGTGGCCGTGATCATCTGGCGCATGGTCCCCAACTTCCAGAAGATGCAGAAGCGCATCGACGAGGTGAACCGGGTTCTGCGCGAACAGATCACCGGGGTCAGGGTGATCCGCGCGTTCGTGCGCGAGCGCTATGAGCGCAGCCGTTTCGCAGTGGCCAACGACGCGCTCACCGAGACCGGCCTCAACACGGGCCGGCTGATGGTGTTGATCTTTCCGGTCGTCATGGCGGTGTTCAACCTGTCGTCGATCGCGGTGCTGTGGTTCGGCGCGATCCGCGTGGACGGTGGGAATCTCGAAGTAGGGCAGCTCACCGCCTTTCTCAGCTACCTGATGCAGATCCTGATGTCGGTCATGATGGCGACCTTCATGTTCATGATGGCGCCGAGGGCAGCGGTCTCCGCCGGTCGCATCGGCGAGGTCCTCGACACCGAGGTGTCGGTCGTACCGCCGGCGAACCCGCGTACCGCCGAGGACGAGCGCGGAGTCGTGCGGCTGGAGAACGCCAGCTTCGCGTACCCAGGCGCAGAGGAGCCGGTGCTGAAGAACGTGACGTTCACCGCCCGTCCAGGCACTGTCACCGCGGTCATCGGCAGCACTGGCGCCGGGAAGACCACGCTGCTCTCGCTGATCGCCCGGCTCTTCGACGTCACCGGAGGATCGGTGACCATCGACGACGTAGACGTTCGCGAGCTGTCACCGGACCACCTGTGGGGCCGGATCGGACTGGTGCCGCAGAAGCCGTACCTGTTCTCCGGCACGGTGGCCAGCAATCTCCGCTACGGCCGACCGGAGGCCACCGACGACGAGATGTGGGAGGCCCTGCGCATCGCGCAGGCCCGCGACTTCGTCGGCGAGATGCCAGATCAGTTGGAGAACGCGATCGCACAGGGCGGCACGACCGTGTCCGGTGGACAACGGCAACGCCTCTGCATCGCCCGGGCGCTAGTCGCCAAGCCCGACATCTACCTGTTCGACGACTCCTTCTCGGCGCTCGACCTGTCGACCGACGCCCGCCTGCGAGCGGCGCTCAAGCCGCAGACCCGCGCAGCCACCGTCATCGTGGTCGCCCAGCGCGTGTCGACGATCATCGAGGCCGACCAGATCATCATCCTCGACGACGGTGTCGTCGTCGGGCATGGCACGCACGACGAACTCCTTGCAGGTAACGAGACCTACGCCGAGATCGTCAATTCGCAGCTCAGCGAGAGGCAGGCGGCATGAGGCGCTCGGAGAACGGCGGGCAGGCCGGGCGCCGTCCACGCGGCGGAGCACACGCCAAGGGCCGCAGCTCGTCACGTGCCTCGGAGTCGACCAACGGGTCCGGCGGTCCAGTGGTAGAGACAGAGAACGAAGCTGCCGAGGGGGCGGGTGAGAACGAGCCCAAGGTGGCAACGCGCATCCAGGGTGCTCCCCAAGGTCCGCGACACGGTCCGATGGCCGGCGCCATGCCGGTGGAGAAGTCGATGAACTTCCTCCCGTCGGCCAAGCGGCTGATCGGGAGGTTGGCACCGGAGCGGATCAAGGTGATCGCGGTCGTGATCCTGACGGTCGCGAGCGTCGTACTCAGCGTCATCGGGCCGAAGATCCTCGGCCACGCCACCAACCTGATCTTCTCGGGTTTCATCGGCAAGCAGGTCCCGGCCGGTGCCGACCGCGAACAGGTGCTCGCGCAGTTGCGGGCGACCGGTCAGGACCAGCTCGCTGACGTGATGGCGAAGACCGACTTCGTGCCCGGACAGGGCATCGACTTCGACGCACTCGGACGAGTCCTCTTGATCGTCCTGGCGCTCTACATCGGCGCCTCGCTGCTCATGTGGCTCTCGGGCTATCTGCTGAACCTGGCGGTGATGCACAGCGTCCAGCGCCTGCGTGAAGAGGTCGAGGAGAAGATCAACCGGCTGCCGCTGCCCTACTTCGACAAGCAGCCGCGCGGCGAGTTGCTGAGCAGGGTCACCAACGACATCGACAACGTGCAGCAGAGCCTGCAGCAGACGCTGAGCCAGTTGCTGAACTCGCTGCTGACCGTGATCGGTGTGCTCGTGATGATGCTCCTGGTCTCGCCTCTGCTCTCGGTGATCGCGCTCGTCTCGATCCCGCTGTCCCTGGTGGTGACCCAGCAGATCGCGAAGCGGTCGCAGAAGCAGTTCATCGCCCAATGGGCCAACACCGGCGAGCTGAACGCGCACATCGAAGAGGCGTTCACCGGCCACGACCTGGTGAAGGTCTTCGGGCGTCGTGACGAGGTCGACGCCGAGTTCGACAAGCGCAACGACAAGCTCTACGACGCCGCATTCCGGGCCCAGTTCATCAGTGGCCTGATCATGCCGATGATGCAGTTCATCGGGAACCTCAGCTACGTGGGTGTCGCCGTCGTGGGTGGCTTCCGGGTCGCCAGTGGCTCGATGACCGTCGGCGACGTGACTGCGTTCATCCAGTACTCGCGTCAGTTCACCCAACCGCTGTCGCAGCTGGCGTCGATGGCCAACCTGCTCCAGTCGGGTGTGGCCTCGGCGGAGCGGGTCTTCGACCTGCTCGACACCGACGAGCAGACCCCGGACCCGGTGGAGCCGTTCACGGTGATCGACCCGCACGGCCAGGTCAGCTTCGAGAACGTGTCGTTCCGCTACAAGCCCGAGGAACCGCTGATCCAGGACCTGTCCTTGCTGGCGGAGCCCGGCCACACGGTCGCGATCGTCGGGCCAACGGGAGCCGGCAAGACCACGCTGGTGAACCTCATCATGCGGTTCTACGAGCTCAACAGCGGGCGCATCACGCTCGACGGGGTCGACGTCTCCACGATGACGCGCGACGACCTGAGGTCTCGCATCGGCATGGTGCTGCAGGACGCCTGGCTGTTCGAGGGGACGATCCGGGAGAACATCGCCTACGGACGACTCGACGCGACCCCGGAGGAGATTCTCCAAGCAGCGAAGGCAACCTACGTCGACCGGTTCGTCCACTCGCTGCCCCACGGGTACGACACCGTGCTCGAAGACGGTGCCGGCAACGTCTCCGCCGGTGAGCGGCAGCTGATCACGATCGCCCGGGCATTCCTGGCCGATCCGTCACTGCTCATCCTGGATGAGGCGACGAGTTCGGTCGACACCAGGACCGAAGTCCTGTTGCAGAAGGCGATGGCAGCACTGCGGTCCGAACGGACGAGCTTCGTGATCGCCCACCGCCTGTCCACGATCCGCGACGCGGATCTGATCCTGGTGATGGAACACGGTCAGATCGTGGAACAGGGCACGCACGACGAGTTGCTCGCAGCCGACGGCGCGTACGCCGCGTTGTACCAGTCCCAGTTCGCAGGTGCCGCCACCGACCTGGACGTCGACGAGATGGCGGCTGGTGTCGGTGAGCCGGCGATGGCGGGCGCGGTTTCCGGCGGTGGGCAGCCCGCACCGGCCGGAGACGGCCCTGGTGCACCCGCAGAGGGACGACCCGCGACCTGACCTTCTAGGGTGGCGAGGTCGCGGCCCAACCCCTACTGGCCGCCGAGAGGAGCCAGTGATGGGCTGGACCGTGACGTCGCCGTCCGGCCAGGTGGCCATCGCCCTGGAGGAGAATGACGGCGCGCTCAGTTACCGGGTTCTCCATCACGGCGAGGAAGTGGTCGCCAACTCGCCGCTGGGGTTGCGCACTCGCGGAGGCGACCTCCGTGACGGCCTGGTCGTTGCCGACGAGGGCGCCGACGAGCGAGTGACCACGGACGCACGGGTTCCGCACGGCAAGCGGCACCGGCTGCTCGCTGAGGGCACGGCTCGCACCGTGTGGTTCACGACAGGGACCGGCGACCGCCTCGGCATCGAACTGCGGACTTACGACCAAGGGGCAGCGTTTCGTTATCTGCTTGAGGGTTCTGGGGACGTCACCTTCACCGGCGAGTACACGGCGGTGAAGATTGCCCGCCCGGGTCGGGCCTGGATCCAGCCGATGCAGCCGCCCGCGGGGCACTGTTACGAGGACTACTACACCGACGGCGTCGAGATCGGGACACCGGCGGGCACCGACGGCTATTACCTGCCGGCGACGTTCGAGACCGGATCCAGCTGGCTGTGCCTGCACGAGTCGGATCTCGACGCGACCTTCTACGGCGCCAAACTCGCTCCTACCGCTCCGGACAACACCTACTCCTTTATCGCCCCGCTCGCCGAGGAAGGGCTCGGAGTCGGTGACGTCGAGGTGACGGCGGCGCTGCCCTGGCATTCGCCGTGGCGCACGTTCACGCTGGCCGACTCGGCCGTCGGCCTGCTCGAGACCGAGCTGGTGGATATCCTCGCCGCTCCGCCGGAAGGCGACTTCAGCTACGTGCGGCCTGGCCGCGCCACCTGGAGCTGGTGGTCGGAGCACGGGAGTCCGCGCAACATCCAGCGCCTGCGCGACTTCGTCGATCTCGCCGCCGAGTTCGGTTACGAGTACTCGCTCGTCGACGCGAACTGGCAGGAGAACGGCGAGGAGGCCATCCAGGAGCTGATCGCACAGGCCAGGGAGGCCGGCGTCGGGATCTGGCTCTGGTACAACTCCGGCGGACCGCACAACGACGTGTCCGAGGCCCCTCGCGACCTCATGTACGAACCACAGCTGCGTAGGGCCGAAATGGCCCGGATCGCCGAGTGGGGTGCGGTCGGGATCAAGGTGGACTTCTTCCATTCCGACAAGGCGGATCGCATCCAGCAGTACCTCGACATCCTGGCCGACGCTCATGAAGTCGGGCTGATGGTCGACTTCCACGGCAGCACCGTGCCCAGGGGCTGGGGCAGGACCTGGCCCAATCTGATGAGCATGGAGGCGGTGCACGGAGCCGAGCAGTACGGGATAGGGGACTTCGAACAGCGAGCACCCCGGCACAACACCGTGCTGCCGTTCACCCGCAACCTGGCGGGCGCGATGGACTACACGCCGGTGACCTTCACCGATGAGCGCCCGGACAAGCTGACGACCGACGCGCACGAGGTTGCCCTGGCGGTTGTCTTCGAGTCGGGGGTGTTGCACGTCGCCGACTCCGACACGGCCCTGCACGCCGTCGATCCGGCGATCCAGCAGGCACTGAAGCTGATTCCCGCTGACTGGGACGACATCGTCGGAATCGAGGGAGAACCGAGCCGCCACGTGGTCCTGGCCCGTCGGAGCGGCGATCGGTGGTTCGTCGCCGGTCTCAACGGGACCGGCGAGGTCCTCACCATCAGGCTCGAACTGTCGGCCTTCGCCACCGATCGCGCCGAGACTTCCAAGGGCTGGCAGCTGATCACCGACGGAGCGGACCGGCATGAAGTCATGGCGGTGCAGGCCTCTGGATCGGTGACCGTCGCCATGGCACCCAACGGCGGATTCCTGGCCTACCAGGAGAGTTAGCGCGCAGAGAGGGAGGTGTCCGTGTCCGACAGTCCGACCGTGACCACGGTCAACCCGGCAACCGGGGAGCGGATCGCCGACCATGCGCTGCTGTCGTCGGCCGACCTACAGCAAGCGCTCGAGCGCGCACACGTGGCCGGAAAGGCATGGGCAGACAAGGGCGTCTCCGAGCGAGCGGCCACCATCCGCCGACTGGCCGAGGTCCTCACCGAGCGGACGGATGACCTTGCTGCACTGGTCACAGCCGAGATGGGCAAGCCGATCACGGCTGCCCGGGCAGAGGTGACCAAGTGCGCGGATGCCGCGTCCTACCTGGCCGAAATCGCCGCCGAGGTGCTCGCTCCTTCGCCACGCCCGGCCGATACCGACGGCGCACGTGTCGAGGTGCGCTACCAGCCGCTCGGCGCCGTGCTTGGCATCATGCCGTGGAACTTCCCGCACTGGCAGTCACTTCGGTTCGCGCTGCCGGCCCTGCTCGCCGGCAACAGCGTGCTGATCAAGCCAGCACCCGGCACGACCGGCAGCGGTCTCGCCTTGCAGGACTGTTGCGTGGCAGCGGGGCTTGGCGACGTGGTGCAGACCGTTCCTACCGGCAACGACGAAGTTGCCCAGCTCATCGCGCACCCCCTGCTGCGCGGTGTGAGCCTGACCGGCAGTACCCGAGCCGGCAGAGCGGTCGCCGAGCTCGCTGGGCGCGCGCTGAAGCCGGTCGTGCTGGAACTCGGTGGCAGCGATCCATACCTCGTGCTCGCGGATGCTGACGTCGAGGCGGCGGCAACGACCGCAGCGACCGCCCGGATGCAGAACACCGGCCAGAGCTGCATCGCGGCGAAGCGGTTCATCGTGGTGGACGAGGTCTACGACGACTTCCTGACCAGGTTCGTCGAGGCGGTCGAAGCCATGCCGGTCGGTGATCCCACGAAGGAGTCCACCCAGATCGGACCGCTCTCGTCGGAGACGGCGCGCGCCACCCTGGCCGATCAGGTGTCACGGGCCACAGCCGACGGCGCACGGGTGGTGTCGGGTGGCCGTTCCCTCCCCGGCACCGGAGCGTTCTACCAGCCGACGGTCCTCACCGACCTGCAGGACGACAACCCGTGCTGGCGGGAGGAGGTGTTCGGCCCGGTGGCACCGGTTCGGCGCGTCGCGGACGCGCACGAGGCCGTCACTGTGGCCAACGATTCCGGCTACGGACTCGCAGCCAGCGTGTGGACACGTGATCTCTCGGCGGCCGGCGACATCGCCGACCGGCTGGAGACCGGCCAGGTGTTCGTGAACGGCATGGTCGCCTCCAACCCACGCTTCCCGTTCGGCGGTGTCAAGGACTCCGGGTTCGGTCGCGAGCTCGGTGTCGAAGGCTTCACCGCGTTCGCGAACATCAAGACCTGCAGGTTCACCGGCTTCGACGACGCGAGGGGTACGGCTGGATGAGGACCATCGACGGGCCGGTCCGGTGGGGCATCATCGGGGCCGGCAGCGTGACCGAGAACAAGAGCGGTCCCGGCCTCGCCAAGGCCGAGGGCTCCGCGCTGGTCGCCGTGATGCGACGCGACGCAGCCGCGGCCGCCGACTACGCACTGCGGCACGGCGTGCCCCGGCACTACGCCGATGCGGACGCTCTGATCCATGACGACGAGGTGGACGCCGTCTACGTGGCGACCCCGCCGGACAGCCATGCCGACTACGCCATTCGGGTCGCTCAGGCCGGGAAGCCGGTCTATGTCGAGAAGCCGATGGCCCGCACGGCTGCCGAATGCGACGCGATGATCCGCGCCGGCGCCGAGGCCGGCGTTCCGGTGTTCGTCGCCTACTACCGCCGCGCCATGCCGCGGTTCGAGCTCGTCCACCGGCTACTCGACGACGGCGCCATCGGCACCGTTCTCACAGTGAGCGTGCATCACCTGGGCGTCGACACCACCGACCGCGACAACCTGCCGTGGCGGGTCATCCCATCGGTTGCCGGTGGCGGCTTCTTCGTCGACCTGGCAGCACACGCCCTCGATGTGTTCGATCACTGGTTCGGCCCGATCGCCGAGGTCGCCGGGCAGGCGACCAACCACGGTGGCATCTACCCCGCTGAGGACACGGTGACCATGAGCTGGTCACACTCAGGTGGCGTGCAGGGGACCGGTTCGTGGTGCTTCTGTGCGAGCCGTGCCACGGACGAGATCGTCATCGAGGGGACGAACGGGAGTCTTTCGATGGCGTGTTTCGGGGAAGAACCGGTGCGGCTGGTCACTCCCGCTGGCGAGCGGGCCATCGAGGCCACGTACCCAGAACACGTGCAGCAGCCGCTGATCCAGACGATCGTCGACGAGTTGCACGGACGGGGACGCTGCCCGAGTACGGGCGAGTCGGCCCGGCGCACGTCAGCGGTCATCGACTCCGTGCTGGCCGAGCTACCGGGCCGCTTCCCAATCGCTGAGGACCAGGCGCTGGAGGACTAGGCGGCTGCCGGCGGCTGCGCAGCTGCGGGACCGGTGTACTGCGCGGGTCCGTAGCTCAGCATTACCAAGCAGACGAGAGTGATGATCGGAAAGATGAATTCCGACGCCGAGGGCGATGCCGAAACCCTGGCTCTGTCCGTAGGACTTGGCGATGTCCAGCGCCAGGATGATCCAGGCGACGATGTTGACGCAGGGGATGAGGAGCAGGATCACCCACCAGATCGGGCGTCCGATGATCTCCAGGAGCACGATCCAGTTGTAGATCGGGATGAAGGCTGCCCATTGCGGCTTTCCGGCCTTCTTGAACATCCCCATCGTGCACAGGCCGGCGATGACATAGCCGACCAGCCAACCGAACAAGCTGGTTCCACCAGTGAAAAGACCGTACATACCGTTGTCTGAGGACGCGAGAAAGTGATCCATAAGGTCGAGCATGCCAGGCATGAGGAAATTGCGCGATGCCCTCGCTCATTTTCGCGAATGATTTCGACGAAATGCGACCGACCGACCGCCGGATTGTGGTGCGGGTTCAGGCCAGCAGTGTGTCACCGACGTAGCCACCCGGCTGAGCGCCTGGCTGGAACGGCGAAGATGCCTGACCCGGTGTGCTGCAGGTACTCCATCATCGTGTCGTCTCGGGACAGTCGCGTCTGCATGGGGATGTACTGCTTGTCCGGGTCACGGACGAAGGCGATAAAGAAAAGGCCGGCGGACAGTCGGCCGAGTTCGTCGTTGCCGTCGGCGAAGTTGTAACCCCGCCTGAGAATCCGCACCCCCTCGTTCTGACTGGGGTGGGCCAGCCGGATGTGGGCAACGGGCCCGATCAGCGGCTTGTCGTCGCGGCCGGCAGCCTCGAAGTCCGGCAGCGTGAACTCGTCGCCACCCGACAGCGGGGCGCCGTCACGCTTGTCGCGACCGACGATCTGCTCCTGCTCGGAAAGCGAGGTGCGGTCCCACGTCTCGATGTGCATGTTGATCTTGCGGGCGATCAGGTAACTGCCGCCTGCCAGCCAGGCTGCCTTGGCGTCGTCCTGCTCGTGCACCCATACGTGCTCGTCGACCGCGGCCGGATCCTCCGCCTTGAGGTTGGCGGTGCCGTCTTTGAATCCGAAAAGATTCCGTGGCGTCGCCTGACTGGTCGATGTCGAGGACGTGCGGCCGAATCCCAGCTGCGACCAGCGAAGAGATGCGGTACCGAACGCGATGCGGGAGAGGTTCCGGACCGCGTGCACGGCAACCTGTGGGTCGTCGGCACAGGCCTGCACACACAGGTCACCGCCAGTGAGGTCCGGCCGGAGGTTGTCGCTGGGAAAGTGCGGCAACGGTTGCAGGTGGTCCGGTTGCCTGTCGGCAAGGCCGAACCGGTCGCGGCCGGCGCTGTCGCGGAACAGGCCAGGGCCGAAGCCGATGGTCACCGTGAGGCGCGAAGCAGGCAGGCCGAGCGCCTCACCCGTGTCGTCCGGCGGAGCGTCGTACGGACCGGAGAGCGCGCCGAATTCGCCGGCCTCCTGCCCCTGCGTCATCTTCGCCGCGGCGTCACTCCACGCCTTCAGCAGCCTGACGAGGTCGTCACGCGTGGCGGCCGCCGACAGGTCGAAGGCAGCGAAGTGGAGCCGGTCCTGCGCCGGCGTGACGATGCCCGACTGCTGGGCGCCATAGAACGGCCAGACCGACGGCCCCGCGACGGGCTGCCCGAGAGCGGTCTGTGCGGAGCCGGCGTCACCATCGGTTGCGCGCGCCACGCCGAGGCCGCCGGCGACTCCTGCTCCCACGCCGAGCGCCCCGACCCCGGCCAGGCCGAACAGCCGTCGGCGACTCACACCGTCCGGCTGGGCGGCGTGGTCGGACGGACGGTTCGGGTCGGTCACGGGTTACCTCGAAGCGCCTTTCAGAGCGTCACCGCGGCAGTCAGCTTCGACAGCGGCTCGCTCAGGGCATTGACGGAGTCGCTGAGCTCCTTGATCTCCGCCTTGGACAGCTCTGTGTAGAGCACGAACCCATCACCCTTGCGGTACTGGTCGAGCAGCTTCTGCAACGCCGCAAAGCGGGCGGCGATCTGCTTGTCCAGCTCTGGGTCCTTTGTCTGCAACACCGGCTGCAGGCCTTCGAAGCCTACGCGGGCGCCGTCGAGATTTGCCTGGAAGTCCCAGAGGTCGGTGTGACTCCACGCCTCCTCCTCACCGGTGACCTTGCCCGTGGCCACCTCGTCGAGCAGCTCCTTGGCGCCGTTGCCGATCTGGTCGACGGTGTAGTTGAGGGTCTGCGTGCGGCGAAGCAGCGTGGTGGTGTCGGCCATCAACGTGGTGGCTATCGCCACCCGCTGCGCGTCGGTCATCGGCTCGTATCCGGAGGACGGCGGCCAGAGGTCCTTCTCGATCCGGTGCCAGCCCGTCCACTTCTGTCCCTCCTCGAGGTCTGCCTCGCGCAGGTCCATCTTGGGGTCGAGATCACCGAACGACTCGGCGACCGGCTCGATCCGCTCCCAATGCATCCGCGCGTCGGCATAGAGGGCCCGCGCCGCGTCGTCGTCACCGGCCTTGTACAGCGCCACGAACTCCTTGGTCTTGGTGACGAGCTGCTCCGACTGGTCGCGCACGTAGGCGCGGTACTGGTTGTTGGCCGTCTTGATCAGCACGGCCTCGGCAGGCGTGTCGGTGGTGTCGTTACCCGAGTCCGTGACCTTGAAATCGGCCCGGATGCCGTCTCCCACCATGCCCGGCTTGCAGGCGGTGAAGTAGCTCCCCGGCGTGGCGCGCAGGACGAGGTCGCGGGTCAGCCCGGGGCCGATGTTCTCGACCTCACCGATGATCCGCAGACCGTCCTCGCCCAGCAGGTAGAACTCGGTGACTTTGTTGCCGCCGTTGGTGACGGTGAACACCACGTTGCCCGACGGCGCCTCTCCGTTCGAGACGAGGCAGTCCGAGTCGGTGGACGTCACGGTGACCTTCGCCGGCCCACCCGCTCCGGGGCTGGTAGTGGCGCCGGGCTCGGCGCTTCCACCGGCCCGGTTGTCGGTGCAGCCCGTCAGCGCGAGGACGCCTACGACCGCCGCGGCGGCGCCGGTTGCCAGCGTGCGGACAAGGCGAGAAGAGATGGTGGGCACGGGGATCCTCTTGTCGGTCATTGGATTGTGTAGTCAGGTCAGGGGGAAACGCGGTCGGAAACCTGCGCGGGTGCGGAGGCAGGCGGCTTCGGCGAGCGGCGCATCTTGACGATGAACAGCGTCATCGTCGGGATGACGTACAGCAGCCAGCCGGCGAGTTCGAGCTTCGTCGTGGCGGGGGAGAAGTTCAGCGTGCCCTTCAGCAGGGTGCCGTACCACGACGACGGCGGCACGGCGTTGCTCACATCGAAGGCAAGATTGTTCAAGCCGGGCAGGAATCCTGCCTCCTGCAGGTCGTGGATGCCGTAAGAGAAGACGCCGGCTGCAACCAGGATCAGGAAGGCTCCAGTCCAGGTGAAGAACAGGCTCAGGTTCAGCTTGAGCGCCCCCCGGTAGATCAGGTAGGCGATGACAACCGCGGTCGCGATCCCGAGGGCGGCACCGAAGAGTGGCGTGGTCGTTGACTGCGCACCCGAGGTGGTGGCCTGGGTCGCTGCCCACAGGAACAGGGCGGTCTCGAGGCCTTCGCGGCCTACGGCGAGCAACGCGACCACGATCAGGCTCCACCTGCCCCCGCCGGCGGCGTCGTCCACCTGCCGGCGGAGCCTGCCCGACATCGACCGGGCGGCTCCGGCCATCCAGAAGACCATCCAGGTGACGAAGCCGACCGCCACGATCGACAGCGTCCCGCCGATGAGTTCCTGCGCCTCGAAGGTGAGTCCGCGCGGCCCGAAGGTCAGCAGTGCGCCGAAACCGAGGGAGATCGCGACCGCGATCGCCACGCCGACCCAGATGCGGGGGATCAACTCCCGACGGTCGGACTTCACCAGGTACGCGATCAGGATGCTGACCACGAGAGCGGCCTCAAGGCCTTCGCGCAGACCGATCAGGTAGTTGGCGAACACGGGACCGATCCTGGAGGCGGGCGCAGGCGTAAGAGACGGGCGCGACTTAGGTGAGCCTTACTTTCGTTAGGTTACCCTTCCGTCTCTGCGGGTCAAACCCAGGGGTTGCTGCTGAACAGCCGCCGTCAGTACCCGCGGCTCAGCAGTCCCATCAGCCAGGTCGGCCGGTCGGTGGTGGCATGGCTGCTGCCCCGTTGTTCGGCGAGCTGGAGGGCTGCTGGGTCGTTCACCATCCAGCTGTGGATCGACAGCCCGGCACCGTGGATGCGGTCGATCATCGCGTCAGTGCTCTGTTCGAGGCGCACACAAGCGGTTCTCGCGCCAACGTCCCTGGCCCGGTCGAGCCAGCCCGGGTCGTCCCACGCCCCGACGTATGCACGCGGCAGACGCGGGGCGACCTCCTTCGCGATCGCCAGCGCGGTGAGGTCGAACGAGGTGAGTGTCGCGTTGCTCAGAAGACGGAAGGTGCGCAGTGCGTCGACGACGAGCGGCAGGAGCTTGGCGAGGCGCCGTGGGGTGTCCTTCTTGACCTCCACGGACAGGTACGGCCCACGTCGAAGCAGATCGAGGACATCGTGCAGGTGCGGCACGCCAGACAGGGCGATGTCGGCGTCACCATGAATCGAGCGGGCATCGAGTCGTCCCAGCTGTCGGCGGGTGAGCCGCTTCACCGGTCCGGAGCCGTTGGTGGTCCGGTCGACGGTCGGGTCGTGGATGACCACCGGCTGGAGATCCTTCGACAGCTGGACGTCGAATTCGACGGCCGGCACACCGATGGCGCGGGCGTGCGCGAAGCCGGCCAGGGTGTTCTCGGGTGCCTCGTCGCGGGCTCCGCGGTGCCCCATCGCGTCCATGCTGAGAGCGAACCACGCGCGGTCACGCCCTGGGCCGAGCGAGGCTCCGCTGTCCCGCCATGGCCAAGATGGTGACCATCGGCCTGCCACCTCCCCCTCGCTCGACTCGTCCGCATCCCTAGGCTGCGACACGGCACGAGGTCGACGAACCGATAGCGAGGCGGCAATGCGAATACTGCTGACCGGAGCAGGTGGCAACGTCGGGCGCGGCATCGCCCCGCGTCTGCGGGCTGCCGGACACACCTTGGTGCGAAGCGACATCGACCTCGTGCCAGATGCCGACGCTCCTCCCGACGAGCCGTTCGTGCAGTGCGACGTGCAGACGGGCGTCGGCCTGGAGTCGGCGGCACAGGGCTGCGACCTCCTGCTGCACACCCCGGCGTGGCACGGCGTGCATTCGCGGGCCAAGACCGAAGCCGACTTCTGGCGGCTCAACGTCGACGGCCTGTTCTGGGCGCTGCAGGCCGCCAGGAGCGCAGGTGTGCAGCGGTTGGTGTTCCTCTCGTCGATGTCGTGGCACGGGCACTACGAGAAGTACGGCTTCACCAAACGCGTGGGCGAGGAACTGGTCGAGTACCACCGGCGCAACCACGGTGTGCGATACGTGATCGTCCGTCCGCACGACTTCACGCCTTGGGGCAACGACTGGGTCAATCGATACGGTGCCCGCCTCCTGTACGGCGGAGTCGACCGCGAAGACGTTCTCGACTGCATTGAAGCCGGCATTCGACACCTGGAGCGCACAACTAATGGCAGCGACATTGCGCAGAGTGACGAATCAGGTGCTTTGAGTCACGAAAAGGAGATGGGTGATGGAGTCGTCGTGAACGCGGTCCGGCGCAATGCCTTCACCGACGACATGATCGGGGACTGGGAAGCCGATCCGCTGGGCGCGGTGGAACGTCTCTTTCCGGGCTCGCGCGAACTGGTGGAACGGCACTCGATAGACATCTCCCGACGGCCGTCGGTCGTCGATCCGCTCGGCGCCGAGACCGTCGGTTATGCCCCTCGACACGACTTCGGTACGTTCATGGCCAGGCTGCGAGACCTCGACGACGAGGGAGCCGACGTTCGCGCCCTTACGTGTCACTACTGAAAGCCCGTCAACCCTGACGGCGAGTGTTCGAGAAGTCCGTGGCACCGACCCGAACATCACCAGGCACGGGTTAACATTTGGCAGCCGAAAGCGCAAGAGTGACACATAAGGCAAATATCGTGATTGGCCCTGGTTCGGGCGGCGGAGCTGGTCACGATCGCCTTGTGGGCCGAGACGATGCGCTGGTTGGACGCAAGGACTTGGGAGGGATCGGCTCGTCAGGGCGCGTGGGGAGCAGCGCACACAAACTCAGGAAGAAGCATGAGTACAAGCATGAAGTCCAGCCCTCGGGAACCACGTAGCTGTCGAAAGCTGAATGCACTAGATTGTCAGCAATCAATGGTTGCCCGAGACCCCGGCGATTCATGCTCCGCATGAGCTTCGGAGGTTCGCAGGATGGCTAGCACCATTCCGAGAGGGTCACGTGAAGACCCACTCGTGGGGCCTGCCGCGACTGGGTCGACCAGTTCCGGTCGCGCCCCGCTGCTTCCGCGCCCCCGTTCCCCTGAACCACAGCCGCCCCGGCCCGTCGTTCCTCCGCAACAGGCACCCGCGCCGACGCGAAGTGAAGCTGAGACGACCGAGGCTGTCCCGTCCTTCCTCGAGCTGCTCGAGGATGTTCTTGCCGGTGGGTCGCTGATGGGCCGCCAACGGCCGGGACTTCGCGAGCGTTGCCGGCGGTGGCTCCTCCCGCAAGGCACATCCGGCGAGCCGCTGATCCTCTTCTGCGGATGGCTGTTCGCGCTTGCGATCGCCCTGGCCGCCTACGCCGACTACGGCCCGTTCGCGGGTACCGGCGGCGCTGTTCTGATGCTGCTGGCCGAAGGCGCCCTAGCGGTTGCCGTGTTCGTGTCCCTCGCGCTGGCCAAGGCACGTCGTCGAGCGCGCGCCGCCAAGTCGGCCGTGGCTGTGGCCGGCACGGTCGGCGGCTCGACTGACCAGAAGCAGGATCGACCCCGGGCGCACGCCTGACGCAAGCGGCCATCTGAGGTCGGCGCACGGCCTCTCCACCGTGCGCGCTGTCTCATCTCGCTAGCGTCGGCCTCCTGACCACAGGAGGCGAACTTCGTGAGCCCGACGACCAGACCAACGCTTCTCGGCAGCTTCGGCATGGTGTCCACCACGCACTGGCTCGCAGCGTCCTCGGCCATGCGGATGCTGGAACTCGGTGGCAACGCTGCCGATGCGGCCTGCGCCGGTGCCTTCGTCCTGCAGGTGGTCGAGCCGCACCTCAACGGTCCAGGCGGTGACGTGCCCATGCTGGTGGGCACCGCCGACGGCGACGTCCAGGTGCTGTGCGGCCAGGGATCGGCACCAGCCGCTGCCACCATCGAGCACTACCGCGGCCTCGGCCTGACGCTGGTTCCTGGCGCCGGCCTGCTGGCGGCCGTCGTTCCCGGTGCGATGGATGCCTGGTTGCGGTTGCTGGCCGAACGAGGGTCGCTGCCCCTGCGGGACGTCCTCGAGCCGGCCATCGGATATGCGGAGAACGGTCACCCGATCACGCCCGGAGCGGTGCGCTCGATCGCTGCGGTCGAGCGGCTCTATCGCGAGCACTGGACGACGTCGGCAGCGCAGTGGCTGCCGTCCGGACGCCTGCCCGCGGACGGCGACCTCGTCACCAACAAGCCCTGGGCGGCGACCCTGCAGCGACTCCTGGCCGAGGGCGAGTCGGCGGGCTCGGACCGTGACGGTCAGATCGAGGCGGCAAGGACCGCCTGGGCGGAAGGCTTCGTCGCGGCCGGCGTGGACGCCTTCGCGCGGATCCCTGCCCGCGACTCCTCTGGCAACGATCATGCCGGCGTCATCACCGGCGAGGACCTCTCCCGGTGGCGGTCGACATGGGAGGCACCGGCGACCGCCGACTTCCTCGGCTTCCAGGTCGCCAAGACTCAGGCCTGGTCGCAGGGGCCGGCGCTGCTGCAGACGCTGCAACTGCTGGCCGCACTCGGCGACCCGGGCGCGCTCGACCCCTCCTCGGCAGACGGGATCCATGCGCAGGTCGAGGCGGTCAAGCTCGCCTTCGCCGACCGTGAAGCCTGGTACGGCGACAGCGCCGAGGTACCCCTGGCTGCACTCCTCGACCCGGCGTACGCGGCAGAACGTGCCCGCCTGATCGGGTCCACGGCCTCGACCGACTTGCGGCCGGGACGGCCGGGTGGCGCCGAGCCGCGGCTGGCTCCGGAGATCCTTGACGGGCTCCGTGCGGCCGGCCTGAGCTCCACGAACGGGGCCGGAACCGGCGAACCGACGGTGGCGGCCGACCAGGAAGTCCATGTCGGGCACGAGGCGGAGGTCCGCGGCGACACGTGCCACATCGCGGTCACCGACCGCTACGGGACGGTCGTCGCCGCCACGCCGAGCGGCGGCTGGTTGCAGAGTTCGCCCTACATCCCCGATCTCGGCTTCTGCCTGGGCACCCGGGGCCAGATGTTCTGGCTCACCGACGGACTGCCCTCCTCGCTGAAGCCGGGTGCTCGGCCGCGCACGACCTTGTCGCCGACGATGGTGCTACGCGACGGAGTACCGGTACTCGGTTGCGGCTCACCCGGCGGCGACCAGCAGGAGCAGTGGCAGTTGCCGTTCCTGCTCCGGGTACTGGCCGGCGGCCAGTCGCTGCAGGAGGCGATCGACGCACCGACGTTCAACACCGCCAGCTTCCCCAGTTCCTTCTATCCCCGCTCGTCCAATCCTGGTTCGCTATTCGTCGAGGATCGCCTCGACGAGTCGGTTCAGGACGAGCTGGCGCGGCGAGGCCACACCGTCTCGAGGACTGGCCCCTGGAGCCAGGGCTACCTGTGCGCGGTGGCACGTGATCCGCGCACCGGACAGGTCAGCGCGGGCGCCAACCCGCGCGGAGCCCAGGGTTACGCCGTCGGCCGCTAGGCACACCTGCTCCCGTTGGTGAGGCGCATCCGCGGAGTGCTCTTGCCGTTGCTCGTGACCGGGCGTTAGCACGCCCGAAACATGTCCTGCGGCATCCTGCGTTGTGCCATCCGGCTCCGACACCGGATGATGCGGACAGGGCCGTTGCGGCGTCCGGGCTGGGAGCACAAGGAGCGTCGGTGACCGGCATCTTCGAGGGGTATCGGGCCGCGGACGGCGGCTACGACGAGATGTTCGCGGGCGCGAGCGACCTCCGGGACGTCTACGCGGAATTGCACGACGCCTTCACCGCCATGAGCGTCCAGGAGACGCGGTCTCGGGCCGACTCCCTGGCAACCAGCTACATCGACCAGGGCGTCACGTTCGACATCGGTGGCGAGGAGCGTCCGTTCCCGCTCGACATCATGCCGAGGCTGATCGAAGCGGACCGCTGGCGCACCATCGAGGCGGGTGTCATCCAACGGGTGAAGGCGATCGAGCGATTCCTCGACGACGTCTACGACACCGGTCAGGTGTTCACCGATGGCGTGATGCCGTACTCGGTGGCCACGACCTCGGCCTACTTCTACCGAGCTGTCGCGTTCCTCAAGCCGCCCAACGGGGTCCGGGTGCACGTCTCCGGCATCGACCTGATCCGCGATGCCGGCGGCGACTTCCGCGTCCTCGAGGACAACGTCCGCTGCCCCTCCGGCGTCTCCTACGTGATGACCAACCGGCGGGCGATGTCGGCCGCGCTCCCCGAGGTGTTCGCCCACCACCGCATCCGACCGGTCTCGAGCTATCCGAGCCGCCTGCTGGCCGCGCTACGCGCAGCGGCACCGGCCGGGGTCGACGACCCGAACGTCGTGGTGCTCACGCCCGGAGTGCACAACTCGGCGTACTTCGAGCACGCGCTGCTGGCGCGCTCGATGGGAATCGAACTGGTGGAGGGCCGCGACCTCCTGTGCCGAGGCGGCCGGCTGATGATGCGCACCACCATCGGTCTGCAGCCCGTGCACGTGGTCTACCGGCGGGTCGACGACGAGTTCCTCGACCCGGTCCACTTCCGGGCCACGTCGCTGCTGGGCTGCCCCGGCCTGCTCAACGCGGCCAGGGCCGGCAACGTCACCATCGCCAACGCGGTGGGCAACGGCGTCGCCGACGACAAGCTGACCTATACCTATGTCCCCGATCTCATCCGGTACTACCTCGGCGAAGAGCCGATTCTGAACAACGTGGACACCTGGCGGCTGGACGAACCGGTGGCGCGCGAGGAGGTCCTCGACCGGCTCGGTGAGCTCGTGCTCAAGCCTGTTCACGGGTCCGGCGGCAAGGGCATCGTGATCGGCCCGGCCGCGGATGCGGCGACGCTCGACGACGTACGTGCGCAGATCGTCGACGACCCGCGCGGCTGGATCGCCCAGCCCGTGGAGACCCTCTCGACCGTGCCCACGATGATCGACAACCGCATGCGGCCGCGCCATGTGGATCTGCGCCCGTTCGCGGTCAACGACGGGGAGCGGGTGTGGGTGCTCCCCGGCGGGCTCACCCGGGTCGCGCTGCCCGAAGGGGAGCTGATCGTCAACTCGTCGCGCGGCGGCGGATCGAAGGACACCTGGGTGCTGGCGCCTCCGCACAGCCAGGCACCGGCCCGGCGGACCGGCTGGCAGACCGTGGCCGAGCGGTCGCCGCAGGATCCCGGTCCGGCCGTGACGGGCGACGCCCTCGGCGGAAGCCAGCACCAGCAGCAGGAGGAGCAGCAGCAGCACAACAACTCACCATCGCGCAGGGTCAGCAGTCCCAGGTCGACCCGGTGTCAGCATGCTGAGCCGCATCGCCGAGTCGCTGTTCTGGATCGGGCGATACGTCGAGCGGGCCGAGGACACCGCACGCATCCTCGACGTCCAGATGCAGTTGCTCATCGAGGACGCCGCGCTCGACGAGGACTCCGCCTGCCACTCGTTGCTCAACGTGATGGGCGTCGAGCACGAAGGCCCGGCCGATCGCTACGTGGTGCTGCGTGAGCTCTCGTACTCGCCCGAGTCTCCCGGTTCCATCGCGGCTGCGCTGGCGGCAGCCCGGGAGAGCGCGCGCAGGTCGCGCGAGACCGTCGCCACGGAGATGTGGCAGGCGCTGAACACCACCTTCAACCACATCCAGAGCGGCAGGTACCGGAAGATGCCCACCGCATCGGCCTTTGCCTGGGTGCGGGAGCGCGCGGCCATGATCAACGGGATCGCCGAGGCGACCATGAGCCGCGACCAGGGCTGGCAGTTCATGATCCTCGGCCGTTCCCTCGAACGTGCCGACATGACCGCCCGGATGGTCTCGGCAGCATCGCTGGCGTCGGGGCCCACCACGGCCTGGTCGACCACCCTGCGTGCCTGCGGCGCGCACGAAGCGTTCCTGCGCACGCACCGCGGTCTGGAAGCCGACCGGGAAGCTGCGGAATTCCTCTTGCTGGACAGGCTCTTTCCCCGCTCGATCATTCACTCGCTCAACCGGGCCGAGCGGTGCCTGCAGAGTCTCGAGCCGGTGGGCAGTCGCGTGGGGTTCTTCGACGAGGCACAGCGTCTGGTCGGACGTGCCCGTGCCGAGCTGGAGTACCGCCGGCTGGCCGACATCGTGGAGCACCTGCCGGCGGAGATGGAGCGGGTGCAACGGACCTGCTCGGCCGCATCCGACGCCGTCCGCGCCCGCTACTTCGCCGGTGCGGTTGCCCTGACGTGGACCGGTGAGCGCCTGTGACCATGCAGCACCGGGTCGTGCACTCCACCGGTTTCGTCTACGACGGCAGGGTGGTCTCCTCCTACAACCAGGCGCGGATGACGCCGGTGACGAGCCTGAGCCAGTCGTTGCTGCACCACCGCATCGAGGTGACGCCGACCCCGTGGGTCTACAGCTACACCGACTATTGGGGCACGCAGGTCACCGCATTCGAGGTGCACGAGCCACACGACGCGCTGACCGTCACCTCGACCAGCACGGTCGAGGTACAACGGCATCCACCCGAGCCGGACAATCTCGGCTGGCCCGCCATGCAGGAGCCGTCGGTCACCGACGGGTTGTCGGAGTGGTTGCAGGTGACCGAACGGGTGGAGCCGGGCGCGGAGCTGCGAGCGTGGGTCGCCGATCGAACAGCCGCAGTGCCTGGTCCGACTGAGCTGGCGCGGCAGGTGGCCGGCCTCATCCACGACGAAGTCCGCTATGTCAGTGGTTCGACCGTCGTGTCGTCGCATGCGGAGGAGGCCTGGAACCTCCGATCGGGCGTGTGCCAGGACATGGTGCACCTGGCCATCGGGTGCCTTCGGCTGGCCGGTGTGCCGGCCCGCTACGTCTCCGGCTACCTGCACCCGAACTCCGAGCCGGTGATCGGCGAGGCAGCCGCAGGGGAGTCACACGCCTGGGTCGAGTGGTGGGACGGTTCCTGGGTCGGGTTCGATCCCACCAACGCGCTCGAGCCAGGCGACCGGCACATGGTGGTGGCGCGCGGCCGTGACTACGGCGATGTCGCCCCGGTGACCGGAATCTTCAGCGGTGGCGCGGCAGCCTCGATGTTCGTGTCGGTCCTCGTGACCCGGCTGCGCTGAGCGGGCTGGCCACGACAGGCCAGGCTAACCGGACGTCCGCGGCACTCGGCGGCGTGTCCCGAACACTGCTCCCGTGACCGATTCCGTCCGCTTCACCGTCCATCCCGACCAGCCGATCGGGACCATCGCGCCGGCGTTGCACGGGCACTTCGCCGAACACCTCGGCGAGCTCGTCTATCCGGGGATCTGGGTCGGTGAGGACTCGCCGGTTCCCAACGTCGATGGCATCCGCACTGACGTGGTGGATGCACTGAAGCCGTTGGCGATCCCGGTGCTGAGATGGCCCGGTGGTTGCTTCGCCGACGACTACCACTGGCGCGACGGCATCGGCCCGAGACGGGAGCGGCCGTCCCGGCTGAACGTGCACTGGGGCATGGCACCCGAGCCCAACGCGTTCGGCACGCACGAGTTCATGGCCTTCACGCGCGCGATCGGTGCCGAGCCCTACTTCGCCGGCAACCTCGGTTCGGGGACGCCGCAGGAGCTGCGCGACTGGATCGAGTACTGCAACCACGGCAGCGGCACCACGCTGTCGGACGAGCGGATCGCCAACGGTGCTGATGATTCCTTCGACATCCGGTACTGGGGTATCGGGAACGAGAACTGGGGATGCGGGGGGCGGATCAGTCCGCAGGAGTACGCGGAGCAGTACTCGAGATTCCGGACGTTCGCGTTCCCTTTCGGCGGGACCCCGGTCTATGCAATCGCCTCGGGCGCCAACGGCAGCGACTGGGACTGGACCCGCGGCTTCCTGCAACAGCTGCAGGCGTCCAGCCAGGGTTCGGGAAACCGGCTCGCGTCCGTGCAGGCGATGGCGGCCCACTACTACTGCGGAACCGCTGGCACGGCCACCGACTTCTCCGACGACCAGTGGTACGAACTGCTGGCCAAGGCGGCCGCGATCGAAGGCATCGTCACCGGGCACCGGCAGCTGATGGACGAGGTGGATCCTGAGCGCAAGATCGGCCTGATCCTCGACGAGTGGGGCGCCTGGCATCCGGAGGAGGAAGGCAAGCCGCGGCGTGGCCTCTACCAGCAGAACTCCATGCGCGACGCTGTGGTGGCAGCTCTCAGCCTCGACGTCTTCCACAACCACGCCGACAAGCTGGTGATGGCCAACATCGCCCAGCTGATCAACGTGTTGCAGTCCCTGCTGCTGGTCGACGAGACCAGCTGCATCAAGACGCCGACCTTTCACGTCTTCGCCCTGTACGCGGCACACCGCGGCGGTCAGGCGGTCGCGGTAGACACGGACGCCGACGTGATCAGTGACGGTGGAGCGGCTGCCGATCAATGCAACCGCTGCTATCTCGACGGAGGCGCCCCGGGACTCCGCCGGGTCACCGGCTCGGCATCGGTGCACGACGACCGCGTGGTGGTCTCGATCGTCAACGCCTCGGCTGACGCGGCTGTCGATGTCACTCTCGACCTTGGCGACGTGGATATCAGCACACTTACGTCGACCACTCTGGTGGCCGACGACATCCATGCCCACAACACGTTCGACGCTCCTGACACCGTGCGACCCGGCGGCGAACAGGACGTACCGGCAAGCGGCGGGACGGCGACGGTGACCCTGCCGCCAGCCAGCGTCACGCGGCTCGTGGGCGTGCGCGCGGCCTGAGGAGCGGACTCACCGGGTCCGCTCCTCCAGCAGGGCCAGCACCGACCGGAACGGTCGACCGGTGCCGTGGCTCAGTCCGATCTCACATGGACGGTTCGTGCAGACGTGGTCGTCGGCCGGCGCTGCCTGATCGAGCGCTGCCCGGATGGGGGCAGTGGCCGACTCGGTGAGCTCCGGCCGCCAGAAGCCGCGGTCACCGGCGAAGCCGCAGCAGTTGCCGGGTGCAGGGAGCACGACGGTCTCCGCCAGCTCGCCTACGAGCGCGGAGAGCCGGTCGACATCGCCGGCGTGCTGGACGGCGCAGGTCGCGTGGACGGCAACCGACGCAAGCTTCGGTCGCCTGGCCAGCCTGCTGCCCAGCCCGGGGAGGAGCGTGTCGGTCACGAACCCGATGGAGTCCTCGACCTGAATCTGCTTCCAACGCTGGGCATCCTCGCCGTGAAGATGGGATGCGAGGTCACCGAAGGCCAGTGCGCACGAACTGGCGTCGGTGACAAGGGGCAGGCGACCGCCGTCGGTCCAGCGCCAGGCCCGGTCGGCGACGATCGCCGCCATGGTCGCGGCGCCCTGCGGAAATCCCTTGGACTCCCAGACGGTTCCGCAGCAGGTCCCGGCCACGTCGTCGGGTATCCAGACCGGCCGCCCGGCGCGCCGTGCCAGTGTCACCAGCGCGTCGGGGACCGGCAGGCCATCGCGCTCGTCCGGACCGAACATGCGGGTCACGCAGGCCGGCAGGTACACGGCGACGGCGCCGTCCTTCGCCGTGGTCGGCAGGGGCGGCGCGGGCGGCGGCGTCTCGCCGAGATAGGCCGGAACCACGAGGTCGCGCGTCACCCGGCGCAGCGCGCTCGTCATCCCGCTCAGCAGCTGGGGAGATGCCACGCTCCCGGTCCGGCGGGCGAACCCGAGGGCACCACGCCCGATCCGCTCGGCCGTCGCCCAAGACCTGGCCGCACGCGTCGCAGCGTCGTGCTCCGCGCGAGGATGCGCCTTGGCCCGCAGCTGCTTCACGAGTGCGCCGGTGTCGATGTCGACCGGGCATGCCAGCTCGCAGAGCCCGTCGCCGGCGCAGGTGTCGCGCACCGCGTAGGTGGCATCCCGGGCGATGGCACTCGTCAACGCTTCGGTCGACGAATGCTGTTCTAGTCTTGCGAATTCGCGCAGGACGACGATGCGCTGCCGTGGGGTCACGGTGAGGTCGCGGCTGGGACAGACCCGTTCGCAGTACCCGCACTCGATGCAGCGGTCGACGATCGGGTCCACCAGCGGCACCGACTTCAGCATGCGGAGGTGAGCCTGCGGGTCGTCGTTGAGGAGGACACCCGGCCCGAGCAGTCCGGTGGGATCGGCAAGATCCTTGATCCGGCGCATCAGCGCGTAGGCCACGTCGCCCCACTCGGTTCGCACGAACGGCGCGATGTTGCGTCCGGTCCCGTGCTCGGCCTTCAGCGAGCCCTCGTGGGTCACGCACACGAGCCGGGTCAGGTCGTCCATGAACGCGGCGTACCTCTCGACCTCACCAGGCTCACCGAACGCCGGGGTCAGCAGGAAGTGCAGGTTCCCGTCGCGCGCGTGCCCGAAGATCACCGCCGGGTAGCCGTGCCGCTCGTGCAGCCGCTGGAGGTCGCGGACGCCGTCGGCCAGATCACCGGCCGGGAACGCCACGTCCTCCAGCACGACTGCCGTACCGGGTGGCCGGGCGGCGCCGACCGAGGTGAACAGCCCGCTGCGCACGCGCCAGAACTCGTCCTGCAGCCGTGCGTCTCTGGTGAACAACGCGGGAGTCAGTGTGCTGATGGCGATCAGCGAATCCTCTGCCCTGGTGATGCGATCGTGGAGTGTGGCTTCGTCCTGAGCGGTCAGGTCCACGAGCAGCGCTGCGGCACCGGCGGGCAGCGCGGCGAGCCCGGGTGGCACTCCCGGACGGTCGGCCACGGCGGCGAGCGACGCCCGGTCGAGGAGTTCGATCGCGGAGGCGTCGGCCGTGCGCAGCGCCTCGACGGCGTGGCAGGCGGTGGCCAGGTCGGGGAACAGCAACAGGGCAGTGGCCCGAAGCGGGTCGACGGGCACGGTCGCCATGACCGCCTCGCTGATGAACGCGAGCGTGCCCTCAGAACCGATCAGCAGATGGGCGAAGATCGAGAGCGGGGTGTCGTAGTCCAGCAGGGCATTGAGGGCGTAGCCGGTCGTGTTCTTGATCGAATGCTTGCGGCGGACGCGTTCGGTGAGGGCTGCGTCGGCGAGCAGGTCGGCCCGCGCACGCATCAGGCCGTGGGCCAGCTCGGGCTCCTGCTCTGCGAACAGGCGCTCGGCGCCGGGCTCGGCAGTGTCGAGGGACGTCCCCGACGGCAGCACGAAGCTGATGTGCTCCAGGGTGCGATAGCTGTTCTGGTCGATCCCGCAACACATGCCGGAGGAGTTGTTGGCCAGGATGCCTCCGACCGTGGCCGCCGCGGCACTCGCCGGATCGGGTCCGAGTCTGCGGTGGTGGCGCGCGAGAGAGGCATTCACCGCGCCTGCAAGGCTCCCGGGTCGCACGCGCACCGACGCGCCCTGATCGAGGACCTGCCATCCGGCGAAGTGGCGCTTGACCTCGACCAGGATGCCGTCGCCCTGCGCCTGACCGGACAGGCTGGTGCCTGCTGCCCGGAAGGTGAGGGGCACGCCCGTTGCGTGGCTGAGGCGAAAGAGGGCGGCGACCTCGCCGGCCGAGGCAGCGAGCACCACGGCCTTGGGCATCAACCGGTAGAGAGAGGCGTCGGAAGCGAAGGCGACCAGGTCGAGCGGGCGGGTCAGGACGCGCTCGGACGGGACGATCCGGCGGAGCGCGTCCGCCAGATCGAGAGGCGTACCGGTGGGGGACAGGCCGTCGGACGAGGTCTTGCCGTCGAGGTCGAACGCAGTCGAGGGCTGCTCGGGCGGCATGCACTCAGCACAACACATGCGCGGGCTCGGGCGACCGACAACCGAGCAGGAGCGGCAGCGAATCCCGCAACGAGAATGGCCCCCGACCTGAGGTCGGGGGCCATTGCGGGGTCTTGGTCGCAGGGGTGACCCTGCCTCGTTTCCTGCTCGCACCCGTAGGTGCCAGGGAGCCTGGGCTAACTGCTTATGCCCGGCCACCCTTGCGCAGGCTTGCGCTGCGGCTTCGCAGAACCCGGAAGTTGGGGGTCCGGCTGACGGACCGTCCGTAACGGCCCGAGTTCAGCGTAGCCAGGTACTCGACTTGACTGATGGGGGCGATGGGGTTGGAGAACGTTTGAGACACATCCTTAGAGCACGTGCTTGAGGTGAAAGTCTTCGTCGACTTCTTGCAACACAAACTCTAACGACCGGCTCCACGCAGATGTTCCCGAAGTGGTTACATCCCGGTGAACGCAACGTTCGCTACGTCACATGTCCGCATCTGGCCAGCCATTGCGAGCACGATCGTGCACGTAATGAACACCTTCGCGCACTCTCCGCTGTCGGAACTATGACAATCCTCACAGCTATACCGGGCCAGAGGTTGGGGATGCTCGGAACAACGGCTGCTCGACCTTGGTAGCCACCGGCAACGTCGCGAGGCACGAGCATTGCCGCCGCGGGGTTGCAAGAAGTTTCAGGTCTCCGGACCGCGAATCCGCCGGAACACCGCAGCGACCAGCTGCTCCTAGGCTGGCCCGGTGCCGGAGCAGGAGAGCAGGGTCGCCCCGCCAGCGGGCGACGTCGACGCGCCACCCGGCGCCGGCGGTCCCCGCGTGCTCGCGGGTGTGAAAGTCCTTGCAGCCGGACTGGTCGCGACGTTGCTGCTCTCCTATCTGGCGGCGCTCTGGGTCGGGAACGGCGCGCCAGCACCGGCACCGCCGGGGATCACCGACGCAGGCCCCGTCATCGGCTGGGTACAGGCTCTGCTGTCGCCGGCGACCGTGGTGGCACAGGTCTTGGTGGTAGGTGCCCTGCTCTACTGCGCAGTGCTGATCGGCCGACGGGACGGGACGGTCACCGGAACGGGCGTTCGTGCCCTTCGGTTCGCCTCGACCGTGTCCGCGGGCTGGGCCGTGGCCATGCTGATCACCATCCCGGTGAGTTACGCCTACGTGTTCGGTGATCCGGTCGCGGAGATCGTGCCTGCCCGGGTACAGGCCTTCGCCACCGACACGTCCGCCGGCCGCGGGATGCTCGTCACTCTTGCCGTCGCGCTGGTGATCGCGGTTGGCGCGCGGTTCACGAGCCGGGTGAACACCGCAGGCTGGCTTCTCGTCGTCGCTCTGGTGGGACTTGCCCCGCTGGCGCTCGGCGGGCACGCCGCCGGTGCCGCCGACCACGATCTGGCGGTCGGGGCCGTCGGCCTGCACGTACTCGGCGTCACGCTGTGGTGCGGAGGCCTTTTCGCCCTGCTGGCGTTCCCGCGCAACGCCGGCCCGGTGCTGGTGACGGCGTCACTGCGCTACAGCCGGATGGCGCTGTGCTGCTACGTCGCCGTCGCCGTCTCGGGCGTCGGCAGCGCGCTGCTTCGCATGACCAGTTGGGACGAGGTCGTCAGCTCCGGGTACGGCCGGCTGCTGGTCGTCAAGGTCGCCTGCCTGCTCGTCCTTGGTGGTCTCGGGGCATTGCACCGGAACCGGACGTTGCCCGCGCTCGCCGTCGCCGGCCGATCTGCGTTCGTCCGGCTGGCTGCCGCGGAACTGGCCGTGATGACGGTGGCCATCGCGACCGGCGCGGCCCTTGCCCGATCGCCTGCACCCGATGAGCCGACGGCTGGCTGGAGCCTGGCCGAGAACGTGATCGGCTACCGCCTGCCGCCCTTCTCCGCCGGCAGGCTGTTGACGGCATGGCGGCCGGACGTGCTGCTGATCGGCCTCGGGCTGCTGGCTCTGGCGCTCTACCTGGTGGGTGTCGTTCGCCTGTCCCGTCGCCACGTGGCCTGGAACCAGATGCGTACGGTCTGTTTCGCGGTCGGCGTGCTGCTGTGCCTGTACGTGCTCGTCGGCGCCCCCGCCTACTACGGCCCGGCGATGTTCAGCGTGCACATGGCCGGGCACATGGCGCTGACGATGCTGGTGCCGATCCTGCTCGGGCTGGGTACGCCGATCACGCTGGCGCTGCGCGCCCTACCCGCGACCACTGGAACGAGCCAGCGGTCCATGCGCGAATGGCTCCTCGTCGTGCTGCACTCACGGGTGACACGCGTGCTCACCCATCCGTTCGTAGCGCTCGGGTTGTACGTGACCACGCTCTACGGCTTCTACTTCTCGCCGCTGTTCGCCTCGGCGATGTCCTCGCACACGGGTCACCTGCTGATGCAGGCGCACTTCCTCGCTGTCGGATGCCTGTTCTTCTGGGTCGTGCTCGGGATGGATCCGATCCCGAGGGCGCTCTCCGCTCCGGCCCGCCTGGCCCTGCTGGTCGCCTCGATGCCGTTCCATGCCTTCTTCGGCGTCGTCGTGATGGACTCGGACGCTCTCGTCGCGGCGGAATGGTTCCGGCGGTTGCAGATCCCCTGGGTGGACCTGGCCGCCGACCAGCGGTTGGGCGGCGGCATCGCCTGGTCATTCGGCGAGATCCCGGTCCTGGCCCTCGTCGTGGTGATGACCGTGCGGTGGTTCCTCTCCGACAGCCGGGATGCACGCCGCTTCGACCGGAACGAACAGCGCACGGGCGATGCCGAACTCTCGGCCTACAACGACTATCTGGCTCAGCTCGCCGATCGCGGGCAGGCCGGAGCCGGCTCCGCTCCGGCCAGACCAGAACCTCCGGCGGCCAGGCAGCCGACCGGATGGCTAACCTCCGGGGATGACCGACCCCACCTCCGAGTCCGCAGCCACTGGTCCCGTGCGCATCCTCGACGACCGGATGAGTCCGCTCGTCGTGCCTGATGCGCCGGTGGTCCGGCTGGGCGGGGGCGCGGGCTGGGCGGAGGGCCCGGTCTGGCTCGACGACATCGGCGAGCTCTGGTTCTCCGACATCATCGGAAATCGCGTGCTCCGGTACGCCACCTCGACCGGCGAGGTGACCGTCGCCGTCGCCGACGTGGAGTACTCCAACGGGCACACGCTCGACCGCGAGGGCCGGATCGTGCAGTGCTCACACGGCCGGCGCCAGCTGGAGATCATGGACCGGGACGGGTCGATCACCGCCCTCACCAGCACCGCCGGCGGCCTTGGCGTCCGCCTGAACTCGCCGAACGACGCGGTGGTCGACTCCTCCGGAGCGATCTGGTTCACCGATCCGGCATACGGGCTGCAGTCACCGGGAGAGGGCCACCCCGGTGAGATGGAGTACGGCGCCTGTTGGGTCTTCCGTTACGACCCTGCCACCGAGACCACCTCCATCGTCGTGGTCGATATGCAACGACCCAACGGCCTGGCGCTATCTCCAGACGAATCCCTCATGTACATAGCCGATTCTGCGTTCCCGGCACACGGCTCCAACCACTGCATCCGGGTCTACGAGGTCGAAGGCCGACGACTGGTCAACGGCAGGGTGTTCGCCGAGATCGAGCAAGGCATCCCCGATGGCATCCGGGTCGACGCTCGTGGGAACGTGTGGACCTCGCAGGCGGACGGCGTCGCCGTCTACGCGCCCGATGGCGTCCAGCTTGGCCACATCGCCGTGCCGGAGACCGTCGCGAACCTGTGTATCGGTGGCACCGGTCCCGGCCAGGGCGAGCTCAGCCGGCTCTACTTCACCGCGACGACCAGCCTGTACGCCGTCGACATCGCACCCGGATTTCTCGCCAGTTCGCCGGGGGAAGGCAGTTGACCGCCGCAGCTGAGACGCGCATCGATCTGCCGATTGTCCAGCACACGTTGGCGAATGGCCTGCGAGTGGTGGCCAATCCCGATCCCCTGACGGGCGTAGCTGCGGTGCAGGTCCGCTACGACGTCGGCTCCCGGCACGAGGTGCCCGGCCGGACCGGTTTCGCGCACCTCTTCGAGCACCTGATGTTCTGCGGCTCCGCCGGCGCGGCGTCCGGCGAGCACTTCTCCCAGTTGCAGCGTTTGGGAGCAGCGGTCAACGGCACCACGTCGTTCGACCGCACCAACTACTACGAGACGGTTCCGGCCGAGGCGCTGCCGCTCGCCCTGTGGCTGGAGGCAGACCGGATGGCCACCCTGCTCGAGGCGGTCACGCAAGAGAGCCTCGATACCCAGCGCGAGGTGGTCAAGGAGGAGAAGCGGCAGAGCTACGACAACCAGCCCTACGGGGACTGGGGATTCCGCGGCTTCCCCCTGCTGTTCGGTCCGGAGCACCCGTACGGCCACCTCCCGATCGGTTCGATGGCCGACCTCGACGCGGCAACTCTCGACGACGTGCACGCGTTCTTCCGCCGGCACTACGGACCCGACAACGCGGTCCTCGCCGTGGCCGGCGGAGTTTCCGCCGACGAGGTGTTCGCCCTGGCAGAGAAGTACTTCGGCAGCATCCCCGCGATCGGCCGACCACCCGTTCCTGCTGATCCGGCCGTCCCTCGGCTCGAGTCGCCACGGACCGAGGACGTGGTCACCGACGTCCCCAGTGCGGCCCTGTTCCGGCTCTGGCGGGCCCCCGCCGAACCGTCTCCCGCGCTCGACGCCGTCCGCGTGGCGATCGAGCTCCTCGCCGCCGGATCGTCGAGCCGGTTGGAGAACGCCCTCACCCGGCGCACCAGCGTGGCCGCGACCGTGCATGCCGGCGTCTCCGGACTGCCCGGGGTATCTGTGGCACAGCTGGTCCTCTACGCGCACCCGGGTGCCGAGGTGGCCCCGGCGGTGGAGGCCGCCGATACCGAGATCCGGAGACTCCTCACGGAGGGGACCGAGGCCATCGAGGTAGCCACCGCGAAGGCCCAGATCGAGAGCGGGCAGCTGCGCCGGCTGGGCACCTGCGCCGGGCGGGCCGACGAACTGGCGAAGCTCGCGCTGCACCCCGGCGATCCCACCGCTCTCAACCGGCGGCTCGACGACCTCGCTGCGGTCAGCGAGGCAGACGTCGACGCAGCTGCCCGCGCGTGGCTGGCGCCCGAGTTCGCCGCGGACCTCACCTACCGGCCGGAGTCGTCCGCGCCCACGGTCGACGGATCCAGTGTCGACTGACGAGCACGGCCGAGCTCAGGGAATGAGCACGACCTTCCCACTGGCGTGACCTGACAGGACGTAGTCATGAGCCGCGCGCACGTCGGCCAGGGGGTAGGTCCGGTCGACCACGACGTCGAGCTTGCCCTGACGCGCCAGGTCGAGAAGTTCATTGCGGGAGGCCGCGCGCAGTGCGTCTCCCGGATCGGCGCCCTTTCCGTTGCCGAGCAGCTTGATTCCCAAGCCTGGCGCCCGGTCGAAGGCAGCGATCGTGGCGATGCGCGAGCGGTCGGCCACGAGTTCGACGCTCACGTCCACGGCCTCGTCCGTGCCCACGGTGTCGAGGGCGGCGTCGACGCCGTCGGGTGCGAGCGCCCGGACGCGGTCGGCCAACCCCTCGCCGTAGGCGACGGGCTCGACTCCCTGAGCTCGCAGGTCGTCGTGGCGTCGCGGGCTCGCGGTGCCGATCACGCGGGCTCCCCTCGCCAGCAGCAGTTGCACGACGACCTGTCCGACTCCGCCACCTGCTCCGTGCACCAGCACGGTGTCGCCCGGACCCACGCCGGCCGCGGCGACGAGGTGCGCGGCGGCTCCACCGACCATCAAGAGCCCGGATGCCTGCTCGAACGAGAGGGCCGGGGGCTTGGGGAAGACGTCGTCGGCCGCGACGAGGACTCGTTCGGCGTATCCACCGTTCACCGGCTGGGCGACGACCTCGTCGCCCACGGACACGGTGGAGACGTCTGGACCTACCGCTGCCACCACGCCGGATGCCTCGAGTCCGAGCCGCATGGGCAGCGAGCACGGGTCGGTGCCGAAGGCTCCGCTGTAGAACTTCACGTCGGCACGGTTGACCGCTGCGGCCCGAACTTCCAGCAGGACTTCGCCGTTGCTCGGGGCCCGGATGGGCAGATCGACGAGCGTGAGGACGTCCGGCCCACCGAACGCGGTGGCGACGACTGCCTGGGAAGAGATGACTGCCTGGGAACTGGCGGCTGCTTCGGTCATACCGGCACCAACACGGCGACCCGACCGGCCATTCCGGCTCGGATGAGGTCCGCCAGCGGTACCGCTGTCGGTCACCGGGCCAACAGCTAGATTCGCCGGACCCACCGAAGGGAGATCGTCGATGACCGGCTTCCGCCCGGCTGTTCGTCCCGAGATCGCCGCACCGGGAGCCTGGACGTTTCCGGTGGGGACCGAGCACGCCGGTCCCGGCGGCCTGACGGTGGTGACCGTTCCCATGCCCGGTCAGTACCTCGCCGCGGCGAGGCTGGTCGTGGCGACTCCGTTGGCGGCCGAGCCGACGGGTCTCGACGGAGTGGCGACGATCGTCGCTCGCACGATGGACGAGGGCACGGCCAAGCGCTCGGGCCAGCAGTTCCAGGCCGACATGGAAGCGCTCGGGGCCCAGTACGGAGCCTGGGCGCAGGAGGCGTGCGTGCTGGTCTCGGTCGATGCGCCCGCGGGTCGACTGGCGGCGGCAATGGCCTTGATGGCAGAGGCGGTGACCGAGCCTGCCTTCGACAGTGCGGAGGTCGACCGACACGTCCAGCTCCGGCTGGCCGACATCGCGCTCGAGGCCGCGGATCCGTCGACGGTCGCTGCGGAGGTGGCCGCCCACAGATTGTTCACCCCCGAGACGCGGGTCTCCCGACCGACCGGTGGCACCGAGTCGACCGTCGCCGGCCTCACCGCCGAGTCCGTCCGGGACTATCACGGCCAGGCGTTCGCACCCGATCGCAGCACGCTGGTGATCACCGGAGCGCTGACCGAGAAGGCCATGCTTGCCGCAGTCGATGCCGCCTTCGGGACGTGGGCGGCAACGGCCACGGCGATCACCGAGGCACCACGACCCTCACCGGCGGGCACGCCCGGCCTGGTCCTGGTCGATCGCCCTGGTGCCGTGCAGACCGAACTCGTCATCGGTCAGCCCGCGATCGACCGGTCGGATCCGCGCTGGGCCAGTCACGTCGTGGCAGCGCGGGCCGTCGGCGGCACGATCACGTCACGGCTGGACGCGGAGCTGCGGGAGCGGCGGGGCTACACCTACGGGATCCGGGCCGCCTTCCACGCGTTCTCTCGCGGTGGCCAGTTCGTCGCCTCGGGCGCTGTCCGCACGGAGGTGTCCGGCGCCGCCCTTCTCGAAGCGCTGCGGATCCTCGGCGAAGTCGGCGACGGATTCCAGGAGAGCGAGATCGCCGACGCCGCGGACTTCCTGGTACGTGCGAGTCCGCTGCGGTACGAGACGTCGGCAGAGGTCGCCCACCAACTGGCCGTCAACGTGGCCAACCGAGTGGGCCTCGACTTCGTCGACCGGCTGCACCGCGCAGTCCTGTCGGTGACGGCTGACGAGGCTGCGGCCGCCTGGGCACAGACGCTGCCGGTCACGGAGTACGTGGCGGTCCTTGCGGGCGATGCCGCCGCCATCCAAGGACAGCTGGCGGAGTCCGACGTGAGCGCCTACGGCTGGCCCTGGCCGCCGATGCGTTGGCAGTAGGCTCCGGATACATGCAATGACGGGCCATCGGCGGTGGACATGGCCCAAAGGGCCCGATTGGTCGCGTGCGGCTGCATGTTTCATGCGCCCATGTAACCGAACCAAGCAAATTACAGGCTTGGGATTCGGCAACCTGTTTCGTCACAATGTCAACACGACACGCCGTGTTACCGAAGTTAGTCATGTGAAAGGTGTTCCCCTCTGGGTAGATAGTGACTAGCTTGAAAGAGCGGGCGGCCAACGATTCGCCCTTCATGCTCGGGCCTGCCAGCCCGAGTCGTGTTGCCAAGTCGTGGAGTTGTCAGGGGAAGGGCCCCACGCCTGATTCTGGAGTCCGCTCGTGTCGTTTACACGTCCTGGACCGTTTCTGCCGCGGTCCGGTCACAGTCCTGAACTGCCTCCCAACCCAGCAACATTCCCGGCCCGCGCCTTCAGAGAACGACGTCGCCGATACCGCCGCCCAGGCCGCACGCTCGGGCCGGATCGCGATGCTGCGAGGGACCCGTCCACGCCGCCGCTGGACCGTGCTGGTGGGCCGGACCGCGATGGGTGCGCTGCTGACCGCTGGACTCACGCTCACGACCGTTACCGCCGCGCAGGCCGACCCGGCCGGCGCCCCGTCGGCCCGTGAAGTGGCCGCCGCGAAGGAGCGGGCCGCTGACAAGGCGGGTGAGGTCGCCCGGATCCGCGGCGACCTGCTCGCCGCCGACGCGGCTGCGCGGACCGCCCACAACACGGCCGAGTCCGCCCTGGAGGACTACCTCGAGTCCAAGGCAGAACTCGCCATGGCCGAGGCGGCCACAGCCAAGGCCAGGAAGGCAGCCAAGGCTGCAACCAGCGACGTTGCCAAGCGCCGCGACCTCGCCGGCCGTTTCGCAGCCGCGAGCTATCAGGGCAACAGCGAGCTGAGCTCGGTGAGCTCCCTGTTCTCCGCGGACGGGCCGCAGTCGCTCCTGGAGGCCGCTTCGACGCGCACGATGGTCGACACCACGCTGTCCAACGCCTATGACTCCTACCGGGCGTCGCTGGCGATGGCCCGAGTGGCCAAGCAGCAGGCCGACGACGCCGAAGCCGCTCAGGCGAAGGCGACCAAGGCGATGAAGTCGGACTTCGCCAAGGCAAAGGCTGCCGCTGCCCAGGCCGAGAGCACCGCCGTCGCCGTGGCCCAGCGCAAGAACGCACTCGTGGCCGAACTCGCCCGCCTCGACGGCATCAGCGTGGCCCTCGCCAAGAAGCGCCAGCAGGCGCTCGAGGCCGAACGTCGCCGCAAGGCCGAGGAGGCCGCTCGCAAGAAGGCCGAGGCAGCCCGCAAGGCGGCCGAGGAAGCGCACCGAGCGCGCCGAAGAGGAACGGTTGCGCAAGGCCGAGGAACAACGCCGGCGCGACGAGGCCCAGCGTGAGAGGGACCGGCAGCGCGACGGATGACGAGCAGGACGACCCCGCCCCGCAGCGCGACGACCCCGATCCCGTTGCCGCCCGAGCAACATCCCCTCCGGCGGTGACCCGAGTGCACGCCAGGTCGAGCAGGCGATCAGCTACGCGGAAGACCAGTTGGGCGAGCCGTACGTCATGGGCGGTGCCGGCCCGAACGTCTGGGACTGCTCCGGTCTCGTGATGAAGGCCTTCGGGTCCGTCGGCATCTACATGTACCACGGCGCCCGGATGCAGTACTGGAACAGCAAACCGGTCGGCTTCGGCGAGATCCGGCGCGGTGACCTGCTGTTCTGGTCGACGAACCACGGTCCGCCCGGCACCATTCACCACGTAGCCATCTACCTCGGCGACGGGATGCTGATCAATGCGCCCCACACCGGCGACGTCGTCCGGATCGTCTCCATCGGATACATGGGCATCCCCGACTTCTTCGCCCGGCCGCAGAACGGCTGATTCGGACCCTGCGTCGACCGGGCCGGCCGCGCAGGTCGTGGTCCGCCCGGCGGATGCGCGTGACCACGACGACATCCACGCGCTCGCCGGCCGACTGACCATCGGCACCGCTCCGTGGCTCGACCCCGACGGCGTCGATGCCGCGGTCCGGTCCTGGGTGGCCGACGACCTGGCCGTCACCAGCCGGTGCCGATCGGCTCGTCCTGGTGGCCGAGACGCCTACCGGCCTGGTCGGGTTCGCCTGCGCGTCGAAGCGCGAGCACTGGTCGGGGGAGCAACGCTGTTATCTCGGCGAGCTGGTGGTGGCGGAGGGAGCCGAAGGGCAGGGCATCGGCCGGCTCCTGGTGACCAGCGTGACCGCATGGGCCAAGCGGCTCGGTCTTCGGGTGGAACTCGACACCGGCGCGGCGAACACACCGGCCCGCGCCTTCTATGCCGCCCTCGGGTTCCGGGAGGAGGCCGTCCGCCTGGTTGCCGTCGACGAGCCGTTGCCGGACCGGGACCACCTTCGGTAAGCGGTTTCCCATAGTCTGGGCTGGTGACTGAGCTCGAGAGCGATGGGCCGCCCGATCCTGTGCAGCAGCGGTTCGGGTACCTGTCCTGGGAGTACCACCGCAACGCCGACGAGGCGACCCGCACCCGGCAGCAGAATCATCAGCGCGCGTTGGCTGATCGGATCGACGCGCAGTTCGGTGAGACCGCCTACGTGGACGAGACGTCCGCCATGTTCGCCTCGCCCCTGCGGATGGGTGAACGAAGCTACTTCGCTGCCTACACGTACGTCACCGGCAAGGTGGAGATGGGTGACGACTGCACGGTCAACCCCTACACGATCGTCCGCGGGCCGGTGTCGATGGGAAACGCGGTCCGGGTCGGCGCACACGCCAGCCTGCTCGGCTTCAACCACTCGATCGGCGCGGACCGCTACGTCTTTCAGCAACCCATCACGAGCAAAGGAATCACCATCGGTGACGACGTGTGGATCGGTTCGTCGGCCACCGTCCTCGACGGGGTTCGCATCGGCAGCCACGCGGTGATCGGCGCGGGCTCAGTGGTGACCAAGGATGTCGACGAGTGGGCCGTGGTCGCCGGCAACCCTGCCCGCCTCATCCGCGACCGTCGGGCACAGCGCCCGGCCTCGTCTCCCGTTCCCGCAGCCGACGAGCTGCGCGCAACGCTTACCACTTTCGCCAACAAGGCAAGGACGCAACTGCCAGACGTGCTCGCCCGCTGCTACGACGGCCAGCGGTTCGTGGACACTCCTGGAGCCGCTGCGAATGTCCGGGCGTGGTGTGACGCGGTGGAACTTGCCGACCTGCTGCTGAAGCGTGCGCCCGACCAGCACGGCGTCGACGATCTCGTCGGGCGACTTCAGCAGTATCAGCAACCTGAGACCGGGTTGACTCCCGAGGCCGACCTTGCTGACGGCGGCGGACCGCGAGGCGACGTGGATCTGTTCCATGGGCCCGCGACGTATCACCTGCTCTGCGTGGGTTACGCACTCAAGCTGCTGGGTTCGGGTTTCCGCTATCCGGTAAGGGCGTTCTCCGACATCGACCCAGCTGAGCTCGATCGCCGCCTGGACGAGCTCCCGTGGGAACGCCAGGCCTGGAGCTGCGGCAACACGATCGACGGACTGGGGACGGCCTTGTTCCACAACGTCGCCGACTTCGGTGAACTGCGGAACGGCACCACGCTGTTCGGCTGGCTGGGCACGCGGGTCGACCGCTCGACCGGCATGTGGGGTACGGCCGATCCAGAGAACGGTCGCTGGCAGATCGTCAACGGCTTCTACCGGCTGACCCGCGGAACCTATGCCCAGTTCGGCATTCCGCTGCCCGAGCCCGAGGAAGCGGTTCGCACGATCCTCGCGCACGCGGACGACCGTCGATTCTTCACCGGCGCTCACTACACGGCCTGCAACGTGCTCGATGTGGTGCACCCGCTCTGGCTGGCTGCCAAGGACACCGACTTCGGACGCGCACAGGGCCGGCAGTGGGTGGCGGCGCAGATGACCCACGTCCTCGGACTCTGGGTCGACGGTCAGGGCTTCCCGTTCGCCCCCGACGGCGTCCGGAACACTCCATCCTTGCAAGGCACGGAGATGTGGCTCGCGACGCTGTGGCTGATGGCCGACTACCTGGGTGTCGCCGATGCACTGGGCTATCAGACCGCGCGGCGTGCACCGCCCGGAGTCGGCGCTGACCTCAGCTGACCTGCGGACCGGATCGACCGGCTGACGGATCTGCTCTACCCCGTCAGTGCTGGCCTCGGGACGTCAGTGCCCGGCCGCGCGACCTCTCGCCCGTGAGGCGTCGATCTCGGCCTCGGCCTCGGCGCGCCCGACGAACTTCGCGCCCTCGACCGATTTCCCCGGCTCGAGGTCCTTGTACACGGTGAAGAAGTGCTCGATCTCGAGCTGGTCGAAGCTCTGCAGGTCGTCGATGTCGGTCATCCGCTGCCAGCGAGGATCGTGTGCAGGCACGCAGATCACCTTGTCGTCTGGTCCCTTCTCGTCGGTCATCCGGAACATCCCGATGGCCCGGCAGAGGATCAGGCAGCCCGGAAAGGTCGGCTCGCTCAGCAGCACCAGGGCATCGAGCGGATCGCCGTCCTGGCCCAGGGTGTCCTCGATGAATCCGTAGTCGGCGGGGTACTGGGTGGCCGTGAACAGGGTTCGGTCGAGGCGGATCCGGCCGGTCTCATGGTCGACCTCGTACTTGTTGCGCTGTCCCTTGGGAATCTCCACCGTCACGTCGAAGTGCACGTGTCACCCCTCTTCGAGAACCGAGAGCCGCTGCCTGCGGTGAAGGGTAGTCAGGCTCTTCGGGGAGCAGCGCGGGCATCGGCGGCACGTAACCTACGCCGGGTGACGCGTCGCGGGCACGGTCTTGTGGCGGTCGGCATTCTCGCGCTCGCGCTTGCGGCGCCAGAGGCGACGGCAGCCCCGTCCCCAACCCCTGACAACCCCACCCCGTCGACGGCCACGCGACCGGCCTTTCCGGCGGCGCGCGACCGGGCACCAGCGGGGATGGCTCTCGCCGCGCTGCCGGCCCGACCGGACCTGCCCACCACGACCGGCCTCGCGAAGACGGTAGGGAAATGGGTCCGGGCCAAAGCGCTGAAGCCTCGTGTCGGTGTGGTCGTCGCCTCCTCCGGCGGCAGGACGCTGTACAGCCATGCCGGCGGCAAGAGCTACGTCCCGGCCTCCGCCACGAAGCTGCTGACCACCGCGGCCGCACTGCGGCAACTGGGGCCGGGGTACCGGTTCACCACCTCGGTCTACGACGCCGACGCCTCGAGCGGGTCGAGCGCGACCCACACGATCGTGTTGCGCGGAGGCGGCGACCCACTCCTGTCGAGCCGCAAGGCCGTCGCGAGCCGATGTCGCCGACAAGGACATCTCGAAGCGCACCGCTGCTGGAATCGCGACCATCGACGACCTGGCCCGCCGCACCGCGACCGCACTGCGCGAACGTGGCGTCACCAAGGTGCGCGTGCGCTTCGACGACAGGCTGTTCGGGCCTGGTGTCTCGACGCACTGGCGCCAGAACTACATCAGCACGGGCGAAGTGAGCAGGGTCAGCGCTCTCACCGTCGACCAGGGCAGGAAAGCAGTCACGGGCGACCTCCGGGTGTCCAGCCCGGCCGTCCACGCGGCTGACCTCTTCGCCGCCGGTCTGCGGAAGAACAGGGTCACGGTGACCGGCAGATCCGAGCGGGCCAAGGCGCCCACCGGCAGGGCCGCGATCGCCGCGGTCGTCTCGCCGCCTCTCGATCGCATCGCCGAACACGTCTTGCTCACATC
Source organism: uncultured Actinomycetota bacterium (assembly GCA_963724495.1). Taxonomy (GTDB): domain Bacteria; phylum Actinomycetota; class Actinomycetes; order Propionibacteriales; family DAIQRJ01; genus CAVRUZ01. The sequence continues at coordinate 33,261 of CAVRUZ010000007.1, read as the reverse complement.
GGACAACGACGCTGCCGAGATGCTGCTGCGCCAGACCGCCGTCGGCCGGAACCAGCCGGCGACGTTCACCGGCGGCGTGACGGCGACGAAGGCGAACCTGTCCGCCCTCGGGCTGGATCTGGCCGGGCTGAAGCTCTACGACGGGAGCGGACTGAGTCCGGCCAATCGCATCCCGCCGCTGCTGCTGGCCAGGCTGGTCGCGACGGCGATGTCGCCCAGCCACCCCGAACTGGCGGCGACGTTGTCCGGCCTGCCGGTCGCCGGCGTCTCCGGAACCCTGCGGAACCGGTTCCACGTGGTCGGTACCGAGGGTGCGGGACTCGTTCGCGGCAAGACCGGCACGCTCAACTTCGTCTCCGCGCTCGTCGGCATCGCCCAGACCGCCGACGGCGCCGTCCTCGCCTACGCCTTCCTCGCCGACAAGCTCAGTGCCGACGCTCGTCCGTACGAGGAGCGGGTGACCGCGCTGCTCACGTCGTGCGGTTGTCGGCAGCGGGCGGCAGGTGGTGGCGGGTAGCTTCCAGGCTGATGTCCCTGCAACGAGCCGATGTCTCTTCAACACCGTGCCGGCGCAGGGATGCCATGAGTCAGAGGGAGACGAGATGGCCGACGAAGCCGGACCCCAGCGCGGGCACCAGGGCGAGATGATCGATTTCGCGACCGCGGTGTCCACCGCCCGGACCTTGCTGCGGCCAGGACCGCACGCCACCCGCGGCGAGATCGCTGCCGCGGTGAGTGACCTGCGGACCGACGCCTCGCGGGCGTTGGGGCTCGTCCAGGACGCCTCCGGGCTCACACCCGCCGGCGACCTGCAGTCGTCGGTGCTCGTGGTCGACCGGCACGGGTGGGTGCAGGCCAACGCGGCCATGTTCGCCGACCTGCTCAAGCCCTTGTTCGAGCGCATGGCCGCCCGTCACGACGTCTCGAACATCCTCGGACGGGTCGGCGCGCAGGTGACCGGCTTCGAGCTCGGCGCCCTGCTCGCCTTCCTGTCCTCGAAGGTCCTGGGGCAGTACGACCCGTATCACCAGAAGACCGACGGCTCGGCCGGCCGGCTGCTGCTGGTGGCGCCGAACATCGTCGCGGTGGAACGGGAACTCCGCCTGCCGCCGGCCGACTTCCGCCTCTGGGTGGCGCTGCACGAGCAGACGCACCGGCTGCAGTTCACCGCCGTGCCCTGGCTTGCCGGACACCTGCGCTCCAGGCTCGACGTCCTGCTCTCGAGTGAGGACCTCGATCCGCTCGTCCTCGCCGGCCGGCTCAAGGACGGCATCGCCGACGCGGTCCAGACCCTCAAGGGCCAGCAGGGCGAGAAGCCACCGAGCCTCATCGAACTGCTGCAGACCCCGGGCCAGCGGGCGTTGCTCGAGGAGATCACCGCGGTGATGTCGCTCCTGGAGGGCCACGCCGACGTGGTGATGGACCTCGCGGGCGAGGACACGATCGAGTCGCTGGCGCTCATCCGATCGCGCTTCGACCACCGCCGCTCGGTGGGGGCCTCGCCGGCGGATGCGTTGGTACGGCGCCTGCTCGGACTCGACGCGAAGCTGCGGCAGTACACCGAGGGCGCCGCCTTCGTCCGGGCGGTGATCGCCGCCGTGGGCATCGAGGGCCTGAACCAGGTCTGGTCCGGTCCGGAGTCGCTGCCCACCCTTGCCGAGATCACCGCACCGGAGACCTGGCTGGCCCGGGTGCACGGAGCAGACGTCGGGCGCCATCACCGAACCGGCCGCCGGCTGACATCTGCGGTGGCTCAGGCACCCCGGCCCCGGCTGGATCCCGCGACCGCCGCGGTCCGGAGTGCGGTTCGGGCCACGCTGGCCGAGCTCGCCGAACCCGGCGACGTCGTACTGGCCGCCTGCTCGGGTGGCGCCGACTCGCTAGCCCTCGCCAGTGCGCTCGCCGTTGAGGGCGCCCGGGCCGGCGTGACCGCCGGAGCGGTGACCGTGGACCACGGTCTCCAGCCCGGATCGGCGGAGCGGGCGGCGGCACTGGCCCGACGACTGACAGGCATCGGGCTCCAACCCGTGTCGATACGCGTCGTGCACGTGGGCGCTGCGGGCGGACCCGAGGCGGCAGCCCGGAGTGCCCGCTACTCGGCCCTCACAGCGGCGGCACGGGAGTCGGGTGCCCGGCTCGTACTTCTCGCGCCACACACGAGACGACCAGGCCGAGACGGTCCTCCTGGGGCTGGCCCGCGGTTCCGGTGCGCGGTCGCTAGCCGGCATGCAGGAGCGGAGGCACTCCTTCGAGGGTGATTCCGAGCACGACCAGGGCGGAGCGCCGGCGTCGGGTGCATCAGCCAGCGCTGTGACCTTCGCCCGGCCGCTCCTCGACCTGCCCCGCTCCGCGACCGTGGCTGCCTGTGACGCCGCCGGATTGGACTACTGGGCCGATCCGCACAATGCCGACGCGGCTTTCACGCGGACCCGGGTGCGCCAGCGGGTGCTCCCAGTGCTGGAGCAGGAACTGGGCCCGGGAGTCGCCGAGGCACTCGCCCGGTCGGCCGCGCTGCTGCGCGACGACGCCGACGCGCTCGACGCCCTTGCCGCCGCCGTGACCGAGACCGTGCGTGACGGGGCGGGCGGAATCGACGTCGAGGGCCTCGTCGCACACCCGCGGGCAGTCCGGACCCGGGTCCTCCGCACCTGGCTCATCGCCAACGGCAGTCCGGCCAACGACCTCACTCGCAGGCACGTGCTCGCGGTCGACGCGCTCGCCACCGACTGGCACGGTCAGGGACCGCTGGCGCTGCCCGGCGACGTGCGGGCATCCCGCGACCGGGGCCCGTCCGGACGTCCGGTCCTGCGGACCCAGCACGGCTGAGCCGGCACCCAGACCCTGAAAACCGGCGTCCAGTCGACCTCAGCGAGTCGTCAGCCGCCGGTGACTGCGACTGGCCACCACTTTTCAGGGATCACGGCGTCACAACGTCCGGCCGAGGCTGCCCGCCCGCTGTGGCAGGCTGGGCGCGTGGACGCCGACAGTGTCGCCTCCGACCTCGACGAGGTCCTGTTCACCGAACGACAGATCACCGACCGGCTGGCCGAGATGGCCGCCGAGATCCGGAGCGACTACGAGGGCAAGGACCTCGTGCTGATCGGCATCCTCAAGGGCGCGGTGATGGTGATGGCCGACCTGGCCCGCTCGCTCGACCGCCACGTGGAGATGGACTGGGTGGAGATCTCGTCCTACGGCTCCGGCACCCAGAGTTCAGGCGTGGTGCGGATCCTGAAGGACCTCAAGACCGACATCACCGGGCGGCACGTGTTGATCGTCGACGAGATCATCGACACCGGCCTCACGCTGTCGTACCTGGTGAACAACCTGCTGTCCCGCGCACCGGCGTCGGTCGCGATCGCGGCGCTCCTGCGCAAGCCGGACGCCGCCATGATGAAGGTCGACGTGAAGTACGTGGGCTTCGAGATCCCCAACGAGTTCGTCGTGGGCTACGGGCTCGACTTCGACGAGCGCTACCGCAACATGCGCGAGGTCGCCCGGCTCGCTCCGCACGTCTACAGCTGACCTTCCGGCGCCCAGACGGGCCGGAGCGCTACGACGCCTGACCCGGTGCGAGCGCCGGGGCCCGGCGGAAGGCCGTCCGGTGTGCCGCTCTTGCGTAGGCTGTGCTCCTCTCCCCAGGCGGCGGCTGAGCAGATCTCGGCTCCGCAGGCAGACCAAGCGGTGCCGGGAAACCGGCGGATATGACGCGCGGTACGCGGGGCGGGATACTGAGCCCACCCCCTGGTGGGGCGCCGACTCGAGCTTCGCCTGCCGCCAGCCGGCGAGCGATCCGGACATATAGGGACTATGGACATCAAGCGACTGCTCCGTGGGCCGCTGCCCATCATCGTGATCCTCATCCTGGTCGCGACGATCGGCTTCAACCTGCTCCGCGGCAACGGGGGCTACAAGCCGGAGGACACCTCCAAGGTCGTCGCCGCCATCAACGCAGGTGACATCAAGAGCGCCGAGCTCCGCGGTGGGGTCGACCAGGTCATCCGGGTCACGATGAACGACGACACCAAGGTGCAGGCCGCCTGGGTAATGGGCCAGGGAATCGAGCTCCAGCAGGCGTTGCAGAAGCTGTCCGACGCCGATCAGCTCTCGGGCGGCTACAACATCGTCAACCCGCGGCCCAGCTGGTTCTCCTCGATCCTGGGCTCGCTCATCCCGCTGATCCTGCTGGCACTGCTGTTCTTCTTCCTGATCAACCAGGTGCAGGGCGGCGGCGGCCGCGTCATGCAGTTCGGCAAGTCCAAGGCGAAACTCATCACCAAGGACACGCCCAAGACCACGTTCGCCGACGTCGCCGGCATCGACGAGGCCATCGAGGAACTCGGAGAGATCAAGGAGTTCCTCCAGGAGCCGGCCAAGTTCCAGGCGGTCGGCGCCAAGATCCCCAAGGGCGTCCTGCTCTACGGCAACCCGGGCACGGGCAAGACGCTGCTGGCCCGCGCCGTGGCCGGCGAGGCGGGGGTTCCGTTCTACTCGATCTCCGGTTCGGACTTCGTCGAGATGTTCGTGGGTGTCGGCGCGTCCCGGGTCCGCGACCTCTTCAACCAGGCCAAGGAGAACGCGCCCGCGATCGTCTTCATCGACGAGATCGACGCCGTCGGCCGGCACCGAGGTGCCGGTATGGGCGGCGGCCACGACGAACGCGAGCAGACCCTGAACCAGTTGCTGGTCGAGATGGACGGCTTCGACGTCCGCGGCGGGGTGATCCTGATCGCGGCCACCAACCGTCCCGACATCCTCGACCCGGCGCTGCTCCGACCGGGCCGGTTCGACCGGCAGATCGCGGTCGACGCGCCCGACCTCAAGGGCCGGCTGCAGATCCTCAAGGTGCACTCGCGCGGCAAGCCGATCGGCGGCGACGTCGACCTGCAGGCCGTCGCCCGCCGCACCCCCGGCTTCACCGGTGCCGACCTCGCCAACGTGCTCAACGAGGCCGCCCTGCTCACCGCGCGCAACAACCAGCGCACGCTCACCGCCGAGACCCTCGACGAGGCGATCGACCGGGTCATCGCCGGACCGCAGCGGCGCACGCGGCTGATGACCGACCACGAGAAGCTCATCACCGCCTACCACGAGGGCGGGCATGCTCTGGTGGCAGCGGCGATGCCGAAGACCGACCCGGTGCACAAGGTCACGATCCTGCCGCGGGGACGCGCTCTCGGTTACACGATGGTGTTGCCCGACGAGGACAAGTACTCCACCACCCGCGGCGAGATGCTGGACAACCTGGCCTACATGCTCGGTGGCCGAGCCGCCGAGGAAATGGTGTTCCACGACCCCACCACCGGCGCCGCCAACGACATCGAGAAGGCGACGAGCCTGGCCCGCGCGATGGTCACGCAGTACGGCATGACCGAGCGGATCGGGGCGATCAAGCTCGGACAGAGCTCCGGCGAGCCGTTCGTCGGTCGTGACATCGGCCACGGCCGCGACTACTCCGAGGAGGTCGCGGGTGTCGTCGACGAGGAGGTCCGCGCGCTGATCGACAACGCCCACCAGGAGGCGTTCGACGTCCTCACCGAGAACCGCCGCGTGCTGGACCACCTCGTGACCGAGCTGCTCGAGAAGGAGACGCTGGGCAAGGAGCAGGTGGCCGACATCTTCACTGCGCTGGTCAAGAAGCCGCTGCGCGGTTCGTGGACCGGCTCGGCCTCACGGGTTCCCTCGGAGCTGCCACCCGTGACTCCGCCCCCGAGCACGAACGGGTCCCGGCCGGAGCTCCCGACCGGCGGCGACACCCTCGTCCCCGAGCAGGGACCGACACCGCCGCCGACGTCGCCATCGCCTGGGACGCCACCGGCGGGCGGCCCCGGCGACAACCCCCTGCCACCGGGCCCACCCGGCGGCGGCATGCCACCGCCGTCCATGCCGCCCGGTGGCGGCCCGACCGCCGGTAACTGAGCCCTCCGGCCGCCGGGGCCACGTCCCCCGCTCCCGGCAGCCGGTCCGACCCGCCCGGCACGCGCCAGGAAGGTCTGTGAATGACAACCGATGCTGACTCGCTGCTCGACGCACCCCTGGCCGGCGAGGTGGACCAGCCGCGAATCGCCGCCGCCGTGCGCGAGATCCTGCTGGCGCTGGGCGAGGATCCCGAACGGGACGGGCTGGTCGAGACGCCGGAACGGGTCGCACGTGCCTACGCGGAGATCTTCTCCGGCCTGCGGGAGTCGCCCTCGGACGTGCTCACCACGACGTTCGACATCGGGCACGACGAGATGGTGATCGTGCGCGACCTGGAGCTCTGGAGCATGTGCGAGCACCATCTGGTGCCGTTCACCGGCGTCGCCCACGTGGCCTACATCCCCAACCGCGACGGCCGCATCACCGGGCTGTCGAAGTTCGGCCGGCTGGTGGACGTGTTCGCCAAGCGCCCGCAGGTGCAGGAGCGGCTCACCACGCAGTTGGCCGACTCCCTCGAGGAGGCGCTGGAGCCGCGTGGCGTGATGGTGGTCGTCGATGCGGAGCACCTGTGCATGACGATGCGCGGCGTGCGCAAGGGCGGGTCGCGCACGATCACGTCCGCGGTACGCGGACAGCTTCGCGACCCGGCCACGCGGGCCGAGGCGATGGCCCTGATGACCGGGCCGTCGCGATGAGCCTTCCCGACCAGGTCCAGAGCCTGTTCGACCCACTGCCCGACGGCAGGTGCCGGGTGATGGGCGTCGTCAACGTCACCCCGGACTCGTTCTCCGACGGCGGGCGCTACCTCGATCCGGACGCGGCCGTTGCTCACGGTCTCGAGCTGGCCGCCGAGGGTGCCGACCTCGTCGACGTGGGCGGCGAGTCCACCCGCCCGGGAGCTGAACGGGTCGACGAGGACACCGAACGGGCCCGGGTGATCCCCGTGGTCCGCCGGCTCGTTGCCGCGGGACTGACCGTGAGCGTCGACACCATGCGGTCCGGCGTAGCGGCAGCGGCACTGGACGAGGGCGCGGCGCTGATCAACGACGTGTCCGGCGGGCTGGCCGATCCGGCGATGTTGCCTCTCATTGCGTCGAGAGGCGTGCCCTACGTGGTCATGCACTGGCGTGGCCACTCCGACGTGATGCAGATGCACACCGACTACGACGACGTCGTCGGGGAGGTCTGCGACGCGCTGCTGGAGCGACTGGCAGGTGCCGAGGCGGCCGGAGTGGATCCGCGACTGGTCGCGTTCGACCCAGGCATCGGCTTCGGCAAGACCGCGGAGCAGAACTGGCAGCTGCTGGCCGCGATGGACCGGCTGGTCGCTCTCGGGCAGCCGCTGTTGGTGGGTGCGAGTCGGAAGACCTTCCTCGGGGCGATGCTGGCGGCCGATGGTGAGCCCCCGGCACCACCGGACCGGCGCGACGAGGCCTCTGCCGCGGTGTCCACTCTGGCCGCCGCGGCCGGTGCCTGGTGCGTCCGGGTCCACGTGGCGAGGTCGGCCGCTGCCGCCGTGCAGGTTGCCGCTCGGATCCGGGCAACTCGGGGTGGACCCGACCAGCCTGGCCGCGGAAGCGACGGACGCCACGCCTCTGGCGCGCCCGCAGCCATCTGACGGCACCATCACCGGCAACTAGAATCGCCGCCTGCTGTACGCAGGGTGACGAGGGGAGGACCAAGATGACCGATCGAATCGCCGACCCCGTCTCGAGCGACAAGGTCAGCCTCCGGGGCCTCACCGCCACCGGGTACCACGGGGTGTTCCCCGAGGAGCGACGCGACGGTCAGACCTTCGTGGTCGACCTCGACCTCACGCTCGACACCCGCCCGGCTGCGCAGAGCGACGACCTGCGTGACACCGTGGACTACGGCGGCCTTGCCACGAACGTCGTGCAGATCGTGCAGGGCCCGCCGGTCAACCTCATCGAAACGCTCGCCGCACAGGTGGCAGCGGCCTGCCTCACCGATCCCCGGGTGACCAGCGCCGCCGTCACCGTCCACAAACCCAACGCCCCGGTCGGTGTCACCTTCAGTGACGTGGCCGTCACGATCGAACGGAGCCGCGTATGACCTCGACACCGTCGCCGCATCAGATCAATACCGACACGCTCACCGGCCAGCTGACCCCGATCCGCAAGGTCGTCCTCGCGATGGGTTCCAACATCGGCGACCGGGAGGGCAACCTGGCCGGCGCCGTGATGAGCCTGGGCGACACCCCCGACCTGCACATCCGCGGCGTGTCCCGCGTGTACGAGTGCCCCGCGGTCGACTCGGTCGCGAATGCCCCCGACTTCTACAACGCGGTGATGGTCGCCGACAGCATGCTGACCCCGCAGATGCTGAACGAGCGCTGCCATGCCATCGAGGCTGCCTACGGGAGGGAGCGGCCGTTCCCGAATGCTCCGCGCACGCTCGACATCGACCTGATCGTCGTGGGCGAGACCGTGATGGACAGCGAGGACCTGACGTTGCCGCACCCGCGGGCGCAGGAACGGGCGTTCGTCATCGTCCCGTGGGCCGAGATCGATCCGCACGCCAGCATCCCGGGGGTCGGCCGCCTCACCGAGATCCTCGGCCACCTCGACACGTCCGGGCTGCGTGTGGTGACCGGGCTCGACCTGCAGGCGTGAGACTCCACGACGATCCTCCGGCGGAGCCACCGGACCGCGAGCTCGACCGCCGGCCCACGGCCGGCAGGGTGCCGCTGACCCCGTGGCCGGTGCCGGTGGCGCTGGCGGTGATCGGCGGTTGCGTCGGCTGGACCACGGCCACGTTGCTCGACTCCAGCTCGCGTTCGGTGCCCACCGCCACCTGGTGGATGGTCGCGACCTGGCTCGTCTTCGCTGCTGCGCTCGCGTTCGGTGCGAGGAGCACTCGCGAGCGGGTACGCACCCGTCGCATCGAGCCGCTGCTGGCTGTCCGGCTGATGGTGCTGGGGAAGTCCGCGGCGCTCGTCGGGCCGGCGTGTGGAGGTTTCGCGATCGGGCTCGGCGTGTGGCGGATCTCGGTGACGTCTGACCGGCTCACCCAGTCGGGCACGCTCGCGATGCTGGCTGTCGGGCTGGTGCTCATCGGAGTCGGTGTCGCCGGCATGGCGCTGGAGTGGGCCTGCCGGGTGCCGGGCGGCGGCGTGCGTCCAGGGCTTCCCGGTGGTGGAACCGATGGCAGGGCGCCGACAGCCTGAAGGGCACTCCGATCGGCGCGGCACATCGGCGCGGTCGGGCGGCGTTCCCCTCGGCCACGGCGACGAGTCCTGACTGGACTAGCCCGCCACCTTCCGCCTGGCCGCCCGCACCACTGTGCGCGCCCTGCGGTACACCTGCTTGGCGATGGCTCCGGGCCCGACATACTGCGTGACGGTCTCCCGCCGGATCGTGATGGTCGAGGGATCGGCGACCGGCAGTTTCCTGGCAAACCCCCAGTCCTCGTTGGCGGAAAACTCCCCGTACGCCGGATGGCCCTTCACCAGTAGATCGAAGACCTTCTTGATCTGCTGTGTTTCGCGTTCCTCGCGAGGCATCGATTTGACCAACGCGGAGTTTCTGAGATTGGGGCTTCCGTCATATGTCCAGTACAGGTCATCCAGAATGAGCCATCCTCCGGGTCGCAGCAACCGATCGGCGAGGAAGAAGGCGAAGCCGTCGACGTACCAGTTGTGCGCACCGTCCAGGTAACACAGATCGAAACGCGGATTGGGATCATCCTCGAGCATCTTCATGAGCCTCCAGACGTAGGAGGTCGGCTCATAGAAGATGTCGACGTTCTGGCGGAGACCGAGCTTGTTCAGCAGTTCTTCGATGTTGGGATCCGTCGCCTGCGCGCTCTCGAGATCGATGGTGGTGATGTGCCAGTCGTTGCCCCGGCTCTCCATCGCATCGGCCATGTAACAGGTAGAGACCCCGTACCTGAACCCCAGTTCGAGCACGTCATGAACGTCATGCTCGGCCATAAACGACGTAATAGTTCGAGCCTGCCTGGGTGTCATGTGGGGGAGCCCCGCCACGACGTCGTGAACGCTCTCGATTGACATTAGCCCTCATTGAATTCGGCGAATCTGACGGGAAGATGCACGACGCAGCAGGCGCATTGACCAGGTGGCTGAGTTGCGGGGCCGATTGTATGGCCAGCCCGCGCCCGTCAGCGCCGGTGTGCAGCGGCCGGCCGGCTCGGAGGAACGAGGTCACGGATCACCGGGTCCTTGGGGCGGACGGCCAGGTAGCGTCACCTGCGTGACCAAGCGGAGAACGCGGCTCGTCCGCATGATCGCCGTGATCGCGCTGCTGCTTGGCCTCCTCTGGACGCTGCAGGGCGCCGAGGTGCTCGGCGGAAGCGCGATGTCAGGTGAGCGGAGCTGGCTCATTGCGGGTGTGATCAGCATGGTCGTCGGCCTCGGCCTGCTGGCCTGGACGGCGACGGCGGCACGCTCCCGGAGCGGACCCGACGCCGACGGCACAGGCAGCTCCGGCGGACTCTGACCCAGCGCGAGACCGCGTGCATGCAGGCGACGGCCGCGGATGTGGACATGTCCGGACAGTTCGGGCGCGCGGACAGCGTCAGTGCATGTGTGGCGCGGACCGACAGTGCGGGCTGATCAGTCGGCTCGTCGGACCACGAACTCCACCGGTGCCCGCAGGCTCTTGGCGACCACGCAGTAGCGCTCGGTGGATCGTGCGAGGCGCTCCAGTGCCTTGTCGTCAGCGTCGGTGTCCACGACTGCCGTGACCACGACGTTCTGGATCCCCACCTCGGCCTCGCGGTCGACGCCCAGCGTCCCGCGCGCGTCGAACATCGCATCCGCACGCAGGCTCGCCGAGCGGATATCCAGTCCCAGCGCGGTGGCGACGCTGCGCAAGGTCACGCCGGCGCAACCCACCAGGGCATCCATGAGCATGTCGGCCGAGCATGCGTCGCTGCCGTCGCCGCCCGTGGCTCGGTGAAGTCCCGCGCGGATGGGTCCGGCCCAGCTCTCCACCGAGCAGGTGATGCCGTCGTCACGGAAGTCAGCGGTTGCCTGGACCGGCGTGTGCGCCGACTCGGGATCGGAGCGGTAACGCTCCTTGAGCGGGGCCTGGTTGGAGCGCAGGGTCTGGGAATCCATGCCGCCGATTGTGGTTCATCCCCGACTCCGGCCCGCATCGAGTGCGCACGAATCGGGGTTATCCGTGGTCCATAACCCGATTGCGCCCGCTCGACGGGTGGCGCGCCCGCCGAGCTAGCCGGGCGGCTTGGCCGGGAGCCGGACCCGCAGGACGGTCGAACCAGGGTGGGAGTCGATGTCGATGGTGCCGCCGTGGCGCTCCACCACGATGCGGCGGGCGATGTCGAGTCCGAGGCCCGAGCCCTTGCCCACGTCCTTGGTCGTGAAGAAGGCCTCGAAAGCGCGCGCGACCACGTCCGGCGGCATTCCGGAACCGGTGTCGCGGATCTCGACCACCACGCAGTCGCCGTCCGGTTGGGTGGCGATGGTGAGGGTGCCGACGCCGTCCATCGCGTCGACCGCGTTGTCGATCAGGTTCGTCCAGACCTGGTTCAGCTCACCCGCGTATGCATCGATCTGAGGAACGTCGGGCCCGTAGTCGCGCACGACCGTGACACCGCCGCGCAGCTTGTGGCCGAGCATCACCAACGTGCTCTCCAGCCCTTCAGTGAGGTCGATGCGCTGGAGGGAGCCGCGGTCCATCTGCGAGTAGGACCGCACGGCTGCCACCAGTTCGGAGACGCGGCGCGTCGACTCCTTCAGTTCCCCGAGCAGCGTGGAGGTGGCGTAGGTGCTCGCCACCCACTCCAGACCTACTTCCAGGGAGGCCGGTCCGAGAATCGTCAGCGCCCGCTCGCACCAGGCTTCGTCAGCGCCAGCGGCGGCGAGTGCTGGCGCGATGACCCAGTCGCGCTCCACCCCGTTGTCGGCGAGCCAGGACGTCAGCGAGTCCTCGAGATCGGCGATCGCCAACGGGTCGACGACACCGCTGCGGTGGGGCTCGATCTCCAGCCGGAGCGCGTCCAGCGCGGTGAACTGGGCGGCGGAGATCTCGCCCTCGGCGAGCTGGCGCAGTGAGGACAGCAGGGTCCGGCAGGTCTCCTCGAGTGCGTCGACGGACCTGGCCGCGGCCGCGGTGGGGTTGTTGATCTCGTGTGCGAGGCCCGCGGAGAGCGTGCCGAGGGTCACCAAGGCGTCGCGCTGGCGGGCGGTCGACTCGATGGTGCGAGCCGTGCGGAACAGCCCTTCGATCAGATGCCCGCCGAAGGGGAACCAGGCGTCCGAGCGTTCCCGCAGCACCTCGGCCGGCACCCGCAGCACCCGCCCCGGCGTCACCCCTCGGCCGGTGGCCAGGTACACGCCGTTGTCGTCCCAGGCCCGGAAGCCGCCCGCCCAGCGGCCGGGTGCATCCATCCGACCGACCACCATCTGCTCCCGGCCGGCCTTCCGCCTCAACTCGATGACGCCGTCGACCAGCACCCACCAGCAGTCCGCGTGCTCCCCCTCGTGGAAGAGGTCGACGCCGGGCTCGATGGGCACCTCGGTCCCGGCCTCGGCCAGCTCGGCCAACTGGTCGTCGGTGAGGCCGTCGAACAGGCCGAGCGGTCGCAGATCGGCGGCGCGCATCAGGTCGTCGCCAGGTAGCGGTGGACCAGGTAGACCGCCATGGCGCCCTCGCCCACGGCCGAGGCGACCCGCTTCATCGAGTCGAGTCGCACATCTCCGGCGGCGAACACACCGGGGACGCTCGTCTCGAGCGCGTACGGCGCCCGCGCCAGCGGCCACTCGTGGTCGTGCGACACCGTGACCATGTCCTGCCCGGTCACCACGAAGCCCTTGTCGTCGCGCACGATCTTGGGGCCGAGCCACGAGGTTCGGGGGGACGCTCCGATGAAGACGAAGAGCCAGCTGGTGGCGACCTCCTCGGTCGCGCCGGTGTCCCGGTTGCACACGGTCAGCGCCTCGAGGTGGCCCTCACCGCGGCAGGCCACCACCTGGCTTCGATACCTGACCTCGATGTTCGGCGCCGCCGTGATGCGCTGGATCAGGTAGAGCGACATCGACTGCTCGAGAGAGGCGCCGCGCACGACCAGGACCACCTTGCGCGCGTACCTCGCCAGATTGAGGGCCGCCTGTCCGGCGGAGTTCGCGGCTCCGACGACGTACACGTCGTCGCCCTCGCACTGGTTGGCCTCGCTGGCGCTCGCGCCGTAATAGGCGCCACGGCCGGTGAGCTCGTCAAGACCCTCGGCTTCGAGGCGGCGGTAGGAGACCCCGGTGGCCACGATGACGGCTCTGGCCTCGATCTCGCCCGACCCGTCGAGGAGCACCGCGTGCACAGGACCACGTGTCTCGAACCCGACGACGTCGTGGGCAAGGACCATCTCCGCCCCGAACCGGGTGACCTGCGCGACGGCGCGCTGCGTGAGGTCGGAGCCGGTGAGGCCCTTCGGGAAGCCCAGGTAGTTCTCGATCGCGGCGCTCTGGCCGGCCTGACCGCCCGGCGCCTCCCGCTCGACCACAACGGTGCTCAGGCCCTCCGACGCCGCATAGACCGCCGCCGCCAGGCCCGCGGGACCCCCGCCGACGATGCAGACGTCGTACAGGGGCTGCTGTGCCTGAGTCCGCAGGCCGAGCGCACCGGCAAGCTCCAACGTCGTGGGGGAGCGGAGCGTCTCGCCGTCGGGGACGAGGACCATCGGGAGCTCGTCCGCCGTGGCCTGCGCGAGGTCCCGGAGGCGCTGGCCCTCGGCATCGCGCTCGACGTCGTACCACTTGTACGGAACGTGGTTGCGAGCAAGGAAGTTCTTCAGCTCGTGGCTCCGGTCCGACCATCGGTGCCCCACCACCTGCACGTCGGAGGTGTGGTCGGGATTGGCCTGCTGCCAGTCGCCCAGCAGGTCGTCGATCACGGGGTACAGGTGGTCCTCAGGTGGGTCCCACGGCTTCAGCAGGTAGTAGTCGAGGCCGATGTCGTTGATGGCCTTGATGGCCACGTCGGTATCGGCATATGCGGTGAGCAGGAGGAACTTCGCACCCGGTGCATGCGTGCGAGCCTGCTCGAGCATCTCGATGCCGGTCATCTGCGGCATGCGCTGGTCGGTGGCGATCAGCGCGACTGACTGACTGCGCAGGGCCATCCTCGTGAGCACGTCCAGCGCCTGCGCGCCCGACGTCGCCCGCACGATCCGGTAGTCGGCGCCATACCGGTTGCGCAGATCCCGCGAAACGGCCGCGGAGACCGCCGGGTCGTCGTCGACGGTCAGGATCGTGGGCTTGCTCATGCACTCAGCTCTTTCGGGCACATAGCTTGGGAATGCACACGCCTTGGAATGCACACGCCTTGGAATGCACGTTGACATGCACAGCGCTTCCGGCGGCCTGCCGCCTGACCGAAGGATGAGGCTCCGGGGGACCCGAGACCGGCGGGCGCAGCATAACGCCGAGGAAATCCGGGTCGGCCGGCCCTGCGGCTGGCGCTGAGCGGGCAGCACCGTTGCCGTCACAGCGCGAAATAGGCCTATGGTGGCAAAGAGGACTTTAGGCCCAAAACCGACAGCCCTAATCCCCTCCCGATCGGATCCCGCGGACCGAAGAGTGGAGTTCCGGCGTACCGCGCCGCTCATTCTCGCCATCTGCAAGGGAGGCCGCTCGTGCGTCAAGCCCTCGTGCACTGGCGACACCTCCGCAACACAGTCCGTGGGTCCCGCGTTGGCGCTGGGCCTGGTGGCCATGCTCGCCGTGGCCTTCCTGGCGAGCGCGTTCCAGGCCAACCTGACTCGATCGACACAGCAGTCAGCGGCGAAGGCGGAGGCCCACCGGGCGGCCTACGTCCTGATCTCCCGCGAGTACCTGATGCTTCAGTCGACCGTGTCCGAGCCCGAGGACCGGGAGGGCTCGGAGCTGTCCGACCTCCAGCCTCAGGTTCTCCGGGCGATCGACCACGCCACCGACCTGAATGCCGACCACGCCGTAGACCTGGCCAGGTTCCGTGCCATCGAAGGCACGTTGCAGGCCGTCGAGCGGCAGGTGGTCACCCAGCTCGCCGGCGCCCATCACCGGCAGGCGATGCAGCTGGTGGAACACGTCGAACCGCTTCATCCGCGACATGACGTTCAGTGACCGTGACAAGGCACTGGTCCGGTCCATGGTCGACCTGGGTCACCACCTCGGCCTGTCCGTCGTCGCCGAGGGCGTCGAGACGCTCGCCACGATGAAGGCACTCCGCGGCCTCAGGTGCGACGTGGCCCAGGGGTACTACTTCGCGAGGCCGCAGGATGCGGTCAGCTTCCAGGCCTGGAAGGCGATCAGGGCCGAGGAGCCATGGGATGCAGACGTGGCGGGTGGGGGCCCGGCTGATCGCGAGTTTCAGCCTGACGCCCTTCGGTTGAGCGAGTAGCTGTACAGCGCGTGACCGACGAGCGGCTTGCCCGACTCGTCGAGGACGAAGAGGACGCCGTCATCACCCACCAGCAGGTCCAGCTCCGACTCGCCCGCGGCAGCCCCTAGCCGGATGACGGATGCCTTGGGGTCATCAGCTGTGCCACGTATCCGCGACCACGTTCCCTCGCGTGCCTTCTGACGGTGCAGGCTGCCCTCGATCCGGTAGCTGGTCGGTCTCGATGTCTGCGCATCCTGATTGAGCGTGATCCGCCATTTCACCTTGACGCAGTTCTCGGGCGGCTCGATAGCGATCAGGCCGGCGATCCCCTGGCACGGCGTACGCCCCTCGAAGACGCCGAACGTCTCCGCACCCGTCGACAGGGGCAGGATCCGGTAGGACATGTCCGGCTGCGAGGAGACGACGCCAGCGGCGGGGATGGGCTCGGCACTCGCCTCGCGGTTGAGGGTGTAGCTCCAACCACCGTCGCCGACCATGAGGTCACGCTCGCTGTTCAAGACGTGCAGGACGTCTGGGCTCATCTGTACGAGGTCGACGGCGTCGGACAGCCGGAGAACCCGTCCGGTGATGTCGGGAAGGGTCGCGCTCGTCCAGGTTCCCTGGCGCCGGTCCTGCGCCGGCCCGCTGGCGAGGCCAGGACTTCCCTGCGCGGCGCGTCCGTACACGAGCCGCAGGTCGAATCTCCCCGACCGCTCGGACCCTTGCAGGGCAAGGGTCCACTCGATCAGTTCGGGCGGACCGGCTCGATCCAGGCCCAAGGCGCTGAGGATCTCCGCACCGGCGGGCGTGCTCCCAACGTACGTGGTGACCTGGCCGTCGGGAGTCGAGATGGGCGATGACGCCGCCCCCGGCTTAGCTTCGGGCTGGCTGCCGCTGGTCGTGCAGGCAGCGAGAAGTAGGGCGGCGGCGAACAGGCTGACGCAGGAAAGGCGCAGCGCTCGGGACGGTGAGATCCCAGAGCACCCCGTTCCTGCCCTCATGGTTGGCAGCGTAGGTCGAAGGGGCTCATCTCCGGGCGAGTCCTGGGCTCCTCCTACGATCCAGGGATGGCGAAGGTCCGTCGCTCAGCCGACGATCCGCAGGCATTCGACCGGTTCGCCGACGACTACGACCGGTTCTGCGGGCTGCAGGAGGTCTCGGATTGGCCGTGGATGGAGGCGGCCGGCGTGCGTGGGGGCCGGCGTGCCCTCGACGTGGGCTGTGGCGCCGGCCGGCGCACGCTCGAACTCGCCGATCACTATGACGAAGTGGTGGGACTCGACCTGTCGCGCCCATTGATCGAGCTGGCAGCTGAGAGGCGTTCGGCTCCTCGGTGCGCTACCTGTGCTCTGACCTTCTCGATTTCGAGGACACCGTCGGCTTCGACCTGGTGTACAGCCACACGACCTTGCATCACGTACCTGACCTGTCAGCAGCGCTTCGGCACCTGCGGTCGCTGGTAGCGCCAGGTGGGTATGCGGTCCTCGTGGACTGCGTTGCGCCACGTCCGACCCCGCCGGCCTGGGTATATCGCGTGGGCGCAGTGCAAGCACTGCCTTCTGACTTTCGGCAGCACGGCTTGAGGAACGCGGCCTGGCTGTTCAAGTTCAAGTGGACTGGTCCCTGGCTCGACCACTTGACGACCGACACCTACCTTTCCCCGGCGGAGTTCCGCGAGCAGTACGGCGCGGTGTTCCCCGATGGATCGGTCGTGGATGTGGTCCTTCTCGCGATGGACTGGCAGCGCGGCAGGGGCGAACAAAGAGGTGGGTCGACGGCTACCGCTCACCGCCGCGGCGCGTAGCCGGTGGGAGCCTCGCCGCCCGTCATGTCGATGGGCGGCCTTGCAACGGAGCACCCGGGAATGAGATGGCAGACGCTGGCCAGTGAAGAGTGGCCGCTCTCATGTGGTCCGGAAGCTGATCGCTGAACCAGGTCACGTGGATCTCCGGGGGGTAGATCGTGCTGCCCCATGCCGACATGGCAGAGATGGGGTACCCCTGACCAGAGTCGAGTCGATCGATGAGGATCGACCAGTCTCGTCGTCCGAAGACCACGAGCGCCCCGGAAGCGGCGAACCTCACCGACCGCGCCGTATGGCCCGACCGGTTGGTGATCGACCACTGCCGTCGGATGAGGCGGTCCAGCGTCCACGGCTGGGGCATAGCGGGGTGATACCCGGATCGTCCGTTAACAACCATCAGAACGGAGTCTTTCGGTGACAGCGTGTGAGAAGGGCGCAAGGTATGGCCGGCGCGAACTGTGCCAGCGGACCAGGCACCACCCAGATGTTGGAGCCGCTTGTGACCAAGCCCATCACCATCGAGCACATGGTGCACGCCTTGCAGCGCCAGGAAGACGACGCACGCTTCATCGTCACGTATGACGCCGACGACCAGAACACCGGATCCAGGTCCAGTCGATCGACCTGCTCTACGTCATCATCGGCGAACTCGCAGCAGCTATCGAAGACTACGGTCGATAGGCGACCCGGCCACTCGGGGGGTGGTGCCCCCAGCGTGCGAGTCTTTGCCGGGGTCGAGCTCCGAGACAAGTCCTACTCGTTGACCGAGGGAGCGTGGATGTCGACGCCGCGGAACGCGCGATCGGACCGGACGAGGTCGCCGATGCCGTTGCGGAGGACTTTGGCCTGCCTGCGTTGACATCGTGCACACTCGTGGGGCGTGCGTTCAATGACACGTACCTGCTGCTCGCCGACCGAGGCCGCTTCATCTGCCGGGTCTATCTCAATGGGAAGTACTACATGCGGGATTCGACGGACTTTCTGTTCGAACTCGAACTGCTGGAGTTCGTACGCGAACGAGGAGTGCGAGTCGCCGCACCACTACGCCGCCGGGACGGTGAACTCCTCGGGCGGCTGCCTGGTCACGATCGCGAGTATGCCGTGTTCGAGTTTGCCGAAGGCGCTGAGGTGCAGAGGCTGAACGCAAGCCTGGCAAGGAGTCTCGGCGCTGAGCTCGCTCGATTTCATCGTGCTGCTGACGGGTTCTCCTCGCCCACCATCGGTATCACCTCGGCGTCGAGCTCCTGCTGGAGCAGCCGTACGCATTGATCCAACGCGACGAAGTCAGGGACAGCTCATGGATCTGACGAGGGTTCCGCCCTTGGAGGAACTGATCGACGTGATCCACGGATTGCCGACGGCCAACGGCAGTTATGGCCTCATCCATGCCGACCCGCATCCGGGAAATGTGCATTTCAGCGGTGACACGCCCACGTTCTTCGATTTCGACCACTGCGCGTACGGCTGGCGAGCCTACGATCTAGCCGTTGTGTGCCTGGACAGGCGGGACGAGATTCGGGACGCCGTGCTGGATGGCTACGAGTCGATCCGTGCAGTGACCGCCGAGGAACGTGCCGCCTTTCCGACTTTCGGCTACATCCGCAGGATCTGGGACGAGGGCGACATCCTTGCCATGCGACCTGCCTGGGAGGGACGCGGGTTCCCACCTCTCGGCAAACCCATAACTGGCTGAATGTCTCGGCGTCCGGATGCCTGAGGATGGAAGATTGCTCGCGCCCGACGTCCTCGCGTTCGGTGACCACGTTGCGGACGCGCTCGCTCGCACTCTCGGCAACGGTTTCGTGGGCGCGTACTTCGTCGGCTCTGTTGCCCTTGGCGGATATGTCCCCGGCGAGAGCGACATCGACATCGCCGCTGTGTCGAGCAACGCACTGACCGATCCGCAGAGACGATCCGTGGCGTCAGCCGTCGTCAAGGTGAGTGCGGCAGGCCCAGCCCGCGGCCTGGAGTTCACTCTGTATCGCCGCGAAGTCGCGGGCTCACCTCCCGCAGGTGCCGACTTCGAGGTCAATGCCAACGGCGGACCACGGATGCCCACAACCGTGCACCTGAACGCGACAGACGAGCCTGGCTTCTGGTGCGTGCTGGACCGGCCAATCGCACACCGGTCAGGTCTCGCGATCAGCGGGCCGCCCCGCGAACGATCTTCGCTGATCCCCTCGCAGCACGCTTCTGGCGGCGATGTATGAGTCCATGGCCTGGCATCGCGCCCATTAGAGGGCGACGCTCTATCCGGTCCTGAACATGTGCCGGGCTTGGAGGTTCGCTGCGGACGACGTACTGGGGCCGAAGCTGGAAGGTGCGGCTTGGGCCCGTGCACGATGGCCTGACCCAGGGTTGATCGATGCGGCGGTGGCTCTCGACACGGTGAGGACGCGACGCTTGATGAGTCGGCAGTCGATGCGCTTCTTTCCACCGTGGCGGCTCGACTGAGTGAAGCCGCCGAGGCGTGAACCTACCGACTTCGCAGGCACAGCAGGACTGTGGCGGCTGGGCGGCACGAGGGTCTGCCGGCCCGCGCCCTCACGGATTAGCGTGTGCGCCATGTCCGTCTTTGCTGACCGAGCATGAACAAGCCGCGCATCTTCCTAGGGTCGTCGGGCAAGCAGGCCAAGCTGCTGCAGGCCATGACGCGCGGTCTCGAGGACGTGGCCGACGTCGAGCCCTGGACGACCACGTTCAACCCCGGTCGGTCCACGCTCGACCGGCTCGTCGAGCTCTCCCACGAAGTCGACTTCGCCGCGTTCGTCTTCGCCCAGGACGACTGGACCGTCGCAGATGCGTCCCAGCCGGGCGTGGCTTCACCGAGGGACAACGTGGTCTTCGAGGCCGGGCTGTTCGGCGGCACCCTGGGCATG
This sequence comes from uncultured Actinomycetota bacterium, assembly GCA_963724495.1. GTDB lineage: Bacteria > Actinomycetota > Actinomycetes > Propionibacteriales > DAIQRJ01 > CAVRUZ01. The sequence continues at coordinate 13,297 of CAVRUZ010000007.1, read as the reverse complement.
CGGCGCTCGTTCATCCTGCACGCGAGCGGCGCGAAGCTGCCGAGCGACCTGCTCGGGCTGACGACCATCCGTTACGACCCGGCCACCACCGCGGCGGAGGTCCGCGCTATCAACCAGAAGCTCCGCAACGCGATCGAGACCGAGGGTCGCCGAGGACCTGTCGAAGGGTTGTGGTGGCAGCTCTCGCTGACCGTGCGGACCGAGGGCGAGCCGTCGGCGGTGAGCCTCTTGCGCATCTCGCGGGACCGTGACGGCGGCCTGAACGTGACCGGCCGAGCCTGGCAGGAGGACGGCACCCTCTCCGCCCGCTATTGGAGCGAGGCCACGAAGGAGCAGAGGGATCCTGCCGGAATCCTCTACTTCTGGAAAGGCGAACGTCCTCGGCACCCGAACGCGCCACAGCTCGAGGGCACCGGCGAGATCAGGGTGGAGGCCGCCGACCGCGCCACCGGGTACTGGACGACACGGTCTGATCGAGATCCCGGGCTGAATGCGCGAACCGCCGGCATCTACCTGCGAGCCGACGCCTCGGACCTTCGGGTGTTGGACGGCGGAAGCGAGAAGGAACGGAGCGAGCTGATCGCGCAGCGCCTCCGGGAGTGGAAGTCGGCCGCGAACGCGTTCTGAGTGCCTCAACAACAAGAGCATTGTTTCGAAATCGCAGAATTGCTGAGAAAGGCTGCACCGAAAGCGCGCGAGGCGAATCAGAGATGCACCGACTATTCATTGAAGGCTGCCACTCCAGGGCGGCGTAGCCTCGGCCATACATCGTAAGCCAGTAGTGACGACCGAGCCGATCCGTCGTCGTCGGCAGGTTTCAGCCCAGCCTTGATCGCCCACCATGGCTCAATCTCGTGCGTGTGAATGTGGCCGACGATCGGCTTGGTTCAAGTAGAAGGTGCGCCAGTCCTCGGCAGCCGCCACCACAATGCGGGGAAGCGGGGACGGATGAAGGGTCGCGAGTACAAGACGGCGACGCCGACGGGACGATCCCGAATTGTTCTTCGCCTTGGGAAAAGTGCAGCCAGGCGACCGTCAGGTTGCAGTTGCCAAGGACATCTGTGGACGGCGCCCTGTGCGAGATGACTTCACCGGTGTCGTTGCCAGCCCAGATGCCATCAGCGCGGCGATCGAGGAGATGCAGTTCAGCTGGGCGAGGGGCCCTGCCATGCAGCCCACGCCACCCGTCGCCCGGTGCTCGTACCCGACATCGAGACTTGGCACATCGAGCAGGCGAAGGGCGTGATCGCCCAGTCCGCCGGGTGCACTGTCGACGAGGCGTTCATTCTGCTGCGCAACTACTGCCGACATACTCAGAAAGCGCCTGAGCCAGACCGCCCTGGACTTCGTCACCGACCCGGCGACCTTGCCACGAACTCCGAGGTCCCGGTGCCAGCAAGAAGCCGAGGCCGGACACCAGTCGCCCAGTGTGAGGGCTGCCGTCCTTCATTCGGTCAGTCGATCTGCCTCGGCGAGCAACAGGTCACTGAACGACTGGAACCCGATCTGTCGGCTGTAAAGGCCGCCGATGACGCGGTGGATCGTTCCCCAATCCCAGATCGCCGTGGCGTCCACACCAGTGTGGGCGGCCAGCCGACTCGCCCTGTCGTGCAGGTCGTCGCCGGCGTCGGGATTGCATCGGATGATGGTGCCGAGGTCGCATGCTCGCTCAGCGCGCAGGCCACCAGGATCGATGAGCTTGAACGTGCCGTCCGCCGCCTGGAGCACGTTGAGGTCGTGTACGTCGCCGTGCACGAGCTCGGCGTGTCGGTCATCGTGGGCACGGCAGCGACGCTCCATGCACGCGAGAGCGTCCTCGACGGTCGCTTCCGAGCACGGCCGACCCGTCTCCTCCCACAGCCGCGGCAGCAGGTCGGAATACTCGCGTGCCTTGTCCGCGCCCGTCGGTAGGTCGACGTCGGGACTGACCGGACGCCAGAGCCGGGCAGCGACGTCGCACATCATGTCGTGCCGCGTCGTGGGATCAGGCACGACGTCGTATAGGGCAGCCCCGAGTCGCTCGAGCAAGAGGGCGCCGCGGTCGAGGTCGTCGCGCAGCAGGTTCGCGCAGCCATCGCCGTCGGCGAGGCGCAGCACGGTTGCCTCGAAGGTGAGATCGCGCCGAGTCCCCGGAACGCCGACCTTGAGGACAGCCGCCGTCCCGTCGGCCAGTGTCGCCTCGACGACGAGCGCCGCGTGGCCGCCGCGCAGCGAGGCGCCGATGGTCAGTGACCACTCCTGCGCCAGTGACTCCACGACCGAGGGCAGCTCGTCGAGCCACGCGGCGTTCCCGTCGGCGATGACCTTGTTCCTGACCTCGTCAGGAATGTCGATCATCACGCGGGCTCCCAATCGTGCGGCAAGAATCCCCCTGAACAGCTACCTCAGTCACGGCCGGGCCATCGCTGATCTCTGCCAACACAAGCCTGATTCCGGTGCTCGGCCACGCTCATCTCTCAACGAGGGAGTGTCAACTATCAACCGAACACGCTGACAGCCATCACCCGAGGTCCTGCAGCGGGTTCGGTGGGCCCCGTGGGACTCGAACCCACAACCTACGGATTAAAAGTCCGGAGCTCTGCCATTGAGCTAGGGGCCCGCGGATCGGGACTCTAGTCGGGCCAGCCGGTCAGACGCAGGCTGAGGTTGCTGGCGCGTGCTGTGCTCCGCCCGAGACCTCCGACGAATCGGGCGACTGGTCTGAGCCCCAATGGAACCAACTCGCCGTGAAGTCCGATGCTGAGACGCTGTCCGAATCCGGCCCGATCCTCACTGGGGTTCTCAAGTCCCAGCTGGCCTAGGTTCCATGCGACGTGCGGTTGGATGATTTGGGCAACCAGCCGGCAACCGAGATGAGCCCAGTCATCGGAGGAGTCGTACGACTCACAAGAGTATTGCTGGCGGCGGCGCTGGCCGTCATCGTCGCGTTCACCGGGATGCCGGCTCTCGCTGACGACGGTGACCAGATGGCCGCCAAGCAGTACGGCGATCGTCGACCGGGGGGCCTGCAAGTGTCTGAAGACAAAGGCCGTTGCGTCGCGGGCGTCGACGGATCTCGCCGGGCCAACCACCGCCGTGACAGTCACCACCTGGGTTCGTAGCGCCGACATCAAGACGCTCGGCCGGTCGGTGTGCGTGGAGCTGGTGGCGACGTCGTCACGAAGACATTCCCGAGCACCAAGGGCGAGTGGACGAAGGTCACTGTTGCGTTCGACAGTCGCCGTCTCACCACGGTCGACGTGTACGCGGGCTTCTGGTCCGACGGGATGGAGACATGGGTCCAGGTCGACGACACCGCACCACGCGAGGTGCGCTGACTCAAAACCCTGAAAAGTGGCGGCCAGTTCGAGAATCAGGCCCTCAGCGGCCGGAATCCTGAACTGGCCGCCACTTTTCAGGGATTCGCAGTTAGAGCCTCGAGGTGGCGCCCACCTGGTCGCAGATCCAGGCGAGGTCGAAGGCCTCTTCACGCCAGGCGTCGTAGCGGCCGCTGCGTCCACCATGCCCGGCCGACATCTCGGTCTTCAGCAGGACCGCTTCGGGGTTCGGGATCGTTGCGCGCAGCTTCGCCACCCACTTGGCAGGCTCGCAGAACAGCACGCGCGTGTCGTTGAGGCTCGTCGTGGCCAGGATCGCCGGATAGGGGCGCGCGGCGATGTTCTCGTACGGCGAATAGGACTTCATGTACGCGTACATCTCCGGGTCGTGCAGAGGGTCGCCCCACTCCTCCCACTCCACGACCGTCAACGGCAGATCAGGCATGAGCATCGATGTCAGCGCGTCGACGAACGGCACAGCCGCCTGACATGCCCGCACGGCGTCCGGCGCCAGGTTGAGCACCGCACCCACGAGCAGGCCGCCGGCACTGCCCCCGCGGATCACCAGGTCGGCCGGTGTGGTCCACCCGGCGTCGGCCACGTGCCGCGCACAGGCGACGAAGTCGGTGAAGGTGTTGCGCTTGTGCAGCATCTTCCCGTCGTCGTACCAGTGCCGGCCCATCTCGCCGCCGCCACGTACATGGGCGATGCCGAAGGCGAATCCCCGATCGAGCATGGACAGCCGGAAGATCGAGAAGTTCGGATCCATCGACATCTCGTAGGCGCCGTACCCGTAGAGCAGGAACGGTCCGGGACCAGCGGGCCGGTCCACCCGGCGAACGATCGAGATCGGCACCCGGGTGCCGTCGGGCGCAGTGGCCCATTCCCGCGCCTGCACGTAGTCGTCGGGGTTGTAGCCATCGAGCACACGTTGCTGCTTGCGCAAGTGGAGCTGTCCGGTGGCGAACTCGTAGTCGAACACCGACGACGGCGTGACCATCGATGCGAACCCGATGCGCACGGTGGGGGAGTCGTGGTCGCTGGAGTCGGCGAGCCCGGCGGTGTAGATGGGCTCAGCGAACGGGATCTCCGAGGGTTCGCCGAAGCCGTCGCCATTACGACGGAGCACCGCCAGCCGAGAGAGTCCATCAAGTCGCCACTCGACCGCCACCGCCGCCTCGAAGGCAGCGACATCGACAATCCGCCGGCCCTGCTGGTGCGCGATCACGGTGTGCCAGTCGTCGGCACCCGTCGCCGAGACGGGCGCGACTGCCAAGGAGAAGTCCGAGCCCTCGCGGTTGTGCAGGACAAGTACCTGGTCGCCCAACGGCTCGATCATGTATTCGACGCCGTCGACGCGCGGCGTGAAGACGCGGATCTCCGGCTCCGGGGAACCGGCGTCGGCAAGGAGCCACTCCGACGTGTTCTTGCTCGTCGCGCCAACAACCAGGTGGCGATGGTCGCGCGACGTGCCGAGGCTCACCCAGAACCGTTCGTCGGGTTCGTGGAACAGCAACGGGTCCGGCCGGTCCTGCCCGAGAGTGCGGCGCCACAGCTTCTCCGGCCGCCAGGCCTCGTCGACCGTCAGGTAATAGAGCTGTGACCCGTCGAGGCTCCAGGCGAGAGAGCCGGAGGTCTTCTCGATCGTGTCGGGCAGCAGTTCTCCGGTGAGCAGGTCCTTGATCCGGACGGTGTAGCGCTCGTCACCGGCGAGGTCCACCGCGTAGGCCAACCGGTTGCCGTCAGGGGTGACGGCAAAGCCCCCGAGGGAGAAGAACTCCGAACCCTCGGCCTCGGCGTTGCCGTCCAGCAGCAACTCTTCGCCCGGAAGCGTGGACGAAGCGTCCAGGCGGGGAGGCGTGTGATCGGTGCCGGCCGGTGCACGGCAGTGGCGGTGGTACTGCTGGCCCTCGTCGATGCGACGGAAGTACCACCAGTCGCCGCGCCGGACCGGAACGGAGGTGTCTGTCTGCTCCGTGCGCCGTGCGAACTCGTCGAAGATCTCCTGTCGAAGTCCCTCGAGGTGGGCGGTCCGGCTCTCGGCGTAGGCGTTCTCCGCCGTGAGATACGCCAGGGTGTCGGCGCTCTTCGGGTCCCGCAACCATTCGTAATCGTCGACGAATGTGTCGCCGTGATGCGTGCGCTGTACCGGCCGCCGGTCGGCGACCGGTGGGGAAGCCTGCTCGTTGTCGTCGGCAGCGTCCTCGTCGGCTGCCCCGGCAACTTCTCCGGCTTCCGCCGTCTCCTCTGTCCCCGCCGATTCAGCCGTCGCGGCCGACCTTCCTGCTTCAGCCGACGGCTCCGAGCCCGCTGCGCCTCCCGTGTCAGTCACTCGCGTCACGCTACAGCCAGCCTCGTTCGGTTGTGATCGAGTCGTTATGCACTTTGCGTAGTCCTGCGAAGCCATGCAAGGCACGATGTTTTCCGGCTGAGCCCACCCGTATGTCACAAGCAGGCGTCGATCAGGTTGCGTTTCAAGTGTCGTCGGCAGGCTCGGGCACGGGTGAGGGCTAGTTTCACAAAGCGGCGGCCACAAAGCCGCGCTACCTCTGCCGGAGATCGTTGCGATCTTCGTTCGACCACCGGGTCTTTTCGCCCGTGGAAAGGAAGTTCAGTGTCGGTAGACAACGCGGTACGCCGCAGGTCGTTCCTCGCAGGAGCGGCAGTAGCGGCCGGAGCAGTCATGCTTTCCGCCTGTGGAGATGACGGCGGCACAGGCGACGCCGGATCCGGGTCGGGCGATGACGCCGGCACCAAGGGTTCTGCCAAGGAGCCATTGCCGAAGCCCGCCAAGTTCCAGCAGGCGCCAAACGTCGCCGCCGACCTTCCTCCTGTTGAGGAGCGCGTAGGCGAGGAGCCCTACGTCGTTCCCCACAACTGGGTGAAGCAGGGCAAGTACGGCGGCCAGATGAAGTTGACCTTCTCGAGCACCACCGACGGTGCCATCGGTGAACTCTTCTCGTCCAACGCCATGTTGCGGTTCCTCAACGACGGTCAGGTAGTCGGCCCAGGCATCGTCAACAAGTGGACGTCCAACGACGACGCCAGCGAGTGGACGTTCACGATGCGCAAGATCAACTGGTCGGACGGCCAGCCTGTCACCACCGCCGACGTGCTGTTCTGGTGGGAGGACATGATCGGCTACAAGCCTGCCGATGCGCCCTACCCTGAGTCGGCTCCAGACGAGGCCAAGTCGAGCAAGGGCACGATCTGCAAGCTCGAGGCAACCGATGAGCACACCTTCACGATGAAGTTCGACTCTCCTGCACCCTTGACGGCTGACCGCATGGCTATGTGGACCAACGGCTACCAGGGCAACGGCCCGGTCTGGATCGTCCCCGCTCACTACGCCAAGAAGTTCCACCCGAAGTACAACAAGGAGATCGGGAGCAACTGGGTCGAGTCTGGCGGTCCCTGGGAGAAGAACGTCAGCTACCGGCGGAGCACCGAGGTACCGACGCTGCTGCCGTACAAGTTGGTCAGGTACCAGGAGGGCAGGCAGCTGGCGTGGGAGCGCAATCCCTACAGCTACGAAGTCACCAAGGAAGGTGACCAACTGCCGTACATCGACAGCATCCTGATGACACAGGTAGGCGACCCGCAGGTAGGCAAGGTCCAGATCGGCAACGGCCAGGTCGACGCGGTCTTCGGTTTCAACAACCTCACGCTCGCCGACTACGCCACGTTGAGGTCCAAGGCCGAGGCTGCCGGAACCGACATCTACCTGTGGGACTCGGGGTCGGGCACCGCCTCGATCTTCTTCCTCAACTACGACTACCCCGACGAGAAGTACCGCAAGCTCTTCCGTGACCCCAAGTTCCGCCAGGCGTTGTCGCATGCGTTCAACCGCGCAGAGGCTCGCAAGTCGATCTACTTCGAGCAAGGTGAGCCCACCACGGGCACGCTGTCGCCCAAGGCGATCGAGTACCTGCTCAACGACGAGGGCAAGGCGGCGTACGCGGAATGGCGGGACTCCTACGTGGAGTACAGCGTCGAGAAGGCGAACTCGCTCCTCGACGACCTTGGCCTGAAGAAGGGGTCAGGCGGCCTGCGCACGTTCGAGGACGGCAGCAAGCTGTCGATCCGCCTCGACCGGCCGGCCGACATGACCGGTAACCAGGAGTACGTGAATGCCAATGCCCAACGCGTACGTGACTGGAAGGCGGTCGGAATCGAGGCGAAGGACAACCCGGTTCCGCCTACGACGTACTCCGACACGTGGGCACAGGGCAAGTACATGTCGCAGAGTGCCTGGGAGGTAGGCGACGGGCCCAACCACCTCCTGTACCCGCAGTGGCTCGTGCCGCTGGAGTCCAGCCGGTGGGCGCCGCTCCAGGGCGCGATGGCCAACGCGAAGGGCACGCCGGAGTACACGTCGCAGGCCGATGTCGACCCGTGGAAGCGCACTCCTCCGCGGCTGATGCCCGAGAAGGGCGGTCCGATCGAGAAGCTTTGGAACACCTACGACAAGGCCAAGGCCGAGCCCGACTTCATGAAGCGGACGCAGTTGGTCTGGGACATGATCAAGATCCACGTTGAGTTCGGCCCGTTCTTCCAAGGCACGGTGGCGAACCCGCCGCGACCCGTCGTCAAGAAGAAGACCTTGATGAACTTCCCAACGCGCGACCAGCTGTTCCTCGGCGGATTCATGAACCCGTGGATCCACCCGACCCCGGCGGTGTACGACATCGAGGCGTTCTATTGGGACGACCCCGAGAACCACGCCACCTGATCGACACGACGGTTGACCGGCCCCGCGAACCGCGGGGCCGGTCAAACCCGTCACCCCACTCCGCGGATCCGGATCGTGTGACCCGCCTGCCGTGCGCGACCGCCTGCAGACCGCAAGTGTCCGGAAGTTTCCAGCTTGCCTGGCCGGGGTACTCCCCACAGGGCCGGTAGACGTGCACAATCAGCTAGCCGCGGCCAAACGCCGGCCCGGCGGCGACTCAGGAAGGGCAGGTCATGGTCACCTTCATCCTGCGGCGGCTCGTGTACATGGTCATCACGCTCATCGTGGTGTCGATCCTGAGCTTCCTGCTCGTTACGCTGCCGCCCGGCTCGGCCCTCGATGGGGAGATCAGCAGGCTGCGCGCCATGGGCGGCAACCTGCCGCAGCAGCAGATCAACGACCTGATGGTCCGGTACGGCGTGAACGACCCCGTCTACGAGCAGTACGTCAAGTGGATCACCGGTGTGCTGCAAGGTGACTTCGGGGAGTCGTTCACCTTTCACGCGCAGGTCAACGACCTCATCGGCTCCCGTATCGGCTTCTCGGTGATGCTGGCGCTGATGGCGCTGATCTTCGCGTGGGTGGTCGCGATCCCCATAGGTGTGTATTCGGCCACGCACAGATACACCGCACTCGACAACATCGTGTCGACGATCCAGTTCCTGGGTCTCGCGATTCCGGAGTTCCTCCTTGCCCTACTGATCCTCGTGTTCGCCGCGAACGTCCTCGACTTCGACGTCGGCGGCCTCTTCTCCGCCCAGTACCTCAACGCGCCCTGGTCAACCGACAAGTTCGTCGACATGCTGAAGCACATCTGGATCCCGGTGATCGTCATCGGGGCGGGATCGACAACGTGGTTAACACGGGTGATGCGCGCGAATCTGCTCGACGTGCTCAACTCCCAGTACATCCAGACGGCGCGGGCAAAGGGTGTGGCGGAGAGGCGCGTCATCTGGAAGCACGCGGTGCGCAACGCCATCAACCCGCTGATCATGGCCCTGGGCACGTCGCTGCCGGTCCTGGTATCCGGCGAGGCCATCGTCGCGATCGTGCTCGCGCTCCCCACGATGGGGCCGCTCTTGGTCCAGGCGCTTCAGAACCAGGACATGTACCTCGCCGTCACGCTCCTGATGTTCAGCTCGTTACTGCTGATCGTGGGCAACCTGCTGGCTGACCTCTTGCTCGCGTGGGTCGACCCCCGCGCCCGGAACCTCGACTAGAAGGAGGCCTGCGACATGTCGATGATGCAGACCGAGGACCTCACTGAGCACCAGGCGGTCGAGGAAGTCGTCGACTCCACCGACCGTGGAGTAGCGGAGATCTCCCAGTTCCGCCTGATGGCCAGGCGGTTCAAGAAGAGCAAGTTGTCGGTGTTCGCGGTGATCGTGCTCGGGATCATGTACTTCATCATGATCTTCGCGCCCTTCTTCATGGTCAACGAGGCGCTGGAGATCAGCGCCGAGGCCAAGAACGCCCCACCCTCGAAGATCACGTTCGATGGCGGCCTCAAGATGTGCCGGCCGGCCCAGGTGCTTGACCAGGAGACGCTGTCCTACGAGTACTCGTCCAACTGCTCGGACAAGGCCTCGCTCGTTCCTGTGCACGTGTTCGGTAAGGGCTTCGAGTACAAGCTCTGGGGATTCATCCCAACGGACAGGCACATCCTTGCGGTCGACGCCCCGGACAAGCTCTACCTCTGGGGTGCCGACACCCAGGGTCGTGATGTCTACTCCCGGACGGTCATAGGTTCGCGTGTCTCTCTGACGATCGGCATCGTCTCGGTGGTCGTGGGAACGATCGTCGCGGCCATCCTCGGCACCATCTCCGGCTACTTCGGTGGCGCCGTGGACAACATCATCCAGCGCATTGCTGAGATCATCATGTCGATCCCGACGCTGCCGCTGTGGATGGTGCTGGCGGCGATCCTGCCGAAGGACCTTTCGGTCACCACGCGGTACTTACTGATCTCCCTGATTCTGGTGGTGACCAGTTGGCCCGGCCTTGCTCGACAGGTTCGAGCCAAGACCATGTCGTTCGCCAGGGCCGACTTCGTCAACGCGGCGAAGGCGGCGGGCAGCGGTACCAACCGGATCATCCTCACCCACCTGATGCCCAACACCATCAGCCATCTCGTGGTCGTCGCCTGCCTCGGCATCCCGGGCACAATCGCGGCGGAGACGACGCTCTCGTTCCTCGGAATCGGGATGCAGGAACCAGCGGTCAGCTGGGGCGTCCTCTTGCAGGCATCCCAGGACATGGCGGTGATCAACAGCTTCCAATGGATCCTGATCCCCGGTCTGCTCGTGATCATCGCGGTCACGATGTTCCAGCTGATCGGCGATGGTCTGCGCGATGCGGTCGACCCGTACAGCTGAGCGGTCGGAGACCATCCGACCGCCCCAGCCACGACAACCGGTAAGGATCTGACATGGCAGAAGTCGCCAGTCGCCCCGTGGGGACGACAACAGCCGGCGCCGACGAGCGGGAGAACCCCGGCGAGCCGGTCTACCGCATCAGCGCGGAGGACTCGGTCATCGATGTCTCCGAGCTGTTCGTGGAGTTCCCCACGGCTCTCGGCGTGGTGCGCGCCCTCAACGGCGTCAACTACCGGCTCCCCCGAGGCAAGGTGCTGGGGGTGGTGGGTGAGTCCGGTTCGGGCAAGTCGGTCACAGCTCGAGCGATCATGCAGATCGTGGAGCGGCCCGGGCGGATCGCATCAGGGCGAATCGACTTCCGCGCCGGCCAGCGCCTCGACCAGGAGGATCGCGACACCAACCGGCCCAAGAAGGCACCGAAGAAGGTGACGGCCGAAGTCATCAACCTCGCCGAACTGGATCCGGAGTCCGACGAGATGCGGGCCATCCGGGGCGAAGAGATCGCGATGATCTTCCAGGAGCCGATGACCTCTCTGAACCCCCTGTACACGATCGGGAACCAGATCGAAGAGGGGATCAAGCTCCACCAGACCGACGACAAGGCAGAGGCCAAGCGGCGGGCGGTCGACATCCTCGACCGGGTGGGCATGCCCAACCCCGAGCGGATCCACGGTCTGTACCCGCATGAGCTCTCCGGCGGTATGCGTCAGCGCTCCATGATCGCGATGGCGTTGTCCTGCCGCCCGACGATGTTGATCGCCGATGAGCCCACGACGGCCCTCGACGTCACGACCGAGGCGCAGATCCTCGAGCTCATGCGTGAGCTGCAACGCGACATCGGCATGTCCATCATCTTCATCACCCACTCCATGGGCGTGGTAGCGCAAATCTGTGACGACGTCGTCGTCATGTATCTCGGCCGCATCGTCGAGCGCGCCTCGGTCGAGGAGATCTTCTACAACCCCAAGCACCCTTACACGATCAGCCTGTTGCGCTCGATCCCCAGATTCGGGATGAACAAGGGCGAGCCGCTCGAGGTGATCCGCGGATCTGTGCCCGACCCGTACTCCCGCGTCCCTGGGTGTTCTTTCCACCCTCGGTGCCCGGCGGCGATGCCCGGCATCTGCGACGTGATCGTGCCGGTCGAGGCACCGATCGGCGCAGAAGGACATGGCGTGCGCTGCCACCTGTACGACGGGTGCACACCCGAGGATGTACCGGAGACTGTCGCTGTTGCCGATCCGCAGCGGCGCCGGTTCGGCCGCACGAAGAAGGGAACCTGAGATGACAGGTCAGCCGCCTACCCGTGGTGACGGCACCGTCCCCGAGGACGACCGCGCCAGCACCCCTGAGGTGCGCAGTCCCGACGACAAGTCCGCCCTCGACCGGCCGCTGGAGACGGCACCGGAGGAGACCGCGGGCGAGACGGAAGAGCGGATCCAAGCCGCCACCACCGGCTCGATGACGATCTCGACAGGCGACGAAGACGACGAACTCGTCCTCGACAGCGAGGAGCGCGCGGCCGCTCTGGCGCACCTCGCTTCGCTGGAGTTCGGTGAGCGGCTTCCTCCCGGAGAGACCCTGCTTGAGGTCATCGACCTGCAGAAGTGGTTCCCGATCCGCGCCGGCTTCATCCGGCACACCGTGGCACACGTGAAGGCGGTCGACGGGCTTAACTTCTCGGTCGAGAAGGGAGAGACGTTCGCCATCGTCGGTGAATCGGGCTGCGGCAAGTCCACCACCGGCCGGGCGATTCTGCAGTTGGAGAAGCCCACCGGCGGCCAGGTGATCTTCAACCACGCAACGCTCGGCAAGATCGACCTCGCGCAGGCCAGCCGCAAGGACCTGAAGACGGTCCGGCCGAACATGCAGATCATCTTCCAGGACCCGTTCGAGCCTGGACGGCCGCATGACGGTCGGCCGGATCATCGCCGAGCCCTTGGTGATCAACAGCAACATCAAGGGCAGGGCGCTGAAGGACCGAATCGCGGAGTTGCTGACGGTCGTGGGTATGCGGCCGGAACACGCCTCGCGTTACCCCCACGCGTTCTCCGGCGGCCAGCGGCAACGACTCGGCATCGCCCGGGCCCTGGCCCTCAACCCGGAGATGATCATTTGTGACGAGGCGGTGTCGGCTCTGGACGTCTCGGTGCAGGCACAGGTCCTCAACCTGCTGGAGAAGCTGCAGACCGAACTCGGTCTGACCTACATCTTCATCAGTCACGACCTGTCCGTGGTCGAGCACATCTCCGACCACGTGGCAGTCATGTACGTGGGCAAGATCGCGGAGATCGCCCGGACCGAGGACCTGTTCAAGCGGCCCCGCCACCCGTACTCGGAGGCTTTGCTGTCGGCGGTGCCCAAGCCCGACCCGAAGAACAAGAGCCACCCGAAGATCCTGGTCGGCGACGTCCCGAGCCCGGCCAACCCGCCTTCAGGATGCTATTTCCACACTCGATGCCCGTACGCGCAAGACATCTGCAAGACCGAGTCACCGCCGTTGCGCGATCTGGGCGACGGCCATATGGCTGCCTGCCACTTCGCGGAGGAGCTCGAGCTCGAGGGCGTCACCGCGGTTGCTGCCATGGAGTTCGAGGTACCCACGCGGCCGGCTCCCGGCAGCCTTGCGGCCAACCGTCGTGAGCTCGCCACCAGCACCCGACAAGCTAGCGGCTGACATCGCATTTGGCAGACCCGGTCGCGGCCGGTCAGGCTACGGTCTGACCGGCCGTACCTTTTGTCCGAGCACCTCAGTTGATTGAGCAAAGCGACCGCGGGTCGGTCCACGTCCTAACGGTCACACCCGACGAAACGAGAAGTGATGAGTGACGAGAAGCGCGATGGTCCTTGGTTCACCTCGCTGCACCAGTACA
>CAVRUZ010000006.1:0-571597 GCA_963724495.1 uncultured Actinomycetota bacterium | reverse complement strand
CGAACCACGGCTACCGCCAGCCATCCGCTCTCAAGGGCAGACATGACCAAGGACCTAGCCGTGCGACGACCTTCGCCGGTAGCAGCTTCCCGGTGGTACTGGACTATCAGTGGAGAAGACTCGAAGGGAAGTGAAGAAGATCATGAGCATCCGCGAACACCCGGGTCCGACCCAGAGAACGGCTGGAGAGAGCACGGATCGCGCAGGCCTTGCACATCCCGCGAACGTGTCACGACGCTTGAACGCTTCACGAAGACGCTGGGAGGGTTCTACCTCACCATGGCCGGCATCAATATTGGGCTGGCCGTTGGGGATCCGCAGACGTACGACAGCTTCGCCCAAGCTGCGCACTTCGACTGGGTGAGTCAGGCATGGCAAACGGTCTTCATGGCGCAACCAGCCATGTGGGCCACACTGCTAGGTCTGGGGGAAGTGGTGCTCGGCATCGCCTTGCTGGCCGGCGGTCGTTGGTCTCTGCTCGGTTATCTTGGAGTCATCGCCTTCCACCTGGCTTTGTTGCTCTTCGGATGGGGCGTGTGGCTGTGGGCCGTCCCGGTCTTGATCGTCGTAGTGCCGGTCGCGAGGGCGTACCTCCTGGCACTTCGTCGCGCTGCTCCGTGATGCTGCGAGCAGCGACCGACCGTCACCTGCGATGGATGCGTACACATCGCTCAATCGACGAGGCCCGGCAGGTCTTGGCCTGCCGGGCTTGTGTGCGCCGAACACCCCTGTGGTCCAGCCTTGGATTAATGGCTCGGACGCGCGGTCGGGTGCATCCTCGGCGGTCTGGCGGCCCACCGGCCATCGATGGCAGTCACGCGCGCACGGGTTGCCGTGCGGTGGTGCCGATCCTTGAGCCGGGCGAGTCGTCCGCGTTCGGATGCCTCCCGCAGCAACTGGTCATATTCGGCCATCGCCAGCCAGGGCATCGAGGCCGGGACGATCATCGGACTCACCTCCTTTCACACACACCACCATCGTGCGCCCGAGAGGATTGGTTGTGCAGAGACGAATGTCCCAAGCCAGACAGGAAGATCGGCCCGACTTGCGGGCCGATCAACGACACGTCGCGGCGTACTCTGCCGGGCGTTGGTCCTAACCCCACCAGTAGTCCGCCAGAGTCGGTAGCTGAGGCAGACGGATACGCCGGCCGGAGATCCGCCGGGGCTCGATACGCACGTAGTAGGGCTTGGCTCCTGGTGCCCAGGGCTGCAGTGGCGTTTCCCAGAGCGCGGCTAGCTCCAGGGTGTCTGTCACCACTTCCGCGTGTCCGCGCACGAGGACACTCCAACCAGTCCTGTCGGCCGGATCTAGCCCATCCACTTCGAAGGCGACCGGCTCACCGCGGAGAGCGGTGCCGAGTTTGCTGCCGGCACCCGTTCGAAACGTGATCCGATCGTCATGCAGCACGTAGTTGACGGGCACGATCATCGGCAGGACGCCGACGTGATCCATGAAGGCCAACCGGCCGAACGTGTGGTCGTCGAGCAGTCGCAGGCACTCGTCAGCGGTTAGCTCGTCCATCTGCTTCTGCAGTGTCATGCCGGCACCTTCCTTGAGTGTTCGTGATCTGCGATTCGTCAGCCGGCCAGGAGTCTGCGGCCGGTCACCACATGTGGACTTATGCGGACCACGAGGTTCCGCGAACCCTGTACCCATGGGCTCGGGCGCGGGTGATTCGACCGGTCCGGTCGCCTTCGGGTGCTCGAACGTCGCTCTGCCGCGCAGCAGGACGCTCCAGCCGGATTCCGTCACCTCGTCCGCTTCGTCGACCTGAAAGGCGATCGTGCCGTCGCGCACGTGTGCGGCCAACGAACTCGCGGCCGATGTGCGAAAGAGGATCGAACCCTTGTCCACCACATAGTTCACCGGAAGGACCACCGGCCCGTCGTCGTTGACATACGCGACCCGGCCGACAACCTTCTGCGCAAGAAGCTCAAAGCATTCCCGGCTCGAGAGTTCCTGCAGTGACCCTCTGAACCACTCATCTGTATCGACCATGGTGGCCACCTTCCCTATGCCTTCGGTTGGTCCTGATTCGTGTTGGCAGGTCTCACCCTGTAGCGGCGACAGCGATCGAGGACGGGACATGAACCGTGTCCGTGACCGTGCAGGTGCCGGGCACGACGACGACTGGGCATGTGGCGTGGCGGACGCAGTACCGGCTAACCGAGCCGAGCAGGGCTCGCTTGAGCAGGTTCTTGTGGGATGAGCCCACCACGAGATAGTCGGCGTTTCGGGCCACACGGACGAGTTCCTCGCCGGCCGTGCCCTCGATGACGTGCCTGGTGATCACAGGCGGTGCGGCCGTGGCGGCCAGTGCCGTGGAGATGGCAATGTCTTGTGCAAAACGGACCTGTCTGGCTATGTCGGTGGGGGTTCCCAAGCTCGGATTGCCGCTATCGACGTCCCACATCCAGGTGGTGACCACATCGAGGGCACTGCCGCGTAGCCGAGCCTCGCGCATGGCGAAGGTCAGGGCGACCTGGGCGGCGGGCGTACTGTCAACACCTACAACGATCACCGATGGTTTCCACTCGGCCATGACGTCCTCCCGGCAGCGGCGGCGATCCCCGTGAGCGCCGTGACTCCTTCAGCATCGCGTCGGACCGATGCGCGACGACAGGGTCACCAGCCCCTAACCGATAGGCCGAAGGGCCTTCGCTTCGTCGCAGCCCGTGCAGCGGGATTACCCTGCAAGCCATGTCCACCGAGGAGCCGCTCGCAGATCTCCTGCGGCATGTGGTGAACCGAGTGCAGGACCTCGTTGCGGCGGAGGAGCGGGTGCGCGCCCTGCTCGATGCCGTGACGGTCATCGGTGGGGATCTGGACCTGCACGCGACGTTGCAGCGGGTTATCGCAGCCGCGGCCCGCCTGGTGGGCGCCCGCTATGTCGCACTCGGCGTCCTGGACAGCACGGGGGACGGACTGAGCGACTTCATCACCTGGGGTATCGACGACGACCAGCGCGTCGCAATCGGGGCGTTGCCGAAGGGGCACGGGATCCTGGGCCTCCTCATCAGCGATCCCCGACCGCTGCGGCTGCATGACCTCAAGAAGCACGAGCAGTCGTACGGGTTTCCGGCGAACCATCCACCAATGGACACCTTCCTGGGAGTGCCGGTGCGGGGACGCGCCGGCGTCTTCGGCAACCTCTACCTCACGGAGAAGGAAGGCGGCGGCGACTTCACCGACGATGACGAGAGGGCGGTCGTCGCCTTGGCCAATGCCGCGGCCATCGCCATCGAGAACGCCAGGTTGTTCGAACAGACGCACAGGCGAGAACGGTGGCTCGAAGCAACAGCCGACATCCAGCAGGGCCTCCTGCGCGAGCGGAATCGCTCGGTCGTCCTCGACCTCGTGGCGTCGAAGGGACGTGAGGTGGCTGGAGCCGATCTGGCGTTCATCGTCCTGGAGAGTGACGACGGCCCGCTGAAAGTCGAGGCGGTCTCGGGGAATGCCGATCTGCTGGAGGCTCAGCTGCCGCGAACCGGCCCACTGCCGGACGTGCTGGACCAGGGAGCGACGATCCGGCTTGCCACCGGCGTACCCCTTCCTGGCGTCCCGGAGGCTCGGCAGGCTCTCCTCGTGCCCTTCACCGGGCCCGGCGGCGTCGGCGGCGCCCTCGTTGTGGCTGCTACCTCGACCCATGACGGGGTCTGGCCACTCGATGACGAAGTCGAGGCGATGCGTGGTTTCGCTGCCCAGGCAGCGATCGCGCTCGATCGGGCGCAGGCCCGCGAGGATAGAGAAGCGCTGGCCGTGTTCTCGGACCGGGACCGGATCGCTCGAGATCTGCATGATCTGGTGATTCAGCGGCTCTTCGCCACCGGCCTGAGCCTGCAGGGCTCCGCCCGCCTCATCACCAGGCCGGACGTACAGCAACGCATTCATGCCAGCGTCGACGATCTGGACGCCACGATCCGCGATATCCGCACCACGATCTTCGCGCTCAGTCACGAGAAGGCGTCGGCCGATCTTCGGACACAGGTGCGTGAGGTCGTCGCCGCGGCAACAACATCCCTGGGAAGCGCCCCGCGCTTGAGAATCGATGGGCCGTTGGACTCGTTGGTGCCCGATGACACCCGGCCGCACCTGCTGGCGGTCCTAGTCGAATCACTGTCCAACACCGCGCGCCATGCGGATGCCACGGGAGTCGACGTGCGGGTCGCTGTGGAAGGAAGGGATGTTGTCGTCGAGGTCACGGACGACGGCCGAGGCTTCACCCCGACCGGCCGTGAGAGCGGACTGGCCAACATGCGACACCGCGCCGAGCAGCTCGGGGGGACATGCGACATCCACTCGGAGGAGGGTGGCGGAACGATCATCCGCTGGTCGGCTCCGCTGGTCGCGCCGGTCAGCGCCAGGGGGCCGTCATGACCATCCGGGTGTTCCTGCTCGACGATCACGAGATCGTGCGGCGCGGCCTGCGAGATCTCCTGGAGTCGGCCGGCATGGACGTCGTGGGCGATGCGGGAACCGTCGCACACGCGCTCGCCCGGATTCCCGCTCTCCGCCCGGACGTCTGTGTGCTCGACGCGCGCCTCCCCGACGGCAGCGGCATCGACGTCTGTCGTGAAGTCCGGTCCCGTGACCCCTCGATCCGCGCCCTGATCCTCACGTCGTATGACGACGACGAAGCCCTGTTCGCCGCGATCATGGCCGGCGCCGACGGATACGTCTTGAAGCAGGTCGTGGGCAACGAGCTCGTCGAGGGCATCCGGAACGTCGCCGCGGGCAACTCGATGCTCGACCCCGTTGTCACTGCCCGAGTACTCGAGCGCATCAGGTCCGGGGTCGCGGAGCAGCCCGACGAGCTGTCCGAGCTCACCGACCAGGAGCGCAAGATCCTCGAACTGATCGCCGAGGGACTGACCAACCGGCAGATCGGGCAGCGGATGTTCCTGTCGGAGAAGACCATCAAGAACTACGTCTCCAACGTGCTGGCCAAGCTGGGCCTCGAGCGTCGAACCCAGGCGGCAGTCCTCGCCGCCAAGCTGCTGCGCTGACGGACCGCCAGCTGTCTGCACGACGCCGGCCGGTAAGTGGCTGCCGCGCGCCCTCGTCACCTCGACCGGTGCCCGACAGTCCCGTCACCCCGGGACCATCGCCCCTAGTGAGCTTGTCGAACCATCCGGAGCATGGGCCGTGAGGTGGTTGCGATGTCCAGATCTGTCATCGTGAAGTGGTTCTACGCCAGCCTGATCGGGCTGGCGGGCGGAGTGATCCTGCTGTCCGGGGCAGCCGTTCTGGCCCTGACGGCAGACATCCTGGTCATGGATGGGCCAGACGTGGTGGGTGTCAGATCCGCAGCGCCGGCCTGGATCCTTTCCGGCCTGCTGGCGCTCGCAGTCGCAGTGCTGCTCGGATCCGGAGTGGCGATGTTCGTCGCGTGGATCGGCGCATTGGTCGACACCGCAAGCCTGCCTGACAAGGCATGGTTCGTGATCCTGCTCGTCGCCGGCCTGCTGGGCATGGCTGCCTTCGCGATGATCGCGTATGTGGCCGCAAGACCCGGTGGCACCCAGTCCGCTGCCCTCCCAGGTGGGGAGACAGCCGCGCAGCCGTCAGGACACGACGTGTCCGCACCCGCCAGCAACGCACAGCACCTAGGAGTGTGAAAGGTCATGACCACCCAGGTCTCCCCGCGCACCACTTCCCCGGCCCCCAAGGCACCGCCGGCGACGAAGTTCGTCTACGACTTCCACGAAGGCGGCCGAGACGGCAAGGACCTGCTCGGGGGAAAGGGAGCCGGTCTGGCCGAGATGACGAACATCGGGCTTCCGGTCCCGCCCGGCTTCACGATCAGCACCGAAGCCTGCCGCGCGTATCTGACGTGTGGACAAGAACCGCAAGGCCTTGCTGACGAGATCGAGGAGCACCTGCGGGCGCTCGAGTCGGCCACCGGCAGGCGCCTCGGACAGTCCAATGGGCCCCTGCTCGTCTCCGTCCGCTCGGGGGCGAAGTTCTCCATGCCGGGGATGATGGAGACGGTGCTCGACGTGGGACTCAACGACCGGTCGGTGCACGGGCTGGCGCAGATCGCGGGTGGTGACGAACGGTTCGCCTTCGACTCGTATCGTCGCCTGCTGCAGATGTTCGGCTCGACCGTCCTCGGCATCGAGGGCAGCGTCTTCGCCCAGGAACTCAGCCGGCTGAAGCGCGAGCGCGGCACCAAGAGCGACCTCGATCTCGACCTCGACGACCTGATCGGCCTGGTGGCCATCTACCAGCGCATCATCCTCGACAAGTCCGGGCGGCCCTTCCCGCAGGACCCACGCGAGCAACTCGCCATGGCCGTGCGCGCCGTCTTCCACTCCTGGAACACCGAGCGCGCAGTGCTCTACCGGCGCCAGGAGCGCATCTCCAGCGACCTTGGCACGGCAGTGAACGTACAAGCCATGGTCTACGGCAACGGCGGCATGGACTCTGGCAGTGGCGTCGCCTTCACTCGCGACCCGGCGTCCGGAGCGCGTGGCGTCTACGGCGACTACCTCCAGGACGCGCAGGGGGAGGACGTCGTCAGCGGCATCCGCAACACCGTTCCGCTGGCGGGCCTCGAACAACTCGACAAGGCGGCCTACGACGAGCTCCTGGCCCACATGGCCAAGCTCGAACACCACTACCGCGACCTGTGCGACATCGAGTTCACCATCGAGCACGGTCGGTTGTGGATCCTCCAGACCCGCGTGGGCAAGCGCACCGCCGAAGCGGCGTTCCGCATCGCCTGCCAACTCGTCGACGAGGGCCTGATCGACATGGACGAGGCGCTGCGCCGCGTCACCGGGGCTCAGCTGATCCAGCTCATGTTCCCCCGCTTCGATGCCGGTGCCGACCGCACGATGATCGCCAAGGGCATGAACGCGTCGCCGGGAGCGGCCGTGGGTCGAGCGGTGTTCGACACGGCGACCGCCGTCAGCTGGGCCGAGCGGGGCGAGTCGGTGATCCTGGTACGTCGCGAGACCAACCCGGACGACCTCAAGGGAATGGTCGCTGCGCACGGGATTCTCACGAGCCGCGGCGGGAAGACCTCGCATGCGGCCGTGGTGGCGCGCGGCATGGGTCGCACATGTGTCTGCGGTGCCGAGGAACTCACCATCGACCTCGCGGCCCGGCGCATGGTCACCCGCGACGGTGTGGAAGTCGCCGAGGGCGACACGGTCTCGATCGACGGAACGACCGGCGAGGTCTTCGCCGGCGACGTTCCGGTGATGGACTCGCAGGTCGTGCGCTACTTCGAAGGCGACGAGACGGCGGCCGACGACGAACTCGTCGAGTCGGTCGCCCGCATCCTGAAGCATGCCGACGCCTCGCGGCGGCTCGAGGTCCACGCCAACGCGGACACCCCTGCCGACGCCCAGCGCGCCCGTCGTTTCGGCGCGCAGGGCATCGGACTGTGCCGGACCGAGCACATGTTCCTCGGCGACCGCAAGAGCCTGGTTGAGAACCTGATCCTCGCTGACTCGGCTGAGGACCAGGAGACGGCGCTGGCCAAGCTCCTGCCCCTGCAGCGGCAGGACTTCGTGGAGATCTTCCAGGCCATGGATGGGTTGCCGGTGACTATCCGGCTGATCGATCCGCCGCTGCACGAGTTCCTGCCCGACTACACCGATCTCGCGGTCCAGGTCGCGCTCCATGACGAACGTGGTCAAGCGACGGCAGAAGAGCACAAGCTCCTCGAGACCGTGAAGCGACTGCATGAACAGAACCCCATGCTGGGGCTTCGAGGCGTGCGACTCGGCATCGTGATTCCCGGACTCTTCGCCATGCAGGCAAGGGCAATCTTGGAGGCTGCAGCCAAGTGCGTGTTGGCCGGACTCCACCCGCGGCCAGAGATCATGATTCCGCTGGTGGCCACCGTGCAGGAACTGGAGATCGTGCGCGACGAGATCATCGGCGTGGCCGCCGGCATCGAGCAGGACACCGAAGTCACGCCCGACTACAAGCTGGGCACGATGATCGAGCTCCCACGTGCGGTGGTCGCGGCTGGACCGATCGCCGAGGTGGCCGAGTTCTTCTCGTTCGGCACCAACGACCTCACCCAGATGGCCTGGGGCTTCTCCCGTGACGACGTCGAGGCCTCCTTCTTCAGCAAGTACATGGACAAGGGCATCTTCGGAGTGTCGCCGTTCGAGTCCCTCGACGTCGAAGGCGTGGGCCAGCTCATCCAGTACGCGGTCGAGAAGGGCAGGGCGGCGCGCCCAGACCTGCAGATCGGCGTCTGCGGCGAGCATGGTGGCGACCCCGAGTCCATCCACTTCTTCGATCGGGCCGGGCTCGACTACGTGTCGTGCTCCCCCTTCCGGGTGCCCGTGGCACGGCTGGAGGCCGGCCGCTCGGGAGCGAGCGACTCCGACTCGACGTGAGCTCGAATCGGGACCAGGGTTCGAACCTTCGTCGAGCGGTAACCGCCTGCGCCCGCTCACGCCCACAGCCGGCGAACCGACCGCAGCCCGCTCGAGTCGGTGACGGCATGCGAAATGGTGACGGCGGACAGCGAGCGCGTGCGCCAGGCCACCCATCCGTTGCCCAGGCCGATCAACGCCGCTCCGGTCAGCAGCGCCGCGCCCCGACGCGGGTCGGCCGACACCGCCGCCAACGGCACCAGGTGCCAGAGGGTGAAGCCCAGCGCCGGCCACAGCCATCCTCGAACAGGGTCGTCCGGGAAGACCACCACGGGGGCTCCGCGCCAGAGTGCCTCCTCGGCCAGGGCATTGGTCGCCCCGACGGCCGCGGCCACACCAACCACGCGCAGCCCGGCCGCTCGAGCATGGGGGAGCCACTGCGTCGTTACGGCCCCAACCGGCGGCGTGAGCAGCAGAGCCCAGGTCAGTCACCGACGGCCGGGTGTCTCGGGAACCGGACGTCGCCAGAGCCGGCCGATCCTCGAAGGCCCGGCACACGCGACAGCCGTGGTCCAGCAAAGGCCCCAGTAGATGGCGAACCCCGCCTGGTAACCGCGTCGCTCACCGAACCGTCGCATCGTCAGCCGGAACACGCCTTGCATCGCGAGCGGCACGACGACCGGCATCGCGAGGGTGAGCCCTTCCTGCAGTCGGTGAGAGCGGGCACTCGCTGCTCCGCTTCGGCTGCGCATGCTGTGGCCTCAGAGATCCCGGTGACTGAAGACCGAGCTGGCCACGACCAGCAGCAGGGCAACGGCCAGGAGGCCACTGGAGACCGGCCAGCCGAGGGCTGGGGATGCACCGGCGACAAGCGCCGCCGGTGCGTTGAGCAGACCCACCAGGGTGAACTGCGAGATCGCGGACGAGATGGTGAGCGCGGAGAGCACCAGATACGCGCCGAGGGCGCAGCCCGCAGCGGCCATGGTGGGCAGGCAGCAGGACAGGAGCGTGGTGACGGCGACCACGACCCAGGCTGCCAGGACCCAGACCGCCGTTGCGCTCCACAGAACCGACGCCGGGGACGCCCCGAAGATGAGCCGGGTCCCGATCTGCACCAGCGCCGACCCCAGGGCCGCAGTCACCATCACGGCAAGCGCGAGCGTCGTCGCCTTCACCACAACGAACTGACGGCGTGACACCGGCTTGGCCAACACCATCGCCGCGGTCCCACTGGACCGCTCGCCGGCCACGATGCCCGAGGCGACGACCACGAGGACGAGCATGCCGATCTGAGACAGGTTCTTGATCCACTGGTCGTACGAGTCCCGCCAGGTCGGAGGCGGAAGCTGCAGCACCACACCGGACTGGCCCTCGGCCAGGGACCCGATGAGGTCGGGCGCGATCCGTGCGACCACGGGGCTCGTCAAGGCGAAGAACAGGAACGCCGCCGAGACCACCCAGATGCGCCACGTGCGTGCGTACTCACCGATCTCCTTCCGTGCCAGGGTGCGGGCAGTGGACATCGCGTCACGACTCGTGAACCCGTAGGAGCGGTTGCTCGCCAACGAGGTCCACGAAGACCTCCTCGAGGGACGCCTCGCCGGCTTCGAAGTGCCGAAGGCCGAGTCCAAGCGAAGACACCAGGGCGGGCACGCCCCGCTCGGCCGCTGCGAGGTCTGAGACGGACAGGCTCAACCCACCCGTCTCGTCGGTCTCCACGCTGGTCACCCAGACTGTGTTCCGGAGGGCGATCGCCAGCTCATCGGGTGCCCCCACGACTCGGAGCCGTATCCGGGTCGTGCTGTAACGCTCCCGCAGTTCCGTCATGGGTCCTTCTGCCACCACGTGACCGCGATCGAGGATGGCCACGGAATCACAGACCCGTTCGACGTCGGCAAGGATGTGCGTGGAGAAGAACACCGTGACTTGCCCGGAGAGGGACGCGACCAGATCGAGTACCTCCTTACGTCCCAGGGGATCCAACGCACTCGTCGGCTCGTCCAAGAGAAGGAGTTGCGGAGCGTTGATCAGCGCCTGGGCTATTCCGAGCCGTTGCCGCATACCCCGCGAATAGCCCCCGATGCGAGTCGTGACGCCGTCCAGGCCGGCGAGATCCAGCAGCGCTGGTATCCGTCGGCGGAGGTCGGCGCCAGAGAGGCCGAACAGGCCGCCGGCGAAGCGCAGCCAATCTGCCGCAGTCATCCAGGGGTAGAAGGACGGCACGTCGGGCAGGAATCCGATTGTTCGACGCCCGCGCACATCACTGGCGTCAACGCCAAGAACCTTGGCGGATCCCGACGACGCTGCGGCCAGGCCGGTGAGGATCCGAAGGGTCGTGGTCTTGCCGGCCCCGTTGGGGCCGAGGAACCCGAACACCGCACCTCTCGGTACCCGAAGGCTCAGGTTGTCGAGTGCCCTGCCATCGCCGAATTGCTTGACCAGCTTCACGATCTCGATGGCCGGCGCGTCAGCCGATGTCATCGCGGTCGCTGCGCATCCGTGGTCCGAGCCGGAGGGTCTGGCGAGCCATAGAGGACCTCCACGGCGTTCGCCGCGCGCCCACGGTCATCGGCTCTGGCGGCAGGAAGGTCTGCAGCGGCTGGAAGTCGCCCGGCGACCAAGTAGGCGATGGGACCGGCCAACTCGCCGACGATGATGAGAAGGGCCCAGAGCCACTTGCGACCACCGAGCGACACCCGGGCCGACGGCTCGCGCGCGAGGCTGACCAGGGCAACGATCTGCAGGGTCAGTTGCACGGCTACCAGAAGGGCAAGGGCAAGGAGTGCGGGAAGCGGTAGGTCCGAGAGCGATGTCATTGCAGCTCCAAGGGTGATCCGGTCACTGGAAGGTGTGCGACCGTCTCCGCAACGTACCCAGCCCGCCCACCCAGGGAGCACCAGGCCCGGATGGGCGGACTGGAACCTCTCAGCGCTTGATGGCCACCTTCAGCGCCCGGGATTCTGCGGCATTGCCGAACGTGTCGTACGCGCTCATCACGTCGTTCAGTGCGAATCTGTGTGTGACGAACTTGTCGACCGGCAGCTTGTGCTGGGCCACGAGCTTCAGCAGCATGCCGAGCGTGTTGGTGTTGACCAGGCCCATGCTGATGTTGATGTTCTTGATCCACAGGTCCTGGAGCTCGAGCGGGGCTGCCTTTCCGTGCACACCGACGTTGGCCACGGTGCCACCAGGGCGTACCAGTCGCGTGCACATCGCGAACGTCTCGGGGACGCCGACCGCCTCGACCGCCACATCGACCCCGTAGCCGTCGGTGAGCGCGAGCACCTGCTCCACCCAGTCGGGAGCCCCGGAGTTGACGCAATGCGTGGCGCCGACCTGCTTGGCCATCTCCAGCCGGTTCTCGTCGAGGTCGATCGCCACGATCTGCGCGGCGCCGTAGAGGCCGGCGGTGGCGATGACCGCCAGTCCGACCGGACCCGCACCGATGACCGCGACGGTGTCTCCTGGCTTGACCCGCCCATACTGGACTCCGATCTCGAAGCCTGTCGGGAAGATGTCCGACAACAGAATCCCTTCCTCGTCGGTCACGGTTTCAGGCAGCTCGGTGAGCGAGTTGTCCGCGAACGGAATACGCACCATCTCAGCCTGGGTCCCATCGATGAGGTGACCGAGGATCCAGCCGATCCCGACTGCGCCCTCGTCGGCGAGACAGTGCGAAGGGTTGCCGCTGCGGCAGTACGCACATGTCCCACACGAACTGATACACGCGATGATGACGCGGTCGCCGACCGAGTGGTTGCGGACCGACGAACCCACTGCGACGACCGTGCCCACTCCTTCGTGACCCAGGATCCGGCCCTCGGTGACCGCTGGTACGTCGCCCTTGAGGATGTGCAGGTCGGTGCCACAGATCGTGGTCGTGTCGATCCGGACGATCGCATCGGTCGCGTCCCGGAGTACGGGGTCGGGGACTTCGTCCCAGCTCTTGCTGTTCGGACCGTGGTACACCAGAGCCTTCATTCTTCCTCCTGAGAAAAAGCCGACAGGCTGATTCTTCGGCCTGCACCCCGAGGATCGTCCGCCCTGGCACCGAACGTGTAGGGACTTTGGTCATTGCCCGGCAGGCGAAGGGCACCAGGTCTCCACTGGGCGGGTGGGCTGGACTGGCTGAAGGGGGACCAAGTTCCCTTTGCCCTGTGACCACGGTCCATTGTGCCGCCAATTCCCGAGGGTGAGCATGAGGTGAGGTCCGCCCACCGGCGAACCGGAGCAAGAGGAAGTGGTCGGGATGAGCACCAGGAAGCTCCGTGAGGACGTCCTAGTCGAGGCCGTTCAGACGGCGGGACACGCACCGTCGATACACAACAGCCAACCCTGGCGGTTTCGAGTGGGCAAGGACCGAGTGGATCTGTACGCGGACCGTAGTCGGAGGTTGCATGCCACCGACGTCGATGGGAGGGATCTCCTGCTGAGCTGCGGTGCCGCCCTCCATCACCTAAGGCTTGCCCTTTCTGAGAGTTGGCACATTACGGTGCGTCGCTTCCCTAATGCCGAGAACCCTGATCACCTGGCAACGGTGGAGCTGAAGACTAGAGCCACGGGCGCCGGCAACCCTGCGCTCCTCGCGGCCATCACCAAGCGGCGCACTGATCGTCGGCCGTTCACCGAGTGGCCCGTCCCGCAGGCGTTCGTCCGACAACTCATCGATGGTGCTTCAGATCAGGGGGCGGTGCTGCGGTCGGTCAGCGATCCAGGGGCGGCAAAGGTTCTCCATGCGGTTGCCGCTGCGGCTGCTGCCGCACAGGAACAGGTGCCTGGGTATCACGCAGAGTTGGCACAGTGGACCAGGACTGAAGGACCAGCCGGGATTCCCCCGTCCAGCCTCCTGCTCGACCACAAGGCGAAGGTCCCCGCGGGTCGGAGGTTTCCACCTGGCGATCTTTCTAGCGGCGAGCCCGGCCAAGGCGATGGAGCAATCTTGATGGTGCTGGGCACGGCCTCGGACGACCGACTGTCCCAGCTGCGGGCCGGGGAGGCGCTCAGTGCCGTTCTCCTGCAGGCAACCCAGCAGGGTTTGGCTAGCTGCGCGGTCAGCCAGGCGCTGGAGAATCGGGCGACTCGTCGCGCGGTTCAGGAGACCGTCCTAGACGGCACCTTGTGCCCGCAGATCGTGCTGAGGCTCGGCTGGGCGCCGGCCAACGCGCCGGTTCCGCAGACTCCTCGACGACCGTTGGCCGAGATCCTCGTCTAGCTTCCTGTCCGGGAAGCCGCCCAAGTCACTGCTGCTCGGCCTGCCAACGTCGAAATGCTTCGACTGCTGTGGGCAGCGTCGGGAAGATGTGGTCCTCGCCGATGAGGAGTGCGGGTGCGGCGTGGGCGACCAGGCCGCCAGGTCGGTGTTGGCGTCGGTGATTTCGTCGGCCAGCAGCTGGCAGCGCCGAGCCAGCCGTCGCAATGCGGCATTCACGCCCTGGTTGGGATCGGCCAGGTCCCCGGGGCGCAGTCTGGCGCAGGTCGTCCACCGGTTTCTGCACGATCCCGGTGGGACGGTTACTCAGTTGGTTACTCACTTTGGGTGGTATGTGGACTGGCGCAGCCCTTCAGCCTGTGATGTGAGCTGACTCTGCCTTCTCGGCGTTGCGCCGTGGCGATCCCCCAATGGTCCAGGGAGGTGAACGTTGCAGCGAGTGAGTCGGGTGCCATTGATCCATGCGGCCCAGCCCCCAATACACCGATTTGTCATGTCCTCGATCGACTCACTCCGCTCAGCCAACCGAATGCGGTTGCGGTTTGCTCGGCGCCGCACCAGCATCCCAGTCCCCCGCATCCGGTCTTCTCAGGCGGGTCGCACCGCTGTCGGTGAGTGCGGCCGAGCGCCCGCGGCATGCCTGAGCCGGTCGGCCGGCGCCCGCCGCGGGAGGCCCGTGGTGAGGACTTTGGCGATGCGGCACGGGGACCTTCGGCACTGCTTCGAGACCTCGAGCGCTGCCTAGCGTGGTCACAGACCGTAGGGGGTCGTCATGCAGGGATTCCTCATCTGGGGAGCGTTCACCGTTGCGGTGGCAGCGTTCTGTGTCTGGAGGCCGCATCCCGCGCGGATCTTCGTCGGTCTCTTCTTCGGTGTGATGGGCCTGGGTATCCACGGAGGGCTCATCTTCACGAACCCTCAGAGTTACGTCGACTTCGCCGCCGATGCACCGTGGGTGATCTATCGCGACATCGGAACGTGGTTGACCGAGCCGAACCCCCTGGTCTTCGGCATCTTCATGCTCAGCTTCGAAACCGTCACCGCTGCCCTCATCCTCAGCCGAGGTCGCGCCGTCAAGTGGGGCCTGCTCGCCGCAATCTTGTTCCTGATCGGCATCACACCGCTGGGGCTGGAGGAGGTCCCGAACGTCGTCCTGGCCGCAGGCATCGCCTTCCTGTTCACCCAGGACTTCCCCACCGACGTGTGGACCATGCTGCGTCGTCACCGACGCCCCGAGCTCACGACCGCAGTCGCGGAGCCACCTCGCCCCGTGAATAACGGAGCAGGTCCAGAGGTGACGACGCGTCCGCGTGAGCGCGACCTTCAGCACGCGGAAGTCGCCCCACCGACGCACCCCCAAGCCGAGCTTCATGGACGGACTGACGAACGTTGACGTCGTCACGCGGAGTCACCACCCCCACCTACTCCCGCCGATGGAGGCGCGATGAACCGCAAGAGCAAGATCCTGCTCGGGCTGCTGCTGTTCAACGGCTTGAGCGCCACGGGCGGGGGTCTCGCGCTGATGACGGACTGGATTCCCGAGCAGGCGTCCTGGGTCCGGAACACCGACTTCCCCAGCAACTACTTCCCGGGCGTGATCCTGATGGCCGTCGTCGGTGGCAGCTCCCTGATCGCCGCGGCCGCGCTGGTGAAACGCAGCGACGGCTGGCAGCTCGCGAGCATCGTCGCCGGAACCATCATGATGTTCTGGATCATCGGAGAGGTCGCTTCGATCCGTGGGTTCCACTTCCTGCAGGTGATCTACCTCGTGACCGGTGCGCTCGTCGTGACGTGGACACCAGCGCGGCAGACAGAAGCGGCTTCATCGAATGACCGAGGGAACCCAGCACCTCCTCGTCCGACCGCGGCGCGAAGGACGTGATGGCGATGCCGATGACACTGATTGACGATGTCCCACGGTCCGCCGAGGGTGTGAGCCGCCGAACCCAGCGCCTCAGCGCCGCCCTGGCCGCGCTGGTGGTGGTCGCTGCCGTCCCCACGTTCTTCGTGGACGGAATCCTCAACGGCACGCCGGTGATGAACGGCTCCGCGCGCGGCACAGCGCTCACCATGTTCGCGCTGGCCCTCCCCGTGCTCGCGGTCGGGCTGGTCACTACGACCCGGGGCTCGGTCCGGGGACGGGCCGCCCTGATCGGCGCGCTCGCCTACCTCACCTACAACGCCACCCTGCTGGTCTACGCCACCCCGTTCAACGAGCTGTTCCTGGCCTACGTCGCCCTGCTCGGGCTGTCGCTGTGGTCCCTGGTCAGCGCGCTCCTCGACCCGATGCCGCTACTAGCGCCGGGCAACGGACTGCCCGCGCGCGGCATCGCCGTGTTCATCCTGACCGTCGTCGCACTCAACGCGCTCGCCTGGCTACGGGTCGTCGTACCCGACCTGGGTGAGGACCCGCCCGGCTTCCTGGACGGGACCGGCCTGACCACCAACCCAATCTACGTCCAGGACCTCGCGATCTGGCTGCCCGCCCTGGGGATCGTGGGGGTGCTGCTCTGGCAACGCCGACCGTCCGGCGTCTTCCTCGCCGGAGCCGGGCTGGTCTTCTGGATGGTCGAGGCCATCGGCGTCGCGGTCGACCAGTGGTTCGGACACCGCGCCGATCCCGCCTCCGACGTGGCGACCCTGGCTGGCGTCGTGCTGTTCGTCGTACTCGCCGCAGCGACCCTCGTCCCGCTGGGCCTGTGGCTGCGGGCGGTCCCGGCGCGGACTTATGAGGCAGGGCAATCGTGAAACCGACTCCGGAGTACGGCGGCGGCTCGGCCGAGGTGCTGCTTCACTGGCTGCCGCTGGGTGCCGGTGGACATGTTGTTGCCTTCAACGGGCGTGTTTACGAGGCCATCTGTGCTCGACGGCAGCGTCGCCGCCGTGCGCCGCTCTTCCATGCGGCGCTATCCGTGCGGCTCGGGAGAGTTTCATACGCCATCGAGATGGGGCCGGTGTGGGGAAACGCCTCCGCCGAGCGCGGCGTCGTGGTCGAGGGACCGGTCGGACTGCCCGCTCTGGGACGGTCGCGGCTGTTCCGCTACGAGGTGCGGGCCTGGCGCGGCGGCTCGATCCCTGACCTCATCTTCGCGGCGGGCGAGCCCACGGTGATGAGCCGGGATCCCGCCCGGGCGGCGAACCTGCTGGCGCTGGTTGGCCAGGTGCCGCCGCTGACCTGGGGGCGCGACGAGCTCGGCCTCGGCGAGATGTGGAACTCCAACTCACTGGCCGCCTGGTTGCTCCTTCGAAGCGGCCACGACCTACGGCACACCCGCCCTCCGGCCCGAGGTCGGGCACCGGGCTGGGGCAGCGGAATCGCGCTGGCCCTCTCGATGGACGACACCGTGCAGGCTGGGTCCCGACCCAGGTAGAACTGACGGGGTAGGCACACCACATCGAGAAGGACCTCAAAGAAGGCTGTGTGGCACCGTCTCAAGCGACGACCTGGACCTCACTGAGCTTGTACCTGTTCTCATCGTGATCGCCGAAACCCCTCTCCGGTGGCCGCCCTTGAAGGTCGTGCGCTGGTTGCGCATCGCGTCAGATGCCTGCGGCCGCCGGAATTCCTCAGTCACCGCGGGAGGACGGTGGCTGCATGGATGGCGATCGATCAACGGGGAGACTCGTCGCCGACTGGCCGCAGCCCAGTCCAGCCCAGTAGTAGCCCGGCCGATCACCGTGGCAGCGACGGCACGTTGACCGCGAGGCACACAGGGCGTCAAGGCCTTTAGCCATCGTCCGGGGACTCGCTCGGCCCTTCCGCTTGGGGTGAGGCAGGCGGTGAGAATGGGTGGGAAGGCTAAGGTCCCTTGGCGTGAATAGCGGCCCGCAAGTCAGGGACGGTACGCCGAGTGACGCCCGGCCCAGGCCTGGGTCAGGAGCGTCCATGATGAGTGTGCACACCAATCCCTCGGTGACACCGCAACTGGAACAGCCTCCAGGGAATGCGGCGAGTGCTGGCGTGACCAACCGTGGCAGAGGATGCGCTTTTGCGCGGTGAGGTGTCGGACAAGCGGCTGGCCTGGAGCCTCGGGTTGCTCGCCACGGTTGGTATGGGCTGCTCGCCGGCTTGTGGACGCCGCGCGGACCGATATCCACGTTCGAGGGGCTCTCGGCGATGGGTCGAGGACTCCTCGTCGGCTGCGTCGCTGGCCTCCTACTCCGGTCACAGCGACTCCGCGACGCAGCCACAGGCCCAGCGCACTCAGGAATCCCCGCCACCGACGACCGGTTCGACGAGGAGAAGGTCTACCTGCTCGACCCCACCGACACTATGACCGTGGACGGGGCCGTGGACGACGCAAACGCGGTCACCAACTACCTGCGTAACCCTGGTCGGCCAGTCCTGGGGGCCACCCTCGGGGTCCTCGCCGTACAGCAGCACCCCGAGCTGTACCGCGCCCACGTCGGTGTCGGGCAGATGGTGAGCCAGGGCTGCCACCGACAAGATCTTCTACCAGGACAAACTCGCGTGGGCACGCGCCGAGGGCAACACCGACCTCGTCGACACGTTGGAGGAGAACGGCCCTCCGCCGTACACCGACGTCTTGGACTGCGAGGCGGCCCTGTCCAACGAGATGGAGGTCCACCCTTACGACCACAGCGCCAACAGCGAGGGCGCTGGCCAGATGAGCGAGAACCTCTTCGTCGAGGAGTACACGCTGCTGGATCAGGTGCACATCCTGCGCGCGACGCTCGACGCGTTCTCGGTGCTGTACCCGCAGTTGCAGGACATCGACTTCCGCACCCAGGCCACCAGCCTGGAGGTGCCGGCGTACCTGGCCCAGGGGCGCCACGAGGCCCCCGGCCGGTAGCGCCTGGCCCAGGAGTGGTTCAAGCAGCTCCGTGTGCCCTCGAAGGAACTGACGTACCTCGAGACCTCCGGGCACCGCCCCTTGTGGGAGCAGCCCACACAGTTCCACGACCTGATGACCGACGTCCTGGCCGACACCGCACCGCCTGCTGATCCTCACCTCTCCTTGGAGGGGACATGAACACGCCGCAAACGGCTCACCCCCGCCAGGACGCCATGCCGCCCGCCGCTAGCAAGGAGGAGACCTGGGAGTTCGTGCCCTGCGTTGGGAGCACGTGCATCTGACGGTGAGCTGGCCGCTGTTCCGCCGGTGCCGCCGTTCATCGAGGTCTGGCGTTCTGCTCGGGCTGGAGGTGACACCAAGAAGACTCGGAGATCCCGTCGCACATTGGCGCTGCCCAGCCGGTGTGTCGAGGCGATCCGACGGCAGCGAGTCCAGCAGGTGTCGGACCAGTCGATCGCCGGCGCTCGCTGGCGGGAGTCTGGCCTGGTCTTCACTACTCGGGTCGGTAGTGCGATGGATGCGGCCGACGTCCCGTCGAGATCTCCGTCGGGCGCTGGCCTGGTGCCGAGTCTCGATCCGGCCGATTGGACGCCGCGCGAGCTGCGGCATTCGTTCGCATCACTCCTGTCGGACGCGGGCGTGTCCTTGGAGGAGATTTCGCGCCTGGTCGGTCACAGCGGAACTACGGTGACGGAGCTGGGGTACCGGCACCAGATTCGGCCGATGATCCAGACCGGCGCGACGGTGATGGACGGGTGTTCGGAGGCACGGGACAGGGTGCCTAGTTACTCAATTAGCTACTCAGGTCTTCCGCCGACCAAGTGTGAGTCTGGTCGACATGCCCCTGACCAGGGCTTTCAGTGGTCGGGGTGACAGGATTCGAACCTGCGACCTCTTCGTCCCGAACGAAGCACGCTACCAAGCTGCGCCACACCCCGCGACCGACCGCCGAGTCTATCCAGCCGCTCGGCCGCGTGCCGAATCAGCTCGCGGACCGAGGCAACTCGCGCGAAACATGCAGTGAGGCCAGACCAACGCCGCTCATCGGCCGCAATGTCCGGGTCTGGGTCCGGCGGCTGCATGTCTGGTGCCGTTGGCTGGCCGAGCATCGGCACTGCCGACGCAACTGCCTCAGCCGGTCGGCACCAGAGTGAGCAGGCTGGCCTCTGGATAGCAGGCGAACCGCACGGGTGCGAACCGCGACGTCCCCAGGCCGGCCGACACGTGCAGGTAGGAGCCGTCGAAGCGCGAGAGGCCCTTGACCCTCGCGGTGTCGAGATCGCAGTTGGTGACGAGGGCGCCGTAGCCGGGGACGCAGACCTGTCCGCCGTGGGTGTGACCGGCCAGCAGCAGTGGCCAGCCGTCGGCTGCCATGGCCGACAACACCCGGCGGTAGGGCGCGTGCAGGAGCGCGATGGCGGCGTCTGCTCCGGAATCCGGTGGATGCCCGACCGAGCGGTAGTCGTCACGCGCGACATGGGGGTCGTCGACCCCGACGAACTGGACCTGCCGGTCGTCGACGGTGAGCCAACCGGCCGCGTTGTTCAGGTCGAGCCAACCGGCATCGCGCAGTTCGCGCCGCAGGTCCTCGGTCGGCAGCGGGATGGCGATGTCACGCTCGAAGCCACCCGGCCGGTCGCGCTCGAACAGGTACCGCAGCGGGTTGCGCAGGATCGGGCCCGAGTAGTCGTTCGAGCCGAAGACGAAGACCCCGGGAAAATCCAGGAGCGGTCCGAGAGACTCCATCACGACAGGAACCGCATCGACGTGCGAGAGGTTGTCGCCGGTGTTCACCACCAGGTCCGGCTGCAGCGTGGCGAGGGCCTGCAGCCACGCGACCTTGCTCCGCTGACGGGGAGTGAAGTGCAGGTCGGAGATGTGCAGCACGCGCAAGGGACGCGCGCCCGGCGGCAGCACGGCGATCTCGGCGCGGCGGAGGCGGTAGGCCCGCACCTCGTAGCCGGCGGAGTAGGCCAATGTGGCGGCACCCGCAAGGGTGACGCCGGCCGCCAGCCTGGCCACGGGATGCATGGCGCCACCCTCGCACAACCGCATCAGGTCAGCCGGCCAGGATCCGTGTACGCGGTTCGGTCACAATGTCGGGTGTGAGCGACCTCAAACAACGACTCCGGACCGACCTGACCGCCGCTATCAAGGGGCGCGACCCGCTGACCTCGAGCACCCTGCGGATGGCGCTCGCCGCCGTGCAGAGCGCCGAGATGGCGGGGTCGACTCCGCGCGAGCTCACCGACGAGGACGTGCAGGGCGTGCTCGGCACCGAGGTGAAGCGACGCAAGGAGGCGGCGGACGCCTTCCGTGGCGCCGGCCGTGAGGAGCAGGCCGCCAAGGAGGAGTCCGAAGCGGAGATCCTGCGGGCTTACCTTCCGCAGCAACTGTCGGCGGACGACCTCACCGCTGCCGTCGCCGACGCCATCGCCGAGACGGGTGCCACCGAGCCCAAGGCGATGGGCCAGGTGATGAAGGCCGTGATGGCGAAGGTCCAGGGCCGCGCCGACGGCAAGGACGTCTCGGCGGAGGTCCGGCGCCAGCTCACGAGCTGACGAACGTCACAACCAAGCACGTTGAGTGGGCGGCATCTGCCGTCTGGAAGCTGCCGGCACCACAGATTGCGCCCACTCGACGGCGCGAGAGAGGCGACCCGGCTACCACGACGTCGAGGCGGCCAAGTCCTTCTTCGGCTTCTTTGGGGGCTTGGGGTTCGGCTTCTCCGGGCCAGGCTCCGGATCCGGCTTGGGAGTCGCCTTCGGCGTCTCCTTCGGGTCCGGCTTCGGGTCTCTTTCGGCTTCGGTGCGGCGGCGGCACGTACGGGCTGCCGTCTGACGGGGAGATCGTCACCGTGCTGCCGATCGGCTGGCTGCCGGTCAGCGACTGCTGGGCGATGATGCCGCGGTTGTAGGACGAGTCGACCTCGTACCCGAGGAAGACGGTGAAGCCCGCGCCCTCCAGGACCTGCCGTGCGTCTTCCGCCGACATCCCGACAACTTCCGGCACGTCCTTCTTCTTGCCGACCTTCACGTCTTCCGACACCTCCGGGAAGTCCTCGGCCGGGACGTCCTCCAGTGCCTTCTCCATCGCGGCTTTCCAGATCGGTCCGGCCGTGGTTCCGCCGAAGGCCTTGCCGGTCTCCTGGTCGGTCAACTGGACGTGGTCCAGCGACTCCAGCGGCGGGTCGACGTCAGCAACCATCGCCACTGCCGCAAGCTGCGGGGTGAAGCCGGCGAAGGTCAGCGAGATCCCGGAGTCGTTGGTGCCGGTCTTCCCGCCGGCCTGTCGGCCGGGAAGGATCATCCCGCGCCCGGTGCGGCAACAGTCGTCGCTGCCGTCGAGGTTCTGGTGCAGCACGTAGGCCACGCCGTCGGCAACCTCCTTGGGAATCACCTGCTTGCATTCGGCATTGTCCGGGTCGATGCCCTTGCCGTTGCGGTCGAGGATCTTGGTGATGACCACGGACGGGCAGGCCTTGCCGCGAGCCGCGAAACCGGCGTACGCCGTGGCCAGCGAGAGTGGCGAGATCTCGTTGACACCCAGGGTGAACGACTTCACCTGCTGCAGAGGCTTTCCGTCGCCGCGGATCACGCCCAGGTCCTCGGCGATCGTCGCCGGCTCGCAGATGCCGGTCCTCTCCTCCATGAGGGCGAAGAATGTGTTGACCGAGCGGATCGTCCCGGTGACGAGGTCGAAGTACCCGGACTCGTTCGGGTCGTTGTTACTGACCGGCCAGTCGTCGCGCACCGCGCCGGCACACGTCTGTACCGGTCCGATGGAGACGTAGCTGCCGGGAACCCGCATCTGGACCGACAGGGGAATGCCCTGCTCGATCGCGGCCGCCAGCACGAACGTCTTCATCGACGAGCCGGGCTGGATCCCGTACGTGCTGCCGCCGTGTGCCGCGTCCACGTTGTAGTTGACGTAGGTCTGGCCCTTTTTCTCGTCCTTGCCCATCGGCCGGGACTGGGCCATCGCCTTGACGAGTCCGGTGCCCGGCTCGACCATGCTGATGACACCGATCGCCTTGGACGTGGGATAGACGCCGTCACGGACCGCTTCGGAGGCCGCACGCTGGATCCTCGGGTCGAGGCTGGTGGTGACCGTCAGCCCGCCCGTGTAGAGCATGTCGCGCCGCTCCTCGACCGTGGCGCCGAGGTTCTTGTTGTCCATCAGCCGCTGGTAGGCGTACTGGCAGAAGAACTGTGCCACCGACGACGTGCAGCCGTTGCGCATCGGCGTGATGTCCAGCCCGAGGCCGGTCTTCTGCAGCTCCTTGGAGAGGGCGGTCTTGATGACCTTCTGCTCGGCCATGTTGGTGAGCACGAGGTTCCGTCGGGCGATGACGGGCTGGGGGTCCTCGACCGGGTCGTAGCCGACGGGGTTGCGGACCATGGCGGCGAGCATCGCCGACTGCTCCAGCTTCAGCCGCTTGGCCGACACATTGAAGTAGTGCCGCGCGGCCGCTTCCACTCCGTAGGTGCCGTCGCCGAAGTAGGCGGTGTTGAGGTACCGGCGGAGGATCTCCTCCTTCGGCGTGGTCTCTTCGATCGCGATCGCGTAGCGCAGCTCCTGCAGCTTGCGCGCATAGGTGTCGGCGACGGCCGCGGCCCGCTCCTCAGGTGTGCTCGCCGCCTCCAGGAGGGTCAGCTTCACGTACTGCTGGGTGATGGTGGAACCACCTTGAGAGACCCCACCGGCCTGGCTGTTGCGCACCAGCGCCCGCAGGGTTCCGCGCAGGTCGATGGCGCCGTGCTGGAAGAAGCGCTCGTCCTCGATTGCCACGATCGCCTGGCGCATGCTCGGCGCAATGTCGTCGTAGGCGATGTCGATGCGGTTCTCGGCGTAGAAGGTGGCAAGGGCGGTGCCGTCGGAGCTCAGCAGCCGTGAGGACGCCTTCATCGGTGGGGTGCGCAGCTGGCTCGGCAGCGCCTCGAACGACTGGGTGATGCCCTTGGCCCCGAGGCCGACAGCTCCCGCGAACGGGAGCACGAGGCCCGAGGCGAGCAGGCCGGCCACGACCGCGACTGCGACGAAGGCGATCAGCTTGCCGACGATTCCCGCCTCTCGGGCGATCCAGTCGCCGAAGGCGTCGAGGGGTCGTGGCATATACCGGAGGATACCTGCGACCGACCGGCCGACCGGCATTGTGCGCGCTCACCGGGACGCCCGAGAGGGCGACCACCGGGACCTCGAGACCAGGTCGTTTCGCGCGGAATGCGGTGCGCGCACCCGAGGCCGCCCGCCGTCCATCGCGTCGCGGCGGCCGAGAAGGATGGCGCACAATGCCCGCATGACACTCAACACAGGCCCGATTGCCACCCGCTGGGAGTACGTGACCGTGCCGCTGCTGGTGCACGCCACCAAGCAGATCCTGGACAACTGGGGCGACGACGGCTGGGAACTCGTCGCGATCGTGCCAGGACCGAACCCGGAGAACCTGGTGGCCTACATGAAGCGGCCGAAGCCGTCGCCGCAGCCGGGCGCGGTGCCTGCGTGAGCGCAGCCGATCCGAGCAGGACGGATGCGGGTACCCCGGAGGAGCGGATCGCCGCCTCCGGGCTGACCCTGCCCGCCCCGGCGACGCCGCTGGCGGCCTACCTTCCGGCGGTCCGGGACGGCGACCACGTGTGGACCTCTGGCCAGCTGCCGACAGTGGACGGGTCGCTGCTGGCCTCGGGGAAGGTCGGATCCGACGTCAGTCAGGAGGAGGCGGTCGACTGCGCCCGGCAGTGCGCGCTGAACGCCTTGGCCGCGATCAAAGGCGTCGTCGGCGAGCTGTCGGCGATCCGGCAGATCGTCAAGGTGGTCGTGTTCGTGGCCAGCGACTCCGGCTTCACCGCGCAGCCCGCGGTGGCGAACGGTGCCAGTGAGTTCCTCGTCGAGGTCTTCGGTGACGCGGGCAAGCACGTCCGCAGCGCGGTGGGTGTTGCGGTGCTGCCGCTGGATGCCCCGGTCGAGGTGGAGCTGGTCGTCCGCGTCTGAGGCGCCGTCCTTGCAGCGCCAGGCGACGTGCACCTACTTCGAGCGGCGGAGCAGCCGATCGACGTCGGTGAGCGTCACCGACTTCTGTTCGAGTCGGATCCAGCCCCGTTGGGCGAACTCGGCCAGAGCCTTGTTGACGGTCTCCCGCGAGGCGCCGACCAGTTGGGCCAGCTCCTCCTGGGTGAGGTCGTGGTGGACGTGCAGGCCGTCGGGTCCGGGAACACCGAAGCGTTGCGACAACTCCAGCAGCGCCTTGGCGACCCGCCCTGGCACGTCGGTGAACACCAGGTCCGCCGCCGACTCACTGGTGCGGCGCAAGCGGTGGGCGAGCTGGTGGAGCAGGCTCAGCGCCACCTCAGGGTGCTCGTGCAGCCAGGGACCGACCTCGGACTGCAAGAGCCGCTTCACCTTCGCGCGGGTCACGGCGGTGGCGGTGGTCTGCCGCGGTCCGGGGTCGAACACCGACAGCTCGCCGAACATCTCGGCCGGGCCGAGGACGGCGAGCAGGTTCTCCCGCCCGTCGGGTGCGTGCCGCACCAGCTTGATCTTGCCGGTCAGCACGACGTACAGCGCGTCACCGGGATCGCCCTCGTGAAAGATGGTGCGCCCGCGCGCGACGTCGATGTCGGACATCCGCGTCTTGAGGTTCTCCGCGGCCGCATCGTCCAGGCCGCGGAACAACGGCGCCCGTCGCAACGTGTCGTCCACGTCCCCATTCTGGCCTAACCGCGACGCAGCGCAACGTTCGCCGGTTGTCGCGGTGCCGGTTGGTCACCTCACGTGAGCGCCTCGGCCAGCAGTCGGAGCGTCTGCTCCCGCGCCGGCGACGAGCCGGCAGCGGTTCCTGCGACCGCGCCGGCGACCGGGTGCACCATGACCTCGTCGACCCCGAAGCGGTCGGCCAGCTCGCGGATCCGCGTGGCTGCCGTCGCCTGGTCGGCGATCACCCAGGACGCGCGCAGCTGCTCGCGCAGGTAGCTGTGCTGCGGGTCGAGCTGCGTGCCCTCGGCGGCCTCGACCAGGTCCTGTGCCAGGAGCTCCTGGCCGGTGCGCAGCCGGACCATCGCGTTCAGTTGCGGGAGTGCGAGCCGCTCGGCCTCCTCGGTCGTGGGCGCCACGACCGCGTTCACCGTGAGGAACGTGCGCGGCCGGTCGCCGTCGGCCCGCGGGGTGAAGCCGTCGCGGTACAGCGCCAGGGCCTCGGCGGTGCCGCTGCCGGAGAAGTGGTGCGCGAAGACGTACGGGAGACCCTTCGTGGCCGCGAGCCGGGCGGAGTAGTCGGACGAGCCGAGCAGCCACACCGGCGGGCTGGATGCGGCTTTCGGGGTCGCGGTGAGTACGTAGGTGCGCCCGGACAGGTCCAGCCCGACGCCGGCGAGCGCCATCATCGCGATGACGTCGTCGACGTAGGAGTCGAACTGCTGGACGGCGTCGGCGGTCACCCCGCCCGCGCCGTGCCGGAGGGCCCAGCTCGTGACCGGGTCGCTCCCCGGCGCGCGGCCGATCCCGAGGTCGATCCGCCCGGGAAACGCCGCCTCGAGCAGCGCGAACTGCTCGGCGACCACCAGCGGCGCGTGGTTGGGCAGCATCACCCCGCCCGACCCGACCCGGATCCGGTCGGTCGCCGAGGCCACCAGCGAGATCAGCACGGGCGGGTTGGTCGCCGCCACGGCAGCCATGTTGTGGTGCTCGGCCAGCCAGTAACGGCGGTAGCCGGAGTCGTCGGCCACCCGCGCGAGCGACAGGGTCGCGGCCAGCGCGTCCGAGGTGGTCTGGTCGGTCCGGACCGGGACGAGGTCGAGAACCGACAGGGCCAGCGGGGATTCAGACGAGGACGTCGGGTGGGGATCGGCTGTGGGCACGGGGTCGACGGTAGGCATCACCCGGCGAAACGCCCGGACCTGCCCAGCTGTTCCGAGACATGCACGGCAATGGGGCGAATGGCGACCTATGCCGACATCTGCCCCGCACAGCGCCCGCCCGGTTGCATGTCTCGCGACGACCGCGGTGCGAAGACCGGCCGCAGCCGTGGGTGGCCTGTGGTGTGCTGGCGCCCGTGACTGCCGGTTCTGCCACCCGCGGCTCGACGTCGA
The DNA here is from genome assembly GCA_963724495.1 of uncultured Actinomycetota bacterium. Classification (GTDB taxonomy): domain Bacteria; phylum Actinomycetota; class Actinomycetes; order Propionibacteriales; family DAIQRJ01; genus CAVRUZ01. The sequence continues at coordinate 545,142 of CAVRUZ010000006.1, read as the reverse complement.
GGACCGCACTGGTGCGGCGGGCTCGCCGGATGCACCGCATCCTCGCCGACACCTATCCCGACGCGCACTGCGAGCTGGACTTCACCAACCCCTTCCAGCTGCTGGTGGCGACCGTGCTGTCGGCGCAGACGACCGACGTCCGCGTGAATCAGGTGACGCCGGCTCTCTTCGCGGCCTACCCCGATGCGGCGGCGTTCGCGGAGGCGGACCCGGCCGTTCTCGAGACCATGATCGCGCCCACGGGCTTCTTCCGGGCGAAGACGGTCTCGCTGATCGGCCTCTCGAAGGCCCTCGTCGAGGGGTTCGGCGGCGAAGTCCCCGGCCGGCTGAAGGACCTCGTCACGCTTCCCGGCGTCGGCCGCAAGACCGCCAACGTCGTTCTCGGCAACGCCTTCGGGGTGCCCGGCATCACCGTCGACACGCACTTCGGCCGGCTCGTGCGCCGCTTCGGCTGGACCACGTCCGACGACCCGGTGAAGGTGGAGGCCGAGGTAGGGACGCTGTTCCCCCGCAAGGACTGGACGATGCTGTCGCAGCTGCTCATCTGGCACGGCCGCCGCCGTTGTCACGCGAAGAAGCCGGCCTGCGGTGTGTGCCCGCTGGCCGCGCTGTGCCCGTCGTTCGGTGTGGGCGAGACCGACCCGGCCAAGGCCGCCAAGCTGGTCAAGGACGGGCCGCCACGGTGAGCAGGTCGGACCGGCCGGGGCAGCTCACCGCACCGAGGTCGCTCCTGCGGCTCGCCGAGGCCGCCGCGCAGGAGCCACCGACCCGCTTCTCGGCAATTCCGCCCCCGGCGGACGGGCGGGAGTCCGCCGTGCTCGTGCTCTTCGGACCCACCCCGGAGCACCTGAAGCTCGTCGCCGCGGGGGAGGAGACGCTCCACGACCTGCAGCTCCCTGAGCTCGAACTGCTGGTGACCCAGCGCGCACACACGCTGCGCTCGCATGCCGCCCAACCCGCCTTTCCGGGCGGCCGGGTGGATCCCGACGACGACGGTGCCGTGGGTGCTGCCCTCCGGGAGGCAGGAGAGGAGACCGGACTGGACCCGGATGGGGTCGAGGTGCTCGCAACCCTGCCGCGCCTCGGCATTCTTCCGAGCAGATCCATCGTGGTCCCGGTTCTGGGCTGGTGGCACACCCCGAGCGCGGTCGGTGCCGTCGATCCGGCCGAGGTGGCACGGGTGCTGCCCGTGCCGGTGAGTCGGCTGCTCGATCCGGACGTGCGCGTCCGGGTGGTGCATCCGTCCGGACGCCTCGGGCGTGGCTTCGTCGTCGACGACCTGCTGATCTGGGGATTCACCGGCGGCGTGGTCCAGGGCCTTCTCCGCGTCGCGGAGGATCTCGGGCTCGTCCCCAAGGTCGGTTGGCCCGCCCGCGACGTGCAGCTCGCCGACTACCAGGAGCTCCTCCGGCCGGGCGTCCCCGACAATCCCTGATGTGTAGGGAGCCTTAGGAATCCTTGCCCTTAGGAGATGCTGCCCACGCGACCGGCCGAGTGCTGGTGTGACAGCCAGCCGAGGAGGGCGGCGTTGAAGGCGTGCGGCCGCTCCTCGTGCGGGAAGTGTCCTGCGCCCAGCAAGGGCTCCCAGGTGAACGGGGCCGCCACGTGTGCGTCGCTCCGCCTGGCCAGGTCGGCCGGCATGGCCGGGTCGTCGAGACCGTGCACCTGCAGCACCGGGCATCGGACCGGCTGGGTGAGCCGGCCGACGAACCGGCGGCCGTCGCTTCGGAGGTAGGAGCGCACCAGCCACCGTTGGTACTCCATCGCGCAGTGCGACGCCGGCCAGATACGCATCGCGGCCCGGTAGCGGGCCGCCTCCTCCCCGTTCGGGAACGCCGCACCCGGAGCGCTCCACCTGCGCAGCAGCCGTTCGACCATCGCGGCGTCGTCGGCGATGAGCGCCCGCTCGGGAATCCAGGGAAGTTGCATGGCCGACAGCGTTGCCAGCTGCCGGGCGCGGGCAGAGAGGTGGCGGCGCGACCGCATCAGCAATGGATGAGGAGCGCCGACGGCCACGAGGCCGTGAACGTGGCGCGGATGGACGGTCGCGACCGCCCAGGCCACGATCCCGCCCCACCCGTGCCCGACGACGATCGCGCTCTGCTCACCGAGCGCGCTGATCACGGCCGCGACGTCGCCCGCGAGCGTCACCGGGTCGTAGCCGCGAGGCGTCTTGTCGGAGGAGCCGTACCCGCGCAGGTCCATCGCCGCGGCCCGGAAGCCGGCCGCCTCGAGAGCGGGCAGTTGGTGCCGCCAGGTCCACCAGAACTCCGGGAATCCGTGCAGGAGCAGGACGAGGGGACCCGTGCCGCTGACCGCGACGTGGAAGCGGGCTCCGTGCGCGGACAGGCGGAGATGCTGCCAGGGGCCGGGCAGCTCGATGGTCGAGAGAACGTCCGGCGGTGAGCCGGATCGACGCCGCCCGGGCACGTCGTTAGTCCCGGCTGGAGGTTACCGCCGGGGTGTCGCTGCGGTGCAGGATCTCCCTCACGTCCTGGACCGAGGCGATCGTGCGGCGCGGCGGCCCGACCTTCCTGAACGAGCGGCGTCCCAGCAACCCGAGGACGACTCCCACGAGCAGCAGGAAGACCGCCACGATCAGGAACGACAGCCAACCGGGTACGCCAAGGGCTTCGAGGCCGAGCGCCATGGTGATCGTCAGCAGGATGACCGCCAGCAGGGCGAGGAAGGCGGCTCCAGCGAACAGGCCGACCCCCGTGGCGCCGGCCGACACCGAGATCTTCAGCTCCGACTTCGCGAGGGCGATCTCACCGCGGATCAGGGCAGAGATGTCCGCGGTTGCCGCTGCCACGAGTTGCCCGAGGGACTTTTCCTGCGTGCTCGGCATGCCGTGCCTCCTGGTCGATCGAGCCCTGATCTTCGCTTACCCCCCGACGGGGTGCAACGCCGGTAGGCCGGCCCTGCGGGCGGACCCTATCGGCCGTTAGCCACGCCGTCGTCGCGACCGTAGTGCCATCGGGACCGGTCGGCGGTCCGTTGCCGGTGTGCCTCGTAGAGCAGGATCGACCCCGCGTTGGCGACGTTGAGCGAACTCGCGGCACCCACCATGGGGATGCGCACCACCAGGTCGCATGCGGTGCGCCACGCCTGGGACATGCCCCGGGTCTCGTTGCCCAGAACGAGAATTGTCGGTCTGGTGAGGTCGACCGTGTCGGAGGTAATGGCCTCCCCGTCCTCGTCGGTGCCCACGATCTGCGCGTCCGGCATCGCCTCCGCCACCCAGTCGACGACGGCTGCCGGCGCGGGTGCATGGACGGTCGGGAGCGCGAACAACGATCCCGTGGTCGCGCGCACACCGGCCGGCTCGTACGGGTCGACACCATGGCCGGTGACCACGACCCCATCAGCGCCGAAGGCATCGGCGCTGCGGATGATGCTGCCGAGGTTCCCGCTCTGGGTCGGCCTGTCGACGACGACGACCAGCCCCGATCGCGGCTCGATCCGGCTCATCGCGTCGGGCGGCATCTCGGCTATGGCGACAAGTTCGGGACAGTGCTCCTGCTGTCCGAACTGGCTCAGCAGGTCGGGCTCGAGTAGATGCCGCTCGGCTCGGCTGCGTCGCAGCACGTCTCGGGCCCAGGCCGAGAGCGGAACCGAGCTGTTCACGAGCAGGGCATGCAGCGGCCACGCATGCTCGACGGCCTGGCTGATGGGCCGGACTCCCTGCACGACGAACGAGGCACGCTGGTGGCGCTTGGCGCGGTTGGTGAGCAGGGAGAGCCAGGTCTGCACCCGCCCGTCGCCCGCGTGCAGGGCTTCTCCGTGCCGCGTTTCCGTCTGCTGCCTGCCGGCCGGCCCGTCGACGGACTCTGTGCCGGACATGGCCCAAGCCTGCCACGGGACCGGGGCTGTCGCTCATCCGAGCGTGCGCGGAGATTAGTGTCGGTCGGCGGAGCTGGGAGTCCCGCTCCACCGGCCGGGTAACCCGGTCACGACGAGGAGGAGAGCATGAGCGCACGATTCGGGGTTTTCGTACCGCAGGGTTGGAAGATGGACCTGGTGCACATCGCCGACCCGGTGGAGCAATGGGAGGCGATGACCGAGGTCGCCCGCGTGGCAGACCGCGAATTCTGGGATTCGGTCTGGCTGTTCGACCACTTCCACACCGTGCCCGAGCCGACGATGAACACCACCTTCGAGTGCTGGACCGCGACCACCGCACTCGCCCGTGACACCAAGCGCGTCAACGTCGGCCAGATGGTGGGCTGCAACGGCTACCGCAACCCCTCCCTCTACGCCAAGATCTCGTCGTCGGTCGACGTCGCCGCGGCGGGCCGGTTGTACGCCGGCATCGGAGCGGGCTGGTACGAGCACGAGTGGAACGCCTACGGCTACGAGTGGACCGAGACCCGCGACCGGATGCGGGCCTTCCGCGAAGCAGTGCAGATCATTCACAAGATGTGGACCGAGGACCGGCCGGTGTTCAAGGGTGAGTACTACTCGATCGACGGGCCCTACAACGAGCCGAAGGGCGTCCGGCAGCCGCACCCATCACTGTGGATCGGTGGCGGCGGTGAGCAGGTGACGCTGAAACTCGTTGCCCAGTACGCCAATGCCTGCAACGTGGGTGGCGGGAACCCCGAAGTGATCGAGCACAAGCTGAGTGTTCTCAAGGGCCACTGCGACAAGCTGGGGCGCGACTTCGGCGAGATCATCAAGTCCACTTCGCTGAACGTCTTCCCATTGGCAGACGGTGACGACCCGGAGAAGGCGACCGAGAAGGCCAGGGGAGGCGTGCCCTTCGAGAAGTTCAAGAACGGCACGATCATCGGGTCGCCTCAGCAGATCACCGATGCCACCGAGCGCGCGCTCGCTGCGGGCGCGGACTACATCATCTACTACGTGGGTGGCGTCGCCTACGACACGTCGCTGCTGCAGCCGGTGGCGGACGCTATCAAGCAGTTCGCCTGAGCCTGAACCACCAGCAGAGGGCCCGCTCGGACATGTCCGAGCGGGCCCTTTCCTTGCTGGTTTAGCGAATCTGGCTATTCCTCGGTCTGCGGACCCGCGTGGGCAAGCCCCTCGGAGATCAGGTCCATGACAGCACTGTCGGCCAGCGTGGTGACGTCGCCCACCTCACGGTGCTCGGCCACGTCGCGCAGCAACCGGCGCATGATCTTGCCCGAGCGCGTCTTGGGCAACTCCTCCACGACGAGGATCTGCCGGGGCTTGGCGATGGGGCCGATCTCCTTCGCCACGTGGTTTCGCAACTCCTTGGCCACCTCGTCGCCCGAACCCTCCTTCAGCTTCTCCGCGGCCGAACCCCGCAGAATCACGAAGGCCACAACCGCCTGCCCTGTGGTCGGATCGGCCGCGCCCACCACGGCGGCCTCGGCGACACTCGGATGTGACACCAGCGCCGACTCGATCTCGGTGGTGGACAACCGGTGGCCCGACACGTTCATCACGTCGTCCACGCGGCCGAGCAGCCAGATGTCGCCGTCGGTGTCCTTCTTCGCGCCGTCACCGGCGAAGTACTGGCCGGGGAAGCGCGACCAGTACGTGTCGATGAACCGCTGGTCGTCTCCCCAGAGGGTGCGGAGCATCGACGGCCAGGGCTTGGTCAGCACGAGGTAGCCGCCGTGCCCGTCGGCCACCGGCTTGCCGGCGTCGTCGACCACTTCGGCGGCCACGCCGGGCAGGGCCTTCATGGCCGCGCCGGGCTTGCCCGACGTCACACCGGGAAGCGGGCTGATCATCAGTGCGCCGGTCTCGGTCTGCCACCAGGTGTCCATCACCGGGCATGCATCGGAGCCGATGTAGGTCCGGTACCAGATGTAGGCCTCCGGGTTGATCGGCTCACCCACCGAGCCCAGGAGCCGCAACGACGAGAGGTCGAACTTCGCGGGGATGTCCTCGCCCCACTTCATGAAAGTGCGGATCGCCGTCGGGGCGCAGTACAGGATCGTCACCTTGTACTTCTCGATGATCTCCCACCAGCGTCCGCGGTGCGGTGTGTCCGGTGTCCCCTCGTACAGGACCGACGTGGCGCCGTTGGCCAGCGGGCCGTAGACGATGTAGCTGTGGCCGGTGACCCAGCCGATGTCGGCAGCCGTCCAGAAGATGTCAGTGTCGGCCTTGAGGTCGAACACCTCGTAGTGCGTCCAGGCACAGGCGGTGAGGTAGCCACCGGAGGTGTGCAGGATGCCCTTGGGCTTGCCGGTGGTGCCCGACGTGTACATGACGTACAGCGGATGCTCGGAGTCGTGCGGGACGTAAGCATGCTGATCACTCTGGCCATCGACGACGTCGTGCCACCACACGTCGCGGCCCTCGGTCCAGTCCACGTCGTTGCCCGTGCGCTTGACGACGAGCACGCTGCGCACGTCGGGGCACGACTTCAGCGCCTCGTCGACCGCGGGCTTCAGCGGTGAGGCCGAACCACGGCGATACCCGCCGTCGGAGGTGATGACCACGCGCGCGTCGCAGTCCTGGATGCGATCGCGCAGCGCGCTGGCCGAGAACCCGCCGAAGACCACCGTGTGCGGGGCCCCGATGCGTGCGCAGGCGAGCATCGCCACGACGGTCTCCGGAATCATCGGCATGTAGATGGCGACCCGGTCGCCCTTGCTCACCCCGAGCGACTCCAGCGCGTTCGACGCCCGGTTCACCTCGGCCTGGAGGTCGGCATAGGTGATCGTGCGGGTGTCGCCGCCTTCGCCCTCGAAGTGGAACGCGACCTTTTCCCCCTTACCCGCTTCGACATGGCGGTCGACGCAGTTGTACGCGACGTTCAGCTCGCCGCCGACGTACCACTTGGCGAACGGCGGGTTCGACCAGTCGAGGACCTGGTCCCACGGCTTGTCCCAGGACAGCCGTTCCGCCTTCTCCGCCCAGAAGCCCTCGTGGTCGGCCGTGGCCTGCTCGTAGGCGTCGGCCTTCACGTTGGCTGCCTCGGCCAGGTCGGGCGGCGGCGGGAAGCGCCGCTCCTCGCTCATCAGGTTCGACAACGCGTCGCTGGTGGCAACGTCCTCGGCCATGGTCTGCGTCTCCTTCGCCGGCGTGGGTGCGTCGGCCAACCTACCGCCGAGCTTCGGCTGCGAACCCGGGAGGCGGGCGAGGTCCCGGACCGGCCAAGGCCTGCCGGTCAGGACCGCGTGACCTTGGGCGTCACCCTCCCACTCGTGAACAGGTAGGCAGTCCCATCGGGCTGGCGGGCGAAGGTGACCGGCACCCAGGGCTGGTCGTCGGTCTCCCGGGTCACGAAGCGCTCACCCGACCGTGTCGGCCGGGTACAGCCGGTACTCGTGGGTTGGTTCCTCCGCGATCGCGAGGCGGTCGCCGGTGGCGTGCGACGTCATCGTGGCGGCCCCGCCTTCGAGCGCGACGTCGATGGCGACTCCGGCACGTTCGTAGCGACCCACGTGTCGCGCCGCGTCGGGCAGGTCGGCCCACTCGACTCCCGATGCGGGAGCCGGCGGCGCGGGTATCCCGACACCGGTGTGGAACTCGAAGACCTCGGAGATCAATGACTGCGCGAGCGCGGGCGCGTTTTCGGAGTTCGTGAGCAGGCAGACCGCCAGCCCTGCCTCGGGATCGACGCGCAGGAACGACATCTGCGCCATCGTGAGGCCGTCGTGCCCGATTACGCGCCGGCCGGACCAGTCGTAGATCCGCCAGGCGAGTCCGACATGGGTGAGTCCGCCGGCAGCCCCGGGGATGTCGACCGTGGGCTGGGCGAGGGCGGTGGCAGCCGCACTGCTGAACACGGATGCTCCGTTGTCGAGTTGGGCCCGAGCGAATGTCAGCAGGTCGGCGGCCGACTGGGTGATCAGCCCGGCCGGCCCGATGCTGCGGGGTAACTGCCACAGATGCACGGGGTCCCCATTGGAGATATGACCCACGGCGGCGCGGTGCAGAATCGCCTGCTCAGGCAGAGTGAATGTGGACGTGAGCCCGAACGGTTCGATGAGTCGGGCGTGCAGCGACGCATCCCAGGTCCGTCCGTCGAGCACTTCGATGAACCGCCCGAGGACGACGAACCCGGCGTTGCAGTAGGAGTAGGCCGCGCCCGGGGCGAACACCTGCTCGGCGGATCCCAGCAGGCCGACATACCTGTCCACGCAGTCGTCCCCGCGCCCGGTGTCGGTGAACACGTCGCCGTCGATCCCGCTCGTGTGGGTCAGGAGGTGGCGCACGGTGATGGAGTCGGCCGCTGCCAGAGGTGCGCCTGGCAGCAGCTCAGCAACCGTGGCGTCCAGCGAGAGGCGGCCCTCATCGACCAGCTGCATGACCATCGTCGCGGTCCAGAGCTTGGTCACCGAGCCGATCTGGAACACCGCGTCAGGGGTCACCTCGACGCCGGTCGACCGGTTCAGCACTCCGAACGCGTCGATCGACTGCTCACCGTCGGACCAGACTCCGAGCACGGCGCCGGTGACGTCGGCGGCGCCGGCGAGTTCGGACAACCTCTCGGCCCAGTTCGCAGTTCGCGGCATCGGCTCACTCCTCAGGCTGACTAGCCGGTGGCTCTCGGCGCGATGGTGACCAGGGGGATGCCCACCTCGTCGCTCGTCAGGGATCCGTGGTGCCCCACGAGTTCCAGCTGGGACTTGGACATGCTGCGCGAGTCGACCACGGTGAACGTATCTCTCATCGCGACGACGACGTCGCCAATGCGCGGTGCGGCATCTGGGCGCACCGGGCCGAAGAGACCCGCCGCAACCGCCTGCGCCCTCGTCCAGACCGTTGCGCGTCCCTCCAGCACCTCGGTCCAGGCCGCCGCGACGTCGTCGGTGGCCCCGTCGTCGACGTACAGCTGCCGACAGCGGGGTTCCCCGCCGACCAGCCGCACCCCGCTGGCGAGGGCCGGGTCGGCACCGATGTCGACACGGTCGCCCACGGGGGAGTCGACCATCCCGTGATCGGCCGTGATCAAGACTGCGCAGTCGTTTGGAACCAGCGCTGCCAATCGGGCGAGCTGGGCGTCGACGTGGGCGAGTTCATCGCCCCACTCATAGGACTCGCAGCCCTTCTGGTGACCGACGCGATCGAGGAATCCCCAGTAGACATAGACGAATCCTCTGGGTGCGGAACCGATTGCCGCGATGGCGTTGTCGACTCGGCGTTCGAACGGGTCGGCGGCACTGAAGGTGGCACCGCGCAGCGCTGCCTCGGTGAGGCCGGACCCGGCGAACTTTCCCGGCCCGACGAACGTGACCGGCATCTGTTGGCGGCGCATGGCTTCGAACACGGTCTCGACCGGTTGCCACGTCACCGGGTCGATGTCGAGGTTCCAGGTGAGTTCGTTCAGCAGCACGCCTTGGTCGGGCGCGAGGACCTCGTATCCGAGCAGGCCGTGGGCACCTGGCGGCCGCCCGGTGCCGAACGTCCCCATGCTGGTCGCAGTCGTCGACGGGAAGCCGGCGGTCAATCGGCGAGTATCGTCAAGCAGGCTTCGCAGAAACGGCGCATGGCCACGACGCCGTTGGAGCAGGTCGAACCCCAGTCCGTCGACCAGCACCACGACAGCACGCGGCGTCGGTGCCACCTCGAGGCTTGGAGTGAAGCCCGCGAGTGGGGTCCCGAGGGCCGAAGCGACGGCCGGCAGCACGTCGCCGAGCCAGCCGTCGGAGTAGAGCCCGGCGGGGGCCGCCGGATCGAATTCCTGCCCCATCGTCAGGAACGGTGGTAATCGGCGAGCGCCGCGGCGTAGGCGCGCAGGGCCACACCCACGAGCGGCAACTGCAGGGTCTTGCCGTTGGTGGTGATGTCGAAGAACCGGTCGACGTGCACGAGCAGTTCGTCCCGCTCCTCCGTGCGACCGGCGCAGTAACAGACCCGATCGAGGCCACGAAGTCGCGCAGGCCCGAACGGTGACCTCGTGCCAGTGCCGCACCCGCCGTTCGGCAACGGGCCCGAAGAAGTCGTGGTTGCGGACGGCATCCAGCGGACCCTCGGCGTATCCGGGATCGACGCCGACCAACTCGAAGAGGCGCCGGGCCCAGGGAACGGTGGTGTCGACGGTGTTCCAGGCAACGACGAGGGCACCACCGGGCCGGAGCACCCGGGCGAACTCGGGCAGCGCGCGATCGCAGTCCATCAGGTGGAGCGCCTGTGCGACGACGACCGCGTCGACGGAACCCGATCGCAGCGGCAGGGCCTCCGCCACCGCACGACCGCGACGCCTCCGGCAGCCGAAGACGCAGGATGCGCCACGAATTCGGCCGACGGCTCGATCGCCATCACACTATGGCCGTCGGCGAACAATCCTCGCGTCATCTGTCCCGAGCCGGCTCCGATGTCGACCACCGTCAGCGGCTTGGTTCCGATGGCCCATCGGGTGAGCTCTGGGGGATAGCCCGGACGGGACCGTGTGTACTCGGCCGCGACCCGGCCGAAGGGGACCACGTGCACGCGGGCCCGACGCCGGGCGCGGTCATCGGTCGCAGCAGCTGTGTTCGTGGGCGGGGACATCGCGGGCACACCGTACCGAGCGGTGAAGCACTGCGGGAAGCCTGCGCCGCCGACCGGCGGCGCCGGAGGCAGGACACAGAGAGGCGGCGCACCGACATCGGTGCGCCGCCTCCGCACGCCGGCGGTTCGGGGCAGCCATGCGTGCCCTTGGCTGTGCCGGCCGAGGGGGTAATCCTCGGACTCGACTCCCGCACTGGATGGGTCGGTCTCCGCGTTGGTGCCCGATCCGCCTTGTGACGTGCTGCCTTGTATACGCCGCTGCCGACCTCTGCGGAAGAGCCATCGGCGCGTCGCTGCGCGCTCGGCGCGTCACGCTCCGTCCATCCACAGGCCCGGCCGGTTCGAGCCGTCCTCCACAGCCGCGGCGTGAGCGGGAGTGCGTCGTGGCCGAGGGCGCATTGTCGGCGGTCAGGCCCACGCCGGCAGTGGGCCGCCCGCCGGATCTCCGGCGCCGACCCAGTGGAGGCAGTGGTGGCACCCGCACACGCGTCAGCAACCGGTGGAACCCGGCCGCATGCGGCGGTCGCTCCTGATCTCGGCCGACCCCGCCCTCGTGGATGCGGCCGGACGGGTGGCGGCCGCTGCCGGCGTTGGGCTCGACGTTCAGGGCGATCTCGACACGGCCCGACGCGACGCCACCGAGGTTCCGCTCCTGATCGTCGGCGACGACCAGGCCGACGAGCTGCTGCTGGCCGGCCCGCTGCCACGGCGGTCCGGCGTGGTGCTTCTCGGGCGCGACCTGGACGACGCGTCGGTCTGGCAGCGGGCGGTGGCCCTGGGTGCTGAGGAGGTGCTCTTCCTCCCCGACGCCGAGCGATACCTCGCCCAGCTGCTCGCCGACGTCGCCGAGGGTGCCGATCGGCATGCCATCCGCGTCTGCGTCGTCGGCGGACGTGGGGGAGCCGGTGCCTCGACGCTGGCGTGCGCGCTGGCCGTGACCGGTGCTCGAAGCGGTGTCGAGACGATGCTCGTCGACGGCGACCCGCTGGGCGGCGGGATCGACCTCGTCCTCGGCGAGGAGGAGTGCGGCGGCATGCGCTGGCCCGCTCTGGTCGACACGCGCGGCCGGCTGTCTGGCCAGGCGCTGAGGTCGCAGCTGCCGACGCCGAAGGGCAAGGGGATGACTGGCCTCTCGGTGCTGTCGTGGGATCGCGGCGAAGTGCTCACGGTCCCGGCCGAGGCCATGCGCGCCGTGCTCGACGCCGGTGCCCGCTCGAGCGAACTCGTGGTCGTCGACCTGCCCCGCCACCGCACCGCTGCCGCCGACGAGGCGCTGGCGAGCGCGCAGCTGACGGTGCTGGTCGTGCCTGCCGAGGTCCGTGCCGTCGCCGCGGCGGGCAGAGTGCTCTTCGGCCTCCGCGGGGTCGCCCCGCGCGTCGAGGTCGTGGTGCGGGGTCCTGCCCCGTCCGGTCTGCCGGCCGAGACGATCGCCGCCTCCCTGGGGGTCGAGCTCATCGGTGAGGTGGCCGCTGAGCCCGGCCTTCCCGCGATGCTCGAGAGGGGGCAGGCGCCGCCCCGCCGTCGAGGTCCGCTGGCCGGGTTGTGCGCCGACCTCGTCGCCGAACTCCTCGTGCCCGGGCGACGCGACCGCCGCCATGACGTGGCCGGATGAACTCCAGCCTGCTGTCACCGGCTCCCGCGCGCAGCCGCGGGAACGGGCCGTCCCACTTGGTCGCCGACCGGGCCGGTGACCCCGATGTGCAGCTGCCGGAGGAGCTGATCGACCAGGTCCGCGGCGATCTCGCCCGGGGTGGCGGACCTCCGACGCCCGCGCGGGTGGCTCAGGCGCTCCGTGCGCGCGGCAGTCTCCTCGGCGACCACGCGGTTCTGGCGATCGCCGAGCAACTCGGACGCGAGCTGACTGGCGCGGGGGTACTGACGCCGCTCCTCGCCGATCCCGCGGTCACCGACGTGCTCGTGCACGGGCCGGGACGCGCCTTCGTCGACCGCGGGCGAGGTCTGGAGCCCGTCGACGTGCGGCTACCGGACGAGGCCGCGGTCCGTCGCCTCGCCACCAGGCTCGCGGCATTGGCGGGACGGCGGCTCGACGATGCCCATCCCTATGTGGACGCGCGGCTCCCCACCGGTGAGCGGTTGCATGCGGTGCTGCAGCCGATCTCGCGGCACGGGACCGCCATCTCGGTACGGATACCTGCGCGCAGGTCGTTCGGGCTCGACGAGCTGGTGGCGGCCGGCACCATGCCGCCTGAACTCGCGGGCCTGCTCGCCGATGTCGTGGCCGCGTCGCTCTCATTGCTGATCTGCGGCGGCACTGGGTCGGGCAAGACCACGCTGCTCGCCGCGCTGCTCGCGCTGGTGCCGGCGGACCAGCGGCTGGTGATCGTGGAGGACAGCACCGAGCTGATGCCCGACCATCCGCACGTGGTGCACCTGGAGTCACGTCCGCCGAATGCCGAGGGCGTCGGCGAGATCACCGTGCGCACGTTGGTGAGACAGGCCCTGCGCATGCGGCCGGATCGGCTCGTCGTCGGCGAGGTTCGCGGCGCCGAGGTGGTCGACCTGCTGGCTGCCTGCAACACCGGTCACGAAGGTGGCTGCGGCACCGTGCATGCCAACGGGGCGACGCAGGTTCCGGCGCGGATGGAGGCCCTCGGCGTTGCGGCGGGACTCGACCGGCAGGCGGTCCACAGCCAACTCGCGGCCGCCATCGAGGTCGTGGTGGCGATGCGCCGAGGTGCCGACGGCAGCCGTCTTGTCGACAGTGTCAGTGTGCTGACGATGGATTCGGCAGCCCTCGTTCGCTGTCTGCCTGCTGTGACGTGCCCTGGGGACGGCCGCACCGTGCTCGGGCCTGGTGCCGACATCCTCGATGACCTTCTGACAGCACGGCTCCCAGGTCGCGCGACGCGGCCATGTTGACGGCATCGGTCGCCGCCGGGTTGCTGCTCGCCGCGGCCGTGGTGGTCGGGGGCGGAGTACCTGGGCCGGTGCTCCTGCGGGTGCGCGGGATCGGGGACGAGGTTCAGGCTGGAGGGCGCTGGACTGGCGGCCCGCTCGTGCGCCTGTCCCAGGCTCCGCCGCGCTGGCTCTGCCTGCTGCTCCTCCTCGGCGGCACCGCCTCCGGTGCCGCGCTGTTCGGAGCTGCCGGGGATGTGCGCATCGGTGCGTTGCGCGGCGGGCTGATCACCGGAGGCCTCCTCACCGGGTGGATCGCCTACGCGCACCGTCGCGCGGCAACCGCACGGACCGAGCGATCGCAGCGATGGCAGGAGGCCTGCGAGGTCATGGCCGCCCAGCTTCGAGCCGGCCGGTCGGCACCGCAGGCCCTCGAGGCAGCCGGATCGGCATGTCCGGAACTGCTGCCGGCCGCCCGGCAACTGCATCTCGGCGGCAACGTCGCCGCCGCGCTGCGCGAGATCCCGTCGTCCCCCGCCGCGGCTGCGCTGGCCAGCGCGTGGGCAACCTCGGAGGCAAGCGGTGCCGCCCTCGCCGGCGTGGTGGAACGCGTGCTGTCCGAACTCCTGACTCAGCAGGAGGTCCGGCGCGAGGTCGACGGCCAGCTCGCCGGTCCCCGGGCGACGGCCCGCCTCCTCGCGGCTCTGCCGCTCGCCGGCGTGGCCCTGGGTTTCACTCTCGGCGTCGATGTTCCGCACACGCTGCTGTCGACTGTGTTCGGCCTTGTCTGCCTGGGTGTCGGCGCGACGCTCGCGCTGCTGGGACTGGTGTGGGTGGAGCGTCTGGTGACCCGGGACAGCACGTGAGCACGAGCATCTGGTCGCTCAGCACGTCATGGCGATCGTCTGTGCTGCGGCAGCTGCGGCAGCTGTGGTTCCGGCCGTCGGTGGCAACCACCCGGCTGCATCGAGTGACTCGGGCAGGCGTCCGTGGCCCTGATCGACCTCGGCCGTCGAGCACCAGACTCTGGAGGCAGGGAGCCCCACTGGCATTCGGAGTTGCGGCCTGGGCTGTCGTCGGCGGCTGGGCCGGCCTGTTGGCAGGAGGGGTGGCGGCGGCCCTCGCACCACGTGTCCTCGCACGCCTGGTCACCGGCGCTGACGAGAAGGTCACTGGCCAGCTCACCGCCAGCCTGCCGCTGGCCGCCTGTCTCATCGGTGCGTGCCTGCGGGCAGGGCGCCCGGTTGCCGAATCGGTCGCAGCCGTGGCGCGCACGATGCCGGGGCCGCTAGGGGAGCGTCTGGCCGAAGTCGCCGCAGGCCTGGACATGGGCGCGGACCCGGCCAGTGCCTGGCTGCCGATCACGCGTCATCCGGCCACCGCACGGGCTGGGCGGACACTGGTGCGTGCCCTGGAATCCGGTGCGCCCGCTGCCGAGGCGATGGAGGGACTCGCCGACAACGCGCGTGCGGCCGCCCGCGCCCATGCGCTGCAGCGGGCCCGGGCCGTGGGCGTACAGGCGACGCTGCCACTCGGTCTGTGCTTCCTCCCGGCGTTCGTGGCCGTCGGGCTCGTGCCGGTGATCGCCTCGGTCATCGGAAGCATGATCTCCAGCCTACGTTGACACCTCGCTGTCCACAGGTGTGGATCGTGAGCAGATCCCTGCACACGTTGACCAATCGACTCAGGAACTCGTGGTTGTCGGCGCACTGTGGCCGGATCGGCGCAGTGTGCGCCGGATCGGCCGAGCCTCGGGAGGTCCCGTGTCACCCCGCAATGTCCTTGCCTACTGGCGAAGCGGACGCGCGCAGGCCGGGGCGGTGACGGTCGAGTACGCGATGGTTGCAGTCGGCGCCGTTCTCTTCGGCGCCGTGTTCCTCCTGGTCATCAGAACCCCTGTCGTCCACGACCTGCTGCTCGGCGTCTTCCTACGGCTCTTCGGGTGGCTCTTCACGCTGGACATCCTGTGACCGTTGGTCAGGCCACGTTGTCCACACCAAGTCGCGGATCCGCGACTCGTGCACAGCAAGGCCACATCCCGGCGCGAGCGACGATTTCCCAGCCAGGGTTGGACATGTGGCTGGTTCCTTCCAGTCAACCGAAGCCGGCGGTTCCGGCGAGTGTGAGGAGCACGCATGTCGTCCACCATCGCTGTTCGCAAGGCCACGCGTTCCCTCGCCAAGTCGTCCGCCCGGCGCCAGGCCGGTCTGGTCACCGCGGAGTACGCCATTGCCGCCGTTGCAGCGGTCGGGTTCGGTGGGATCCTCCTGAAGGTCCTGACCAACGACGCAGTGTTCGGCCTCCTGATGAGGATCATCGAATGGCTGCTGAGCTTGATCACCGGGCAGAAGGTGCTGTGAGGTCGATGCTCCAGGGCCGGTCACCGAGGCGGTGGCCGGCCCCAGCACGTAGGCACGCTGGCCCTGCTGCCGTACGGCCGCAGGCAGGTGTCGTCACGGCTGAGACGGCGATCGTCTCCATGGGGTTGGTGATCGTCGCCGTCGCCATGCTCTTCGTCGTGGCCGTCGGTGTCGCCCAGGTGCGGTGCGTCGACGCCTCGCGGGATGTCGCTCGGGCGCTCGCGCGCGGAGAGCCCGAATCCCGCAGCCTCGACCTGGGCAGACTGACCGCTCCCGCGGGGCCCGGTTCGACACGAGCACGGCAGGCGGCGTCGTCCGGGTCGACGTGAGCGCGACGGTCACCGGGCCTGGCATCCTGCGCCGCTTCGGTGGCGTCCGGGTGGGTTCGACGAGCGCCGTGGCGAGCGAACCCGGAATCGAGCGATCGGCAGGGCCTGGGCAGTGACCACGTCTGACAGCGCGATGGATGCCCGCGGAGCCGAGGTCGTGCGCCGACGACTTGGCGCTGCTGGTCAACGAGGCGTGGCAACGGCATTCGCACTCGGCTGGATCGCAGTCGAGCTGGCCATGTTCACGGTCGCGGTCTTCGTCACCGGCGCCCTGGCGCTCTCGCACAAGGCCGACAACGCCGCCGATCTCGCCGCGTTGTCAGCGGCGGTGCACGCGGCCGAAGGTGCAGGTGCCGCCTGCAGGTCTGCGGGCGACGTGTCTCGAGCGATGCGGGTCGAGCTCATCGACTGCGACACCGACGGTCTCGTGGTCTCGGTTCAGGTCGGTAGCCATGTGTCGTGGGGATCGCACCGCTGGGAGTGGACGTCACGGGCGCGGGCTGGACCGGCCATCCCCATCGGAGCGGCCGGTCGGCTGTCCGGGTCAGCGCTCGGTGTCGCCCCGATGCTCGCGATCGAGCGGCCTGGTGCGGATCTCGTCGCCGGGATCTGGGCGCTGGGCGGGCTCGTGACTGGGCTCGGCAGCACTGGCTCCGGCAGGTTCGCCATCGGCTGGCTTCGTGGCGTCATCGCCCGCCTCGGATCCGGCGGCTTCCACTGCTGGCGTCTCCTGGCCGGTGTCCGCGGCCGGCGCTGTGCCGACGCCCGCCGCCTCGGCCGATCGGCGGAGGGAGCGCACGTCCTTCTTCTGCCGGTGCTGGCGCTTCCAGCCGATCCAGGTGACCTGTGCGCCGGCCGCCATCACCAGCATCACCGCCGCACCGGTCAGGAAGACCTGTGC
Organism: uncultured Actinomycetota bacterium; assembly: GCA_963724495.1. Taxonomy (GTDB): domain Bacteria; phylum Actinomycetota; class Actinomycetes; order Propionibacteriales; family DAIQRJ01; genus CAVRUZ01. The sequence goes on along the minus strand of CAVRUZ010000006.1, from coordinate 528,259 downwards.
GGAGTTCGTTGCCCAGGTGATCGATCCGACGGCGAGGGTGAAGTAGGCGGTCCCACCGCCGAACACACCGATGGCGGCGATCAGCCCCAGCACGAGGAGTACGACCCCTACGACGATCATCACAGTCCTCCCGTCGGCGACCGGCGGGCCGACGCGGCCAACGCTAGTGGACCGGGAGGCCCGTCCTGTGGCGGATCCGGCCGGGTGGCGGGTGCATCGGCGAGCACGGCGTCGAGCAGATGCACCGCTGCCTGCTTGTCGAGGGGGTTGTTGCCGTTGCCGCACTTGGGCGACTGCACGCACGACGGGCAGCCGTCCTCGCAGCGGCAGGTGGCGATGGCGGTCCGAGTGGCGGCAAGCCAGTGCTCCGCGGTGCCGAAGGCGCGCTCCGCCAGTCCGGCGCCACCGGGAAGCCCGTCGTGCACGAACACCGTGACGGTTCCCGTCTGTGGATGTTCGCGGATCGACAGGCCGCCCACGTCCCAGCGGTCGCAGCTGGCGACCAGGGGAAGCAGCGAGATCGCGGCGTGCTCGGCCGCGTGCGCGGCACCGGCAACAGCGCCGGGGACGATCCCGGAGCAGGCCACCGCGGCGGGGTCGAGCGTGAACCAGACCGACGACGTGTCGAGGTGACGTTCGGGCAGATCGAGCGCGACCTCACCGATGACCTCGCCGGTGCCGGAGCGGCGTCGCAGGTAGCCGACCGCCTGCGCCGTGACCCGGACGTCGCCGAAGTGCACGTGCGCCGCGCCCCAGCCTTGCTCCTGCCGGACTCGGCGGATGGTCACCGAGCTCTGCACGCGCGGCGCGGTGGTGTACCCGAGCGACGGGGCCGGCCGGACGACGGCGACTCCGGCGCGCAGGTCGAACCCGAGGACGAGGTACGTCTCGCCCTGGTGCAGGTACACCGCGCCGTCGTGCACGGTGGTGTCGGCCGAGTGCGCGTCGACGGTCCCGATCAGGCGGCCCGTCCCCACCTCGACGATGGTGACCTGAGCCGCACCGTCACCGCGGATGTCGGTGAGGTCGCTGGCCCGTGACCGCCGTGCCCAGAACCAGCCGGCCGTGCGGCGGCGGAGCAGTCCGGCCGACGCCAGCTCGTCGACCAGACGGGGCGCGTGCGCTCCGAACGTGACCAGGTCGGCCGGCGTGAGCGGCAGCTCCGCGGCGGCAGCGGCGAGGTGCGGCGCGACCACATAGGGATTGTCCGGGTCGAACGAGGTCGCCTCGAGTCCGGCAGAGAACAGCAGCTCCGGATGGCTGACGAGGTACTGGTCGAGCGGGTCGGCTCCGGCAACCAGGACCGCGACCGCGTCCTGTCCGCGCCGTCCCGCCCGGCCCACCTGCTGCCACAGCGAGGCTCGTGTTCCGGGGAAGCCGGCGAGGACGACCGCATCGAGCCCGGTGATGTCCACACCCAGCTCCAGGGCGTTGGTCGCGGCGACCGCCAGCAGGTCTCCGCGCGTCAGGGCCCGCTCCACCACGCGCCGGTCCTCGGCGAGGTAGCCACCCCGGTAGGAGGCGACCCGCGCGGCCCGGACCGGATCGTGCGTGCGGAGCCGCCCGCGGGTGCTGAGCGCGATGGTCTCCGCGGACCGGCGGGATCGGACGAAGGCCACCGTGCGCGCGTCGGCGGCGACGAGATCGGCCAGGACTTTCGCGGTGTGGGCGTGGGCGGTGGCAGCTCCTGGCTGGCGAGGATCGTCTTCCGGGCGCATCAAGGCGAAGGCCAGCCGGCCGCGCGGTGAGGTGTCGTCGGTGACGCTCTCGACCGGCGAACCGACGAGGCGAGCGGCGGTGACCTCGGGCGCCGCCACGGTGGCCGACGCGAGGACGAACACCGGGTCCGCCCCATAGAACCGGCAGATACGCCGCAGGCGCCGGAGGACCTGCGCCAGGTGGGTGCCGAAGACGCCGCGGTAGTGGTGGCACTCGTCGATGACGACGTACGCGAGGTTTGCCAGCAGCCGCCGGTGCCGTTCGTGCCGGGGCAGGATCGACCGGTGCAGCATGTCCGGATTGGTCAGCAGGTAGCCGGCATGACGACGGGCCCACTCCCGCTCGGGGTCGGAGCTGTCGCCGTCGAGCGTCGCGACCCGCAGGCCGGGCAGGTCGAACTCGACCAGGGCCCTGGCCTGGTCGTGGCCAAGCGCCTTGGTGGGTGACAGGTAGAGCGCGGTCGGTCGCTTGGCCGGCGGGAGGCCCTGACCGGCGAAGGCCTGTTCGGCCACCGGGAGCAGGTAGGCGAGTGACTTCCCGGAGGCGGTGCCGGTGGCGATCACCACATGCCGTCCGGCGCGAGCCAGTTCGGCTGCCGTCAACTGGTGGCGCCACGGCCGGCTGATGCCGGCCGCGACCAGTTGCTGGGTCACGTCGTGCGGCAGCCACTCCGGCCAACGCGCCTCGGCGCCCTTGCGGGCCGGCAGTTCGTGGACATGGACGACGCCGGCCTCCGGATCGGCGCGCCATCGCTCCAGCACGCCGAGGACTCCGCCGTCGGCGGCAACCGGGCCGCGCCGCCGCCGCCGCCCGTCGCCGTCGGCGGGTCGCCCGGGCTTGTCGCCCGGACCGCGGTACGGCGCAGTACTCACCCGCCCATCCTCACACCGAGCACGGACATGCAACACCGAACTGCCGAACAGCCACAGAACCGACCAGGCACACGATCGCGCCAGCCGATCGTTTCGGTGAGCGACGCCGCGGTGGCCCGGAGGTGGCCGTTGGCCCAACAGTGCGGGTGCCCACCCGTCGAATCGGGCGCTATCCGGGCCGAATGGGGTCACCTCCAGGCGTCCGGCGGCCGCCTGGGTTCGTCGGACGGAGCGCTCGCTCACGTAGACTCCCGCGCGCCGGTCGCGGGTTGCGTCCCGGCACCACACCCGGTCGTTCGGCATCGCGGCCTCGACCCGGGCGATACGACGGGAGCACTTCATGCGTTCATCCACGCTGGCCGTGGGAGGACCGGTCACGTTGGACGGCGGAAACCTCACCCTCGTCGTCGTTGTCGGGGTGATTGCCGTCCTGGCGTTGGGGATGGCCATCATCTTCCGCCAGCAGGTGCTGGCCGCGGCCGAGGGCACCGTGAACATGCAACGCATCGCCAAGGGCGTGCAGGAGGGTGCCGCGGCATTCCTCAACCGGCAGTACCGCACCCTCGCCATCTTCGCTGGGGCAGCGTGTCTCGCCCTGCTGGCGCTGCCCGGGTCGTGGGACGTGCGCCTCGGCCGGTCGTTCTTCTTCCTGGTCGGTGCCGGATTCAGCGCGCTGATCGGCTACCTCGGCATGTGGCTCGCGGTGCGGGCCAACGTGCGGGTCGCCGCTGCCGCCCGTGACACCGGGCGCGACGTGGCCATGGGCATAGCCTTCCGCACCGGTGGATCGGTCGGAATGATGACGGTGGGGCTGGGCCTGCTCGGCGCCGCCACGGTGGTCTTCATCTACAAGGGCGACGCCCCGAACGTGTTGGAGGGCTTCGGCTTCGGGGCGGCCATGCTCGCCATGTTCATGCGGGTGGGCGGCGGCATCTTCACCAAGGCCGCCGACGTGGGCGCCGACCTGGTCGGCAAGGTCGAGGCAGGCATCCCGGAGGACGACCCCCGGAACGCCGCCACGATCGCCGACAACGTGGGCGACAACGTCGGCGACTGCGCCGGAATGGCTGCCGACCTGTTCGAGTCCTACGCGGTCACGCTCGTCGCCGCGCTCATCCTGGGCAAGGCCGCCTTCGGCGCTCCCGGGCTCGTCTTCCCGCTGATCGTGCCGGCGATCGGCGCCCTCACCGCGGTCCTCGGCATCTTCCTCACCCGACCGCGGGTCGGCGAGGGCGGCCTCACCACCATCAACCGGGCCTTCTACATCTCCTGCGTGATCTCGGCGATCCTCTGCGCGATCGCCGCCTTCGCCTACCTGCCCGAAACGTTCGGTCAGCTGCAGGATGTGCCCGCCGCGATTGCCGTGCACGATGGCAACCCGCGCGTGGTCGCCATCCTCTCGGTCGTCCTCGGGATCGTGCTGGCCGCAGTGATCCTCGCGATCACCGGCTTCTACACAGGTACCGAACACCGGCCCGTCACCGAGATCGGGAAGACCTCTCTCACCGGGCCGGCGACGGTGATCCTGTCGGGGATCTCGGTCGGGCTCGAATCCGCCGTCTACACCGCCGTGCTCATCGGCGGCGCGGTCTATGTCGCGTTCCTCATCGGTGGCGGCTCGATCATCGTGAGCCTGTTCGCGATCGCCCTCGCCGGCTGCGGCCTGTTGACGACCGTCGGCGTGATCGTGGCCATGGACACCTTCGGACCGGTCTCCGACAACGCCCAGGGCATCGCCGAGATGTCCGGCGACGTGGACGAGGAGGCGGCGCAGATCCTCACCGAGCTCGACGCCGTCGGCAACACCACCAAGGCGATCACCAAGGGCATCGCGATCGCGACGGCGGTGCTGGCGGCGACGGCGCTGTTCGGCTCCTACACCGACGCGATCAACAACGCGCTGGTCAACGTCGCCGACGAGGCAAGGTTCCTGAGCGACTCGGTGGTGTTCAACCCGGCAACGCTGTTCGGCCTGATCCTCGGTGCCGCTGTGGTCTTCCTGTTCTCCGGTCTCGCCATCAACGCCGTCTCGCGTGCTGCCGGGGCCGTGGTGATGGAGGTGCGCCGCCAGTTCCGTGAGATCCCCGGGATCATGGAGGGCATCAACCCGCCGGAGTACGGCAAGGTCGTCGACATCGTCACCCGGGCGTCGTTGCACGAGCTGGCCACGCCGGGCCTGTTGGCGATCTGCGCACCGATCGCGGTCGGGTTCGGTCTCGGGGTCGCGCCGCTCGCCGGCTACCTCGGCGGTGCCATCACCACCGGCACCCTGATGGCGATCTTCCTGGCCAACTCGGGCGGTGCGTGGGACAACGCCAAGAAGCTGGTCGAGGACGGCGTCCACGGCGGCAAGGGCTCACCCGCGCACGAGGCGACGATCATCGGCGACACCGTCGGCGACCCGTTCAAGGACACGGCCGGACCGTCGATCAACCCGCTGATCAAGGTGATGAACCTGGTGTCGGTGCTGATCGCGCCCGCTGTCGTCACCCTGTCGGTCGGCGCCGACGCGAACACGGCGGTGCGGCTGCTGATCGCGCTGGTCGCACTGGGCATCATCGTCACCGCGGTGATCATCTCGACCCGCCGCGGCAGCGTGATGACGTCGGAGCCGGAGAAGGCGTCGGTCTAGCTCCGAGGGATGACTAGGGCGTGGTCTCCACGAGCTTGACCATGTCCGCGATCTCGACGATCTCGAACCCGAGAGCCACGTTGATCGACACCATGTAGGCGTTGTCCTCGGCGTTCTGGGTGCCGACGATCCGCCGCTCGGGGTGGGACCGCTGCAGTTCCTGCAGGTTGGCCACCTTCACCGCCGTTCCGAGGCGGTGTCCGCGGTGCGGAGCGGTGACCAGCGTGCCCCACTGGTACGCGCGTTCGGGGTTCGACGCGGGCAGTTGGAGGTCGGTGTAGGCGGCGACCTCGCGGTCGGCGGTCAGGGCCAGGGCGGTGATGCGAACCGTGTTCAGCTTGCGGTCGATCTCGAGGTAGCTCTTGTACAGCTCCGGGGTGAGCGAGTTCTCCTCGAAGTCGATCGAGCCGGTCGGCGCATCGGTGGTCAGCCTGTTGTTGGCCGCGCAGTACGACGCCTGCAGGTCGTCGGGGATGCCGTCGGTGTAGGTCTCGATGGTGTACGCGTCCTGATAGTGCGACTTCGCGTCGTCGTGGAGGCGGGTCAGCAGGTCGTCGGCGACCGGCAGGTGCAGGTGCCGGACGATCTCGGTGTTCGCGAGTTCGAAGCCGAGCGATCGGTAGAAGGCCCGGTGCGCGTGCTCGTCGCCTGCCCCAGCCGGCACGTTTGTCTCGCTCAGCACCTGGGTGCGGTCGTTCTCGGCGGCGTAGTCGAAGAGGTAGCGCATCATCGCGGTGCCGAGTCCCTGCCGGCGGTCGGGCGGTGCGACACAGACCTCCAGCCAGACCATCTGCCTGTTGTCGGTCAGCGGCAGGTAGGCGTGGCCGGTCGCGACCACCCGCTCGCCGTCGAATGCGGCGAACCACTGGGACTTCTCCGACGGGTCCTCGTGCTGCAGGTGCGCCAGCACCTCTTCGGCGCTGTGGACGGTCCCCCACGGGCGGTCGGCCAGCACGGCTTCACGGAACACTGTGTAGGCGCCGGGGAAGCCGGTCTCGTCTGGCCGATGGGGATCGACGGGTCGGATGTCCACGGGCGGACGCTAGTCGCGGCGTAGTCGCCGCGCGACCGGTTTCAGACACGCCGGCGACCTAGGCAGGCGTTTCCCTCTTGACCACTTCAGCGAGTTCCACGATCTCGAAGCCGAGCGCCTCGTTGATCGAGACCATGTGCCTGTTGGTGTCGGCGTTGTCCGTGACCACGATCTGACGCTCGGGATGGGACCGCTGCAGCTCCTGCAGGTTGGCCACCTTCACCGCAGTGCCGAGGCGGTGTCCACGGTGCGCCTTCGTGACCAGCGTTCCGCCCTGGAAGGCGCGGTCGGGGCTCGACGCGGACAGGTGCAGGACGGTGTAGGCGGCCACCTTGCGGTCCGCGGTCAGCGCCACGGCGGTGAGCTGCACGGCGCCCAGCTTGCGGTTGACTTCCTGGTTGCTGCGATACAGCTCTGGCGTGAGCGACATCTCCTCGAACTCGATCGAGCCGCTCGGCGCGTCGGTGGAGAGCTTGTTGTGGGCCGCGCAGTACGACGGCAGCAGGTCGTCGGGGACTCCGTCGACGTGTGTCTCGATGGTGTACCCCTCCTGGTAGTGCGGCTTCGCGTCGTCGAGAAGGCTCGTCAGCAGGTCGTCGGCGACCGGCAGCTTCAAGTGCCGGACGATCTCGGTGAGCACCAGTTCGAAGCCGAGCGAGCGGTAGAAGGTGCGGTAGGGGTGGTCGTCGCCTGCGTCGGACGGCAACGCGATCTGGGCCAACAGCAGCGTGCGACGGTGCTCCTCGGCATAGCCGAAGAGGTGCCGCGCCATCGCCGTTCCAATACCCCGCCGGCGATCGGCTGGTGCCACGCACACGCCGACCAGGGTCTTCTCCACGTTGTCCTGCAGCGGCATGAGCGCATGAGCCACGCCGACGACGCGGTCGCCGTCGAAGGCCGCGAACCACTGTGCCTTCTCGGTCGAGTCTTCCTTCTGCAGCTGTGCCAGCACTTCCTCGGCGCTCGGGGCAGACGACCACGGACGGTCGGCCAGCACGGCGTCTCGAAACACCGCGTGCGCGCCGGGAAAGCCGGTCTCTTCTGGCCGAGCAGGATCGACGGATCGGATGTCCACGGGTGCGGACGCTAGCCGGGGTCGGGTCGCCGCGCGACCGGGATCAGCTGTCCGGTTGGCCTACGGAGACACGTCCCTCTTCACCATCTCCGAGAGTTCCACGATCTCGAAGCCGAGCGCCTCATTGATCGAGACCATGTAGCGGTTGGTCTCGGCGTTGTCCGTGACGACGATCCGACGCTCGGGGTGGGACCGCTGCAACTCCTGCAGGTTGGCCACCTTCACCGCCGTGCCGAGGCGGTGTCCACGGTGCGCAGCCGTGACCAGCGTGCCCCACTGGTGCGCGCGGTCGGGGTTCGAGGCGGGCAGGTTCAGGTCCGTGTACGCGGCCACCTCGCGGTCGGCGGTCAGCGCCAGGGCGGTGATCCGGACGGCGCCAAGCCGGCGGTTGACCTCCAGTTGGCTCCGGTAGACATCCGGAGTGAGCGACATCTCCTCGAAGTCGATCGAGCCGCTCGGCGCATCGGTGGCGAGCTTGTTGTTGGCCGCACAGTACGACGGCAGCAGGTCGTCGGGGACTCCATCGGTGTACGTCTCGATGGTGTAGTCATCCCGGTAGTGCGCCTTCGCGTCGTCGAGGAGGCTCGTCAACAGGTCGTCGGCGACCGGCAGCCGTAGGTGCCGGACGATCTCGGTGATCACGAACTCGAAGCCGAGTGAGCGGTAGAAGGCCCGGTGCGGGTGGTCATCGTCGGCACCGGGCGGCACGGTGATCCCGCCAAGCGCCAGCGTGCGACCGTGCTGCTCTGCGTAGCCCAGGAGATGGCGCGCGATCGCTGTTCCGATCCCGTGCCGGCGATCGGCCGGTGCGACGCAGACGCCGAGAAAGGCCATCTGCACGTTGTCCTGCAGCGGGAAGAAGACGTGACCCGAGCCGACGACCCGGCCGCCATCGAAGGCGGCGAACCACTGCGACTTCTCGGTCGGGTCCTCGTGCTGCAGGTGCGCGAGCACCTCTTCGGCACTCTGTGTGGTCGCCCACGGCCGGTCGGCCAGCACGGCCTCGCGGAACACCGCGTACGCGCCGGGGAAGCCGGTCTCTTCCGGGCGAGAAGGATCGACGGGTCGGATGTCCACGGGTGGACGCTAGCCGGGTGACCGACGCCGCGCGACGGGTTTCGGCCTTCGCGGGGCAGCGAGGCTTCGTAACACGAACGAAATCCCGGCCGAACCCCGCCGACACCACCGCCACCTAACTTCGGCAGTGGACGAGTGGATCGGGGGTGGCGTGGCTGACGCATCTGCAGCGGGCGTGACCCCGCACCGTGGACTGGCGGCGGCGCGGCCGACGTCGAGCCGGCCGGCAGTCTCCGGTCCGGTTCGGACGGCGCTGGCGATGATCGCGGGCGCCCGGGCCGAGCCCGGTCACTTCACCTCAGGCGGCCTGGGCACCCTCGCCCACCCGCTCACGTCTGACCTCGTGACGAGCTACCTCGACACCCGGCTCCGCACCTGTGTCCGGGTCGACGCCGCGGCGGCCGTCGTGGCGCTGCGGTCGCTGGATTCGGGCGCGTCCCTCGACGTTCTCCAGCGCGTCTGGCTCTCCCGGACCTCCAGCCCGATGCTGCGTGCCGCCGCGGTGACGGCCGGGCGCGACTACCTGAACCGGCTCCGAGTCCGCTGGCCGCACCACCCGGCGACCGTCACCGTGTCGGCCCTTCCCGACCCGCCGCGCCCGCTCGTGGTCGCCGCCATCGGTTCGGCGGTGGGGCTCACCGCCGTACAGGTCGCCTGGCTGGTCGCACAAGACGACGTCCAGACGGTGACGGCAGCAGCCAGCCGGCTGGCCGGGATCTCGGTGCAGGAGCTCGGCCTGGTCGAAGCCGGCGTGACCGGTGACATCGTCGACCTCGTGCGCCAGGTGGCCCGCGCGGCGGCTCCCGCTGACCTGCCGGTCGTGCCTGCGCTCCAGCTCGAGCAGTGGATCCGGTCCTCGCGACCTTCGAGTCACCCGTCAGGTCCAGACTGACCAACCTGCTCCGCAGCTGTGATCTGCGAGACTCGCGGCGATGGAGCCCCTCGCCGCCGACGACGCGGACCGCCTCGCCGCTGCCTTGACGCGGCTGCAGTACACGGTCGACGGGGTGACTGCTCTCATCGGGCAGGCCGCCATGAATGCGCTGGCGCGCAACGAGACATCGGCGGGCAGGCACGCTCTCTCCGGACACCGAGGAGTCGACGCCGTGCCGGTGCGGGTGTTCTGCCTCCGCGACACCGTCCAGCGGCGCGAGGTCGCGGATGCGTTGGGTCAGGAGAACGCCGATCTGCTGGTACGCCACGGGATCCTGCAGGCGTCGGGGCCACAGCCCGACGACGCCGTGCGCTGTGCCCTGGATCTGCATCCCTACGGCGACGAGTCCCACGACTGGTGGGTACTCGCCGATCCCGTGCCTGGCATGGACGGCGCACCGCCGATGCTTGCCGACGATCACGTGCTGGGTGTGAACGAGGCCGCCACGACGCTGGCCGGTCTCACCCTTCGCAGTCCGGTGCCCTCCGCCCTGGACGTCGGCACCGGGTCGGGACTTCAGACCCTTCATCTGTCTCAGCACGCTGATCACGTGGTGGGGAGCGACATTCTTCCGCGTGCACTGGAAATGGCGAGGTGGTCGGCGTCCCTGAACGGTCTCACCGACCGGGTGGAGTTCCGCGAGGGCGACCTGTTGGAGCCGGTCCGGGAGAGCAGTACGACCTGGTCGTCTCGAACCCGCCGTTCGTGCTGTCGCCCGGCCCGGCTGGATGGGGTGCGGCCGCCGCAGCTTCGCTCACCTACCGCGACTCGGCATTCCCCGGTGACGCGCTGGTCGCCGGGCTCGTCCGCGACCTCCCTCGCCACCTTCGTCCGGGTGGCACCGCCCAACTGCTCGGGAACTGGGCACACGTGCGCGGCCGGCCCTGGCCGGACCGGCTTCAGGAGGAGTGGCTGCGCGAGTCCGATGTCGATGCCTGGATAGTGCAGCGCGAGGTCATGGATCCCGCTGCCTATGTGGAGGTATGGCTCGCCGACGCCGGGTTGAGGGGAAGGCCGGACTACATCGCCCGCTACGACGCCTGGTTGTCGTGGTTCGAGCAGGCGAAGATCGAGGCAGTCGGGCTGGGCTGGGTGTTCCTTCACCGGACCCACGACGGCAGCCCCGGCCGGTCCCGCATCGACGAGCTGCACGATCACGTCGACCAGCCGTTCGCGCCGATGGTTCAGCGGTTCATCGACGGGGCCGACCACTTGCGCGCCAACCCCGTCCTCACCGACAGTCGCCTGACCATGGCGCCCGAACTGATCAGTGAGCAGTGGGGGAGACCCGGCCTGACCGAGCCGGAGCACCTTCTCCTGCGGCAGCAGGCGTTCGCACGACGCGCGGTGGAGGTCGACACGGCGCTCGCGGGATTCGTCGGGGCCTGCGACGGGGAGCTCACCGCCGGGCAGATCGCCGATGCCCTGGTCCGGCTCCTGGAGGTACCCGCGGACGACCAAACGGAGTTCGTCGACGACCTTCTCCGTCGGGCCGCCGAGCTCGTCACCAGCGGGCTGTTGCTCCCCTCCGCCTGACGGTCAGGCCGCCTGATCGAGGGGGTTGTCAGGCGCGTGCAGGGCGGGCGGAGGCACCGACCGGGACCGCTCGCGTGTCACACTGGCCCGTGCCGCAGGCACAGCTGTGGCGGCACGAGCAAGCAAAGGTTGGGAGTACCAGCGTGGCGGAAGGTTCGACCGCGGGGCGAGGTCGTGCCCTGGTCATCGTCGAGTCGCCGACAAAGGCGCGGACGATCTCCGGCTACCTCGGCCCGGAGTACGTGGTGCGATCGTCGATGGGTCACGTGCGCGACCTACCTGACAGCGCCGCGGAAGTGCCGGCCAAGCTCAAGGACAAGGCGTGGGCTCGGCTGGGTGTCGACGTCGACGGCGACTTCGAACCGATCTACGTGGTGTCCGCGTCCAAGCGCGCTCTCGTTCGCGAGCTGGCCGAGGATCTGCGCGGTGTCGATGCGCTCTACCTGGCAACGGATGAGGACCGGGAGGGCGAGGCGATCGCCTGGCACCTGCAGAACGTGCTGAAGCCGACGGTCCCGGTCCGGCGGATGGTCTTTCACGAGATCACCCCTGCTGCGATCGCCGATGCCGTCGCGAACCCTCGTGATCTCGACCAGGACCTCGTCGACGCTCAGGAGGCCAGGCGGGTCCTCGACCGCCTGTATGGGTACGAAGTCAGCCCGGTGCTCTGGAAGAAGGTCATGCCGCGGCTGTCAGCCGGACGCGTGCAGTCGGTGGCGCTGCGGCTCGTGGTCGACAAGGAGCGCGACCGGATCGCGTTCCGCACCGCCGACTACGCCGACCTCGTCGCCGAGCTCGACGCCGGTCCGGGCAAGGATCCGGCGACGGTGGTCATGCGCCTGTCCCAGGTGGACGGCCGTCGTGTCGCGCAGGGCAGGGACTTCGATTCACGAGGCAACCTCCGTACAGGTGCAGACGTGGTTGCGCTGGCGCTGGAGCGGGCAACCCACCTCGCCGACGGCCTGGTGGGTGCCAAGCTCACGGTGCTCGGTGTCGACGCCAAGCCGTACCGCCGTTCGCCTTACGCGCCGTTCCGCACGACGACGATGCAGCAGGAGGCGGGCCGCAAACTCGGATTCACCGCGGCGCGCACCATGCAGGTTGCCCAGCGGCTGTACGAGAACGGCCTGATCACCTACATGCGCACGGACTCCACCACGCTGTCGTCCACGGCGGTCTCGGCGGCGAGGGCACAGGTACGCGAGCTCTACGGCGATTCCTACCTGCCGGACAAGCCAAGGGTCTATGCCAGCAAGGTCAAGAACGCGCAGGAGGCGCACGAGGCGATCCGCCCGGCCGGCGACTCGTTCCGCACACCGGCCGCGAGTGGCCTCCGAGGTGAGGAGTTCCGCCTCTACGAGCTGATCTGGATGCGCACGGTGGCATCACAGATGTCCGACGCGCGGGGCGAGTCGGTCACTGTGCGGGTGGGTGGAGAGGTTGCCTCGGGACCGGAGCAGGGAACCCCGCTGGAGCTTTCGGCGTCGGGCCGGACCATCACATTCCACGGATTCCTCAAGGCCTACGTCGAAGGCGCCGACGACCCCGATACCGAACTCGACTCGTCCGAGCGCCGGCTCCCACAACTCACCGCTGGTGAAGTCCTTGACACGTTGTCTGCCACCGCGGAGGCACACCAGACCAGGCCGCCCGCGCGCTACACCGAGGCGACGCTGATCCGGGAGCTGGAGGAGCGGGAGATCGGCCGTCCGTCCACCTACGCGTCGATCATCGGGACGATCATCGATCGTGGATACGTGTACAAGAAGGGCCAGGCACTCGTTCCGGCCTGGCTGGCCTTCACCGTCGTCCGGCTGCTGGAGGACCACTTCAGCCAGCTCGTGGACTACGCCTTCACCGCCGACATGGAGGCCGTCCTCGACTCGATCGCCACCGGCCGTGCCGACCGGGTCGACTGGCTGCGGCGGTTCTACTTCGGCTCGGGGGACGACTCGTCCGGTGCCAGGGGACATGCGGTGCTGCCCGAGGGCCTGCACCGCATGGTCACCGAGCTCGGCGACATCGACGCCCGCGAGCTCGCCACGTTCCCGATCACCAACGACATCAACCTCCGGGTGGGGAGGTACGGGCCGTTCCTCGAGGACTCCGAAGGCACTCGGGCGAACGTGCCGGACGACCTCGCTCCTGACGAGCTGACCGAGGAGAAGGCGCTCGACCTGCTGGCGCACCCGGCCGGTGAGCAACGCGAACTGGGATCCGACCCAGATAGCGGGAATCCCTTGGTGGTGAAGGAAGGGCGCTTCGGTCCCTACGTCACGGAGGTCCTCGGCGACGAGAACACCGACAAGCCGCGCACGGCGTCGCTGTTCAAGTCGATGGACCCGGCGACAGTCTCCCTCGAGGAGGCACTCAGCCTGCTGACACTTCCGCGTGAACTGGGCGTCCTGGAAGGGGAACCGGTGCTTGCGAGCAACGGTCGCTACGGCCCCTACATCCGGCACGGCAACGAGTCCCGGTCCCTGACACAGGAAAGCGATCTGTTCACGGTCACGATGGAGCAGGCGCAGGCGCTGCTGGCCGAGCCCAAGCGCGGGCGCAACCAGCGGGCAGCCAGCGCGCCGCTGCGGGAACTCGGAGACGACCCCGCCACTGGTGCTCCGGTCGTGGTCAAGGAAGGCCGGTTCGGCCCGTATGTCACCGACGGCACGACCAATGCCACGCTGCGCAAGGACGATGACCCGATGCAGGTCACCATCGAGCGTGCCGCCGAGCTGCTGCAGATCCGGCGCGACGCGGGCCCGGTGAAGAAGCGCACGACGAAGAAGGCTGCGGCCAAGAGGACCACCAAGAAGGCCGCGGCCAAGAAGACGAGCACCAAGAAGACGGCCGCCAAGAAGACGGCTGCGAAGAAGGCGACCAAGAAGGGGACCGCAGCGAAGGCGCCGGTCGCGGCCGGTGCGCCAGTGGGCTCCTCGGGCGACGGTGAGGGCTGAGCAATGAGCAGGGAGAGTGCGGCCGTCGACGCTCCGGGCACGGGCCGGCAACAGCCGGTCGACCTCGACGAGGATGACAGCGCCGGGATCACGCTGGAACTCCCGCTCGGCCTGCAGCCACCCCGGCTCGCCAACCCTGCTCTCGGCCTGACCACGCTGAGCTTCGGTGGCGCACACGTGGAGGTCACGTCGGTGATCGACGTGTCCGACGCTCGGTTGCTGCGTTCGGGAGCAGAACTGGTACTCGCTCGCGGCCGTGAAGGGTCGCAGCCGGTCTGGCGGTCGCGCATGCCCGACTGGCTCGGCGGGCAGGTGGTTGAGGTTCCCGCCGCCGACGGCTTCGGCACCGAACCGCCGGCAGAACTCGCGGCGCAGCTCACCCCACTCGTGCGGACCGGCAGTCTGGGTGAGATCGCGACCCTGTCGGTCAAGCGTGCGGTCTGGGCCATGCGCGGCCCTGGCGGCGACACCGTCGCCTCGCTGACCGACGACACCGTGACGTTGCGCCGAGGCACGGTGGCTGTCGCGCGCTACCGCGAGGTGACGATCGTGCCCAGAGGCTGCTCGCCGGAGGCGGTCACCTGGCTGGTCGACCTGCTCGAGTCGAGCGGCGCGACCATGCTCGCCGAGCCTGTGCCGCTGGCGGTGCGGATGGGGGCACCGGCCACCGGGATGCCCGACCTGCCGGAGCCGGAACCGGTCGACGACGCCGACCCGGTCCTGGCGCTGTTCACCTCGATGGTCAGACGGCACGCGCGCGACCTGATCCGCGCCGACCGCGAAATCCGTGAGGGCACGTCCGGTGCCGGGATTGCGACGCGGTCAGCGCTGGCCGCACTCGTCGCCGACCTTCGCGCGTTCGGCTCGTTCCTGGACGAGGACGTCGTCGCCAAGCTGGCCTCCGACCTGGCCTGGCTGGACGACCAGGCAGCCGAGGCTCTGCACCTGTCGATGCTCAGCCGACGCCTCCGCGACGTCAGCACCAGTGATGTCCTCGCCGGCACCGTTGACTCATTGGACGCACTGCGGCGATCGACCCGGCGTACCCTCACCCAGGCTCTTGGCCAGCCCCGCTACCGCCGCCTGCTCGACACGCTGGTCCAGTTCGCCCGCAGTCCCGGCCTGCTGTTGCGGCTCGGTGACGACGCGGCAGCGGCCGCGTCGGCCGCGCGCGCCGGCGACTGGCTCCGAGAGCGGTGGCGCGACGATCTCCGGCAGCTGCACCGCGCGCTCCGGGAGACCTCCGAGTCCGACGGCGAACAGGTCCTGGAGTCCTGGGACCGGGTCCGCGACCGGGCCGCGATGTGCGCGGTCGGCATCGATGCGGTCGAGCTGGTCTTCGGCAAGACCGGTCGTCAGGTGCGCAAGCGCCTCGGCCCGATCATCACCCGCATCGAGGCGATCGACGAGGTCGCACATGCCGTCGCCGACCTGCGCGGGATCGCCCTGCGGGGCTCGGCCCCCGATCCGGCCGTCGTCTTCGCCCTCGGGCAGGCAAGTGCGCTGGCCGCCACGGAGGGGTCCGCCCTGATCGCGTCGGTGCTCGTGGACTGGGGCGAGGCGCGTCGGCGGCTCACGCACGTGTTCGACCGGTGAACCGCCGCCGATGAGTGAGATGGCGCCTTCCGTTGGCACGGCCGGCGCGCTCGCGGAGGTGCTGCGGATACGGCCGTTCCGCCGGCTCTGGCTGTGTCTCGGCTTCTCCAGCCTCGGTGACTGGCTCGGCTTCCTGGCCACGACGGCCATGGCGGCGTCCCTCGCCACCGGATATCGCCAGCAGAACTTCGCGATCGCAGCCGTCCTGCTCCTGCGCCTGCTGCCGGCACTCGTGGCCGGCCCGCTCGGTGGAATCCTGGCCGACCGGCTCGACCGGCGGATCACCCTGGTCGTCGGCGACATCCTGCGTTTCGGGCTCGTGCTCACCATCCCCCTGGTGGGGACGCTCACGTGGCTGTTCGTGGCGACCGTGCTCATCGAGTGCGTCAGCCTGGTGTGGATGCCGGCCAAGGACGCTTCGGTCCCCAACCTCGTCCCCCGCGACCGGCTGGGCGCCGCCAACCAGCTGTTCCTCGCCACCACTTACGGCTCGGCCATTCCGGCAGCCGCGCTGTTCACGCTGATGGCCCTGCTCTACCGGTCGACCTCGAGCCTGTTCGGCGACTGGGGCTCACCGCAGGACCTCGCCCTGTTCGTGAACTCGCTGACGTTCCTCGCCTCGGCCCTGACGATCGTCACCGTCAAGGAGATCTCGGACCAGCGCAGAGGCATCACTGCGGACGCCAACCCGGTGAAGGCCCTGCTGGACGGCTGGCGCTTCATCCGCGACACCCCGGTGATCCGCGGCCTGTGCACGGGGATCGTCGGCGCCTTTGCCGCCGGCGGTGTGGTGCTGGGCCTCGGTCGCACCTACGTGGGCGACCTCGCCGGCGGCGACGCGGGCTACGGCGTGCTGTTCGGCGCGGTCTTCCTCGGACTGGCCGGCGGCATGCTGTTCGGCCCAAAGCTGCTGCCGACCGTCTCCCGCCGGCAGCTGTTCGCCATCGCGCTCACGCTGGCGGGCCTGTCGATGGTGGCCGTCGGCCTGGTGCCGAACATCGTCGTGGTGACGTTCCTCGTGGTCGTGCTGGGTTTCTTCGCCGGGGCGGCGTGGGTCACCGGCTACACCCTGCTCGGGCTCGAGGTGGCCGACGAACTTCGGGGGCGCACGTTTGCGTTCGTGAACTCCGTCACCCGCCTGGCCATGGCGGCTGTTCTGGCAGCCGCACCTGCGATCGCGGCACTGCTCGGCACGCACGCCCTGCGTATCAACGACGACGCCATCGTGCAGTACAACGGTGCGGCGATGACGATCATGCTCGGTGGCGTCGTCGCCACCATCGTCGGTGTCGTGTCGTACCGGCAGATGACGCCACGCGGGCAGTTGAGCCTGGTCTCGCAGCTGCGCGGCGGGCTCGGTCGACCGCTCGCGGTGGTGCGGTCCCGACACACCGCGACCGGTCTGTTCATCGCACTTGAAGGCGGCGACGGCGCCGGGAAGACGACGCAGGCGCAGGCGCTTGCCCGGTGGATGGAGGGCGAAGGACTGCCTGTGCTCCTGACCCGCGAGCCCGGCGGAACCGAGGCCGGTGCGCGCATCCGGCGGATCCTGCTCGACCCCGACAGCGGTGCCCTCGACCCGCGGGCCGAGGCATTGCTGTTCGCCGCCGACCGGGCCGAGCACGTGACGCGGGTGATCGAGCCCGCGCTCGCCGCCGGCCGGGCAGTGATCACCGACCGCTACATCGACTCCTCCTTGGCCTACCAGGGCGCCGGCCGGCAGCTGAACCGGCAGGAGATCGCCCGCATCTCCGGCTGGGCCACCACCGGGTTGCGCCCGCACCTCACGGTGGTGCTCGACATCGACCCGGCTGCATCGAGGTCGCGGGCGCTCGGCCGCTCGGCCGCCGACCGGCTCGAGGCCGAGGACGAGCAGTTCCGGACGGCCGTACGCGAACAGTTCCTCGACCTGTCGCTGCTTGACTCCGATCGCTACCTGGTGGTCGACGCGACCGCGGGCCCGGACGAGGTGACCAGGCAGATCGTCGAGCGGCTGCGGCTCGTGCCGGAGTTCGAGCGGGCCGTCGGCGCCGCCCGCAAGAATGCCGCCATGGTCCAGCCCACGTCGCCAGGTGAGCCCGCACCCGGCGACCTGACGTGACCGTCTTCGACCGGCTGGTCGGGCAGGAGCCGTCGGTGGCCCTGCTGTCTGCGGCTGCCCGGGCAGAGCGCACCGGACACGCCTTCCTGCT
Organism: uncultured Actinomycetota bacterium; assembly: GCA_963724495.1. GTDB lineage: Bacteria > Actinomycetota > Actinomycetes > Propionibacteriales > DAIQRJ01 > CAVRUZ01. The sequence continues at coordinate 510,639 of CAVRUZ010000006.1, read as the reverse complement.
GGTCGGGCCGCCAGGGTCGGGGCGTTCGGTCGCCGCGACCGCCTTCGCCGCGGCGCTGCAGTGCGCCACCCGCACCGGCTGCGGGGAGTGCGAGGGCTGCCGGGCGACGCTGGCCGGCAGTCATCCCGACGTGACCACGGTGGTCACCGAGGCGGTCAGCATCGGCGTCAAGGAGTGCCGCGACCTGGTGGTGAAGGCCGCGATGAGCCCCGTGCTGGGCCGGCAACAGGCGTTGATCGTCACCGATGCCGACCGGCTCACCGAGACCGCGGCCGACGCCTTGCTGAAGGCATTGGAGGAGCCGGCGCCGCGCACGGTGTGGATGCTGTGCGCCCCGACGGTCGACGACGTGCCGGTGACCGTCCGGTCGCGGTGCCGGGTCGTCACCCTTCGGACCCCGCCGTACGAGGCGGTCGCGGCGATGCTGATCGGCGACGGCGTCGACGAGCCGGTGGCGCACTTCGCCGCGAGGGCCGCACAGGGCCACATCGGCCGGGCCCGCGCGCTGGCGTCGCTGGAGGACGTGCGCACCCGGCGCCGCGAGGTGTTGCAGGTGCCCGTCCAACTGCTCGGCTGCGACATGCCCGGCTGCCTGCAGGCGGCGGCCAACATCGTGGAGGCAGCACAGGCCGATGCGGCCGCGTCTGCGGAGCGGGCCGACGCCCACGACAAGGACCACCTGCGATCGTCGCTCGGCTTCGCCGAGGAGAAGGCGTCGTCTCGGCACGTCCGGCAGGCGATGCGGGAGATGGAGGACCGGCAGAAGGCACGCACCCGCCGGCTGCAGCGCGACGCGCTCGACCGGGCTCTGCTCGACCTCTCCGCGTTCTACCGTGACGTGCTCGTCGTGCGCCTCGACCCGGCCAGAGCAGACAGCCGGAGCGACCTGATCAACGCGGAGATGAAATCCGACGTTGCCAGGGTGGCGGCCGACCTCACGGCGGAGCAGGCGCTGCGTTGCACAACGGCGATCACGACCTGCCGCGAGCGGCTCGAGGCGAACGTGAATCCGCTGATCGCCTTCGAGGCGCTGATGGTGGCCATCCGCACCGCCTGACTCGCCGCGTCAGGGCTGCAGGAGCACGCCGAGGAAGCGCAGACGCGCACGCAAACCCGGGCCAGCATCACCCGCTGGCGCTGACCGCCCAAGCTGGCCAGCGCGCCCGACCTGAGAGAATGCGGCAGTGACTTCAACGGTTGGGACCCCGACAGCGGCAGCGACGGCGACGGCCGGGACGCCGACGGCTGGCTCCGGCGACGACTTCCCGGACCTGCTCGCCACCAGGTATGCGTCGGCCGCCATGCGCGACATCTGGTCCCCGGAGCGCAAGATCGTCGCCGAGCGCAGGCTCTGGGTCGCTGTCCTCAAGGCGCAGCGGGAGGCAGGCCTCTCGGTCAGCGACGACGGGATCGCCGACTACGAGCGTGTGGTCGAACGGGTGGACCTGCCCTCGATCAACGCCCGCGAACGGGTCACCCTGCACGACGTCAAGGCGCGGATCGAGGAGTTCAACGCCCTGGCCGGCCACGAACTCGTGCATGCCGGCATGACCAGCCGCGATCTGACCGAGAACGTCGAACAGCTGCAGGTGAAACAGTCCCTGGTGCTGATCCGGCGCAAAGTGCTCTCGACACTGGTCACCACCGCGAGGCTTGCCGGCGAGTACCGCGAGCTGGTGATGACGGGCCGCAGCCACAACGTCGCCGCACAGGCGACGACACTGGGCAAACGCTTCGCGAGTGCCGCGGAGGAGTCCCTGATCTCGCTGCACAGACTGGACGATCTCATCGCGCGGTACCCGTTGCGCGGCATCAAGGGGCCCGTCGGCACCGCGCAGGACATGCTCGACCTGCTGGGCGGCGACAGCACGCGGCTCGCTGGCGTCGAACAGTCGGTGGCGACGCACCTCGGCTTCGACCGGGTCCTGACGTCGGTCGGCCAGGTGTACCCGCGGTCTCTCGACTTCGACGCGGTCGCTGCGCTCGTACAGGCAACGTCGGGCCCGTCCTCGCTGGCGACGACGCTGCGGCTGATGGCGGGTCACGAACTCGCCACCGAGGGGTTCGCCGAGGGTCAGGTCGGGTCGTCGGCCATGCCGCACAAGATGAACTCCCGGTCCAGCGAGCGCGTCAACGGGCTCGCGGTGGTCGTGCGGGGGTTCCTGTCGATGGTGTCCGAGCTGGCAGGCGACCAGTGGAACGAGGGTGACGTCTCGTGCTCGGTGGTGCGCCGCATCGCCTTGCCTGGTGCCTGTTGCGCGGTGGACGGTCTGTTCGAGACCTGGCTCACGGTTCTGGGTTCGTTCGGCGCGTTCCCGGCGGTCGTTCGGTCCGAATTGGATCGCTACCTGCCGTTCCTCGCCACCACGAAGATCCTGATGGCGGCGGTGAAGCGCGGAGTGGGGCGGGAACAGGCCCATGAGGCGATCCGCGAGCACGCGGTCGCCGTCGCGCTGCAGATGCGCGGCGGGCACGGCGGGTCCGGAGCGGACCTGCTCGAGCGTCTTGCCGACGACGACCGGCTCGGCCTCTCCCAAGCCGATCTCGAAGCCATCGTGTCCGAGCCGCTCGGCTTCACCGGTGCGGCGACGGCACAGGTCGACGCCGTGATAGCGCAGGTAGCGGACCTGGCAGCAGATGACCCGGAGGCTGCCGCGTACGTGCCCGGAGCGATCCTGTGAGCCCGGAGCAGGCGACCGATCCGAACATCCCGTCCCCACCGACGGTTCCGGGCGCACAACCGGTCTATTCCGGCAAGGTCCGCGACATCTACTCGATCGGCGACGACCTGTTGCTGGTGGCGAGCGACCGGATCTCGGCATACGACCGGGTCTTCCCGACGACGATCCCGGACAAGGGCCGGATCCTCACCGCGATGTCGCTGTTCTGGTTCGACCTGCTTGCCGATCTCGTGCCCAACCAGCTCGTGCCGGGCCCGGTACCGGAACTGGTCGAGGGCAGGGCGGTCCGTTGCCGTCGGCTGTCGATGCTGCCGGTCGAGTGTGTGGCCCGGGGGTACCTCACCGGCGGCGGTCTGGCCGAGTACCGGGCTGCCGGCTCGGTGTCGGGCCTCCAGCTGCCGCCTGGACTCGTCGACGGGAGCAGGCTCGAACAGCCGCTGTTCACGCCGAGCACCAAGGCACTGCAGGGCAGGCACGACGAGCCGATCGACTTCGCCACGGTCGAGGCGCAGATCGGGGAGCGGCTGGCAGCATCGGCGCGGGACCTCACCGTGGCGGTGTACGAGCGGATGGCGAGCTGGGCGCAGGAGCGCGGGATCCTCGTCGCCGATACGAAGGTCGAGTTCGGCACCGCCGGCGACGCCCCCGACGATCTGGTGCTCGCCGACGAGGTGGGCACACCGGACTCCAGCCGGTTCTGGCCGGCCGAGTCCTACCGCCCGGGCGTCAGCCAGCCGTCGTTCGACAAGCAGGTGATCCGCGACTGGCTGCGAAACGAGTCTGGCTTCTCCGGCTCGCCGGACGAACCGATGCCGCGGATACCGGACGAGGTCGTGGTCCTGACCCGGGAGCGGTACCTGGATGCGTACCGGCGGCTCACCGGCTCGGAATTCGGCGGGTCCTGAGTCAGCGTTGCACGGCCTGCTCGGGGGTGAGCCTCAGACTGCCTCGGCAACAGCCACGGGTCGGGCTTCACTCACAACGGCGTCCCGTTCCGTCGCGTCCCCCACGGAGTCGGCTGGCAGCGGCGCGACCGGAGCGTGCACCCAGTCGAGTTCGACGCCGTCCACGACACCACGATCGCGGCCGGCCCGCTTCGCCACGTACAGGTCGACATCGGCCCGCCTGAGCAGCGCGTCCGTCGTGTCACCGGGTACGCACAAGGTCCCGCCGATCGACACCGTGCAGTCCGCGTGCCCGACACCGCGAACGCCGCGACCGATGCGCCGGGCGGTCTGCGCCAGGTCGTGGGAGCGGGTGGTCAGGACGACGAGGAACTCCTCGCCACCCATCCGGCCGACATGCCCGTCGCTCCCCACCAGGTCACGCATCTTCGACGCCATCACCCTGAGCACCTGGTCGCCGCGGAGATGGCCCTGGGCGTCGTTGATCTGCTTGAAGTGGTCGATGTCGATCCAGAGCACGCCGAGTACCTCACCGTCGGTCAGCCGGCCGATCAGGACGTCGAGCACGCTGCGGCGGTTGAGCAGGGCGGTGAGGTGGTCATAGGTGGCGTGCACGCGCAGGGTCTCCTCCGACGCACGGCGGCGCTCCACCTCGGCGGCCAGGTCGTCGATGAGGTGGAGGATCAGCGCGTACACCGGCAGCGTGACCGGAACCGGGACCACGATCGGCATGAGCAGAGCAAGGGTGTTGCCCAGGAGCTCCGGCGCGAAGATCAGGTAACCGAGGTAGGCCACGGCCGCCGACAGCAGCATCGTCCCCGCCGTGAGGACGGCCAGTCCGGTGACTCCACCGAAGCGGCGACGTAGCTGCCACAGCCGTTCGGAAGCCGGGGACGGGCCCGAACGGAAGGCGGGGAACACCGTGGCCGGCTCCGACGGCGCGTCAGGAAGCGTCACGCATCCAATTGTGCCAGTTACTGTCGGTAATGAGTAGATGCGTCCCGAATGGGCATTAAGTCGCGAATCAGGGGTTTACACCCGGAAGAGTCCCGACATCCTGTGCCAGGCGGACCGCCCGAAGGTGTCGGTGACCGCGGCGTTGAAGACGGCCGGGGCTGGCGCACGTCCGCAAGGTTCGGCGCTGGCCACCCGCGCGGCGGTAACCGTCGCCTGGACAGTGGCAGGCGTGGCCTCGTGGTGACCGATGGTCACCGCGACGATGGTTTTCTGCTCGGGTCCGATCGGCACCTCGAGGCAGGTCCGGTCGGGGAATGGGAATCCATCCGCACACCGCACGGTGATCGGCACGGCAGCGTCGAACGTGATCGTGGCGACGCCGAGGGCGAGTCCGGGGCGTTGCGCTCGTTGAGCGCGAAGGCACGTTCTGAGACCTGGGCATCAGGTGCGTCCACCCGAATGCCCGCCGCGATTCGCAGCGTCCCGGACCAGGTCGCCAGAGAGACGTCGGCGTCCTCGTCGATCACGGAGATCGCCACCAGCCCGGACTCCGCAGTGGAGTTGGTCACCAGGATGTGCACGGTCACCGAACCAGCCGGGGAACCGTCACTCCTCCCCCGTCGCTCCCCACGCAGTCGAGGCAGGTCGCGCGGACACCGTCATCGGGCGACAGTGCAAGGGCCGCGACCACGGCCTGCTCTGCCGTGGTCGCGATCTGTACCGCGGCGGTCGATCCGGGCGTGACCGGATCGTCGGGAAGACGCACAGAGAAGGAAGCCGTCGGGATCGACGGCTCGGACGGGGCACTCGGATCGGCCGACGGTGTCGGCGGCGGGCTGGGGTCCGGAGGCAGGGGGCTCGGTGCCGGTGGATCGGTGCCGGGTGCTGGATCGACGGTGGGCGGCGGGTCGCTGACAGGTGGTGGGTCGGTGGTGGGTGGTGGGTCGGTGGTGGGTGGTGGGTCGGTGGTGGGTGGTGGGTCGGTGGTGGGCGGTGGGTCGGTGGTGGGCGGTGGGTCGGTGGTAGGTGGTGGGTCGGTGGTGGGTGGTGGGTCGGTGCTGGGTGGGGTCGGTGTGGGTTGCGGTGGCGGGGCAGGTGTCGGCGTGGGCGCAGGCGTTGGCGTCTCCGGCGTCGTGCCGGGAGGCATCGGACCGGGCGGGACCGTGGGTTCTGGTGTGGCCGCTGGGCCTTCACCAGGCATTGCTGGAGTGGGGGTCGCGAGGGGTGTGGGCAACGCCCCGGCCAGCGGTGTCGGCTCAGGCGTGGGCGTCGGAGTCGGGGTGCCCACCGGAACGACCGGAATCGGGTTGCTGCCGCCCTGCAGTGGTTGCGCGGTGACGCGCGGAGTGTTGATCGCACCGTTGGCAGTCGGCGTTCCGACGGTGTTCGGAACACCGTTGAACGTGACCGCGGTTGCCACTGCGGCGACGACGACGCCGGCGACCGTGGCGACACCGCGACCCCCGGTCATCACCTGGGCCGCGGTCACCATCACCCGAGTGGCCGTGGCCGCCACCTCGGCGAAGGTGCCGGCCATGGTGGCGACGGCTCCGACGCTGGCTCCCAGACCGGAGGCCGCTACCCCCGCACCGGTCGCTCCCACACCCGCGACCGCACCGGCTCCCGCTGCGCCGCCCGCAGCTCCTGCCGCTCCTGCGGATCCGGCCGCTGCCGCGCCGGCTCCAGCAGCGCCGGAGGCTCCAGCAACACCGCCCGCTCCAGCAGCACTGCCGCCGGCGACACCGCCCGCCCCAAGCAGACTGCTGCCGAGGACGATCCCGCTTGCCTTCAGGTAGGCGGTGAGAGCGACAGAGCCGAGCAGGGCTGGCGCGACGATGGCCGGCAGCCAGCTGTTCTCCCCTGCCAGCTCCAGATAGATCGCCGTGCAGGCGCCGCACTCGTCGAGGTGTCGGCGGACGACTGCCTCCTGGCGCGGACCGAGCCCATTGCGCACGTAGGCGCCGAGGTGCTGGCGCGTTCCCTGGCAGGCCTCGGGAACCGCCTCGGCGATGTGCGCCTGCAGCCACGCCTGGCGCAGGCCCTCACGGGCGCGGAAGGCGAGAGCGCTCACGCTGCGGGCACTCATACCGAGACTGGCCGCGAGCTCGGCGGGCTTCTCGCCCTCCACCTCGGTGTGCCAGAGAACCTCCTGCCACCGTTGCGGCAGCGAGGAGAAGGCCCGAATGGCGGCGTCGGCCGCGAACGACTTCTCGGTGCGGTCGGCGTTGACATCCGGCACGAGGTAGGGCTCGAGCTCCTCCACGGGTGACTCGTGGGCAGTACCGGCCTGCTGTTCGAAGTAGATCCGTTTGACCGTCGTCAGCAGGTACGGCCGGAACGCGAGGTTGGGACCCTTGCCCGCCTTCAGAGCGCTGAGTACGCGAGCGAAGCCCTCGGCCGCGACGTCCTCGGCATCCTCGGCGGAGCCGGCGAGCATCCGCGCGAATCGGACTGCTGCCGGGTGGTGCCGGCGGAACAGCGCAGCGGTGGCTTCGGCATCTCCGCCGCGTGCCGCTTCGATCAGCGCGAGGTCAGCGTGGACGGCTGCGGGGGAGGAGTGGTCGCCGTCGCCGCGCTGTCGCGGGAGCGGCGGCACGTCCGGCATCGCCACCTCCTGCGGCCTGGTGCATGGATCGCACCGATTCAGGCACGGGAGCAGACTAGGTCACCGCAACCCCACTACCCAATATGTTCCTTTGGTCTTACTTTGTGTGACTGAATGACAGCAGAAAGTGACTACCTGGCTGGTGATTTCGCCTCCAGGCTCGGCAATCCGCCCGCGGTGGCAGGTCCAGGACTACGCATTTCGTGGACGGCCGGGTCGCAGCAATGCATGCGTCCTAGAATCGGTGCCGCTGAGTGGTTGAACGCAGCCTCCCGAGTGAAAGCAGAGCCCGTGCCCCGAGTCGTGGTCGACGTGATGCCGAAACCGGAGATCCTCGACCCGCAGGGCCAGGCCGTCCTCCTTGCGCTACGGCGACTCGGCCAGGCCGATGCCGTGGGTCTCACCGAGATCCGGCAGGGCAAGCGGTTCACGCTCGACGTCGACGGCGACGTGACCGACGAGTCGCTCGACCGCATCCGCGCACTCGCAACCGACGTCTTGAGCAACCCGGTGATCGAGGACGTCGTGTCGGTCCGCGTGCTCGACGGGGATGAACTCCTCGACGGAGTTGCCGACTGATGCGCATCGGCGTGGTGACGTTTCCTGGCAGCCTGGACGACGTCGACGCCCGTCGGGCCGTGACCATCGCCGGGGCCGAGGCCGTCGCCCTGTGGCACGGCGACCACGATCTGCGGTCGGTCGACGCCGTGGTGCTCCCGGGCGGATTCTCCTACGGCGACTACCTGCGGTGTGGGGCCATCGCCCGGTTCACCCCGGTGATGGAGTCGTTGGTCGAGGCAGCCCGGCGCGGTCTCCCGATTCTCGGCATCTGTAACGGGTTCCAGGTGCTCTGCGAGGCGCACCTACTTCCGGGCGCCCTGATCCGTAACGACCACAGGACATTCCTGTGCCGCGACCAGTTGCTGCGGGTGGAGAACACGTCCACCGCCTGGACGCGGGAGTACCAGCAAGACGAGACGATCGTCATCCCGCTCAAGAACGGTGAAGGCAACTATCGCGCCGACGCCCAGACTCTGGCCCGGCTGGAGGGTGACGGCCACGTGGTCTTCCGCTACGTCGTCGATCCGGCGGCGAGCCACGCCAGCCCCAACGGGTCGGCCAATGACATCGCCGGCATCTGCAACGCCCGCGGGAACGTCGTCGGCCTGATGCCACATCCCGAACACGCCACCGAGGCCGGGTTCGGCCCGTCGTCGGCGGCGGGTGTCCAGACCGACGGCACCGACGGCCTGCGGATGTTCGCGTCGGTCCTGTCGAGCCTGGTGGCGCGATGACGCTGCGGGCGACGGCCGCGCCGTTCGACACGGTCGCTGCGGCGCAGGGCGCTCCCGATGCCCCGCTGCCCTATCGCGAACTAGGGCTGAAGGACGACGAGTACCTGCGGATCCGCGAGATCCTTGGCCGCCGGCCGACATCGTCGGAGCTGGCCATGTACTCGGTGATGTGGTCAGAGCACTGCTCGTACAAGTCGAGCAAGGCGCACCTGCGCGTCTTCACCGAGTCGATGACCGAGGCGATGCGCGAGCACCTGATGGTGGGGATCGGCGAGAACGCCGGCGTCGTGGACATCGGGCAAGGCTGGGCGGTCACCTTCAAGATCGAGAGCCACAACCACCCGAGCTACATAGAGCCCTACCAAGGCGCCGCCACCGGGGTTGGCGGCATCGTGCGCGACATCCTGGCCATGGGGGCAAGGCCGATCGCGGTAATGGACCAGTTGCGCTTCGGTGCGGTCGATCATCCCGACACGGCTCGGGTGGTGCACGGCGTGGTCGCAGGTGTCGGCGGCTACGGCAACTGTCTGGGGCTGCCCAACATCGGCGGCGAACTGGTCTTCGACGCTTGTTACCAGGGCAACCCACTCGTCAATGCGCTGAGCGTCGGGAAGCTGCGGCACGAGGACCTGCACCTGGCCAACGCGTCCGGCCGCGGGAATCTCGTTGTGCTGTTCGGTGCCCGGACCGGGCGCGACGGCATCGGTGGTGTCAGTGTGCTGGCATCGGAGACGTTCACCGACGCGGGCCCGGTGAAACGGCCCAGCGTCCAGGTGGGTGACCCGTTCGCCGAGAAGGTCCTCATCGAGTGCTGTCTCGAACTCTTCGAGGCTCGCGTCGTCGAAGGGCTGCAGGACCTCGGTGGCGCAGGGCTCTCGTGCGCGACGTCGGAGCTGGCCAGTGCCGGCGACGGCGGGATGCGCATCCGACTCGACGACGTTCCGCTGCGGGACGCCACCATGCCGCCAGAAGAGATCCTGATGTCGGAGTCGCAGGAACGCATGATGGCCGTCGTGCGCCCCGATCGGCTCGAGGCGTTCCTGGCGATCACCGGCAAGTGGGAGGTGCTCGCCACCGTGCTGGGCGAGGTCACCGACACCGGCCGGTTGCAGATCAGCTGGCGCGACGAGGTGATCGTCGACGTCCCCCCGAGAAGCGTCGCGCACGACGGGCCCGTCTACCACCGGCCGATCCGCCGCGGAGATGGCGAGGACGCGCTCCTGGCCGACTCGGCCGACGAACTGGCCCGGCCGGTCGGGACAGCCGAGCTGCGCCGGCACCTGCTGGAGGTCCTCGGATCACCCAACGTGGCCGACAAGTCCTGGGTCACCGACCAGTACGACCGGTACGTCATGGGTAACACCGCGCTGGCGATGCCCGACGACGCCGGCGTCCTGCGGATCGACGAGGAGTCCGGCCTCGGTATCGCCATCGCCACCGACTGCAACGCCCGCTTCACCCGGCTCGACCCCTATCTGGGTGCACAACACGCCGTCGCGGAGGCGTACCGCAACGTCGCCTGCTCCGGCGCCGAGCCGCTCGCGGTCACCGACTGCCTCAACTTCGGGTCGCCGGAGGATCCCGCCGTGATGTGGCAGTTCGAGCAGGCCGTCCGCGGAGTAGCGGATGCCTGCGTGGCGCTCGGTCTGCCGGTCACCGGCGGGAACGTGAGTTTCTACAACTCCACCGGCGACACGGCCATCCATCCGACACCGGTCATCGGTGTCCTCGGCGTGCTGCAGGACGCCGTCGCCGCCGTGCCTGCTTCCTGGCGCGAGACCGGCCTGGCACTCGTGCTGCTGGGGAGCACCAGCACGGAGCTGTCCGGCTCCGCCTGGGCCGAGGCCGTCCACCACCACCTCGGCGGACGACCTCCGGTCCTCGACCTCGCCCACGAGCGCCGGCTGGGGCGCCTCCTGCACGAGACCGCGGATCGGCTGACCTCCGCACACGACCTGGCCGACGGCGGGCTGTTCGCCGCCACTCGCGGAGGGTTCGCTGCGACACGGTGTCGGCGCCTCGGTCGACGTCGCGGTCGTAGCCGACGGAGACGCGTTCCCAGCGCTGCTGAGTGAATCGTCGGGGCGGGTCCTGGTCAGCCTGCCGGAGGAAGCGGTGGCCGGACTGCTCGACGCCGCTGCGGCGGCCGGGGTACCGGCCGTCAGGATCGGCACCACCGGTGGCGAGAGCCTCGATATCGCCGGGGGGCGGAAGTCGACCTCGTGTTCCCGCTGCGCCGAGCTCACCGAGGTCTGGCGCGAACCGCTGCGGCGGATCTTCGCCTGACCGACGACCGGAAGTGGTGGCGCTGGCCTCGGCCCGGTGGGGTCGCGCAGGTGGGCCGCCCGAGCCGACAAGGCCGGCCGCCGCGGTGGAGCGGCGGCCGACCCCGCATCGGCACCAGGACTGATGGGTGCCGATCGTCGGTGCCTGGACGCCCGCGGCCAGACCGGCGGTCCGGGCACCTGAGTGCCCAATCTTCGACGCTCCGCGGCCGCTGTGAACGGACGGCACCGCTATCTGTGGAGGGCGGTTCGGAGTCGGGGTCTGGAGAGCATTGGCACGCCGGCGCTCGGGCGTTGCCGATCAGCGAATGCCAAATCTGACCCCAGTTTGCCGTCCTGGCCGTTGTCCACGCTCAACCAACGGCGCCCCCGTCATCTGGCGTCAGTTTTGGCACCTGCCTACCGGCATGCGCGACCGACGGGTCGCGCCCGGGTAGCGGCGCCCGGTCAGCGGCTCAGCAGGTCGACCGCGCTCGGCATCGCCGCCCGCTCGGCATCGGTGAAGTTCCGGTCCGCGGTCCGAAACGCCACCGCGCGGGTCAGCGGTCGGGGAGCGGGCAAGCCGGACTCGGCGAGGAAGGCCTTGAGCAGGAGCCTGGCCGGCTCGGCGTACTCGCCCGGCTGGCTGGCGGCGAGCGCGATCACCAGGGCCGACAGGGCGACGTCGAAGTCGGGATCGTCGAGCCGGGCGTTGGCCCAGTCGATCACCACCGGGCCGTCGGGCGACAGCAGGACGTTCAATGGGTGCAGGTCCAGGTGGACGAGTCGGCTTCCCTCGGGCGTCCCCTTCGGCGGCGCGATGGCATGCAGCCGCGCCAGCAACGACACGAGCATGCGCCCGCCCTCGTCGAGGTCCAACCGGCCGTCGAGGAGGGCTTCGAGCATGGTCGGGCCGTAGACCCTGGTGAGCACGAGCGTCGGCCCGGAGACCGCAAAGACGTGCGGCACGGGATAGCCGGAGTTCCCGGCATGCTGCATGAGTGTTGCCTCGCGGCTGGAGTCAGATCGGGGATTGCGGCTCCGGCGCAGCACGCGGGCCTCGTCCATCGCGAAGACGTCCGCATCGGCTCCCGATGCCAGCAGCGACAGCTCCACGCTTCGGAGACTAGACCGCAGATGTGTCCGCGGGGTTACCCGCTCGGCCGCTCTCCGTCGCCGCCGCTAGCCTCAGTCGATGCCGAGGAGCGACGCGATCCGTGGCCGCGTTCCTGACCAGGACGCCCGGGCGGCGCTGGAACGGGTGGATGCGGCAGATCGTGCCGGCCTTTCCCCCGACCGCGCCGATCTGTCCCTGCTCGTGAAGCACTCGCTGGCGCTGCTGGCCGCAAGGGCGCCCGGCCGATCGGTCGAGGTCCGGGTGCCTCCGTTCGGCGCGGTCCAGGTGCTCGCGGGTACGCGGCACGGCCGGGGCACACCGCCGGCGGTCGTGGAGACCGACCCGGCGACCTGGCTCGCTCTCGCCACCGGGCGGCAGTCCTTCGAGGACGCCGTGTCGGCGGGCAGGGTGTCGGCCTCGGGCCGGCGGAGCGACCTGTCCGCGCTGTTGCCCCTCCTCGACCACGACAACGACGCGTCAGCCGCCACCGAGGAAGTCGACATCCGCGCGCGCGTGGCCGGGCTGATGCCACGGGTCCTCGCCGATCTCGCCGACCTGGTGGCGATACCCAGCGTGTCCGCCGACCCCGAGCGCGCGGCAGACGTCAGGCGCAGTGCCGAAGCCGTGGCCGCGCTCGCGCGCGACGCGGGTGCCGCCGATGTCAGCGTGCTGACAGCCGCCGAAGGTGCACCCGCCGTGGTTGCGCACTGGCCGCCGCCGCCGGGAGCACCGACGGTGCTGCTGTACGCGCACCACGACGTCCAGCCCATCGGCAGTCGAGCCGCCTGGACCACCGACCCGTTCGTGGCGACGGAGTCGGGCGGCCGGCTGTTCGGTCGCGGGGCTGCCGACGACAAGGCGGGCATCGCCGCACATCTTGCCGCGGTCCGGACCTTCGCCGGCTCGCCACCCGTTGGCGTCACGCTGTTCGTCGAGGGTGAGGAGGAGACCGGGTCGCCGACACTGCCCGAGTTCCTCGCCGAGCACGCTCCGGCCCTCGCTGCCGACGCGATCATCCTCGCCGACTCGACGAATCTCGCCATCGGCGAACCCGCGCTCACCACCACGCTGCGCGGACTTGTCGACGCCGTTGTCACGGTTGCCACACTCGACCACGCGGTGCACTCGGGCGCGTTCGGCGGCCCGGTGCCCGATGCCCTGACCGCGCTCGCCCGGCTGCTGTCGACGCTGCACCATCCCGACGGCAGTTGTGCCATCGAGGGCCTCACTGGCTACGCGGGAGCCGAGGTGGACTACCCCGTCGACCGGCTGCGCGCGGAAGCCGGCGTCCTGCCGTCGGTGGAGCTGGCGGCCGGCCGAGGGATCGCGGCGCAGCTGTGGCACGAGCCCGCGGTCGCGGTGCTGGCCATCGACGCCCCGTCGGTCGCCGATGTGTCCAACACGCTGATCCCGTCGGCGCGGGCCGTGGTCAGCGTGCGCATCTCACCGGCCCAGGACCCGGACCAGGCGCTCGCCGCGCTGACCCATCACCTGCTCACGCACGCGCCCTGGGGAGCCCAGGTCACGATCGGGGAGACGTCGTCGGCCCCCGGCGCCGTGATCGACGCGACAAGCCGTGTGCACGATGCCGCTCGCCGGTCGTTCGCCGGCTCATGGGGCGTCGAGCCGGTCGACATCGGCGTCGGCGGGTCGATCCCGTTCGTCGCCGCATTCGCCGAGACGTTTCCGAACGCAGCCATTCTCGTGACCGGTGTGGAGGATCCGGACTCCCGCGCTCACGGTGCGAACGAGAGCCTGCATCTGGCGGAGTTCGAGCGGGTCTGCGTGGCCGAGGCGATGTTCCTCACCGAGCTCGCGGGCCTTCAGCGCGACGATCAGGTGGCCCGGGGAGTGGAACGGTCCTGATCCAGCTCGCCCGACAACTACACTTGCGCCAGTGAGGTCAGTCCCGGCACTGTCGCACGATCTCGACCCCGACGACCCCAGCCCGAAGGACGCCTGCGGCGTCTTCGGCGTGTGGGCCCCAGGTGAGGCTGTCTCCAAGCTCACCTACTACGGCCTCTATGCACTGCAGCACCGCGGCCAGGAATCCGCCGGCATCGCGGTGAGCAACGGCTCCCAGATCATGGTCTTCAAGGACATGGGCCTGGTGTCGCAGGTGTTCGACGAGCCGACCCTCGAATCGCTGAAGGGTCACCTCGCCATCGGGCACTGCCGCTACTCCACCACCGGCAGCTCCACCTGGCGCAACGCCCAGCCGACCTTCCGGTCGTCATCGGTAGGGGGCGTCGCTCTTGCCCACAACGGCAACCTCACCAACACCGCCGAACTCATCGAGCAGGCCGCCGATGGCCGGCTCACCGCACTTGTCGGCGTCGAGCCGGCGCTGATCTCCGACCTCTCCTCCACCAGCGACACCGGCGTGCTGACGGCGCTGCTGGCCGGGCTGCACGACGCGAACCTCACCGAAGCGGCCGCCAAGGTGCTCCCGTTGCTCAAGGGTGCCTACTCCCTCGTGTTCATGGACGAGGACACCCTCTACGCGGCTCGCGACCCGCAGGGAGTCCGGCCATTGGTTCTCGGCCGGCTGGAGCGCGGCTGGGTGGTGGCGAGCGAGACCGCCGCCCTCGACATCGTGGGCGCCACCTTCGTCCGCGAGGTAGAGCCCGGTGAACTGCTGGCGATCGACGCCGACGGCGTTCGCTCCACCCGCTTCGCCGAGGCCGACCGCAAGGGCTGCATCTTCGAGTACGTCTACCTGGCCCGCCCCGACACCACCATCGGTGGCCGGGTCGTGCACGAGGCGCGCGTCGAAGTAGGACGCAAGCTGGCGCTGGAGGCGCCGGTCGAGGCCGACCTGGTGATCGGCGTGCCGGAGTCGGGCACGCCGGCGGCCATCGGATACGCCGAAGCATCGGGGATCCCGTACGGCCAGGGATTCGTGAAGAACTCGTACGTGGGCCGCACCTTCATCCAGCCGAGCCAGACCATCCGGCAGCTCGGAATCCGGCTCAAGCTCAACCCGCTGCGCGAAGCGATCAGAGGCAAGCGCCTCGTCGTGGTGGACGACTCGATCATCCGCGGGAACACCCAGCGTGCCCAGGTCAAGATGCTCCGGGAGTCAGGCGCCGCCGAGGTGCACGTACGGATCTCCTCGCCACCGGTGTCGTGGCCCTGTTTCTACGGGATCGACTTCGCATCCAAGGCCGAGCTGGTGGCCAACTCGCTGACGCCGGAGCAGATCTGCGAACTGATCGGCGCCGACTCCCTCGCCTACATCTCGCTCGACGCGCTGGTCGAGTCCACCCGGCAGCCGCAGGAGTCGCTGTGCCGGGCGTGCTTCGACGGCATCTACCCGATCCCGCTGCCGGCGGCCGGTGTGAGCAAGTGGGCGCTGGAAGGTCTCGACGGTGAGCCGGTGCGCGACCTCGGCCCGTTCGATGCAGGCAACCTCGCCGACGACACGCTGGCGGTCCTGATGGGTGGTGCCGGGGCGGCCGACGCACTGCGCCGGCCGTGACCGGGCCGGCCCGGCCGATGGCCGATCTGTACGCCGCCGCCGGAGTGGATGTCGCCGCGGGCGAACGGGCGGTCGAACTGATGAAGGCGTCGGTGGCGCGCGCCACCAGGCCCGAGGTCGTCGGGGGCCTCGGCGGATTCGCCGGCTTGTTCGACGCCTCGGCCCTCAAGGGATACCGCCGCCCGCTGCTCGCGACGTCCACCGACGGTGTCGGGACCAAGGTGGAGATCGCGCGGGCGCTGGAGCGCTTCGACACGATCGGCCGCGACCTGGTCGGCATGCTGGTCGACGATCTCGTGGTCTGCGGAGCGGAGCCACTGTTCCTGACCGACTACATCGCGTGCGGTTCGGTCGTGCCCGAACGCATCGCCGCGATCGTCTCGGGCATCGCCGACGGCTGTGCGCTGGCCGGGGCGGCCTTGATCGGTGGCGAGACCGCCGAGCACGCCGGACTGCTGGAACCGGACGAGTTCGACATCGCCGGTGCGACCACCGGTGTGGTGGAGGCCGAGGACGTTCTCGGCCCGGCCCGGATCCGCGACGGTGACGTGCTGGTGGCGATGGCCAGCTCGGGACTCCACTCCAACGGCTACGTCCTGGTACGCAAGGTCTTCCTGGCCGATGCCGGCTGGCGCCTGGACAAGGACGTCCCTGAGTTCGAGCGCTCGCTGGGCGAGGAGCTGCTGGAACCTACCCGGATCTACGCGCTCGACGTGCTCGAGGTGATCCGGCAGGTCGAGGTGCATGCCGCGTGCCATGTCACCGGCGGGGGCATCGCGGCCAACCTTGCCCGGGTGCTGCCGCCGGGCGCGACGGCCCGGGTGGAGCGCTCCAGCTGGACTCCGCCGCCGGTGTTCCAGGTGACCGCCGGCCTGGCCGGGGTGGATGTGGCCGACCTGGAGTCGACGCTGAACCTCGGCATCGGGATGATCCTGGTCGTGCCACCGGAGTCGGCCGATGCTGCCGTCTCGCTGCTCCGCGAGCGCAGGGTCCCGGCCTGGGTTGCCGGTTCGGTGCAGACGACGAGCCAGCCAGATGCTCCGGGCGGCGCGACGCTCACCGGGAGTCACTCGAGCTGAGAGCCGCCGCTGCGGTCAGCGACTGCCAGGATCAGCGACTGCCAGGATCAGCGACTGTAGGTGCCGTTCGCCGGCTGGTCGTCGTCGTCGTCGTAGGCCGAGTAGCGGCGGTAGTCGCCGTCGTCGGCTTCGTCACCGATCGTGTCGTCGCCATCACCGTCACGGTCGGTGCCGTCGAGGCTGGTCTGAACGACCGGCGGCAGGGGATCACCGGGGTGGCGCTCCGCCGCGAGTTCGCGTGCGAGCTGGTCGAGGTCGGTGGGGCCGGAGCTGTACTTGAGCTCCCGGGCCACTCGTGTCTGCTTGGCCTTCTGTCGGCCGCGGCGCCCCATAGGGTCGACCCCCTTGCATGACGCAACACGCCGGTGCCCGTGGAGGCGTCCCAGCGGTCTGTGAGCGTGAGTTGACTGGCGTTGTGGAAGAAGTGGACCAGTTCGTCACTTCGTGTTGCCAAACGTACCTGGGACCGCCATCGTTGCGCATCCCGGGCCGGTGTGCGTCGGCCCAGCAGTGGCGCAGCCGGTGGTCAGGGACGCTCGGGGGCACGATTGCGCTCGAATCATGGTTACATCTGCCTCGATCGACTGTCCCCAAATCGACTACCCTCAGTAGCGGATGTTCACATCATCCCGGACATTTAGTATAAAACGGATGAAAACGGTCAGAGCATGCGGAGGTCGTCCAAAATCGGACCCCCGAATGCGCGTGGTTAGGGTTGGTTATCCCGATTTGACGTGCCAGACTAGCGATGCAGCAAAGTTCCAGCACGACATGCGGGGCGCAGCAGGGGGTTCGCACCGGAATGTCGGGGTATTGAGCACGTAGTTACTATTTGTAGACAAGCCTGTGCACGCAGCGCCAATGATGGTGACGGCGGAACACGGGTCCCCTGCTGATCAGCAGGCCTGGACGGAGGATGTGCATGAACGTTCGTAGCCCCGAGGTCGACAACCTGCTGACCCCTGCGGAGGTGGCCGCGCTGTTCCGCGTGGACCCCAAGACCGTGACCCGATGGGCGAAGGCTGGAAAGCTCAGCTCCATCCGCACGCTTGGCGGCCACCGTCGCTACCGCGAGTCAGAGGTTCGCCAGTTGCTCAGCGGCATGGTGCCGCCGCAGCGGCGCCCCGAGTAGCAGCCACTCGAGTAGAAGCAGTCGAGCACTGGCCCCGGTCATTCGGGACCAGCCGCTCCACCCGGTGGCCAGGCTGTAAGAGGATGAGCCTGTGCCCCCCCAGCGCAGCACCCGGTCCCAGAAGGCTGTGCAGTCCAAGACAGCCGTTCTCGGCTGGGTGCTGCCCGTCGTTGTAGCCGTTCTGCTGGTCGTCACCACCATCGCCCTCGCCGTCAGCCACTCGACCGAACTCTCGTCCACGCGGCTGGACACGCCTGACCTCGGCCTGGCCTTCGGCCTGTTCGTGGCTGGGGCGACGATCATCGGGTTGATCTTGTGGATCGTCATCCTCACCACCGAGGAGAGCGCACAGGGCGCGCCGCCGAAACGGCGCAAGGGCCGGTTCGCCTCGCAGATGATCCTCCTCGCGATCGCCCTGCTGGTGTTGTTCCTCTACCGGCGCCGCGACCGTGGACCCGTCGATCCCGACACGCAGCAGCCGCTGTTCGCCCCTCCCGGCGGAGGGACTGGCACTGCGACCCCGATCCCACAACCGGCGACCGGTGGCGGCGGATTCATGCTGTTGTTCATTCTCGGCGCGGTGGTGGCCGCCGGCTTCCTCGCAGGACTGATCCTGGCGCGCCGGGCGCGCCGGGCGGCACTCGAGCTCGACGAGGAGCTGGCCGAGCCCGATGCCGCGGACGACCTGGCCGCCGCCCTCTCCGCGGCCGAACGGGCGAGCTACGCCGACGACGATCCGCGCATGGTGATCATCGGCTGCTACGAGGTGCTCGAAGCGGTGCTCGCCCGGCGCGGCCTCAGCAGAGGTCAGTCCGACACGGCTTCTGCGGTACTTGCCTCGGCCGAGCGGGCCGGGCTGTTGAGCAGGGCGGGCGCGGTCGAGGCCGAAGCCTTGGTGGAGATCTTCGAACGGGCCCGGTTCTCCCCCCACGACATGACCGATGGCGACGTCGGCGAGGCCCGCGGCCGGCTCGCGGCGCTGCGCAAGGACATCGCGGCACACCGCCTCGAAGGGGAGTCCGCCGCGGACGTCCCGGCCGCAGCCGGGGCGCCGGACGCCGGGGCCCGCTGATGTCCCTCACGGGCTACCTCCGCCCGTTCCTGGTGCTGGTCACCGTGGTGTTGACCCTGTCCAGCAGCCTGAGTGGCCTGGCGGCCGGACTGATCGCGATCTCCCTGAACGAGATGCTCGGCCTGCGGCTGGGGCTGGCGCACACGGTGCATCCGAGCCATCCACTGGCCAGGCTGCGGCTGCGATTCCCCAGACTGGGACACCGCGGCCGCTCGCGGTTCCCGACATTCGACTCCGTTGCCGCCGACATCGGCTGGTCGGAGCGCTCGCCCCGCGACGCCGACGCGTACCTGTTGAAGCACATCCAGCGGATCGCCGAGGCGAAGCTGTCGCGTCACGGGCTGTCCATCGCCAAGGTCGCCGCGACCCCTGGTCTCGGCGAACAGCTGATCGGTCCGGTGACCTGGCCGTTCGTCGACCCCGACCGTCCACGCCGCCGTGACAGCGAGCACAAAGGGGTGAGCGTCGATACGGTGAACCGGATGCTCACCGAACTCGACTCCATCTGAGTCAGCGAGCCATCCAGCGAAGCCTTCAGGAGGTCCTGACGTGCAGATGAGTGTCGCGGAGACGTGCGAGGTGGCCGACCGCGTGATCTCTGAGGTCACGAAGGTGATCGTCGGGAAGGACGAGTCGGTCGAACAGGTCCTGATCGGCATCCTGGCCGGCGGCCACGTGCTGCTCGAGGATCTGCCCGGCCTTGGCAAGACGATGCTTGCGCGGACGTTCGCCGGTGCACTCGGACTCTCCTTCGGCCGGGTCCAGTTCACGCCCGACCT
This sequence comes from uncultured Actinomycetota bacterium, assembly GCA_963724495.1. Lineage (GTDB taxonomy): Bacteria > Actinomycetota > Actinomycetes > Propionibacteriales > DAIQRJ01 > CAVRUZ01. The sequence goes on along the minus strand of CAVRUZ010000006.1, from coordinate 491,272 downwards.
GTTGCCGCAGGACATCACCGGCGCCTCCATCTACGACCCGTCGGACCAGAGCTTCGAGTTCCGCCCAGGCCCGGTGTTCACCCAGCTCCTGCTGGCCGACGAGATCAACCGCACCCCACCGAAGACCCAGGCGGCACTGCTGGAGGCGATGGGCGAGGGACAGGTCAGCGCCGAGGGCATCTCGCACAAGCTGCCCAAGCCGTTCGTCGTGCTGGCCACCCAGAACCCGATCGAGTTCGAGGGCACCTACGCGCTGCCGGAAGCCCAGCTCGACCGGTTCATGCTGCGGGTGCGGATGGGCTACCTGGACTCAGCGGGCGAGAAGGAGATGGTGGTCCGCCGGATCGCGCGTTCCGGTCGCGACCCGGTGGTGCGCAAGGTCGTCGAGCCCGACCAGGTGCTGGCGATGATCGACGCGCTCGAACAGGTCGACGTGCACGACGACCTGCTCGACTACATCGTCTCGCTCGTCGAGGCCACCCGGGCCAACACCAAGCTGACCATCGGGGCCAGCCCACGCGGCACGCTGGCCATCACCCAGCTGAGCCGTGGTCAGGCGCTGCTGAACGGTCGCGACTACGTCGTGCCCGAAGACGTACAGGCGGTGTTCGTCTCGGCCGTCGGGCATCGGCTCGTGGTGCGGCCGGAGCTGTGGGTGCGGCAGGTCACCGGTGACGACGTGGCGGCCGAGGTGGTCGCCGAAGTGCCGGTGCCCGCCACCCGGCCGGTCTGAGCCGATGGCGTCGATGACGCCGCTCTGGCGTCCGACCCGGCTGGCCGTCCGGCTCGTCACCGTCGCGATGCTGGGAATGGTCGCCGCGGTCCTGTTCCGCGACGTCGCGCTGATCCCGATCGCCGCGCCCGCCCTGCTCGCGGTTGCCTTCGGCGGCTACCGGCCGCGGCCCACCAGCCTGCGGGTCAACGTCCGCGGAATGGCCGAACGGGTCTTCGAGGACGACGACGTCGAACTCGGCCTGGAGGTCGACACCGGCGATCGGGACATCGCCGACACGCTGGTGATCCCACGACTGCCGGCCGCCCTGTCGCCCTCGTCCACCGCGATCGAGAGCCACAAGGGGGGTCTTGCCGAGAGCTGGACGATCCACACCGGACGCTGGGGGAGGTGGCGCGTCGGCCCGTGGACCGTGCGGTGCACCGCGCTCGGCCTGATGTGGCAGACCCAGCACCACGTGGAGTTCCCAGCCGTCCAGGTCTACCCGCGGCCCTCGAGAGCACGGTTCGTCCCACTGCCGGCCCGGCTCAAGGCACAGCTGGGATCCCACGTCTCGCGCCGGCCAGGATCGGGCAACGAGTTCTCGTCCGTTCGCGGCTATCTCCCGGGCGACTCGGCCCGCAGAGTGAACTGGCGGGTGAGTCAGCGGCGGGGATCCCTGTTCGTGAACGAGTACCTGGCCGAGCGCACCGCCGCCGTGGTCGCGCTCGTCGACACCACGGTCGATGTCGGTGGTCCGGAGAACTCGAGTCTGGACGCGTCGGTGCGTGCCGCTGTTGCCGTGACGCAGGCGTATCTCGAGTTCACCGACCAGGTGGGTGCGGTGGCTTTCGGTGGCTACCTGCGGTGGTTGCAGCCGCGGCAGGGGGACCGGCACTTCTACCGCGTGGTGGAGATGCTGATGGCCGCGCGCGGCGACTACTCCGTGCTCGATCCCGACCTCAGCCGGCTGCCCCGGCAGTCGCTGCCGGCCGGAGCACTTGTCTTCTGCTTCAGCCCACTGCTGACCGCCGAGGTGATCGCCTCCCTCGCCGACCTGCGTGAACGCGGTCATGCGGTCGCTGTCGTCGACACCCTCACGACCGGGCCGGACGAGCCGACCGATCGCATCGGCAAGGCGGCGCTGCGGATGTGGCTGATGGAGCGCGAAGCGCTGAAGTCGGAGCTGCGCGCGCTCTCGATCCCCGTCCACGCCATGACCCACGACATGGTGGACCCGCTTTCTCAGATCGCCGTCGAGCTGCGGAGGCAGGAGCGATGAGCCCCGACGGCGACACCTCCCGGCGCTTCACGCCGCAGGCGGCCAGCGTGCTGGTGCGCCTCGCCGCTTTCGGGCTGGCCGCGGCGGCACTGGCGCTCGCCTTCAGCGGCATGGATGGGACGATCCTGACCCTCGAGGTGATCGGGATGGTGGCGTTCGCGCTCGCCCTCGTTCCCGGAGTGGAACTCGCGAGCCTCGTCGGTGTCCTGTGCGCCCTGATCGGTGCCGCCGTGAACGACCGCTCGGCGATGGCGGCCGGTGCGGTGGGTCTGCTGCTCCTGGCCTGGGCCCTGACCTGCGACCTGGCGGAGAGCCTCGCACTCCAACCGTCGGGCCGGCGGCCGGGACCGCGGATCCGACGGTGGGGGGCGCAGGCGGCCGGCGTGCTTGTCGCGGGTCTCGCCGGTGCGGTGCTGTCGGTGGTGGCCGCGGGCCTCGACCTCACCGTCGGCCGGAACGTGGGCGTGGTGCTCGCGGTGCTGGCTCCGGTCCTCGCCTTCGGCGCGCTGGCACTGGCCTGGCAGTACCGCGCGGTCCCTCCCGTGGAGGAGCAGCAGACGGCCGAGCGGATGTACTGACGTCGTCGGGCCGGTCGGGCTACTGCAGCTGCACGATCCCGGTAACGGCCCTGTCGACGGTGATCTTGACCGGGATCGGTGCCGATCGCAGGTCGACCACGAGACCGCCGGGCGCGGGCAACGGGGTCAGGGCTGCGACCGAGAGCTCCACCGTCTTGCCCTTGACCTTGACCGAGCCGGTGGCCTTCGGCGCGAGTGGTGAGCTGGTCGCCTTCTTCGCCGGCTTGGCCAGCCAGCTGTCGTCGGCGAAGACGTCGTCCGGCTTGGACGTGCACGTCGGTGCCTTGACCGCGACGCACCGGGTCGCCGCGCGGTAGGAGACCGCATACCCGTCAGCGGTACGCGCGATCGACTCCAGGTGGCCGTAGACCACGCGAGCCGCGGTGGTCGGCTCCGGCGACGGAGACGGACTCGGTGTCGGCGTGGGTCTGCCCGATGGGGTGGGCGTGGGGCTGGCGGTGACGTCGGCCGAGGGTGTCGTCGGGGTCGGAGTCGCCGTCGGACTCGGCGTTGGGTACGGCTGGTCGCTCGGTGGTGTCGGGGTCGACCGGGCCGTCGAGGAGTTCGACAGCGTGCAGCCGGAGAACACGACGGCGGTCGTGGCCATGGCCACGATCCCGGCCACCAGCGGGCGCATGCGCGCTGACATCCACCACTCCACTCGACTCGCCCGACCGGTCAGTCGGCAAGCCTAGGTGGAGGAGTGCTCAGAACTTCATCGCTCCGGCGGCCAGGTCGGCGATGAACTGGCGGGCACCCACGATGAACAGGATCAGTAATGGCAGGGTCGCCATCGCGGCGCCGGCCATGATCGCCGCATAGTCGGACGTGTAGAGGCCGTTGAGTTGCTGCAGCGCCACCTGCAGCGTGATGTGGTTCGGATTGTCGAGCACGATCAAGGGCCACAGGTAGTCGTTCCACGAGGCGATGAAGGTGAAGATCCCGAGGAACGCAAGGCCAGGCCGCAGGACCGGCAGCCCCACCGTGAGGTACGTCCGGAAGAAGCCCGCACCGTCGACGGTGGCAGCGTCGATCAACTCGTCGGCTATCGCGCCCTGCGCGTATTGCCGCATCCAGAAGATCCCGAACGCATTCGCCGCACCAGGGATGATCAACGCCTTGATCGACCCCACCCAGCCGAATTGCGCCATGATCACGAACTGCGGAACGAGACTCAGCTGAGCCGGAACCATGAACGTGGCCAGGATGATCACGAACAGGATCCGCTTGAACGGGAACTGGTACTTGGCGAAGGTGAACGCGGCCAGTGAGTCGAAGAACAGCACGAGAAGCGTGAGCAGCACGGCCGTGATCAACGAGAGCCAGGCCGACTTCCAGAACGGGACACCGTCGAGCACCGTCTGGATGTTCTCCATCAGGTAGTCGCCAGGCACGAGCTTCGGCGGGTAGGTGAGGATGTCCTCGGTCCGGTTACTTGCCATGACGATCATCCAGTAGAACGGGAAGATCGAGATGAGGACGCCGATCACCAGCACGGCGTGACCGAGGATCTTCCGCGGCACCTCACCTCGCGGCCGAGGGTGAGGATCGGTCGCGAGGTTCGGAGCCTGAACGACCTGCGTGTCAGCCACGACGCCGCCTTCCCAGGCGACCCGTCGGGTTGTCATTACCCGCGAGCAGGCGCCAGTTGATGATGGAGAAGAGCACGATGAGAACGAACAGCGCCCAGGCGACCGCGGAGCCGTAGCCGAACTGGTTCTTCACGAACGCCTGGCTGTACAGGTAGAGCACGATCGTCTCGCCGGCGTTCTCGGGGCCGCCGCTGTTGCCCAGGAGCACCTGCGGCTCGGTGAAGATCTGCAGGCCGCCGATCGTCGAGGTGATCACGGTGAACAGGATCACCGGCCGCAGCATGGGAATCGTCACGTGCAGGAAGGTCTCCACACTGTTCGCGCCGTCGACCTTCGCGGCCTCATAGACGTCGCTCGGAATTGCCTGCAGGCCGGCCAGATAGATGATCGCGTTGTAGCCGACCCACCGCCAGGTCACCATCGTGGCAACGGAGATCTTGATCCAGATGGGGTCGGTGAGCCAGCCGATCCCCTCCTGCGAACCGAGCCACTGCAACCAAGCGTTGAGGAGGCCGGACTGCGTGGCGAACAGCGAACCGAACACGATCGCCATGGCGACCATCGAGGTGATGTTCGGAACGAAGTACGCAACCCGGTAGAAGCCCTTGAACCGCACCGTCGAGTGCAGGGCGAACGCGAGGATCAGCGCCAGCACGAGCATCGGGATCGTGTTGAAGACCCAGATGATCATCGTGGTGGCGATGCTGTCCCAGAACTGGGTATCGGTAAGCAGGTATCTGTACTGAGCCAGTCCCACCCACTTCATCTCGCCGATTCCGTTCCACTGATGGAACGACAGCCAGATCGAGAAGATGATGGGGATCAGGCCGAAGACCGCGAACAGGATGTAGAACGGGCTGATCGCGAGGTACTGCCGCCAGGCGCCCCGGACCGTCAGTTGCGTGGCCATCTAGAGCGCACCTGCCCGATCGAGTTCGCGCTTGACCTGCTTCATGGCATCACTCCACGCTTCTGCCGGATTCTTCCCTGCCGCTTCGATGTTGGTGAGCTCGTCGACGATCGGGCCGGACACCAGAGCGTCATAGGGACTCAGATACATCGTGGGCACACCCTTGGCCGACTCGGCGAAGACCTCGAGGATCTTCTGGCCGCCGAAGAACTCGTACGGCTTATGGATCGCGTCGCTCTCGATCGCGTCCAGGCGGCTCGGGAACAGGAACATCTTGGCCAGGCTGGTGATCTCGTTCTCCTCGTTCTCCAACCAGGTGATGAACTTGTACGCCGCCTCCGGGTTCTTGCAGTACTTGGTGATGGCGACGAACGACCCGCCGTTGTTGCCCGGGCTTCCGGGCGCGGGGCATACCCGCCAGTTCCCCTTGGTCTTGGGGGCGAGCTGCTCCGGGCCGGCGACCACCCACCACACCGCGTGGGTCTGGCAGGCCTGCTGGCCGTTGCCGAGCAGCGCGGTCTGGTCGGTCGTGGTCTGTGCGTTGGCCGAAACCCCTAGTTCGTGCGCCCTGACCGCGTACTCGAAGGCCTGCTGAACGTGTTCCTGGTCGTAGATCGGTGCACCGGACACCTCGAAGTACTGCTTGGCCGACTGCGACATCACCTGCCCGTACAGAGCCTGGATCGTGGGTGTGATCGCGGCACCGTCTGTCGGCCTTCGCGAGCTCCGCCCCGAAGGCGAGGAAGTCGTCCCACGTCGAGGTGACGTCGTGCACCTCGTCGGGCTCACTGGGCAGGCCGGCCTTTTCCAGCACGTCGTTGCGGAAGAACAGCGCCGTCGGACCGGTGTCCATCGGGTATCCGATCATCCGGCCCTCGGGGGTTACGCCGAAGTTCCACTTGAACTCCAGGAAGTCAGCCTGATGGTCCTTGGCGCCAAGGGGGTACAGGTCGACGAACTGGTCGGCGTTGGGGAAGTAGGAGGCGATGTCGGAGTTGATGAAGGTGAGGTCGGGCACGTGCGATCGCCCGGCCAGCGTGGTGAGCAACTTGCTCTTGAAGTCGCCGCCGATGGTGTTCGATGCCAGCGTCACGCCGTCGGCGCCCTCGATGCCGCCCGCTGCCTTGGCCAGCAGGTCGGGGTCGGCCGAGTTCTTCCACAGCCACAGCGACAACGCGTTGGGATCGTTGGTTTCGGTGGCGCAGGACGACAGGCCACCCACTGAGAGCCCGGCGAGGGCGGCAGCGGCGAGGAAGCGGCGGCGAGGCAGCAGCAGCCGCTCGCGTAGTTCAGATGTCTGGCTGAGTTCAGATGCGTTGCTGTGTCCAGTTGCGCCCGTGGCCACGTCGAGCAGCCCCCTTCACCCGGAATGGCCCGGCTGGCCACCGAGAGGGACGCTACGGAGGGCGGGCTCGCGGTTCAATCACTGCTCCTGACCACTTCGGGTCAGCAGCCAACGCCAGCCGAGGGGTCAGAAGGTGGTCAGTCGAGCAGGTCGAGATAGCGGACCTGCTCCTCGCTGAGCGAGATCGTCAAGCCCTGCAAGGAACTCACCGTCTCGCTCACCTGACGTGGGCCGATCAGAGGGAAGACCGGGAACGGCTGGTGCAGAAGCCAGGCCAGCGCAACCGCCGTGGCCGGAACGCCGAACTCGCGGCCGAGCTCCTCGGCTCGGGCCAGGCGGCGGAAGTTGTCGTCGGAGTAGTAACAGCGGACCAGCTCCGCGTCGCTGCGATCGTCGGGATGCGCCCGCCCGGTGAAGAAGCCGCGCGCCTGCGACGACCAGGGGAACAGGGCCGTGCCGGTCCTTGCCAGCCATGCTTTCGACTCGCGGTCCGACACCGCCCGGCAGCCGACCCACGGGACGTCGAGGGCCTCGGCCAGGCTCAGGTGGTTGCTGAGTGCCGTCATCGCGCGCCGGCCGTTGGCCGCCGCGTAGGCGTTGGCCTCCTCGAAGCGCGCGATCGACCAGTTGCTGCCACCGAAGGCGCGGATCCTGCCGGCCTCCACCTCGGCGTCCATCGCGTCGACGAACTCGCCCACCGGCACGTTCTCGTCGTCGCGGTGCATGAAGTACTGGTCGATGTGATCGGTCTGTAGGCGCTCGAGGCTGATCGTCAGCTGGCTGCCGATGGCCTCCGGCGTGCAGTGCGGGGTGTGCGCGCCCTTGCCGATGATCACGAGGTCGTCGCGGATGCCCCGGTTCGCAAGCCACTGCCCGAGCATCACCTCGCAGCGCCCGCGCCCGTAGATGAAAGCCGTGTCGAAGGTGCGCCCGCCACGCGCGACGAAGTCGTCGAACATGACGCTGGCGTGCGGAAGCGTGATCTGGTTGTCGACACCCAGCACGATCTTGCTGGCGGTCGTGTCGATGCCGCTGAGCTGGGTGTACGGCATCGGCGGAACGTCGGTCACGGTGATCGGGTTGCCGGACACCGGCGGGAAGTCCCCGTCGTCCTTCTCGTCGTCGTACTCGAGTCCGATCTGCTGCCGCCAGGTGTCCATCACCGCGAGGTTGCCGAGCGTGTCCGCCCAGCTCATCGCCGGACCCTGCCGCTCGTCGAGGTGGGCCGCGACATGGTCGGCCTCGCTGGCATACAGCTCCGGCTCGCCCACCTTGACCTGCTCGGGCTCGGCGTGCGGGCGGTGCAGGACGAGGCCGGCGGGCCGGCCGTCACGCGACGGCAGCCACGGGTTCGGCACCTCCAGGTACCCGCCACCCGCCGTACACCTTCACGGTGTTGACGTCGCCGAGCCCGACCCCGGTGCTGACGTGCGCAGTCAGACCGCCCTCGAACGTCAGTGAGCAGACGGCCCAGTCGTCGACGCCGGTCTCACCGAGGAACCCGGCCGACGCGACGTTGGTCGGCTCGGCGAACGGTCGGGCACCGCCGTCGGCAGCCATGCTCGCACCGGCGATGAGCCGCGCCATGGACACCGGGTAGCCGCCGACATCGAGAATCCCGCCGCCGGCAAGGGATCTGGCGTAGGCACGGGAGTCGGGGTTCACCGGCGAGGCGAAGGCGAAGCTCGCCTGCACGCCGACGACCCGGCCGATCGCGCCGTCGGCGATGAGCTCGAAGAGCTTGGCCGTCTGCGGGTGGCAGCGGTACATGTACGCCTCCATCGCGAACACGTCCGCTGCGCGAGCCGCGTCGAGCACCGCCATCGCGGCCGCTCGGTTCACCGCGATCGGCTTCTCCACCAGGAGGTGCTTTCCGGCCCGTGCGGCCGCGATCGCCCACCGCGGGTGATGGGGATGGGGCGTGGAGATGTACACCGCGTCGACCTCGGTGTCGGCAAGCAGTTCCTCGTAGCTCCCGTGCGCCGTCGGCGTGCCGCCCTTGGCTGCTCCGCGGTTGTCGCTGAGAAAGCGCTCCGCCTTGCCCAGGTCGCGCGAGCCGACGGCGACCAGCGATCCGGTGAGGGAGTTCGCCAGGCCGATGCTGAACGCACGTGCGATGTTGCCGGGACCGAGGATTCCCCACCGGAGTTGGCGAGTGGAGGTGCTCGCGGGCTGGGCCGAGGTAAGAGAGGTCGTCACGGGGAGCAGTGTTGCAAGGCGTCGGCGCAGGTTGATCGGCGGTGGCCGGTCTGGTCCGGCACTGGCCGCTCAGTCCTGCGCGAGGGCGACGACCACGATCACGATGTAGAAGGCGATCACGACGTAGCCCACGATCACCCCCGCGATCGCCAGCCCGCGCCCCGACTGCGGTGGCTCGCCGATCGCGACCACCGTTCCCTGCTGGAGGGCGCGGTCGCTCACCTTGATCTGGGCCAGGCTCCAGTGCCCGGCGGCCACGCCGAGAAGCGCCGTCGGCGGGCACAGGGACAGCCCCGAGATCGAGAGCACGAGGCTCACGATCGCGTAGACGTTGGTCTCCTTGCGCACGACCATCTGTGACCGCATGCCCCACGGCGTGAGGATCGGTCGCGGCATCATCCGATGGCTGATCACCCGCGGGTCGGCGCGTTCGAACTGTCGCCCGTACGGACCGATGCCCACGTCCGGCGGCGGCACGTCCTGCCGTTGCGGTGAGGTGCGCGGGAGACGTCTGGCCCTGGCCGGCGCAGCCGAGTACGGGACCAGAGACGACGACGCCGGCAGGATCCCTGGTTGTTGCACGGGCTCCGGCACGTAGGTGGCACGACGTTGCTGCAGTTCGACCATCGGCGGGATCCCGTCGAGCAGGGCGTGCAACTCGCCCATCGTCCGCACGTTGCGCAGGTGGGCCAGCCGGCCGTCGTGCTCGTCCTCGTCGATCAGCCGCAGCCAGCGGGCCAGCGCGATGCGCGCGGCGGCCTCGTCGAGGTCGGCTGGTCCGGCAGCGCGGAGGGGTTGATCCACCCGGCCAGTCTCGCCTACTCCCCGCGCTGCGTACGTTTTCCCCATGTCGGTCGGTGTCGTCGGCCCAGGCCGGGTCGGAGCCGTGCTGGCTGCTGCCCTGGGCGCTGGCGGGACGCGCGTCACCGGCTGGAGCGGCCGGGAGTCGACCCAGCCTGCGGCCGCCATGCCGCCGGTTCCTCGGCTGGTACTCGCCGACCTTGTCGCCGCCTCCGATGTGGTGCTGCTGGCCGTGGGCGACGAGCAGATTCCCCGCGTGGTCGAGGACCTCGCCAGGTTGAAGCCGCCGCGGGTCTCGACGGCGTCGACCGCGCATCGCCTGGCACGTCAGCGGAAGGCTTGGCGTCGGCGTCCTCGCACCGCTCGTGGCGGGCGGGCACTGGTCGGCGGTGGCAGCCGCTCCGGCGATGACGTTCACGGGTGAGCCGGGCGATCTCGATCGAATCGCCGGGAGCCGCTGGGCCGTCACCGGTGACGCCGAGGGGCTGGCGGTTGTCGGCGACCTGATCGACGGCCTCGGCGGCGTGACCGTGCCGGTGGCGGAGGCCGATCGCACCCTGCTGCACGCGGCGCTGTCGCTCGCGTCCAACCACCTGGCCACCATCCAGCGCGCAGCCGCAGAGCTTCTGCGCGGCATCGGGATCGACGACCCGACGGCCTTCCTCCGCCCGCTGGCGCAGGCCGCACTCGCCGATGCGTGGGCTGCCGAGCCACGCTTCACCGGCCCGGTGAGCCGCGGCGACAGCGCGGCCGTGAGTGAACATCTGCGGGTGATCATCGAGGACGCTCCCACGGCCAGGCTGTATGCCGCCCTCACTCAGGCGACGACGGCGCAGGCCCTGGCCGCGGGAGTGCTCAGCACCGAGCAGGCTGAGGCGATCGTCTCGGCGACAGCCGGGGAGGCCGGGTAACCGTGCGGCGTGCGACGACTGCCGCGGAACTGGCGGAAGCTCTGGTCGGGGCCGGACCAGGCAGCCCGCGCGCCCGCGCCGTGGTGATGACGATGGGCGCGCTGCACGAAGGGCACCTCGCGCTCGTCCGGGCCGCTCGGGTCTCGGCCGGCGAACAGGGACAGGTGCTGGCGACGATCTTCGTCAATCCGCTCCAGTTCGGCCCGAGCGAGGACCTGGCCGCGTACCCGCGCACGCTGGCCGACGACCTGCGCCAGTTGGAGGCCGCCGGTTGCGACGTCGCGTTCACACCGACCGCACAGGTCATGTATCCCGACGGGGAGCCGCAGGTGCGCGTTGACCCCGGTCCGCTCGCCGACGCCCTCGAGGGTGCCGTGCGGCCGGGGCACTTCGCCGGCGTGCTCACCGTGGTGCTGAAGCTTCTCCACCTCACCCGGCCTGACGTCGCCCTCTTCGGCGAGAAGGACTACCAGCAGCTCACGCTCATCCGGCGGATGGTCGTCGACCTCGACCTGGCCGTGCGGATCGACGGAGTGGCCACCGTGCGGGAGCCCGACGGGCTGGCGTTGTCGAGTCGCAACCGCTATCTCGACCCCGAGCAACGGCACACTGCGTTGGTGCTCAGCCGGGCGCTGGATGCCGGCGCTGCCGCCGGGCCGAGCGGTCCGGCCGCGGTGGTGGCGGCCGCACGCGCGCAGTTCGACGACGAAGCGGTCGCACCCGACTACGTCGAGGTGCGTAGCGTTGACCTGCTGGCCCCGCCTGCAAGCGGGCCGGCCAGGCTCCTTCTTGCCGCCCGGATCGGGACGACCAGGCTGATCGACAATGCGGTCGTGCACCTGTCCCACTCCGCGGCCCCGACCACGATGAGGTAATTGCGTGCTCCGGCACCTGCTGACGTCGAAGATCCACCGCGCGACCGTGACCGAGGCCGACCTGCACTACGTCGGGTCGATCACGATCGACGCCGAACTGATGGCCGCGGCCCGCCTGACCGAGGGCGAGCGGGTGATGGTGGTCGACGTCACCAACGGCAACCGCCTGGAGACCTACGCCATCCCCGGCGTCGCGGGCAGCGGCGTGATCGGCATCAACGGAGCCGCGGCCCACCTGGTCTCGGTCGGCGACGTGGTGATCCTGATGGCGTTCAGCCTCCTCGACGAGGCCGAACAGGTCGGCTACCAACCCGAGGTGGTGTTCGTCGACCGGCACAATCACGTCGTCGACCACGGCCACGACGCCAGCGCGGTGCCGCCCGGGTTCGGACCCCTCACCAGCGAGTCGGTGGCCCGATCGTGACGCCATCGGCAACTGAGCCCGCCAGCGGACCGGTCCGGCTGACCGAAGGACCGGTCCTGCCGGTGCGGCTGCCGGCGCCGCCGCCGGGCTGGCGGGCCGAGGCCGACGTCGTCGTGGTCGGCTCCGGCATCGCCGGGTTGACGGTGGCCCTCGACCTCGCCCGTCGGGGAAAGACCGTGCGGCTGGTGACCAAAGCCCGGCTGTTCTCCGGTTCGACGCGCTGGGCCCAGGGTGGGATCGCCGCCGCGATGGACCCGGGCGACTCGGCAGAGGACCACCTGGCCGACACGCTGGTGGCCGGCGCGGGCCTGTGCGACCCCGAAGCCGTCCGGTTGCTCGTCACCGACGGACCCGCCGCCGTGCGCGAACTGATGGGCCGAGGTGCCCAACTCGACCGCAACGCCGACGGTGGGCTCTCGCTCACCCGCGAAGGCGGCCACCACCGCGACCGGATCGTCCACGCGGGAGGTGACGCGACCGGTGTCGAGGTCTCGCGTGCACTGGTCGCCGCGCTGCGCGCCGCTCCGAATGTCGCGGTCATCGAGCACGCGCTGATGATCGACCTCCTGACCGACGAGTCCGGTATCAGTGGCCTGACACTGCACGTGATGGGCGAGGGCCAGCGCGACGGTGTCGGTGCCATCTCGTGCCGTGCAGTGGTGCTGGCCTGCGGCGGCCTCGGCCAGGTGTACGCGTCGACGACCAACCCGCCCGAGTCGACGGCCGACGGCATGGCAGCGGCGCTGCGGGCCGGAGCGGTGCTGCGCGACCTGGAGTTCGTGCAGTTCCACCCGACCGTCTTGTGGCTCGGCCCGGCCTCGCGCGGCCAGCAGCCCCTTGTCAGCGAGGCCGTCCGCGGTGAGGGCGCCTTCCTCGTCGACGTGAACGGTGCACGGGTGATGGAGGGCGTGCACCCGATGGCTGACCTGGCCCCGCGTGACGTCGTCGCATCGGCGATCGTCGCGCGGATGCACGCCACCGGCTCCGACCATGTACTGCTCGACGCGCGGCACTTCGGCGAGACCCGGTGGGAGGAACGCTTTCCCACGATCCTGGCCGCATGCCGCGAGAACGGCATCGACCCGGTCACCGATCTGATCCCGGTCGCGCCGGCGTGCCACTACGCCTCCGGCGGCGTTGCCACCGACCTCGACGGCCGCACCTCGATCCCCGGCCTGTACGCGTGCGGCGAGGTTGCGTGCACGGGGGTCCACGGTGCCAACCGGCTCGCGTCGAACTCGCTCCTCGAGGGACTCGTGTTCGGGCGGCGGATCGCGGCCGTGCTGGCGGGGGTCGACCCGGTCCGCGCGGACGGGTGGCCCCCGATCGGCCGCGCCGAGTTCCGTCCGGCCGCGCATCCCGACGAGGCGCCCGGCTGGCTCCTCGATCCGGAGCTGGTGCTCCCGCTGCGGCTGACGATGTCGAGCGGCGCCGGCGTCCTGCGGTCGGCGGCCAGCCTGACGGCGACGGCAGCCGAACTGTTGCGGCTGCAGCAGCACAGCATCACCGATCCGCCGAGTGCCGACACCGACTCGTGGGAGGCGAGCAACCTGTTCACGGTGGCGAACGCCCTCGTGCGCGCGGCCGAGATGCGGCTGGAGTCTCGCGGCTCGCATCGTCGAAGCGATTACACCGAGCCCGACGACGCCCACTGGGCCGGCCACATCGACTCCACGCTGGATCCCGGGGGAGAGCTGCACACCGACTTCCGGCCCGGCCGGATCGCGCTCCCCGACTCCTTGGGTGCCCGGTGACGTCGGCGCCGCTTCCCCTGCATCTCTCGAGCCGGATCTCCGCCGCCGGACTCGAGCCGGAGTCGCTGTCGCAGCTGGTGTGGGCAGCCGTCCTGGAGGACCTCGGCGGCGGCGCGGACGTGACCACCACGGCCACGATCGGACCGGAGCGCACGGACACGGGCGACCTCCTGGTGAAGGAGGCCGGCGTGGTCGCCGGCCTGCTGGTGGCCGAGATCGCCTTCTGGCACGTCGGATCCGGCGATCTGACCGTCGCAGCCGGATCGCTGGAGGGACAACAGGTAGCGCCGGGCACGGTCGTCCTCACGGTCTCCGGCCCGACCTACCGCCTGCTGACGGCGGAACGGGTCGCCCTCAACTTCGTCCGTCACCTGTCCGGCGTCGCGACGCTCACCCGCAGGTTCGTCGACGCCGTCGCCGGCACCGATGCGGTGATCCTCGACACCCGGAAGACAACCCCGCTGCTGCGCGCCCTCGAGAAGTACGCGGTGCGCTGTGGTGGCGGGACCAACCACCGGATGTCGCTCTCGGACATGGCCCTGATCAAGGACAACCACGTGCTTGCCGCGGGCGGCGTGCGATCGGCGATGGAACGCGTGCGGGCGGCGGCGGCCGGGGTGCCGATCGAGATCGAGGTGACCTCTCTCGCCATGGCCAGGGAAGCCGTCGACGCCGGTGCCGATCGCCTGCTGCTCGACAACATGACTCCGGAGCAGATGGCCGAGTGCGTCGCGGCCGTCGGTGACCGGGCAGACCTCGAGGCAAGTGGTGGCATCACCCTCGACTCGGTGCGAGCGATCGCCGAGTCGGGCGTCGACTTCATCTCTGTTGGCGCGCTGACACATTCGGCGCCCAATCTCGACGTCTCGCTGGACCTGCGGGGCTGAGCCCTCGGGCCGACTCGTCGTCGGGCCGCTCGTTCGGCCGTCTGGCAGTCTGATGGGCATGCGCAGCGACCTGTTCGACGTTCGCCATCAAGAGGTTTCCACCGACGAGCGATTCGTCCTGCAGAGCAAGCGGATGCTGAAGGTGACGTTGGGCGCCGACGTGCTTGCGACCAAGGGGGCCATGGTCGCGTTCCAGGGTTCGGTCAAGTTCCATCACGAGGGTGCGGGCAGCGTCGGCCGGATGATGAAGAAGATCGTCACCAGCGAGGACAACCGGCTGATGCGCGTCTCCGGCAACGGCGAGGTCTTCTTCGCCGATACCGCGAGCGAGATCTTCCTGGTCAGCCTCGAGGGTGACGCCCTGAGCGTGAACGGGCGGAACCTGCTGGCCTTCGATGCAGCCCTGTCCTGGGACATCAAGCGCACCAGGGGCGCCGGGATGATCTCCGGCGGGTTGTTCAACACCATCCTTTCGGGCACCGGCCAGGTCGCGCTCACCTCCGACGGCGACCCGATGCTCCTGGACTGTTCCCGAGAGCCCACGTACGTAGACGTGAATGCGGCCGTGTGCTGGTCGGCCAACCTGGTTCCACAGGTGGTGAACTCGATGAACATGAAGTCGATGCTGCGGGGCGGCTCGGGCGAGGCGATCCAGTACGCCTTCTCCGGCCCGGGTTTCGTGGTGGTGCAGCCCTCGGAGGGGCGCCAGGTGCAGCAGAAGTCAAGCAGCAGCTCGGTGGCCTCCGGCCTGACCGAGGTCTTGGGCAGCTAGCCGCGACTGGCTGGACAGGCGTCCGGCGGTCCGGCCGCACCGGCCAGGGTGGCTAGCCTTGCCGACCATGACCGACACCCCGGACGCCGACGACGGCCAGGTCGAGGACCTGCCCGAGCAGATGCGGGTCCGGCGGGAGAAGCGGCACGCGTTCCTCGCGCGGGGCGACAACCCCTACGAGATCGATGCCCGCCCCACCCACGGCATCGCCGACCTGCGGGCCCGCTACGGCCACCTCACCGCCGACGAGCAGTCGGGCGACACCGTGACGGTGGTCGGGCGGGTGATCTTCGTCCGCGTCACCGGGAAGTTGTGCTTCGCCAAGCTTCGAGACGGCGACGGGTCGGAAGTGCAGGCGATGTTCTCGCTCGCGGTCCTCGGCGAGCAACGGCTTGCGGACTTCAAGGCGCTTGTCGACCTGGGCGACATCATCGGCGTCACCGGTGAGGTCATCAGCTCCAGGCGGGGCGAGCTGTCGGTACAGGCGACCGCCTGGGAGATGGTGAGCAAGGCCCTCCGCCCGCTCCCGGTGGCCCACCGGCCGCTGTCGGAGCAGGCCCGGGTGCGGCAGCGCTATGTCGACCTGATCGTGCGGCCCGAGGCGCGCCGGATGGTGCGGCACCGCGCCTCGATCACCGAGTCGGTCAGGGCCACCCTCAAGCGACACGGCTACCTCGAGGTGGAGACGCCGACGTTCGGCCTGATCCACGGCGGTGCTGCCAAGCCGTTCGTCTCCCACTTCAATGCGCTCGACTCGACCGTGTACCTGCGCACCAACCTCGAACTGGCGCTGAAGCGGGCGGTCGTCGGCGGCGTGCACAAGGTGTACGAGATCGGCCGGGTCTTCCGGAACGAGGGCCTCGACTCCACCCACTCGGCGGAGTTCACCGAGCTGGAGGCCTACGAGGCTCTCGGCGACATGCAGACGATGGCGGCGCTGATCCGGGATCTGGTGATCGACGCGGCCGCGGTGACCGACGGCGCGGTCGTTTCGGACGCCCACGGCGGTGAGATCGACCTGGCGGCGGACTGGACCTGGCTGCCGATCCACGACGCCGTCTCCGACGCGGTGCAGCAGGAGGTCACGCTGGAGACCGACGTCGGGACGCTCCGGGCGCTTGCGGACGAACGGGGTGTGCACCTCCAGCCCGGCTGGTCGGCCGGCGACATCGTCCTCGAGCTGTTCGAGAAGCTTGTCGAGCACACGTTGATGCGTCCGACCTTCGTCTGCGACTACCCGGCGGAGGTCCGGCCGCTTGCCCGGCCCAAGCCAGGGGAACCACGGCTCGCGGAGGCGTTCGACCTGATCGCCGCCGGCACCGAACTCGCCCCGGCCTATTCCGAGCTCGCCGACCCGGTGATCCAGCGCCAGCGATTCCTCGAGCAGGCGGCAGCTGCGGCAGCGGGGGACGTGGAGGCGATGGAGCTCGACGAGGACTTCCTGCGCGCCCTCGAGTACGGGATGCCGCCGGCAGGCGGGATGGGCATGGGCCTCGACCGATTGATCATGCTGCTCACCGGCGTTGGCTCGGTGCGCGAGACGATCCTGTTCCCGGCCGTACGGGCGGAATAGAAACTCAGTCCACCGGCCGCATGCGCAGGTTCTGCATGCCGCCGTCGACGTTCAGTGCGGTCGCCGTGGTGGACGCGGCCAGCGGGCTGGCCAGGTAGGCGATCGCGTAGCCGACCTCTTCAGCGGTGACCAGCCGGCCCATCGGCTGGCGCGCCACCAATGCCGCGCGCTCGGCTTCGGGATCGGGTGACGCGGCGATGTTCCGGGCAACCCACGGGGTGTCGGCAGTGCCAGGGTTGACACAGTTCACCCGGATCTTGTCGGCCAGATGATCGGCAGCCATCGCCATCGTCAGGGCGAGCACGGCGCCTTTGGTTGCCGAATAGACCGCACGTTGCTGCAGTCCGGCGGTGGCGGCGACCGAGCACGTGTTCACGACAACCGCGTGCTTGCTTTCGCGCAGAGCGGGCAGCGCTGCTCGGGTCATCCGGACGATTCCGAGGACGTTCACGTCGAGAACACGCAGCCACTCTGCGTCCTCGTTGTCTTCAACGGTTCCGGTGGCGGCGATCGCTGCGTTGTTCACCAGAATGTCGAGACCGCCGAGTTTGTCGACAGCCTCGGCAACGGCCGCGCGCACCGAACGATCATCAGTGACGTCGGCGACCAATGCGAGTACCCCGTCTTCAGCGGTCGAAACGTCACGATCGAGGACCGCCACGTTGGCACCGCGTCGCGCCAACTCGGCAGCCGCGGCCTTACCGATGCCGGAGGCACCACCGGTGACGAGTGCCGACAGACCGGAAAGCTCGCCGGATGCGTTGTCCTGGTTGAGGGTCATGCGCCGTCCTCGTTGAGAGTCATGCAACTGTTCCGGTCACTCGTGGTCACCTCGGGGGATGGGCGGCCAAGGTATCTCACGCCTTGTCCTCCGATTGGTTCGGGTCCGGGGCCCTCGCTGCAATCGACAACGCGCCAATCGGTGCGGGGCGCATTGGCAAGGCGAACGAGTGCGATCTGCGGTGTTGCCATGATCTGCGGTGCTGCCAATTGGCCGGCTGCGCCGGGTTTCGAAGTGATCGTGATCACGAATCACTGAGAACCTCTCGGATGGCGGCGAAAGTGGCGGTAATTGGTTACACTCGCGCCACGAGCACATTTCTCCCCCATGCACCCGTGGGTAGAACTGATTGATTGACGCCAAGCCCGTGTGGGCAGTAGCACAATGAGGCATTTTCGAAAGGAAACGACGTGGCACAGCAGGTAAACATCGTCCTCGTGGACGACCTCGACGGCTCCGAGGCGCACGAGACCGTGACGTTCGGCCTCGACGGGTCGACATATGAAATCGACCTGTCCGACAAGAACGCAAAGAAACTGCGCGACGCGCTGTCGCTCTACACCGCATCCGCCCGCCGGAGCGGCCGCCGTCAGGCCAGGTCGGCCAGCGGCCGCAGCAGCGTCGACACCGCCGCGATCCGTGCGTGGGCGAAGTCGAAGGGCTACGAGGTCTCCGACCGCGGCCGCATCTCCGCAGACATCCTCGAGGCGTACAAGAAGGCCGACAAGCGCAAGTAGGTCCGCGAGCGATTACGCGATCAGCGAACACGCTCCCGCTGGCGGCTGTAGCGGGAACACCGCGCTGACCTGCGTGGTTGGGTCGGGTACACGACTCCCGAAGGCGTGATCGGCGCCGTTGCGCGCCTCCCGGCCGAGTTCTTCGACCCGGTAGGCGTCGATGGCCGCGGCTACGATTGACCATCGGGTGTCCGACGTAGCCAAGGAGTCGCACATGTTCGAAAGATTCACCGACCGGGCGCGGCGCGTTGTCGTGCTCGCTTCGGAGGAGGCGCGACAGCTCAGCCACAACTACATCGGCACCGAGCACATCCTGCTCGGACTCATCCACGAGGGTGAGGGGCTGGCCGCCAAGGCCCTCGACCAGCTCGGGATCACGCTCGAAGCCGTGCGTACCCAGGTGGTCGAGACCATCGGTGAGGGCCAGCAGGCGCCGACCGGGCATATTCCGTTCACTCCCCGCGCCAAGAAGGTGCTGGAGCTGTCGCTCCGGGAGGCCCTCCAGCTCGGGCACAACTACATCTCCACCGAGCACATCCTGCTCGGACTGGTCCGCGAGGGTGAGGGCGTCGCCACCCAGGTCCTGATCAAGCTCGGCTCCGACCTGCCGCGCGTTCGCCAGCAGGTGATGCAACTCGTCTCGGGCTACCAGGGCAAGGAGACGGCGATGTCGGGCGGCGGCTCGCCCGCCGAGGCCGCTCCCACCGGCTCGCTGGTCCTCGACCAGTTCGGCCGCAACCTCACCCAGGCCGCCCGCGAAGGCAAGCTCGACCCGGTCATCGGGCGCGAGAAGGAGATCGAGCGGGTCATGCAGGTGCTGTCGCGGCGCACCAAGAACAACCCCGTGCTGATCGGTGAGCCCGGCGTCGGCAAGAGCACGATCGTCGAGGGCCTGGCCCAGCAGATCATGCGCGGTGACGTGCCGGAGACGCTCAAGGACAAGCAGCTGTACACGCTCGACCTGGGCGCACTGGTTGCCGGCAGCCGCTACCGCGGCGACTTCGAGGAGCGCCTGAAGAAGGTGCTCAAGGAGATCCAGACCCGCGGCGACATCGTCTTGTTCATCGATGAGCTGCACACGCTGGTAGGTGCGGGAGCCGCCGAAGGCGCCATCGACGCCGCGAGCATCCTCAAGCCCAAGCTCGCCCGCGGCGAGCTGCAGACCATCGGCGCCACCACGCTCGACGAGTACCGCAAGCACCTGGAGAAGGACGCCGCGCTCGAACGCCGGTTCCAGCCCATCCAGGTCGCGGAGCCGTCGATCGCGCACACCATCGAGATGCTCAAGGGCGTGCGTGACCTGTACGAGGCGCACCACAGCGTCACCATCACCGACGGCGCGCTTGTCGCGGCGGCGACGATGGCCGACCGCTACGTCTCCGACCGGTTCCTGCCCGACAAGGCGATCGACCTGATCGACGAGGCAGGTTCCCGCCTGCGGATCCGCAGGATGACCGCTCCGCCGGAGCTGCGCGAGTTCGACCGCAAGATCGCCGACGTGCGCCGCGACAAGGAGTCGGCCATCGACGCGCAGGACTACGAGCAGGCCGCCCGGATGCGGGACGAGGAGAAGAAGCTCGTCACCGCCAAGGCCGAGCGCGAGGCGTCGTGGAAGGCCGGTGACCTCGACGTGGTCGCCGAGGTCGACGAGGACCTGATCGCCGAGGTGTTGTCGGTGGCCACCGGGATCCCCGTGCTCAAGCTGAGCGAGGAGGAGTCCGGCCGCCTGCTGCACATGGAGGACGAGCTGCACAAGCGCGTCATCGGTCAGGACGAGGCCATCAAGGCGCTGTCCAGGGCGATCCGGCGTACGCGGGCCGGCCTGAAGGACCCGCGTCGGCCAGGTGGCTCGTTCATCTTCGCGGGCCCGACGGGCACCGGAAAGACCTACCTGTCCAAGGCACTGGCGGAGTTCCTGTTCGGCGACGTCGACTCGCTGATCCAGCTCGACATGAGCGAGTACTCCGAGAAGCACACGGTGTCGCGGCTGTTCGGTTCACCGCCCGGTTACGTCGGCTACGAGGAGGGCGGCCAGCTCACCGAGAAGGTTCGGCGCAAGCCGTTCGCGGTCGTGCTGTTCGACGAGGTCGAGAAGGCCCACCCCGACATCTTCAACGCGCTGTTGCAGATCCTCGAGGAAGGCCGGCTCACCGACAGCCAGGGCCGCGTCGTCGACTTCAAGAACACCGTGGTGATCATGACCACGAACCTCGGCACGCGCGACATCGCCAAGGGAGTCAACCTCGGTTTCGCCAACACCAACGACACCACCACGTCGTACGACCGGATGAAGTCGAAGGTGTCGGAGGAGCTCAAGCAGCACTTCCGGCCGGAGTTCCTCAACCGGGTCGACGAGATCATCGTGTTCCCGCCGCCCACGCGGCCGGAGATCCTCGCGATGGTCGACCTGATGATCGGCGACGTCGAGGTCCGGTTGAAGGACAAGGACATGGCGCTCGAGCTGACTCCGGCGGCCAAGGAGCTGTTGGCCAGGCGTGGGTTCGACCCGGTCCTCGGTGCCCGACCGCTGCGCCGCACGGTGCAGCGCGACATCGAGGACACCATGGCCGAGAAGATCCTGTTCGGCGAACTGCGTCCGGCCCAGATCGTGGTGGTCGACGTGGAGGGTGAGGGCAAGGATGCCGACTTCACCTTCACCGGCACCGACCGCGATCCGCTGGTCCAGCTGAGCATCGAGGCTGCCGCCGAGGCTGCGGGCTCGGGGGCGTAGTTCCGGCAGTTCGACCTGGGCGGGCCCGGCGGGAGCACGAACTCCCACCGGGCCCGTTCTGTTCAGCGCACGTTGCGCACGACGTCGTCGGCTGCTGCCAGGATGCCGCCATGACCCGACTGCCCTTCGACGTGTACCTCGACCATCTCGAGGCCGACTCCGCCCGTTTCGCCGACGTCCTGGAGGGCGCCGACCAAGAGGCGACGGTCCCTGCCTGCCCGGAGTGGACCGCCTTCGACCTCGCGTACCACCTGACCGAGGTGCAGCACTTCTGGACCCAGGTCGTCAGCCGGCGGCTGGCGGACGGCGAACAGGTGGAGGCCATCGAGGCACCGCGCGCGACCGGAGACGTTTGCCGACTGCGTGTCGCTGGTCCGCGAGAACAGCGACCTGCTCCTGCAGGCGTTGCGGTCCACCGCACCAGAGACGCCGGCCTGGACCTGGTCGAACGAGCAGTCGGTCGGGTTCACCTACCGGCGGCAGGCGCACGAGGCGCTCATCCACCGGGTCGACGCGGAGCAGGTGGCGGGAACGCCGACCCGGCTGCCAGCCGCGCTCAGCGCAGACGGTGTCGACGAGGTCCTGCGGATCATGTACGGCGGCTGCCCGCCGTGGGGCACGATCACGCCGATCCCCGGGCGCACCATCCGCCTGCGGAGCACCGACACCGGGAACAGCTGGCTGGTAACGATGGCCACCTTCACCGGCGACGACCCGGACGGCGGGCACGTCGAGGAGCCCGACATCCACATCGCCGACGTGGACGACGGCTCCGACGTGCGAGCAACGATCTCGAGCACCGCTGCAGACCTCGACGCGTGGCTGTGGCATCGGGCCGACGACGAGGCCATCGAGTTCGACGGTGATGAAGGTTCGCTCGACGAACTCCGTCAGGTCTTCGCGCAGGGCATCAACTAGTCGGACTCTGCTAATCGGACAGTGCCCGCTCGACCGCCTGCTTCGGGTTAGGGTGCCAGCCATTGTCCGCCCGGAGGAGGTCAACATGCTGTGGTCGACCAGCACCGCCCGTAGCAGCGAGAATCGCGTTATCACGTTCGCCCGCAGAGGAACTCGCCGCGTGGGTAGAGCGCTGATCAAGGTGAGCGAGATCGGCGAGCCGACCGGGAAGGAAACTCGCGCTCAGGCCGCCGCCAGGAAGGCGGAGATGCTCCGCAGGAGGGAGCGCAACGCCAGGGTCGCGCGCCGTGTCGGCAGCGTGATCGGCGGCCCGGTCGAGCGCCGGATCGAGCGCAGGCTCCTGACGCAGTCCTGGGAGCGAAGCGCCGCCTCCACCCTCAAGGGCTACCTGGTCTCGAGCCTCCAGAACCCGCTGATCAACGTCCAGAGCGTGCTCGCCAGGCACCACTTCATCCGAGAGCTCTACGGCGATCAGTTCGCCGGGCTCATGGCGGAGGAGCTGCAGTGGGCCTCCGACACCAACCAGTTCCTGAGGCGGCGGCAGAAGGCTCTCCCCAAGGAGACAGGTCTGACGTGGGCGGAGGTCAAGCGGCGCAAGATCTGGGAGGGCGAGATCTCAGCTGCGATCGGAGACCAGGACCGCTTCGCGGGCCAATGGCGTCAGGTGCTGGCCACGCCCCCGGCTGCTCGGCTGTCCCTGATCGAGGCGGCCTGTGGCTCCGCCAACGACTACCGTGCGTTCGCCGCGTACGGCCTGGCGTCGCACCTGGACTACACCGGGTTCGACCTGACCGAGGCCAATGTCGCCAACGCCACCGAGATGTTCCCTGGCGTCGATTTCCGACGCGGGGATGTCCAGGACATCGACGTTGCCGACAATTCCTACGACTGGGCGATGGCGAGCGATCTGCTCGAGCACCTGTCGCCGCAGGCGTTCAACCGGGCGATCGACGAGTTGTGCCGGGTCAGCCGCAAAGGCGTGATCATCATCTTCTTCTTGATGAGCGACATTCCCGACCACCAGGTGACCCCGCGGCGCTCCTACCACGTGAACGTCTTGAGCGTTGACCGGATCCGCGCCCGCTTCGTCGAGCACGGCCTCACCCCGGAGTTCGTGCGCATCAGCAGCATGCTGAAGCAGAACTACGGCTTCACGGACTACTACAACCAGCGGGCCTGGTCGCTGGTGGCCCGGCACTGAGGGAAAGGGACACGGCCAACGGCCCACCTGCCCGGGCTCGGGCGGCCGACGGTGCCAGACTTGCCCCCGTGAAGCCCGAACCCTTCGACCTGTTGATCATCGGAGCCGGTCCGGTCGGCCTGTTCGGAGCCTTCTACGCCGGGCTGCGCGGGCTCTCCACGATGCTGCTGGACAGCCTGCCCGAAGCCGGTGGGCAGGTGGCGGCGATGTATCCGGAGAAGGACATCCTCGACGTCGCCGGGTTTGCCCGCGTCCGTGGCCGCGACCTGGTCGAGGGGCTGATGGCCCAGACCGAGCCCTACCACCCGGAGTTCTGCCTCGGCGAGCAGGCGCTGGAGCTGGTCACGTCCGACGAGGGCGTCGAGGTGACCACGAACCGCGGCACCGTCCTCAACGCCCGGTCGATGCTGCTCACCGTCGGCATCGGGTCGTTCTCGCCCAAGCCGCTGCCGGCCGCGGCGGACTGGACCGGCGGCGGGGTGGTGCACTTCGTCCCGCAGCCGGCCGCCCTCGCGGGGCACGACGTGGTGATCGTCGGCGGCGGCGACTCGGCCGTCGACTGGGCGCACATGCTCTACCCGGTGGCGAAGTCGGTGCGGGTCGTGCACCGCCGCGACCGGTTCCGCGCCGCACCGGCGATGCTCGAACGGGTGCGGTCGATGGGCATCCCGTTCCATGTTCCGGCGCAGGTCACCCGGCTGATCGGCGACGGCAGGCTGGCGGCTGTGGAGCTGACCGCGGGCGACGGCACGGTGTCGGAACTGCCGTGTGACACCGTCGTCGCGGCGCTGGGCTTCCACGCCGACATCGGCCCGCTGATCACGTGGGGAGTGGAGCTGGCCGGCCGCCACATCGTCGTCGACAGCACCGGCGCCACGAACCTTCCGCTCATCTACGCCGCCGGCGACATCGTCACCTACCCCGGGAAGGTCGCCCTGCTCGCGACCGGGTTCGGCGAGGTGGCCACCGCCGTCAACAACATCGCGCACCTGCTCGACCCGTCGGTCACCGCGTTCCCGGGGCACACCTCGGAAATGGCCTGAGGCACCCTCTACCGCAGTGCCGCCTTCTACCGCAGTGCCGCCTTCTACCGCAGTGCCGCCTTCTACCGCAGTGCCGGATAGAACGGCAGCGGTTCGACGTTCGGCCAGATCTTTCGCAGGTTGGCGGCGAGCCGCCGGGCGAGGTCGGCCATGGCCGGGAGCTCGCCGGCGCGCTCCGCGACGTCGGCGAACCTTTCCAGCCGGGTGAGCTCACGCGCCCGGTTCGACGCAAGTCCCCAGGTGTCGTCCTGCTTGACCACGTTCTCGAACGGCCAGCCGAACGAGCACACGAGCCACCACGCGGTGATGTGCGCCGTCGCGCGGGCGAAGACCGCGTCGTCGGCCGCGGACGGGCACCCACGCGCCAGCTCCGCGCGATAGGCGGCCGTCAGCTCGTCGGCGAGCCCGTCGGGGATGACGTTGCAGCACCAGCAGGTGGGGAACGGGAGCTGTGGGTAGAGCCCGTCGATCAGCGCGTGCCCGAACTTGGTGAACTCGAAGTCGATCAGCCGCAGCCGGTCGGTGCCGAAGGCCATGTTGTCCGGGCAGGCGTCGCGGTGCAGGAGGACGGTGAACTCCCCGGGATCGCGCACGGTCGCACCGACCACCTCGATCTCGTCGATGACCGCCGGTCCCGCCCGGGTCATCTTCAGGTCGGCGAGCTGACGGCTCAGCCCCTCCATGCCCTGGTGCAGACCCCGGTCGTCGTCGCGCCTGGACTGCCTGGTCCGAAACCGCGGCGGAGCCTGTAGGGAGTCGGCGATCTCGTCGTACTCCTTCTGCCGCCCGGCCGTGTCCGCATGCATCGCGCCGAGTCGGCGGACGTAGGTCAGCAACGCGGCCCGGGCCTGGTCGGCCGACCCCTCGAGCAGGGGTTCCACCAGGCTCTCGACCGGGCCGAGATCCTCCATCAGGATGAACCCGAGCGCGACATCGACGCCGAGGCAGCGGGGAGCGTGCCGGTTACCGCTGACCTGGGTCAGGAACAGCGCGCCGAGTGCGTCGCCGTAGAAGCGTCCTTTGGTCCAGTCGTTGGCGTTCTTGCCGAACCCGTCCACCTGCTTGAGCACCACCGTGCGACCGGCTTCCGGCCCGCTGGTGACCCGTAGGCGTAGCAGCGTGTTGCGGCGATCCTCATCGCTGAGCCGCTCCGCGAGCTCCAGTGGCACCGGGCCACGGTTGCCGCCGAGGAGTGCGCCGGCCGCGTCGATGACGTGGGTCAGAGCGTGCTTTGCCATTGGTGCGCCTCACGTCGGTCGGTCACTGGTTGGCCGGATCATGCCAGGACGGTCGCCATGTCCGTCTGGTACCCCTACCCGTCCGATGTCTCCACTTCCGGTGCGATCGGGCGCGGCCTAGCCTCGATGCAATCAGTCCAACCCCGCCGGGAGGCGAATTCCTTGCTGAACGAAGAGCAATTGCGCGACTACGAACGAGACGGTTTCGTGCTGGTCCGTGGCCTGATCACCCCGGAGGAGGCAGCTGTCCTCCGCACCGAGTCGCACGACCTGATCGGCCGGTTGTCCGACGCGTCCGACCCCACCTGGGCCTCCGCCAAGGAGATCGCCGGCGGTGCCCCCACGAGCCTGCAGCACAGCCACGACGTGCAGTTCTATGCGGCGGCCTTCAGCAAGATGCTGGTCGACAGCCGGTTCACCGACGTCGCCGGCCAGGTCATCGGCACGCCGAATGTGCAACTGCACCACACGAAGATGTTCGTCAAGCCCCCGGAGAAGGGTTCGCCCTTCCCGATGCACCAGGACCACCCGTTCTTCCCGCACACCTACCACCGGATGGCGGCGGCGATCTTCTTCCTCGACGACGCCCCCGAGGAGAAGGGCTGCGTGCGCGTGGTCCCGGGTTCGTACAAGAACGGACCGCTCGAGCACATCTCTGAGGGCAGCTTCCACCTGCCATCAGACGAATGGCCGATCGAGAAGTCGATCCCGGTGCCGGCCAAGGCCGGCGACGTCATCTTCTTCAGCTACCTCACCGTGCACGCCTCCGGGGTGAACACCTCCAACGAGGCCCGCACCACCTGGCTGGTGCAGTTCCGCGACCCGGCCGACCCGCCGCTCACCGACGCGCACTCGTTCTCGCTCGGCCAGGGGATGATGCTCGCCGGTGTCGACCCGACCGCGCGTGGGCATGCCGGCAAGTCGCCGGCCATGGCGGGTGCCGCCATGGGTGGCGGCATGGGCGGGAGCGCCATGGGCGGCGGCAGCATGGGCGGGGGCTGACCTGGCAGCCGGCCTCGCCACTCGCGCTGCGCGGCTGCGCGATCTGTGCGCCACGCGGCTGAGCGTCGCGTTGCCGGGTGGGCAGGCCGAGTTCGTCTCGTGGGGTTTCTATGAGACCAGGCCCTGGCGCAACTGGAGCCATGCGCACTCGTTCTACGAGGTCTGCCTCTCCTATGCGGGGCTCGGGACGTTCACATCGGGCGACCGGGAGTTCGTCATCAGCGAAGGAATGCTGTTCCTCGCGCGGCCGGGCGACGTACACGAGATCCGGGGCGACGGTGACGACCCGCTTGGTATCACCTACTGGGGCTTCACCCTGCCGCACCGGAGCGAGACCCCCGAATGGCTTGCGGGGTTCACCGATCCCGAGGGCCCGGTCGTGGTCACCGACACCGAGAGCGTCGAACTGGCGTTGCAGATGATGGTGCGGGCCGTCGAGTCCGGCGGGCCGCGGTCGGATGTGCGGACCCAGTCCGTTGCCCAGACCCTGCTGGCCGAGACGGCCTCGGCCTTCGCCACCGGCCCGGCAGAGGGGTCGCCGTCGACCGACAACGCCGAGGTGGCGGTTCAGGTGATGCGCCGCTACCTGGAGGACAACATCGCCCGTCCGGTGCGGGTACGCGACCTCGCGGCGCAGGTGCACCTGTCGGAAAGACACGCAGCCAGGCTGTTCCGGCTCGCGACCGGCGAGACCGTCGGTGGCTACCTGCGTCGGCAACGCTGCGCCGAGGCGGCAGCACGTCTGCTTGTTCCCGGTGCCTCGATCGGAACGGTCGGCAAAGGTTGCGGGTTCTTCGACCGGCACCATTTCATCCGCACCTTCCGAGCCCAGTACGGCGTCAGCCCATCTGAATATCAGCGGAGGTCAGGCACCACTTTCACCGACTGATCCGCACCGCTATCACAGCTTGTCGACTCCCGCGGCCGACAGGCGTTCTTTCATGCCCTGTTGAACATTCTCGATTCTGACCGGTTGCGGTCCTCTCGACGAGATCGCTTGGTAGAGCACTTCCCAGCGCGGAATACTTCGCTCGTTCGCCTGCCCAAATTCTGAGAGGTCCACCATGGAGACGCACGACGATTCGAGGCCCACGGGCATCAGGCGACGCAGTCTCCTGGCCGCGACCCTCGGTGCTGCCTTGCTCCCGATCGGGGCCGTCACGTCCGCCTGCGAAGGTTCGCGCAATCAGAGCGGCACCGACGGCGCGAGTGACAAGGATCCTGAACGAGCGCGGAAGTTGGTCCTCGACTTCCACGGCGGCCGGATCCAGTCGCCGAAGCTGTTCAACCCGTTCGTCACCGGGTTCGTGATCAACGCGGGCTTCCACCAGGCCATGTCGGAACCGCTGTTCATCCTCAACTACCAGACCGGTGACCTGGAGCCTTGGCTCGGCGACTCGTTCACGTCGAATGAAGCTCTCGACGAATGGACGCTCAAGATCAAGGACGGCATCCTCTGGTCTGACGGCGAGAAGTACGACGCCGATGACATCGTCTTCACCATGGGTCTGCTGATCAAGCAGCCGGACCTCAGCTGGGCGGCCGGAATCACGCAGTGGGTCGAAAAGGTGACGAAGGTCGACGCGTTGACCATCGACTTCAAGCTGAAGAAGCCGAACCCGCGTTTCGTCCTGGACAACTTCTGCGTCAAGATCCACTCCAGCCTCACGATCGTTCCGGAGCACATCTGGAAGGACAAGGACCCGCTGAAGTTCACCAACTACGACGAGGCCAAGGGCTGGCCGGTGTTCACCGGCCCGTACAAGCTGGTGTCGAGCACCGCCACCCTGGTGCGGTACCAGCGCCGGGACGACTGGTGGGGAGTCGAGGCGGGCTTCAAGGAACTGCCCAAGCCCGAAGAGCTGGAGTGGGTGGTCAACGAGACCGAGGACATCCGGGTGGCGAAGGCTGCCGACCACGGGCTCGACAGCGTCGCCGACCTCACCGCCGGTGCGTTCGACACGCTCAAGGCGCGCAACGCCGACACGATCTCGTGGCTGCCGGAGAAGCCGTTCGCCTGGTCCGACCCGTGCACCCGACTGCTCAGCCTCAACACCGCTCTCGCACCGTGGAACGACAAGGAGATGCGCTGGGCGCTCAACCAGGTGATCGACAAGGAACAGATCGCCGCGATCGCCTACGAGGGCACCACCACCCCGGCACCGTTCTTCTTCCCGAACTACCCCGCGATGACCAAGTGGACAGACCTGCTCGAGCAGGAGGGGGTCTACGAGAAGTACCCGATCCTGGCCCACGACCCAGACAAGGCCGCGGCCACCTTCGAGGCAAAGGGATACGCCAAGGACGGCGACGGTTACTGGGCGAAGGACGGCAAGCAACTCACGCTGCGTATTGACGCGCCGACCGACTTCATCGAGATCTGGCGTTACGCCGACGTTGCAACCGAGCAACTCCAGAAGGCAGGCATCCGGGCGACATCCCGCAAGCTCGCGATCGGCACGTGGGGCGACAACATCTCCATGGGGCGCTTCGAGGCCGCGGCCGACTGGAGCTCGTGCGGATCGGTCACCGAGCCGTGGACGTCGATGAGCCTGTTCACCACCGACCGTGTCGTCCCGATCGGCAAGCGGGCCAGCTCCAACTCGCAGCGGTGGTCCAACGCCAAGTTCACCGATCTGGTCAACCAGATGGCAGGCCTCCCCGTCGACGACGAGCAGTTGAAGCCGTTGTTCGTCCAGGCTGCGACCGAGTGGCTGAGCGATCTCCCGTTCATCCCGCTCACCTACGCGCGCAAGCTCTACGCATTCGACAACTACTACTGGAAGGGCTGGGCGACCGAGACCGACGCCTACCTTCAGCCCACCCTCGACTGGGGCAACGCGCACGTCATCATCCACAGGCTGACGCAAGCGTGATCGAAGGACGCGGCCGAGCTCTCGGGGGGACGTCATGCGTGGGCTGACGGCCGGCTATGCCGTGCGCCGGCTGGGCATGTTCGTGTTCACCGTGTGGGCGAGCGCCACGATCATCTTCTTCGTCCCGCGGCTGGCACCGGGTGATCCGGTCTCGGCCATGGTCACCAGGCTGACGTCGCAGCAGGGGACGGTCACCGGCAGTGCCGAGCTCATCCAGGCCTGGCGTGAGCGGTTCGGGCTCGATGACCCGATGTACGTCCAGTACCTGCGGTACCTGCGAAATCTGGTCACGTTCGACTTCGGCTACTCGCTGTCGCAGTTCCCGATCACGGTCGCCGAGTTGATCGGCGATGCCCTGCCCTGGACCCTCGGGCTGCTGTTCGCTGCGACCGCACTGTCGTTCGTGATCGGCACGCTCATCGGTGCATTGATGGCCTGGCGACGGTCGCCGCGGTTGCTGAAGGCGATGCTGCCGTTGACGCTGACGTTCACCGCGATCCCGTTCTACATCCTCGGCATCATGCTGGTGTACCTGTTCGTGTTCAGGCTCGGCCTGTTCCCGGTCTCGGGAGCATACGATTCCGATCTGGAGCCAGGCTTCTACCTGGAGTTCCTGAACAGTCTTGTCCAGCACGCTTTCCTGCCGGTTGCCTCGATCGTGCTCGCCAGCATCGGATTCTGGGCCCTCGGCATGCGGGGCATGATGATCACCGTTGCCGGCGAGGACTACCTCACGCTGGCCAAGGCCAAGGGCTTGCCGGCGCATCGCGTGCTGTTCACCTACGAGATCCGCAACGCGATCCTGCCGCAGGTCACCGGACTGGTGATCAGTCTCGGCGGGATCGTCGGCGGCACGGTGCTGGTGGAGTACATCTTCGGCTACCCCGGCATGGGTTCCCTGCTGTACCAGGCGATCTCCAACTCCGACTTCGCGCTCATACAGGGGATCGTCTACATCCTCGTACTCACCACCGCCGGAGCGGTGCTGCTCATCGACCTCATCTACCCGCTGCTCGACCCGCGGATCACCTATGAGCGGAGGTAGTCATGAGCCTCAGTGACCTGGTGGTCGCGGTCGAGGAGCCGGAGGAGACCACCTCGCGGATGGCATCGGCCTGGCGGAGCCCCAAGCTCTTCTTCGGCGCCGGCATCATCTTGTTGATCGTGGTGCTGTCGATCCTCGGCTGGTTCCTCGTCGACACCGATCTCGCGCGAGCGGCCAGTTCGCCGCTGAACCTGCCGCCGATGTGGATCGACGGCGGCAACTCCGCACACCCCCTCGGCACCGAGAACAGCGGTCGGGATCTCCTTGCGCTGCTGGTTGTCGGTGGTCCCACCACGATCCAGATCGGGCTGATCGTCGGGGTGACCAGCATGATCATCGGCACCATCCTGGGTTTCACCGCCGGCTATCTCGGCGGGCCGGTCGACACGGTCGTGCGGACGATCGCCGATACGGCGTTGACGATTCCGTCGCTCGCCATCCTCATCGTCATCTCCTCCTACGTCCGGGAGATGAACGTGTCGACGATGGCCATCGTCGTGTCCCTGTTCGCGTGGGCCGGGCCGACGCGTCTGCTCCGGGCCCAGGTGCTGTCGATGCGTGAACAGGGTTACGTCCGGATGGCCAAGCTCACCGGGCTCAACACGCCGAAGATCATGTTCGGTGAGATGGCGCCCAATCTCCTTCCCTACCTGGCTTCCAGCTTCATCGGAGCGGCATCCGGTGGCATCCTCGCCGCAGTCGGACTCGAGGCCCTCGGACTGGGACCGCAGCGCATACCCACACTGGGAATGACGATCTCGAACGCGATCCAGGGCTCGGCCATCCTTCGCGGGATGTGGTGGTGGTGGGGCTTCCCGACGATCGTGCTGATGCTGATCTTCATCTCCCTGTTCCTGATCGCCGTCGGACTCGACGAGGTCTCCAATCCACGACTGCGGGGGCTCGGAAAGTGACGGTCACGGACGAGACGGCTGATCTGGTGCTGGAGGTCGACGACCTTCGGGTCGACTACCGAACCTCGACCGGAGATGTGCATGCGGTCAACGGCGTCTCCTTCGACGTCCGGCGCGGCGAGTCGGTTGGGCTGGTGGGCGAGTCGGGCTCAGGAAAGTCCACGACCGCGATGGCCGTGCTGCGGCTCACCTCGCCGCCAGGTCGCGTGGTGGGTGGAAGTGTCCGGATCCAGGGCGAGGACGTGCTCGGCATGTCCGAAGGCGACCTCCGAGATCGGCGGTGGCGCACGTTTTCCCTTATCCCGCAGGGATCGATGAACTCGCTCAATCCGATCCTGCGGGTGTGCGACCAGATCGGCGATGCCATCGACGCGCACGAGCACGCTTCGCGGCGGGAGCGCCGGGACCGGATCATGGCGTTGTTGGCCGCGGTCAACCTGCCGGCGAGAACCTATGGGATGTACCCGCACGAGCTGTCGGGCGGCATGAAGCAGCGCGTGTGCATCGCGGCGGCGATCGCCCTCAAGCCGGCCCTGCTGATCGCCGACGAACCCACCAGTGCCCTCGATGTCGTGGTGCAGAAGGCGGTCGCCGAGACTCTGCTGGACGTCAAGGCGCAGGTGGGCTGCTCGATGATCATGATCGGGCACGACATGGCGATGCAGGCGCAGATGGTCGACCGCATCGCGGTGATGTTCGGAGGCAACCTCGTCGAGGTCGCCCCGGTCCGCTCCTTGTTCTCCGATCCGAGGCACCCCTACACCCAGCACCTGATCGCGTCGGTTCCCTCGATCCGCGAAGTGAAGCCTGCTCTGGCTGCGCACGCGGCATCACCGGACCTGATGCAGCGCCGCATCACTCCGCACCTGGTCGAGGTGGCGCCCGACCACTTCGTAGCCATGCCGCCGGACGAGTCCGAAGAGGTGCCGGCATGAGCCAGCCATCACAGAATGGGCAGCCACTGCTGGAGTTGAGCGACGTCGTGGTCCGGTACGGCGGTAAGAAGGATGCGACGGTCGCCCTGTCCGGAGTCTCCCTCTCAATCGCGGAGTCGCCGGCTGCGATCAGCACGCTGGCCGGTGAGAGCGGCAGCGGCAAGAGCACGTTGGCCAATGTGGTCCTCGGGTTCACCCGGCCGACGACCGGACTGGTCCGATTCCGGGGCCAGGACGTCGCCGGCTTCAGCCGCCGCGACTGGCTGGGGTACCGGCGCGAGGTCCAGGCGATCTTCCAGGACCCGTTCGGCGTCTACAACCCGTTCTATCCCGTGCAGCACGTGTTCACGACCGCCATCAAGCAGTTCAGCCTGGCGGAGTCGAAGGCCGATGCGCGCCGACTGGTGGGGGATGCCCTCGAGGTTGTCGGGCTGGACGAGGACCTGCTCACCAAGCACCCGCACCAACTCTCCGGTGGTCAGCGGCAGCGGATGATGATGGCTCGCGCGTTCCTCTTCCGTCCCCGGCTGATCGTCGCCGACGAGCCGGTGTCGATGGTCGATGCGTCCCTGCGGGCGACGATCCTGTCGGTGATGACGCGCATGCGGGACGAGCTCGGCGTCGTGTTCCTCTACATCACCCACGACCTGTCGACGGCCTACCAGGTGGGTGACGACATCCACATCCTGTACCGCGGCGAGATCGTGGAGTCGGGGCCGACGAGGCAGGTCATCGACAACCCGCAGCACTCCTACTCCCAGCTGCTCGTGAGCTCTGTTCCGGTGCCCGACCCGGACGTGCGCTGGGCCGCCAAGGCGTCGCTGGCTCCCGGGGAAGCCTCGGGAAGCATCATCGACGCCGGGAGCTGACCGCCCGGGAGCGCATAGCCCGTGCCCGCGGCGACCGCGAGCCCGTCGACGACGAGGCTGGCGAGTGCCCGTTCGCGTTGCTCAGCCGGACTCCACGCCAGGGCCAGGTCCGCCGGCTGCACCGGCCCATCGGCGTCGCGGAGCACCGCCAGCAGCGCTCCGCGGGCCTGCCGATCGGTGCCGGCGTAGCCCTGGCCTCGCCGCCGCTCCTCTGGCTGCGGGCCACCGAGTGCGAAGAAGCGACAGTCCCGCGCCAGTGGGCAGCTGGCGCAGGCGGGCGCTCGCGCAGTGCAGACGAGTGCCCCGAGCTCCATCACCGCAACGCTGAACTCGGCTGCGGCCGGCCCGGTCCGGGGGAGAAGCCTGGCCGCCCGCGACCGCTCGGATGCACTCATCGCCGCCGCACGCGGGTGGGCGCGGCCGTCGAAGACCCGGGCATGGACCCGGCGGACGTTGGTGTCGAGCACCGGC
This sequence comes from uncultured Actinomycetota bacterium, assembly GCA_963724495.1. Taxonomy (GTDB): domain Bacteria; phylum Actinomycetota; class Actinomycetes; order Propionibacteriales; family DAIQRJ01; genus CAVRUZ01. Next base: position 457,896 of record CAVRUZ010000006.1, on the reverse strand, counting down.
TGCCGCCGGGAGAACGCGAAGGCGAGCACGGCAGCAGCCGTGTACTCACCGATGCCCGGCAGTGCCCGGAGTGCGGCTTCGTCGTCGGGTACCGCCCCACCGTGCCGTTCGTCGATCACCCTGGCCGCGGCATGCAGCCGCAGTGCCCGTCGCGGATAGCCGAGTCGGCCCCATGCCCGGATCGCGGCAGCCGGCTCGGCCGCGGCGAGCGCAGCGGGCTCCGGCCAGTCGGCCAGCCACTGTCGCCAGACCGGGAGTACCCGGGCCACCGGCGTCTGCTGCAGCATCACCTCGCTCACGAGGACGGCCCACGGGCTCGCGTCTGGCCGCCGCCAGGGCAGGTCGCGCGCGTTGCGCCGGTACCACCGCACCACCTGCCGGCGAAGGCGCGCAGCCTGCTCGTCGTCTGTCGGCACGATGAGGAATCCTGCCAGCCGTTGGCCCACGCCTGTCCCGGCCAACCCGAGGAGAGGTGGATCCGCCATGGCACTGAAGTGGTACACGGTCGTCGTCGACTGCAAGGACATCTCGGCGCAGGCCCGATGGTGGGCCGACGTCCTCGACTGGCAGATCGTCTTCGAGCAGGAGGACGAGGTGGCGATCGTTCCCCGGCATGCCGAGGAGAAGCACCTCTCGGAGGGGGAGTGGACCCGGGTGGGGCCGGGGATGGTGTTCGTGCCGGTGCCGGAGGGCAAGACGGTGAAGAACCGCCTGCACATCGACCTGGCTCCGCACCTGAGCGACGACCGCGACGCCCTCATCGACGAGCTGCTGGCCAAGGGAGCAACCAGGGCAGACGTCGGTCAGGACAAAGGGGAGGGCACCACCTGGTCGGTGCTGGCCGACCCCGAGGGCAACGAATTCTGCGTTCTGTCGGCGCGGGACATGTGACCAGCCCGCGAGACACCTCGCGGTTGTGGGAAGAAGCCCGCCCGGTTACCGGTTGCGCCTGTTTGACGACCAATAGTGAGACTTTCGACGACCCATCAGGAAGCAGACAACCGTGACCGTGCAACTCACTGACAACGCCCGCGCCCTGTTCGAGGGCAAGAACCTCGCCTGGGTGACGACGCTTCGCCCCGACGGCTCGCCGCACAACACCGTGGTCTGGGCCGACGTCGACGGCGACGACGTGGTGTTCAACACCGCTGTTGGCCGGGTGAAGGACGACCACCTCAAGGCCAACCCCCAGGTTTCCGTGAGCGTTCTCGATCCCGAGGACTCGCAGCGGTTCGCCAGCATTTCGGGCACCGCCGAACTCACCACCGAGGGCGCCGACGACCTGATCGACTCGCTCGCGCACAAGTACCTCGGCGTCGACAGCTACCCCTACCGCAATGCCGCTGAGCAACGCATCAACGTGCGGGTGAAGGCAGATCGCCTCGTGGAACAGGGATAACGCTGCCGAACAGGGATAACGCTGTCGAACAGGGCTGACCACAGCCGCGCCGATCGGCCTCGATACCCTCGGAGCCATGGCTGACCTGAAGATCGGCGTTGTCGGATACGGAATGCGCGGCGGCCTGTCGCGATACGCGCACAACCCGGGACAGGGCTCGGCGGTGGTTGCGCTCTGCGACCCGTCGCCCAAGTCGGCGGAGCGTTTCGCCGAGCGCTTCGGGCGGGAAGCCAGCGTCGACACCGATCTCGAGTCGTTCGTGCAGCGTGGCCTCGACGCGGCGTTCGTGATCTCGCCTGACTACCTGCACTACGAGCACGCGAAGTTCCTGCTGGAACACGACATCGCGGTCTACCTCGAGAAGCCGATGGCGATCAGCACCGCCGATGCCGACGACCTGCTGGAGACCGTGCGTGCCCGCGATGGCGGCGGCTCTATCTCGGGCACAACATGCGGCACTCGCCGTTCGTCCGGAAGATGCGCGAACTGGTCCAGGACGGGGCGATCGGAGAGCCGAAGACCGGCTGGTGCCGGCACTTCGTGTCCACCGGCGGCGACTACTACTTCTGCGACTGGCATGCCGACCGCTCCAAGGCCAACACGCTGCTGTTGCAGAAGGGCGCGCACGACATCGACATCCTGCACTGGTTGATGGACAGCTACACCGCGAGCACGTCGGCGGTCGGAGACCTGATGGTCTACGGCGACCCGGCGATGCGCCGCGATCCGGATGCGGACTGGACCCCGTGGCAGGAGCGGGAGGCGCCGATGACCGGACCGCTGGCCGCAGCACACGATGCGCGACCTCAATCCCGTGGTCGACGTCGAGGACGTCTCGATGATGCTGATGACTTTGCAGAACGGGGCGTTCGCCTCCTACCAGCAGTGCCACTTCGCCCCCGACTACTGGCGCAGCTACACCATCATCGGCACCGAGGGCAGGATCGAGAACTTCGGCAACGGTGAGCCCGGGACGTCGGTGCACCTGTTCAACAAGCGAACCGACGGCTACCACCCCGACGCGGCGAAGGTGATCTCGCTGGACGTGAAGGAGGGCTCGCACGGCGGGCGCGGACCCGTCGACGGTGGCCGAGTTCCTGCGCTACGTCCGCGATGGTGGCCACACCGACACCTCACCGGTGGCCGGTCGCTACGCCGTTGCCGCGGGCTGCGCGGCTGCGGAGTCGATCCGCGGCGGCGGTGGCCGGGTCGACGTCACTCCGGTTCCGGCCGAGCTCGCAGCCCACTTCGGGGAGTAGCCAGAACGCGGCTGGCTCAGACGTAGCGCTCGAGGATGCTCGACTCGGCCAGGCGGGACATGCCTTCCCGGACCGCCCGGGCGCGGCTCTCACCCACGCCCTCCACGGTCTGCAGGTCGTCGACCGAGGCCGACAGCAGCTTCTGCAGCGAGTCGAAGTGCTCCACCATCCGGTCCACGATCGACACCGGCAGCCGGGGGATACGGGCGAGCAGCCGGTGTCCGCGCGGGCTGATCGCCGAGTCGAGTGGATCACTGCCGAACCCGGCCGCGTTGGCCACGATCCGCAGGTCCAGCAGCTCGGTGTCGGTGAGCCGGTCGAGCTCGTCCAGCGCCTCGTCGACCTCACGAACCGTCCGCGGGTGGCTGCCGCGATTCACGTAGTCACGCACGAGCAGCACGCGGTCGATGTCGACACCCGCCACGAGCTCGTCGAGCTGGAGCGCGAGCAGTCGCCCATCGGTGCCGAGTTCGAGCACATAGCCCTCGATCTCGCTGGCGATGCGCCGGACCATCTGCAGCCGTTGGGCGACCAGCGTGACGTCGCGGAGCGTGGCGACGTCCTCGATCTCCAGCGCGGAGAGTGAGCCGGCCACCTCGTCGAGACGCATCTTGTAGCGCTCGAGCGTCGACAGGGCCTGGTTGGCCCTTGCCAGGATGTTGGCGGTGTCCTCCAGGACGTACCGGACGCCGTCGACGTACAGCGCGATGATGTGCATCGACGCCGACACCGAGATCACCGGCACGCCGGTCTGGACCGACACCCGCTGGGCGGTGCGGTGGCGGGTCCCGGTCTCGTCGCTGAGGATGCTGTGGTCCGGCATCAGATGCACGGCGGCGCGGTGGATGCGGTCGGCCTCGCCGTCGAGGATGATCGCGCCGTCCATCTTCGCAAGTTCGCGCACACCTGTAGAGGTGAACTCGACGTCGAGAGTGAAGCCGCCGGTGCACAGCGACTCAACCGTCCGGTCGTTGCCGAGCACGATCAGGCACCCGGTACGCCCGCGGAGGATCCGTTCGAGCCCGTCGCGCAGGTCCGTGCCCGGGGCCACTGCCGCCAGTGTCTGGCGGAGCTTCGCGTCCAGCAATCGATCAGGTGGGGGCACGCGGCACGGTCCGTCCGTCGGGCAACGCGCCGGCCGGCGCGCCTGGTCGGCGTCAGTGTACGGGCGACAGACGGGCGGCCCTCGATTCCCGCAGGGACCCCGGACCCGGCCGCGCCGGTGAGCGACGGAGCAGGTCGAGGGCCTGGAAGGCCCCGGTGATGCTGCCGATCTCCAGGACGCGGAGGCCGGCCGGCACCCCGGACCGGGGCAGGCCCGGCGGCACGAACGCCGTGCGGAAGCCCAGTCGGGCCGCCTCGGCCAGCCGTCGCTGCAGGGCCCGGACCGGCCGGACGTCCCCGGCGAGCGCCAGCTCACCCAGCACCACGAGCTCGCTCGGCAGGGCGCGGCCGGAGGCGGCCGAGTCGACCGCCAGCGCAACCGCCAGGTCACAGGACGTGTCCGTGATGCGGACGCCGCCGACCGTCGACGTGTAGATCTCCTTGCCACTGAGCCCGTTCGGGCTGTTGCGCTGCAGTACGGCGATGGTCATCGCCACCCGATTGGAGTCCAGGCCGTGCGTCGTCCGCCGGGGTGAGTTGTCCGGCGCGAGCACGGCGAGCGACTGCACCTCGGTGACCAGCGGCCGGGTGCCCTCCATCGTGACCGTGACGCAGGTTCCCGCGACGGGGATGTCGCGGCGCACGAGGAACAGCCCGGAGGGGTCGGGCACCTCGGCGATGCCGTCGTCGCCGAGGTCGAAACAGCCGACCTCGTCGGTGGCGCCGTACCGGTTCTTCACGGCGCGGACGAGTCGCAGCCGGGCATGCCGGTCGCCGTCGAAGTACACGACGACGTCGACCAGATGCTCCAGCACCCGGGGCCCGGCGACGTTCCCGTCCTTGGTGACGTGGCCGACGAGGAACGTGGAGATGTTGCGTGCCTTCGCCAGCCGGATCAGGGCGGCGGCGACCTCGCGGACCTGCGAGACGCCACCGACCGTGCCGGTGCTGTCGATGCTGCCGACGGTCTGGATGGAGTCGACGATGAGGATCTGCGGCTGAACGGCGTCGACCTGCCCCAGAACCGCGGACAGGTCGTTCTCGGCGGCCAGGAAGAGGTTCTCCGACAGTGCGCCGATCCGATCGGCCCGGAGCCGTACCTGGGCCGCGGATTCCTCGGCGGTGACGTAGAGACAGCGCAGTCCCTTTCGCGCGAGCGCAGCCGCGACGGCCAACAGCAAGGTGGACTTGCCGATGCCCGGCTCACCGGCCATGAGCAGGACGCCACCCGGCACGATGCCGCCGCCGACCACGCGGTCGAATTCGCCGATACCCGTCGGGTAGGTCCCGGCCTGGCCGGCGTCGACCTCGCCGATCGGGCGGGCGGGCTCGCTCACCGGGCCGGCGACGGCCCGTGGTCCGCGGCTGGAGCCCGCGAGTTCCACCGTCCCCCAGGCCTGGCACTCGCCGCAGCGGCCGACCCACTTGCCGGTGGACCACCCGCATTCGCCGCAGGTGTAGACCTCCGGCCTGGCCTTCGGGGCTGGCGATGGCTGACGGCTGGTGGCACTCATGGGCCCGATGCAACCAGGACGCGCCGACAGTCCGGGCAGCCCCGCCCGGCCCGAGCGGGTCGTTGCCCGGATGGTTGAATCGGTCGGGGTGCCCGCCCGACGCGGGGTCGCGAGCGAAGGAGCCACTGGCGCATGCGCATCGGAATGATCGGGTTCGGCGGCATCGCGGGCGCGCACGCACCCGGCTGGGAGAAGCGGGCGGCCAGCCACGATCTCGACGTCACCGTGTACGACATCGCCCCTGAGCGCAACGAGGCGGCGCGTGAGCGCGGCTTCGCGACAGTCGTCGACTCGCTTCCCGAGCTGCTCGACCGCGTCGACACCGTCGACATCTGCACGCCGTCCGACACCCACGCCGACCTCGTCCGTCAGGTGGCAGCGGCAGGCAAGCACGTGCTGTGCGAGAAGCCGCTCGGCATGACGCCGGACGAGGCCATCTCGGCGGCGCGGGCCTGTGCCGAGGCCGGCGTGCAGCTGTACGTGGGCCACGTGGTCAGGTTCTTCGGCCAGTACCGCACGGCTCACGACGAGCTGATGGCCGGCCGGCTGGGCCAGCCGGCGGTGCTGCGGTTCCGCCGGGCAGGTGGGCTGCCGACGCACAACGACTGGATGACCACCGAGGCCCGCTCGGGCGGCGTCGTGATGGACCTGATGATCCACGACATCGACCAGGCCAGGTGGTTCGCCGGCGACGTCGTGCGGGCCTACGGGCTTGCCACCGGCAAGGCCGAGACCGGTGACGTCGCCACCCAGGCATTCGCGGTCCTCACGCACGAGTCCGGCGCCATCACCCACCTCACGGCCTCCTGGGCGATGAAGTCGGGCTTCGCCACGTCGTTCGAGATCGCCGGCACCGAAGGCATGGCGGTCCACGACTCCGACGACCATCCCGTGCTGCGTGCCGACCGGCCGGAACTGCTCGACCGGGCCGGGCTGCTCCCGGTGATGGTGGGCGACACCCCGTTCGTCGAGGAGATCATCGAACTGGCCGATGCGATCGAGTTCGGCAAGCCGGCCCGGGTCGCCGTCGCCGACGCGATCGCCGCCGTAGCCGTGGCCGACGCCGTCCGCACGTCGATCCGCACCGGGCAGGCGGTCGAGCCGGTACCCGTGCCAGACGATCTGAAGGCCGTCGCGAGCGAGGGCACCCGCTCGGCGTCCGGGACCTGGATGTGAACATGAAGGGAAAGCAGTTGCGCATCGGCATCATGGGGTTCGCCCACGTGCACACGCCGGGTCTGGTGGCGCTGTCGAAGGAACTCGGTGCGGAAGTGATCGGCGCCGATCCCGACGAGCAGCAGGCGAAGGCCGGCGGGGAACGCTTCGGCATCGACCTCGCGGCGGACTACGACGACCTACTCTCGCGTGACCTCGACGGCGTGATCATCACCGCGGAGAACGTCTTCCACCGCGACCTCTGCGAGCGGGCCGCCGCGGCGGGATGCCACGTGCTCAGCGAGAAGCCGCTCGCCACCACCGTTGCCGACGGCCGGGCCATGATCGAGGCGTGCGCGAAGGCCGGGGTGTGGCTGTCGGTCGCGTTCCCGATGCGCTACTCGCCACCGATCGCCCGGGTGGCCGCGACGGCGATGGCCGGGCGGCTCGGCCAGGTCATCGCGATGGCCGGGACCAATCCCGGGAGCTGCCCTGGTGGATGGTTCGCAGACGCCGCACTAGCCGGCGGCGGTTGCATGATGGACCACACCGTGCACGTCGGCGACCTGATGTGCTGGATCACCGGCTCGGTGCCGAAAACGGTGTACGCACAGGGAAACGAGCTCATCACCCCGGAGCACGGCACCGACACGGGTGGCCTGGTGGCGGTCACCTTCGAGGACGGCACCATCGGCACCATCGACTGCTCGTGGAGCCGGCTCCCGACCTTCCCGACGTGGGGCGGCCTGACGCTGGAGGTCGTCGGCACCGACGGGAGCATGTCGGTCGACGCCTTCGGCGATCGCATCGTCACCTACGGCGACAACACGCGCTTCGGCAGCTTCGGCGCTGATCCGAACCAGGCGATGGTCGCGGACTTCCTCGGCGCCATCCGCGAGAACCGGCCGCCGTTCATCGACGGCACGGCAGGCCTGAACGCGTCGGCGATCGCCGTTGCCGGCTACCGGTCCAAGGCGACGGGCCAGCCGGTGGCCGCCTTCGAGGACTGATGGCGGACGACCGGCCGAACATCCTGCTGATCACCACCGACCAGCAGCACCACCGGGCACTCGGCCGGCTGACACCACAGCTCCGGACGCCGAACCTGGATTCCCTGGCCGAGCAGGGAATGGCGGCCGACCGGGCGTACTGCACGAACCCGCTCTGCTCGCCGTCTCGTTCTTCGATCATCACCGGGCGCTATCCCAGCTCCCACGGGTGCTGGACCATCGGCGTCCGGCTCGACAGCAGCGAGGCGACGGTCGCGCCGAGCCTGCCCCGGCAACTGTCGCTCGCCGGCTACGACACGAGCCTGATCGGCAAGGCCCACTTCGAGCCGCTGGCTTCGCCGCCGGGTATCGAGTCTCTGGAAAGTCAGCCCCGGTTGAGAGACCTCGACTTCTGGCGGAACTTCCACGGTCCCTACTACGGCTTCGACCACATCGAGCTTGCCCGCAACCATGCCGACGAGTCGCACGTCGGCCAGCACTACGCCATCTGGATGGAGGAGAACGGCTTTCCCCAGTGGCGCAACCACTTCCAGGCGTGGCCCGAACGCAAGGACGACCCGAAGCGGCGATGGACGTGGGACCTACCGAAGGAGCAGCACTACTCGACGTGGACCGGTGAGCGCTCGATCGCCGCGATCGAGAGGGCGGCCAACCGGGAGATGCCGTTCTTCTGCTGGGCGAGCTTCCACGATCCGCATCCGCCCTATCTCGTGCCGGAGCCGTACGCCTCGATGTACGACCCCGCGGAGGTCGACCTCGCCCATGTCGGGCCCAAGCCGGGAGAGGAGCTGCCGACCTGGGTCGCGATGACCCAGGAGCCGGATCCCGACTTCTCGGCCTGGCAGGAGACACCGTTCGCCAACCACGGGCTGCATCGCCAGGTGGTCGACGAGGAGACCCTCCGGCGCAACATCGCCACCTACTTCGGGATGATGACGTTCGTCGACGACCAGGTGGGCCGGATCCTCGACCGGCTCGACCAGCTCGGGTTGCGTGACAACACCCTGGTGGTGTTCACCTCCGACCACGGGCACTACCTCGGCCAGCACGGACTCACCGCCAAGGGGCCGTTCCACTACGAAGATCTGGTGCGCGTGCCATTCCTGCTGCGCTGGCCAGGGCAGGTCGATCCCGGCTCGACCAGCGATTCCCTACTCAGCCTCGTGGATCTCGCACCGACGTTCCTGACCGCAGCCGGTGTCGACGTCCCGGGCATCATGCAGGGGATGGACCAGGCTCCGGTCTGGCGTGGTGAGGTCGAACGCGTACGTCCCCACGCCATCGTCGAGAACCGGCACCAGCCGACCGCCGTCGACCTCCGCACCTATGTCGACGACCGCCACAAGCTCACCGTGTACCGGGGACATCCCGACTGGGGTGAGGTCTTCGACCTGGCCTGCGACCCCGGCGAGGTGCACAACGTCTTCCACGACGACGAGTGCCAGCTGCTCGTGCGAGACCTGGCCCTCGACTGGCTGCGAGGAGAGATGGACCGCGAGTCGACGGCTCAGCCTCGCGTCGCCGGTGCCTGACGCACGCCCTCGCGCCCCGGTGGTCGGGGAACGCGTCTCGGTGCGTTATCAGCTTCCTGACGATGAGCCGAGGACTGCCGGCGCGCACTTCACCGACGTCGTGGGCGAGTTGGTCCTCGTCGAACCCGAGGCGGTGACGGTCCGCGCGCCGCATGGCGACGTGGTGGTTCCCCGCTCCGCCGTCGTGGCGGTGCGCGTTGTTCCACCGCGACCGACGCGGCCCGGGCCGCCGCATCGGGCTCTCGAGCCGGAATCCCTGCAGCGGTTGATGGTCGCAGGCAATCCGCCGATCGAGACGGACTGGATCGGCGGCTGGCTGTTGCGGGCGGCGGGCGGATTCACCGGCCGGGCGAACTCGATGCTGCCGCTCGGTGATCCCGGTATGCCAGTCGCCGAGGCGCTCGACCAGATGGAGGCCTGGTACCGCTCGCGTGGCCTGCCGCCCCTGGTCACGGTCTTCGGGGAGCTCGACGACGACCTCTCGGTGGACTCGATCGGCCGCTTACTGCTCGACCGCGGCTACCAGATGCTCCAGCCCACCCGAGTGATGACCGCACCGGTGAGACGAAACCTCGCCTGGCCCGACCTCCCACGCGGATATCGGGTGGAACGGATCCATCGGCTGACCGATGACGTGCTGGCGGTCAGCGAAGACCGTGTGGGCGAGTTCGGTGCGACGGCCAGGCAGGTCCTGGAAGGGCCGCCTTCGCAGGCCTTCCTGTGTGTGTACGACGATGCCGGGCCGGTGGCTGTGGTCCGCGTGCCCGTCCATGACGGGTGGGCAGGCCTCTTCGGTCTGCACGTCCTGCCGACTCATCGAGACCGCGGCCTCGGTCGTCGGCTCACCGATGCCGCGCTGGCGTATGCGTCGGGAATGGGCGCGTCGGCGATGTACCTGCAGGTGACCGAGGACAACTCCGCCGCGCGCCGGCTCTACGAGTCAGCAGGGTTCACCGATCACCATGCCTACTGCTACCTGCGTGGAATCGCTTGAGTCAGAACGCCTTGCTCCACACGTTGACGGCGTAGTCGACCTCGACTCCGTCGTGTCCGTCGATGATGCGCCCGGCGAGCTCGGGTGGGAACTCGATGCGCACCACGGTCTCGAAGTCGGCACGGGACTCGAACAGCCAACGGATCTGCACTGCCTGTCGGCTCCATCCCCTTGCGGAGAAGAAGGTCTCGACCGATCGTGCGGAGACGATCGGGTATCCGGTGCGGAACCAACGACCGAACGTCGACGTTGTGGAGTCGTTGTCGATGATGAAGGCTGCCCCACCTCGCCGCATCACCCGGTCGAGTTCGGCCAGGCCTGGCTCGCAACCAGGGCCGAAGAAGTACGCCCAGCGCGCGTGCGCCACGTCCACGCTCGAGTCCGCGACCGGCAGTGAGCTGGCAACTCCCTGCCGGACTTCGACATTGGCCAGGCCGGTGACTCTTCGCTCGGCGCTCCGGCACAGCCGGCCGTGCGGCTCTATACCAATCACCCGTGCGGCCGTTTCCGCGAAGCCAGGAAGGTGAAACCCGCTGCCACACCCGATGTCGAGGACCACGGCACCCGCCCAGTCGCGCACGGAACGCATGGCCGCCTCGATCGCATGGTCCGGGTCGACAGCCCGGTTCTCGATCTCGTAGACCGCCTCGTGCTCCCAGATGTTGGGTGACGGGATGGCGCCGGGAAGCGCGCCGGTCATGCCGTGGTCGAGCCCGCGGAGCGAGCGCTGAGGCGCAGTGTGTCGGCGTCGACGATCAGAGCGGCCGTGGTGGCCGGATGCGCCGCCAGCTGTTGGGTGGGGTCGGGCGCCGACGCGACCCGCTCCTCGCAGTACCGGGCAAGCTGCGCGTAGCCCTTGGTGCCGAGCAGGGCGGTCAGCTCGTCGGCGCACGACAGGTACAGGGGCTGAACCCCGATGTGTGCTTCGGGATTCGACGAGCAGTACCAGTCGAAGTCGTGGCCGCCGGCACCCCAGCCGTGGCGCTCGTACTCGGTGATCGTCACCTCGGTGTAGGTGGTGCCGTCGTTGCGCTCGACCTCGCGGAACAGCCGGCGGATGGGCAGCTGCCAGCAGACGTCGGGCTTGGTCTCGGTGATCGGCTTGTCGAGCCTCAGCGCGAGGGTGTGCAGCGCACACCCGGGTCCGGCCGGAAACCCTGGGCGGTTGAGGAAGATGCAGCCGCCGTCGACGACGCGGGTCTTGCGCTCACCTTCGTCATCGGTCTCGGAGACCCGTTTCTGCCCGCGTTTGTAGAACTGCCAGTCGTCGGGAGTGAGTTCCTTCGCCCAGCGCTCCACCCGCTTCTCGTCGGCGGCGTCGGCGTAGTGGGCACCCAGGGTGCAGCAGCCGTCGTTCGGTCGCTCGGCGTAGATGCCGGGACACGTGCCCTGTCCGTACAGGCAGGTCCAGCGCGACGTGAGCCAGGTGAGGTCGGCCTTGATCACCTCGGTGAGGTCCGAGGGGTTGACGAACTCGACCCAGGCGCGGGGAAATCCGCTCGGGATCTCGGCCGTGCGCCCGGGGGTGGAGTTGCTCGACGGCACCGGCGAAGCCTACGGCTGCAGGAGTTGCTTGGCCGACCAGTCCAGCACCGACGGATCCATCGCGTAGTAGAGCGCGTAGAAGTGGCGGTAGACGTCCATCCACGGTGCCTGGTCGCCCAACCGCTCGGCGGCGACGCGGGCCAGCCAGCGGGTGTCGTCCTCTGCGTCGGGATAGTGCTGCAGGGAGATGAAGTGCACCGCGCCGGCCACGTCCATCACCGGATCGGCGGCCAGGGTGTGCGGCGAGAAGTCGCCGACTCCGGAGATGACCGGACCCGCGTCCGTCTCGACCACGTAGACGTTCGGCGGGCAGTAGTCACCATGGACCAGCATCGGGGTGACGTTGCGCTCGCGCAGGCGTGCGAGCACGTGGTCGACCTTGTCCTGCAGGTCGGGTACGCGATCGGAAAGCGCCGGGAACGAGTCGGCCAGGCCGATTCCCAACTGGTACTCGCAGAGCGACGCCAGGCTGTCGAAGGTCCGGGTGTCGTTGCCGACGAGTCGAGCGAACCGGTTCTGCGGAAGTGGCAGCCGCCACAGCTGCATCGCGGTCTCCAGGTAGGCCAGCAGTGCTGTCCGCCGCGGCCCGGATGGGGAGTGCTGCAGGAACGTCAGCAGGTCGATGCCAGGCATCCGCTCGTCGATCGAGTAGAACCGGTCGAACCGCTCGCCGCGTTCCACCGTGACCGGCAGCCTCGCGGGGAACGGCGGCTGGCCGGCGACGGGCTGCCGCCACAGTCGATAGAGGGCGTCGAGATTCTCGTCGCCGCTTTCGCTGAGATGCCCGGGGTGCATGAGCCGCAGGACCTGCTGGCCGCCGGGCAGGGCGAACACCCGCGACTCGCCGCCGGACCCCAGCAGGTCGGCGACGGTGATGCCGAACGAGCCAAGGACCTCGTCCTCGCCGGGCTGCGGGCCTGGATCGGCTCCCTGCGGGGTGACGCGCGCGCCGGAGCCCGTCACACCGACACCCGCGCCGGCCTTGCGCCGGGCGACCCTTGCCCGCTCCAGCTGCCCGAGCGCCAGGGAGCGGGCGTCGGCCGGGTCGATGTGCTGCACCTGCAGGTTCACCGGCCCGGACGTGGTGTGCACGTGCACGGTGGCGAGCCCCAACCGCTTCTGGATCGGACCCTGCTCGACACGTACCGACTGGGTCTTCGCGTGCGGGATCAGTTCACGCACTCGCTGGAGTGCCCCGTAGCGCTGCTCGATCACGTCGTCGTTGAATCCGTAGCGAACGAAGGAGGCCGCGATCGGGTCGAGCCAGCGAGCCCGCGAGGGGATGCGCCGCAGCTCGATTCCGTCGAGCGACAGGCCAGGGATCGTGTGCTGCAGCGCGGTGTCCACCTCCGCTGCCGAGGCGACCGGCAGAAGAAGACCGTTCGCGCTGCGCTCGTTGCTCTCACCGGAGTTCCCGGTCGAGCTTCCCCCGTAGCCAAGGACGTCGACATCGACCTTGAACCAGCCGAACCGACGCCAGAACACGGGTTGGGAGATTCGAAGCCCCTGGATGCGGTCGGCCGGCACGGACTGGCTGGTGAGGTTGGTGAGGCCACGGGTGATCCGCAGCCCCTTCGCCGCTCGCGCGAGCGTGAAGTTGAACTGACCGAAGACGCGCTGGCTGAGAAGCGTTCCGACGCTCAGTGCCACCGGGATGATGCCCGGCAGCATGTAGGTGAGGATGTCGAAGCGCAGGCCGATGATCACGGCGGCCACGGCGAGCACCAGTGGAATGAACGAGGCGGGTGACAGCAGGAAACCCGCCAGGATGCGGATCGGGGCGATCCGGACGAGAACCTCGTCGGTGTGGGAGTCGTCGGTGAGCATGTCGGCTGTCGACGCGAGGTGCGGACTCGCCTTCTCGCCGTGCGCCCGGGCGAGGAGATAGTCGCGCAGGGTCGCGGCATGCTGGCGACGCAGGTAGCGCAACCGGACGGACGAGTCGCCGCCGCCGACCTCGATCCGCAGTTCGGCCAGCCCGAGCAGCCGGGCGACGAGCGGCTGGATCAGGTCGACCGACTGGACCCGCTCGAACGACACCCGCCGCGATTTCTTGGTGATCGCACCCGTCTCGATCCGCAGTTCCTCGTCGTCGATCACGAACCTGGTGAAGTACCACGTGACCAGACCTGCCACCGCCGGCCACCAGCACCAGGACCAGGACCCCGAGGAGCAGCCAGGGAAGCGCCGGCAGGCCGCCCTCGCCACGCGCCTGCACGAGCTCGCGTCAGCGCCACCGACCATGATCGCGACGAGGACGACCCACCCGCGCACGAGCGGGGTCAGCGGGTGCGGTCGCTCGGTCTGCTTGACCGCTACGCCGCCGAGGTCTTCCGCCGGACCGCGCGACTCCGCCTCCCGGGTGTCCCCGCTCGTCACAGGCCAGACGCCTTCGTCTCACCGAGCGTCGTGAGCCGGTCGCGCAGCTCTGCCGCCTCAGCCGGCGGCAGTCCGACGATGGACGCGTCGGTGCTGGCGCTGGCGGTGATCAGCTTGACCGTCGACACCCCGAAGGCCCGCTCCACCGGACCGGCGTTGACCTCGACCAGCTGCATCCGCCCGTACGGCACCGCCGTCAGCGAACGGAACATCACACCGTGGGTGATGTAGAGATCGTCATCGCGCAGGGCGAAGCCCCAGGCGTGTCCTTGCCTGGTCACGACCGGGAGGCGGACGGCCAGAACGACGATGCCGACGACGACGATCAGCGCGACCAGCCACCACATCCTGGTGATGACGCCGACGACGATCGCGGGGACCAGGAAGACCACGATGACACTGATGATCGACGTGAGCCGACGCATCGACGTGAACGACGGCGAGATCCGGCGCCACTGCTCGGTCGGCGGGGCGAAGAGTTCGTCCATGGCCGTCAGCCTAGGTCGCCTGCGCTGGTCCACTTCTATTGTTGAGGAGTGTTGCTCGCCTTCGACGGTGGTCAGTCCGGCCTCCGGGGTGTCCTCGTGGGCGACGGTCCGCCACGGACGGTCTCGGTGGAGGGCTTCTCCTGGACTCGCACTGGCGACCCCGTTCGTCAGCAGGCTGACAACGTCGTCGAGGGGTGGCGCGCACTCGGTTCACCGACAGGGATAGACGTCCTGGCTCTCGGTCTGGCCGGTGGAGGTTCGCTGCTGGCCGATCGCATCCGGTTGTGCGAACTGCTCGGGGATGCCCTGCCGGTGACCGAGATCCGCAGTACCACCGACGACGTGGTCACCCATCTCGGTGCTCTCGCCGGTGAGCCGGGGGTGGCCCTGGCCGCCGGAACCGGCGTCTTGTGCATCGCGGTCGACGCAGTCGGGCGACGACACAACGTGGACGGCCTTGGCTACCTGTTCGGCGACGCAGGCGGCGGGTTCTGGCTGGGGCGCAAGGGGATCCGGGCGGCTCTCGCGGCGGTCGAGGGCCGCGGGCCGGCGACCAGCCTCAGTCGGCCACTCGAAGGACTGGTCGGAGAGCTGCCGGTCGGCGTGAAGCAGCTCTACGGGTCGCCGGGCCTGGTCGGCGAGGTGGCGGCGTTCGCGCGGCTGGTCGCCGAGGCCGCACTGGCCGGAGATCCGGTCGCCGGCGCCCTGTGCCGGGCCGCGGGTGCCGCCCTCGCCGGCACAGCGGTCGCAGCGCTCGAGCACTCGGCGCTCGGCCCGGCTGCCCGGCTCGCCACCGCCGGAGGAGTGCTGACCAACGGTGGTCCGGTGCATGCCGCGCTCGTTGACGAACTCGCGGAGCGGTCGCCGCTCCTTCGCGTGGAGCCGGCGGCCGGGACCGCACTCGACGGTGCCCGGCAGCTGGGCGAAGCGAGCAGCGGCGGGCTTGGGGCGGCGCACCTGGCGATGGCGACCGTGTGGCGGCAGGGTGTGGGCCTGACCAGCCCCGGCAGTCCGGACCCTGGTGTCAGCCAGCGCGCCTAGGCTGGCGGGATGACCGCGCGGATCACCCTGTCCACGGCCTCGGTCTATCCGGAGTCGTGCGAGCAGACCTTCCGCTACGCGGCCGACTACGGGTACGACGGTGTCGAGGTGATGGTCACCACCGACCCCGTCACCCAGGACACCGCAGCGGTCGCCGAACTCAGTCGGCGGTTCGGCGTTCCGACCACCTCGATCCACGCACCCTGCCTGCTGATCACCCAGTTCGTCTGGGGCACCGATCCCACCGAGAAGCTGCGGCGCAGCGTCCGGATGGCCGACGACCTCGGCGCCGGCGTGGTCGTGATCCATCCGCCCTTCCGCTGGCAGCGCGACTACGCCGACGGTTTCCTCGACCTCGTCGAGGAGCTGTCGTCCGCCGGCGGGGCGCAGGTCAGCGTCGAGAACATGTTCCCGTGGTGGGTGCCCGGCCGGCGGATGGGCGCCTACGCGCCGGACTGGGATCCGCGGACGTTCACGACTCCGCACGTCACGCTGGACGTCAGCCACTGCGCCGCGGCGCAGGTGGAGTGCACGGCGATGGCCTCCGACCTGTCCGGCCGCCTGCGGCACGTGCACCTCACCGACGGCAGCGGGTCGGCCAAGGACGAGCACCTGGTCCCAGGGCAGGGCAACCAGCCGGTGGCGGCGCTGGTCACCTCGCTCGGCGCCGCCGGCTTCGACGGCGACATCGTTCTCGAGCTCAACACCCGTCGGGTCGATCCCCGCGTGCGGGCCTCGAACCTCGCCGAGTCGATGAGTTTCATCCGGACGGCGCTGCTGCGCAGTGGTCGATTCGGCATCGCGGTGTCCGGCGGTGGGACGGCCGATCTGATCGACCTGAGCGCGGCCGACGACCCGCTCGCACCGGCCGAGCCGGCAGCCGCAGGGATAGCCTGACCGCCGTGCTGCGTGACGCCCTGCTCTCGGTCGCCGCCGGCGACACGGTGAAGCGGGTCGTCACCCGGCTGCCGGTCACCGCCGGAGTGGTGCGCCGTTTCGTCGCCGGCGAGTCGGTGTCCGACGTGCTCAGGGCCATCCGCGGGCTTCGCGCCGACGGACTGTCGGTCACGGTCGACTACCTCGGCGAGCACTGCAAGGACGAGGACGAGGCCACCGCCAACACCGCCACCTATGTCGACCTGCTCGCGACCTGTGCGGACGCGGGGTTCGGTTCGGAGGTGGAGGTGTCGATCAAGCTCTCGGCATTCGGCCAGGCGCTCGGAACCGACGGTGACGAGCTCGCGCTCGGCAACGCCCGTCAGGTGGTCGAGGCGGCCAAGCAGGCGGGCACCACGGTCACGGTCGACATGGAGGACCACACGACCATCGAGTCCACGCTCGGGATCGTGTACGAACTCCGTCGGGACCATCCCGATGTGGGGGCGGTCCTGCAGTCGCAGTTGCGCCGTACCGAGGCCGACTGCCGCGACCTGAACAAGGCAGGGTCGCGGATCCGCCTGTGCAAGGGCGCCTACGCCGAGCCGGCCAACGTGGCCTTCGAGTCGCGCCGGGAGGTCGACCGTGCCTACGTGCGGTGCATGAAGGTCCTCCTTGCGGGTGACGGGTATCCGATGCTGGCCACCCACGACCCACGGTTGATCGAGATCGCGGGTGCCCTGTGCGACCGCTACGACCGCCGACCGCAGACGATGGAGTACCAGATGCTGTTCGGCGTTCGTCCTGACGAGCAGCGCCGCCTGGCGCGTGCCGGCAGCACCGTGCGCGTGTACGTCCCGTACGGCGACGCGTGGTACGGCTACCTGATGCGTCGGATGGCCGAGAAGCCTGCGAATGCCGCCCTGTTCCTGCGCTCGCTGACCACGAAGAAGTAGGGACTCACAGATGACGATCGCGATCCTCGGCGGCGGGGTGATGGGCGAGACCCTGCTGTCGGGGTTGATCCGGTCGGGCCGGCCGCCGGGCGAGCTGCTGGTGGCGCACCGTCGCCAGGAGCGACGTGAGGAACTGACCGAGCGGTACGGAGTGGAAGCCACGTCGAGCGCCGAGGCGGCTCAGCGTGCTGACACCCTGGTGCTGGTGGTCAAGCCACAGGACATGTCTGCCCTACTGGCGGAGATCGGCCCGTCGGTGACGTCCGACCAGTTGGTGGTGTCGCTGGCGGCCGGCATCACCTCGGCCGTGATCGAGTCGCGGCTGGCCGACGGCGTCCCGGTGGTGCGGGTGATGCCCAACACTCCGGCCCTCGTCGACGCGGGCATGGCGGCGGTGTCGCCGGGCACCCACTGCACCGAGGAACAGATCGAGCACGCGATGGACCTGCTCCGGGCCACCGGCAAGGTGATCCGCGTACCGGAGAAGTTGCAGGACGCGGTGACCGCGGTCTCGGGCTCCGGCCCTGCGTACCTGTTCTTCGTGGTCGAGGCGATGATCGAGGCCGGTGTCCACCTCGGGCTGCCGCGGGCAACCGCCTCGGAGCTGGTGATCCAGACCGTCGTGGGCTCGGCGAAGCTGCTGGCCGAGACCGGTGAGCACCCGACTGTCCTGCGGGAGCAGGTCACGTCGCCCGCCGGCACCACTGCCGCGGCGATCCGCGAGCTGGAGGACCACAAGGTTCGCGCTGCCTTCCTCAGCGCGCTCGAGGCCGCCCGTGACCGCAGTCGCGAACTCGCGGGCAGCTGACTTCCCTTTACTGATTGGAGATGCAAGCCATGGCCGTGCCGGCAGCGACGGCGCAGATCGTCGACTTCCCCGACCTGACCGAAGGCGAGCTGGAGTTCTACCGGCGCGAGGGCTACCTGCCGTTGCCGCAGCTTCTCGCTCCGGACGTCACTGCCCAGCTCCATGACGAAGTGATGGCAACGATGGCGGCCATCGGCGGGTGGGAGCAGTCGAAGCTGTTGCAGAGTTCGGAATACCTGGCCGGCGGACCGCTGGACCGGCTCGTCCACGACAGTCGGCTGAACGACTTGGCCACGTTGCTCATGGAAGGTCCGTCGTCGCTGTACCTGCCGTTCACTGCGGTCAAGGGCCCGCAGGGCGGAAGGTTCCACTTCCACCAGGACAACAACTACACGCGATTCGACGGCCCGGGCATCAACATCTGGTTCGCCCTCTGCGACATGTCGCCGCGCAACGGCTGTCTGCAACTCGTGCCGCGCTCGCATCTCGACGGCACCCGCGAGTCGGAGCAGACGCCCGATCGTCATCGCCGCATCCGGATCAGCGAGTCCGACTTCGTGCCGATGCGACTGCGGGCAGGGGACGCGGTGGCCTTCTCGCGGCTGACCATCCACGGGTCCGGGCCGAACACCAGTGGCCAACCGCGCGTCGGGTACGCCGTCCAGTTCCACCGCGACGACGTGCGCTACCCAGACAAGCAGACCGGCGAGCCGGTGTTGATCACCGACAAGCACCCGTTCGAGCACACCCTCACTCCGGTGGACGCGATCAGCGTGCCGACCGGTCGCACCGACGGGCACTGACCGACCCGAGCCGTCAGGCGGCATCGGAGTCATCGCGGTTCTCCGGCGGCGGATGTGTCCCGTGACCGAGTGCGGGCGGCGCCGTGGAGTTGTAGGTGTGGTTCGTCGGCGTCGTGATCGAGATCGAGGGGTTGGTGGCCGGTTTGCCCTTGCCCACAGGCGATGTCGTCTCGACCTGCCAGCCGGGCTCATCCTTGAGCTGGTTCCACGCGGCGCACGTTCCCTGTGCATTTGCGGCGGTGGTAGGTCCCGAGTCGGCGTGCCGGGTGATGTGGTCGTGGTGGGCGATGGCGGCGTCGCAGCCGGGCATCCGGCAGGTCTGGTCGCGAGCGTCGATGAACCGCAGCAGGGTGGCGTCGAAGCGGCGCCGATGGGAGTCGATGTCGACGACGCTGCCATCGACAGGATCGGTGAAGAGCCGCCGCAACCACACTTTCGCCTTTGCCTGCTGCCCATCCGTGCCCGAGCCGGCGGCTTGTCCGATGAGCATCCGGGCGTACGGAGCGGGAACCGGGCCGTATCCGTGCAGGACGGCAGGAGTGTCACCGTCGTGCAGGAGGGTGTCGACGCCCAACGTGAGTTGAAGATCGATGCCAGGCTCGCTCGCAGCCTTGCCCGCCATTCGATCGACGAGCAGGTCGGCGCGTAGTTGGTCCAGCGTGCGCGGATCACCTGCGGAGCGCGCCGTGCGAGCTTCCCGGTCGAGACTGGCCCAGGTCGCGACACCGTCCTTCACCGGCAGCAGAGCGCTCAACCAGGTCATGGTGTCGGGGGCCGGTCGAAGGCTGACCCGACGGTCGTCGGCGGCTCTCGCGATCCGGTCCAGATAGGCCTGCGGATCGAGGTGCTGCGCATGGAAGCGGGCGGCCTTGCCGGCCTGAGCGGCGGTCAACGACTCGAGGACCGGCGCCAGCCGGTCGTCGACCGCACGGGCAGTCGAGTCGTCGAGTTGCCTGGTCTCGTCGACGACCAGCCGCGCAGCCCAGGCACTGGTGACGCCGGCGCGCAGCTTGGCGCCGACGCGGGGGAACCGGTCGCGCCACGCTCGGGCCAGCGCGAGGTCGGTGGCCGCCTGGCGCGGTGATACCCCGCGAGCCATGCACAGTTGCTCAGCTGCCCCGCGATCCTGGCGGTGTTCCACAACGCCGAGGCGTCGGCGCTCCGCTGCCTGACTGTCGGCGAACTCCACGCTGATCGCGGCCAGCGTGCCGTGCGCAGCGTTGCTGATGCGCTCAAGCCAGGCGATCTGTTCGATCCGACCGTGGTCGTCCTCGGCGAAGTCCAGCGTGACCAGCGAGGTCAATAGCTGCGCCAAGACGGCGGTCGACGGCAGCACCGACGACCCGGGCTGCGCGGTGACCACCGAGGTATCGAACATGTGTACGACACTACGAAGGACCACTGACAATCCTCAAGCCAGCAACAAGCCTGTGGACGAACCCTGTGGCGCCCGAGGCCTGTGGACAAGCTCACTCCCAGCGCCCAACCTCCTCAAGAACTGATCTGAGGATCTCGGGCTGGTCGGTGATGATCCCATCGACACCCAGCTGGAGCGCCGACCGCATCTCGCGCTCCTTGTTGACGGTCCACACGTGCACATGGATGCCTGCCCTGTGCGCCCGTCTCACCATCCATGGCCGCAGAAGGCGTAATCCAGCAACGCCGTACGGCAGTTGGAGGACATGGAAAGGCATCCGAATTCGTGGAAACCATCCGAACGCCAAGAAAGCCACAGCCTCGACCGGAGTGGCCGAGTACCAGACGTCCGCAGTGCCGAAGTGCCTCTCGAGCCACTCGCATCCGCCGAAGCGAAAAGGAGGCAAGACACACTCGAGCACTGCGGCCATCCTGACCAACAAGGCTCCCGATCAACCTCGCGGCTCCCATGTCCTTCACATCGATGTTGAAGCGCATGTTGGGGAACGCGGTCAGCGCGGAGTCCAGAGTCGGAACCATCTGTGGAACGCCGCTCAGGTCCGCCAGGTCGGCATACGTGGCAGCAGATACGGCGACATCGCCGCCGAGGACGCGACGAGTGTGTCGATCATGAAACAAGACGACCTGCCCGTCTGCCGTAGTCCGGACGTCGGTCTCTACGTACGAGTAGCCCAGGCCGCGCGCTGCCTCGATCGACGCGAGGCTGTTCTCCAAGGCTTGGAGATGCGCACCTCTGTGGGCCATCGCAACGAAGGTGCCGGACGCCGCGAATGGGCCGGCCCTGGGCGGACCGGAGCGAGTCATTCCCCGTTGACGCGGTAGTGCAGGTGGACGAAGCCACTGGCGAACCGGCGTTCGTGCACAAGGTCCAGCGACAGGCGCACACCGTCGGGCAGGGAGGCGGTCCCGCCGCCCACCACGACCGGACACAGGAACAGGTGGCATTCGTCGACGAGTCCTGCTCGCAACGCGTGCGCGGCGAGGTGTGGTCCGCCCACGCTGATGTCGCGGGTCGAGTCGGCCTTCAGCCGGCGGATCGCATCGGCGTCGAAGCTCCGCTCGAGCCGCGTGCGCTCGCTCGACACCTCATCGAGGGTCGTCGAGAACACGACCTTGTCCGTCGCCTTCCAGATCCGCGCGAAGTCCTGCGTCACCGGATGCTCGTCGGCGAAGGTCTCCGGATGCTCCCAGGCGACCATGACCTCGTACATCTTGCGGCCGCACAAGGCGGTGCCGATCTCGCGCTCCAGGTCGTTGACGAATGCGTGCACCTCTTCGTCCGGGGCGGCCCAGTCGAAGTTCCCGTCGGCGTCAGCCACGTACCCGTCGAGCGACGAGATGGCCGAGTAGATGAGCCTTGCCACAACAGCGAGCATAGGGATGCTCAGTCGATGCCCATCGCCGACCTCACCCGGTGGAGCGTCGGCGCAGCGATCGCTGCAGCCCGTTCAGCGCCCTCGTCGAGCACGCCGGCGAGGTAAACGTCGTCGCGGGCCAACTCGTCGAAGCGGCGGCGCACCGGAGCCAGCGTGTCCACCACCGCTTCGGTCGTGGACCTCTTCAGCGCGGCGCTGCCGGTGAACGTCATTGCCAGTCTGCGCATTCCGCAGTCATCGGTGATTCCCGTGCAGGCACTCAGGATCTCCACCAGATTCGAGACCCCCGGCCGCTCCGCCGGCGCATACGTGATACCCGGCTCGGCATCGGTGACGGCCCGCCGGATCTTCGCCGCGATCACGTCCGGTGAGTCGAGCATGCGGATGACACCGGGATCTTCGTCAGGGGAGTCCTTGCTCATCTTGGCAAGGGGATCGGTCAGGCTCATCACCCGTGCGGCCACGCCGGGTTGCACTCCGTCCGGCACGACGAGTGTGTCTCCGTACGTGGCGTTGAAGCGTCGCGCGAGATCTCGCGTGAGTTCCAGGTGCTGCGACTGGTCATCGCCAACAGGCACGTGCGTTGCTCCGTACAACAGGATGTCTGCTGCCATCAGCACGGGATAGGTGAACAACGACGCTCGAGTGCTGGGGTCGTTGCGTCCCTTCTCCTTGAACTGGATCATCCGACTCAGTTCACCTGTGTGCGCTACGCATTCGAGGAGATAGCCAAGTTCGGTGTGAGCAGGAACGTCGCTCTGCTTGAAGATGACGGCTTGGTTCGGGTCGATGCCGGCTGCGAGGTACAGCAGGGCCGTCTCGCGGCTCAGCGCCCTCAGTCGTGCAGGGTCGTGCGGCACCGTCAGCGCGTGCAGGTCCACGATCGGGAACAGGGACAGTTCCCCGTCTGGCCGTGGTTCGGCGAAGCGCCGTAGAGCGCCGAGATAGTTCCCGAGCGTCAGCCGCCCGGTTGGCTTGACGCCGGAGAGCACGATGCGCTCAGTGGTCGTGACAGTGCTGGTCATGGTCGTGTCGCCTTCGGGAGGAGGCCGGACCGGTGGCGTGTCTCCCTGGTGGAGAACGACAGCAGCCGCCGGTTACCGGCGGCTGTGGGTAGGTGTGATCGAGGTGGGCCGCCTAGGAGGCGGGCCACCACGCGGTGCAGATCTGCGGCGCGAAGGGAGTGATCACGCGCGCAACGATACGCGTCCGGCGCTGGGCGGGCACGCCTCGCGCTTCAGCCGTTCGCCAGCAGCTCGAAGTGACCGAACAGCGCGTCGCGTCCGTGGCTGGGCTGCTCGATCAGGAAGCCCGGCCAGCCGAGCAGCACCATGAGCAGCTCCGCCGACCTGATCGCATCCCACAACAGCTCGTCGACTTCGAGGCCCCGCGCCAGGGCATACGCGTCGACCATCGCCTCCCGCGGAACGGTGGCACCGTCGAACTCCGCTCGCTGCCACAGGATCGCCAGCTCCTCCGGCCCGCGTCCCACACCCACTTCGGCCCAGTCCGCCCAGACCACATTGTCGTCGGCATCCCTGAGCAGGTTCTGCGCATGACAGTCACCGTGCACGAGGCAGGCAGGAAGTCGTTGCAGCGATGCGTGAAGTCGCCCGAGGTCGGCAAGCAGCGGCAGCACGACCGGCGCGAGCGAGCTCCGGCTCCACAGCGAGACACGTTCGGCGGGGGCGACATCGGTCTCGGGTCGCTCGGCCTGCAGCCAGTGATGGGCCTCCAGCCCAGCGCGGTCGAGCGTCCGGTGCAGCGACCCGAGCTGGCCCGCGATGTCGAGCCAGCGCGCCAGGTCCCATTCCCTGGCCGGTGATCCGGGCTCGGCCGCGGTCACCATCAGCACGGTGAGTTCGTCGGTACCCAGTCCCTCGACGAAACGTGGCGTCCGGACCGGCACCGCATCGGCGAGCTCCTGGTAGAAGCTGAGCTCGCGGCGGGCATCCGCCCGGGCGCCCGCCGTCACCTTGAGGACGTAGGCATCCGCCCCGTCGCCCAGCCGGAACACTGCCGATCCGGAGTCACCGGCCAGCCTCTCGACCGCATCCGTGGGGCGACGACCGAGAGCGAGAAGGCCCCTCGTGGCGAGGTCGTCCATGTGCGGAACCCAACCAGGGCGGGCCGACAGCCGACCATCCTCCCGGGCAGGCTGTGCCCATGACCGGCTATGTGGTGGGCGTCGACGTGGGCGGCACATCGATCAAGGCCGCGCTGATCGACACCGCCGCACCCGACGAACTCCTACGCAGGCTGGATGCTCCGACTCCCCGTGGCGACGGCGCGGACGGCGTGCTGGACGTGGTCACGCCGATGGTGCGACGGCTGGCGGAGGAGTCGCCCGAGCCGGTGTCGGCCGTTGGGCTGGCGGTGCCCGGCGTGATCGACGAAGCCACAGGTCGCACGGTGTTCGCCGCGGTCATCGACTGGCCGGACACCCCGATCGCCTCGATGCTCGCGCAGCGCGTCGGCCTTCCGGTCGGCCTCGGCCACGACGTCCGTACGGCGGGTTCGGCGGAGTGGCAACTGGGATCGGGCCGGGATGTCAGTGAGCTGATGGTCGTGTGCCTGGGCACCGGAATCGGCGCGGCCGTCGTCTCGGGCGGAGTCCTGCTGCGTGCCGACGGCTATGCCGGGCAACTGGGACACGTGGTCGTGGATCCGGGTGGACCCGCCTGCGGATGCGGTCAGCACGGCTGCCTCGGCCGCCTGGCGTCAGCCTCGGCCATCGTCGAGGCCTATGCGCGCGTGGCTGGAAGAGCTGTCACCGGCGCCGATCAGGTGGCCGACCTGGTGCGGGCAGGTGATCCGGTCGCGGCCCGCGTGTGGGCCGAGGCGGTCGAGCATCTGGCCGAGATCCTGTTGCTGGCTTTGACGATCTTGGGTTCGGAGCGCATCGTGCTCACCGGCGGACTTGGCGGCTCCGGCGAGCTGCTGGCCGGACCGGTGCGCCACCGGCTGCTGGACCGACTCGCCTGGCAGCGGGCACCGGACGTCGTGGCAGGCCGGTTCGGCCGTGATGCCGGACTCGTCGGGGCCGGTCTGCTGGCGGTGGCGGCCATCAAGCCCTGAGCGCTGGCTCTAGGGTGTCGACGTGTCCGAGCCACGCTGCTCCGCCGCCCTCGTCTACGCCGACGAACTTCTCGACTACGACTTCGGCAAGAACCATCCGATGGCACCGCACCGGGTCGACCTCACGATGCGCCTGTCCGCCGCGTTCGGCGTCCTCGATCGGCTCCAGGTCCTCGGTCCCGAGGCGATCGAGGACGATGCGCTTCTGCGCGTCCACTCGCGCGGTTACGTGGACGCGTTGATCGCCGCCTCGGCGAAGCCGCACGGTCACTACGGCCACGGGCTCGACAACCCCGACAACCCGACGTTTCCCGGGATGCACGCGGCGAGCAAGCGGATCGCCGCGGCCAGCCTCACCGCCGCCGACCTGGTGGCCGACGGTTCCCGGCTGCATGCGGGGAACCTCATGGGCGGGCTGCACCACGCGATGCCGGATCGCGCATCGGGATTCTGCATCTACAACGACGCCGCGCTGGCTGTCGCCCGACTGCTCGATGCCGGATTCGAGCGGGTCGGATATGTCGATGTCGATGCCCACCATGGCGACGGCGTCGAGCGGATCTTCGCCGACGACCCACGGGTGCTGACGATCTCGCTGCACGAGTCGCCGATGACCCTGTTCCCCGGCACCGGCCGCTCCGACGACATCGGCGACGTCGAGGCGAGGGGCTTCGCGGTGAACCTGCCGCTTCCCGCCGGGACCGGTGACGCTGCCTGGCTGCGTGCCTTCGACGCCGTGGTTCCCCAGGTGCTGACCGCGTTCGCGCCGACCGTGCTCGTCACCCAGCAGGGCGCGGACGCGCACGCGCTCGACCCGCTGACCCATCTCCGTCTCTCGGTCGACGGCCAGCGCGCCGCCTACGGCCGCCTGCACGACCTCGCGCACCAGTTGACCGGCGGCCGGTGGGTGCTCTTGGGCGGCGGCGGCTACGCCACCATCGACGTGGTGCCGAGGGCCTGGACCCATCTGCTGGCCATCGCGTCGGGCGATCCCCTGGCCGACGAGGCATCGCTGCCCGAGCCCTACCTCGACTACCTGGACGGCCGCTTCGGGCGTCGCGGTCCGAGCACGATGGGCGACGGAAACCGAGATCAGGTCGACTCGGTACCCGCGTTCGACCGCGGATTCGACCCCGCGGACCCCGTTGACCAGGTCATTCTCGCCACCCGACGGGCGGTGTTCCCTTACCACGGGCTGGACCCCGATTGGTGACCGACGCGCCGGCCATGCGCCCCGTTCGGGCCGGCAGGGTTTCCCGCCAGCCCCATCAGCCACTACTCTCACAACTGTTGCTGGTACCTGAGGGGCGGAGGGGAAGCCGCCCCGCCAGCCATAGAAACTGTGGTGCCCCATGGCCGCTGACGGCTCACGCAGCGACGACCCGTTGTCGCTTTCCGAGGTCAAACTCATGACCGTCGCCGAGGTGGCCCGCGCCATGCGCGTCTCCAAGATGACCGTCTACCGCCTCGTGCACGCCGGCGACCTGCCCGCGGTTCGGGTCGGTCGCTCGTACCGCGTGAACGAGAACGCCGTGCGCGACTACCTCAGGGACTCCTTCGTCCAGGCCATCTGACCGGCCTGAGGTAGTCTCAGCGGTCGGCCGCGCATGCTGGCCGACTCAATCGAATGCAACGAAACGGAAGGCAACGGCGTGGGTTCTGTCATCAAGAAGCGGCGTAAGCGGATGGCCAAGAAGAAGCACCGCAAGCTGCTCAAGCGCACCCGCGTGGCACGTCGGCGTCTCGGCAAGTAGCCACCGCCGGAGCCGCACCACCAGGTTCGCGAGCCGACCACGTGAACAGCCCCGGATTCCGGGGCTGTTTCCCGTTGCAGCCGGGTGAGTACAGGTCCAGGCCGCGTCCCGAGGAGGTGAAGCCGGCATGGCGGAGGTCGACCCCGACGAAGCTCGATCGCTGGTCGGCTCGCTGATCCTCGATTCCGGCTCACTGGTGCGCGCACTCGCGACCGGCCGGCATCGTGGTGACAGCCGAAGCGGCCCCACCAGGTTGGAGCTGCGCTACGTCGACCTGGCCGCCGGGCGGCGCCTGCAGGTGGTGCGCTTCGACGGCACCACCAGGCGGACCACCAATCACGGCGACGACGCCGAGACCGCGGTGAGCGAGTTGCTGGAGCTCCCGTTCGCGAACTGGCACGTCGACACCGCCACCGAGCGGGTGCAGCTGCAGCTCACGCGCAAGGGCAAAGCCCTGCTGACACGCAAGGCCGGCGGCCCACCGGTCGCCGCAGACCACTCCCACGACCGACAGAAGCACCGACTGCTCGAGGCGTCCGACGAGGTGTTCGAGGCGCTTGGTCTCACCACCGCCGACGGCACGCTCAAGCCGACCCGATCGTCGAAGTTCACGCAGGTGCAGGACTTCCTGGCCACGCTGGCACCGGTGGTCGACGATGCCGTTCGGCTCGGCCCAAGTGCCAGGACTGCTGCGGAACCAGACGAGCCGCCAGAGCTTCGGGTTGCCGACCTGGGATGCGGCAACGCCTACCTCACGTTCGCGGCGACTCGCTTCCTGATCAGGGAACTCGACATCGGTGTGCGCATCACCGGCGTCGACGAGAAAGCCCAGGCACGGCAGCACAACACCGAGATCGCAACCTCCCTGGGACTGTCGGACACCATGAGCTTCGTCGAGGGTCGGATCGACGATGTCGTGCTCGAGCCGGCCCCGGACGTGGTCCTGGCGCTGCATGCCTGCGACACCGCCACCGACGACGCGCTTGCCCGGGCGATCCGCTGGCGCGCTGGCGTGATCCTCGCGGCGCCGTGCTGCCACCAGGACGTGCAACGCCAGCTTCGCGCTGCCGACCTCAGTCCGCCCCAGCGGCTCATCACCCGGTCGGGAATCCTCACCGAACGACTGGCGGACACACTCACCGACGCGTTCCGGGCAGCGCTCCTCCGGCTCTCGGGCTACCGGGTGGTCGTCGTCGAGTTCGTCGAAGCGGCGCACACTCCGCGCAACACCCTCATCCGCGCGGTGCGCACCGATGCGCCACCGCGGCGGGAAGACCGCGAGGCCTACGAGGCGCTCGTGGCTGAATGGCAGGTAAGACCAGCCCTGCAGGTACTGCTCGAGCAGGACTCGGTCTAGCTGACCAGGTCGTGCATGGTCGCGCGAGATCCCTTGCTGCGCAGGGATTCCAGCGCACTGAGGTAAGGCGTGGTGAAGCCGCTCTCGCCGGCCAGATCGCCGAACAGCTCCCGCTGCCGGACGAATGCCAGCGGATCGTTCGCCTGCAGTGCTGCTGCAGCCGAGAGCGACGAGGCACGCTGGTCGTCGATCGTGATGGGACGGCCAGACTCGTCGGATCCCTCGCAGTAGAGAGCGAAACTCGCCACGATCGCAGCCGACAGACTGACGTCGCCACCGGCGCGCAGCCGGTCGCGAACGACGGGCAGCAGGAACTTGGGGATCCGTTCGGAGCCGTCGAACGCGAGCCTGGCAGTTGTATCCGCGACATGCGGGTTGGAGAAGCGCTCGATCAGATCGTCGCAGTAGGCCGACAAGTCGACCCCTGGGATGTCACCGAGAGTGGGAACCGCCTCCCGGTGCATGTAGGCCCGCAGGAACGGCGTGAACACCTCGTCGGCCATCGCGTCGTGCACGTAGGTGTGGCCGGCGAGGCGGCCGAAGTAGGCGACGCCCTGGTGCCCGGCGTTGAGCAGTCGGAGCTTCATCCGCTCGTACGGGGCGACATCGTCGACGATCTGGACACCCGCCCGCTCGTAGGCCGGACGCCCGTCGCCGAAGTGATCTTCCAGTACCCATTGGGTGAACGGCTCGCAGACCACCGGCCAGGCGTCCGCGACACCGAACCTGTGACCAATGTCGCTGCGGTCGGCGTCGGTGGTGGCGGGGGTGATGCGGTCGACCATGCTGTTGGGGAAGGCCACCTGCTGACTGACGAACGCTGCGAGTTCAGGGTCGCGGAGATCGGCGAAGGCCGTGAAGGCTGCCCGGGCGACGTCGCCATTGCTCTGGATGTTGTCGCAGGACATCACCGTGAACGGTGGGATGCCGGCGGCGCGCCGCCGCTCGAGGGCACCCACCACCAGACCGAACACCGTGGTCGGCATCTCCGGCTCGGCCACGTCGTGACGGACATCGGGATTGTCGATGTCGAACGCCCCGGTGTCGTTGTCGATGTTGTAGCCACCCTCGGTGACGGTCAGGGAGACGATGCGGATGGCGGGGTCGGACAGCCGGTCGATCACCGCCCGGGGGTCGTCAGGGGCGAGCAGGTAGTCGACGATCGAGCCGATCACCCTCGCCTCCTGCCGTCCGTCGGGATGCCTGAGCACCAACGTGTACAGGTGGTCCTGGGCTGCGAGCGCATCGCGCATGTGTGCATCGTGGGGCAGCACTCCGATGCCGCAGATGCCCCACTGCTGGCTGCCGGGTACGCCGTCGGTCAGCAGCCGGTCGACGTACATGGCCTGATGTGCCCGGTGGAACCCGCCGACCCCGATGTGGGCGATGCCGGCGACGACGTGGGTCCGGGCGTAGCCCGGCACCGAGATGGCCAACGAGGGCAGGGTCGCGTTCGACAGCGGGATCGGCGCTGATCCCGATTGGGGCACTGGGGGAGTGGGGTCGGTCATCGGGGGATTCTGGCACCAGACTCGCCGCGGCGATGGACCAGCCGCGCGGCCGAAAAGTCGGCGAGCCAGGCCTGCTCGTCGGGTGCCACGCCGTCGAGAGCCGATCCGAGACCGTTGAGGTGGGCGACCCAGCCGGCCGCGAGTCCTTCCAGCAGCCCGTCGGCGGAACCGTCGGGGCAGATGTGGGTGAGCGTGAGCCGGCTGCCACCGTCGACCGACTCCACGTTCACCTCGACTCGGTGACTGGCGGCGGTCTCGGGATCGATGCCCTGTCGAAACGTGGTGCGAAGCGATCGGCCAGGTTCGCAGCTCTCCACCTGACCGTGGACGTGGCCGTTGGAGAAGTCGATGCGCCATTCGCCGTGCGGCTCGAGCCGGCCGGAAGCGCTGCCGAACCACGCGGACAGACCCTCGGTGGTCGTGAGCGCCGTCCAGAGCCGATCCGCTCCGACCGGGTAGAGGCGCCTGATCGTGTAGATCCCGCCGTCGCGATCGACCTCGCCGAAGCGGTGGTCGGCCAACCGCGGGAGGCCCTGCCACAGGGCCTCGCACTGCCGTTCGAGGTCGCCGCAGTCGTGCTGTCGGGGGCGGCCGGTGAGCATGTCCTCGAGGTCGGCGAGGAACTCGTCCCAGCCCGGCCCGCATCCGATCCCGGACTCCTGGGTGAGGGCGAAGTGCTCGATCGTCAGGCAGGCGCCCGACCCGTCAGGCTCGATCCGGGCGCCCACCACGCTGTCGGCTCCATCGAAGCTCCAGCGCACGTCCAGCCGGCTCGGCTGATCGCAGCGCAGCACGGTGATCTGCGTGCGCACGTCGTCGGCCGAACTCACCGGCATGACGAGGGTGAATTCCCCGCTGCTCGTATCTCCCTCGATCCGGCCGAGCCAGCGGCTCAGCGGGTCGTTCTCGGTGCACGCCCGCCACAGCTGCTCGACCGTTGCGGGAAAGCGTGCGCCGCAGCAGCACCCCGAAAGTCTCGCCGGTCTGTCGAACCTCACGGACGGTACGGGCGAGATCGAAGGCCGTCGCGGTCATGTGCGCTCCATGTCTTTGGTTGATGCCGGATCACTGCTTCTGGACGTCCGGTTCTGCCGGGCCAACTCGGTGGACAGCGCATCCAGGGCACCGGTCCAGAACGCCTCGATGGTGTCCAGCCAGTGGCGCGCCTCGGTGACGCCGGTCGGGTCAAGTGAGTACAGCCGGCGGGTGCCCGACTGCCGGTTGGTGGCGAACCCGCTCTCGCGCAGGATCCGCAGGTGCCGGGACACCGCCGGCTGGGTGATGCCGAACTCGTCGACGACCACCGAGGTGATCTCGCCGGCGGCGGTTTCTCCTCTGGCGAGCACTTCCACGATCCGTCGCCGTACCGGGTCGCCCAAGACGTCGAATGCCTTCACCTGACCGATTAGATCAGCTCAGGCTTATATACGTCAATACTGATAGATCAGCTCCGCTGCGAAGCGGATGGGAACACGTCCCGGTAGCTCGGCAGCGCCACCCCGCCGTCGGCTGTCCGGTCGACGCCGGACGCGGCGAGCACGGCGTGCGCCACCGCCCGGGCAACGCAGGCGGCACCTGCCTCCATGAGCATCACCAGGTCCGGCAGGTCGGGCGCGGGCCTGGCGCCGGTGGCCAGCACGAACAGGGTGTCGCCGTCGTACAGCGTGTGCACCGGCCGGATCGCCCGGGCCAGGCCGTCGTGACCGACCACGGCGGCTCGCCGGCACTGGGCCTTGGTCAAAGTGGCGTCGGTCGCGATGACGCCGATCGTGGTGGCCTGGCCCGCCGCCGGCGGATGCGGTGGTGCTGCGGGACCTGTCTCGCAGAAAGCTGCGCAGATCCCCGAGGCTCGGGTCGGCTGGGAACTCGCCCGGTAGTCCCTCGCGGGCAGCGTGGAGCCCGCCGGTGGTCGCGTCGACCGGCGAGCCCATCGAGTTCACGGCCACCAGCGCGGCCACGGTGGTGCCGTCAGGCAGGACCGCGCTCGCCGACCCGACGCCGCCCTTGACCGGCCCTGCCTTCGCGCCGGTCCCGGCACCGACGCATCCCGACTCGACCCCACGGGCGGACGTTGATGCGGTGGCATCGGCATACGCGGCGGCCCCGTCGGCCGGGCCGGGATGGTGGGCGTAGGGGCCACCTCGACCGAGATCGAAGAGGATCGCGGCCGGAACGATGGGCACGACCTCACCCGGACCTCCCGTCGGCCAGCCCCTGCCGGCGGCGAACAGACCCGCCATGACGCCGTCGGCCGCGCTCAACCCGAAGGCCGACCCGCCGCCGAGCAGAACGGCGTCGACCCGGTCGACGACGTTGGCAGGGTCGAGCAGGTCGGTCTCACGCGTTCCGGGGCCACCACCGCGCACGTCCACGCCGCCTACGGCGCCACCGTTCGGGCGCGACGACCACCGTGCACCCGGTGAGCCATCCAGGCCGATCGAGCGTCGCGTGACCGACGCGGATACCGGCGACATCGGTGATGGAGTTGGTGGGTCCACTGGGCATCTCGTCAGTGAATCACCCTGGAACTGATGGATACGGGAATCACCACTGACGTACGGCATTCTGCGCGCCCGGTCCCGACCGTAGGCTGGCGTGCGTGCCGGGATCCCGGGGCAGGACAGGAAGGGACGTGCGATGAAGGCCGTTGTCTACTCCGCGCCACGTGAGTATCAGATCACTGACATCCCGGTCCCTGAACCCGGTCCGGGAGACGTGCGGATCCGGTGTCGTCAGGTGGGCCTGTGCGGCACGGACGTGCACATCCACAACGGCGAGTTCATGGCCGAGTTCCCCTTGATCCCCGGGACATGAGCTCGATGGCACCGTCGACGCGTTGGGAGACGGTGTGGCCGGTCTGTCAGTCGGTGAGCAGGTCACGGTGAATCCCAATGTGCATTGCGGATTGTGCGAGTACTGCCGCGCGGGCCGACTGATCCTCTGCGACAACCTCAAGGGCATGGGCAGCAACTATCCGGGCTTCTTCGCCGAGTACGTCACGGTGCCGGCGGCCCTGGTGTTCTCCACCGAGGGGCTCGCGCCAGACGTGGCCGTGTTCAGCGAACCCGCTGCGTGCGCGATGCACGGGCTCGAGAACCTCGGCGTTCGGCCCGGGTCCAGCGCGCTGGTCCTGGGTGCCGGGCCGACCGGTCTCCTGCTGGCGCAGTTCATCGCCTCCGGCGGGGCTGCATCGGTGACGGTTGCGGCACCCAGCAGCCACAAGCTCGAGACCGCGAACGGGCTCGGCCTCGATCGCACGGTGCTGATCACCCGAGGCGACCCGGACGCATCGCACTCGCTGTTGAGAGACGCGTCGCCCGGCGGCGACGGCTACGACTACGTGGTCGAGGCAACCGGATCGGCGGAGGTCGGGGCGATGTGCGTCCCGCTCACCCGCAACGGCGGCACCGTCCTCGTCTACGGAGTGACCGGTCACGCGGACACCGTCGCGTTCCACCCGTTCGACGTGTTCCGCCGGGAGATCACCATCAGGGGATCGTTCGCCGAGATCACCTCCTTCGCGGCGGCGATCGCCGCGCTGAAGGGCGGCCGGGCGCGAACCGACGGGATCATCACGCACAGGTTCGGACTCGACGACTATCCAGCCGCACTGGACGCGGTCGCCTCGGGTGCGGGCGTGCACAAGGTCGTCATCGAATGCAGTTGACGGTCCTGCTCGGCGCTCCCGGCGCCGGGAAGACCACCCTGCTGTCACACCTGCGCGGAGGCGACTTCCTCGTCGCCGACATGGACGAGATCCTCGAGGACGGCGCGCTCCTGGGCGTCCCGGTGGCCTCGGGGAGCGGCGCCGCCCAGTGGCCCGCCTACAACCGGTTGTGGGTGCGGATCGTCAGCATCATGACAAGGACTCGAGTGCCCGCCTTGCTGTCCGCACCGGTGACCCCGTCGGAGTGGGAGACCGCCGTTGCCGAGGTGGGCGTGCCCGTGCCGACCACTTTCGTCTTGCTGGACTGTGAAGACGACGTGAGGTCACGGCGCTTGACGGAGCGTCGGTGGTCGACCCAGCAGATCAGTGACGCTCTCGCCGATGCCGCCGAACTCCGCGACCTGGGCCTGCCGGTGCTCGACAGCACCGCACGTCCCGTGGCCGAGGTGGCCGCCGACCTGACCAGCCTGGTCGTCCCCGATCACGGGCGGGAGCAGGGCTAGATTGAGGTATGGCCTCCTTCGCCGGCGTCCTGGCGGTGCACCAAGGACGAGTAGCACTCGTGCACGAGCGCTACGACACATGGGACCGGGAGTACTGGAACCAGCCCGGTGGAGCAGTTGAGGAAGACGAGTCCCCGCTCGAAGCTGCCGTGCGTGAACTGGCAGAAGAGACCGGTCTCGTCGTGAGTGTCGATGCACTTGTGCCGATCTCCACGATGGTGCTGACCGACATGTCGGGCTCGGTCCGGAGCCAGGCCTGGAACTTCACCGTCGACGTCGAAGGCACCGACCTCCGCCACGACGACCCGAACGTGCGAGAGGCGCGCTGGTTCACCCTCGAAGAGGCGGTGGATCTGCTGACGGAGTTGCCCTACCCGCCAATCGCAGAACCCGCGGTCGCCTACCTGCGTGGCACCGCGCCGGCAGGCTCGGCCTGGAGCTTCGCGCTCACCACGCCTCCTGGTGAGCTCCCGGTGTTCAGCTGGACCGCTCCAAGTTCCTGAGCGGCCCGCGCTGACAGCTCACAGCAGTCCGGCGTCGGTCAGCCGGGCGTGGACCGTCGCGATCTCGGCTCCGGCCAGCGCGGCGGTCGGTGGCGTCATCGTGGCGGAGTCGATCACGCCGAGCAGCACGAGGGCCGCCTTGAACGCGGCGATGGCCGCCTGTGAACTGGGCTGCTCGGCCGCGCCCTCCAGGGCCGCGAGTTCTGCGATGCGGGCCTGTTCCCGTTCGGCCGCCTGCTGGTCGCCGCGCGTAGCTGCCTGGTAGAGCCGTACGAACCCGGCTGGGTCCACATTGCCGAGCCCCGGGCACGCTGCCCTGCACCCCGAACGACATCTGCTGGCGGGCAAGCAACTCCGAACCGGTGAGCACCGTGAAGCCGTCGACGTCCGCGGTGGCGTCGACAAGTGCGCGCATCAGCGTCTCGTCGCCGCTCGAGTCCTTCACGGCAGCGAGAACGCCATCGCGGGCCAGCCGAAGCAGCACGTCCAGGGGCAGCTTCACGTGCACCCGCACCGGAATGTCGTAGGCGATCAACGGCAGGCCAACCTGCTCGTGGATCGTCCGGAAGTGCTGGTCGGTCTCCCGATCGTTGGCATGGAAGTAGTAAGGGGCGGTCGCGACGATCCCGTCGGCGCCGAGATCACGGAACTCGGTGCCGATCGCGACCATGCGCGCGGTCGAGGGCTCGAGCACTCCGGCCAGGACCGGGACGCGGCCGTCCACCCTCGCGACGGCTCCTGCGACCACCTGGCGACGCTGGCCGTCGGTGAGGCCGTTGCCCTCGCCGGTGGAACCCAGCACGAACACGCCGTCGACCCCGGCAGCGAGGACATGGTCCACCAGCCTGTCGAGCGAGTCGAGATCGACGTCACCGGCAGTGGAGAGCGGCGTGCACAGCGGCGGGATCACGCCGCGAAGGCCCCGAGAGATCGCGACGCCAGGGGTCACAGCAGCAGAGCTCATGGGGAAATCGGTCCATCCGCCTGGAGATTCCGACACCCTATAGTTCGATCCCAGTGCCGTCACCGAAGGGGAGAGATGACCGACGCCTCGCGTGTCGTCCTGGTGGACGAGGTGGACCGGGACGGGTTCACCTATCGGCGACTCGTGGCCCGCACCCCGTGGATCAAGCCGGGCGACGACCTCGTTCCGGTGATCCGGGACTCCCTCGGCGACGAGCTCCGTTCGGGCGGCACGGTGTTCATCGCCGAGAAGGTGGCGATCGTGTCGAGTGACCGGCTCGTGCCCGTGTCGTCGGTGCGGGTCAGCAGGTTCGCGGCCTTCGCCTCCCGCTACGTCCGGCCGATCGGCCAGGACCTGGCCCAGTCGATCCCCGAACGGATGCAGTTCGTCATCGACCGGATCGGCCTGCCGCGCGTTCTCCTCGCCTGTGCGGCGACGGCAGTCACCCGGCCGTTGAAGGTGAAGGGCGCGTTCTACGTGATCGCCGGACGCGAGGCTCGTGACCTCGACGGTATGCACGGCGAGTACGCGGACTGGCTGCTGCCGCCGCTCAAGCCACGCGAGGGCCAGGAACTGGTCGACGACCTTGCCGGACGCCTGGGAGTTCCGGTGGCGATAGCCGACGTCAACGACCGCGGTGGGCACATCCGGGCGGTGTCGCCGGGCGGACTCTCGGCCGACCATCTGCTGCGTGCGCTGGGCGACAACCCCCATGGACACAAGGCGACCAGCACACCGGTGGGCATGGTGCAGCTGCTGCGCTAGAGGTTGATCATGTGCCCTTCGATGCCGTGGGCGACCTCCAGCAGTGCTTCGCTCAGCGTCGGGTGGGCGTGCACGTTGCGGGCTATCTCGGCGGTGGTGAGGTCCCACTGCCGAGCCAGCGTCAACTCGGGGAGCAGTTCGGTGACCTCGGGCCCGATGAGGTGGCCGCCCAGGATCTCGTTGTGCTCGGCATCGGCCACCAGCTTGACGAATCCGGTCGGCTCACCGAGGCCGTGGGCCTTGGCGCTGGCCATGAACGGGAACTTCGCGACCTTGACCTCGTGACCCTTCGCCCGCGCCTGTTCCTCCGTGTAGCCGAAGCTGGCGATCTGTGGCTGGCAATAGGTGGCGCGCGGGATGAAGTCGTAGTCGATCGGCATCGTCTCGGCGCCGGCGATGGTCTCGGCTGCGACGACGCCCTGGTGCTCTGCGGTGTGCGCGAGCATCACCTTGCCGGTGACGTCGCCGATCGCATAGATCCCCGGTGTCGACGTCCGCATGTAGTCGTCGATCCCGATGGCACCACGATCGGTGACGGACACGCCGGCCTTGTCGAGTCCATATCCCTGTGTGCGCGGCGCAAAGCCGATGGCCTGCAGCACCTTGTCGGCCTCCAGCACCTGGCCGTCGCCACCGGCCGCAGGGGCGACGTGGATCTTCACCTTGTCGCCGGAGTCGTCGATCGACTCGACCTTCGTCGATGTCAGCACCTTGATGCCCAGCCGCTTGTAGGCCTTGGCCAGCTCGGCCGAAACCTCTGGGTCCTCGAGGGGCACGATGCGGTCGAGGAACTCGATGATCGTCACATCGACGCCGTAGTTCTTCATCACGTAGGCGAATTCCACGCCGATGGCACCCGCACCCGCGATCACGATGCTCCCGGGAAGGGTGTCGGTCATGATCTGCTCTTCGTAGGTCACGACGCGCTCCGACAGCGACGTTCCCGGGACGAGCCTGGTGGTGGCACCGGTCGCGACGATCAGGTTGTCGAAGCTCACCTGACGGCTGGACCCGTCCTTGGCCTTGACGGTGAGCGTGCGTTGGTCGACGAACTCGCCCCACCCGTCGAGCTCGGTGACCTTGTTCTTCTTCATCAGGTAGTGCACGCCCTTGACCCGACCCTCGGCGACCTTGCGGCTCCGGCTGTAGGCGGTCTTGTAGTCGAACGTCACATCGCCTGAGATCCCGAATTCCTTTGCCTGGCTGGTGAAGATGTGGGCGAGCTCGGCGTTGCGGAGCAGAGCCTTACTCGGGATGCAGCCGACGTTCAGGCAAACACCACCCCAGTACCTGTCCTCGACGATCGCGGTCGACAACCCGAGTTGCGCTGCACGCACTGCGGCGACATAACCGCCGGGTCCGGCACCGAGAATCACCACGTCGAAGTCAGCCATGGCGGGCAGCCTACCGGCGGGTACGGGGTGCTCCTGGCCCCGCCCGGGGCGACTGCGGACGACGGTCAGCCGGGAGATGTCAGCGCTGGCCGAGCCCGAAGAACGGCAGTGCCGGTTCCACTCCGGCCACCTCGATTCCGGTGTCCAGCCCGCTCTGCTCCCAGGTCTCCCGGGTGAGCCGGACCCGCTGCATGACGTCGGCAGACTCGCCGCGGGCGTGCATGTCGACGCCGTTGTCCTCGTACCCCAACGACCTGGAGACGCCGAGCGAAGCCGGGTTGTCGTGCCAGGCCCCGCTCACCGCCGTCGCGGCGCCGAGGTGACCGAAGGCCAGCGTGAGCACGCCGCGCCGCATCTGCTTCCCGAGTCCCTTGCCCCGGTGCTCCGGCAGCAGCAGCGAGGCGGAGTCCACCACGCGCAGTCTGGCGAAGTCGGCGCCCTCGACGGTCTGGGTCCCGATGAGGCGAGCCGCGGGGGATCCTGCCGCACCGCTCCGCAGCCAGGCACCGAAGGTGAGGCACCAATCGTCTGGCGTCCATGCGCCGCGGTTGCGCCAGTAGGCCTGTAGGGAGGTGGCCATCCGCGCGACCGGCTCGGTGACGCCCGGATAGCGCGGCAAACGTGGGTCCTGCTCCAGGTCGGCCGGCACGGCCAGGGCAAGCCATGCGGCGTCCGGCTCGCTCATCGGCCGCATGGACAGGTCAGGGGTCTCGATGGTGATGCCGGCGGGTGGCCAGACCTCGGCCAGGTATCCCAGGGCGGCGACCGGCCGGTCTGCGTTGTCCACGCGGCAAGTCTGCGCCACTGGCGCTCTCGGCGGCCCTGGGCGGGGCGGCGGCCCCATCTGGCCGTGGCCGGTCGCGACGAAAGCCTGTTCCGCACCGACCCGGCTCGTTAGTGTCCCCGGCTTGGAGGTCAATATGGACAACGCCAACACCGATCAGGCCAACCCCGCTACAACGTCAGCCGCCGTCAGGTACTCGGAGCCGCGGCGTTCGTGGGTGCTGCGTCCGTACTCGCCGGCTGCGGCAGCGGCGATGATGGCGGGGCAACCGAGGGGCAGCAGGGCGACGCAGCAACCGGTAAGGGTTCGGAACTCAAGCCCCTGGCCAAGCCGTCATCCTTCACCGAGGCGCCGATGCTGGCCGCGCTGGTGCAGGAAGGCAATCTGCCGCCGGTCGAGGAACGCCTACCGGAGAACCCGTTCGTCATTCCGCACCGTGGGTGAAGCGGGGCAAGTTCGGCGGCGGGATCAAGATGACGCTGGCCCAATCGGCCGACTGGTCGGCCTACCAGTACTGGTACGGGCCCGCATTCGTCCGGTTCCAGAACGACGGCCTCGACATCGGTCCCGGACTCGCGGAGAGCTTCGAGATGTCGGCCGACGCACGCGAGTGGACGTTCAACTTCCGCAAGGGCCTGAAATGGTCCGACGGGAAGGACTGGACGACCGACGACATCATGTACTGGTGGGACGACCTGGTGACGAACGAGCAACATCCGGCATCCCCGCCTGACTCCACCCGCGACGGCAAGGACAACGTCGCGAAGGTGACCGCCCCAGACAAGTACACGTTGAAGCTCACCTTCAACGAGCCGGCGCCGGCGACCCTGGAGCGGATCTGCGCGGATTCGCGCAACCAGACGCTGTGGATGCAGCCCAAGCACTACGCGTCGCAGTTCCATCCCAAGTACAACAAGCAGATCAAGGGTGACGACGCCAACTGGGTCACGCGGCACGAGCAGAAGGTCCTCTGGAACATGAACCCGGACTGCCCGTCGATGAACGGCTTCCGGGTCTCGGCGTTCAAGGATGGCCAGACCACATTGATGGAACGGAACCCCTACTACTACTGCGTCACCAAGGAGGGTGACCAGCTGCCTTATCCGGATCACATCCAGTGGTTGGTGACCACCGACCCCCAGGTCCGCAACCTCCAGATCGCCTCCGGCAAGTTCGACTACGTCCACTGCGCGCACACCGCGATCACGCTGGCCGACTTCCAGTCACTCAAGGCGTCGGAGAGCGCAGGCAAGAACATCGTGCACACGTGGGATTCCGGTTCGGGTACCGGATCCATCACGTTCTTCAACTTCGACAATCCCGAAGAGAACTACCGCAAGCTCCTTGCTGACAAGAACTTCCGGATGGCGCTGTCGCACGCCTTCAACCGGCCTGAGGCGAAGAAGACGCTCTACTTCGAGCAGGGCGATCTCACCTCTGGAACATTGAGTCCCAAGGGCAGGACGCACGTCGTCAACGAGGAAGCCAAGCAGATCTACCAGCAGTGGCGTGACGCCTGGCTGGAGTACGACGTCGACAAGGCCAAGCAGCTGCTCGACGAGGCGGGCGTCAAGGACACCGACGGTGACGGCTTCCGGGAGTTCCCCGACGGCGGGAAGATCACCCTGCAGCTCGACTATCCCGCCGACACCAGCAAGGAGCACGTCGCCAAGAGCCAGCAGCTCAAGCGGGACTGGGAAGCCGTCGGCATCGCGGTGCGGATCCTGCCCAGTGCGCCCACGACGTTCGGCGACCGGTGGGGTCGTGGCGACATGTTCGCCCATGCGGCCTGGGAGGTCGGCGACTGCCAGCCGCTGCTGTACGCCGGGTGGGTCGTGCCCGTGGCCCCCGACCACTGGGCTCCGTTGCACGGCACCGCCTACTCGATGAAGCTGTCCGCGCCGGACACGCTCACCAGCAAATCCCAGTTGGACAAACCGCCGTGGAAGCGCAATCCGCCGTTCGCGGTCGCCGCTGACGACCTGCCGCTGAGTCCGGTCTTCACCAAGCTGCAAGGACTGCTCGACCAGGCTCGGGTGGAGACCGACACCACGAAGCAGATGTCACTGCTGTGGGACATCTACAAGGTGCACATCGACGAGGGCCCGTTCTTCTACGGGATCGTCAACAACTACCCACGGCCGGTGGTGCAGCACCCGGACCTGCGCAACATTCCGCGGCGCGAGAACCTCGCGCTAGGAGGGTGGACCAATCCGTGGTTCCTACCCGCTCCCGCGACCTACGACCCGGAGACGTTCTACTGGGACAACCCCGACAGCCACAAGATCACCGGGTAGTCACCCGCCACGGGTGAAGGTCAGGTGCGTGACACCGCTGGGTGAGGAGATCGCCTCGATCTGGTAGTCCTTCTCGATGCCCTCCAGCCCGTCCCAGAGGCGTACGCCCCGGCCCAGCAGGATCGGGGACACCACGGTGTGCATGTGGTCGACCAGCCCGGCGGCAAGGAAGTCGCGGATCATGGTCGCCCCTCCGCCGAGGCGCACGTCCAGGCCACCCGCAGCCTCGCGGGCGGTTTCCAGCGCCTCGGCCGGCGTCGTGTCGAGGAAGTGGAACGTGGTGCCGCCCTCCATCTCGATCGGCGGGCGCGGGTGATGGGTGAGGACGAAGGTCGGTGAGTGGAACGGCGGGTTGGGACCCCACCAGCCCTTCCACTCCGGATCCTCGTGCCATCCGGGCCAGCCGAACTTCCCGGCACCCATGATCTCGGCGCCGATACCCCGACTGGTCTCCCGCGCGAAGGCATCGTCGACCCCTTCGCCGCCCGCGGTCTGCTGCCACGACCGGGTCGCGAACATCCACTCGTGCAGCCTTTCGCCGGCATGGCCGAAGGGTTCGTCGTGGCTCTGACCCTCACCGGTTCCGAACCCGTCGAGTGAGATGGAGAAGTTGTGGACGCGGGCGAGTGACATGGCTCGTGCTCCTTCGGTCATCGGGGACTGGGATTTCCGGATCAGCGTCGACCACTTGCCTATCAGGTCCTAGCGGCGCAGGCGCAGTGTTTCTAGCGGCGTAGCCGCAGTGTTTTCTAGCGGCGCAACGCGCCGGGACACCACTCCACCCAGCACACTGCCGGCGCCGAGTACTGCGGTGAGGGCGACGCCTGCCACCACCGCCCGGGCGGCCCGCCGGCCGGTCCGGAAGTCGCGGATCCGCCAACCGCGGTCCAGCGCATGCGCGAGCAACCGGGTGTCGGGATTGACCGCGCACGGGTCGCCGACGAGCGTCAGCATCGGGATGTCGTTGTGCGAGTCCGAGTACGCCGAGCAACGCTCCAGGTCGATGCCGCGCGCTTCGACCATCGCCAGGATCGCGCCGGCCTTCGCCTGGCCGTGCAGCAGGTTCCCCTTCAGCCGGCCGGTGTAGTAGCCGTCGACCTGCTCCGGCTCGGTGGCCACGACTCCCGTGAGCCCCAGCCGGTCGGCCAGTGGCTGGGCGAGCTCCACCGGTGACGCGGTGATCAGCCACACCTCGTCCCCGGCCGCGAGGTGCTCGTCGATCATCGCGGTGGTGAGGGGCCACAGCCGAGGGAGCAGCCGCTCGTCGACGGTCTCCTCGCAGAGGGCCTGCAGCTCGCTCACCTTGCGTCCGGCGATCAGTGCGAGCGCCTTCTCCCGTGCCTGCGCCATGTGCTCGGGGTCCTCGACGCCGACCAGCCGGAAGTACAGCTGCCACCACGCGGCTCGGGCGAGGTCCTCGCGAGTGGCCCAGCGCGCTTCGACCAGGCCCTGGGCCACGTGGTACATCGAGGCGCCGCGCATCACGGTGTTGTCGAGGTCGAAGAACGCGGCGCCGGGGATCCGCACACCGTCCGGCAGCTGTTGCCCCAGGCCCGGCCCGCGCCGACGCCAGCTGCGATGCCTCGTCGGATTGCGTTGGCCCGGCCGCGACGCCTGCACCGGTTCCGCCTGCGAACGCTGAGCACCGGGGATCCAGGACACCCGGCAAGAGTAGGAGCAGAGCCGACAACAGGAGGGAGCCGAGGTGCACGGGCTCGTCGCCGACCGGGTCCGAAGGGCAGACTGGCGCGGTGCCCAGCCCTCGCATCACCGTCCTCGTGCGTCCCGGCTGCCACCTGTGCGACGCCGCCCTGGACGTCGTCCACCGCAGCCGCGGCCGATCTGGGCGAGCAGGTGGAGGTGATCGACATCGACGCCGCCGGCGACCCTGAGCTTCTGGATCGCCACAGCGAGCAGGTGCCGGTCGTGCTCGTGGACGGCAAGATGCACGACTTCTGGCACGTCGATCCCGACCGCCTGACGAGGGCGCTGACTCGCGCCACTTGACGGCCGTTGCCGGGCCCTTCGCGATTTGGGTGGCCGCGCACGTCGTCCTACGCTGACGGACTGGTTCACCTGTAACGCGGCCGACAACGAGCCGCGGCAGCGAACCAAGCGCCGATCGAAAACAGCGCCTGATCGAAACGGGGCATGGTGGCGACACGACGTCGAGGAGCGGGCGGCCGGCCGGTCGTCACGATCCCCGAAGCCACAGTCGCCCGGCTGCCGCTCTACCTCCGGACACTGCTCGCCGTGGCCGACAGCCAGGCCGGCACGGTGTCGTCCGGGACCCTCGCCGCCGCCGCTGGGGTCACGTCGGCGCAGTTGCGCAAGGACCTCAGCTACCTGGGCTCGTACGGCACCCGCGGCGTGGGCTACGACGTCGGCTATCTGACCGCTGAGATCTCCCGGACCATCGGCCTCAGCACCGAGCGCGCGGTCGTGATCGTCGGGATCGGCAACCTCGGGCAGGCGCTGGCCAAGTACGCCGGCTTCGGTTCGCGCGGGTTCCACATCGCCGGGCTGCTCGACGAGGACCCCGCCATCGTCGGTACGCCGCTGCGCATCGGCGACCGCGAGCTCCCGGTCCGTCCGTTCGCCGACCTGGCCGACGTCATCGCGGAGCATCCCGTGTCGATCGGCGTCATTGCCGTACCCGCGGTCGCCGCACAGGGCGTCTGTGACGCCTTCGTGGCGGCGGGGGTCAGGAGCATCCTCAACTTCGCCCCGTGTGTGCTGACCGTGCCCGCCGGCGTTTCCGTCCGGCAGGTCGATCTGGCCAGCGAACTGCAGATTCTTGCCTTCCACGACCAACACATGACGGTCGCCCGTCCGGTCGATCTGCCCGACGCCGGTTCCAACGGCCAGGGCTCTCACCTCGGGGCGTTCCGATGAGCCTCTTGTGCCTCGGGCTGACCCACAAGACCGCGCCGATCACCCTCCTCGAACGGCTGTCCTTCGACCGCGACGCCGCCGACAAGCTGGCCGGTTCGCTGGTGGCCTCCGGCGTGGTCTCCGAGGCGCTGGTGCTCACCACCTGCAACCGGGTCGAGGTGTATGCCGAGGTCGACCGCTTCCATGCCGCGGTCCACGAGGTGTCGGCCGCGCTGGCGCAGGCGTGTGGCGCCGACCTGGACGACTTCGCCGGATACGTCGGCGTCACGTTCGCCGAGGCGGCGCTGCTGCACCTGTTCGAACTGTCCTGCGGGCTGGACTCGATGGCAGTCGGCGAGAGCCAGATCCTCGGCCAGATCAGGCAGGCGCTGCGCTCGGCCCAGGACGGCGAGACCGTCGGCACCAGCCTCAACGCCTGCTTCCAGCACGCGCTGCGCGTCGGCAAGCGCGCCCACGCGGAGACCGACCTCGACTCCGTCGCGTCCTCGCTGGTGCACCTCGCCCTGGACCTGGCCCATCCTGATCCGATCGAGGGCAGGCAGGTGCTGGTGATCGGTGCCGGTTCCATCGCGGCTCTGGCGACCGCCACCCTGGTCCGCCGCGGGGCGCAGGTCACCGTTGCCAACCGCACCAGGGCCCGGGCCGAGCGGCTCGCTCACCTGCACGGCGCAACCGCGGTCCCGCTGACGGCGGTCGCCGACCTGCTGCTCGACGCCGACCTGGTGATCACCGCCACCGGTGCGCCCGGCCAGGTGCTTGGCCAGGACGTCGTGGCCGCCCGGCTGGCCCGCCGCGAGCTGACCGTGATCGACCTGGCCATGCCGCGCGACGTCACTCGCGAAGTGGCCGCCCTGCCGGGGATGCGGGTCGTGGACCTGGAGACCCTGGCCGGTACCGCTTCGGTGTCGGACCAGGTGCTGGGCCCGGTCCGCGAGATCGTCGCGGAGGAGGTCGATGCGTTCCACGAGGAGCGGGCCATCGCCGGCGCCGGCCCGGCGGTCACGGCCCTGCGACGGATGGCCGACCGGGTGGTCCGGACCGAGCTCGACCGGCTGGACGCACGCACGCCGGGGCTGGGGCAGCGCGAGCGTGACGAAGTCGCCCGCGCCGTTCACCGGATTGTCGGCAAGCTCCTGCATGCTCCGACCGTGCGGGTCAAGGAACTCGCACGTGAGCAGCCGGGCGGTACCTACCCGGCGACTCTGCGCGAGCTGTTCGCCCTCGACCAGGAAGCGATCGACCAGATGACCGGCGAGACGCTCACCCGGCCGGCTGTCGGTCGGACTGGTGAGGCCGGATGAGTTCCCTGCTTCGGGTGGGCACCCGGGCCTCGGCCCTGGCGCTCACCCAGACCGAACAGGTCGCTGCCGCCCTCACCACAGCCGGCCTGCGGGTCGAGCTCGTCCGCATCACGAGTCGTGGCGACACCGACCCGTCGCCGCTTGTCGATCTCGCCGGTCGGATGTCGGGTGCCG
Source organism: uncultured Actinomycetota bacterium (assembly GCA_963724495.1). Taxonomy (GTDB): domain Bacteria; phylum Actinomycetota; class Actinomycetes; order Propionibacteriales; family DAIQRJ01; genus CAVRUZ01. The sequence continues at coordinate 413,273 of CAVRUZ010000006.1, read as the reverse complement.
GGATCTTCACGTCGGCGTTGCGGGACGCGCTGCTCGCCGGTGACATCGACGTCGCGGTGCACTCCTTGAAGGACCTCCCGGTCGAGACGCCCGAGGGCCTGGTGCTGGCCGCCGTTCCGGCCCGCGCTGACTTCGCCGACCTGCTGGTCACGCTCGACGGCCGTGGCCTGGCCGATCTCCCGGCCGGTGCGCGGATCGGCACCGGCTCACCTCGCCGGGGCGCCCTGCTGCGCGCTGCCCGGCCCGACGTCGTGGTTGTGCCCGTCCGCGGCAACGTCGACACCCGGCTGGGTCTGCTCGAAGGCCGGACCGGGCGCGACCGCCTCGACGCGGTCGTGCTCGCCGCCGCGGGCCTGTCGCGACTCGGACGCACCGTTCGGGCCGAGCGCCTGGTGGCTCCGGTCATGCTGCCGGCCCCTGGACAGGGGGCGCTCGCGGTCGAGATGCGCGCCGGCCACCCGGCGCTTGCCGACGTCGCGGGCCTCGACGATGTCCAAACCCGGCGCTGCGTTTGTGCCGAACGTGCGGTCCTTGCAAGGCTCGGGGCCGGATGCACCGCGGCGGTCGCCGCGCTCGCCGAACCGGCAGCGGCGGAGCAGGGTCGACCGGCTCGCGGTACGCCCGATTCAGACCAGGCACGCCTTCTGCTGCGCGCGGTCGTCCTGGCGGTGGACGGCTCTCGCCGGTCCAGCGCCGAGGCGATCGGGCCCGCGGCAGAGCCCGAGCGGCTCGGTTACACGGTCGGTGACCAACTGCTGGCCGCCGGTGCGGCCGAGTTGCTCGCCGACGTGCATGGACCAGAAGAGCAGTTACATCTGGATCTTCCAGAGTCAGATCACCAGCAGTCCCGCGAGACCCACCCTCGGCACCGAGAGCGAGCGACATGACCCCCGAGCATCAGACCGCTGAACGCACAGGTGCGTCCCAGCGGGACGCTCACGACCCGATCGCACCAGTGAGCGGCAACGGCACGCGGGCAGCCACCCGCAAGAAGCCCGTCGTTCCCTCCGGTCAGGTTTCGTTCGTGGGTATCGGACCAGGAGACCAGGGGCTTGTCACCACCCGTGCCGTCGAGGTTCTCGCCCGGGCCCAGGTCGTGGTGACCGCCGGGCAGAAGCTGGTCGACAAGCCCACCTACGTCGAGCTGATCGAGAAGCTCGTGCCGGTGCACGCAGAGCGGGTCGACCTGTCCAACGTGACCCCGTCCGAGGGCGGCCGTCAGCTCGCCCGGCTGGCCCGCGACGGGCGCAACGTCGTCCGCATCTACCCGGGCGACCCGCTCGTCGACGGCGGTGCCGCCGAGCACGTCGCCGCGTTCTCCAGGCACGAGGTGTCCTTCGAGATCGTGGCCGGCGTACCGGTCGCCAGCGCCGTGCCCTCGTACGCCGGTGTGGCGCTGCACTCGGCGAAGGTCCACCACACCCACGTCGTCGACGTCGCCGGCGGACCGGTGGACTACGCCGGGCTGGCCGACCCGTCCGCGAGCGTCGTCCTCGTCGGTGTCGACGGCAACCTGGCCGACGTCATGGTCCGGCTCGTCCAGGCCGGCCGCGCGCCGGAGACGCCGATCAGCCTGACCAGCCACGGAGCCACCACGCGTGAAGTCACGATCGACGCCACGCTGGCCGATGCCGCCGCGGCCGTGTCGGCGGCAGAGCTGGAGGCGCCCTATGTGGCGGTCGTGAGCGACTCACTGCCGCTGCGGGCGAAGCTGGCGTGGTTCGAGAGCCGGCCGCTGTTCGGCTGGCGGGTCCTGGTGCCGCGCACCAAGGACCAGTCCGGCCCGCTGCTCGCGCAACTGGCCGAGTTCGGCGCGGTCGGCGAGGAGGTCCCGACGATCTCGGTCGAGGCACCGCGCAACCCCCAGCAGCTCGACCGTGCGATCACCGGCCTGGTCACCGGCCGGTACGAATGGGTCGCGTTCACCTCGGTGAACGCCGTCCGCGCGATCCGCGACAAGTTCACCGAGTACGGCCTCGACGCCCGCGCTTTCGCCGGGCTGAAGATCGCGGCCGTCGGCCGGAAGACCGCCGAGGCCATCGCCGAGTGGGGTATCACCGCCGACCTGGTGCCGACGGGCGAGGAGTCGGCCCGCGGGCTGCTCGAGGAGTTCCCGCCGTTCGACAAGGTGCTCGACCCGATCAACCGGGTGTTCCTGCCCCGCGCCGACATCGCGACCGAGGCACTGTGCGAGGGGCTGGTGGAACTCGGCTGGGAGGTCGACGACATCACCGCCTACCGCACGGTGCGGGCGGCGCCACCGCCGGCGGAAGTGCGTGAGGCGATCAAGTCCGGCAAGTTCGACGCGGCTGTCTTCACCTCCTCCAGCACGGTCCGCAACCTGGTCGGCATCGCCGGTAAGCCGCACGCGACCACGGTGATCGCGTGCATCGGTCCGGCCACGGCGGCCGCTGCCGAGGAGCTCGGCCTGCGCGTCGACGTGATCGCCTCGGAGCCGTCGGCGGACAAGCTCGCGCAGTCGCTGGCGGAGTTCGCCCGGGTGCGCAGCACCGAGCTGGTCGCGGCCGGCGAGCAGGTGACCCGCCCGTCACAGCGCCGGGCGGCCGCCCGCAAGAAGGGCTGAGCCGGGTGACGTTTCCCGCCAGTCGCCCGCGACGGCTGAGGCGATCGCCGGCCATGCGGCGGCTGGTGGCGGAGACGGAGCTGGCGCCCCGCCAGCTGATGCTCCCGCTGTTCGTCGCCGAGGGCGCTGACGGTCCGCAGCCGATCGCGTCGATGCCAGGCGTGCAGCGGCACTCCGTCGACACGTTCCGCCGGGCCGTGGCCGAGGCGGCGGCCGCAGGTGTCGGCGGCGTGATGATCTTCGGCCTGCCCGAACGAAAGGACGCCACCGGTTCGGCAGCGCTGGACTCCGAGGGGATCCTGTCGCGCGCCGTCGCCGCGGCGGTGTCGGAGGCCGGGGACGCGCTCGTGGTGGGTGCCGACCTGTGCCTCGACGAGTTCACCGACCACGGCCACTGCGGCCTACTCGGCACCGACCCCAGCGGCGCTCCGATCGTCGACAACGACCGCACGCTGTCGGCCTATGCCGAGATGGGGGTCGTGCTGGCCGGTGCCGGGGCTCACATCGTCGCGCCCAGCGGAATGATGGACGGTCAGGTCGGCGCGATCAGGACCGCGCTGGACGCCGAGCATCACGTCGACACCGTCGTGCTCGCCTATGCCGCGAAGTACGCGAGCGCGTTCTTCGGCCCGTTCCGCGAGGCGGTGAACTCGACCCTCACCGGCGACCGGTCGACCTACCAGCAGGACCCGGCGAATTCCACCGAGGCGCTGCGCGAGGTCCGGCTCGACATCGAGGAAGGCGCCGACATCGTGATGGTGAAACCGGCCCTCGGCTACCTTGACGTGCTCTCCCGGGTGGCGGCCGAAGTGGCCGTTCCCGTTGCCGCCTACAACGTCTCGGGCGAGTACGCGATGGTCGAAGCCGCCGCGGCGAACGGGTGGCTCGACCGCCGCAGAACCGTGCTCGAGGTCCTGACCGGTATCCGCCGGGCGGGTGCCTCGATCGTGCTCACGTACTGGGCGACCGAAGCGGCCGGCTGGCTGAGATCTTGAGTGGCGGAGATCTCGAGTGGCGGAAGCTAGCCCGGCTGGAAGGGAATCGCAGTGACCGTGCTGGAGACGGCTGAGACGGCAGCGCCGACATCGGCTGCGCTCTTCGAGCGCGCCCAGGCGGTGATCCCGGGCGGGGTGAACTCGCCGGTCCGCGCCTTCCGCTCGGTCGGCGGCACGCCAAGGTTCATGGTGCGGGGCGAGGGCTCCCGGCTCACCGACGCCGACGGCAACAGCTACGTCGACCTGGTCTGCTCCTGGGGCCCGCTGATCCTCGGGCACGCGCATCCGGAGGTCACGGCGGCCGTGCAGGCCGCGGTCGGCAACGGAACCTCCTACGGCACCCCGACGGTCCCCGAGCTCGAACTCGCAGAGGAGATCGTCGCCCGCACTGCGGTGGAGCAGGTCCGGCTCACCTCGTCCGGTACCGAGGCGACGATGTCGGCGCTGCGGCTGGCGCGTGGCTTCACCGGACGTGACCTCGTGGTGAAGTTCGCCGGCTGTTACCACGGCCATGTCGACTCGCTGCTCGTGGCAGCAGGCTCCGGCGTGGCCACCCTGGCACTGCCCGACTCGCCAGGCGTTCCGGCCGCGTCGGCGAAGCAGACCGTGGTGCTGCCCTACAACGACCTGGCCGCCGCCAGCGAGCTGTTCGCCAGCCGGGGCAGCGAGATCGCCGCCGTCATCACCGAGGCCGCGGCGGGAAACATGGGAGTGGTGGCTCCGGTCGAGGGCTTCAACGCCGGACTCGCCGCCCTGTGCCGCGAGCACGGCGCGCTGCTCATCAGCGACGAGGTGATGACCGGGTTCCGGGTCAGCCGCTCGGGCTGGTTCGGCATCGACGGGGTCGAGGCGGATCTCGTGACGTTCGGCAAGGTGATGGGCGGCGGCTTTCCGGCCGCGGCGTTCGGCGGCCGGGCCGAGATCATGGAGCTGCTGTCACCGTCCGGGCCGGTGTACCAGGCCGGGACGCTCTCCGGTAACCCGGTAGCGACCACGGCTGGACTCACCACACTGCGCCTCGCCGACGCAGATCTCTACCGTCGGTTGGACGACACCAGTTCGGCCCTGCAGTCCGTCGTTGCCGAGGCCTTCACCGCTGCCGGCCTGCCGCACCGCATCTCGTCCGCGGGCAACATGTTCTCGGTGTTCTTCACCGAGAACACGGTTGCGAACTACGACGACGCCCGCACGCAGGACCTCCGCGGCTTCGGCGCGTTCTACCACCACATGCTCGCTGCCGGCGTGTACCTGCCGCCCAGCGCCTACGAGGCCTGGTTCGTCTCCGCGGCACACGGCGACGACGACCTGCAGGTCCTTGCCGACGCCCTGCCGGGCGCGGCGCGGGCCATGCTCTCCGCCCGCGAAGGAAGCCGAGCATGAGCCTGGCGTGCAACCGGGGCTGGCACCGGCTGCGAGCGGCGACGCGACCGTCGTGCACTTCGTGCGCCACGGCCTCGTGCACAACCCCGAGGGCATTCTGTACGGGCGCCTGCCCGACTTCCACCTGTCCGCCGCCGGGCGGGCCATGGCCGAGCGGGTCGCCGAGACGCTGGCCGACCGGCCGGTCCGGGCGCTGGTCAGCTCGCCGCTGGAGCGTGCCCAGGAGACCGTGGCCCCGCTGGCCGAACGCCTCGGGCTCCAACCACGCATCGACGACCGGCTGATCGAGGCCGACAGCGTGTTCGAGGGCCGGCACGTGTCCGTTGGCGACGGCTCGGTGCGCGATCCCCACTCCTGGCGGCACCTGCGCAACCCGTTCCGGCCGTCGTGGGGAGAGCCGTACCGCCAGATCGCCGCACGGATGCTGGCTGCCCTGGCCGATGCGAGGGCAGCAGCCCAAGCCGACGGCGGGAGTGGCGAGGCGGTCTGCGTGAGCCATCAGCTGCCGATCGTCACGCTCCGGCGGTTCCTCGCCGGACAGCACCTCTGGCACGACCCGCGACGCCGTGACTGCGCGGTGGCCAGCGTCACCAGCCTCACCTTCGACGGCGACGAACTCCTCGCGATCCATCACGCCGAGCCGGCCGCCGACCTCGTCGCGAAGGCCGCGGTGGTGGTTGCCGACCAGCCGTCCAGCGGTGCCTGACAAGACGCCGGGCATGGTCAAGAGACTGGCCCTGGCGGTGGCGCTGTCGGCCGTGCTGCTCCTCTCCGCCTGCTCCGACAATGCCGGGGCCGACCGTCCTGGCATCGGCAGCACACCCGAGGCCGGCTTCGTCGGTGGCGACGGCACCATCACGGTCATCGCGGCAGACGAGCGCGTCGCGGCGCCGGCGCTCACCGGCACCACGGTCGACGAGCAGCCGTACGACATGGCTGACGACAAGGGCAAGGTCCTCGTGATCAACGTGTGGGGCTCGTGGTGTCCGCCGTGCCGCAAGGAGGCACCTGAGCTGGTGCAGGCGCACGAGCGGCTGACCGCAGGGAGCGGGAGTTCCGAGGTGGCGTTCGTCGGCATCGACACGCGTGATCCGAGCCGGGCCGCGGCCAAGGCCTACCAGCGCAAGTTCAACGTCCCCTATCCGAGCGTGTACGACCCGAGCGGCACGTTGCTCTTGGGATTCGCGGACTCGCTGCCGCCTTCTGCCATCCCGTCCACGTTGGTGATCGACGAGCAGGGACGCGTCGCGGCCCGCGTGCTCGGTGGCATCACCGCGGCGACGCTGGAGGACCTGGTGCAGCAGGTCCGCGATGGCTGACCCGTTGCTCGCCGCCGGGTGGTTCGCCGGCACTGCCGGTGCCGGGCCGTTGGTGCTGGCCGTCCCGGTCGCCCTGGTGGCCGGTGCCGTGTCGTTCTTCTCGCCGTGTGTCCTCCCACTCGTTCCCGCCTACGTCTCCTACGTCACCGGCCTCTCCGGCGCGGACCTCGCGTCGAAGCAGCCCGGAGCGCGCCGCCGGGGGCGGATGCTCCTCGGGGCCGCGCTGTTCGTGCTGGGCTTCGCGGTGGTGTTCACGCTGCTCGGTGCGTTCGCCGGTGCCGTCGGTGAGGTCCTCATCGGCCAACGCGAACTGCTGACCCGGCTGCTGGGCGTGGTCGTGATCGTGCTCGGACTCGTGTTCGCGGGAGTCCTGCCCTTCCTCCAGCGCGACATCCGGGCGCTCCACCGGATCTCCGCGGTGGGTCTGGCCGCGGCGCCGGTGCTCGGTGCCGCCTTCGCCATCGGGTGGACGCCCTGCCTGGGTCCCACGCTCGCCGCGGTGCTGAGCCTGGCCTACACGCAGGCATCGCCGATGCGGGCGGCGTTCCTGCTCGGGGTCTACGCCCTGGGGCTGGGCCTGCCGTTCCTCCTCGCCGCCATGGGATACCGCCGGTTGCTGGCCGCCTCCGCCGCCGTCCGCCGGCATCCAGCGGTGGTGAGCATCGTCGGCGGTGTCCTCCTGGTCCTCGTCGGGCTCGCGATGGTCACGGGCGGGTGGGATCAACTCACCGGCTGGACCCAGGGACTCGTCGCTCGCTTCGGAGAGACGGCGCTGTGAGCACACCGGTGGTGCAGCGCCGTACTGGCATGCGGGCGGCGGTCGAGTGGCTGCGGTGGGGCTGGCGGCAGCTGACGTCGATGCGTACCGCGCTGCTCCTGTTGTTCCTGTTGGCGCTGGCCGCGATTCCGGGCTCGGTGGTGCCGCAGCGGCAGGTCAACCCGGTCACGGTCGCCGAGTTCGTGAGCCGCCATCCGCGGCTGGCTCCGTGGTACTCCCGGGCGGGTCTGTTCGAGGTCTTCTCGTCGCCCTGGTTCGCGGCCATCTACCTGCTGCTGATGGTCTCCCTGGTTGGCTGCATCGTGCCGCGCACTCTCCGGCACGCCAGGGCCCTGCGGGCCGATCCGCCCAGGGCGCCGGTGCGACTGGAGCGCCTGGGCGCGCACCACACGTGGACGACCGACGACGGAAGCGAGGCCGTGCTGGCCTCCGCCCGGGCGGCGCTGGCGTCTCGGCGCTACCGCGTGATCGAGGGGTCCGACGCCGACGGCCGACGCTGGCTGTCGGCCGAGCGCGGCCGCCATCGCGAGACCGGAAATGTGTTGTTTCACCTTGCGCTGTTGGCAGTTCTCATCGGGATGGCCCTGACGACATTGCTCGGCTTCAAGGCGTCCACGTTGGTGGTCGTCGGCAACGGGTTCGCCAACACCATCACGCAGTACGACTCCTACACCGCGGGCCGGCTCGTCTCCACGTCACGGCTTGCGCCGTTCTCCCTGACGGTCAACTCCTTCACCGTGCGGTTCGAGACCGGCCTGGAGCAGTTCGGCGCGGCCCGCGAGTTCGACGCAGCCGTCACCGTGGTGCCACGGCCGGGAGCACCGGCGGTCGAGGATCACCTGCTGGTCAACCACCCCTTGCACATCGGCCGGGAGGAGGTCCATCTGATCGGACACGGGTACGCGCCCGTGTTCACCGTGACCGACGGCGCGGGCGACACCACCTTCTCGGGGCCGGTGGCGTTCCTGCCGCAGGACGGCAACTTCGCCTCGACCGGAGTGCTGAAGATGCCGGACGCGAAGCCGGATCAGCTGGCCCTGCAGGGGCTCTTCCTGCCCACGGCTGTCCTCGACCCGGCGAGGGGACCGGTGTCGGTGTTCCCCGACGCCGGCAACCCGATGGTCTATTTCACTGCCTACACAGGAGATCTGGGCCTCGACGATGGCTCGCCCACGTCGGTCTACGCACTCGACACGTCCACCCTCACGCAGCTCTCCGAGGACGGAGAGCCGTTCCGGGTGGCCCTCGAGCCGGGGCAGACCGCGCAGCTGCCGGAGGGGGTCGGCAAGGTCCGCTTCGACGGCTACCGACGATGGGTGAACCTGCAGATCTCCTCCCGGCCGGGGACCATGGTGGTGTTCGTCGGCGCCGTCGTGGCGCTCATCGGCATCAGCGCATCGCTGTTCATCGGCCGCCGGCGGACCTTCGTCGGCGTACGTGAAGTCGCCGGGCGTACCGTGGTCACGCTCGCCGGCCTGGACCAGCGAGCCGGCGCCGAGCGGTCCAGCGACGGCCTCGTGGACGATCTGGCGGCAGTCGCCGCCGCAGCCGGGGAACCGGACACTGTCGTCTCGGGAAATGGAGTCGACGTGGAACAGGAGAGTCGCACGTGACGCCCACGCAGGTGATGCTCGGCACGTTGTCGGACAACGCGATCCGCTTCGCCACCGGGGTGATGCTGCTCGCGATGGTCGTGTACGCGGCCCGGTGGGCGCTGGACCGGGAGCGGGCGACCGCCGGAACCCTGGCGGCCCGGGTGCCCGCACCTGCTCTCGTCGGTGCCGATGCTTCTGCCGACGTTCCGGAGTCCGAGCCGATCGCAACGGACCGGTCAGCCGCCACCGAGCGGACGCGTCGCGCCGAGACCCTCGGCCGGGTCGCGTTCAACCTGTTCCTGCTCGCGGGAGCGCTGCTCGTCGCCGGCGTGGTGCTCCGCGGCGTGGCGGCCGAGCGGGTGCCGTGGAGCAACATGTACGAGTTCGCGACCGCGGGGTCGGCCGGGGTCTTCCTGGTGTTCATCGCTGTCCGGTCAAGGCTCCGGCTGCAGTGGCTCGATTTCCCGATGTCGTTCTTCCTGCTGGTGATGCTGGGACTCGCCACGACCGTGCTCTACACGCCGGTCTCCGGCTTGATCCCCGCCCTGCAGTCGTACTGGCTGGCCATCCACGTAACCGCGGCGGTCACCGGCACCGCGGTCTTCTCCGTCGCCTTCCTCATCACCGTGATGCAGCTGATTCGCAGGCGCCAGGAGTCGGCGGGACGGCCTTCACGGCTCCCGCCCTCCGCCTCGATGGACACCGCCGCCTACCGGCTGAACGCCTTCGCCTTCCCGCTCTGGACCTTCGCGCTGATCGCCGGCGCCATCTGGGCACAGCACGCATGGGGCCGGTTCTGGGGCTGGGACCCCAAGGAGGTGTGGATGTTCATCACCTGGGTGTCCTACGCGTGCTATCTGCACGCACGTGCCACGCCCGGCTGGCGGCGGAGGCTGCCGTGGATCGGCGTCGTGGCCTACGCGACGATCTTCTTCAATCTGGTGGTGGTGAACGTGTTCATCACCGGGCTGCACTCCTATGCCGGCGTCTGACCGAAGTTCCGAGGACGACCCAGACGTCGCACCGGGCGGTGCTGGTGCCGGCCGGGCATTGCTGACTGTACACGCTGCTGCGGATCGTGCTGTTCGCCGCCAGCTACCTCGCGCTGTGGGCCCTGTTCCGGACGTGGGTGCCCTGGCCGGCGATCGCGCTGCTGGCCCTGGTCATCACCGCGGTGGTGTCGCTGCTGTTCCTGCGGCGCCTGAGTGCCCGCGCCGGGGTCGCGCTCCTGCAGTTGCGGCAGGCCGGCCGCGATCGGCTCGAGGTCGCCCGCGCCGCCGAGGACGTCGACGACGACGAGCCTGGCAACCGGGGGCAGACCAAGGCCGACGCCTGACAGGACAGGTGCCCGCGCCGCCGCCGAATTGCCTTGCACCGGACGGCTTTCTAGCGTGACCTGCATGCCTCCGTCCTCCGAGCACGGCCGCCAGCCGATCGCAAGCCCGCGCGTCGCCATCGTCGGGACCGGCGGGATCGCGAAAGCGCACATCCGCGCGCTCGGGTCTCTCCCCTCGGTCGACGTGGTTGCGGCCGTGGATCCGGTGAGCGAGCGGGTGACCGCCTACGCCGAGGAGCACGGCATCGGCGCCACGTACGCCGAGCTCGACGACCTGTTGGCATCTCCGGACAAGCCCGACGTGGTGCACCTGTGCACGCCGCCGGGGCTGCACGCCGACCACGCGGTGGCGGCCCTCGAGGCCGGTGTGCACGTCGTCTGCGAGAAGCCGCCGGTCCTGACGATCGCCGAACTCGAGCGCATCCAGCGCACCGAGGTCCTCGGCGGCCACTGGTTCACCACGATCTTCCAGCACCGGTTCGGATCCGCTGCGCAGCACCTCCGACGGCTGATGTCGGAAGGGGTTCTCGGCAAGCCGCGCGTGGCCGTCTGCCACACCCTGTGGAACCGGCCGGACGCCTACTACGACGTGCCGTGGCGGGGGAACTGGGAGCTCGAGGGCGGCGGTCCGACGCTCGGCCACGGCGTGCACCAGATCGACCTGCTCGCCTACCTGCTGGGGGAGTGGACCGAGGTCACGGGAACTGCCGTTCGCCTGGCCCGCCCCATCGAGACCGAGGACGTGTCGATGGCCCACGTCGCCTTCGCGTCCGGCGCACTGGCCTCCGTCGTCACCAGCGTGCTCTCACCGCGCGAGGAGAGCTACCTGCGGTTCGACTTCGACAACGCCACTGTCGAGGTGAGCCACCTCTACGGCTACACCGACAGCAACTGGACGATCACCCCCGCCAAGCACGTCGACGAGGCGGATGGAGCCGCGTGGCAGCTCAGCGGAGAGCCGCAGCCGTCGGGGCACGCCGCGCAACTGGCGCAGGTGTACGCCGCGCTGGCGGCCGGCAGCAGGCCGGAGGCCGACTCCGACTCGGCCCTGCAGACGATGGCGCTGGTGACCGGCATCTACGCCTCGGCCTGGACCAACCAGCCGGTGCGCTCGGCGGACCTGAGCGACAAGAGCCCGTTCCACGCCATGCTTCCCGGCACCTCTGACCGACCGGTCCCGGCGTCGCCGGGCCCGCTCCATCCCGACCGCGAGGAGTCCTGATGACCATCCCGGTCGACCTCTCCGATGCCGGCGGCCACCTGTCCGCCCAGCTCGACGGCGTCGAGGTGTTCCGCTATGTCTACGAGGACCTGACCGACCAGCTGGAGTCACCGCGGCCGCATCTGAATCCGCTGCGCTCGCTGGACGGCGACGTCGTGTCGATCTACCGGCCGCACGACCACCTGTGGCACCGCGGCATATCGGTGGCGCTGCCCAACGTGGGCGAGCACAACTTCTGGGGCGGGGTGACCTACACCCGCGAGCAGGGCTACGTGCAGCTGCCCAACAACGGCCGCACGGTCACCGATCGTTCTCGACGTTCTCGCGGATGGCGCCTTCTTCACAAGCGCTGGACTGGGTCACCGAGCCCGGCGACACGATCATCACCGAGACGCGTCGGGTGAAAGCAGCAGGCCTCGGATCGCCCGCCGGTGACGACACGAAGGCGTGGGGTCTCACCTGGACCTCGGACTGGACGAACGCCACCGAGGAACCGATCACGTTCGGCAGCCCCACCACCGAGGGCCGGCCGATGGCGGGGTACGGCGGGTTCTTCTGGCGCGGGCCGCGCGACTTCACCGGCGCACCCGTGCTGGCGCCGGAGACCACGAAGCCGGCCGACTACGACGCCCCCGACGGCGTACCCGAGGGCGTGCCCGAGCAGATGGGCACCCTGGCGCCGTGGATCGGGATCACCGGCAAGCACGACGGGAGTTCCGGCCGCTCGACGCTCGTGATGGCCGACTCGCAGACCAACACCCTCGGCGCCGGGCCGTGGTTCGTCCGCTCCACGCCCTACGCCTGCATCTCCACCGCGCCGTTCTTCTTCACCGAGCGCGTGCTCGAGCCGGGCCAGAGCTGGCACTGGCAGCACCAGGTCGCGATCTCCACCGGAACCCTGGACGTCGCCGGCGCGCAGTCGCTGGTCGACGCGATGACGGACCTGTGACCGGCCGCGCGGGCAACGCTGCCGGCTCCGCCGCGGGCGCAGGGCTTGGGTTCCCGGGCGGCACCGCGGTCACCGGCCTGCGCGTCTACGACTGGCCGGGGCCTGACGGCCTGCCCGGCGGTTCCGCCCACGTACACCTCGCATCGACCGAGGCCTACTACGTGCGGTCGGGGATCGGGGCTGGTGCAGACGTTGTCGTCGCAGGGCTACGCCGAGCATCCGCTGGCTCCCGGCGATCTTGTCTGGTTCACACCCGGGACCGTGCACCGGCTGATCAACCCCGGCGGCCTGGAGCTGTTGGTGGTGATGGCCAACGCCGGGTTGCCAGAGGCCGGCGACGCGGTGCTCACGTTCCCGCCGGAGATCCTGGCCGACCCCGACCGGTACGCCTCGCACGCGTCGCTCGCCCGTCCCGACCGGGTCTACGCGACCAGCGAACAGGCCGCGAAGGACCGGCGCGACCTCGCGATCGAGGGCTACCTGGTGCTACGCGACCAGGTGCTCGCGGACGGGCCGGTCGCGCTGGAGCCGCTCTATGCGGCGGCCTCGCGCCTGATCACCGGTCGGCTCGACACCTGGCGGGAACTGCTCGACGCGGGTCCCGTCGCCTCGGCCGCCGACAGCACCCTGCGCCTGGCCGAACTGGCCGGACCCGAGCACCTTCATCCGCCCGCACTCGCCGGCGCGGTGGTCCGCCGCATCGACGCGCCGGACCAGCCGCGACTTGGAATGTGCGGCTTCCTCGACACCTACGAAAACGACCGGATGTACTAAACCCGGTCGGGAATGAACAATGCCCCTGCTCTGAAGTGAACATTGGATGTACGTCTTGCCCGGCGACCTTGCTCGCATTGCTTCTTGTGCCCACGAGCCTGTGCAATGTCCGGCGTGGAGTTGCTCCTGATCGCCGTCGTCGTCATCACAGCCCTCGCATTTGATTTCACCAATGGCTTCCATGACACGGCCAACGCGATGGCGACCTCTATCGCCACCGGAGCGCTGAAACCCAAAGTTGCCGTTGCGATCTCCGGAGCGCTCAACCTGGTCGGGGCCTTCCTCTCGATCTCGGTGGCAGCCACGATCGCGAACGGCATCGTCGACCAGGCCCTGGTGACACCCACGATCGTGTTCGCCGGGCTCATGGGTGCGATCTGCTGGAACCTCGTCACCTGGTTGCTGGGGCTCCCATCCAGCTCGTCGCACGCGCTCATCGGCGGTGTGGCCGGGGCCGCCCTGGTCGCAGGTGGCGCGGATGCGGTGAAGTTCGGCGGCATCCTGTCCAAGGTCGTCCTCCCGTCGCTGGTCGCGCCGCTCCTCGCCCTTGCGGCGGCGGCCATGGCGACCTGGGTCGCCTACAAGCTCACGTCAAGGGCGAATCCGGTCCGGTCCGACCGGATGTTCAAGCGCGGGCAGGTCGCCTCCGCCTCGCTGGTCTCCCTTGCACATGGCACCAACGACGCGCAGAAGACGATGGGCGTCATCACCCTCGCCCTGGTGTCCGGTGGCATGCTGCCGGCCGGTGCGGACCCACCCCTCTGGGTGATCATCTCCGCTGGGGTGGCGATCGCCGCTGGTACCTACTTCGGCGGATGGCGGATCATCCGCACGCTCGGCAAGGGCCTCACCGACATCAGCACCCCGCAGGGCTTCGCGGCCGAGACGACCGCCAGTGCGGTCATCCTGGTCAGTTCGCACTTCGGCTTCCCACTGTCGACCACCCACGTGTGCTCCGGCGGCATCGTCGGCTCCGGCCTGGGGCGGAAGCTGGCGGAGGTCCGTTGGGGTCTCGCCGGGCGCATCGCGATGGGGTGGATGGTCACCCTTCCTGCGGCTGCCGGTGTCGGTGGGCTGGTGACACTGGCGGCGAATGCCATGGGCGACACGATCGGCATCCTGGTGATGGCCGTCGTCCTGGTCGTCTTCGTCGGGGTGATCTACACGTTGAGCCGGCGTAACCCGGTCACCCCCAGCAACGTCAACGACCTGCCCCTGCCCCTGCCCGTGCTACCGATCGTGGAGGTGAAGGCGGTCGCATGATCGACTTCTCCGCCCTCCTGCAGGTTGTGGGCATCTCGTTGGTGGCCAGCTTCGGTGTGGTCCTCTTGTTCTCGGTCGCGGTGGCAAGCGCTGATCTGGCCGGCGGCGACCGCCCTGGTGGCGACGCCTCACGGACGGTCCGGCTGCTCGGCCGTGCAGGCGCCGCGGTGGCCCTCGCACTGTGCGTGGCCGCCCTGGGCTTCGGCCTCGTGGTGATGCTGCGGGGCTAGGCCCACGTCGTTCAGCCCACTCCCATGAGCGCAGGGCCGGCGGCCGCGCCGATGACCGCTCCGACGATCATCCAGGGACCGAACGGGAACTCCGTCTTCTTGGTTGCCCTGCGCGTCGCGAGAAGAGCCAGTGCGACCACTGCGCTGCACACGAAGGCGGCCAGGGTTCCGAGCAGCACCTGCTGCCAGCCGAGCCAGCCGAGGAAGGCGCCGAGGAGCCCGGCGAGTTTCACGTCGCCGAGGCCGAGCCCCGACGGGTTGATCAGGGCCAACACGAGGTACACCGTCAAGAGGATTCCCGCGGCCAGGGCGGCACGGCCGAGGCTGCGCCAGTCTCCGCGAGGTGGCCGCGGCAACCGTCAGCGCGAGGAAGAACACGGGGTACATCGGGAGCACGATGGCATCGGGCAGCCGGTAGGCCGCCAGGTCGATCACCACCAGCAGGGAGCAGGCCAGGGCGAGCAGGGCGTAGGCGACGACCTCTGCCCAGGTCTGCGCGAGCGCTGCGGCTCCGGCCCCGCCGAGAACCGCGAGCACCGCGTGCGGCCGCGTCCGCAACCATGCGGATCGGTCGGCCATCATCGGCCGGATCCACCCGGTGAGGGCGAGTGCCCCGATGCCGCTGAGCAGCGAGGCCATGAACACGACCGGAACGGTCACGCGGTGAAGGCCGCGACGATGCCCATGACGGCCGGCCCGAGCAGCACGATGAACAGGACCGGCAGGATGCAGAGCATCAGCGGGAAGATCACCTTCACCGGAATCTGCATGGCCTTCTCCTCCGCCCGCTGGCGCCGCTTCATCCTCATCTCATCGGCCTGGGTGCGAAGCACGTCGGCGATGGAGATCCCGTACGTGTCGGCCTGGATCACCGCGCGCATGAACCTGCGCAGGTCGGGAACGTTCGACCGGTTCGCCAGCGCCTCGTAGGCCTGCCGACGGGACTGCCCCACCTGGATGTCCTGCAGGGTGCGTACCAGTTCCTCCGCGAGTGGGCCGGTTGCCGTTCTTGCCCGAGCGTGCCAGGGCCGAGTCGAAGCCGAGGCCCGGCCTCCACGGCGATCGTCATCTGGTCCAGGGTGTCGGCGAGCTCGCGCTGGATGCGCTGGCTGCGTTCCTTGCCCCGGCTCGACAGCAGCAGGTCGGGCACGAAGTAGGCGACGGTGGTGACCACGATGCCGATCACCACTGAGAGCGGACTCCCGGTCGAGCGGATGTAGAGCAGGCTGAGGCTCCCCGCCATGAGGCACAGCACGAGCTTGCCCACCAAGCAGTCGCTGCAGCGGCCAGGACGACGGCCGCCCGGCTCGGGTCAACAGGAGGTCGAGGCGGCGCACGGATCCCGGCCGGCGTCAGCCGGCGGGCCAGCAACGCGACGGCCGCCGCCGCTCCGCGTCGCCCGGCGCAAGATCGTCGGCTCCCGGGAAGCAGTCCTCGTTGCAGGTTGGCGACCGACCGGGCGGCCGCCCGGTCGGGACGCGCGAACAGTGACCAGAGCAGCAAGGGCAGGGACAAGACTCACGGCGGCGACGGCAAAGATGACGAACGGTGGTGGCACGGTCGCTGCTCCTTTCGGGTCGATGGCGGCTTCCGGTCAGAACTTGAAGCTGACGACCTTGCGGAGCCACAACCCGCCGACGACCAGCAGCAGTACGCCGGCGACCGATCAGGATGTAGCCGATGAGGCTCTCGGTGAACTTGGCCAGGTAGGTCGGGTTGGCGATCAGCAAGAAGGTGATGATCCCGAACGGGCAGCGCCATCAGCACGATGGCCGACAGCTTCCCCTCTGCCGCCAGGGCCTTGCACCTGACGGCGGATCTGGTTGCGCTCCCGGATCGTGTGCCCGACCCCGTCGAGCACCTCCGCCAGGTTGCCGCCCACCTCCCGGTTGATCGCGATCGCCTGGGTGACCCAGACGAAGTCGTCGCTGGCCATCCGGCTCAGCGGTCTCGTCCAGGGCGAGGGTCAGAGATCTCGGCCCACCCGCGTCTCGTTGATGATCCGGGAGAACTCCACCGGCCGTTGGCTCTTCGGCCTCGCGGGAGACCGAGTTCAGCGACTGCAACAGGCTGTGGCCCGCCCGCAGGCTCGTCGGCCATCAACTGCATGGAGTCGTCGAGTTGGTCGGCGAACAGCCGCTGGCGTCGGCCGGCCATGCGCCCCGAGCCGGATCCTGCGCGCCCAACGGCACCGCCACGACCGAGGAGCGAGGGCGAGCAGCGGACCGGCGACGACATAGCCCACGGCGATGGCGGCAAGCGTCGACGGCGATGATCAGCAGGGCGAAGTCCTGAAGGCGCATCTTCACTCCCGCACGCTCCAACACGCGCGGCATCCCCCTCGACGCTGCCCCGCGCCGCTTCAGCACCTTTTCGACGAGCCCCGTCGCCGACCGTGGTGGCGGCCGTCAGCCGGCTGGGGCCGGCGCCGCCCGCGGGCCGTCGGCGTTCGATCGGCAGCCTCGACCGGGTCCGGGAGCGAGGATCAGGTAGAGCCCGAGCAGCAGGACCAGCGCCGAAGCACGGCGAGAGGCGCCGACAGGACCGGCGGCGGATCGATCATCGGATGCCTCCCCGGTGGTCGGGCTGGCCGAAGACACCGCGGCGACAGCGTGATGCCGAGCTCGGCGAATCGGTCGGTGAAGCGCGGGCGCACCCCGGTCGGTACCGGCTTGCCGAGGAATCGACCGCCGGCGTCGAGCCCAGCGGAGTAGTCGAACAGGAAGGCGTCCTGCAGGGTCACGGTCTGCGCCCTCCATGCCCTGGACCTCGGTTACGGCCGTGACCCGTCGGGTGCCGTCGCGCAGCCGGCTCAGCTGCACGATCACGTCGACCGCGGAGGAGAGCTGCTCTCGGATCGCCCGCAGCGGCAGGTCCATGCCGGCCATCAGCACCAGCGTCTCCAGCCGTGCGATCGCGTCGCGCGGCGAGTTGGCGTGCACCGTGGACAACGAGCCGTCGTGGCCGGTGTTCATCGCCTGCAGCATGTCCAGGCACTCCCCGCCGCGGACCTCTCCGACCACGATGCGGTCGGGGCGCATCCGCAGCGAGTTGCGGACCAGGTCGCGGATCGAGATCTCACCCTTGCCCTCGATGTTGCGCGGGCCGGCTCTCCAGCCGGACGACGTGATCCTGCTGCAGCTGCAGCTCGACGGCGTCCTCGATCGTGATGATGCGCTCGCCGTCGGGGATGAACGACGACAGCACGTTCAGCAACGTCGTCTTGCCGGTGCCGGTGCCGCCGGACACGATGATGTTGAGCCGCGCCTCGACGCAGGCGTGCGAGCAGTTCGGCCATCTCCGGGGTCAGGGTGCCGAACGCCGATGAGGTCGGGCACCTTGAACGGGTCGGCGGCGAACTTCCGGATCGTCAGCGAGGAGCCGTTGAACGCCAGCGGCGGAATCGACAGCGTTGACGCGGGAGCCGTCGGACAGCCGGGCGTCGACCAGCGGCGAGGACTCGTCGATCCGGCGGCCGACGCGCGAGACGATGCGCTCGATCACGCGACGCAGATGCTCCTCCGAGGCGAACCGGGCGGAGCTGCGCGACGAGCTTGCCGTCCTTCTCCACGTAGACCATGTCCGGGCCGTTGACCATGATCTCGGTGACCGTCGGGTCGTCGAGCAGGCGCTGCAGCGGTCCGTGGCCGAGGACGTCGTCCTGCGACGTCACGGATCAGCCGCTGCCGTTGTTCGGTCGACAGCGGTGTCTTCTCCGCCTCGACCACGTGGTTCGAGTTCGGTCGCGGACCAGCGCATGCAGTTGGTCTTCGCTCAGCGTCTGGTCGTTGAGGCGCGCCCCCATGCGTTCGAACAGGGCCGAGGCGGCGCGGTTCTTCAGCCTGGCCAGCGCGTCGCTGCCGACCGACGTCGACCGGCGGGCGCCGAGTGCGCGGGGGACGGCGCAGCCGGCGGTCGTGTCGGGAGTCGCCGCGCACCGGTCGAGCGCGGTGGACGTCGTGCCCGAGGCGTGCGGCCGGCCGCAACCGTCGGTGACGCTGGTCCGCCTCGCGGTCGTCGCGATCCGTCGGCGTGCAGGCGCCGCGGTCAGCGTCATCGGTGCTTCCGTCCCCGCACGCCGCGGTGGCGTCCGCGCCTTGCCTCGGCGGCCGCTGGCTTGACTGCGTCGTTTCCACCGGGGGCGAAGCGCCGTCGACGAGTTCGCGCAGCCTCTTGGTCAGCGGATCGTGGACACCGCTCTGCAGCATCGGCACGCCCTGGTTCACCGAGATCGGTCGCCGCCTTCGACCACGGCAGCAGCAGGTCGACAGCTGGTGCCGATGGTGGCCTCGACGTCGGCGAGCGACAACCCACCGCGCTGCTCGGCGAAGTTGAGGATGACCTGGCGCGATTCGCGCAGGAGGCCCAACTCGGCCAGCACGTCGATCTCCTTGCGCAGGCCACGGACGCCGGGCACGTCCATGCTGGTGACCAGGACCAGGTCGGTGGTCTGGTCCATGGCCGCCAGCGTGTGCTCGGAGAGTCCGGGAGCGGTGTCGACCACCACGTACTGGAATTCCGACGCCAGCATCTGCAGCAGGTGCTCGACGTCCTTGCCACCGATGGCGTCCATGGCCGCGGGGGACTCCGGCGCGCAGATCACGTACAGGCCGGTCGAGTGCTGAGTCAGGAAGGTCTTGAGCACCATGGTGTCCTGCGTTCGCCGGACCGTGCACGGTGTCGGCGAGGGAGTACTCCGGTGTCAGGCTGAGCGCGCTGCCGACGTCGCCGAACTGGATGTCCAGGTCGACCAGCACCGTGGAGTTCGGCCGCATCCTGGCCAGGCCAACCGCCAGGTTGGTGGCGACAGTGGTCTTGCCTACCCCGCCCTTGGGTGAGACGACGGCTGATCACCCGGCCGTCGGTCCGGGCCCCGTCCTTCGCCTGACCCACGCCCATACCGCGGCCGCGGCAGCCCTGCGCGACCTGGCGACCTGTCCGGCCCGCGAGATCACCAGGTTCATGTCGGCGATCTCGGCGAGCGGGTGCAGGACGTCGTGGACGCCGGCGCGAAGCGCGGTCAGGCCGATCTCCTGCGCCGTTGTCGCTCACCAGGACCACGCTGACCGTCGGGGCACTGCTGCTCGAAGCAGCTCGGCCAGCGCGAGTGCCTCGCCGGTCGCCGACCCGGACCGGCGTGCAGTACCACGACGTCGGGGAGTTCGAGCGCCGGTCGAGCTGGTCGAAGAGATGAGCAGGGTCGCGAGGAAGCGGACCCGCGCGGCAGTGAGATGAAGAAGCCGTCGGTGGCCTGCTCGATGCGCTGCTCGAGATCGGCCGAGTCGGTCGCGAGCACCACGCGTGGTCAGGTCCACGGTCGGTGGTGACGGGGGCGGTCACGACGTGGCCAATGGCGCGTGCCGCCTCGAGGGTCAGCCAGAGTCGTCCCGTGATCGGCGCCGAAGACGAGCTTCTTCGCCTGAGCCGGTGTGACGGCCATGCGTGACCATGACGCTCGTGCCCTGGCAGCGGTTCGGAGCCGTCGGGCGGCTCGGCGCGTCGCCGTCCTCGCTCTCGATGCTCGACGCCGCCCTGGATGCCGGTCACGAGAACGTTGCGCAGCGCTGAGTGACGGTCGTGTCCGGGTCGGTGAACGACACGAAGACCGCGACCTTGGAGCCTGGCGCCAGTCGTCCGCCGAGCGCCCGCTGCGGGTCGAGCGACGACCGACACCAGTTGCCGGCCCGGCGGGGCCTGAGCTCGGGCCTTCGCGCCTGGATCTGGGCCGGGTCGGCGAACCGGCCGGCCAGCAACTGCTCGCCCGACCTGCAGGTCGGACGGCGGCACCTGCCCCTTGATGTCGGCGAGCGTGGTCAGAGCCCCGTCAGCGACGGCCATCCTCGGCAGTGTCTTGCTTCGCCACCCGGCCCGGACAGGCTGTCGGCAGGCGTCCCGGCGGGAATGGGCGACGATGACCATCAGAACCGTCGTCGGTTCCATCCCGGCCGCGGCGCGCCGGTCGACGCCGGAGACGTAGGTCGCCAACATGACAGCGCCCAGGGCAGCGAGAAGCAATGCCGATGCGGCGGCGATCAGACGACGTCTCATGGTGTTGCTCCTTGTCAGTGCGGGTCAGCAGGACGGACGCGCGCGCCCATGTCAGGTGCGGTCGCGCTGATGTCGAAGGCGAGGACTGGTCGACGAACTTGGTGAAGTAGCCCTTGATGCAGTTCCTGCTCGGGCTGGTGCAACCCGCGTCGTTCCAGCTGTAGGAGGGAAAGTGGTAGCCGGTGAGGACGAAGGCCGCGTAGCCGTAGACCCGGTAGGTGGCGCTGGCTGCCCTGTTCGAAGGCCTGATCGAAGATCGGTAGCAGCACGGTCTTGTTCTGCTGCGCCACCACTGTCGGCGGTGCTGCACCCGCTCGGCAGGGACGCACCAGTCGAGGAGTGCAGCGTCTGGCCGATGATCGTGGTGAGGTTGCACCCGCTGTTCACGTCGAGCCAGCCGAAGCCGCCGGGGACGAAGTTGTTCGACGGACCCGGTGCAGCTGGTGGCCGCTGCCTTGGAGAACAGGATCGTCCGCTCGGTCGTGCCCGAGGGCAGGCCGCCGCCGGTCTGCAGCTGCGAACTCGCACCACGAGAAGGTCAGCGGGAGCACGGCGGTCCCACCGCCGGGAGTGCCCCAGACGACGGTCGCCTTGGCGACGGCGCAGGCCGTCGTCGAATCCGAGCACCTGAGCGAATGCATGCGTGCGCTGCGACGACGCGGTCACGGTGACCGTGTGCGAGGCAGGCGTGACCGGGGACACCGACGGTGTCGGCCGTGCCATCGTTGACGTTGACCGACCGCGAGGCTCTGCGCGGTCGCGGCCGGCGTCCCGCAGTCGTTGCGGGCGCAGTCCTGCGCGATGGCGAGGCGCACCGGCGTCGGCGCCCGTCTGCAACTGCTGGCGCTCGGCTCGCAGCGCGGCCACATCGACGGCGATTGCGGCGAAGCCGATGAGGGGGACCATCAACAGCGCCACCATGACCGCGACGGCGCCGCGTTCGTTGTTCAGCCGTTGCATCTCATGCTCCCCTTGCCGGTGAGCGTGACGCTCGTGCCGAAGATTTTGGTGATGAACTGCACTGGATAGGTGACGGTGACGGTGGCGGTCGAAGCAGCGCCGAGGCCGGAGACCGACACAGCGTGGTTGGCGTGACCGACGATCTGGGCGTCGGTGAGGTCCAGCGTCGGCTGCCGCCGACTTCGACCGCCGCCCTGGCCGCGACCTTGTCGTTCTGCAGGGCCATCACCCGGACGCCGTCGCGGGCCGCACCCGAGAGCGTGGTCTGGACGAAGTAGGCCCGGCCGAACTCGGTGATCCCGAAGACCAGCACCACCAGGAGCGGAAGGATCAGGGCGAACTCGACGGCGGCAGCGCCGCGGTCACGGCCACGAAGCTGCACGGAATCCCTCCAGATGGTGGTGCGGCGCAGCAGCCCGAAGGCTGCTGCGCCGGCAGAACGGCTTGGAGCTGTTCTTGTCAGGCGCCGCCGGGCAGGGCGTCGCTGACGGCCGTCGAAGAGGCTGTTCAGCTGGCCGCCGAGGAGGCCGACAGCCACGATGATGACGACGGCGATGAGGCCGACCAGCAGGCCGTACTCCACGGCCGTGGCGCCGCGGTCCTTGCGGGCCGAAGCGAGGCGGTCGCTGCCAAGCAGGAACAGGGTGGTGAGGAAAGCGGCTGCACGGTTCATGAAGCGGTCTTCTTTCAGGTGGGGGCCGGGGCCCGTTGGGGGGTATGCCCCGGTATGGGTAGACCGGCGACGGAACGAAGCATGACAGAAAATTACCTAGTGTGCAAGTTCGCTAACTCTGCGTACACGCTGATAAGGCAACGAATATCCGCGCAAACCGGTCTAGACCAGAACTTTCTGGTCCGGCAAGTACGCCGTATCTGCACTTATGGCCTAGGATGACGCCATGGCAAGGATGTGTGCACATGAGTGACGAGCCGGTGGGTCTGCGTTCCATCAAGAAGCAGTTGACCCGTGAGTCCATCGCCGATGCCGCGTTGCGGCTGTCGCTGGAGAAGGGGCTGTCCCACATCACGATCGACGAGATCGCCCATCTCGCCTTCGTGTCACCGCGCACGGTCTCGAACTACTTCTCCTGCAAGGAGGAGGCGGTGGTAGCCGCCGGCAGCACGCTGCCGGACCTGATGGCGCTGTTTGCCCGCGCGCCCAGCAAGCAGGCCCCGATGGCGGCCATGCGTCAGGTCGTTCACCACTTCTTCGCCTCTCTGTCCGAGGACAAGCTCGACCAGACCCGGCGATGGCTGCAGCTCATCGAGGCGAATCCCTCCCTGCGCGCCTACCAGATGGCGAGCTACGACGAGGCCGAGGCCGAGGTCCGCTCGATCGTGGCCGAGCGCATCGGCACGGAGGATGCAAGCGACCTGTATGCCGGCCTGGTCGCCGCCGCCGCCATCGCCACGGTGAAGGTCGTTCTCGAGACCTGGGCGCGCTCGCAGGAGCCGCCGAATCGACTTGCCGACCTCGCTGGTGTCGCCTTCGACCACATCGAGACCGGATTCACGCTGCCCGACCGGTAGGCCGGTCGGAAATATCCAGACCGTGCGGGTTTACATGCGGTGCAAGCTCGCATATCCGGCATAGCGCCTTTAACATGCCGTCATGAGTGCAGCGCCGATGGGCTTGAGGTCGATCAAGAAACAGATGGCCCGGGAGGCGATTGCCAATGCGGCCTTGCGTCTCACCCTGGACAAGGGTCTCGCCAATGTGACGATCGACGAGATCGCCCGCATTGCGTTCGTGTCCCCCCGCACGTTCTCGAACTACTTCAGTTGCAAGGAGGAGGCAGTCGTCGCCGCCGGCAACGACTTCTCCGGCCTGCTGGAGCGGTTCGTGGATGCACCGAGCGACGAGCCGCCCATGCAGGTGCTGCGTCGTGAGCTCACCGAGTTCCTCCGGCACCGCTCACCGGAGGAGCTGGAGCAGAGTCGCGGCCGGCTGCAGCTGATGGAGGAGAACCCCTCGCTGGTGCCGTACCAGGTCGCAAGCTATGACGAGCTGGAGCGCGAGTTCCGGTCGATCGTGGCCCAGCGCAGCGGCACCGACGTGCGGTCCGACATGTACCCGTGGCTGGTGGCCGCTGCCGCCATGTCGGCCGCGCGGATCGCCATGCGCGTCTGGGCCCAGTCGGGCTCCGACGCCGAACAGCTGCCAGGCCTCATCTCGGCGGCCTTCGACCAGATCGACTCCGGGTACAAGGGACCGGTGGAACATCCCGACCCCGGCCGGTCGGACAAGACCGTCCCGGCACAGGGCAACCGCAGCGCGGCGCAGCAGAGCGCCAGCCGCCAGGACGCCTAGGCGGGCTTCAGAGGTGTGACCCGCGCCAGCGGCTCGTGCTGCCCAGCGTGGTCAGCCGATGGGCAGCACGCGTGAGCGCGACGTAGAGCGCCCGCACACCACCCGGAGTCTCGGCCACGATGCGGTCGGGTTCCACCACGAGGACCGCGTCGTACTCCAGGCCCTTGGCCGTCAGCGGATCCGTCACCACCAGCCGGGCGTCATCGGCAACGGCGCCGAGGACCTCGCGGACCTGCGCCAGCATGCTGGTGGCCGCCACGACCGCCACCGAGCCGTGCACGGCCGCCAACAACGCGCCGGCGCGGCCGGGGATCGACGCCACCACGTCGGCGGGCTCGACCTCGATCAGCTCGGGCGCGATCCCGGTGGTGCGCACGGCCTCTGGCACATCGGCGTCGGGAACGGCACGCAGGATCACGCCTGCCGCAAGGTCGAACACCTCGGCGGCGTTGCGGTAGTTGCGGGTGAGCTTGAACGCACGTCGGTCGAGCGCGTCGAAGGCGCTGTCGCGGGCGATGCGTGACTCGCGCGGGTCGCTCCAGGACGACTGGGCCGCGTCACCGACGACGGTCCAGCTCGAGTGCCGGCCGCGGCGGCCGAGCATGCGCCACTGCATCGGCGACAGGTCCTGTGCCTCGTCCACGACGATGTGCGCGAACGTGCCCTCGACCCCGATGGGTCTGATGGTGAAGTCGCTCCGGTGCAGCGCGTTGCGGTCCTGCCAGGTGCTGAGTTCCTGCAGGGCGGGCCCGGCGTCGTCGAACTCCACCGAGGAGTCGGTGGCCGGAGCCGGCGGTGCGTCGTCGTCGTCCTCCTCGTCGGCACCCGGTGTGCCCAGCCGGGAGGCAAGTTCGTCGATGAGCGCCACGTCTTCGATCGAGAAGTCGTTGTACTCGGTGTAGCTGCGGCGAAGGGCCGCGGCCTGCTCCGGGTCGAGGAGGCCGTCGGTGTAACGCCGGGCCCGGTCCTCGTCGGCGAGCCACAGGAGCACTTCACGCGGGTCCAGCACCGGCCACCAGTCGTCGAGGAAGTCGGCGACATCGTCGTTGGCCAGGAAGCGATCGGCGAACTCGGCCCTGGCCTCGGGGTTGTCGTCGTGGCTCGAGGATCGGGAGGCCTGAGCGGCCAGCGCGTCGCGGACGGCCGGCATCGCCCGGTTGCGTTGGGTGTGCCGGAGCACGGAGCGTCGGATGTCGGCGAGCTCATCCGCCCGTAGGTCGACCATGCGGCCGGCGACGTACACGCGCAGGTGGTCGGGTCCGGCGGGCACCGCGTCGCCGAGCATCCGGGCAAGCACCCGGCGGATGGCCAGGCTGCCCTTCACCGCGGCGGCGTCGGGCCGGTCGTGCCGCACGGCCGTCACCCCCGGCAGCATCTGTCCGAGCGACCGGACGGCCACCGCGTCCTCGCCGAGGCTCGGCAGGACCCGGTCGATATAGGCGGAGAAGGCGGCCGACGGGCCGACGACCAGGACGCCGCCGGACTCGAAGCGCCGCCGCTCGGTGTAGAGCAGGTAGGCAGCGCGATGCAGCGCGACCACGGTCTTGCCGGTGCCAGGACCGCCGGTGATCTCGGTGACACCGCGCCAGGGGGCACGGATCGCGAGATCCTGGTCGGCCTGGATGGTCGCCACGATGTCGCGCATGGTGCCGTCGCGGCTCCGGCTGATCGCGGCCATCAGCGCGCCGTCGCCGATCACGACCATGCCGCCGGGGGCGTCCGGCGCCATCAGGTCGTCCTCCAGCCCCACGATCTGGTCGCCCCGGGAGCGCAGCACCCGGCGGCGGATCACTCCGCGTGGCTCGACCGGGGTGGCCTGGTAGAAGGCGCCGGCGGCAGGGGCGCGCCAGTCGATCACCAACGGGTTGAAGTCCTTGTCCCGCACGCCGAGCCGGCCGATGTAGCGGATCTCGCGCCCGGTCGCCGATGCCGGATCGGGGGTCTCGAGGTCCAGCCGCCCGAACACCAGACCCTCGTGCGCGGACTCCAGTGCAGCCAGGCGCACAGCGGCGTTGTGGACGAACACGTCCCGCTCGAACAGGCCGGTGGCCTGGTCCTCCTCGCGATAGAAGTCGTGCCGATCGATGCCCGCCCGCCGATGACCGTCGGCGGCGATGGTGCGGGCGCGTGCGGCAGCGGTCTCGAGTTCCGCGTACACGCGGGTGACATATGCCTGCTCGATCGCGATCTCCGCGGTCACCGCCGGGTCGTCGGGCGATGTGGCCAGACCAGCTGGTGCATGCGCCACGGCTGTTCCGCCGGAAGAGCCAGGCGATGTGCCAGGCGATGTGCCAGGCGATGTGGTGGTGCTCGAGTCGTCCAATGCTGCTCCGGATGAGGTGAGCGACGGTCACATGGATCCCGCTGGGCGGGCTGGAGTCGAGTACGGCGCGAACTTGGGGAGTCGGCCAGTGTACGTCAGCGGATCGGGGAGCAGCCGGTCATCGAGTGGCGAGCACACTCAGGAGCAGCAGCAGCGACGTGGTCAGCGACGCCAGGCCGGTGAGCTTCAGCGCCGGCACCAGAGCCAGCCCGACCGCCCCTCGGGCAACCGCCGACACGGCGCCGACCAACAGACCCGCGCCGAGAAGGCCGGTGAGAGCCCACCAGGTGGTACCGGCCGCGAACGGAATCACCAGCAGGTAGGCGAGCGTGACCATCGCGAGGAACGTCACCCGGGTGGCACGGTCGCCGATCCGCACGGCGAGCGTCCGCTTCCCCGCTGCCTGGTCGGTACCGATGTCGCGCAGGTTGTTGGCGACCAGAACCGCGCAGGCCAGCAGCCCGGCCGTGCAGGCACCGGCGACGGCGGGACCGGTGATCCGGTCCGCCTGGACGAACGTCGTGCCGAGAGTTGCCGCGAGGCCGAAGAAGACGAACACGAAGACCTCGCCGAGACCCAGATAGCCGTAGGGCCTGGGCCCACCGGTGTAGAACCAGGCCGCGGCGATGCTGGCCGCCCCGAGGAGCAACAGCCACCACGAACTCACGGCGGAGAGCACCAGTCCGATCACGCCAGCGGCGGCGAAGCACCCGAACGCGGCTGCACGCACCCTGCCCGGCTGGACGGCGCCGGAGCCGACCAGGCGCTGCGGCCCGACCCGGTTGTCGTCGGTGCCGCGGATCCCGTCGGAGTAGTCGTTGGCGAAGTTGATGCCGACCTGCAGGAGCAACGACAGCGCCAGACACAGGGCCGCCTTCCACCACACCTCAGCACTGACGGCCGCGGCTGCCGCGGTTCCGGTGACCACCGGTGCCACCGAGATCGGCAGCGTGCGCAGGCGCGCGCCCTCGAGCCAGAGGGACATCCGGGAACGGGACGTCTGGGACTGGCTCTGGCGACGGGCTTCGGGCACGGTCGGACATCCTAGGAGTCAGCAGCGGCGGCTCCGGCTCGACCAGTCGGCACGACCTACCAGCGTGCCGCTACCAGAGCCCCTGCTTGGCGATGCGGCGCGCGAGCGTGTTGGCGACCAGCAGGAGCCCCAGCGCGAACACCGACTTGAACACACCGATGGCCGCCGCGTACGAGAACTGCGGGATGCTCGACAACAAGCCGACGCGGTACACGTAGGTGTCGATGACCTCGCTCACGCTGAGGTTCAGGTTGTTCTGCATCAGCAGGACCTTCTCGAACCCGGAGTTGAGGATCGACCCCAGGTTGAGCACCAGCAGCGTGATCGTCACCGGCATGATGCCGGGCAGGTCGATATGCCAGATGCGTTTCAGCAGGCTCGCCCCGTCGACTTTCGCCGCCTCGTGCAGCGCCGGGTCGATGCCCGCCAGCGCGGCCAGATAGATGATCGCGGAGTAGCCAAGGGTCTGCCAGGCACCCGACCACACGTACAGGTGGCGGAACCAGATCGTGTCGCCGAAGAAGTCGATCTTTGGCCCACCGGCACCCTGCACCAGGTTGTTCACCAGACCGCCGTTGGGATCGAGCAGCATCACCATGATGCCCACGACCACGACCGTCGAGATGAAGTGCGGGGCATACGTGACGAGCTGCACGCCACGCGAGTACAGCTTGCTGCGCACGGAGTTCAGCAGCAACGCCAGGACGATCGGCAACGGGAACAGTGCCGCCAGCTCGTAGATGTTGAGGATCAGCGTGTTCTTGATGACCGGCCAGAACTGGTAACTGTTGATGAAGGTCTCGAAATGCTTCAGGCCGACCCATGGGGAGCCGGCGATGCCCTTCACCACGGAGAAGTTCTTGAACGCGATCTGGACCCCGTACAGCGGCGCGTACAAGAAGATCACCGCGTAGATCATCGGCAGGGCCAGCATCACGTACAGCTGCCAGCAGTTCTTGAGCCGTCGGCGGAGGCTGCGCTTGTTGGCAGCCTTGGCCCTGGCGCGGATCTCGTCGTTGCGGACCTGTGCCTCGGTCCGGTCGTCGGGCTCCTCCGTCGGGACCAGCAGCGATGCCGGCGCGCTCACTTGAGTGATCCGATCAACGCACCCTTGACGAAGTGCTTCTGCACGAACGGGTACGCGATCAGTGGCGGCACCATCGCCACCACGATCAGTGCGTACTTGAGCTTGTCGAACAGCTCCTTGCGGCGCAGCAGCTCACCGGCGTCCATGCCCGCGAGCTTGCTCGGGTCGACGGAGTTGTTCAGCAGGATGTCGCGCAGCACCAGCTGTAACGGATAGAGATGCTGGTCGGTGAGGTAGATGAGGGCCGTGAACCAGCTGTTCCACTGCCCGATCGCGTAGAACAGCAGGTTCACCGCCAGGATCGGTTTCGACAGCGGCAAGACGACCCGCAGCAGGAAGCTGAAGTCGTTGGCACCGTCGACCTTGGCCGCCTCGAGCATCTCCGTCGGGATCGTCACCTGATAGAAGGTGCGGGTGATGATCACGTTGAACACGCTCATCGCTCCAGGCAGGATGATTGCCCAACGGGTGTTCAGCAATCCCAGGCTCTGCACGATGATGTAGGTGGGGATGATGCCCGCGGAGAACAGCGTGGGGATCAGCAGCAGGAACATGATCGGTCGGCGACCGACCAGGTCGGGCCGCGAGAGCGGGTAGCCGGCGAGAACGGTCAGGGTCGTCCCGATCAACGCACCCGCGACCGCATAGAACAGCGAGTTCAAGAAGCCGGTCACCAGCGCGGGTGCCTGCAGGAGCGTCTTGTACGCGTCGGCGTTCAGCCCGACCGGCCACAGCTTCACCTCGCCGGAGTTGATCGCCTCTGCCGAGGAGAACGACGAGCTGAAGACGTAGACCAGCGGGTACAGCACAGCGAGCGTGAACATCGCGAGCAGGCAGATGTTGATGATCTGGAACGCGCTGTCGGACTTCGCTTCACCGATCCGACCCTGCCGGCGACCGTGTGTGCTGGTGAGCACCGCCATGGCTCAGCCCTTCGGGCGGTTGTCGTAAGCCTGCTGGTAGTTGGCAAGGTAGGCAGGCAGCCCCATCTTGTCCATGTCCTTGAGGTAGGAGTCCCAGGCCGCGTCGTCGTTGATGTCCTTCTTGCCGGTAGCGAACTGGGCCAGCGACTGCTTGACGTGGTTGGACAGTGACGTGGCGGTGTCAGCGTTCTGCGCTGCCTGGGCCTCGTCGAAGATGACCGGGGGAAGCTCCCACTCCTTCTCGCTCTTGAACGGCTCGTAGATGGTGGAGGCCTCGTAGAGGTCCTTCTCGAAGTTCGGGTTCTTGGGATCGGCGAACTGGCACAGGCGGAAGTCGTTGGTGCGGTACATCACCGAGTACTGGTTCCACGACGTTCCGACGGGTGCCGGCCAGATGTCGAGAGCGTAGATCGCCTGCTTGCCGTTGATGCCCTTCTGGCCGGACTTCGCCCACGTCCAGTTCTTGTTCGGAGTACCGCCGTAGCCGAAAACGGTCGACTCCAACTCCATCTGGTGGTCGGCCCACTGCACCAGCAGCTCCGGGTTCGTCACCTTGCTGCTGATCTGCATGCCCGCGGTCCCGTAGGCCACGTAGTGACCCCAAGCGGCGATACGGGTCTGGTCCGGTCCCTCGAGCGGCGGCACCGGCACGTAGTCGCGCCAGCGGTCCCCGCCCTTGTAGGTGATGTCGATGAACGACCCCCAGTAGTACGCGCGAACGAAACCGAGGCGGGCGTAGCCCGGGTTGTTGCCCAGTCGGGTCATTGCCTCGCCGGTCATCGAGAACACGTCGTTGCCGAGCAGGCCGTCGTCGTACAGGGAGCGCAGGTACTTCAGCGCCTCGCGCCACTGCGGCTTGTTGGCGACGAAGTCGACCTTCTCGTTGTCGAGTCGGAGCCACGGCTCACCAGGGTTGTACAGGAACGCGTTCATGAAGTAGCGGTCGATCGCGTTGTCCTTACCGGCGGCGAACGGGATCGCGTTGCCCTCACCGTTGGGATCCTCGTCCTTGAAGGCCTTGAGGACGTTGCGCAGATCCTCGGTGGTCTTGGGCATCTCCAGGTTGAGCTTGTCCAGCCAGGGCTTGTAGATCAGCGCCCGGCCCGGGCTGATCGAGCAGTGGTAGCAGTCGTTGAGGCCGGTGAAGGTGTAGGTCTTGCCGTCGGTGCCCTTGTTGAGCTGGCGCAGGTCGGGGTAGTCGGCCATCGCCTGGCGCATCTGCGGCGCATAGGTCTCGATCAGGTCGTCGAGCGGAGTGAAGACACCCTGCGATCCGTACAGCGACAACTGGTCGCGGGTGAAGGGAATTCCCAGGAACGCGTCGGGGAGGTCGCCCGCCGCCAGCATCGCGTTCACCTTGGTCATGTCGGTGCCGTTGGGGCCGGACGTGGTGACGGTCTGGAACTGGACCTTGAGCCCGGTCTTCTCCTCCATGTACTGGGTGAAGGAGTTCTTGTTCCAGTCGCCGGTCACGACCGTGTCGACCGGGACCACCACGCGGAAGGTCTGCTGGCCGTCTGCGAATGTCTTGAGCTCGCGTGCCTTCGGCCCGATGTAGTTCTCGGGGTACTGCACGCCCGAGGTCTCGGCGCCGAGTTCCTTCTTCGGCACACCCTCGAGGCCCTGGGGAGTTTCGCCGCCGGTGTCGTCGTCACCGCCGCCACAGGCGGCCAGCAGCATCGGCGATGCCGCGGCCGCGACGCCGACGCCCACGCCAAAGCGAATCAGGTCGCGGCGAGAGACACCGCTGGCCGAGCCGGAACCGGTGGTGAGGCCGCCGGTGTTGGGCAATTGCTGCTGGGCGTCGGTCATGAGAGCTCCCTGGCGATCGGCGACTTCCTATAGGATTTTCCTATAGGAAAGAGACTGGCGCCGCGGAAGTCAACCGGCTGTGTCCGTTCCGTGATGCCGAGCCCTGGGGTGTCCAGAGTCGGCCAGGGGCTCAGCCGCCGCACTGTGGTCAAGGTGCACTGTTGGTCAAGGTGCACTGTCGGTGAGCGCCCGCTCGATCCGCAGCCGGTCGACCTTGCCGTTGGTCAGCATGGGCAGCTCAGCCATGGAGATCAGGCGCCTGGGCACCGCGGCACCGGGCAGCACTTCTCGTACCCAGTCCCGCACCTCGTCGGAGGCCGGTGCCGAGGTTCCGGTGATCACGGCACCGACGACTGTTCCCCACTCCGGGTCGGGGATGCCCACGCACCAGGCATCGGTGATCCGCTCGTGCTGACGCAGCCGGTCGGCCACCTCGGGTAGCGCGACGTTGCGTCCGCCGACCACGACCACGTCGTCGGCACGACCGAGAACGCGCAGCCTGCCGTCGTTGTCGAGCTCGCCGAGGTCGCTCGTGGTGAACCAGCCGTCCTGCAACACCTCGTCGGTCAGTGTCGGGTTCCCGAGGTAGCCGGTGAACAGGATCGGCCCGGACAGCCGGATCCGCCCGTCCGTGTCCAGCGCCAGGGCGACCCGATCGAGGGGCACGCCGTCGTATACACAGCCTCCGCAGGTCTCGGTCATCCCGTAGGTGGTGACGACCCGGACTCCCTTGGCCGCCGCCCGCTCGAGGAGTTCGCGACCCGCGGCGGCGCCGCCAAGCAGAACCGCGTCCAGTGTTGCCAGAGCGGCGGCCTGGTCGGGCCGGCTCAGCAGCCGGTACAGCTGGGTAGGCACCAGGGCGGCGTAGCGCCGGGTGGCGGCCATCGACGAGATCGCGTCGGCTACCGCGTTGCCGCGCACCGACGGGTCGGTCGCGATCGGCTCCGTTCCGGCGAGCAGCGACCGGGTCAGCACCTGCAGGCCGGCGATGCCCGAGAGCGGCAGCGCGAGAAGCCACTGGCCAGGACCGCCCAGCCGGTCGTGCGTGGCCCGTGCGCCGGCCCGCAGCGCCGCGGCGGAGAGCTCCACTGCCTTCGGTTCGCCCGTGGACCCGGAGGTGACGATCACCGCCGCGGCCCCTTCGCTCGGCACCGCGTGACCGTCGACGCCAAGGCCGGCCGGCACGTCACCGGCGGACATCGGCAGTACCGGAGGGCCCTGTGCCCGCCATTGCCCGGTCGAGTGCGAGCGACATGGCGATCGGGTCGTTCGCGTCGACGGCGCGCCACAGCTCAGGCATGGTGACTGACGGTAGCGCCGTCCGGACCGTAGCCTGCGAGGGTGAGCGCCGCCGCGACCATCGACGACCCCCTGGTCGTCGCGATCCCGCTGACGACTCCGTTCCGCGGCATCCGCGTGCGGGAGGCGGCACTGTGGCGGGGACCGGCCGGTTGGTGCGAGTTCGCCCCGTTCGTCGACTACGACGACGCGGCCGCGGTGCCATGGCTGCTGGCAGCCGAAGCGTTCGCGCGGGAGCCGGTGCCAACCCCGGTGCGGGCAACTGTCGCCGTCAACTGCACGGTGCCGGCGGTCGACGCCGACGATGCCGCCGCGATCGCGACCGCAGGTCACGGCTGCACGACCGCCAAGGTGAAGGTCGCAGAGCGTGGTCAGAGCCTCGACGACGACGTTGCCAGGGTGGCCGCGGTCCGTGACGCCCTCGGGCCGCACGGCCGCGTCCGCATCGACGCCAACGGCGGCTGGTCGGTGGCGGAGGCGCGGGTGGCGCTCACCGAGCTCGACGCGTTCGACCTCGAGTACGTCGAGCAGCCCTGCCGGACCGTCGCGGAGCTGGCCGAGGTGCGATCGCTTGGCATCGCTCTCGTGGCCGCCGACGAGTCGATCCGGCTCGCCACCGACCCGCTCCGGGTGGTGCGTGCCGGTGCCTGTGATCTCGCCGTGCTGAAGGTCGCACCGCTGGGCGGGGTGCGGCCGGCGCTACGGATCGCCGAGGAGGTCGGTGTGCCGGTTGTGGTGAGTTCGGCGGTCGACACCTCCATCGGGTTGTCCGCCGGGGTCGCGCTCGCCGCCTGCCTGCCTGAACTGCCCTACGCGTGCGGACTCGGAACGCGGGAACTCCTGACGGCTGACGTGGTGGCCGAGACCGCGAGCCTGGCTCCGCGTTCCGGTGTCGTCCAGGTGGACCGTCCCGTAGTCGACGAGGCCGCTGTCGCCGTCGTCGCCGCGGACGCCGCTACGAGCACGCACTGGCGCGACCGGCTGGCCCGGGTGCGCGAGCTCGCCGGAGCCGGTCGTGCCTGACTCCGAGAAGGCCGAGGGGGCACTGGGCTCCGCCGATCTCGCGGCGTTCGTCGTCGACCGCGTGTCCCACCCGTTGCGGTACCGGTCCACCACCGACGTGGTGCTGGCACCTGGATCGCGCAACGGCGGACTTGCGCTCGGGTTCGCCGAGCAGGCCGGCGGTCTCGATGGTGCGCGCGTGCACGTGCGCATCGACGAACGCTCGGCCGGGTTTCTGGCCCTGGGCATGGCCAAGGCGACCGGTGGTCAGGTCCCTGTGGTCACCACGTCGGGGACCGCTGCGGCCAACCTGCATCCGGCCTTGCTGGAGGCGGTACATGCCGGGGTCCCGCTGCTGGCGATCACCGCCGACCGTCCGGCTGAACTCGTCGGCAGGGGTGCGAACCAGACGACCCAGCAGGCCGGGATGTTCGGGCCACTCGTCCCGTACTTCGAGCTGGCCACCGGCATGGAGCCGCAGGCGGTCGACGACGTGGTCAATGCGGCGCTGGCGACCGTCACCGGGCGCACGACCGGGCACCGTGGCCCCGCCCATCTCAACGTGCGACTGGCCGAGCCGCTGCTCGGCTCCGCCCAGCCGGTCCGGCGCCCGGTCACCGCTGACGATGGACCCAGGTCGGCACCGCTGCCGCGGGCCATCTGGACGCAGCCAGCCGGTGAGAGCTGGTCGCTGCCCGGGCGGGTCCTCGTCGTGGTGGGGGAGTGCAGCCCGGCACTGGCGCGGGCCACGCGCATCCTCGCGGAGCGGCAGGGCTGGCCGTTGCTGGCCGAACCCACCAGCAACGCCCGGTCCGGCCCGAACGCGCTGCGGTGCGGGCGGCTACTGGTCGGGGCGACGTCGGGTGCGGCTGCCGAGTTGGTGGCGCGCATCGACAACCTCCTCGTGGTGGGTCATCCGACGTTGTCGCGCCCGGTGGGAAGGCTCCTGGCCCGCGATGACCTGCCGATCACCGTGGTCTCGGAGCGGGAGACGTTCACCGACGTCGCGGGCGTCGCCACACACGCGCGCACCCTGCCCGACGACCACACGTCGGGGGTTCATGGCTGGCTGGCGGCATGGTTGTCGGTCGACCGGGTCGTCGGTGGGCGGCTCGACGCGCTGCTGGGCGATGCCTTCTCGGGGTGGTCGGTGGCCGCGGCGGTTGCGTCGGAGGCGGAGGCCTATGCCGCTCTGGTGGTCGGATCGTCAAACCCTGTTCGAGATCTGGATCTTGCACCGGTGCCGCCTGTGTGGCCGACGGTGTTCGCCAACCGCGGTCTGGCCGGGATCGACGGCACCGTGTCGACCGCTGCCGGAGTGGCACTTGAGCTGGGCCCGACCATGGCCCTCATGGGCGACCTCACCTTCCTGCACGACACCAATGGGTTGATGATCGGGCCCGGCGAGGCGCGCCCGCCACTGCGGATCGTCGTCGTGAACGATGACGGCGGCAGCATTTTCGCGACCCTCGAGCCGGGTGCGCCGGAGCACGGCGCCCACTTCGAACGAGTCTTCGGCACCCCGCATCGGACCGACCTCGCGACCCTGTGTGCTGCCCACGGCATCCGGTACAAGCGGGCTGACAACCAGGACGACCTGGTGGCCAGGTTGCATGATCCGGCGCTCACCCTGGAGGTCGTGGAGGTTCCGATCACGCGGTCAGACCGACGTGACCTCGACCAGCGCATCTCTCATCTGGCCGACCACTGATGCGCCGCCGTTGGGGAACTGCTCGACCCCGCCCGGGCGGACAACTGTTCCATCAGTGACTCCAGCTGCTCGGTCATCCGCCCGGTGTCGGCCGTGACCTCTGCAAGGAACTGCTGGATGCCCGGCACCTGGTCCAGCACCGCGTCGGGATCGGGTAGCCCTGCCTGCTGGGCCCGACTCCCTGCCTCGTCGACCGCGGCTGCGGCTGCACGCTTCGCGTCGTTGACCGTCCGGGTGATCAGGTCGGCCAGGTCGTCAGCAGGCAGTCGGAGTACGCGCGGGTCCAGCTTGAGCTCGGTGATGCCCTCGGCCTCGGTGTAGCGGGCCTGTACGCGCCCGTCGGCAGTTGCCGCCTCGCCGACCGCTTCGGTCACCGCTTTGTGCAGGTCGGCAAGCTGTGCCAGCCGCTCCTCGTGCTGCGCGACGAGAGCTTCGGGGGAGCCGAACAGTGTCGACAGGTCGAGGGCGCTGGTCATGGGATGGCCTTTCGTGGCGGTGGAGATCGGAGAACGGCTAGAACCCGCTGAAGTCGCTGAGTCCCTTGCTGTACTTGTCGACCATGTCGCCGAGCGTGGCGATCACCGACTGGCCGAGGTCACCCAGGCCGGCACCGTCGGTGTCGAGCCGCATGTCGTCGCTGATCGCGGCCTGCGCCGTGCGGACCGACAGGATCGCTCCGGCCGCCATGGCGACCGTCACCATGATCTGGTCCATCACCTGGATGACCGTTCGCAGAGCGTTGGCGAGCGGTTGACCCGCCTGTGCGATCGCGACGAAGTAGCCCCAGCCGACCACCGGGATGGCCAAGGCCGCGAGTGCGGTCACGGCCATGATCGCCAGGATTCCGGCAAGCACGGCAGCGATCGACAACTGCACGAACCGCATGACGCACACCACGGACGTGACCAGCGCGACGTCCCACTCCAGGCAATAGGTGTTGAGGACGGCCTGCATGTAGTCGGAGAGCTTCTCCGCGAACGCCTCCTGGTCGGCCGCGGACCAGGTGCTCGGTCCCACCTGAAGGGAGAGTCGTTCCAGTTCCCGCCAGTAGTCGTGCCCCTTCTCGCCCGAGTCGTAGGTCGTGGCGACGGCCTGCATCATCTGGCCGGTGTCGGTGGTGATCAGCTTGAGTCGCACGGGAACAGACGTGAGCACTCCGCCGGCCGTGGCGTTCGCGGCGAAGCCGAGTGACCGGGACATTCCCGGGGCATTCGAGCTACCGAGCTTCGCCATGGTCTTGAGCATCAGGCCGCTCTTGTCCGCCGGAATCGGCAGCAGGAGTTGGGGAAACACCGCGCAGGCGACGACTGACGACCCGAACGCGGCATAACCGAGCGTCTGACCTGGCGACAGTGCGCCGACCATGCCCTGATACGGGTTGCCCATCAGCAGACCTGGTTCGCCTGCTCGACGTCGCGCCAGTTCTGCGCGATCCGGGCCAGCCCGGCGCTGAAGTCCGAAGCCGTCTGCTCCTTGGTCTCCCAGGCGTGCTCGGCGTACTCGGAAGCGACGAGGAAACCCACCACGGCCAGCAGGCCGCCGGCCTGGCCGGCACCCATCATCGCGGTCTGCGCATCGGCGGCGAGTCTTCTCGCCTCCGGCAGGTGCAGGTCGGACGCCGCCTGGATGTCCTTACCCAGTTGGGTGATGAACTCCGCATCGATCGTCCTGGTAGTGGAGCAGCCGCTTCCGCCGTCGTCCGGGATCCTGGGTGGCATGGCGTCGACCGTAGACACCTGAACGCTGCCGACGGGTCGTCGCAGCGCGGCGGCTGTGGACAGCGCTCGCTGTGCGGTCCGCGTACCCGTCGCCTCGTTAGGCTGACGCGATGCGCAGCGAAGTCGTGTTCGTCCAGGCTGCGGGCGCGGACGTCGACGCGGCTATCAGCCTGCTGACACCAGGGCGGCCGGTGGCGCGACAGATAGTCGACAACCGGATCTGGACCGCCGTGACCGTGCCGCCGACATCGGGTCGATCCCTGGCGACAGGGCTCCGGCAGGCGCTGGACCGGACCACGTTCCTGCTCACCGTCGGTCCGGAGGCGGGGTCGCTCACGCTTTTCAGCCACGACGGCCATGTGGCCGGGCCTGTGGACGGCCGTGAACACGGAGCCGTCGCGGATCTGCTCGGTCGGTGGCGGTTCATGCGGGCAGACGCAGTCGCGGCGGCACTGACCTCATCTGGCGAGCCGGGCGACCGCATCCGCCAGGTGGCCGCGGCGATGGGGCTGCCCGATCCCGTTGCGCCGTCGGATGCGGAGTCGGCCGGCGTGGTCGTCGTCGAATGCCCTGCAGCAGCAGTGCGTGGGCGCCTGGCGGCGACCCGGCAGGGCGCGATCCTGGTGCCGCTCGGTCGGCTGACCGCCGTGGTGGCCGATGGCTCTGGCCCCCACTCCGATCCGGTGAGCATCGCGGAGGGTGCGACGACAGCGACCGGTCAGGCAGACCGGGCGATGCTCGTGAGCTGGGGGCAACGGCCGGCGATCGAGACCTGGGGTGGTGCACCGGGCGCGCAGCCCCTCACCGATGGCCTGGCGGGGTCGGTGCCGGATCCGACCGAGCAGGCAGTGGCGGTCATGGCTGGGCTTGGCCTGCCGGAGGTGCCGGTCGGCGCATCGGCGGCGCAGCTCGCGTCGTGGGCGGCTGCGCAGCCGGGGGCGATCCGGATCGCTGCCGCACCAGACGGCGGGCCGGCCGTCCTGCCCGTGACCGATCCGGACAGCGTGCGGGCGACCGTCCGGCACCTGCGCCGACTGCGACGGGTCCAGCTGGGGCTCGGAGCCGCTGCCGTCGCCGCCGGCGCCGGAGTGGCGATCGCCTGGGACGAGATCGCCGGGGCCGAGACGGCACCGCTCTGGCTGGGCGTCCTCGCCGCCATGCTGATCGTCTCCTTGGTTCTGGCTGTTGGCGTCGGTCGCCTTCGGCATCGCGCTGCGCCGACGCCGGTGAGGCGGCGGCGCCGGGTTCCGGTGGCCCGCGATAACCAGGTCAGCCGGCCCCAACTGCCCCACTAGCCTGCTTCGATGGTCGACCCGTCCGTCCGGCTCACGTTCTTCACTGATCCAGAGGAGTTCCTGACCGCATCGTCGGACTTCCTGGCCGCCGATCCGGTCCTCAGCACGGTGGTCGCGACCGTGACCACCCGGCTGCGTGACCAGGAGTCGGAGTCGGACCCACCGGACTTCGACCAGTGGTGGGTCGGTGTGTACGACGCCTCCGACCAGGTCGTCGGGGCGGCGATGCGGACCGCACCATCGCCCCCGTACCCGCCGTACCTGATGCCGATGCCGGACGAGGCCGCCGACCGGCTGGCGCGCGAACTGTTCGAGCGTGGTGAGGAGGTGGGCGGAGTCAACGGCGCGCTGCCGGCGATCCGGGTGTTCGCCGACACCTACGCCGGCCTCGCCGGCGAGGAGGTCTCGGTGCGGATGCACACCCGGCTGTTCGAGCTCGGTGAGCTGCGCGAGCCGGCGCCGGTACCCGGTCGGTTGCGGCCCGCCGACGACGGAGATCTGGACCTCGCCATCGACTGGTTCGAGGCCTTCGGGCGGGATGCCGACGAGCAGGCGGGGCGCCCGGCCGGCAGCCACAGCGAGACGGGTGGCGGACATCCGGACCGTGACGGGATCGTCAGACGCATCCGCACCGGTCTGCTGTGGTTCTGGGAGGACGACGACGGCACTCCGGTCCACCTGACCGGGGCCAACCCGCCCGCCTTCGGGGTCTCGCGGATCGGGCCTGTCTACACACCAGGCGAGTTCCGCCGGCGTGGGTTCGCCGCAGCGGCAGTGTCGGAGGTCTCCGCGATCCTGCAGTCCAACGGCGGGCGGGTCTGCCTGTTCACCGACCAGGCCAATCCCACGTCGAACAAGATCTACCAGTCGATCGGGTACCGCCCGGTCGTCGACATGGCCAACCTGCGGATCGGGAGCCCGACATGACACGAGTGTTCGTCACCGGAGCGGTGGGCCGGCTGGGCCGCGAGGTCGTGCGTCAGTTCGTCGACGCCGGCCACGAGGTGGTCGGCGGGGACCGCGCCAGGATCGACGGCGTCCTTCCCGACGGGGTCCCGCTCGTCGAGCTGGACATGCACGACCTCGGCCAGGTGGCGCAGGCCGTGCGTGACTGCGACGCGCTGGTCCATCTGGCCGCGATCCCCGCTCCCTACGGCCGGCCCGACGATGTGGTGTTCCGCAACAACGTCCTCGCCACGTTCAACGCCCTCCAGGGTGCCTCGCTGGCCGGGATCCGCGCCGTCGCTCTCGCTTCTTCGGGCTCGATCTACGGCACGGCCTGGGCTCCCGACTACCTCGCGTATCCGGCGGCCCCGGTCATCGAGGACTCCGAGCTCGCGAACCACGACGTCTACGGCCTCGGCAAGGAGGTCGACGAGCACACCGCCCGGATGTTCTGCCGCCGCGACGGCATGAGCATCGCCTGCCTGCGGTTCCACTGGATCGCGCGTCCCGACGAGCAGCGCGCGGCCGCCAAGTCGCTGGCGGAGCCGGACGCCGACCTGCACGGTTCCGGCCGTGGTCTGTGGGGCTACGTCGACATCCGCGACGCCGCATCGGCCTGTGTCCAGGCCGTCACGACAGCTATCGAGCGGCCGTTCGGCTTTGCTGCGTTGAACATCACGGCTGCCGACACGCTGTCGAGCGTGCCGACCGAAGACCTCATCCGCGACCACTCGCCCGACACGCGGCTGGTCTCTCCGATCGAGGGGACGGCGACGGCGTTCGACCTCTCGGCCGCCGAGCAGACCATCGGCTGGCGCCCTCGGCACAGCTGGCGCGACGCCTAGGACTGCAGCGCCGTGATGATCGGCTGCGCCTTGACGATGGATTCCGCTAGCTCTGCCAGTGGATCCGACCCCGCGACGATGCCGCAGCCGACATGGAGTCTCAGCACGCTGAGGTCCGCCTGCTGTTGCGCGCACCGGAGTGCGATCCCCCATTCGCCGTCGCCGTCGGCACCGACCCACCCGACCGGACCGGCGTACCGATCCCGCGGGATGGCCTCCAACTCGGCGATCAGCCGCCGCGCCGCCTCGGTCGGTGTGCCGCACACGGCCGCCGTGGGGTGAAGAGCTCCCGCGATCTCCAGCGAGGACGGTGAATCCGCGGCAAGCACGCCTGTCACCTCGGTGGCCAGATGCATGAGGTTGGGCAGGTGGAGAACGAAGGGCGTCTCCGGCACGTTCATCGCCGTGCAGAACGGCGCCAGCGCCTCCGCCAGCGAAGCGGCGGCGAACTCGTGTTCCTCGAGATCCTTGCTGGAACGGGCCAACGAGGCCGCCAGCGCCAGGTCGTGTTCGTCGTCGCCGGTGCGGCGGATCGTCCCGGCCAAGACCCGCGACGTCACCAGCCCTCGCTCGCGGCGGACCAGCAGCTCGGGCGTGGCTCCGACCAGGCCGTCCACACAGAACGTCCAGCAGTCGTGGTAGTCGGTGGCCAGCCGGCCGATCGGCCAGCGGAGGTCGACGGGCCCTGCTGCCTGGGCGAGCAGGTCGCGTGACAGGACCACTTTGCCGAGCCCGCCGTCGGTCGCGATCCGGCCGACCGCCTCGGCGACCTTGCCCATCCAGCCGTCGCCCGAGATGGCGCCGTCGGCGACGACGACCGCCTCCGGTGCCTTCGGTGCCGGCTGTCGCCGGATCCGGTACGGCGGCGGTAGTTCCGGCGACGCCGAAGTCGTCGTGACGAACGAACGGCCTGCGTGCCTGCCGACGACGACCCGCGGAATCGTCAGCAGGCTGACTGCGGCGCCGGACGGCTCCGCCTCGGCGGAGTCGTCGAAGGCGAAGGAGCCGAAGGCCACCAAACCGGAGCCGGGCACCTGGACCTCGTCGCGGACCCTGGCCGACTCGGCGAGGTCGTCGAACCAGCGACCGGCGTTGTCGAACCGATCCGGGCCGGACGTCCGCAGGGTCGCCGCGACCCCCCACCCGACGAGCCCGTCTCCGCGGCGGATCCAGGTGATCGGCCGCTCACCGGGAGGGATGAGCGACACCAGATCGTCGACGTCCTCGACCTCGACGGTGCGGCTGACCAGCCGCGGAGCGGAAGCAGCCAGCGGCATCGAGGTCACAGTCGACAAGC
The DNA here is from genome assembly GCA_963724495.1 of uncultured Actinomycetota bacterium. GTDB lineage: Bacteria > Actinomycetota > Actinomycetes > Propionibacteriales > DAIQRJ01 > CAVRUZ01. Next base: position 372,239 of record CAVRUZ010000006.1, on the reverse strand, counting down.
CTAGGGAGGCCGGGCGACCGGACCTTTCCGGGGCGTCAGGCGGCGGGCTTGGTCTTGATCAGCGAGCCGTCGGGACCCAAGACCCACCACACGTCACCGACGCCCTGGCCGGTGACATCACCAGGGGCCTTGTCCTTCACGTAGTAGTAGAGCGGCCAGCCGTCGAGGGTGACCTGCTGCCTGCCGTCAGGCGTGCTGATCGTGGCGAAGTCGGCGCTGATGTCCTTGCCCTCCGGGTCGTCCTCACCGGCGAAGAGCGGCGGCCACGCGACCAGGCATTCGCCGGTGCAGGAACTCGTCGGACCGCCCTGCGTGTCCTTGTCGAACATGTAGAGGGTCATCCCCTTGCTGTCCGTGACGACCTTGCCGAGCGATGTGTCCTTGACCTGCAGGGCATCGGCACTGCTCCCGCAACTGGTCAGGGTCAGCAGAGCAACGACCGCCATCCCGATCACCAGCAGAATGTGTCTGCGCATCCGTGTCCTCCTGTGACGCCATCAGCCCGCTGAGTGCGGACGGCTTGCCATGCCAGGACGTCGGTTGTCCACGACGGGTTCATCGGCGCACCAGGTGAGGCAGGATCGAACCGTGCGACCCGCCCTGCCGTCTTCAAGAGTGGGCCGTCTTCACGAGGGACAGGTCCAGGCCGAGCAGGAGGTGTAGGCGGTGCCGCTCGACAAGGAGGTCGTCGCCGCGATCTACGCCGAACACGGTGGCGTGCTCCGGCGGTTCGCGCTGCGGGCCACCCACGACCCCGGCCTCGCGGACGACCTCGTCCAGGAGGTCGTGTTCCGGGCCTGGCGCAAGGCACCCGAGCCCACCAACATGCGCGGCTACCTGCTGGCGACCGCGCGCAACCTGCTGATCGACCAGTACCGGGCCGCGGGTCGCCGGCCACCGGAGAGTCCCGACGCCGACCTGCCCGAACGTCCACAGGGTGACCGGACCGTCAACTCCATCGCCGAGGTCGACCGGCTCCTCGACCAGGTCCTGGTGGAGGAGGCGCTGACCCGACTGCAGCGCGATCACCGCGAGGTGGTGCGGGTTCTCTACTACGAAGGGCTGACGGTCAACCAGGCGGCCGACCTGCTGAAGATCCCCGCGGGAACGGTGAAGTCGCGGGCGTACTACGCGGTGCGGTCGCTGCGTGCGGTCCTGGACGAGATGGGGGTAGCCCAATGACATCCCGGTGGGACCCGGCGGGACCAGAGCCGACCGAGCACGAGCAGCTGCATGAGCTGCTCGGCGCGTTCGTTCTCGGGGGCCTTGACCCGGAGGAGCACCGCGCGTTCAGCCGGCACCTGCGAACCTGCACCGAGTGCCAGCGCGAGGCGGGGCAGCTCTCCGGCCTTCCGCCGCTGCTGGAGCTCGCCCGGCAGGGCAGTCAGCCCGCCGCCGTCTTCGCGGCCGACGACGCCCTGCCCGCACCCGCGTCGCTCACCGAACGCATCCGTCGGGAGCGCCGGCGGCGTCGGTTCGTGAGCGCCGGCCTGGTCGCGGCCGTCGCGGTGTTGTGCCTCGTGGTCGGCTTCGTCACGCGTCCCCTTCTGGTGGACGACTCCCCGCCGGCGTCGCCGTCCCAGGGCACCACGATCGCCGCCGTCGGCGTGGGCTCGTCGCCGGTGCAGGGCGCGGTGACGGTCGTCAACAAGCAGTGGGGCACCCAGCTGGAACTGCAGGCCGGGCAGCTCCCGACCACCGGGACGATGGCGTTGTGGGTGGTCGAGTCCGACGGCCGCGCCTACCGCGTCGCCACCTGGAACGCCACGCCGGCAGGCCGCACGAATCTCACCGCGGCCTGCGCCGTACGCTCCGAGTCGATCGCGACGGTGGAGATCCGCACCGGTGGCGGAGCCCGCATCGCCGAGGCGAAGGTGCACGGCTGACGGTAGAAAAAACCGGAGACGGCGATGACAGACCCCATCGAGATCCAGCGCTACGACCACGACCCGGGGATGCCACGGGCGGACCTCGTCTACACCTTCGGCGGACACGAGCCCGTGGCCCAGGTGCGGCCCGGCTCGGTCGTCTCCACCTGGACGCGCGACGCGTTCAACGGGGCGATCTCGCACCGGGACACGACCGCCAGCGACGTGCTCGATGCCCGGTACCTCAACCCGCAGACCGGCCCGTTCCATGTCGAGGGCGCAGAACCCGGCGACACGCTGGCTGTGCACTTCGTGTCGATCACCCCCCGCGAGGACTGGGGCGTCTCCACCACGGTGCCCTTCTTCGGATCGCTCACCAGCACACCGAGAACGGCAGGGCTGCAGGCGGCGCTGGCCCAGCAGACCTGGATCTACGCGATCGACCGGGAGCAGGGGGTGGTGCGCTACGAGGCACGCGACAGCAGCTACGCAGTGGACCTCCCCCTCGACCCGATGCACGGGACGGTGGGGGTGGCACCGTCTCTCGGTGAGGTCCGCACCTCCCTCACTCCGGGCGCGTTCGGCGGGAACATGGACACGCCCGAGATGCGCAGCGGTGTCACCTGCTACCTCGGCGTGAACGTGCCGGGTGCGTTACTGAGCCTCGGCGACGGGCACGCCCGGCAGGGCGAGGGGGAGACGTGCGGGGTGGCGGTCGAGACGGCGATGGACACGGTCTTCGTCGTCGACCTGATCAAGGGTGTCGAGACTCCCTGGCCACGCCTCGAGAACGACGACTTCGTGATGTCGGCCGGATCGGCCCGGCCGCTCGACGACGCGTTCCGCATCGGGCAGCACGACATGGTGATGTGGGTCGCGGGCAGCCTCGGGCTGTCACACCTCGACGCCTACCAGCTGGTCACGCAGACCGTGCTCTCGCCGGTGGCCAATGTCGTGGACACCGAATACACGGTGGTGGCGAAGATCGCGAAGACCTACCTCACCGGATTCGACGCCTATCAGGGCATGCACGCGCGGATGCGCGCGATCGCCGCGGCGGTCACCTGACTCTCGAGTGAGAAAGCGTCAGACCGAGACACTGCCGGCGCTGCAGTAGCTGCCCGGAGTTCCGCCGTTGTGCAGCACGCGCAGGTCGGTCTCCGCCAGCGGGGCGGGCCGCCACTCGTCGTCGGGTCGCCATGAGGCGGGAGGCACGTCCGGGAACGCTTCGGCGTGCGCCTCCAGCGCGAGCGGGATCAGGCGCAGCCGGGCGTCGATCCAGTCGCGGTCCCACGGTCCTTCGGCATCGATCTGCTCGGCGGCGCGGAACTCGTAGTAGATGGTGCGCCGCAGTGCGTTCCCCGTGACCGGCGGTGACCCGTGCACGATCATCACGTCGTGGATGAGCACGTCACCGGCCTTGAGTGCCACCTCGGTGGCACCGGGGATGTCCCACTCGTGACCCTCCTCCAGCGCGCAGATGTCGGCCTTGCTCCGATGCGTGCCCGGGACCACGCGCAGAGCACCTTCGCCGGCCCGTGAGTCGTCCAGGTAGACGTCGACGTTGTAGATGCGCCACTTGCGCGGGTGCACCGCGTCCTGGTGCCAGTGGATCGGGGCGCCGTCACCGGCGTTCTTGAACACCATCGACTCGTAGGTGGGCACGTAGTTGTCGCCGGACAGGCTCTGCGCGATGCCGAGGATCTCCGGGCTGCCCAGCAGTTCGAGCGAGGCGGCCTGCCGCTTGTCGTGCAGGTAGTCCACGCGGAACATCACCCGGCCGTTCGGCCGGTCGGCGAAGGCGAAGTCGTTGCCGTCCTCGGTGCTGTCCTGGCCCGCGGCCGCGGCGATGTCCTTCCCCGCGCCGTCGGCGATCCACTGGTCACCGGCGGACCGGAGCCGCTCGAGCAACTCGCCGCCGATCCGGCCCGGGAGGACCAGATAGCCGTTGTCGTCGAAGAAGCGGACCTGCTCCTGCGTGAGCAGCTGGTCGGTGCTGGTGGCGGTCGAGCTGGACATCTGGGCTGTGCCTCCACAGGTGGTGAACGGACGCTTGCTCGTCGCAAGGTGGTGTCTTCGACCGTAGGCCGGTCTGCACGAAAGGTCACCTTTCCACCGTTCGATGGGCCGCGGTGCCGCTTTGCCGATGCAACGGCCTGCCCCGGCCGCGTGCGAGCATGCCTGCCATGTCGCCACCCTGGCCCGATCCGCAGCGGGCCGATCTGGACAAGCGGCCGGGCGAGGTCGCGGCGATGTTCGACGCGGTGGCCCGCCGCTACGACCTGACCAACGACGTGCTGTCGCTGGGCCAGGACCGGCTTTGGCGCCGGGCGGTCGTCGACGCCGTGGCGCCGGCGGCGGGCGAGCAGATCCTCGACCTGGCTGCCGGCACCGGCGAGTCGTCGGTGCCGTTGGCCCACACCGGTGCCCGCGTGGTTGCCTGCGACTTCTCCCTCGGCATGCTGGCGGTCGGTGCTGTCCGCCGTCCGGAGCTGCCGTTCGTCGCCGGTGACGCGCTGGCGCTCCCGTTCGCCGACAACTGCTTCGACGCGGTGACGATCTCCTTCGGGCTGCGCAACACCCACGATCCGGCCGCCGCACTGGCGGAGATGCGAAGGGTGACGCGACCCGGTGGCCGTCTTGTGGTCTGCGAGTTCGCGCACGCCACGTTCGCCCCGTTCCGCGTGCTCTACGAGCGCTACCTGGTCCGCGCGCTGCCGCTGATCGCCGACCGGGTGTCGTCTGCACCGGCTGCCTACCGCTACCTCGCCGAGTCGATCCAGGCCTGGCCTTTCCAGGACGAGCTGGCCCGGATGCTGCAGGAGGCGGGCTGGTCGCAGGTGCGCTGGCGCAACCTGTCCGGCGGGATCGTGGCCCTCCACTACGGGGTGGGTTGACGCCGCCGCACGGGGTGTGTCGAGGCCGCTGGCGAAGCACTACACTTCGGCCGTTGTGAAAGTGTTCACATGGCCCCGGCGGGGAGGAGGTGGCGGTCCTGATGGATCCAGGGACGAGGACCACCGACGCGGATGCCGACGTGATCGTCGTCGGCGCCGGACCGGCCGGCTCCACCGCCGCCAGCTACCTCGCCCGAGCAGGCCTCGACGTGCTTGTGCTGGAGAAGGCGACCTTCCCGCGGGAGAAGGTCTGCGGTGACGGACTCACCCCCCGAGGCGTCGCGCAGCTGGTGAAGCTCGGCATCGACACCTCCGATCCCGCCTGGCTCAAGAACCAGGGCCTGCGCATCTACGGCGGCGGCATGCGCCTGCAGCTGCCCTGGCCCGAGCTCGGCGACTATCCCGGCTACGGCCTCGTCCGCAAGCGGCTGGACTTCGACGAGCTGCTGGCGGGGCACGCGCAGAAGGCCGGGGCCCAGCTGTACCAGGACTGCACGGTGACCGGCGCGATCGCCGACGACGCCACCGGCAGGGTCGTCGGCGTGACCGCCCGCCACCGTGGCGGCTCCGGCGAGGTCTCGTACCGCGCCAGGGTCGTGATCGCGGCCGACGGCAACTCCTCCAGGTTCGCGCTCTCGCGCGGAATCGCCCGCCGCGACGACCGGCCGATGGGCGTGGCCGTACGCACCTATTTCCAGAGCCCGCGCCACGACGACGACTGGCTCGAGTCGTGGCTGGAGCTGTGGGACGGCAAGCCCGGCGAGGGAGCACTGCTGCCCGGCTACGGCTGGGTGTTCGGCATGGGCGACGGCACGAGCAACGTCGGCCTCGGCGTGCTCAACACCTCGGCCGGCTACGGCAACACCGACTACCGCGCGATGCTGTGGCGCTGGCTGGAGCACCTGCCGCCGGAGTGGCAGTTCGACCGGGAGCACGAGGTGGGCAAGGTCGCCGGTGCCGGGCTGCCGATGGGCTTCAACCGCAAGCCGCACTACGACCGCGGCTTGCTGCTCATCGGTGACGCCGGCGGAATGGTGAACCCCTTCAACGGCGAGGGCATCGCCTACGCGATGGAGTCGGCGGAGATCGCCGCGGATGTGATCGTGTCCGCCCTCGCGCGCGACTCGGCGTCGGCCCGGGAGATGGCTCTCCAGCAGTACCCGAAGGCTCTCGACCAGGCCTACGGGGGCTACTACGCCCTCGGCGGGGTCTTCGTGAAGCTGATCGGCAACCCGAAGGTGATGCAGCTGTGTACGCGTCACGGCCTGCCGCGGCCGCTGCTGATGAAGTTCACGCTGAAGCTGCTGGCGAACCTGTACGAGCCCAAGGGCGGCGACGCCACCGACCGGCTGATCTCCGCTCTGACCAGGCTGGCACCGGCGGCATGAGGAAAGGCGATCCTAACTTGATGGGGGAGGTCCTGGGCGTGATGGAATGCGTCGAGCGCCGGGGCGCCGGCGTACTTCTTGAGGAGTTCATTCGATGAACAACAGCCTCTACCTGCCGGTCGTGTTCCTGGCGGTCATCGGCGCCGGCTTCGCCGTCTTCTCCCTCGGCGCCGCAGCCCTTACCGGACCCAAGCGCTACAACCGGGCCAAGGCCGACTCCTACGAGTGCGGGATACAGCCCGGCCCGCACCCGGCTGGTGGCGGGCATTTCCCGGTGAAGTACTACATCACCGCGATGCTGTTCATCGTGTTCGACATCGAGATCGTGTTCCTCTACCCGTGGGCGGTCGCCTTCGACCGGCTCGGGCTGTTCGGTCTCGTGGAGATGCTGCTGTTCATCCTCACGATCTTCGTCGCGTACGCCTACGTGTGGCGCCGGGGCGGGCTCGAATGGGACTGACAGGAAAGAGCTCAAGGCCGCACCACCACGTCACCGTCCACGAGAGGAGAACAGACAATGGGCATTGAGGAAAAGCTGCCCAGCGGGGTGCTCCTCAGCACCGTCGAAGGCCTCGTGGGCTACTTCCGCAAGGCGTCGGTCTGGCCGGCGACGTTCGGCCTGGCATGTTGCGCGATCGAGATGATGACCTACGGCGCGCCCATCTACGACTCCAGCCGGTGGGGCCAGGAGGTCTTCCGGGCCAGCCCACGGCAGGCCGACCTGATGATCGTGGCCGGCCGGGTCAGCCAGAAGATGGCACCGGTGCTGCGGCAGATCTACGACCAGATGCCCAATCCCAAGTGGGTGCTGGCCATGGGCGTCTGCGCCAGCTCCGGCGGCATGTTCAACAACTACGCGATCCTCCAGGGCGTCGACCACGTCGTCCCGGTCGACATGTACCTGCCCGGCTGCCCCCCGCGGCCGGAGATGCTGGTCGATGCGATCTTCAAGCTGATGGACCAGATCCAGCACGCACCGCTCGGGCCGAACCGGCAGAAGGCCGAGATCGAGGCGGAGCAGCACGCACTGGCGGCGCCCAGCACCCTGGAGATGAAGGGGCTCATGCGATGAGCCAGCCTCCCTCCAACGCGGGCAAGGGCGACTCCGCACCACCACCCGAGGCGGCCAACAACCCCGACCAGATCGCCGGCCAGGAGCCGGGCACCGATGTCGAACTCCCGCCCGGCGACGCCGGTGAGGAGCTCGAGGTCCGGCACGGCATGTTCGGCGTGCAGGGTCCCGGTGACACCTCCGGGTACGGCCGGCTGGTCCGCACGATCCGGGCACCGGCGTCGGCGTCCCGGCCTTACGGGACCTACTTCGACCAGGTGGCCGACGCGCTCGGCAACGGCCTGGCCGAGCGCGAGGCCGCCTTCGACCAGGCGATCGAGAAGGTCGTGGTGTTCCGCGGCGAGATCACCTTCCACATCCGCCGCGAGCACCTGCTCACCACGCTGCGGACGCTTCGCGACGACGAGCCACTTCGGTTCGAGCTGCTGTCGTCTCTGTCGGGTGTGCACTACCTGGAGGACTCCGACCGGGAGCTGCACGTGGTGTACGAGCTGCGGTCGCTCACGCACAACCGCAAGATCCGCGTCGAGGTGAGCGCGCCGGACGCAGATCCGCACATCCCGTCGGCGGTCGCGGTCTATCCGACGGCCGACTGGCACGAACGCGAGACCTACGACTTCTTCGGCGTGATCTTCGACGGCCATCCGGCGCTGACCCGCATCGAGATGCCGGACGACTGGGCCGGCCACCCGCAGCGCAAGGACTACCCGCTCGGCGGCATCGACGTCGAGTACAAGGGCGCCACCGTGCCACCCCCGGACCATCGGAGGGCCTACAACTGATGAGCGCGAACACCGGCACCGAGACCGACAGCACGATCCGCTCCACCGGAGCCGCCGGCGACGACGCCGACGGCCGGTCGTTCACCGTCACCGGACAGGACTGGGACCACATCGGCCAGGGGCTGTCGGGCGAGGAGGACCGGCTCATCGTCAACATGGGCCCGCAGCACCCGTCGACGCACGGTGTGCTCCGGCTGATCCTCGAGCTCGAGGGCGAGTCCGTGCACGACGCCCGGGCCGGCATCGGGTACCTGCACACGGGCATCGAGAAGAACATGGAGTACCGCACCTGGACCCAGGGCGTGACGTTCTGCACCCGAATGGACTACCTCAGCCCGCTCTTCCAGGAAGCCGCGTACTGCGGAGCGGTGGAGAAGCTGCTGGGCATCACCGATCAGATTCCCCAGCGTGCGAACGACATTCGCATCATGATGCTGGAGCTCAACCGGATCGCCTCACACCTCGTGTGCATCGCGACCGGCGGCATGGAGATCGGTGCGCTCACCGTGATGACCATCGGCTTCCGCGACCGTGAGCGCATCCTCGACGTGTTCGAGCACATCACCGGCCTGCGGATGAACCACGCGTACATCCGCCCTGGTGGGGTGGCTGTCGACGTCGACGCCAGCGGACTGGCAAAGGTGCGCGAATGCGTTGCCTGGCTGAAGGATTACCTGCCCGAGTACGCCGAGCTGTGTAACGAGAACCCGATCTTCAAGGGCCGGCTCTGCGACATCGGCTACCTCGACCTGGCCGGCTGCCTCGCGCTCGGCATGACCGGCCCGGTGCTCCGGGCCACCGGCTACCCGCACGACCTGCGCAAGAGTCAGCCCTACTTCGGCTACGAGACCTACGACTTCGACGTCGTCACGTCCACCGACGCCGATGCCTACGGCCGCTTCATGATCCGGCAGATGGAGATGTGGCAGAGCCTGCGCATCGTCGAGCAGGCACTGGCCCGGCTGGAGGAGTCGGCCGGCGAGCCGGTGATGGTCGCCGACAAGAAGATCGCCTGGCCCGCCCAGCTCTCGGTCGGCAAGGACGGGCAGGGCAACTCCCTCGATCACATCCAGCACATCATGGGCGAGTCGATGGAGGCGCTGATCCACCACTTCAAGCTGGTGACCGAGGGCTTCCGGGTCCCGCCGGGGCAGGTGTACTTCGCGATCGAGTCGCCCCGCGGCGAGCTCGGGTGCCACGCGGTCAGCGACGGCGGGACGCGCCCGTACCGTGCCCACTTCCGCGACCCGTCGTTCGTGAACCTGCAGGCGGTGGCGGCCATGTGTGAGGGAGCGATGGTGTCCGACGTGATCGTCGCCGTGGCCAGCATCGACCCGGTGATGGGTGGTGTCGACCGGTGATCAGCGAGAAGACCCGGATCGAGATGCGGGAGATCATCGCGAAGTACCCGCAGCCGAGGTCGGCCCTGCTGCCGATGCTGCATCTGGTGCAGAGCGAAGAGGGCCGGGTGACCTCGGAGGGCATCGAGGTCTGCGCGGAGGAACTCGCGCTGACCCCCGCTGAGGTGAGCGCCGTAGCGACCTTCTACACGATGTACTTCCGCAAGCCGGTGGGCCGATACCACGTCGGCGTCTGCACCAACACGCTGTGCGCGGTGATGGGCGGCGACCAGATTCTCAAGCGCCTGAAGGAACATCTCGATGTCGGCAACGACGAGACCACCGACGACGGCCAGATCACGCTCGAGCACGTCGAGTGCAACGCGGCCTGCGACTACGCGCCCGTGGTGATGGTGAACTGGGAGTTCGTCGACAACCAGACGCCCGAGTCGGCCGTGCAGCTGGTCGACGACCTGCGGTCGGACAAGACCGTCACCTCCTCCCGCGGTGCCGTGATCGGTTCCTGGCGCGAGGCCGAACGCGTGCTGGCGGGGTTCCCCGACGGGCATGCCGACGAGGGTCCGGCCGCCGGCCCGGCCAGTCTCGCCGGACTCGAACTGGCCGCGCGCGAGGGCTGGGCCGCACCAACCGGCAGCGCCGGCTATCTCGCCGACGGAGGCGTCGACCGGCCGTCGACCCCCGGCCAGGCGGCCGACGCGCCGGCCGACACGTCGCGGGCCAAGAGTGAGTCGGTGCAGGCGTCGGTTGGTTCCGGCGGCGGTTCGGGTCATCCCGACGTCCGCTCCGACGACAACGGCACGCACGAACACAGTGCTACGACGCCGAGGGGAAGGACGCCTGATGGCCGACCCGCTGACCCCCGTCCTCACCGCCAACTGGGGCGATGAACGCGCCTGGACGATCGAGGCGTACCAGCAGCGCGGCGGTTACGACTCGCTGCGCCGCGCAGTCGACATCGGCCCCGACAAGGTCGTCGACGAGGTCAAGGCCTCGGGCCTGCGCGGCCGCGGCGGCGCCGGCTTCCCCACCGGGATGAAGTGGGGCTTCCTGCCGCCGCTCGGCGAGAAGCCCCGTTACCTGCTTGTCAACGCCGACGAGTCCGAGCCGGGCACGTGCAAGGACATCCCGCTGATGCTGGCGAGCCCGCACACCCTCCTCGAGGGCGTCATCGTGTCGGCATTCGCGATTCGGGCAAGGCACGCGTTCATCTACGTCCGCGGCGAGGTGCTGCATGTCCTCCGGCGGATGCACCAGGCAGTTGCCGAGGCGTACGCGGCCGGCTTCATCGGGACCGACATCCTCGGCTCCGGCTACGACCTCGACGTTGTGGTGCACGCGGGTGCAGGCGCCTACATCTGCGGTGAGGAGTCAGCGCTGCTCGACTCGCTGGAAGGCCGGCGCGGCCAGCCGCGGCTGCGGCCGCCGTTCCCGGCGGTCTCCGGTCTCTACGCCTGCCCCACGGTGATCAACAACGTCGAGACGATCGCCAGCGTGCCGGGCATCGTCAACAACGGCGCCGACTGGTTCAAGTCGATGGGCACCGAGAAGAGCTCGGGCCACGTCATCTACTCCCTCTCCGGGCACGTCGTGAACCCCGGGCAGTACGAGGCGGGCGCCGGCGTGACGCTGCGGCAGCTGCTCGACATGGCCGGCGGCATCCGGGAGGGCCACCAGCTCAAGTTCTGGACGCCGGGCGGCTCGTCCACCCCGCTGTTCACCGACGCACACCTCGACGTGCCGCTCGATTTCGACTCGGTTGCGGCGGCCGGCTCGTTGCTCGGGACGCGCGCGCTCTCGATGTTCGACGACTCGGTCTGCATCGTCCGCGCGGTCCTTCGGTGGACCGAGTTCTACAAGCACGAGTCATGCGGCAAGTGCACGCCCTGCCGGGAGGGGACCTGGTGGCTCACCCAGATCCTCGAGCGGATCGAGGACGGCGAGGGACAGGTCGAGGACCTCGACAAGCTCCTTGACCTGTGTGACAACATCCTGGGCCGGTCGTTCTGCGGGCTGGGTGACGGCGCCACGTCGCCGATCAGCTCCTCGATCCAGTTCTTCCGCGACGAGTATCTGCAGCACATCAACGACGGTGGTTGTCCGTTCGATCCGGCCGCGAGTACTGCCTGGGCCGCCGCAGCAGAGAAGGAACCCGCCTGATGACGGTCACAGCGACGAGCAGCCAGGTCGACAAGCGCGACGACCTGGTCACGCTGACGATCGACGACATCGAGGTCAGCGTTCCCAAGGGGACGCTGATCATCCGGGCGGCGGAGATGATCGGCATCCAGATCCCCCGGTTCTGCGACCACCCGTTGCTGAACCCGGTTGGCGCCTGCCGGCAGTGCATGGTCGAGATCCCCGACGCGGGCAACGGCCGCGGAATGCCCAAGCCACAGGCCTCGTGCACGATCGAGGTCGCTCCCGGCATGGTGGTGCGCACCCAGCTGAGCTCCCCGGTGGCGGAGAAGGCCCAGCGGGGGCAGATGGAATTCCTGCTGATGAACCACCCGCTCGACTGCCCGGTCTGCGACAAGGGCGGCGAGTGTCCTCTGCAGAACCAGGCGATGAGCAACGGCCAGGCCGAGACGCGCTTCGAAGACGTCAAGCGCACGTTCCCCAAGCCGTTGCCGCTCTCGGCGAACGTGCTGCTGGACCGCGAACGGTGCGTCCTGTGCGCTCGGTGCACTCGCTTCTCCAACCAGATCGCCGGCGACCCGATGATCGAGATGCTCGAGCGCGGCGCCCTTCAGCAGGTGGGCATCTACGAGGACGAGCCGTTCTCCTCCTACTTCTCCGGCAACACCATCCAGATCTGCCCGGTGGGCGCGCTCACCAGCGCCGACTACCGGTTCCGCTCCCGCCCCTTCGACCTCGTGTCGACCCCGACCACCTGTGAGCACTGCGCTTCCGGCTGCTCGCTGCGCTCCGACACCCGCCGCGGCGTCGAGATGCGCCGGCAGGCCGGCGACGATCCCGACGTCAACGAGGAGTGGAGCTGCGACAAGGGCCGCTTCGCCTTCGACTACGTCACCGCCGACGACCGGCTCACCCATCCGATGGTGCGGGGTGAGGACGGCTCGCTCCGGGTCGCCTCGTGGGTCGAGGCACTGCGGGTCGCCGCACGCGGTCTGTCTGCCGCGGCCGGCAAGGTCGGCGTCCTTCCCGGCGGCCGGCTCACCGTCGAGGACGCCTACGCCTACTCCAAGTTTGCTCGCGTGGTCCTCCGCACCAACGACATCGACTCCCGCGCGCGGACTTCGGCCACGGCCGAGGACCTGTCGTTCCTCGGCGCAGCGGTCGCGGGCTCCGGCCTCGGCGTCACCTACGCCGACCTGGAGAAGGCTTCGGCCGTCCTGCTGGTCGACTTCGAGCCCGAGGACGAGTCGCCGATCGTCTTCTTGCGCTTGCGCAAGGCGGTGAGCAGGAATCGCACCAAGGTCTTCTCGCTGGCCACGTTCGCGGCCCGGGGCCTCACCAAGCTCGGCGGCACGCTGCTGCCCACCACGCCCGGCGGTCAGGCCGCGGCGCTGGCCGCGATCGAGTCCGGCGACGGAGACGACGGCAGCCAGGCGGTTGGCGACGCACTCCGGGGCGAGGGCGGTGCGGTGATCCTCGTCGGCGAGCGTGCGGCGGAGGCCCCGGGCACGCTCGCGGCAGCACACGCGCTGGCCGACGCCACCGGTGCGCGGCTCGCGTGGGTTCCCCGTCGGGCCGGCGAGCGCGGCGCCATCGACGCCGGCTGTCTCCCGACACTGCTTCCCGGCGGCCGGCAGGTCGGTGACACCGAGGCCAGGGTGGACATCGGCACCGCGTGGGGCGTCACCGTGCCCACCGCGCCCGGCCGGAGCCTGCCCGAGATCCTCTCGGCCGCCCGATCCGGGGACATCGACGCACTCGTGGTCGGGGGCGTCGATCCCGCCGACCTACCCGACCCGGTGGCTGCCTTCAGCGCACTCGACCAGGTGGGTTTCCTTGTCAGCCTCGAGATCCGGGCATCAGCGGTCACCGAGCGGGCCGACGTGGTCTTCCCGGTCGCGGCCGCGGCGGAGAAGCCGGGGTCCTACACCGACTGGGAGGGCCGCGAGCGCCTGTTCCGCGCGACCCTGCCGGGCACCGGCAACCTCTCCGATCTCCGCGTGCTGGCCACACTCGCCGACGCGATCGGTCCCCGCCTCGGGCTCGTCGACGCCGCATCCGCCCGGGCCGAGCTCGCCGAGCTGGGCCACTGGGACGGCGCCCGCCCGGTCATGCCGACGGGCAAGAAGGACACGGCAACCCCGGCAGCGGTCGGCAAGGGTGAGGCCGTCCTGGCCAGCTGGCACGAGCTGATCGATGCGGGCCGGATGGTCGAGGGCGAACCGCACCTCGCAGCCACGGCCAGGCCGGCAGTCGCGCGGGTCTCGCCCGAGACGGCTCGCACGCTGGGACTCGTGGCCGGCGGTACCGCGAAGGTGAGCAGCCCGATCGGTGAGATCGAACTGCCGGTCGAGGTCGAGGAGCTGATGAGCGACGGGGTCGTCTGGCTCCCCGCGAACAGCCGCGCCGGCGGCAACATCCGGGTCCTGCTCGGTGCAGCACCCGGCGACATCGTGCAGGTGCAGCAGGGAGGTGCTGCGTGATCAACTCCGCCGTGCCGGCCGTGGTGCTGGCCGACGACTCGCTGCCGATCTTCGGCCACGACCCCTGGTGGTTGATCCTGATCAAGGCGGTGGCGCTCTTCGTCGTCGCCGTGGTCTTCACCCTGTTCAACATCTGGTACGAGCGACGCCTGGTCGCCCGCATGCAGCACCGGGTCGGCCCGAACATGCACGGCCCGTTCGGTCTGCTGCAGAGCCTCGCCGACGGCGTCAAGCTCGCGCTGAAGGAGGACCTGACGCCGAAGGGCGCCGACACGTTGGTCTTCGTGTTCGCGCCGGTGATCGCGACGACGGCCGCCTTCCTGGCGTTGGCCGTGATCCCGTTCGGGCCGGAGGTCTCGATCTTCGGACAACGAACGCCGCTACAGCTCACCGACTCACCCGTGGGCGTGCTGTTCGTGCTCGCGGTCGGGGCGGTCGGCGTCTACGGCATCGTGCTCGCCGGCTGGTCGTCGGGATCCACCTACCCCCTGCTCGGCGGACTGCGTTCGTCGGCTCAGGTCATCTCCTACGAGGTGGCGATGGGCCTGGCCCTCGTGTCGGTGTTCCTGTTCTCCGGCTCGATGTCCACCTCGCAGATCGTCGACGCGCAGGCCGGCGGTCCCGGCTGGGAGGTCGGCGGGATCACCGTGCCGCTGCCCAGCTGGTACGCGGTGATCCTGCTGCCGTCGTTCCTCATCTACCTCATCGCCATGGTCGGCGAGACCAACCGGTCGCCGTTCGACCTGCCCGAGGCAGAGGGTGAACTCGTCGGCGGCTTCCACACCGAGTACTCCTCGCTGAAGTTCGCGCTGTTCTTCCTCGCCGAGTACGTCAACATGGTCACGGTCTCGGCCTTGGCCACCACGATGTTCCTCGGCGGCTGGCGGGCGCCATGGCCGATCTCGCTCTGGGACCAGGCCAACCAGGGGTGGCTCCCGGTCGTGTGGTTCCTCGCCAAGGTGGTCTTGTTCATCTCGCTGTTCGTCTGGCTGCGCGGGACGCTGCCGCGCATGCGCTACGACCAGTTCATGCGGTTCGGGTGGAAGTACCTGATCCCGATCTCGCTGGTGTGGACGATGTTCGTCGCCGCCGCGCGCGCTACCCGCAACACCGGGAACGCTCCGGCCTTCTTCTTCATCCTGGCCGCGATCGTGGTGCTGGTGCTGGTCGGCTCGTTCGTGCGTGACGGCATCGACCGGCGCGGGCAGGAGTCGGAAGTGGCCGAAGCCGAGGACGGGCCGGCGCCGCCGTTCGACGCGTTCGCCGGCGGATTCCCGGTACCGCCGATGCCCGGCCAGCAGGACCGCCCGCAGGTGGTCGGCGCGACCGTGGCGCCCACCGGCGGCCAGGCGGCATCGAGTGATCGTGCGGAGGACGACGATGGCTGAGAACACCAGGGACGCGGGCGGCAGCAGGGACGCCGGCGACGGCAAGTCGTCGTTCTGGGCACCCGTGGCGGGGTTCGGCGTCACCTTCCGGACGATGTTCAAGAAGCCGGTGACCGAGCGGTACCCGCAGAAGCCCCGCAACGCCGAGGAAGCCAAGGTCACCACCGCCAACTACCACGGCCGCCATCAGCTCAACCGGCATCCCGACGGGCTGGAGAAGTGCGTCGGCTGCGAGCTGTGCGCCTGGGCCTGCCCGGCCGACGCGATTCTGGTGGAAGGTGCGCAGAACACCGAGGACGAGCGGTACTCGCCGGGTGAGCGGTACGGCGTGGTGTACCAGATCAACTACCTGCGCTGCATCCTCTGCGGCCTGTGCATCGAGGCCTGCCCGACCCGGGCCCTCACGATGACCACCGAGTTCGAACTCGCCGACAACACCCGGGCCAAGCTGATCTACGAGAAGTCGGACCTGCTGGCCCCGCTCGAGCCCGGGATGGAGCTGCCACCACACCCGATGCGGCTGGGTGACGACGAGAAGGACTACTACCTGCGCACCTACGAGACCGGGGGAGCGGCATGACCGGCGTTCTCGCGGCTGGACCGCAGGTGCTGGCCGCCGCCGGGTCGGACGGCCAGACCGCGGCGATCTGGATCCTCGGCCCGATCTCGGTGCTGGCGGCGCTCGGGCTGATCTCGGTGCGCAAGGCCGTGCACAGCGCGATGCTGCTTGCGGTCGTGATGATCTCGCTCGCCGTCCTGTACGCCGTTCAGGACGCTCCGTTCCTCTCGGCGGTGCAGGTGATCGTCTACACCGGCGCGGTGCTGATGCTGTTCCTGTTCGTGCTGATGCTCGTCGGCGTCGACTCCTCCGACTCGATCGTCGAGACCATCCGCGGCCAACGAGTTCTCGCCCTGGTGACCGCCGTGGTCTTCGGTGTCCTCGTCGTCGTGCTGATGGCCCAGGTGACCCTGCACACCGCGGTGGGACTCGAGGCCGCCAACGCGAACGGGAACGTGAACGGTCTCGCCCAGCTCCTGTTCACCAAGTGGGTCTACGCGTTCGAGGTCACGTCCGCACTGCTCATCACGGCGGTCCTCGGTGCGATGGTGCTCGCGCACCGGGAGAACATCGATCCCAAGCCCACGCAGCGCGACTTCGCGCTCCGCCGGATGCGTGACTACGCGGAGAGCGGGAAGCATCCCGGCCAGGACATCCTCCCGGGCGTCATCGCCGCCAACAACTCGGTCTCCACGCCTGCCCGGCTGGCCGACGGAAGCCACATGGTGATGGCGATCCCCGGTCTCGACTCGGGAGGGCCCGCCACGGAGGAGGACTCCGAGGCTGAGGAGGCCGACGTGGAAGAGGTCGCCCGACGGTCGCGGCAGACGGGGGAGCCGACGTGACCGTCAATGCCTTCGTGATCTTGTCGGCCATCCTGTTCACGATCGGCGCACTCGGGGTGCTGCTGCGGCGCAACGCGATCGTGGTGTTCATGTGTGTCGAGCTCATGCTCAACGCGGGCAACCTCGCGTTCGTGTCGTTCGCTCGCCAGTGGGGCAACCTCGACGGGCAGATCGTGGCCTTCTTCGTGATGGTGGTGGCGGCGGCCGAAGTGGTCGTCGGTCTGGCGATCCTGGTGACGATCTTCCGTACCCGCCGCTCGGCCTCGGTCGACGACGCGAGTCTGCTGAAGCTGTGAGGACCGCTGCCGTGAAAGGGACCTGGTGACAACCACATCCGCCCTGCTGCCGCTGCTGGTCGCGTTCCCGCTGGCCGGCGCGCTGATCCTGCTGCTCGTGGGCCGGCGCGGCGACGCCTGGGGCCACATCCTCGGTGTGCTCGCCCCAACGGTGTCGTTCGTCCTGGCCGTCGTGCTGTACGTCCAGATGATCGGCGCCGACCCGGAGGAACGGCACACGAGCGCCCACCTGTGGGACTGGGTGGCGACGGCCAACTACCACGTGGCCTTCGAGCTCCAGCTCGATGCGCTGTCGATGTGCTTCGTGCTGCTGATCCTGGGTGTCGGATCGCTGATCCACCTGTACTCGGTGGGCTACATGGCGCACGACCCGCGGCGGCGGCGGTTCTTCGCGTATATGAACCTCTTCGTCGCCGCGATGCTCCTGCTGGTGCTGGCCGACGACTACCTGCTGCTGTTCGTCGGCTGGGAGGGCGTCGGCCTCGCGTCGTACCTGCTGATCGGCTTCTGGCAGCACAAGCCATCGGCGGCCACCGCGGCCAAGAAGGCCTTCGTCGTGAACCGGGTCGGTGACATCGGCCTCTCGCTCGCGATCATGGCGATGATCTTCCAGTTCGGCAGCTCCAGCTTCGAGGCCGTGCACGAGGGGGCGGAAAGGCTCGGCACCACGGGGGCGACGATCATCGGCCTGCTGCTGCTCCTGGGCGCGTGCGGCAAGTCCGCGCAGTGGCCGTTGCAGAGCTGGCTCCTCGACGCCATGGAGGGCCCGACGCCGGTCTCGGCGCTGATCCACGCGGCCACGATGGTCACCGCTGGCGTGTACCTGATCGGCCGGGCCAGCCCGATCTTCGAGCAGACGCAGACCGCCCGCACGGTTGTGATGATCGTCGGCTGCATCACGCTGATCTTCGGCGCGATCATCGGATGCGCCAAGGACGACATCAAGAAGGCGCTGGCCGGATCCACCATGAGCCAGATCGGCTACATGGTGCTGGCAGTAGGCCTCGGCCCGGCCGGCTACGGGTTCGCGATCCTGCACCTGGTGACGCACGGCTTCTTCAAGGCCAACCTGTTCCTCGGGGCCGGCAGCGTCATGCACGCGATGGACGACGACGTGAACATGCGCCACTACGGCGCACTCCGCAAGGCGTTACCGATCACGTTCGCCACCTTCGCCTGCGGCTATCTCGCGCTCATCGGCATTCCGCCGTTCGCCGGGTTCTTCTCCAAGGACAAGATCATCGAGGCGGCGTTCGCGACCAACTGGATCGCGGGTGTCACCGCGCTGCTCGGCGCAGGGATCACGGCGTTCTACATGACGCGTGTGATGCTGATGACGTACTTCGGCGAGAAGCGCTGGCGCGAGAACGTGCATCCGCACGAGTCGCCGGCCACGATGACGATTCCCCTGATCGTCCTGGGCGTCCTGTCCGTGGTCGGCGGGTTCTCGCTGATCTTCATCGCCGGCGGGATTCCGCAGTTCCTTGAGCCGGTGGTCGGCCTCGAGGAGCACCACTTGCCGGTGGCTGCGTGGGTGATCTCGGTATCCACGCTGCCCGTGGTGCTCGCCGGCGTTGCGGTGGCCTGGCTGCTGTTCGGCCGCCAACGGGTACCTGAGACCGCACCGGCAGGCAACGCGATCACGCATGCGGCCCGCGCCGACCTGTACGGGGACCTGGTGAACGAGAAGGCCCTGATGGCCCCCGGCGTGGCTCTCACCGAGGGCATCCGCCGGGGCGATCGGAGCATGGTCGACGGCACCGCGATGGGGATCGTCGGGGTGGTCGGTGGGCTGTCGTCGGTATTCCGGCGGATGCAGAACGGCTACGTCCGGACCTACGCGCTGACGATGTTCGCCGGCGCCGCTCTGGTCACCCTGACACTCGTGTTGGTGAGGATGTCGTGAACGCCTTTCCCTGGTTGACCGTCATCGCGGGACTGCCGCTGTTGGGTGCCCTGGTGCTCGCGCTCCTCCCGGGCACCGCGCAGCGCTTCGGCAAGCAGCTCGCCCTCGGGGTGTCGATCGCCACGTTCGTGCTGGCGGCGAACATGGGGCTGCAGTACGAGCCCGGCGGCGGGAGCCAGTTCGTCGAGGACGTCACCTGGATCGGATCGTTCGGCGTGCACTACGCGCTCGGCGTCGACGGCATCGGTCTCGTGCTGGTGCTGATGACGACCGTGCTGGTGCCGGTGCTGATCGGCGCCGGCTGGCACGACGCCGAGGACTCGGGGCGATCGCCCAAGGCCTACTTCGCGCTCATGCTCACCGTCGAAGGTCTCGCGATCGGTGTGTTCGCGGCGACGGACCTCTTCTTGTTCTACGTCTTGTTCGAGGCGACGCTCATCCCGCTGTACTTCCTGATCGGCAGCTTCGGCGGGGCCAACCGCAGGGCCGCGTCGGTGAAGTTCCTCGTGTACTCGCTGGTCGGTGGCCTGGTGCTGCTGGCCGGCGTCGTGGGTGTCTACGTCGAGTCGGCGAAGACCGGGCAGCCCAGCATGCTTCTGGCCGATCTCAGCAAGCTGATGATCAGCTCGGACAACCAGCGCTGGCTGTTCGTCGCGTTCTTCGTCGCGTTCGCGATCAAGGCACCGATGTTCCCGGTGCACACCTGGCTGCCCGATTCCGCGGCGGCGGGCACGCCGGCGACATCGGTCCTGCTGGTGTCGGTGCTCGACAAGATCGGCACGTTCGGGATGATCCGCTACTGCCTGCAGCTGTTCCCGGAGGCGTCGCGGTGGGCGACACCGGTGGTGCTGGTACTCGCGTTGATCTCGATCTTCTACGGCGCGCTCGCCGCCATCGCGAGCCGGGAGATGCTGCGGCTGATCGCGTTCACGTCGATCAGCCACTTCGGGATCATGGTGCTGGGCATCTTCGCGCTCACCAACACCGGCGGGTCCGGATCGACGCTGTACATGGTGAATCACGGTCTCGCGACCGCGATGCTGTTCCTCGTCGCCGGGTACCTCATCCGCCGGCGTGGGTCCGACCGGATCGCCGACTACGGCGGGGTCGACAACGTGGCGCCGGTGCTCTCCGGTGTGTTCCTGTTCTCGATCCTGGCGGGGCTCTCGCTTCCCGGCCTGGCGCCGTTCATCAGCGAGTTCCTCGCGCTGTCCGGGACCTTCCAACGGCATCCGTGGGCCGGCGTCATCGGCACGGTCTCGATCGTGCTGGCAGCGCTCTACATGCTGATCGTCTACCAGCGCACGATGACCGGCCCCACGGCCGAGTCGGTGCGCGGCATGGTCGACCTCAACGGCCGGGAGAGGTTCGCGGTGGTGCCGCTCATCGCCTTGATCGTGGTCCTCGGCTTCTTCCCCAAGCCGCTGCTGGACGTCATCAACCCCACTGTTGCCGACACGCTGACCAGGGTCGGCGTCACCGACCCCGCGCCGAAGATCCCGTCGGCACTGGAAGGACCGTGACCTGATGCCTGACCAGTTCAGCGCTCCAAGCCTGGAGTACTGGAACCTGATGCCGATGCTCGTCGTGTTCGGCGCGGCCGTCATCGGCGTCCTCGTCGAGGCGTTCCTCCCGCGTGCGGTGCGTTACCTCACCCAGGTCGCGATCGCCCTGCTCGGCATCTTGGTCGCGCTGGTGCTGACAGTGGTCCAGTTGGACAGTGTCACCGCGGCCGATGGGACAGGCACGGCCAAGATCATCGCCGAGGGCGCGATCGCGGCCGACGGCGTAACGCTCTTCCTCTGGCTGATCACGCTGACGTTCGCCTTCCTGTCGGTGCTGCTGATGGCCGAGCGGCGCCTCGAGGGCGGCGTCACTGCGTTCGCGTCGCAGGCAGCCGCACTGCCCGGTACGTCGGCGGAGCGGCTGGCGAGCGCCCGGCACCTGCAGCAGACCGAGGTGTTCCCACTCGTCATGTTCTCGATCGGCGGCATGCTGATGTTCCCGGCCGCCAACGACCTGCTGACGATGTTCGTGGGCCTGGAGGTCCTGTCGCTGCCGCTCTACCTGCTCTGCGGGCTCGCGCGCCGCCGCCGCCTGCTGAGCCAGGAGTCGGCGATGAAGTACTTCCTGCTCGGCGCGTTCGCCTCCGCGTTCTTCGTCTACGGCTCGGCGCTGCTGTACGGGTACGCGGGCTCGGTGTCGTTCTCCGGCATCTCCGCGGCACTGGCCGGGCGGGTGGCGATGGACCCGTTGCTGATCGGCGGCATGGCCTTGGTCGCCGTGGGCCTGCTGTTCAAGGTCAGTGCCGTGCCGTTCCACGTCTGGACGCCCGACGTGTACCAGGGCGCGCCCACGTCGATCACCGCGTTCATGGCCGTCTGCACCAAGATCGCCGCCTTCGGTGCGCTGCTCCGGCTCTTCTACGTTGCCCTCGGCGCAGCGCGGGTCAACTGGATGCCGATGCTGTGGATCGTGGCCGCGCTCACCATGCTGGTCGGCTCGGTGCTCGCGCTCTCGCAGTCCGACATCAAGCGCCTGCTGGCCTACTCCTCGATCGCCCACGCCGGCTTCCTGCTGGTGGGCATCGCGGCGGTGAGCAACTCGGCGACCGAGCCCACCGCGGCCGTGCTCTTCTATCTCGCCACCTACGGGTTCGCCACGCTGGGCGCCTTCGCGATCGTCATGCTCGTCCGGAACGCCGGTGGCGAGGCGACGCACCTGTCCAACTGGGCCGGGCTGGCGCGGAGGTCGCCGCTCGTGGCCGCGGCGATGGCGCTGTTCATGCTGGCGTTCGCCGGGATCCCGCTCACCAGCGGCTTCATGGGCAAGTGGGTGGTGTTCAGCTCGGCCTGGTCGGCCGGCGGCTGGCCGCTCGTACTCTGCGGTGTCCTGGCGAGCATCGTGGCGGCCGGTTTCTACCTTCGGGTGATCGTGGTCATGTACTTCAGCCGGCCGGCTGTCGACGGTCCGGTTGTCGCCGCACCGAGTCTGGCCACCGTCTTGACGATCGCCGTCGGCGTGGTCGCCACCCTGCTGCTCGGTATCCTTCCGGGTCCGGTGATGGAGCTTGCTACGAAGGCAGCCTCGTTCGTCGGCTGAGCCCGGGGCGGTGATCGTGTGAGCAGCTCGGTGTTGACCGTCGGCATGGCTGACGAGGCACTCGAGCGCTCTCTGCGCGCACGGCTCGCCGCCGTCGAGTCCGGGCTCGCCGATGCGGTCCGCAGCGAGCACCCGTTCATCACCGAGACCGCCCAGCACGTCATGCGGGCCGGCGGCAAGCGGTTCCGGCCGATGCTGACGCTGCTGGCCGCCGAGTTCGGCGATCCGGATCTGCACGGTGTCCACAAGAGCGCCCTGGTAGTGGAGCTGACTCACCTGGCGACGCTGTACCACGACGACGTGATGGACGAGGCCGACATCCGCCGGGGCTCGCCATCGGCCAACGCCCGGTGGTCCAACAGCATCGCGATCATGACTGGGGACTACCTGTTCGCGCGGGCCGGGGAGATCATGTCGGACCTTGGCTCAGAGGCGGTGCGCATCCAGGCGCAGACGTTCACCCGGCTGGTCCAAGGGCAGATCAGCGAGACGATCGGTCCCCAAAACGGTGAGGAACCGATGGCGCACTACCTGCGCGCCGTCGCCGACAAGACCGCTTCACTGGTGGCGACATCGGCCCGCTTCGGCGCGATGTTCGCGGGGGTACCGGCCGCTCAGGTCGAGGTCCTCGCCGACTTCGGCGAGCAGCTCGGCATCACCTTCCAGCTTGCCGACGACGTGCTGGATGTGGCCACCGAGGACATGCGGTTCGGCAAGGCGGCC
This sequence comes from uncultured Actinomycetota bacterium, assembly GCA_963724495.1. Classification (GTDB taxonomy): domain Bacteria; phylum Actinomycetota; class Actinomycetes; order Propionibacteriales; family DAIQRJ01; genus CAVRUZ01. The sequence continues at coordinate 349,433 of CAVRUZ010000006.1, read as the reverse complement.
GGCACCGACCTGCGCGAGGGCATCGCCACCCTGCCGGTGCTGTTGGCAACCGCTTCACCAGAGCCTGGCGACGGCCGGCTGCTCGAACTGCTCCGCGGCGACCTCACCGATCGCGTGCGGCACGCCGAGGCGCTGGAGCTGCTTCGCTCGCACCCCGCGATGGACGCCGCCCGTGCGGAGGTCCTGCGCCGGGCCGCCACCGCCCGCGGTCTGCTGGAGCAGTTGCCGCCCTGCCCCGCGCGCAACGCCCTGGCCGACCTGTGCGACACGGTCGCGAGGCGCAGCGTCTAGCCGGCGCTCGTCGGCGGAGTCCAAGGGACCGTTGGGAGTCAGCGGGATCAGTATCCGCAGCGCCTCGATGCGGTCCTCGGTCAGGATCTGGCTACTCGCGTAGTGCTCTTCCAGGGGAAGCCCCATCACGGTGAAGCCGGCCAACGAGCCAGCCGCGCGATAGGAACGGGCGACCGCTTCACCCAACCGACCCTCGGGACCCGAGTACCACGTCGACGAGGCCCATCGCTGCGGCAGGACTCGATAGGCGGTCCTCGGGTCGCCGGCGACGTGGCCGGACACACGAGCACAAACGTCGAATCGCAGTTGATCTGGGGGAGTGATGCTCGGTGCATCGTGCGCGATCCCGAGCAGACCGCAGGAAGGAACGTCGTGGTCACGAGTCCACTCCGCCAGTTCGTTGAATGCATCCACGGTCACAGCTTCGTAGGGCCCGGTGTACCGGCGGAACACCACCGGAGTCGCCGCCAGCTGTACCGCCCGGGTGTCGGATAGGTGCAGTTCGTCGGCCCGCACTTCCAGGCCTGGACGCCTCGAAGAGTGCTGGGGACCCGATGCGAATCCGTCAGCTCGATACCTTGTCGGGCTCTGGCTGAATCGGCTGCGGAATGCCCGAGAGAATGCCTCATGTGACCCGAAGCCGAGGTCGAACGCGATAGTCGCCACGTCGGTCGTTTCGGACAGCAATCGAAACGCCGCTCGTTCGAGTCGGAGGCGCAGCGTGTACTGCTTGACGGTCTCGCCGACCGTTTCGGCGAAGACCGTGTGAAATCTGGACCGAGACAAGTGCGCGGCTTGGGCCAGCGCTTCGGTGGTGAGGTCGCCGCCGAGGTTCACTTGCACTTCGAGCAGCGCGGGCAGCACGACACTGAGGCGAGCCGATGCACCCTCACCACTCGCTGCCAAGTTCAGGTCCTTTCGACAAGCTTCTTCAATCGGCGCAGGTCCCCGTTGAGCCGTTGTCTCAGCAGCCTGGTGACGATCGACGATGGGACGAAGCGCATTCCCTCGAAGACCGACTCCATCCTCTGTGTGACCGTGCACCCGGCCGCGGTCTCGGTGATGAGCACTCGGGAGGTGGAGTGCCCCCCAGGTGTCTCCATTCGAATCTCGATGAGACGGTCGGGTTCCACAGCCGTTACCTCTGCTGGCACCTCCATCAGCGTGCGCCCGACCTTGAGTACTTCGATGGAACGAGCGCCGACTTCGAGAGGGCTCCCGGCTGCCAGCGGTCGCGATTCCACCAGGTCCTTGACCCACGAGACGACTCGATCTGGCGCGGTCACCCAGGAAAAGACGACAGCCGGCGAAGCTTCGATATCGGTGCGGGCGCTGGCCTCCACCCGACGTGCTGGCGCTCCAGGCATGTTCTCCTCCGCTCGGACTGAGCACATGCTGCCAACGCAGGTCGCCGAGCGCTTGATCTTTCCGCCGATCAACCGCGAGACGCTGAGCCGATCGTCGACGTGACCGGGCGTGCCAGGAGTGCGCGGCGGCGCAGCCGGCCGGCCCGCACCGAGTCGAAGCCGAGCACTACCAGGGCGAGCCAGACGCCGCAGAAGCCGACGAACCTGCCCGGCGGCATCGGCTCGTCCAGCACCAGCACGCCGAGCAGGAGTTGCATCGTCGGCGTCAGGTACTGCAGCAGCCCGATCACCGACAGCGGCACTCGAGTCGCCGCACCGGCGAACAGGAGCAGCGGCACGATCGTCACCGGACCGGCACTGATCAGCAGCGCAGTGTGGGAAAGCCCGTGCTCGGTGAAAGTTCCACTCCCGGCGATCTGGATCGCGACCACGTAGAGGAGGGCGGCTGGTGCCAGAACGCCGGCCTCGACCACCATGCTCTGCACCGCCGGTGCGTCGGCCTGCTTCTTGAGCAGCCCGTAGAGCGCGAAGCTGACCGCGAGCACCAACGCCACCCAGGGCACGTGGCCGTACTCGAAGGTCAGCCACACCACAGCCAGAGCGGCGATGCCGACCGCGACCCACTGGAGCCGGCGCAATCGCTCCGACAGCACGATGACGCCGAGGAGCACGCTCACCAGCGGATTGGTGTAGTAGCCGAGAGAGGCCTGCACGACCTCGTCGTTGTTCACCGCCCAGACGTAGGTGAACCAGTTCGCGGCGAGGAACACCGCACCCGCGGTGAGGATCAGGACCCTGCGGCGACTGCGTATCAGCACGCTGAGACTGGCGCGCAACCTGGGCACCAGCAGCAGCAGGCCGGCCGCCGCCGCGCACCACAGGATCCGGTGCGCGAGGATCTCGGTGGCGTCCGCCGGGAAGAGCAGCGGGAAGTAGAGCGGAAAGACGCCCCAGACCAGGTAGGCGGCCGTGGCGAGCATCACGCCATGGCGCGACTCGTCTCTGCTCAGTCGACGGTCCAGGTGTCCTTACCCGCGATGAGGCTCTCCAGCGACGCGGTGGAGATGCCGGACCGCGGTGCCGGCCGCTCGTCTGGCGTCGGCAACTCCCCGGCCCTGGCGGTGATCCCCTGCTGGCGGACGAGGTCGTCGTAGGCCGGACGGTCGACCTGGCGGAACACGCCGATCGGTGCGCGCGTCACCGTGCCGGGTGTGTTCAACCGGGACAGGGCGAACGCGTAACTGGGGTCGTCGGCGTGGGCGTCGTGCACCACGACGTCGCTCTCGGCACCCGGATTGTCAGCCAGGTCGACGACCTCGAGGCTGCCGCCAGTGGTGCGCACGACCGCGAGCCGCCCTTCGGCGCCGAACCGGATCGGTTCACCGTGCACGAGCGGGATGATCGCCTGCTCGGCCGTCGCCCGGTCCTTCAGGGCGTCGAATGCTCCGTCGTTGAAGATCGGGCAGTTCTGGTAGATCTCCACCAGCGAAGTGCCGCGATGCGCCGCTGCCGCGCGCAGCACCGACGTCAGGTGCTTGCGGTCGGAGTCGATCGTGCGGGCGACGAACGTCGCCTCGGCGCCGAGGGCCAACGACACCGGGTTGAACGGGTGGTCGGGCGACCCGTGCGGCGTCGACTTCGTGACCTTGCCCGGCTCCGACGTCGGTGAGTACTGGCCCTTCGTCAGGCCGTAGATCCTGTTGTTGAACAGGAGAATCGTCATGTTCACATTGCGACGCAGCGTGTGGATCAGATGGTTGCCGCCGATCGACAGCGCATCGCCGTCGCCGGTCGCGACGAACACCGCGAGGTCGGGCCTGGTGGTGGCCAGCCCGGTGGCGATCGACGGCGCCCGGCCGTGGATCGAGTGCATGCCGTAGGAGTCGACGTAGTAGGGGAACCGGGCCGCGCAGCCGATGCCCGAGATGATCACCGTGTTCTCGCGGCGGATCCCCAGTTCCGGCATGAAGCCGACGAACGCTGCGAGCACGGCGTAGTCGCCGCAGCCGGGGCACCAGCGGACTTCCTGGTCGGACGTGAAGTCCTTACGGGTAAGGGGTTCGTCGACCGTCGGCACGTCCTTCAGCGACGGGAACGGCAGGGAGATCTGGTTGGTCATGACGACCTCCCGTTCGAGGCGACGTAGGGGGAACGTGCTCCGGGACCGACGGCTTCCATCTGTGGCTCGTCCTCGGTGACCTCGAGGTGCTGGTGCTCGGCGGTGTGGCCGGCCGTCGTCTCGATGACGTCGGCGAGTTCGGAGGCGAGTTCAGACGGCGACAGCGGAAGGCCGCGAACCCGGCTGAACGACTGCACGTCCACGAGGTAGGCCGCCCGCAGCAGCATGGACAGCTGGCCGAGGTTCATCTCCGGTACCAGCACGGTCTTGTACGCGCGGAGCACCTCGGCGAGGTTCTGCGGGAACGGGTTCAGCATCCGCAGGTGAGCGTGCGCGACCTTCTTGTTCATCTTGCGCACGCGACGTACCGCCGCGCCGATCGGGCCGTACGTGGAGCCCCACCCGATGACGAGCACGTCGGCGGCGCCGCTCGGATCGTCGACCACCACATCCGGCAGGTCGGCCGCGATGCCGGCGATCTTCGCCGCCCGGGTGCGCACCATCTCGTCGTGGTTGTTCGGGTCGTAGGAGACGGCGCCGGTGCGGGCGTCCTTCTCCAGCCCGCCGACGCGGTGCTCGAGGCCCTTGGTGCCCGGTACGGCCCACGGCCGGGCAAGCGTCGTCTCGTCCCGGAGGTACGGCAGGAACTCAGCCGAGCCGTCACCGGAGTGATGGTTGGTCGAGGTCGCGAAGTCCGGGTCGATCGGCGCGATCGCCGTGACATCGGGCAGACGCCACGGCTCGGACCCGTTCGCCAGGTAACCGTCGGACAGCAGGATCACCGGCGTGCGGTAACGGATCGCCATCCGGGCTGCGTCGACGGCAGCGTCGAAGCAGTCGGACGCCGACTGTGGCGCGATCACCGGCAGCGGCGCCTCGCCGTTGCGGCCGAACATCACCTGCAGCAGGTCGGCCTGCTCGGTCTTGGTCGGCATGCCGGTGCTGGGCCCGGCCCGCTGGATGTCGCAGATCACCAGCGGGAGTTCGAGCATCACCCCGAGCGCGATCGTCTCCGACTTGAGGGCGACGCCCGGACCGGACGTGCTCGTGATACCGAGTGCTCCGCCGTAGCTGGCACCGAGCGCGGCGCCGACGGCGGCGATCTCGTCCTCGGCCTGGAAGGTCACCACGCCGAGGTTCTTGTGCTTGCTCAGCTCGTGCAGCACGTCGGACGCCGGGGTGATCGGGTAGCTGCCAAGGAACAAGGGGATGTCGGCCGCGTGGCTGGCCGCGATCAGCCCGTACGCCAGGGCGGCATTGCCGGTGATGTTGCGGTACTTGCCTGGCGCCATCGGAGCCGGGTCGATCCGGAAGCTGTGGGCGAACGACTCGGTGGTCTCACCGAACGCGTGACCGGCGTTGAAGGCGGCGATGTTCGCGTCGCGGATCTGCGGCTTGCTGGCGAACTTCGTGCTCAGGAAGGAGATCGTGCCCTCGGTGGGGCGCCCGTACATCCACGACAGGAGGCCGAGCGCGAACATGTTCTTGCTGCGCGCGGCGTCCTTGCGGGTCAGCCCGAACTCCTTGACCGCGGCGACGGTCATGCCGGTCAGGTCGAGCGCATGCACCTGGTACGACGACAGCGAGTCGTCTTCCAGCGGGTTCGTTGCGTAGCCGACCTTGCCGAGGTTGCGGTCGGTGAAGTCGTGCATGTCGGCGATGACGGTTCCGCCCCGTGGAAGGTCTTCGATGTTCGCCTTCAGCGCCGCTGGGTTCATCGCGACGAGCACGTCGGGGGCGTCACCAGGCGTGAGGATGTCGTGGTCGGCGAAGTGCAGCTGGAAGCTCGACACCCCCGGCAGCGTTCCGGCGGGTGCACGGATCTCGGCCGGGAAGTTGGGCAGCGTGGACAGGTCGTTGCCGAACGACGCTGTCTCGGCGGTGAACCGGTCACCGGTGAGCTGCATCCCGTCGCCGGAGTCCCCGGCGAAGCGGATCACCACTCGGTCGAGTTGGCTGACGGGCTTGCCGGGGGCCGTGGCAGTCGTGCCAGTCACTGCTCGATGGACCTTTCGCATGTCGCTCCGAGCCAGGAGCGGCCCGAAGAAGTTCAAGCGGACCTGAGGTCCGGGGGTGCCTGGACGCCGCCAGGTCACCCTGCATCCTACGCGGCCGCCACCCCGCGGCCCGCTCCGTGAGACGCCGTGGACGGGTCTGTCGACTCTAGACTCGGGGATTGTGGCCAGCCTCACGCTGTCGTGCCCATGAGCCGGTGGTCGGTCCTCCGCGCCTGGGCGGGCGTGCTGTTGCCGGTGGCGGCCGCCGTGACCTTCGTGCTCGGTGCACTGGCCAACGCCGACCAGTCCGTGTCGGCCGCGGCAGGTGTCCTCGCAGGAACTGTGGTTCTCCTGGGGCTGACGTGGGTGGCTGTCCGGAGTGAGTCGATCGTTCTCGAGGCGGTCTCCGCGACGACGCTGCCACCGGCCGAGGCCCCTGACCTCGTCGACACCGTTGCGGCCACCGCCCGTCGCCTACGGATCCCGCCACCGCGGCTGGCGATCAGCCGGACGTCGACGCCGTTCGCCCTGGTCGTGGGGCGGAGCAGGAGCAAGACCACCCTGTGCGTCAGTTCCGGACTGCTCGCCGATCTTGACGCCGACGGGCTGCTCACCGTGGTGACGCACCAGTTGACCTACGCGGCTGCGCCACTGGTCGGGCCGCGCACCGTGGCCAGCGCCTGGGCGGCTCGTCTGCTCGGAGCCACCGACAGCGCGGCGCTCAGCCTCTTCAATCCGGTCGGACTCCTGGCTCGGCGCCTAGGTGTGACCGCGGCTCAACAGACGGAGGTCGACGCGCACACGGCGCGGTCGATGGTCGATTCGGACGCCTTGCCGAGGCTGCTCGCTCGACTCGATGCCCGCATCGGTCGCCACCCGCTGCCGCCGACCGGACCCGTGGTGGCCGTCGCCGGGCTGATGACCACCAGCCCGTTCGGCAACGACGTCCGCGCGGCGCAACTGGCCGGGCAGCCGGACACGCGTGCGCGGCTGCTACTGCTGGAGCAGTCGGCCGCCCGCGGTCTCGGCCAGAGTCAGCGGTAGTTCACACACTGCACGGCGAAGTCCAGGTCCGCCGCCTTGACCAGCGCGATGACCGCCTGCAGGTCGTCGCGGCTCTTCGACGACACCCGGAGTTCCTCGCCCTGCACCTGGACCTTCACGCCCTTCGGGCCCTCGTCCCGGATGAGCTTGCCCACCTTCTTCGCCTGCTCGGTGGTGATGCCCTCTTTCAGGTCGGCCCGGATCTTGGCCTGGGTCCCCGACTGGCGTGGCTCCTCCGCGTCGAGCGCCTTCAGCGAGACGCCACGGCGCACGAGCTTGTCCTTGAACACGTCGAGGGCCGCCTTGACCCGGTCCTCGGTGTTGGCCACCAACTCGACGGCGTCGTCACCGGACTTGGTGATGGCCGCGTGGGTGTTGCGGAAGTCGAAGCGCTGGGACAACTCCTTCGCAGCCTGGTTGACGGCGTTGTCGACCTCGTGCCGATCGAGCTTGCTGACGATGTCGAACGACGACTCCGATGCCATCGATCCCTCCCTGGTTCGCGTGCCTCGTCTTCATTCGTATCCAGTTGAGCGGCGGTCAGGCTAACGGAATCTGCGCTGGTATCGTTCGGCGGCGCCTGGCAGGTTGCCCGAGCGGCCAAAGGGAGCGGACTGTAAATCCGCCGGCTTCGCCTTCGTTGGTTCGAATCCAACACCTGCCACCACCAGATCGGCCCCTGAACCCTGGAGTCCAGGGGCCGTTCTCGTGCGTTCGCTGTTCTCGAGACCGATGACTCCTGCCCGCCTCGGTAGTCATACCCACATGGCGGTGATCCAGGACGTCCTGCCACTGGGCACGGAGCTGGAGCGTTCGTATCCGGTGTATGTCCGCAGCAGGCTGAAGTTCCGCGTCGGGCAGATCGTCTACGTGGCGTTCTCCCTCGACGAGACCGTCATGGAATTCGCCTTCCCCAAGGAGGAGCGGGCGGTGCTCGTCGCGGGCGAGCCGCACAAGTTCCAGCTCCCGGCGGAGAGGGACATGCGCTTCAACTGGGTCCACGCCGACCTTGCGGCGCTGGACCCGACCGAGGCCCGCGAGTTCGTGGTCGAGGCCTGGCGCATGGTCGTGCCCAAGAAGCTGGGCCGCGCCTACGACCTCGCCCATCCCGACGGTCCGGGCTGAAGCACGGTCAAACCCCGGGTTTGCCCGCTCGTGCATACGTATTTATGGTGAGCGCGTGCAGTTCACCCCGTCCCTTCTCGAGTCCCTCCGCGGCCGCTTCACCGTCGTGAAGGCGCCGGCACGAACCGATCCACCCGCCCAGCGCGACCCGCAGGTCGTCGCCACCGTCTCGGCGATGCTCAGCGCGATCGAGTCCAGCGGGCTCGACGCCGTGCGGAAGTACGCCGAGAAGCTCGACGGGTTCACCGAGCCGGAGTTCGAGCTCGATGCCGCGACGATCGCTGCCAGTGGGGACCTGCTCGAGCCGGCACTGCGGTCGGCCATCGACCTCGGCGCACACCGAACGGCTCAGTTCGCCCGGCTGCAGCGCGAGCACCTGCGCGACTTCGAGACCGAACTGGTTCCAGGTCTGCTCGTCGGTCAGCGCCACGTCGCCCTGCGTCGGGTCGGCGCGTATCTGCCGGCGGGCCGGTTCCCGCTCACGGCGAGCGCCTTCATGACCGTCAACGTCGCGAAGGTCGCCGGCGTCCCGACGGTCATGGCCTGTACGCCACCACAGCCCGGCGGCGGTCCGAACCCAGCGGTGCTGTACGCGGCTCACGTCTCCGGCGTCGACCGGGTCTTCGTCCTCGGCGGTGTGCAGGCACTGGCGGCGATGGCCTTCGGGCTGCTGGGTGAGCCTCCGGTCGACATGCTCGTCGGTGCCGGCAACGCCTTCGTCGCCGAGGCGAAGCGTCAGCTCTTCGGCCGGAGCGCGATCGACCTGCTGGCGGGTCCGTCCGAAGTAGCCGTCATCGCAGACGGCAGCGCGGACCCCGAGCTCGTGGCGGCGGACCTGCTCGGGCAGGCCGAGCACGGACCGGAGTCGCCCGCCGCTCTGATCACGACCGATGCCGCCCTGGCCGAGGCCGTCGCCAAGGAGGTGCAGCGGCAGCTGCCGACGCTGTCCACCTGTGACATCTGCGGTCCGGCCTGGGAGAACTTCGGCTCGATCACGGTCGCGCAGGACCGGGAGACGGCCGTGCTCCTGATGGACGACCTCGCGCCGGAGCACCTCGAGATCCAGACGAGCGACGACCAGTGGTACCACGACCACCTGCACAACTACGGCTCGCTCTTCCTGGGAACGTGGAGCACCGTTGCCTACTCGGACAAGGGCATGGCCGGCACCAACCACGTCCTCCCGACCGCGGGTGGAGCCAGGCACAGCGCCGGTCTGTCGGTGTCGCGGTTCCTGAAGCCTTTGACCTACCAACGGATCGCGAAGGAAGCCACCCACGCGCTTGCCGACGCGGTGGACGTGATCTCGGCGTCCGAAGGCATGTCGGCGCACCGGGCAACCGCGACGCTGCGCAACGAGCGCTTCGAAGCGAGCACGGTTGTCCGTCGGGAGATGCCGGCCGACCACCGCATCGCGGTTCCTCGCGGCCGGGGCAGCGATACGGCGCGGGCCGCCCGGGAACGCGGCGAGCGGGTCCAGTCGATGCGCGGGTTCGAGGACACCTACACCGACATCGTCGACTACATCGTCCGGATCACCCACCGGATCTGGGAGGACCAGGACGTCGGCTACATCTACGACACCTACGCGCCGGGTTGTTCGGTGCACGACGACAGTGGCCTCACCGTCGGTGTCGAGCACGTCGTCGAGGCGACGATGGCCGCCGTCCACGCCTTTCCCGAGACCCGGTCATGGGCCGACGACGTGATCTGGGCGGGCGACGACGAGCAGGGCTTCGTCACCTCGCACCGGTACGTCACCACCGGTCACCACCTGGGTGCCTGGCGGTGGGGACCCGCGACCGGCCGGAAGGTCGACCTGTGGGGGATCGCCGAGTGCCACGTCCGGGAGAACGAGATCTACGAGGAGTGGGTGCTCTACAACATGGTGTCGCGGTTGTCGCAGCTCGGGATCGACCCGGCCTGGGCCGCCCGGATCTACGGCAACGAGCGCAACCGCTCGATCGTCGATCGCCACGACGCCGAGGTCCAGCGCCTGGTCGGCGGCCGCGCACCCGAGTACGCGCCGGAACGTGAGGGGCAGGGATTCGACGTGGAGCACTTCGTCCGCGCCCTGTGGCACAACCTCTACAACCGGCGCGACCTCAGCTCGGTCGACCGGGCCTACCTCCCGACCGCCCGCTGGAAGGGGACGTCCGACCGCGTCGGTTACGGCCGTCAGGACGTGAAGGGCATGGCCCGGTCGCTGCTGGCGACGTTCCCCGACCTCGGCATGCAGGTCGACGCCGTGCACTGGATGGGTAACGAGGTCGACGGCTACCGGGTGTCGGTGCGCTGGACCGCGCACGGAACTCACCGCGGCTACGCCCTCTACGGCGAACCCACCAATCGGCGGGTCCGGCTGTGGGGGATCAACCACCTGTACATCTCCCAGGGGCAGATCACCGAGGACTGGCACATGTTCAACGAGTTCGACGTGATGTCGCAGATCCTGCGCGACGAGCCGTCCACAGTCGTTCTCCTGATCCGGCGATGACTGTTGACCCGGCAGTGTTCGTCGATCCGACCGGAGAGCGCCCCAACGGTCACCGTCGCCTGCCTGGAGCTCGCGCCCGAGGTAGGCGAGCTGGCGCGCAACGCGGCGATGGCCTCGAAGGCGATCGGTGCGGCGGCGCGATCCGGCGCGCAGGTGATCGTCCTGCCCGAGTTGGTGACGAGCGGGTACTGCTTCGAGTCGACCGACGAGGCACGCTCGGTATCGATCAGTCGGAATGACCCGCTGTTCGACCAGTGGTCGACCGAAGCGGGCGGCGCCGTCGTCGTCGCCGGCTTCGCCGAGCACGGCGACGACGATCGGCTCTACAACAGCGCCGTCCTGGTCGACGCCGACGGCGCCCGGACGGTCTACCGCAAGGCACATCTGTGGGACACCGAGCAGCTCTTCTTCACCGCAGGCTCGGCTGCCCCGCCGGTCGTGCCGACAGCCTTCGGGCGGATCGGTCTGATGGTCTGCTACGACATGGAGTTCCCGGAGATGACCCGGTCGGTGGCTCTGCGTGGTGCCGACCTGCTGGTCGTGCCGACGAACTGGCCGTGGGCGAAACGGCCGGCTGGCATGCCCGCGGGCGAGGTGGTCATCGCGATGGCAGCGGCCATGGCCAACCGGATGCCGATCGCCTGCTGCGATCGACGTGGCATCGAGCGCGGCCAGCGGTGGCACGAGGCCACCACGATCATCGGCGGCGACGGCTGGCCGCTCGCGACCGCCGGCCCCGATGGTGTCGCCATGGCCGAGGTCGACCTCTCGGCTACTCGCGACAAGCACCTCTCGTCCCGCAACGACGCGCTCGGGGACAGACGGCCCGACATCTATGACCGGGATGAAACGTCTACGACCAGGCCTGACAGATGACCGCCACGAGTCACGACGTCGCGCGGCTGGCCGGTGTGTCCCAGCCGACGGTCTCCCGCGCCCTGCGCGACGACCCGCGGGTCACCCAGGCCACCCGGGATCGGGTCCGACAGGCAGCGGACGAGCTCGGCTACGTTCCCAGCGAGCTCGGCCGGAGCCTGTCCACCAGGTCGGCTCGGCAGGTTGCCATGGTGGCGGACCTGCGGAACGCGCTCTACCCAGCCCTGGTCGAGCCGTTGCACGACCGGTTCGCCGAGCTGGGGTTGCGGATGGTGCTGCTGGCCGAGCGCGGCGACGACCGGGCCACCTACGAACGGGTGCTCGACCGCTCGGTCGACGGCGTCGTGTTGACGACGACCTTGATCGACTCCTCGCTGTCATCCGGCCTGGTCGAGCGCGGCGTCCCTCTTGTCGAGCTCAACCGGGTGTCCGGCCGCGCGGAGGTCGACGGTGTCACCGCCGACAACTTCGCCGCAGGAGCCGGCATGGCCAGGCTGCTCCTCGCCGAGGGGCACGAGCGCATCGGCGCCGTCTTCGGCAGTCGCGACGCAAGCACCAGCCTCGAGCGAGAGAAGGGTTTCCGGTCGGTGCTCGTGGAGGCGGGCGTCGATCTGCCAGACGGCTGGGTCGCCTACGGCGGCTTTGGCTACGAGGACGGCGAACGCGGCTTCGCCAGAATCATGGGAAGTACAGCAGTCATGGGAAGTACAGCTGTCATGGGAAGGCCCCAGCGGCCGACTGCCGTGTTCTGCCTCGGCGACCTGGTCGCGGTCGGCGCCCTCAACCAGGCCCGGCGGATGGGTCTGGCGGTGCCGGACGACGTGGCCGTGGTGGGTGTCGACGACATCGCCATGGCGGCCTGGCCGAGTTTCGACTTGACCACCGTCAGGCTCGACCTCGACGGCATGGCCGTTGCCGCCGCCGACGTCCTCGCTCGCCGGCTCGGCGGGGACTCGAGCGATGCGGGGATCCAGGTGTTCCCGACCGAAGTCGTGCTGCGCGGCACGCACCAGCTTGCCGTCCATGACTGAACCGGCCCGGACGGCCCTGATCACCGGTGCCGGCAACGGTCTCGGCCGGGCGATCTCGATCGCGCTCGCAGCGGCCGGGCATCGAGTCGTGCTCGTCGGCCGACGGCTGGAGCCCCTGCAGGGCACGGCTGCCCAGCTGCCGCCCGAGTCCCCGTTCAGGATCGGTCTCGTCGACGTGTCCGACGCACGGTCGGTGTCGGACCTTGCGGATGAACTGGCCGAGGAGTCGGTGTCGATCCTCGTCAACAACGCCGGTGTACCCGGACCTGTGCGACCGCTGCTGGAGGTCGAAGCCGACGAGTGGGACGACGTCTTCGCTGTCAACGTGCGCGGGATGTTTCTGATGTGCAAGGCGTTCCTGCCACCGATGATCCGGCGGGGTCATGGCGACGTGATCAACCTCGCCTCGGTGAGCGGCAAGCGGCCGCTGGCGCTGCGAACGCCCTACGCGGCCTCGAAGATGGCGGTCCTGGGTCTCACCACTTCACTCGGCGCAGAGATCGGACAGTCCGGAGTCAGGGTCAACAGCCTGTCGCCCGGCCCTGTCCGCGGCGCACGGATGGATCGCAACTTCCGGCTCGAGGCCGAACGCCTCGGCATCTCCGAACAAGAGGCGGAGCAGGCGTTCGTGGGCCGCGCGACGACCGGTCGGCTGCTGGCGGAGTCCGAAGTGGGCGACGCGGTGGTGGCGATGCTCTCGATGACCGGGCTGCACTGTGCCGACATCGACCTGTCCGCCGGCATGGTGGCCAGGTGAGGCGGTCCTAGCTCTCGATGCCCCTGCTCGCCTCGATGCGTTGCGTCGCGGCCGCCCGGAAGATCCCGACGTCGGTGCCCGGGGTGACCAGGTGGTAGCCGATCTCGATCATCCGCCTGGCCATGGCGGGGTCGGCGCAGAAGACCCCGGCCCAGCGCCCGGCCGCCTTCGGTCACCTCGGCGATGTGCAGCAGCGCGTCGGCGATCTGTTGCGACGGCTCAGCCGGCCCGGGCACCTCGCCGAGCGAGAGCGCCAGATCGTTGGGGCCGACGTAGATCCCATCGAGGCCCGGCGTGTCGACGATCGCCTGCACGTTGGCCAGCGACTGGGCCGACTCGACCATGGCCAGCGTGAGGATCGTGTCGTCGGCGTGGGTCAGGTAGTCGGGGCCGCCGTAGAGCAGGCCCCGGGACGGACCGAAGCTGCGCGCGCCGGTGGGCGGATACCGACAGGCCCGGACGAAGGCCGACGCCTGCTCGGCGTCGTCAACAGCGGGGCAGATGATGCCGTACGCACCCGCATCCAGGAGCTTGCCGATCGTGGCCGGGTCGTGCGAGGGGCATCGGGCCAAGGGGACAGCCGGTCCGGCGCTCACGGCCTGCAGCAGCGTGACGGCCCGGTCGAGTCCGTACATGCCGTGCTGCAGATCGACGGTGACGGCGTCGTAGCCGCAGTACGACTGCACCTCGGCCAGGTACGGGCTGTCGACCGACACCCAGCCGGTGATCGCCGGGGACCCAGCGGCCAGCAGGTCACGGAGCCGATTCGGTCGCATGGACTTCTCCTTCAGTTGGGCCGAGCCGCGAGTTGACATCGGAAGCCACGGCTGGCGACGATACATACGTATTCACGCCCGCAGGAGAGTGGAGTCCCCGCATGTCAGCCGATGTCGTCGTCACCGCCGAAGAACTCGCGTACCGGACGATCCTGCGCCAGGACCTCAGGGCCGACCACGCCGCCTTCCTCGACACGAAGATTCCCGGGCTCGCAGGCCAAGATCAACTACCCCCTGATCGGGCCGGGAGTCTCGGAGAACGCCGACCAGGTCGTCCCGATCACGACGCCCCACGGGTTCAACCTGGGTGCGGCGGTCATGCCGGCGGGGACCGTCAACAACCTGCACCTGCACTTCACCGCTGAGGTGTTCATGTGTTTCGCCGGCGACTGGGACTTCCGGTGGGGAGTCGAAGGGACCGACGGGGAGGCTCGGGTCAGCGCAGGTGACGTGATCTCCATCCCCACCTGGATCTTCCGCGGCTTCACCAGCAGGACCGATGACGCCTGGCTCTACACCGCACTCGGCCGGGACGAGTCCGGCGGACTTCTCTGGGCGCCGTCGGTGATCGAGAAGGCAGCGCAGTACGGCATGCACCTGTCCGCCGACAACACGATCGTCGAGACCGAGCCGGGCGAGGTGCCAGACGGTGTGGACCTGGTCGCGCCGCTCACCGAGACCCAGCTCGCCGCGCTTCAGCAGGTCACCACCGAGCAGATGCGTGAGCGGCTGGCCACGCCCGCCGACCTGCAGTGGCACGACACCGCCTTCCTCGACTCGACGCTTCCCGGCGGGGGAGCCGAACTGGCGCTGGTCATCGGTTACGGGGTCACCGAGGACCGGTTCCAGCGACCCCGACTGTCTGATCCGCACGGGCTGTCGCTCGCATGGCTGCGCGCGCGGCCCGGCAGGGGTGTCGGGATGCATCGGGTTGCGCCGGCGCAGGTCCTGATCGTCGAGAGCGGCCGGTTCGAGGTCACGCTCAACCGCACCGAGCCGGTCGGCGTCGAGATCGGCCCCTACGACGTGCTGTCCGTTCCGGCCGGGGCCTGGCGGCGGATCGAGTGCGTCGGAGACGAGCCCGCGAAGGTCGTGCTCCTGACCGAAGGCGACGGTCGGGTGACGCTGGAGTGGGACCCCGACGTCGTCGCTGCAGCAGCCGAGCAGGGCGTCGCCCTGGACGCCAACGGCTATCTCGCTCCGGCGGAGCTGATCAGGCGCTGACGGCGTCTGGACCGGCTGGTACGCGGTTTCGTCCGGCTGCCGCGCGGCCGGTATGCTGCTGCGTCGCTGCCCGGGCACGTCCCCGCGGCTGGCGCGTGCCCCTTTAGCTCAGTCGGCAGAGCATCTCCATGGTAAGGAGAAGGTCTACGGTTCGATTCCGTAAAGGGGCTCCGACGGCCCCGGGGCACTCTTTCACGCGCCGGACGCCGTCGCGGCGGGGTAGCTCAGTCGGTAGAGCAAGCGGCTCATAATCGCTGTGTCGTGGGTTCAAGTCCCGCCCCCGCTACCGCACCAGGTCAGAATGCAGAAGACAGCACAGACACCTAGAGACAGCACGAACCTAGAGACAGGGCGCCACGATGGCCAAGCACTCCGATATCCGCCCGAGCATCACGATGGCGTGCAACGAATGCAAAGAGCGGAACTACATCACCAAGAAGAACCGGCGGAACAACCCCGACCGGATGGAACTGACGAAGTTCTGCCCGCGCTGCCGCACGCACACCGCGCACCGCGAAACCCGCTGACGGCTCCACCTCTCGAGCCTCCAGCTGCCGGCATGCCCGTCGATCCGACCCAGCAGGGCCGGGTGTTCCCGCCGACCGCTCCGTGCCCGGTGACCGCCGAGGCCGTCGATGCCTTCAACGCCGCGGTGGGAGCACCACCCGGGCCCGCGGCCCCGACCTTTCCGTTCACCTTCGCCGTCCAGGCCTGGCAGGCCCTGTTCGACGCCGACGACCTCGACATCGAACTGCACCGACTGGTGCACGCCGACCAGCGGTTCTCGATGCAGCGTGCGCTCGTGCCGGGCGACGAGGTCGTCGCCCAGGCGACGCTGACCGACGTCCGGTCCGCCCCTGGAGCCGACCGCCTGGTGGTAGCGACCGAGATCCGCACGAGCACCGGTGAAGTCGTTGGCGTCGCCACCTCCACCCTGCTGTGCTCCCACCGGCCGGCGGAGGCCGACGGATGAGCGACCTCACTCAAGGCCAGCAGCTCCCCACTCGCACGGTGACACTCACGCGGGCCGACCTGTTGGCCTACGCGCAGGCGTCGGGCGACTCCAACCCGATCCACGCCGACGACGCGGCCGCCCGTGCGGTCGGGCTCCCCGGCGTCGTCGCGCACGGGATGCTGACACTTGGCCGGGCGATGGCCGTCGTCGCGGAGTTCGCCGGCGGACCCGACCGGCTCGTCGAGTTCGGTGCCCGCTTCATCAAGCCGGTCGCCGTTCCGGCCGACGGCGGCGTCGACCTCACGATCGACGGCACGGTGACCGCCGTCGACGAGCACGGCACTGCGGACATCGACCTCACCGTGACCGCCTCGGGCACGAAGGTCCTCGGCATGGCCAGGGCGCGGGTCCGGCCGTCGTGACCACCGCCGTCCCGGCGGTCGACCTCGCCACGCTCACCACGTTCCGGGTCGGTGGGCCGGCCGACGAGCTGGTCGAGGCGGCGACCGAAGCCGAACTCGTGGAGGCGGTCCGAGCCGCGGACGTGGCCGGCACGCCGGTGCTCGTCCTGGGTGGCGGGTCCAACCTGCTCGTCGCCGACGCCGGCTTCCCCGGCCGGGTGGTCCGGGTGGCCACCCGCGGGCTGGCCGCAGATGTGTCGGACTGCGGGGGCGCGTACCTGCGGATCGCCGCCGGCGAGCAGTGGGACGAGGTGGTCGCCCGCGCGGTCGACGAAGGCTGGCAGGGCATCGAGGCGCTGTCCGGCATACCCGGCCTGGTGGGGGCCACGCCCGTACAGAACGTCGGTGCCTACGGCCAGCAGGTCTCCGACGTGATCGCGTCGGTGCGGGCGTTCGACCGGGCGACGGGCGAACACGTCACGTTCGCCAGCGCGGACTGCGGATTCGGCTACCGCACCTCGCGGTTCAAGAAGGAGCCCGGCCGCTACCTGGTCCTGACCGTCGATCTTCAGCTGTCGTTGGGAGAACTCTCCGGCCCGGTCCGCTATCCGGAGCTGGCCAGGCGACTGGCCGCCGACCTGGGCGATCCCGCCTTCACGCTCGGCGACCGAGCGCCGATGCAGGCCGCGCGCGACGCCGTTCTGGCCATCCGGCGGGCCAAGGGGATGGTCCTCGACGACGCCGACCACGACACCTGGGGCGCGGGCTCGTTCTTCACCAACCCGATCCTGGACGCGTCGGCCGCGGCGAACCTCTCCCCGGACGCGCCCCGCTACCCGGCCGACGGCGACCGGGTGAAGACCAGCGCCGCCTGGCTGATCGAGCAGGCCGGGTTCAGTCGCGGCTACGGTTCCGGCCCGGCCAGGGTGTCCGGCAAGCACACGCTGGCGCTGACCAACCGGGGGAGTGCGCGAGCCGACGACGTCGTCGCGCTGGCCCGGGAGATCCGCGACGGTGTGTGGACCCGGTTCGGCGTCAGGCTCGAACCCGAGCCGATGCTGATCGGACTCTCGCTCGACTGATGCCGCCGGCCCTCAGCCGGGCGGCGTGCGGGTCAGGTCCTCGGGCACGAGATCGAACACGAGGGTGTCCTCGCCTCGCCGGGCATCGGCATGGCCCCGGCGCAGCCGCCCGGCCGAGCGCATCCCGGCCAGCTCGGCGACTCGGGCCGAGGCGGAGTTGGACTCCTCGCACCGGGCGACCAGCCGGTTCGCCCGCAGCGTCTCGAAGGCGTATCGGGCCACCCGGCGAGCGGCCGACGTCACGACCCCGCGCCGGCGGGCCAGGGGATGTCCCCACCACCCGAGCTCCCAGCTCCTGAGGTCGAGCGTCACGCACCCAAGGACGGCGTCGGCCGCGTCGACGACGACCCAGGTGAGGTCCGTGCCCAGCGCTGCCTCGTCGCGAATCTCGGCGAGGAACGCCTCGGCCTGCGGCGGCCCGTATTCGGCCGGCACGTGCAGATACTTTCGGGCGGCGGGATCGGCCATCGCCGAGACGATCGCCGGGATGTCGCGCTCGGCCGGAGCCCGCAGTCGCCGCGCCGGACCGTGACCACTCAGGTCGAGGTCGGGAACCGTCAGCCACAGGTAGGCGGGCCGGTCGAGTCCCTCCGGGATGAGCGTGCCGCCCCAGGCGTCGGCCAGCGGCTGTCCGGCGCGCGGCAGCCGCCGACGCTCGGTGCCGTCGAAGCTGAAGCCGAGGCGCCAGGCGACCCGGCGCGAAGGCCAGTTGCCGACGAAGGAGTGCCAGCGCACAACGGTCAGGCCCAGCTGGTCGAAGCCGTGCCGGCACAGCAGCGACGAGGCGGAGGTAGCCACGCGTTTGCCACGGGTGTCGGGATGGACGCCGAACCCGAGCTCGGCACCGCCGGCGCCGTCCATCCGCAGCGACACCCGGCCCGCGAGGCGACCGTCCAACTCGACGGCGAGATACCACAGCTCACCGGTCGCCAGCGCGGGCCCGACGTCGGTCAGGACCCGCCGGGTGTCCTCGACCGGGTCACCGGTGATCTCCCGCGTACCCCATCGGCGCGACTCGGGATCCATCCGCACCTGCGCGTACCGCTCGGCGTCGGCGTCGGGATCGAAGCGGCGAAGGCTGATCCGGCCGTCGGAGAGGCGCAGGTTGGGTGGGCAGGGAACCGGTAGCGGGCCGTTGCGCACGCGCCGAGACTAGGCGGCCAGCCACGCGTCGATGTCGGCATCCGCGGCCGCGCGGACGTCCGGCGGCGCGGTGGAGGCGGCGAAGCTGCGCCTGGCCAGGTCGGCCAGCTCCACGTCGGCGAAGTCGTGGTCGTGGCGGGCGATGGCGTACTGGGCCACCAGCCGGTGGCCGAACAGCAGCGGGTCGTCCGCGCCGAGGGCGATGAGAGCGCCGGCGTCGTAGATCCGGCGGAGCGGCACGTCGGCCGCGGTCGGATAGACGCCGAGCGAGACGTTGCTCGCCGGGCACAGCTCGAGGCCGACCTGCCGGTCGACCACGGCCGCCAGCACCTCCGGGTCGTCGGCGGCGTGCACGCCGTGGCCGAGCCGGTCGGCACCCAGGACGTCGAGGCACTCGCGCACCGAGTCCGCACCCAGGAGCTCGCCGCCGTGCGGTGTCAACAACAACCCGGCCCTGCGGGCGATGGTGAACGCGTGCTTGAAGTTGGCCGCCGGTGCTCGCCGCTCGTCGTTGGACAGGCCGAAGCCGACCACGCCGCTGCCGGCGTACCGGGCCGCCAGCCGGGCGAGCGTTCGCGAGTCCTGCTCGTGCCGGGTGCGATTGGCGGCGATGACAACGCCGACGCCCACGCCATGCGTCGCCGACGCCGCGCCCACCGCATCGAGCACGAGTTCGGTGAACGAGACCAGCCCGTCGAAGCGCGTGGCGTATCCGGACGGGTCCACCTGGATCTCGAGCCAGCGCGACCCCTCGGTCGCCTCGTCGGCCACGGTCTCGTCGACCAGCCGACGGACGTCGTCCTCGGAGCGCAGGACCGAACGCGCGACGTCGTACAACCGCTGGAAGCGGAACCATCCGCGCTCGTCGGCGCCCGACAGCTCCGGCGGCCAGTCCTCCCGCAGTTGGCGCGGCAGCGAGACACCTGCGGCTTCCGCGAGCTCGACCAGCGTCGCGTGCCGCATCGCTCCGGTGAAGTGCAGGTGCAGATGCGCCTTGGGCAAGCCGGCCAGCGGCCGGGCCGGCCTGCTCCCGGGCGAGGGGGAGGGCAGCTGCATGCGCACACTCTATGGAGAAGTCAGGGGTTGACAATCTGGCAACTGCCAGTTTCTATATTCCCATGTCTGAATCCCAAGTGCGTTCAATCTTGCAATCGGTCGCCACTGGCGACCTCACACCGGCCGAAGCCGCGACCCTGCTCGACGCGCTGTCGGCTGACGATCAGGCCGAGCCGGCCGCGGCAGCTGTTCCCGCAGCCGCGGCCACGCCGGCCGCGGCCGCCGAGCCACCCGTCCCGCCCACGCCGCCCGTGCCACCGGTTCCCCCGGTCCCGCCGGTCGCTCCGCCAGGAGCGGACGAGACCCAGGAAGTCCGCCGGACCGCGACCGCCAGCACGTCGACCAACGGACGCGGAGAGGTCGTGGTGAACCTGAACGGACCCGGCTCGATCGACGTGGTCTGCGCCGCGGACGTCACCGAGCCCTACGCCGAGGGACCGAACACCGTGACCGTCGAACGGTCGGACAACGGGTTCACCGTCTCCGGCGACGTCGGTGACGACTCGGTGGTGATGCTGCCGAGCGACGTCGACCTCACGATCAGCGTCAACGGCGACGGCTTCTCGCTCGCTGGTCTGGTCGGAACGGTGTCGGCCGACCTGAACTGCGGCGACGTCACCATCTCGGGCGTCTTCGCCCGCGGTGACTCCCGCATCCACGCCAACACCGGCGACATCGATCTGACCTTCCTGACTGGCTCCGACGTCGAGGTGATCGCGAACGCGCCGTCGACGCTGAACGCCGACGGGCTGGAGCATGTGGGCCGCGGCCGGTGGGCGCTGGGTGCCGGCACGGCCAAGCTCAACATCGACGGCAACGTCGGCGGGATCAACCTCAGGACCGGCTGACATGGCCCAGGCCGTTTCCCGGACAGGTGCACAGACCTATCCGCAGCCCGTCGACTGCCCGACCTGCCACCACGCGCTCACCGTCACCGAGCTGAGCTGCCAGACCTGCGGCACGCGGGTCAGCGGGCAGTTCCGGCGCTGCGAGTTCTGCGGGCTGGACGACGAGCAGCGGGCACTCCTGCGGGTCTTCCTCGCGACTCGGGGCAACGTCAAGGAGATCGAGAGGTTCCTCGGCGTGAGCTACCCGACCGCGCGGGCGCGGCTCGACGACCTGATCGGTGCCGTCGGGGCGAACGAGGCCCCACCCAAGGGTCGGGCCAGCGCACCGCGCGACCGCCACGCGATCCTCGACCAGGTCGCCGTGGGCACGCTCGACGTCGGGGAGGCGCTGCAGCTCCTCGCCGGCCGGTGACCTAGGCGGGCACCGACTCCAGCCGCGCAGGCTCGGCTGAGGTCACCGGTGCCGCCGGTGACGCCGCGGCGGCCCGGTCGAGGGCCGCACACAGGTCGGCCACGAGGTCGGTCGCGTCCTCGATACCCACCGAGATCCGCAGGAGGCCGTCGGAGATCCCGGCGACTTCCCGCGCCTCAGGGGTCATCGAGGCATGCGTCATCGTGGTCGGGTGGGCGATCAGGCTCTCGACGCCACCGAGGGACTCGGCCAGCGTGAAGCAGGTGAGCCCTTCGACGAAGGCCTTGACCGCGGAGATGCCGCCGGCGAGTTCCACGCCGATGATCGCGCCGAAGCCGTCCTGCTGGGAAAGGGCGATCTGGTGTCCGGGGTGGTCGGGCAGGCCGGGGTGGTGGACGGCCGAAACCGCCGGGTGCCGGACGAGGCTGCGAACGAGTGCCTCGGTGTTCTCCTCGTGTACCCGCAGTCGCGCGTGCAGCGTGCGCAGGCCGCGGACGGTGAGGTAGCTGTCGAACGGGCTGCCGGTGAGGCCGAGGACGTTGGCCCACCAGGTGAAGGTCTCGTGCAGGTCGGCAGTGCCGGCCACGACCGCACCACCGACGACATCGCTGTGTCCGTTGATGTACTTGGTCGTCGAGTGCACGACGGCGTCGGCGCCGAGCTCGAGCGGACGCTGCAGGGCCGGCGACAGGAAGGTGTTGTCGGCCACGACGATCGCCCCGGCGGCGTGCGCCGCGGTCGCGACGGCGCGGATGTCGGTGATGCGCAGGAGCGGGTTCGAGGGTGTCTCCAGCCAGACCACGGCCGGGCCGGTGGCCAGGGCGTCGGCTACCGCCGTAGCGTCGCCGAAGTCCACCGTGACCAGGTCGAAGGCGCCCTTGGCCGACAGCGAGTCGAACAGGCGCCAGCTGCCGCCGTAGCAGTCGTGCGGGACCACGAGCGTGTCGCCGGGCGAGAGCAGCGCGTTCAGGCACAAGGTGATGGCACCCATGCCGGTCGCGGTGACGACGCCGCCGGCGCCACCCTCGAGATCGCTGAGGGCGTCACCCAGAAGATCGCGGGTGGGGTTGCCGCTTCTGGTGTAGTCGTAGGCGCGCGGCTCGGCAAAGCCGGCGAAGGAGAAGTTCGACGACAGCACCAGTGGCGGGACCACTGCTCCGAAGGCGGTGTCGGTGTTGATTCCGGCCCGCACTCCGCGGGTTCGCGCCGACACCGGTGCTGACGTCGGTCGACAGCCAGGTTCGTCGGAAGGGCTGGAGAGAGAAGGGCTGGTCATTTCGTCCTCCGCAGGTCTGAGGCGTTGCCGTCTCCTGCGGGTTTGCCAGCTGAAACGCTTGGTGGCGGTGGTCTGGTGCTCCGTCCCCAGCGATCCATCTGCCGTGGACCGTGAGGTCCCCGCAGGAGTTGGCACCTTTCCCACGGGTTACCCCATGGGCGGTTGCCCCGGCTTCGTCGGGCCTGTCCCTCAGCCGGTCTTGATGGATTGGGGGAGACGGTAGGAAATGGCAGGCATCGGTGTCAACGAGACGCGCCGTTCTGCCGTCCGCATGGCGGACAAAGTGTCGCGTCGGATGGCAGACATTCTGGCCGCAGACAGCGGGTTGCCCGGTCGGCGGAAGTTCGCGCGGCTCCGGAGCGACGCGTACACTCGCGGTTCTGGGCGAAGAGCCAGGCTGCGCCATGCCGTCAGCGCGGCCCGCCCGAAGCGCACCATCGGCTAGAGGGCACTAGCTCAATTGGCAGAGCATCGGTCTCCAAAACCGAAGGTTGGGGGTTCAAGTCCCTCGTGCCCTGCACGTCCAGCGCAAGACCGATGATCGACAGCTTTCACAGGGAGGAGCGCACGGATGGCCGTTTCGTCCAGCGACTCCCGGACGACCGAGAAGCGCACCACCCCGGCGCTGTTCGTCCGCCAATCGGTGGCGGAGTTGCGCAAGGTGGTCTGGCCGACGCGCCAGCAGCTCGCGACGTACTGGACCGTGGTGCTCGTGTTCGTCCTGTTCATGATCGCGGTGGTATCGCTGATCGACCTCGGTGTCGGCTGGGCCTTCTTCAAGGTCTTCGCCTGACCCTGGTCGTTCGCCGGTGATCGACCGCACGGCACCGACCGGTGCCTCCAAAGCAAGGAGAGAGAACGCCAATGCCTGTGCCCGACGTTGACGATGCGGCCCGCGACGAGGCCGACTCGACCGTGGACCTCCAGAGCGTGGACAACGGGACCGAAGAGCCCGCGGTCGCCGAAGAAGCCGCAGTCACCGAAGCGGACGCAGCGGACGAGGAAGAGGTCGACCCGCTCGAGGAGTTCCGGCGCAAGCTGCTGACGCTCCCCGGGGAGTGGTACGTGGTGCACACCTACTCGGGGATGGAGAACCGGGTGAAGGTGAACCTGGAGAACCGGATCTCCTCGCTGAACATGGAGGACTTCATCTTCGAGGTCCAGGTGCCGCAAGAAGAGGTCTCGGAGATCAAGAACGGGCAGCGCCGCAAGGTGCGCCGCACGGTGCTTCCCGGCTACATCCTGGTGCGGATGGAGCTCAGCGACGAGAGCTGGGCAGCTGTTCGGCACACGCCGGCAGTCACCGGCTTCGTCGGGCACGCCACCGCGCCGGTTCCGCTCACGCTCGCCGAGGTCGAGCAGATGCTCGCGCCGACGATCGAGCAGCCCCAGCAGGCCGGGGCCGACGGCACGACCACGACATCGGGCCGGCAGCAGACCCCCCAGGTCCTCGACTTCGCGGTCGGCGACTCGGTCATGGTCACCGACGGCCCGTTCGCGACGCTGCACGCCACGATCACCGAGATCAACCCCGACGCCGCCCGCATCAAGGCGCTGGTGGAGATCTTCGGCCGGGAGACACCGGTCGATCTCGCCTTCAGCCAGATCTCGAAGGTCTGAGGACTCGTCCGGATGCGACTAGGCTGTCGCGGCTGTCGAGCAACGAACTGAACAGCGCAGCACGAAGACCCACACCCAAGATCAAGGAAGAACATGCCCGCGAAGAAGAAGGTCGCCGCACTCGTCAAGGTGCAGCTCAACGCAGGGGCGGCCACCCCGGCTCCGCCGGTGGGTACCGCCCTCGGCCCGCACGGGGTCAACATCATGGAGTTCTGCAAGGCCTACAACGCGGCCACCGAGCAGCTCCGCGGCACGATCGTCCCCGTCGAGATCACGATCTTCGAGGACCGCAGCTTCACCTTCATCACCAAGACGCCGCCCGCGGCCGAGATGATCAAGAAGGCTGCCGGGCTGGAGAAGGGCTCGTCGGTACCGCACAAGGACAAGGTCGGCACGATCAACCGCGACCAGGTCCGCGAGATCGCGACCACCAAGTTGCCGGACCTCAACGCCAACGACATCGACGCCGCGATGAAGATCGTGGAGGGCACCGCCCGCTCGATGGGCGTCACCGTCAAGACCTGACCCGTACTAACTGACATTCCCAGCACTAACTGATCCACGTGGAAGGGCCCGCCTGGCCCGTCACACCACACCCTCGACGTCGATTCCGACGGAGCAGAAAGGCAAGTCCCATGGCACTCACGAAGAACCGCAAGGCTGCGCTCGCCAAGATCGACCGCGACAAGGTCTACCCGCCGTCGGTTGCGATGCAGCTCGTCAAGGAGACCGCCACCACCAAGTTCGACCCGACCGTCGACATCGCCGTCCGCCTGGGAGTCGATCCCCGCAAGGCCGACCAGATGGTGCGCGGAACCGTCAGCCTCCCGCACGGCACCGGCAAGGTCGCCCGCGTCCTCGTGTTCGCCACCGGCGACCGGGCCGAGGCGGCCAGGGCGGCTGGAGCCGACCACGTCGGCGAGGACGACCTGATCGAGCGGATCAACGGCGGCTGGACCGACTTCGACGCGGTCGTGGCCACCCCCGAGCTCATGGGCAAGGTCGGCCGGCTCGGCCGAGTTCTCGGGCCCCGCGGCCTGATGCCCAACCCGCGTACCGGCACGGTCACCGCGGATGTCGCCAAGGCCGTGAACGACATCAAGGGCGGGCGGATCGAGTTCAGGGTCGACCGGCACGCCAACGTGCACTTCGTGCTCGGGAAGGCGTCGTTCACGCAGGCGCAGCTGCTGCAGAACTACAACGCGGCCCTCGACGAGATCGTCCGGCTCAAGCCACCCAGCGCCAAAGGCCGATACGTCAAGAAGGTCACGGTGTCAGCGACCATGGGACCCGGCGTTCCGGTCGACACCACGCTCGTCGGTGACGACGCCGAACCCACCGAGTGACGCGGGCATGACACCAGGCAGGATCTCGCCATGATCGATCACTTCGGCATCAACTGCGCCGACATCGAGGTGGCGAAGGCCTTCTACGACAAGGTTCTGGGCACTCTCGGCTTCACCCGCCAGATGGACTACGGCATGGCGGTGGGGTACGGCACCGAGGGCCACCCGGACTTCTGGATCGCAGCGATGCCCGACATCGGTCCCAACCGCGAGATCCATGTGGCGTTCACCGCGACCGATGCCGAGCACGTGCGGGCCTTCCATGCCGCGGCGACCGAGCTGGGTGCCGAGACCCTGCACGCACCGCGGCTGTGGCCGGAGTACCACGAGCGCTACTACGGCGCGTTCGTGCGCGACCCCGACGGCAACAACGTCGAGGCGGTCTGCCACGCCGGCGACGGCAGCTGACTTGACAGCCCGTGCTGATTTGTTCGCCGGACAGGGCGGCACGTAGGCTTCCCGACGCCGAAGACCGCAGGTCGATCGCCACCCCGTGTGGCGGCCGAAGGTCCGGGAAACCGGGCGGCCCGCGCAGGTGAGTTCATGAAGCGCCGGCCGCCGTTGTGCGGCCGACAACGCCCCGTGCTCATCTGAGCCGGGGCGTTCGACATTCCCGCTCCTTCTTCGGTCAGAGCAGTCCGCCCGTTCGCAGTCCGTCTGCCGAATCCGGGCGGACAGTGCCACATCAAAGACAGCCGAATTGAAGGAGACGCATGGTCCATCCCACCAAGGAAGCCGCGGTGGCGGAGCTGTCCAACCGCTTCTCCGGATCGGGTGGCGCGGTCCTCACCGAGTACCGCGGTCTGACCGTGGCGCAGCTCAAGCAGCTGCGGCGCTCGCTCGCCGAGCACGCCACCTATGCGGTCGTGAAGAACACCCTGACCAAGATCGCCGCCGAGCGGGCCGGGATCCACTCCTTCTCCGACGAGCTGCTCAGCGGTCCGTCGGCGGTGGCGTTCATCACCGGAGACCCGGTCGAGGCCGCGAAGGGTCTGCGTGCCTTCGCCCGGCTGAACCCGGCACTGGTGATCAAGGCCGGTGTCCTCGACGGCAAGCCGATGACCGCCGCCGAGATCGACAAGCTGGCCGACCTCGAGTCCCGCGAGGTGCTGCTCGGCAAGCTGGCCGGCGCGATGAAGGTCTCGCTGTCGCAGGCGGCCGGCCTGTTCGCAGCGCCGTTGTCGCAGACCGTCCGGCTCGTGGTCGCCTTCCAGCAGAAGGTGGAGGCCGAGGGTGCAGCCGCCGCCGCAGCCGAGCCGGAGGCAGAAGCAGCCACACCAGAAGCGGCCACACCAGAAGCAGCCACACCAGAAGCAGCCACACCAAGAAGACCACCGAGAGCGCGACCCCGGCGGAGTAGCCGGCCGCACCACCAGCAGTGCCCGATTCAACCAGCAGTGCCCGACTCAACCGCAGCACCCGAGTAACCCGAACCTCCCGCTCTCGCGGGACGCAACAGTGAGGAAGCGATCACCATGGCCAAGCTCGCCACCAATGAGCTGCTCGACGCGTTCAAGGAAATGACGCTGCTCGAACTCTCTGAGTTCGTGAAGGAGTTCGAGGACACCTTCGGCGTCACCGCGGCCGCACCGGTCGCCGCCGCGGCGGCTCCGGGTGCTGCGGCCCCGGGTGCACCCGCTGAGGCGGAGGAGGAGCAGGACGAGTTCGACGTCGTCCTCGAGGCCGCCGGCGCCAAGAAGATCCAGGTCATCAAGGAGGTGCGCACGCTCACGAGCCTCGGCCTGAAGGAGGCCAAGGACCTCGTGGAGGCCGCGCCGAAGCCGGTCCTGGAGAAGGTCACCAAGGAGGCCGCACAGAAGGCGAAGGAAGCCCTCGAGGGTGCCGGCGCCGAGGTCTCCGTCAAGTAGTTGGTACGGGACTGGTCACCTGGCCAGTCCAGCTGGAAGCACCGCGCGGGGGCGGACCGGGAGCCGGTCCGCCCCCGTGGCTTTGGCGGAGGCGCGCCGCCGATGCTTGACTGCGGCCCGCGGGCGAGCCATCCTGACGGCATCTGATCACCACGCCGGTCGCGCGGATCGCCTGGATTCTCGCGGCGCCGACCGGGATATCACGGGGACCTGTCCCCCGGGCACGAGGTCGTGCGCCGGGCTTGGCAGAACATGCCTCACACGCGTATAGTGTCTCTTTGGCCTGCCCTGCCATCTCCTCCCTTCTCGTGGATCAGCGTCCGAGCTCCGCTCTGAGGCCGTGTCCGGCTGTTGCCGGACGGCTTGCGGATCGTCGGCTGCCCTGCGGTGTCGATCGAGATGGTGTTGCCGGCCAGCCCGCCACCAGCGCCCCGCAGCCCGGCCATCGCCGGCCAGGATGCAGCGCGCCACGGACCTGCTAGTCCGGTCCATGACGCTTGAGACGATGCCGGAAGGATCACTCTTGGCAGCCTCGCCCACCGCCGTTCAACCTGCTTCCTCCAATTCAGCGGATTCCCGCTACCCAGGACGCGCGAAGCGCGTCTCCTTCGCCAAGATTTCAGAACCAGTAGAGGTCCCTGACCTCCTCTCCGTGCAGCGCGACAGCTTCGACTGGCTCGTCGGCAACGAGACCTGGCAGGACCGGGTCGCCGTCGCAGTCGAGGCCGGCCGCAACGACGTCGGCACCTCCTCGGGTCTGTCCGACATCTTCGAGGAGATCTCCCCGATCGAGGACTTCCAGGGGACGATGTCCCTGTCGTTCCGCGATCACCGCTTCGAGCCGCCGAAGAACACCGTCGAGGAGTGCAAGGACCGCGACGTCACCTACGCGGCCCCGCTGTTCGTCACCGCGGAGTTCATGAACAACGAGACCGGCGAGATCAAGTCGCAGACGGTCTTCATGGGCGACTTCCCGCTGATGACCTACGACGGCACGTTCATCATCAACGGCACCGAGCGGGTCGTCGTCTCTCAGCTCGTCCGGTCACCGGGCGTCTACTTCGAGCGGACCCCCGACAAGACCTCGGACAAGGACATCTTCACCGCGAAGGTCATCCCGTCGCGTGGTGCCTGGCTCGAGTTCGAGATCGACAAGCGCGACATGGTCGGCGTACGGCTCGACCGCAAGCGCAAGCAGAACGTCACCGTGCTGCTCAAGGCGCTGGGGTGGACCGAGGCGCAGATCCTCGAGGAGTTCGGCGAGTACGAGTCGATGCGGCTCACGCTCGAGAAGGACCACACCACCGGAACCGACGACGCGTTGCTCGACATCTACCGCAAGCTCCGCCCGGGCGAGCCGCCCACGCGCGAAGCCGCGCAGTCGCTGTTGGACAACTACTACTTCAACCCCAAGCGTTACGACCTGGCGAAGGTCGGGCGCTACAAGATCGACAAGAAGCTCGGTCTGACCAACCCGTTCGACCAGCAGGTCCTGACCGTCGACGACATCGTCGCGACGATCCGGTACATCGTCGCGCTGCACGACGGGCGTGAGGAGCTGGCCGCACCGCGCGGAACGGTTCTCGTCGAGGACGACGACATCGACCACTTCGGTAACCGCCGCCTGCGCACGGTCGGCGAGCTGATCCAGAACCAGCTGCGTACCGGGCTGGCCCGGATGGAGCGGGTCGTCCGCGAGCGGATGACCACCCAGGACGTCGAGGCGATCACGCCGCAGACGCTGATCAACATCCGGCCGGTGGTGGCGGCGCTGAAGGAGTTCTTCGGCACCTCGCAGCTGAGCCAGTTCATGGATCAGCACAACCCGATCGCCGGGCTCACGCACAAGCGGCGGCTCTCGGCCCTCGGGCCGGGCGGTCTGTCGCGCGACCGTGCCGGTATGGACGTTCGCGACGTGCACACCAGCCACTACGGCCGGATGTGCCCGATCGAGACGCCGGAGGGCCCGAACATCGGCCTGATCGGCTCACTCGCCGTCTACGGCCGGGTGAACCCGTTCGGGTTCGTCGAGACGCCCTACCGCAAGGTCATCGACGGCAAGGTCAGCGAGACGATCCAGTACCTGACCGCCGACGAAGAGGACCACCTGGTCATCGCTCAGGCGCACGCCGCCCTGAACGCCGACGGGTCGTTCTCGGACGAGCGCGTGCTGGTCCGGACCCGCGATGCGGAGCTGGACTACGTGCCGGCCACTGCCGTCGACTTCATGGACGTCTCACCGCGGCAGATGGTCTCCGTGGCCACCGCGATGATCCCGTTCCTCGAGCACGACGTCGCCAACCGGGCACTGATGGGCTCCAACATGCAGCGGCAGGCGGTGCCGCTGATGCGTTCGGAGGCGCCGCTCGTCGGCACCGGCATGGAGTACCGGGCCGCAGTCGACGCCGGCGAGGTCGCCGTCGCGCCGATCAGCGGAACGATCTCGGAGGTCTCGGCCGATCTGATCGAGATCGCCGCCGACGACGGCTCGTACGAGACGATCCGGCTCACCAAGTTCGGTCGCTCCAACGCCGGCACCTGCACCAACCAGCTTCCGCTGGTCACGCAGGGGCAGCGGGTGGAGAAGGGTCAGGTCCTCGCGGACGGTCCCTGCACCGAGAACGGTGAGATGGCCCTCGGGCGCAACCTGCTCACGGCGTTCATGCCGTGGGAGGGCTACAACTACGAGGACGCCATCATCTTGTCCCAGCGCGTCGTGCAGGAGGACGTGCTCACCTCGATCCACATCGAGGTCTACGAGATCGACGCCCGCGACACCAAGCTCGGTCCGGAAGAGATCACCCGCGACATCCCGAACGTCGGCGACGACATGCTCGCCGACCTCGACGAGCGCGGCATCATCCGGATCGGTGCCGAGGTCGTGGACGGCGACATCCTCGTCGGCCGGGTCACGCCCAAGGGTGAGACCGAGCTGACCCCGGAGGAGCGGTTGCTCCGGGCGATCTTCGGTGAGAAGGCCCGCGAGGTGCGCGACACCTCGCTGAAGGTTCCACACGGCGAGTCCGGCACGGTCATCGGCGTCCGCGTCTTCGACCGCGACGAGGACGACGAGCTGCTGCCCGGCGTCAACGAGCTCGTGCGGGTGTACGTGGCCCAGAAGCGCAAGATCCAAAACGGCGACAAGCTGGCCGGCCGCCACGGCAACAAGGGCGTGATCGCCAAGATCCTGCCCGTCGAGGACATGCCGTTCCTCGACGACGGAACGCCGGTCGACATCATCCTCAACCCGCTGGGTGTGCCCAAGCGCATGAACATGGGCCAGATCCTGGAGACCCACCTCGGGTGGGTCGCCAAGGCGGGCTGGGATCTCGACGGTGTCGAGGGCACCTGGGCCGACACGCTCCGCGGTATCGGGCTCGGCTCGGCCGAACCCGACACCAACGTCGCGACGCCGGTGTTCGACGGTGCTTCGGAGGAGGAGATCACCGGCCTGCTCGGTGCCACCCTGCCCAACCGGGACGGCGCTCGGCTGATCGGTGCCGACGGCAAGGCCAACATGTTCGACGGTCGCACCGGGGACCCGTTCCCGATGCCGGTCGCCGTTGGCTACATGTACATCCTCAAGCTGAACCACCTCGTGGACGACAAGATCCACGCCCGCTCCACCGGCCCGTACTCGATGATCACCCAGCAGCCGCTGGGCGGTAAGGCGCAGTTCGGTGGGCAGCGGTTCGGCGAGATGGAGGTCTGGGCGATGGAGGGCTACGGCGCCGCCTTCGCCCTGCAGGAGCTGCTCACGATCAAGTCCGACGACATCCCGGGTCGGGTGAAGGTCTACGAGGCCGTGGTGAAGGGCGAGAACATCCCAGAGCCCGGCATCCCGGAGTCGTTCAAGGTGTTGATCAAGGAGATGCAGGCATTGAGCCTGAACGTGGAGGTCCTCGCAGCCGACGGCACCCGTCTGGAGCTGCGCGACAACGAGGACGACGTGTTCCGTGCCGCGGAGGAGCTTGGTATCGACCTGGCCCGCCGCGAGCCCTCCTCGGTGGAAGAGGTCTAGGAGAACCCTCCTGGCCCCTGGCACTACCCAGCGCCATCAACTTCGGAATCTCCATCACCGCTCGGACCGGGCACCACCCGGACCGGCAACCAGCAGAAGGAAGAGATACGTGCTCGACGCTCACTTCTTCGACGAGCTGAAGATTGGCCTCGCCGCCGCCGACGAGATCCGCGCCTGGTCGTTCGGCGAGGTCAAGAAGCCGGAAACCATCAACTACCGCACGCTCAAGCCCGAGAAGGACGGCTTGTTCTGCGAGAAGATCTTCGGTCCCACCAGGGACTGGGAATGCGCCTGCGGCAAGTACAAGCGCGTGCGCTACAAGGGCATCATCTGTGAGCGCTGTGGCGTCGAGGTGACCCGCAGCAAGGTCCGCCGCGAGCGGATGGGGCACATCGAGCTGGCGGCGCCGGTCACCCACATCTGGTACTTCAAGGGTGTCCCGAGCCGCCTGGGCTACCTGCTCGACCTGGCGCCGAAGGACCTCGAGAAGGTCATCTACTTCGCGGCCTACATGATCACCTGGGTCGACGACGACGCTCGCACCAAGGAGCTTCCGTCGATGGAGGCCCGGATCGACGTCGAGCGCAAGACGATCGAGAAGCGTCGCGACTCCGAGATCGACACCCGGATGAAGAAGCTCGAGGAGGACCTCGGAACGCTCGAGGCCGAGGGCGCCAAGGCCGACGTCCGGCGCAAGACCCGCGAGTCCGCCGAGCGCGAGCTCAAGCAGCTGCGCGACCGTTCGCAGCGCGAGCTGGACCGTCTGGACGCCGTCTGGAGCAGGTTCAAGAACCTCAAGGTCGCCGACCTCGAGGGCGACGAGGTGCTGTACCGCGAGATGAAGATGCGGTTCGGCAAGTTCTTCGCCGGCTACATGGGCGCCGAGGCGATCCAGAAGCGGCTCGAGAGCTTCGACCTCGCGGCCGAGGCCGAGTCGCTGCGCGAGATCATCCGCACCGGCAAGGGCCAGAAGAAGACCCGCGCGCTGAAGCGGCTGAAGGTCGTGTCGGCGTTCCTCACCACGGGCAACAGCCCACTGGGGATGGTCCTCAACTCGGTGCCGGTCATCCCGCCGGACCTGCGCCCGATGGTGCAGCTCGACGGTGGCCGGTTCGCCACGTCCGACCTCAACGACCTGTACCGCCGCGTGATCAACCGCAACAACCGGCTGAAGCGTCTGCTCGACCTCGGTGCGCCCGAGATCATCGTGAACAACGAGAAGCGGATGCTGCAGGAGTCGGTCGACAACCTGTTCGACAACGGCCGCCGCGGCCGTCCGGTCACCGGACCGGGCAACCGCCCGCTGAAGTCGCTCTCGGACATGTTGAAGGGCAAGCAGGGCCGGTTCCGCCAGAACCTGCTCGGCAAGCGCGTCGACTACTCCGGCCGTTCGGTGATCGTCGTCGGGCCGCAGCTCAAGCTGCACCAGTGCGGGCTGCCCAAGCCGATGGCGCTCGAGCTGTTCAAGCCGTTCGTGATGAAGCGGCTGGTCGAGCTCAACCACGCGCAGAACATCAAGTCCGCCAAGCGGATGGTCGAGCGCCAGCGCTCGGTCGTGTGGGACGTGCTCGAAGAGGTCATCGCCGAGCACCCGGTGATGCTGAACCGTGCGCCCACACTGCACCGGCTCGGCATCCAGGCGTTCGAGCCGCAGCTGATCGAGGGCAAGGCCATCCAGATCCACCCGTTGGTCTGCGCTGCCTTCAACGCCGACTTCGACGGCGACCAGATGGCGGTGCACCTGCCGCTGTCAGCCGAGGCGCAGGCCGAGGCCCGCATCCTGATGCTGTCCACCAACAACATCCTGAAGCCGGCCGACGGTTCGCCGATCGCGCTCCCCACCCGCGACATGGTCATCGGGATCTACTTCCTGACGATGGACATCGCTGGCGAGGAGACGGTCGGACGCGCGTTCTCGTCGGTCGCCGAGGCCACGATGGCCTTCGACCGCAGGGAGATCACCCTGCAGTCGAAGATCACCCTCCGGCTGACCGGCTTCGTACCGCCGGTCGACCAGGTGCCCGAGGGTTGGCAGCCTGGTGAGGCCTTCCTGCTGGAGACCACGCTCGGCCGGGCCCTGTTCAACGAGAGCCTGCCCGCCGACTACCCGTTCGTGAACTACGAGGTCGGTCGCAAGCAGCTGGGTCCGGTCGTCAACGAGATCACCGACAACTACTCCAAGCTGGCAGTCGCCGAGTGCCTCGACAACCTCAAGGACACCGGCTTCTACTGGGCGACCCGGTCCGGCCTCACGGTCGCGATCGAGGACGCCGTCGCACCCGCGTCCAAGGGAGCCATCCTGGCTGCCTACGAGGACAAGGCGGCGAAGGTCCAGCGCGAGTTCGACCGGGGTCTGATCACCGACCAGGAGCGCCGTCAGGAGCTCATCGAGGTGTGGACCCAGGCCGGCAACGAGGTCCAGGACGCGATGGAGGCAGGGTTCGACAAGCTGAACCCGATCTTCATGATGATCCACTCGGGCGCCAACGGAAACATGCTCCAGGTGAAGCAGATCGCCGGGATGATGGGTCTGGTGGCCAACCCACGCGGCGAGATCATCCCGCGGCCGATCAAGGCGAACCTGCGTGAGGGCATGTCCGTGCTGGAGTACTTCATCTCCACCCACGGTGCGCGCAAGGGGCTGGCCGACACGGCGCTGAAGACCGCCGACTCCGGGTACCTCACCCGGCGCCTGGTGGACGTCAGCCAGGACGTCATCATCCGCGACGAGGACTGCGGTACCGAGCGCGGGCTGATGAAGAAGATCGTCAACATCGCCGCGGACGGCACGACCCGGTTGCCGCTCGAGGAGGCCGCGACGTCGGTCTACTCGCGCGTACTCGCCGAGGAGGTCCGGACCGAGTCCGGCGATGTCGTGCCGGCCGGGACCGAGCTGGCCAAGGCCGAGGTCGACCTGCTGTTCGACGCCGGGATCAACGAGGTCCGGGTCCGGAGCGTGCTCACCTGCGACAGCAAGGTGGGCGTGTGCGCCAAGTGCTACGGGCAGTCGCTCGCGACCAGCCATCTCGTCGACATCGGCGAGGCGGTCGGCATCGTCGCCGCCCAGTCGATCGGCGAGCCGGGTACCCAGCTCACGATGCGCACCTTCCACACCGGTGGTGCCGCGGGTGAGGACATCACCCACGGTCTGCCGCGTGTGCAGGAGCTGTTCGAGGCACGTCAGCCCAAGGGCAAGGCGCCCATCGCCGAGACCGAGGGCCGGGTGGAGATCGAGGATGCCGAGCGCAGCCGGAAGATCACCGTCGTCCCCGACGACGGCAGCGAGCCGATGTCGTTCCAGGTCAGCCGGCGCGTGCGGCTACTCGTCCGCGACGGCGGCCGGGTCGACGTGGGCCAGCAGCTCACGGTCGGCAAGCCCGACCCGCAGGACGTTCTGCGGGTGCAGGGTGTCCGGGCCGTGCAGCAGCACCTGGTCGACGAGGTCCAGGAGGTCTACCGCCTGCAGGGCGTGACCATCCACGACAAGCACATCGAGACGATCATCCGGCAGATGCTGCGCCGGGTGACCGTGATCGAGTCCGGTGACTCCAACCTCCTGCCCGGCGCACTCGCCGAGCGGGTGGCGTTCGAGACGGAGAACCGCCGGGTCGTCGCCGAGGGCGGCCAGCCCGCTTCCGGCCGGCCGGTGCTCATGGGCATCACCAAGGCATCGCTGGCCACCGACTCGTGGCTGTCGGCGGCGTCCTTCATGGAGACCACCAAGGTGCTCACCGAGGCGGCCACCCATGGCTCGTCGGACAAGCTGCGGGGTCTGAAGGAGAACGTGATCATCGGCAAGCTGATCCCGGCAGGGACCGGCCTGGAGCGTTACCGCAACGTCCGGGTCGAGCCCACGGAGGAGGCGAAGTCGGCGCTGTACTCGATGGCGGGGTACGAGCCGTACGACTACGACTACTCCGCGGCCACCGGGCCGTCGGTTCCGCTCGACGATCAGGGGATGGGCGGCTACTACTAGGCCCATAGCAAGGGCCGGCTGGCAGACGGCGGGGTGTCCCGGGTAATGGGGCACCCCGCCGCTGCGAGTCCGGCTCCGACCGACGACCCGACCACGGCCGATCGACTTTGACCGAGGATTGCCCAGCCGGGTAACCTAGGCGCTTGTGCCTGGATGGCTCAGGCACTGCTGCGTGCTTCGCCGGTGTTGACCGCCGGGTGGTCCCGGCGGACACACCCGAGCGCGGGGGTCAGCTGGTGCGGCCGCCTCCGATCAGACCGCCGACGGGCGCGTCCCATCGTTTGTATCCATGCACGCTCCTGCAGTCCAAGACAAGCTTCGCCAGACAGAAGAGGAACCGACCGGGTGCCCACCATTCAGCAGTTGGTCCGCAAGGGCCGGCAGGACAAGGTGTCCAAGAGCAAGACGCCGGCGCTGAAGAACTCGCCGCAGCGGCGCGGGGTGTGCACACGCGTGTTCACCACCACCCCGAAGAAGCCGAACTCGGCGTTGCGCAAGGTCGCCCGCGTGCGCCTCACCAGCGGCATGGAGGTCACGGCCTACATCCCGGGCGTCGGACACAACCTGCAGGAGCACTCGATGGTCCTGGTTCGCGGTGGACGGGTTCGTGACCTGCCCGGCGTGCGCTACAAGATCGTCCGCGGGTCGCTCGACACCCAGGGCGTCAAGAACCGCAAGCAGGCTCGCAGCCGGTACGGCGCGAAGAAGGAGAAGAGCTAATGCCACGCAGGGGTCCTGCCGCCAAGCGTGCACCGATCGTCGACCCGGTCTACGCCTCGCCACTGGTCAGCCAGCTGATCAACAAGGTGCTGGTCTCGGGCAAGAAGCAGCAGGCACAGCGCATCGTCTACGCCGCCCTGGAGGGGTGCCGCGACAAGAACGGCACCGACCCGGTGGTCACCCTCAAGCGGGCACTGGACAACGTGAAGCCGACCCTCGAGGTCAAGAGCCGTCGAGTCGGTGGCGCCACGTACCCGGTGCCGATCGAGGTCCGGCCGGGACGCTCGAACACGCTGGCACTGCGCTGGGTCATCTCCTACAGCCGCGCACGCCGCGAGAAGACGATGGCCGAGCGCCTGATGAACGAGCTGCTCGACGCCAGCAACGGCCTCGGCGCCTCGGTGAAGCGCCGTGAGGACACCCACCGCATGGCCGACGCCAACAAGGCCTTCGCTCACTACCGCTGGTAGTGAGCCTGCCGCTTCGGGCTCGGGAGATCCCCGTGCCGGCGGCAACACCACGATCACGTTCACGCCCGACCGGTGTGAGCGGCCCACTAGAGAAAGAGCGCAGTCGCACAGATGGCGATCGACCTTCGCACCATCGACCTGGCCACGATCCGCAACATCGGGATCATGGCCCACATCGACGCGGGCAAGACCACCACGACCGAGCGGATCCTGTACTACACCGGTATCAACTACAAGATCGGTGAAGTGCACGACGGCGCGGCCACCATGGACTGGATGGACCAGGAGCAGGAGCGGGGCATCACCATCACCTCCGCCGCCACCACCGTCCACTGGGACGACCACACCATCAACATCATCGACACCCCCGGACACGTCGACTTCACCGTCGAGGTGGAGCGCAACCTGCGCGTGCTCGACGGCGCAGTCGCGGTGTTCGACGGCGTGGCCGGTGTCGAGCCGCAGTCGGAGACCGTCTGGCGGCAGGCGAACAAGTACCAGGTGCCGCGGATCTGCTTCGTGAACAAGCTCGACCGCACCGGCGCCGACTACTTCCGGTGCATCGACATGATCCGCACCCGGCTCAACGCGATCCCGCTGGTCCTCCAGCTGCCCATCGGCAACGAGGCCGACTTCATCGGTGTCATCGACCTGGTGAAGATGCAGGCGCTCACCTGGCGCGACGAGACCGGCAAGGGCGAGGAATTCGAGATCGAGGAGATCCCGACCGAGCTCCTCGCGCAGGCGCAGGAGTACCGCGAACTGCTCATCGAGACCGTGTCGGAGAACGACGAAGAGATGATGGACATGTTCCTCGAGGGTCGGAAGCCGACCGAGGAGCAGTTGACCGCGTCCATCCGCCGTGCGGTCGTGGCCTCCAGTGTCACCGGCGTCCTCTGCGGGAGCGCGTTCAAGAACAAGGGCGTGCAGCCGCTGCTCGACGCGGTGGTGGCCTACCTCCCGTCGCCGATCGACATCGGCGCGACGACCGGTCTGGACGTCAAGGACCACGAGAAGCACCTGCAGCGCGAGCCGGACGTCGACGCACCGCTGTCCACGCTGGCGTTCAAGATCATGAGCGACCCGCACCTGGGCAAGCTGACCTACCTGCGCGTGTACTCAGGCACGCTCACCGCCGGAACCCAGGTGCTCAACAGCACCAAGGGCCAGCGTGAGCGGATCGGCAAGATCTACCAGATGCACGCGAACAAGCGGGCCGAGATCGAGAAGGCCAGCGCCGGTTCGATCATCGCGGTGATGGGCCTGAAGAACACCACCACCGGCGACACGCTGTGCGCACAGGACCAGCCGGTGATCCTGGAGGCGATGACCTTCCCGGAGCCGGTGATCGAGCAGGCCATCGAGCCCAAGACCAAGGGCGACCAGGAGAAGCTGATCATGGCGATCCAGCGGCTCGCCGAGGAGGACCCGACGTTCCGGGTCCACACCGACGACGAGTCCGGCCAGACGATCATCGCCGGCATGGGCGAGCTGCACCTGGACATCCTGATCGAGCGGATGCGCCGCGAGTTCCACGTCGAGGCCAACATCGGGAAGCCCCAGGTGGCCTACCGCGAGACCATCCGCCGCAAGGTGGAGAAGGTCGACTACACCCACAAGAAGCAGACGGGTGGGTCCGGCCAGTTCGCGCGCGTCATCATCACGCTCGAACCCAACGGCCCCGACGCCGGTGGCCCGGGCGGCTACGAGTTCGTCAACGGCGTCAGCGGCGGCCGAATCCCGCGGGAGTACATCCCCTCGGTGGACGCGGGTGCGCAGGACGCGATGGAGACCGGTGTGCTCGCCGGCTACCCGATGGTCGACATCAAGGTGACGCTCACCGACGGGTCGTACCACGAGGTCGACTCCTCGGAGCTGGCGTTCAAGCTGGCCGGTTCGATGGTCTTCAAGGAGGCCGCGCGCCGTGCCGACCCGGTGCTGCTCGAGCCGATGATGGCGGTCGAGGTCACCACGCCCGACGACTACATGGGTGAGGTGATCGGCGACCTGAACTCCCGCCGAGGCCAGATCCAGTCCATGGACGAGCAGCACGGATCACGGGTCGTGCAGGCCCTGGTCCCGCTGTCGGAGATGTTCGGGTACGTCGGTGACCTGCGCAGCCGCACCCAGGGCCGCGCGGTGTACTCGATGCAGTTCGACTCCTACGCCGAGGTCCCCAAGACCGTGGCCGAGGAGATCATCAAGAAGGTCCGCGGCGAGTAAGCGGCAGCATCCAAGAAAGCAATACCCCAGACAGCGCAACTCAGGAAGCATCCCCCACCGTGCCCGGATGGCGCGGGCGGAGCGCACCACACCTTAGGAGGAGCCCACAGTGGCCAAGGCGAAGTTCGAGCGGACCAAGCCGCACGTCAACATCGGAACCATCGGTCACGTCGACCATGGAAAGACCACGTTGACCGCGGCCATCACGAAGGTGCTGGCCGACAAGTACCCCACGCTGAACAAGGCGGCCGCGTTCGACGAGATCGACAACGCGCCCGAGGAGCGTCAGCGCGGCATCACGATCAACGTGTCGCACCAGGAGTACCAGACGGAGAAGCGCCACTACGCGCACGTCGACGCTCCCGGTCACGCCGACTACATCAAGAACATGATCACCGGCGCGGCGCAGATGGACGGCGCCATCCTGGTGGTGGCGGCGACCGACGGTCCGATGCCGCAGACCCGCGAGCACGTGCTGCTCGCGCGTCAGGTCGGGGTGCCCTACATCCTGGTCGCGCTGAACAAGGCCGACATGGTCGACGACGAGGAGATCCTCGAGCTCGTCGAACTGGAGGTCCGCGAGCTGCTGGCCGCCCAGGAGTTCGACGAGGACGCCCCGGTGATCCGCACCTCCGGCCTCAAGGCCCTCGAGGGTGACCCGGAGTGGACCAAGACCGTCGTCGAGCTGATGGACGCGGTCGACGAGTCGATCCCGGACCCGATCCGCGAGACCGAGCGGCCGTTCCTGATGCCGGTCGAGGACGTCTTCACGATCACCGGTCGCGGCACGGTCGTCACCGGCCGGATCGAGCGCGGTGTCGTGAAGGTCAACGAGACCGTCGACATCATCGGCATCCACGACACCAAGCAGACGACCACGGTCACTGGCGTCGAGATGTTCCGCAAGCTGCTCGACGAGGGCCAGGCCGGAGAGAACGTGGGGCTGCTGCTCCGCGGGATCAAGCGCGAGGACGTGCAGCGCGGCATGGTCGTGATCAAGCCGGGCAGCACCACTCCGCACACCGACTTCGAGGCGCAGGTCTACGTGCTGAGCAAGGAGGAGGGCGGCCGGCACAAGCCGTTCTTCGACAAGTACCAGCCGCAGTTCTACTTCCGCACCACCGACGTCACCGGTGTGGTCCACCTGCCCGAGGGCACCGAGATGGTCATGCCCGGTGACAACACCGAGATGTCGGTCACGCTGATCCACCCGATCGCGATGGAGGAGCAGCTCCGCTTCGCCATCCGTGAGGGCGGTCGCACGGTCGGCGCCGGCCGAGTCACCAAGATCCTCAAGTAGAAATACCGGATCCTCAAGAAACACCTGCCACACAACAGAGGGCCCCGCACCGACAGGTGCGGGGCCCTCTGTCATTGCCTGGGCGGTCTCTGGGCTTGCAGGTAGATCGGCTCAATGTCACAAGCGAATTCTCTGCTGGGTTGCGTGACCTTGTCGCGGCAGACCCGACAAGCTTGAGTCGGATCTGATCGGCAGCGGCACGACAAGTGACGGGGGTACCAGGTGACGACCCTGGACGAGCGGTTCCTCGCCCCTCCGCCGGACGACCCCACCGACCCGGCCGAGGGTCTGTACTCCTTCGAGCGGACTGCGTCGATCATGCGCTGAGGTGGGTCCGGAACAGCGATCGGCCTTCGCCGACCTTGGCTTCCTGGCGGTCGCGGACGTGTACGACGCCGACGCGATCGCATCTGTGCTTGACGGCCTCGCGGCCGTCGCACGCGCACCAGACGAGCACACCCATCTCGAACTCGAGGCGTGGGCGCAGGAGGGGGAGTCAGGCGAGGCGGTGCTCGACCGCGCCCGCAAGCTGTTCCGGTTCGTGCACGCCGACGAGCGCCTGCATCGGGCAGCGCACGACCCGGCCATCCTGGCGATCGTGGCCGACCTCCTCGGGTCGGAGCCGAAGCTGTTCCAGGACATGGCCCTGCTCAAGCCTCCCGGCGGCGGCCGGGAGAAGCCGTGGCACCAGGACAAGGCCTACTTCCACATCGGCGTGGACGAACCCGTCGTCGGCGTCTGGATCGCGCTCGACGACGCCACCTGCGCCAACGGCTGCATGCACGTGCTTCCCGGCTCCCACCTCGGTGGACCGGTCCAGCACGTGCACGCTCGCGACTGGCAGATCTGTGACTCGTGGCAGGAGCCCGGCGCTGGACACGGCGGTTCCGCTCCCCGCCGGAAGTGCCCTGTTCTTCGACGGCTTCCTGCACCACGGCACGCCCGCGAATCGCACCCGGACCCGGCGCCGCGCCGTGCAGTTCCACTACGCGCGCGCGGACGTGGTCGAGACCGAATCGGCAGAGCACGAACGCATCTACGGATCCGGCACCAGCGAGGGTGTCTGCTGAGCCCACGGGCCCTCTGCCTAGGTCGGGGCGGCCCGAGGCGTGTGCAGGTTCCAGTGGTCGAGGGGTCCGCTTCAGCCCGGCCTTCGCGTCATGGCCGTTGGAGCATTGATCGAGCTAGGCGTCTGCTGAGCCCAGCCGCCCGCTCGGGCCGGCCGTTGCTGGATTCGACCATGCCTCCGCACGTCTGGCATACTTCGTCAGGTTGTCTGCGGCGGGGTTGCCGTGGCGCGCTCCCTACCCGGAGGCCGGTGCCGAAACGGAGATCCCGGCCGGTGTTCGCCCTCGTGTGAGCACCGGACGAAGCGGTGCCCTTCCAGGCATTGCCCTGGCCACCGCTGTCGCCCGGCCACCGGCCGGTTCCGATCCACCTCGTGGGCGTCCATCAGGGCGCAGTGCGGGTCGAGTGTGCGACACACCCGACCGCGGGGGTCGGGCACCACCACGATTCATAGTTGTTGATGAC
This sequence comes from uncultured Actinomycetota bacterium, assembly GCA_963724495.1. Lineage (GTDB taxonomy): Bacteria > Actinomycetota > Actinomycetes > Propionibacteriales > DAIQRJ01 > CAVRUZ01. Next base: position 308,079 of record CAVRUZ010000006.1, on the reverse strand, counting down.
TGCGAGAGGGACACGTACCCACATGGCGGCACAGAAGATCCGCATCCGGCTGAAGGCCTACGACCACGAGGTCATCGACTCGTCCGCGCGCAAGATCGTCGACACGGTCACGCGTACGGGTGCCACCGTCGCCGGGCCGGTGCCATTGCCGACGGAGAAGAACGTGTTCTGCGTCATCCGGTCGCCGCACAAGTACAAGGACAGCCGCGAGCACTTCGAGATGCGCACGCACAAGCGGCTGATCGACATCATCGACCCCACGCCGAAGACCGTCGACTCGCTGATGCGCCTCGACCTGCCGGCGGGTGTCGACATCGAGATCAAGCTCTAGAGGATCGTCGAATGAGCCACGTCAATCGCAAGGGTCTGCTGGGCACCAAGCTCGGCATGACCCAGCTGTGGGACGAGCAGAACCGCATCGTCCCCGTGACCGCCATCCAGGTCGACACCAACGTCGTCACCCAGGTGAAGACCCCCGACTCCGCCGACGGCTACGCCGCGATCCAGCTCGGCCAGGGCGGGCACCGCAAGGCCACCAAGCCTGAGCGGGGCCATTTCGACCGGGCCGGCGTGACCCCGCGCCGCCACGTGGTCGAGATCCGCACGCTCGACTCCTCCGAGTACACCCTCGGCCAGGAGCTCACCGCCGAGACCTTCGCCGCAGGCGAGGTCGTCGACGTCACCGGTACCAGCCGTGGCCGCGGGTTCGCGGGCGTGGTGAAGCGGCACGGGTTCTCCGGGCTGGGCGCCGGGCACGGCGTGCAGCGCAAGCACCGCTCGCCGGGTTCGATCGGCGGCTGTGCGACACCGGGACGCGTGTTCAAGGGCCTGAAGATGGCCGGCCGCCTCGGTGGCATCACCGTCACCACCCAGAACCTGACCGTCCACGCGGTCGACGCCGACTCCGGTGTCGTGCTGATCAAGGGATCGGTGCCCGGCCCCAAGGGCGCCGTCGTGCTGATCCGGTCCGCCGCCAAGGAGACCCCGAAGGAGGCCGGCGCGTGAGTGTCGTCGAGGTCGATCTTCCTGCCGAGCTGTTCGACGTGCAGGTGAACGTGCCGCTGATCCACCAGGTCGTCGTGGCCCAGCTCGCGGCTGCGCGGCAGGGCACCCACTCGGTGAAGACCAGGGGCAAGGTCTCCGGTGGCGGCCGCAAGCCGTACCGGCAGAAGGGCACCGGGCGGGCCCGCGCGGGTTCCACCCGGGCGCCGCAGTTCTCCGGTGGCGGCATCGTCCACGGTCCGGTCCCGCACGGCTACGCCCAGCGGACGCCGAAGAAGATGAAGGTCGCCGCGCTTCGCGGTGCCCTGTCCGACCGCGCGCGGTTCGACCGGATCCACGTGGTCGACGCACTTGTCGAGGGCGACACCCCGAACACCAAGGCCGCTCTCGCCGCCCTTGCCGAGCTCGTCGAGGTGGGCACGCTCCTCGTCGTGGTCGACCGCGAGGACGTCGTCACCTGGAAGTCGCTGCGCAACCTGCCGGACGTGCACGTCCTCGAGCCGGGGCAGCTCAACACCTACGACGTGCTCACCAACGACCACGTCGTGTTCACCCGGGCCGCGTTCGACGCGTTCGTCGCCAACGCCGGCCCAGCCCCACTGGATGAGCCACTGGTGGAAGAGGAGCAGGCATGAGCGGCACGACCGTCAAGGACCCGCACGACGTGCTGATCGCGCCGGTGGTCTCGGAGAAGTCCTACGGGCTGCTGGACGCCAACAAGTACACGTTCCTGGTGCGCCCCGACGCCAACAAGACCGAGATCAAGATCGCGGTCGAGCGGATCTTCAAGGTCAAGGTCCTCGGCGTGAACACGCTGAACCGGGCGGGCAAGAGCCGGCGTACGCGGTTCGGCACGGGCAAGCGCCCAGACACCAAGCGAGCGATCGTCACGGTCGCCGACGGCCAGCGGATCGACATCTTCGCCTGACGGCGGAGCAGGAGGAACAGCAATGGCTATCCGTAAGTACAAGCCGACCACCCCGGGCCGTCGCGGCTCGAGCGTGGCCGACTTCGCCGAGGTGACCCGGTCGACGCCGGAGAAGTCCTTGGTGCGCCCGCTGACCAAGAACGGTGGTCGCAACGCATCCGGGAAGATCACCACCCGGCACCACGGCGGCGGTCACAAGCGCGCCTACCGGGTGGTCGACTTCCGTCGTTGGGACAAGGACGGGGTCCCCGCCAAGGTCGCGCAGATCGAGTACGACCCGAACCGCACGGCGCGGATCGCGCTGCTGCACTACGCCGACGGCGAGAAGCGCTACATCATCGCGCCGATGCGGCTGGGTCAGGGTGCCTCGGTGGAGTCGGGTCCAGGCGCCGACATCAAGCCCGGCAACAACCTGTCCCTGCGCAACATCCCGGTCGGCACCACGGTCCACGCGGTCGAGCTGCGGCCCGGCGGCGGGGCGAAGATCGCGCGCTCGGCCGGCTCGGGAGTGCAGCTGGTCGCGAAGGAGGGCTCGATGGCGCAGCTGCGCATGCCCTCCGGGGAGATGCGTCTCGTCGACGCCCGCTGCCGCGCCACGATCGGCGAGGTCGGCAACGCCGAGCAGAGCAACATCAACTGGGGCAAGGCCGGCCGGATGCGCTGGAAGGGCAAGCGCCCGACCGTGCGCGGCGTGGTCATGAACCCGGTCGACCACCCACACGGTGGCGGCGAGGGCCGCACGTCCGGCGGTCGCCACCCGGTGTCGCCGTGGGGACAGCCAGAAGGCCGCACCCGTAGCAAGAACAAGGCGTCCGACGCCCTGATCGTGCGTCGTCGCCGGTCCGGCAAGCAGCGGTAAGGAAGGAAGAGCCGAGCATGCCTCGCAGTCTCAAGAAGGGTCCGTTCGTCGACGACCACCTCACCAAGAAGGTGGATCGGCAGAACGGCACCGGCAGCAAGCAGGTCATCAAGACCTGGTCCAGGCGGTCGATGATCGTTCCGTCGATGCTGGGTCACACCATCGCGGTCCACGACGGCCGCAAGCACGTCCCGGTGTTCATCACCGAGTCGATGGTGGGACACAAGCTCGGTGAGTTCGCGCCCACCAGGACCTTCCGCGGCCACATCAAGGACGACCGGAAGGCGCGCCGGCGATGAGTGACAACCACGTCAACTACGAGATTCCCGCCGCTCGCGCGATCCTGCGCGACGTCCGGATCACGCCGACCAAGGCACGCCGGGTCGTCGAACTCATCCGCGGCCGTTCGGTGATCGAGGCGCAGTCGATCCTGTCGTTCGCACCGCAGGCGGCAGCGGAGCCGGTACTCAAGCTGCTGAACTCCGCGGTGGCCAACGCCGAGGTGAGGCTCGGCGAGTCGGCCGACGCGCTCTCGGTCTACCGCGCGTTCGTCGACGAGGGGCAGACCTGGAAGCGGATCCGGCCGCGTTCGCGCAGCCAGGCGTTCCGCATCCTGAAGCGTTCCAGCCACATCACGCTGGTGGTCGCCACGACCGAAGCCGCGGCCTCGGTCGCCGGCCGGCCGGTGACCAGCAACGCCGCACGGGCGCGCCTGTCCAACCCGCGCACGTCCAGCAAGGTCACCAACCCCAAATCTGCAAAGAAGACGTCCTCCAAGAGCGAGAAGGTGAACAGCTAGTGGGCCAGAAGGTAAACCCGCACGGCTTCCGCCTCGGCATCTCCACCGACCACAAGAGCCGGTGGTACGCCGAGAAGCTGTACAAGGCCTACGTCGGCGAGGACGTCGCCATCCGGCGGCTCCTCGGCAAGGGCATGGAACGCGCCGGCATCTCCAAGGTGGAGATCGAGCGGACGCGCGACCGCGTCCGGATCGACATCCACACCGCGCGCCCGGGCATCGTCATCGGTCGCCGCGGCGCCGAGGCCGAGCGCCTGCGTGGCGAGCTGGAGAAGCTCACCGGCAAGCAGGTGCAGCTGAACATCCTCGAGGTGAAGAACCCCGAGGTGGACGCGCAACTGGTGGCGCAGGGTGTGGCCGAGCAGCTGTCGGCCCGCGTGGCGTTCCGTCGCGCGATGCGCAAGTCGCTGCAGTCCGCCCGCCGGGCCGGCGCCGAAGGCATCCGCATCCAGTGCTCCGGCCGCCTCGGCGGCGCGGAGATGAGCCGCTCGGAGTTCTACCGCGAGGGCCGGGTGCCGCTGCACACGCTGCGTGCCGACATCGACTACGGCTTCTTCGAGGCCCGCACCCCGTTCGGCCGCATCGGCGTCAAGGTGTGGATCTACAAGGGCGACGTCCCGACCTCGCGCGCCGAGCGCGAGGCGTTGCAGGCCGCGCAGCGCGCCGCTGCCCAGCGTCGTGGACCGGCAACCGGTCCGCGTACCGGCGCTGCCCGCAGGCCGCCGCGCACCGATCGGCCTGCCGCCGCTGCCGGCGCACCTGAAGCGGCTGCGCCGCAGGCACAGGAAGGCTGATCAGCATGCTCATTCCCCGCAAGGTCAAGCACCGCAAGCAGCACCACCCCGGGCGGAGCGGCATGGCCAAGGGCGGCACCCAGCTCGCCTTCGGTGACATCGGGATCCAGGCCGTCGAGGCCAGTTACGTCACCAACCGGCAGATCGAGGCCGCCCGAATCGCGATGACGCGGCACATCCGCCGTGGCGGCAAGGTGTGGATCAACGTCTACCCCGACCGCCCGCTCACCAAGAAGCCGGCCGAGACCCGCATGGGCTCGGGCAAGGGTTCGCCGGAGTGGTGGATCGCCAACGTCAAGCCGGGCCGCGTGGTCTTCGAGATCGCCGGTGTCGAGGACGGACTGGCCCGTGAGGCGCTGCGTCGCGCAGTGCACAAGCTGCCGATGAAGTGCCGGATCATCTCGCGCGAAGGTGGTGACCTCTGATGGCACTGTCCAGCCTTGCCCACGACCTGCGTGGGCTCGATGACGACGCGTTGCTGCAGAAGCTGACCGAGGCCAAGGAGGAGCTGTTCAACCTCCGGTTCCAGTCGGCCACCGGTCAGCTGGAGAGCCACGGCCGGCTGAAGGCGGTCCGGCGCGACATCGCCAGGATCTACACGGTGATGCGCGAGCGCGAGCTCGGCATCACGCCGGCAACAGGGACTTCCGCCGGAGGTACCGCATGACGACCAGAGATGAAGGCAAGCACGTGACTGACAACGCAGTGCCCCAGAACGAGAAGAGGGCTGCCCGCAAGGTCCGCGAGGGCCTGGTCGTGTCGGACAAGATGGACAAGACCGTCGTCGTGGCCGTCGAGGACCGGGTCAAGCACAAGCTCTACGGCAAGGTGCTGCGCAAGACCACCCGGCTGAAGGCGCACGACGAGTCCTTCGGTGCCGCGCAGGGCGACCGCGTGGCGATCATGGAGACCCGCCCGCTGTCGGCCACCAAGCGCTGGCGCGTGATCGAGGTCCTCGAGAAGGCCGAGTAAGTCACCAAGCAGCTTCATTCAGGCAACAGAAGTTCCGCCAGGCTCAGCCAACGCTTGAGAACCGGCGCGACATTCAGGAGAAGAAGACATGATCCAGCAGGAGTCGCGACTACGGGTCGCCGACAACACCGGTGCCAAGGAGATCTTGTGCATCCGGGTTCTCGGTGGCTCCGGGCGCCGCTACGCCGGGATCGGCGACATCATCGTGGCATCGGTCAAGGACGCAATTCCTGGCGGCAACGTCAAGAAGGGCGAGGTCGTCAAGGCCGTCATCGTGCGCACCGTGAAGGAACGCCGCCGCCCCGACGGCAGCTACATCCGCTTCGACGAGAACGCGGCCGTGCTGCTGCGCCCCGACGGCGAGCCCCGGGGCACCCGCATCTTCGGCCCCGTCGGGCGGGAGCTGCGCGACAAGCGGTTCATGCGGATCATCTCGCTGGCACCGGAGGTCTTGTGATGGCAAACGCATCGAAGAAGGCGGCAAAACCGCGCAAGAAGATCCTGCACGTCCGCAAGGGCGACCACGTCCGCGTGATCGCGGGCAAGGACAAGGGCGCCGAAGGCAAGATCATCGAGGTCATCGCCGAGGCCGACCGCGTAGTGGTCGAGGGCGTCCAGCGGGTCAAGAAGCACACCCGTGAGCGCCCGGCTCAGGGCCGGCAGGGCAAGGACGGCGGCATCATCACCAGCGAGGCACCGATCCACGTGTCCAACGTCGCCCTCGTCACCGACAAGGACGGCGAGAGCGTCACCACGCGCATCGGGTACGAGCGCCGCGAGGTGACTCGCCGTCGCGCCGACGGCACCGAGTACACGACGACCCGGTCGGTGCGGATTGCCCGCGCCACCGGCAAGGAGATCTGAGCATGACCGCCGTTGAAGACAGCACCGCCGTAGACACAGCTCCCAGCCCGGCCGCCAAGAAGGCGGCGCCGCGGCTGAAGCAGCGCTACGCCGCCGAGATCGCCAAGGCGATGCGCGAGGAGTTCGGGCACAAGAACCCGATGGAGGTGCCCACCCTCACCAAGATCGTGGTGAACATGGGCGTCGGCGACGCCGCCCGCGACTCCAAGCTGATCGACGGCGCCGTTCGCGACCTCACGCTGATCACCGGCCAGAAGCCCTATGTGACCAAGGCCCGAAAGTCGATCGCGCAGTTCAAGCTGCGCGAGGGTCAGCCGATCGGCGCCCACGTGACGCTGCGCGGCGACCGGATGTGGGAGTTCGCCGACCGGCTGCTCTCGCTCGCCCTGCCGCGCATCCGTGACTTCCGCGGCCTGTCGCCGCGCCAGTTCGACGGCAACGGCAACTACACGTTCGGGCTCGTCGAGCAGGTCATGTTCCACGAGATCGACCCCGACAAGATCGATCGCTCCCGGGGCATGGACATCACGTTCGTGACCACTGCGACCAACGACAACGAAGGCCGGGCACTGCTGCGTCACCTCGGCTTCCCGTTCCAGGAGGCTTCCGCCTGATGGCCAAGAAAGCACTCGTCAACAAGGCGAACGCCAAGCCCAAGTTCGCCGTCCGTGCCTACACCCGTTGCCAGCGCTGCGGCCGGCCCAAGGCCGTGTACCGCAAGTTCGGCCTCTGCCGGATCTGCCTGCGGGTGATGGCACACCGGGGTGAACTGCCCGGCATCACCAAGAGCTCCTGGTGACCGGTTCCACCACCTCACCAATAGACAGGCAAAACAGCAATCGTCACAGGTCCGCCAGCGGCGGAAACCAGACGGGAAAGAGGTATCGGTCATGACCATGACTGACCCGATCGCAGACATGCTCACGCGGCTGCGCAACGCCAACCAGGCCTTCCACGACACCGTGGCGATGCCGCACAGCAAGCTGAAGGTCGGACTCGCGGAGATCCTGCAGGCCGAGGGCTACATCGCCGGCTACCGCGTGCTCGACCGCGCCGAAGGCGAGACCGGTCGGACGCTGGAGCTGACGCTGCGCTATGGCTCCAGCCGGCAGCGCTCGATCGCCGGCATCCGCCGGATCTCCAAGCCGGGCCTGCGGGTGTACGCGAAGTCCACCGGACTGCCGAAGGTGCTCGGCGGCCTCGGCATCGCGATCATCTCCACCTCGTCCGGGCTGCTGACGGACAAGCAGGCCAACAAGAAGGGCGTCGGCGGGGAAGTCCTCGCCTACGTCTGGTAGTCGGAGGAACGAGCAGACATGTCGCGCATTGGCAAACTCCCGATTCCCGTTCCCACGGGCGTCGACGTGAACATCGACGGCAGCACCGTCACCGTCAAGGGACCCAAGGGTCAGCTGTCGCATGCCGTGGCCAGCCCGATCACGGTCGTTCGAGCAGACGACGGCACGGTGGTGGTTGCGCGTCCGGACGACGAGCGGCAGAACCGTGCCCTGCACGGGCTGACGCGGTCGCTGCTGGCCAACATGGTCACCGGCGTCACCGAGGGCTATGAGAAGCGGCTGGAGATCCAGGGCGTCGGCTACCGGGTTGTCTCCCGTGGCAGCGACCTCGAGTTCGCGGTCGGGTTCTCCCACACCGTGCAGGTGAAGGCCCCCGAGGGCATCACCTTCCGGGTCGAGTCGCCCACCCGGTTCTCCGTCAGCGGGATCGACAAGCAGGCGGTCGGCGAGACCGCCGCCAACATCCGCAAGATTCGCAAGCCCGAGCCCTACAAGGGCAAGGGGATCCGCTACGCGGGCGAGGTAGTCCGACGCAAGGTCGGAAAGGCAGGCAAGTGATGGCCGGTTTCACCAACGCGAAGATGTCGACGCGCCGTCGTCGCCAGATCCGGGTGCGCAAGAAGGTGCACGGGTCACCGGCGCGGCCGCGTCTTGTCGTGCACCGGTCGGCCCGGCACGTCACCGCGCAGGTCGTGGACGACGTCGCCGGTCACACACTGGCCGCCGCCTCCAGCCTGGAGGCAGACATCCGTGCACTCACGACGGACAAGACCGCCAAGGCCAAGCGGGTCGGCGAGCTGGTGGCCGACCGTGCCAAAGCAGCCGGCATCGATGCCGTGGTGTTCGACCGGGCGGGCTACCGCTACACCGGCCGACTCGCGGCACTGGCCGACGGAGCCCGCTCCGGCGGGCTGGAATTCTGACGGAACTAGAGAGGACAAGACACATGGCTGGACCCCAAACAGGTCGCAGCGGTGGCGAGCGCCGAGACCGTCGGGACGACCGTCGCGGCGGCGCCGCTGACAAGAGCAACTACATCGAGCGCCTGGTCACCATCAACCGGGTCGCCAAGGTCCATCAGGGCGGACGTCGCTTCAGCTTCACCGCCCTGGTGATCGTCGGCGACGGCGAGGGGACGGTCGGCGTCGGCTACGGCAAGGCCAAAGAGGTGCCGGCAGCGATCGCCAAGGCGGTCGAGGATGCCAAGAAGCACTTCTTCAAGGTGCCCCGGATCCTGCGCACGATCCCGCATCCGGTGCAGGGGGAGAAGGCGGCCGGTGTGGTCATGCTGCGCCCGGCCTCGCCCGGTACCGGCGTGATCGCGGGTGGACCGGTGCGCGCCGTGCTCGAGTGCGCCGGCATCCAGGACGTACTGAGCAAGTCGCTCGGCTCGTCCAACCCGATCAACATCGTGCACGCGACGATCGTCGCGCTGAAGTCGCTCGAGTCGCCCGAGATGGTCGCGATCCGTCGCGGTCTCCCGGTCGAGGACGTGGCGCCCCGGGCACTGCTCGCCGCGGCAGCAGAAGGAAATTAAGACATGACGCAGCTCAAGGTCACGCAGAAGCGCTCCGGTATCGGAGGCAAGCACAACCAGCGGGCCACCTTGCGGTCGCTCGGTCTCAAGCGGATCGGCGATGTCGTAGTCAAGGAGGACCGCCCGGAGATCCGCGGCATGGTCGCGACGGTGTCGCACCTGGTCGCGGTGGAAGAGGTCGACTCATGACGACGAGCCCAACGCAGACGGGCCGGCACGCCAAGCCCGCCACCGACAGCGAGGTCGACGCCGGCACCGACGTCACCAACGACGCACCGGCCGAGCAGGGAATGAAGACCGTCGCTGTTGCGCGTCCATCACCTGCGCCCGGCGCCCGGAGCACGCAAGGCCAAGACCCGGGTCGGTCGCGGTGAGGGATCCAAGGGCAAGAGCGCCGGTCGTGGCACCAAGGGCACCGGCGCCCGGAAGAACGTGCCGGCCAACTTCGAGGGCGGGCAGCTGCCGCTGCAGATCCGGATTCCGAAGCTGAAGGGGCACACCAAGTCGCATCCGGCGTCATCGCGCCCCTCCGGTCCGCGCTCGGTGGACTACCAGCCGGTGAACCTGCACCAGATCCAGGAGTCGTTCCCCGACGGCGGTGAGATCGGTGTCGCCGACCTCGCCAAGGCGGGCCTGGTACGGCGCAACCAGCCGGTGAAGGTGTTGGGCGAAGGCGAGTTCACCGTTGCCGTGACGGTGAGTGCCCATCGCTTCTCCGCCTCGGCCAAGGACAAGATCACCGCGGCGGGCGGCAGCTTCACCCAGCTGTAAACGCCCGCTTGGTCGCAGCTCGACGGGCAGGCATCACCTCCCCATTGGGTACCGTTGGTCCGGTTTGGCAGAAGAGTCCGGCGGACAGACTGGCCGACAAAGCTTGAGGAGGTTGCGTGCTCAACGCGTTCGTCAACTCGTTCCGCACGCCGGACCTGCGCAAGAAGATCCTCTTCACCCTGTCGATCATCGCGCTGACGCGTGTCGGTTCGGTCCTGCCGACGCCCGGCGTCGACGTCCGGGCGGTGAAGGAGTGCCTCGCGGTCGTCCAGGCCGACGACAGCAGCTCGATCTACCAGATGGTGAACCTGCTGTCGGGTGGTGCGCTGCTGCGCCTGTCGGTGCTGTCGCTGGGGATCATGCCGTACATCACCGCGAGCATCATCCTGCAGTTGCTCACGGTCGTGATCCCGAGGCTGGAGGCGCTGCGCAAGGAGGGTCAGTCAGGCACGGCCAAGATCACCCAGTACACGCGCTACCTGACCGTCGGTCTGGCCATCCTGCAGTCGACCACGATGATCGCGCTGGCGCGCAACCCCGGACAGCTGTTCCAGGGGTGTTCGTCGGACCTGATCCCCGACGAGTCGCTGATGACACTGACCACGATGGTCGTGGTGATGGTCACCGGTACGGCCATGGTCATGTGGTTCGGCGAGCTCATCACCGAGCGCGGTGTCGGCAACGGGATGTCGGTGATCATCTTCACGTCGATCGCCGCCGGCTTCCCGACCGCGCTGTGGGCGATCAAGGTGGCCAAGGGCTGGCCGACGTTCCTGCTGGTGGTGGGGATCGGGCTGGTCATCATGGGCGGCGTCATCTTCATGGAACAGGCCCAGCGACGCATCCCGGTGCAGTACGCCCGGCGGATGGTGGGCACGCGCGCACTCGGCGGCAACTCCACCTACATCCCGCTGAAGGTCAACCAGGCCGGCGTCATCCCGGTGATCTTCGCCTCCAGCCTGCTCTACTTACCGGTGCTCATCGCGCAGTTCAACCCCGATGAAGCCTGGTCGCAATGGATATCCAGGGTCTTCGTCACGGGTGACCATCCGCTCTACATGCTCACCTACCTCGCGATGATCATCTTCTTCACCTACTTCTACGTGTCGATCACCTTCAATCCCGAAGAGGTCGCCGACAACATGAAGAAGTACGGCGGCTTCATCCCGGGCATCCGCGCCGGGCGCCCGACCCAGCAGTACCTGTCGTACGTGCTCAGCCGGATCACCCTGCCCGGGGCCCTGTACCTGGGCGTCGTCTCGATGATCCCGATCATCGCGCTGGTCCTTGTTGGGGCGAACCAGAACTTCCCGTTCGGGGGAACCTCGATCCTCATCATGGTGGGCGTCGGACTCGACACCGTGAAGCAGATCGAGAGCCAGTTGCAGCAGCGTCGATACGAAGGGTTCCTGCGGTGAGCGATTCCCCTGACGGCTCGAGGCCGGAAAACCGGCACGGGACGCGCCGGCGCCTGGTGCTCATGGGTCCACCCGGCGCCGGAAAGGGCACGCAGGCGCGTGTCCTTGCCGACGAACTGCGTGTGCCCACGATCTCCACCGGTGACCTGTTCCGCGCGAACATCGCCGCCGGCACCGAGCTCGGCCTCAAGGTGAAGGGCATCCTCGACGCCGGCGACTACGTGCCCGACTCGGTGACCAACGCCATGCTCTCGGAGCGGCTGGCACAGCCCGACTGCGTGGGCGGCTTCGTCCTCGACGGTTACCCGCGCACGCTCGCCCAGGTCGACGAGCTCGACGCGATGCTCGCCGACCACGATGCCGAGATCGACGCGGTGCTGGAACTCACCGTCGACCGCAACGAGCTGGTCTCGCGGCTGTCGAAGCGCGCGGTGGGTGAAGGCCGAAGCGACGACACTCCCGAGGTCATCCGGCGTCGGCAGGAGGTCTACACCGAGCAGACCGAACCGCTGCTCGCGGTCTACGCGAAGCGCGACCTGCTCGTCCAGGTGGACGGAATGGGATCGGTGTACGAGGTCACCAGCCGGATGCTGCACGCCCTCGGCCACGACGAGGTGGCTTCGGCCTGATGCTGCGCCGGCTACCGGTGCGATCGGGTGGTGAGCTCGACGCCATGCGCGCGGCCGGGCGGCTGGTGGGCGACACCCTGGACTTCCTGCGTCCGCACGCCCGGCCCGGTGCCGTTCTCGGCGACCTCGACGCCCTGGCCGAGGAGCACATCCGCAAAGGTGGCGGCGTGCCGTCGTTCCTCGGCTACCACGGCTTTCCGGCCTCGATCTGCACGTCGGTGAACGAGCAGGTCCTGCACGGAATCCCGGGTGCGTACCGACTGGGCGACGGCGATCTGCTCTCGATCGACTGCGGCGCGATCGTCGACGGCTGGCACGGCGACGCAGCGATCACCGTGCACGTCGGATCAGAACGTGCTGCCGATGCGCAGCTTCGCGTGGCCTGTGAAAACGCACTCGCGGCGGCGATCTCGGCCATGCGCCCCGGAGCCCGGCTGTCCGACGTCGGTGCGGCGGTGCAGGCATCGGTGACGTCGTCGGCCGCGGCGGACCAGCTCCGGTACGGGATCGTCACCGACTACACCGGCCACGGGATCGGGACATCCATGCATCAGTGGCCGAATGTCGCGAACGTCGGTCCCGGTGGACGGGGGCCGCGGCTCCGGGCCGGCGTCACGCTGGCCCTCGAGCCGATGCTGACTCTCGGCGCACCAGAGGTGTCGGTGCTCGACGACGGCTGGACGGTGGTGACCGACGACGGCAGCCGCGGTGCGCACGTGGAGCACACGGTCGCGGTGACCGACGACGAGCCGTGGGTGCTGACCGCGGCTGGTGTTGATTGATGCGCTGGATCGACTCCCTGCAGAGACGAGGCCGAGGCACGTCTGCTGCCCGAGGTGGCGGAGTACTACCGCATGGGCGCCGGTGCCGGCATCACGCTTGGCGAGTCGGTCGCGGCATGGGATGCGGTGCGGCTCCGCCCGCACGTACTGCGCGACGTCACCACCGTCTCGACCGCGACCACCCTGCTGGGCGCACAGCTCTCGACGCCGGTCCTGGTCGCCTCGTCCACGCTGCAGATGCAGGCCGATCCGCTGGGCGAGGCGGCCATGGCCAGCGGTGTGCACGCGGCCGGCTCGATGCTCACCGTGTCGAGCAATACCGGCATTCCGTTCACCGACATCGGGGCGGCGGGTGCTCCCTGGTGGGTGCAGGTCTACGTGCTCGAGGACCGCGGCCGCACCCGCGCCATGCTGGAACGGGCCGTCGAGGGTGGCGCGACCGCGGCCGTCGTGACCGTCGACACCCCGATCGTGGGCACCAGGCACTTCGTCGGCAAGCAGGTCTGGGACGTGGTTCCCGAAGTGCACCTGATGGGCAACTGGGACCTCACCGGCACCACCGAGGCGGTCCACGAGAAGGCTCGGGACCTCACGACGGCCGACATCGCCTGGCTTGCCGAGGTCACCGGCATCCCGGTCGTGGTGAAGGGGATCCTGCGCGGCGACGACGCTCGCCAGGCGGTGGACGCCGGCGCGGCCGCAGTGGTGGTCTCGAACCACGGTGGTCGCCAGCTCGACCAGTCCGTGTCGACCGCTCAGGCGCTGCCCGAAGTGGCAGCGGCGCTGGCGGACACACCCGCGGCCGTGACGGTCGACGGCGGCATCCGTACGGGCATCCACGTGCTTGCCGCCCTGGCCATGGGCGCCGACGCGGTCTGGGTCGGGCGTCCGGCGCTGTGGGCGCTCACCGTGGGCGGATCCGAGGGCGTCGCCCGGCTGGTCACCGATCTCACCGCCGAACTCGTCGAGGCGATGATGCTGTGCGGTGCCGGGCGACTCGACGACCTGACCACCGACCTGCTCGCGGAGGTATCACGTCGGCGCGGGTAGGGGACTCACCCGATAGCGGCCACGACGGCGAGGCAGGAGACTCGACGACATGTACTACGGACCCCACGACCGCTGCTCCGAGGCCGACCGCGACATCATCGCCGAACGGCTGCGCACGGCGCACGTCGACGGCAGGCTCACGATCGACGAACTCGGTGAGCGCCTCGACGCCACCCTGTCGGCGCGGACCTACGGCGACCTCGAGCGCCAGATCCGCGACCTCGTCCCGCAGGCGTAGCTCTCGCGGCTTTGGCCTGCGCCTACGGCGCCGGTACACTGATCTGTCGGCTCATGCCGGGCGTTGTCGCATGTCCCTCAACACATGTCGGATGCTGCGTACGCCTGAACCCGTGTCATTCGGATATGAGTCCCCGCGCGCCCAGGACGGGCCGCGGTACCGGTCAGGAAGCGGAGGATATGCCAAAGAAGGAAGGCGTCATCGAGATCGAGGGGACGATCGTCGAGGCCTTGCCCAATGCCATGTTCCGGGTTGAACTCACCAACGGACACAAGGTGTTGGCCCACATCAGCGGCAACATGCGACGTCACTACATCCGGATCCTTCCCGAGGACCGCGTGGTGGTGGAGCTCTCCCCCTACGACCTGACTCGCGGGCGCATCGTCTACCGGTACCGGTGATCCGTGTCATGAACTACGAGCCCATGAACCAACAACGAGAGACACGAGCATGAAGGTCCAAGCAAGCGTCAAGAAGATCTGTGACAACTGCAAGGTGATCCGTCGCGGCGGTGTGGTGCGGGTCATCTGCTCCTCCAACCCGCGACACAAGCAACGCCAGGGCTGACCGCCCTGCGAAGAAGTGCCACCGCTCGCCCTCGCTGCTCAATCAGATGAGGGTGCGTGCCCCCGGACCAGAGGCCGGGGCCCTGTGGATCAGCGCCTAGCGCCGGTCCGGGCAGACAGGGACGCGGTAGCGCTCGACACCTCTGCTACGAAGGGAAACTGCCCGCATGGCCCGACTCGTCGGCGTCGACCTCCCGCGCGACAAGCGCCTGGAAGTCGCGCTCACCTACATCTATGGCATCGGTCGCACCCGCGCCGAGAAGACCCTCGCGGGCACCGGCATCTCCGGTGACCTGCGGGTCCACCAGCTGGGCGACACCGAACTCGTCGCGCTGCGGGACTGGATCGAGGCGAACTACCAGATCGAGGGCGACCTGCGCCGTGAGGTGTCGGCCGACATCAGGCGCAAGGTCGAGATCGGCTGTTACGAGGGGCTCCGGCATCGTCGTGGCCTCCCGGTTCACGGTCAGCGCACCCGTACCAACGCGCGGACCCGCAAGGGACCCAAGAAGACCGTCGCCGGGCGGAAGAAGGCCACCAAGTAGGCCTCGCACGACCCCTCCACTTCGTAATCGGGCAGTACAGCTACTCGATAAATCCGCAAGGAGCACTGCATGCCACCCAAGCCGTCCGGCGCGAAGAAGCCGCGCCGCCGCGAGAAGAAGAACGTGTCCGCTGGGCACGCACACATCAAGAGCACCTTCAACAACACGATCATCACCATCACCGACTACTCCGGCGCCGTGATCGCCTGGGCCAGCTCGGGCACGGTCGGGTTCAAGGGGTCGCGCAAGTCCACGCCCTACGCCGCACAGCAGGCTGCCGAGACCGCGGCCAAGCGCGCGATGGAGCACGGCATGAAGAAGGTCGACGTGTTCGTCAAGGGTCCGGGTTCGGGCCGCGAGACGGCCATCCGTTCGCTCACCGCGACCGGACTCGACGTCGGGACGATCTCCGACGTCACGCCGATGCCGCACAACGGCTGCCGCCCGCCCAAGCGGCGCCGGGTCTGACCCCTAGAACTCGCGAAGGAGACGAACAGACATGGCCCGCTATACCGGCCCCATGACCAAGAAGTCCCGCCGCCTCGGGGTAGACCTCGTCGGTGGCGACCAGGCGTTCGAGCGCCGTCCCTTCCCGCCCGGCCAGCACGGTCGCGGCCGGCCGAAGGAGAAGGAATACCTGAACCAGCTCAAGGAGAAGCAGAAGGCCCGCTACTCCTACGGCGTGCTCGAGAAGCAGTTCCGCCGCTACTACGTCGAGGCGACGCGGCGCGCCGGCAAGACCGGTGACAACCTCCTGCAGATCCTCGAGTGCCGACTCGACAACGTGATCTACCGGGCGGGCATCGCCCGCACCCGGCGGCACTCACGTCAGCTGGTCGTGCACGGCCACTTCCTGGTCAACGGCCGCAAGGTCGACATCCCCAGCTACCAGGTCAAGCCCTTCGACGTGATCGACCTGCGCGACAAGTCACGGGAGATGACCCCGCTGATCGTCGCCCGGGAGACCCACGGCGAACGCCCCGTGCCTGCATGGCTCGAGGTCGTCCCCAACACGCTCCGCGTCCTCGTGCACCAGTTGCCGATCCGCGAGCAGATCGACATCCCGGTGAACGAGCAGTACATCGTGGAGTACTACAGCAAGCAGTAACACCAGCAGTAGCAAGACAAACAGTCGGGGCACCTGCCCTGACGACACGGGTCGGTCAGCGCCAACGACCGTCCTTCCTCACCACGACTGACGTCATATGGCGGGCGTCACGAAAGGGATTTCCCAGTGCTGATTGCACAAAGGCCGACATTGACCGAAGAGGTCGTCGGCGACTACCGCTCCCGGTTCGTACTCGAACCACTGGAGCCCGGCTTCGGCTACACCCTCGGAAACTCGCTGCGGCGCACACTGCTGTCGTCGATTCCGGGCGCAGCCGTCACCAGCCTTCGCATCGACGGGGTGCTGCACGAGTTCACCACCGTCACCGGCGTCACCGAGGACGTCACCCAGGTGGTGCTGAACCTCAAGCAGCTCGTGGTCTCCAGCGAGAACGACGAGCCGGTGAGCATGTACCTGCGCAAGTCCGGCCCCGGCGAGGTCACCGCGGCCGACATCGCGCCGCCGGCCGGCGTCGAGGTGCACAACCCCGACCTGAAGATCGCGACGCTCAACGACAAGGGCAAGCTCGACATGGAACTCGTGGTCGAGCGCGGCCGCGGGTACGTCTCCGCCCAGCAGAACGCTGCCGGCGACGCCGAGATCGGCCGGCTGCCGATCGACTCGATCTACTCCCCGGTGCTCAAGGTCACCTACAAGGTCGAGGCGACGCGCGTCGAGCAGCGGACCGACTTCGACAAGCTGATCGTCGACGTCGAGACCAAGCCGTCGACCCGGCCGCGCGATGCTGTGGCCTCGGCCGGCAAGACGCTTGTCGAGCTGTTCGGTCTGGCCCGTGAGCTCAATGTCGACGCCGAGGGCATCGACATCGGCCCGTCTCCGGTCGACGCCCAGCTGGCGGCCGACCTGGCGCTGCCGATCGAGGACCTCAACCTCACCGTGCGGTCGTACAACTGCCTCAAGCGGGAGGGCATCCACACGGTCGGCGAGCTGATCGCCCGCTCGGAGCAGGACCTGCTCGACATCCGCAACTTCGGCTCGAAGTCGATCGACGAGGTCAAGGCCAAGCTCGAGAGCATGGGCCTGTCGCTCAAGGACAGCGCGCCGGGCTTCGACCCGAGCACGTACCTGCCCGCGGGCGGCGACCTGGACGACGACCTCGGCTTCGTCGAGACCGAGCAGTACTAGTTCCAAAGCAGTACTAGTCACCTGCCTCGATGACGGGGCGGCCGGAGTCCGGCCGCCTCGTCTCGGGGCTCGGTGACACAGATCCTTCGGATCTGTCCCGATCTTCACACAATGAAAGCGCCAGTCAGAGGAGCAGACATGCCCACGCCCACCAAGGGTGCCCGCCTCGGCGGCGGCCCGGCCCATGAGCGGCTGATCCTGTCGAACCTGGCGACAAGCCTGTTCGAGCACGGCCGCATCACCACCACCGAGGCCAAGGCCCGCCGCCTGCGTCCGTATGCAGAGCGGCTGATCACCAAGGCCCGTCGTGGCGACCTGCACTCCCGCCGCCAGGCGGCGACGCTGGTGCGCAACAAGGGCGTGCTGCACACGCTGTTCGCCGACATCGGGCCTCGGTTCGCCGATAGAGACGGCGGCTACCTGCGGATCATCAAGCTCGGCCCGCGCAAGGGTGACGGTGCCCCTCTGGTCGTCGTCGAACTGGTCGAGGCGGAGTTGCCGAGCCGGCCGGCCAAGAAGTCGGCGGCGAAGAAGTCGAGCGCGAAGAAGGCTGCTGCGGCACCTGCTGCCGAGGCCACCGCGGACGAGCCGGTCACCGAGGAGCCCGCTGCCGACGAGGTTGCGGACGACGAGGGCACGGCCGAGCAGAGCACCGACGGCCCCTACGGCGCCGATTCGCATCCCGCCACCGAGGACAACAGCGTTCCGGACGGGTTCCCGGTCAAGGGCAACGCCAACTCGAACAAGTACCACGAGGTCGACTCGCCCTGGTACGACCGCACCGAGGCCGAGGTGTACTTCACCACCGCCGAGGCGGCAGAGGCTGCCGGGTTCGAGCGGGCCGGCGGCGAGCCGGACGAGGGCGACGAAGCCACCGAGTAGGCCGGCACCGACCATCGACCTACCGGGCGTAGGTTGCGAGGGACCCACGAGCCTGTCGCCAGGAGGCTGCGCCATGTCCCGCCACCACCCCCGGACCTGACGTGTCAGCCGAGCCACAGCGCAGTGTCGTTGGAGGAGAGGTCAACCCGTCGGTCCGGGTGGCGATCCTCGCTACCGAGCACTGGAGCCTGCTGGGCAGTCGCAGCACCACCTGGGCCGAAGTAATGAGCCGGATCAGCATCCACCTCACGGTGATGTCGGCCGCGCTGGTCGTCCTGGCGCTGGTGGCACAATCGTCAGGTTTCGGACCGGCCTTCCGCGTGCTGTCGATCGGACTGTCTGCCGCCATTCTCGTGCTCGGCACGCTGACCGGCATCCGGGTGATGAATGCCAGCAACGACGACGCGGCCTTCCTCCTCGGCATGAACCGCATTCGGGCCGCCTATCTGGAGCTGGATCCCGGGCTGGCCGACCACCTGGTCACGTCCGCGCACGACGACCAGGCCGGGCTGATGCAGACCTACCTGATGGGCGTCCGGCGATCAACGCTCAGCCACGTCGCCGGAAGCACCGGCGTCTTCATGATCGTGACGAACTCGATCGTGGCCGGCATCCTGGGATCCCTGGTGTCGAACGCTGCTGGAGCCGCTCCGGCCGCGGTGGCCGTGGTCGGATCGGCGGTCGGCCTGATCTACCTGGGGACGTCGATGGAGTTCGCGCGACGATCCGTGCGGTACCCGAAGATGCCATCGCACTTCCCCACCCCGACCCATGAAGCTGTGCCCCAATGAAGCTGTGCCCCCGATGAAGCTGTACGCCGACGCCCCGGCTCGCCGGACGCGCCAGATCCTCGCCGACGTGCTCATGCTCGGCTGGGCCGTGGTCTGCCTGCTCGTGGCGCTGCTCGTCCACCGGTCGGTCCTGGTCCTAGCCGAGCCGGCGCGGCAGGTGGAGGCGGCCGGCGGGCAGCTCGCCGACGGCATGCGCCGCACCGGCGAACAGCTCGGCGAGCTCCCGCTCGTGGGGGATGGCGTCCGGTCGCCGTTCGACCAGCTCGCGTCGTCAGCGCAACCGCTGCAGCAGGCGGGCGCGGACATGGTCGCGGGGGTCGAACGCCTGGCGCTTGTCTGCGGTGTGCTCGCCGGGGTGCTGCCGTTCCTGGTGGTCGGCATCATCTGGTTCCTTGGCCGCTGGCGGTTCGTCCGCACCGCCACGGCGTCGACCGCTTTCCTCGACGACGACGCCGACCTGTCGCTGCTGGCCCTGCGGGCGCTCACCCGGCAGCCGCTCGACCGGCTGGCGCGGCTCAGTCCCGATCCGGTGGGAGCCTGGCGATCGGGCGATCCCCGGATGATCGAGGCGCTCGCGTCGCTCGAGCTCGCCGAGCACGGCCTGCACTTCCGGCGCCGACCGTCCGGCTAGCGGCCGCCACCGACGTCGAGGGTGCTGCCGGTCACGTAGCTCGCCTGGTCCGACATCAGCCACCTGATTGCCTCGGCCACTTCCTCCGGGCGGCCCGCCCGCGCCATCGGCACGTCGGGCGTCAGCCGCTCGAGCCGGCCCGGGACGTGGATCTCGGTGTCGATGAGTCCCGGCCTGATCCCCACGACCCGGACTCCGTCCCGCGCCACTTCGAGCGCCAGTCCGGTGGTCAGCACGTCGACGGCGGCCTTCGACGCCGCGTAGTCGACGTACTCGCCCGAGCCGCCGCGGATCGCCGCCCGTGAGGAGACGTTGACGATCACGCCGCCGGAACCCCCGCGTGAGTGCGCCATGCGCCGCACGGCTGCCCCGGCCATGAGGAACGCGCCGACGACGTTGACGTCGAGCAGCCGGCGCAGCCGATCGGCGGACATGTCGGCAACGTCGGCCTTCGGACTCACGACGCCGGCGTTGTTCACCAGGCCGGCTACCTGCCCGCCCTGGTCGTCGACGACCTGCCAGAAGCGGTCGACCTCCGCCGGCTGCGACAGGTCGGCCTGGACGGTGAACGCGCGGGCTCCGAGCCGCACGCACTCGTCGCCCACGGCTTCGGCTGCGTCGCGGTCCCGGTGGAACCCCACCACGACGTCCCAGCCGGCCACGGCCAGGGCACGGGCGGTGGCGGCTCCGATGCCGCGGCCGGCGCCGGAGACGACTGCGAGCGGTCGTTGGTCGCTCACGCCGCCTCCAGGGAGGGTGGCCGTACCCGCAGGACCCGAAAGCCCTTCGCCGAGCCGAGCCGCGTGCAGTCGTAGCCCTGATCCTGCAGCCACCGGGCCAGGGGATCGGCGCCGAGGTTGCGGCCGACGACCAGGTGGGCCAGGCCGTCGGGCGACAGACGTGGCAGCCACCGCAGCAGCAGCTCGTGCAGGGCGGCCTTGCCCGCGTGGATCGGCGGGTTGGACCAGATCTGGTCGAAGGTCTCGCCGTCGGGTACCTGCTCGGGCCGCAGTGCCCGTACCGACGTCAGCCCGTTGCGCACGGCATTGGCGACGGTGAGCGCCAGCGCCCGGTTGTTCACGTCGATCGCCACCACGTCCGCATCGCCCGATGCCGCCGCCAGCGCGCACGCGATCGCGCCGTACCCGCAGCCGAGGTCGAGCAGCCTGCCACCTGTGGGCGGCTCGGTGGCGCGGAAGAGCACCGAGGTTCCGAGGTCGAGGCGACCGCGGGCGAACACGCCGGTGTCGGTGCTGAACGTGAGGTCCTGTCCCCAGATCCGGGTGGAGAACTCGATCGGTTCGCTCGCCACGCCGGGGTTCTCCTCGAAGAACTGACCGGTCATCCGACCGCACCACCCGCGGTGGTTGCATCCGGCGTCAGCACGCGCAGAGCGCGCGCACGATCTGCCTGAGCTGCCAACTCCTGCGGTTCCGGGTATCCGACGGCCTCGAGCGTCAGCCCGGCAGCCGGCATCACTGTCACTTCGGGCACCCGTCGGCCGCCGGCCTGGATCAGCGCCGGCCACGTGGATGGATAGCGCCCCTCTCCGACCGCCACGAGCGCGCCGACGATCGAGCGCACCATGCTGTGGCAGAAGGCATCGGCCTGCACGTCGACGACCACCAGGTCATCACTGTTGCGCGCACAGTCCAGGCGTTGCAGAGTCCGGATCGCGGTAGAGCCCGGACGGTTCTTGCAGAACGCCGCGAAGTCGCGAAGACCCAGCAGGCCCGGGCAGGCCGCTGCCATCGCTTCGTGGTCGAGCGGACGCAACCGGCGAAGCACGTCATGGCGTCGCAACGGGTCGACGGCACCGGGATGGTCGGCGATGCGGTAGGCGTATCTGCGCCAGATCGCGGAGAACCGTGCGTCGAAGCCCGGCTCGGCCAGCCGCACCGACGTCACGGCGATGTCGTCGGGCAGGACCCCGGTGAGCCGCCCGGCCAGCCTCTCGATCTCGAGTGTTCTCAGGCTGACGTCCGGAACGTCGACGTGGGCGACCTGACCACGCGCGTGCACGCCGGCATCAGTCCGCCCCGCGACCGTGACCCGAAGCGGAGGCTGCCTCAGCACCGTGGCGAGCGCACGTTCGATCTCGTCCTGGATCGTGCGCAGGCCGGGCTGAATCGCCCAGCCAGCAAAGGCGGTGCCGTCGAACCTGAGGTCGACGCGCAATCGCGTGCCCTCAGGTCGAGTCTTCGTCACGTCGCCTCCCAAAACCGTCGCATGGCTTGGGCGTCCCGCGACTAGGGTAGGGAGTCTTACGACAAGCTGGGGGTTTTATGCGTGCGCTTGCCTGGAAGGTCGCGTTGTGGGCGATCGCGTTGTGCTACCCCGCGGCAGCCGTGTGCGGCCGGCTCACCGGATGGTTGATGGTCGTCGCGGCCGGTGACCTCCCGAGCAAGGCGGAACTCGACCAGGCCATCCGGTTCGACCGAACGATGGCCTACCTCGTCGGCATCCTGTTGTGGCTCATCGCCGTGATCGCCTCGATGGAGGCGACCCGGGCAGAGGGCGTGTTCGAAAAGCGGATGGGCGTGACGTCGCTCAAGGTCGTGGGGGTCGCGACCCTGCTGTACGTGCTCGCGTTCTTCCTCCTGCAGGTCCGCAACAACGCGCTCCTGGCCCCGTAAAAGACTGTGTTGCCCGAAAAAACTGTGCACCCCGGCTCGGGGCCGGTCACAATGACCAATTGTGGGTTATCTCGACGTCCAGTCCGTGTCCTTCCAGCTGCCCGACGGCCGGATGCTGCTGGATGACGTCTCCTTCCGGGTCGGCGAGGGCGCCAAGGTCGCCCTCGTAGGCCCGAACGGCTCGGGCAAGACGACGCTGCTGCGCATCATCGCCGGCGAGATCGCCCCCACGTCGGGGACCGTCGTCGCGAGCGGCGGGCTCGGCGTCATGCGCCAGTTCGTCGGCTCGGTCCGCGACGACAGCACGGTGGCCGACCTGCTGCTGTCGGTGGCGCCGCCGGCCGTGCGAGAGACGGCGGCGCGGGTGGAGCGGGCCGAGCTCGCGCTGATGGACGACGACACCGAGGCGCTGCAACTGCGCTACGCCCAGGCACTCAGCGACTTCGGCGACGCCGGTGGCTACGACATCGAGGTGCTGTGGGACACCTGCTGCACCGAGGCGATCGGCATCGGGTTCGACAAGGCGCGCTACCGGCCGGTCACGACGTTGTCCGGCGGGGAGCAGAAGCGCCTGGTGATCGAGGCGCTGCTGCGCGGACCCGACCAGGTGCTGCTTCTCGACGAGCCGGACAACTACCTCGACGTGCCGGCCAAGCGGTGGCTCGAGGCACGGATGGCGGCGTCGGTGAAGACCGTGCTGTTCGTCAGCCACGACCGTGAACTGCTCGCCAACACCGCCACCAGGATCGCCGCGGTGGAACTGCGTGGGTCCGACCGCACCACCCATCGGCGGCTGATGACCGCGTCGGCCGACGGTGGCGGCAACACGTTGTGGGTGCACCCGGCGGGGTACGCGAGCTACCACGAGGCGCGCGCCGCGCGGCTGGACGACCTCAGCGAGCAGCGCAAGCGCTGGGACGAGGAGCACGCCAAGCTGCGGCAGCTGATGCTGCTCTACAAGCACAAGGCTTCGGTGAACGACGGCATGGCGGCCGCGTACCACGCGACCATGACGCGGCTGCGCAAGTTCGAGGAGAAGGGGCCGCCGGTGGCGGTACCGCGGGAGCAGCAGGTCAAGATGCGGCTCTCCGGCGGACGGACCGCGAAGCGCGCGGTGATCTGCGAGGACCTCGAGCTCACCGGACTCATGCAGCCGTTCAGCGACGAGATCTGGTTCGGCGAGCGGGTCGGCGTGCTGGGGTCGAACGGCTCCGGAAAGTCGCACTTCCTCCGGCTGCTCGCCCGCGGCGGTTCGGATCCGGAGCCGGGTCAGCGGCCGGTCGGCGGGGTGCCGATCGCACCGGTCGCGCACACCGGCCGGGCCAGGCTCGGCGCGCGCGTGCGGCCGGGCTGGTTCGCCCAGACCCACGAACATCCCGAGCTGATCGGCCGGACGCTGCTCACGATCCTGCACCGGGGCGACGACCACCGCGCCGGCCTGCCGCAGGAGGAAGCCGCTCGGGTGCTCGCCCGGTACGAGCTGGCCGAGTCCGGTGAGCAGCGCTTCGAGACGCTGTCGGGCGGCCAGCAGGCGCGCCTGCAGATCCTCCTGCTGGAGCTGTCGGGTGCGACGTTGCTGCTGCTGGACGAGCCCACCGACAACCTCGACGTCACCTCGGCCGACGCGCTGGAGGATGCCCTCGGCCGGTTCGAAGGCACGGTGATCGCGGTGACGCACGACCGGTGGCTCGCCCGCTCGATGGATCGCTTCCTCGTGTTCGGCGCCGACGGGCGGGTGTACGCCAGTGACGAGCCGGTGTGGGACGAGGAGCGCGTCGCGAGGGCCCGCTAGGGCGCTTTTGACCGGTGCGGAACGCGGCCGGTAGTCTGGGCGGTCGTTGTGCCTGCCCGGCACCCATGCGCGCGAGGTGCCGTCCTATGGCAGCGCCAGCGTGGCCGCCCCGGGGACGCGGGACATCTTTCATCAGGAACATCGGTATTCGTCGGCAAGCCAGGAGAAGGTTCAGACCAGTGCGCACGTATTCACCGAAGCCCGGTGACATCACCCGGACCTGGCACGTCATCGACGCCAACGACGTGGTCCTCGGCCGCCTGTGTGTCGCCGTCGCCAACCTCCTGCGGGGGAAGCACAAGCCGACCTGGGCGCCGCATGTCGACACCGGCGACTTCGTCATCGTCGTCAACGCCGGCAAGATCGCGCTGACCGGGAACAAGCGGGCCGACAAGCTGGCCTACCGGCACTCCGGTTACCCCGGCGGCCTCACCGAGACCAGGGTCGGCGAGTTGCTCGACACCGACCCGCGCAAGGCCGTCGAGAAGGCGGTCTGGGGCATGTTGCCCAAGAACAAGCTCTCCCGGCAGCAGTTGCGCAAGCTCAAGGTCTACGCCGGTCCGAACCACCCGCACACCGCGCAGCAGCCGGCCGAGTACACCTTCACCCAGGTCGCCCAGTAAGTCCCAGCAGCAGTCACATTCAGTAGCCGTACCACGAAAGAGGATTACGTGTCGCAGAACGCGCAGACCGAGGAGCCCTCGGTGGAGCAGCCGGCCACCGCCGCCGCTCCCGAGGAGTTCGTCACCGACGAGGCCACCGGGGTCGCGTACAGCTCTGAGACCCGGCCGCGCGCCGCGGTGACCCCTGATCGGCCGAGACTGATCGAGCCGGCCGCCGCTACCGGTCGCCGCAAGGAGGCCACCGCCCGCGTGCGCCTCGTTCCCGGCACCGGCACCTGGACGATCAACGGCCGCGACCTCGCCGTGTACTTCCCGAACAAGGTCCACCAGCAGCACGTGAACGAGCCGTTCGCCCTGCTCGGTCTCGAGGGCGCGTTCGACGTCATCGCGCACATCGACGGCGGCGGCTTCACCGGCCAGGCCGGTGCCCTGCGCCACGGTGTCGCCCGCGCGCTGAACTCGATCGACGCGGAGAACAACCGTCCCGCGATGAAGAAGGCGGGCTACCTGACCCGCGACCCCCGGGCCAAGGAACGCCGCAAGGCCGGATTGAAGAAGGCCCGCAAGGCGCCGCAGTTCTCCAAGCGGTAAGCAGGTGGCCGGCCGGATCTTCGGTACCGACGGGGTCCGCGGCCTCGCCAACGTCGACCTCACCGCCGAGCTTGCACTGGACCTGTCGGTGGCTGCTGCCCACGTTCTCGGCGGGGTCGGCGCCTTTGCGGGCCCACATCCGTTCGCCGTGGTGGGGCGGGACCCTCGCGCCAGCGGCGAGTTCCTCGAAGCCGCGGTCGTGGCGGGCTTGGCCTCCGCCGGCGTCGACGTCCACCGGCTCGGCGTGCTGCCCACGCCGGCTGTCGCCCATCTCACCGCCGCCCGCGGCGCCGACCTCGGCGTGATGCTGTCGGCCTCGCACAACCCGATGCCCGACAACGGGCTCAAGTTCCTCGCCGCCGGCGGCAACAAGCTCGCCGACACCCTCGAGGACGCGATCGAAGCCAGGCTGCGGGAGCCGTGGAGCCGCCCGACCGGCGAGCAGGTCGGGCGGGTCACCGACGACAAGGCCGCCCTGGCCGACTACGTCGACTACCTCGCCGCGACCGTGGACCTGCCGTTCGACGGCATCTCGATGGTGTTCGACGCGGCGAACGGGGCCGCGTCGGTGGCCGGGCCGGTGCTGCTGCGCCGCTTGGGCGCCGACGTGACCGCCATCCACGACCAGCCTGATGGCCTCAACATCAACGACAACTGCGGCTCGACCCACCTCGGGTCGCTGATCGACAAGGTCCGGGAGACCGGCGCCGATCTGGGCATCGCCGTCGACGGCGACGCCGACCGCTGCCTGGCCGTCGATGCGACGGGCGAGGTCGTCGACGGCGACCACATCCTCGCGATCCTCGCGCTCGCCCGGAAGGCGCAGGGCACGCTGACGGGCAACACCGTGGTGGCCACCGTGATGAGCAATCTCGGCTTCGGCAAGGCGATGGCAGCCGGCGGGATCGAGGTGCGCAGCACCAAGGTCGGTGACCGCTACCTGCTCGAGGAGATGAAGGCCGGCGGATTCGACCTCGGCGGTGAGCAGTCCGGGCACGTGATCATGCTCGACCGGGCGACCACCGGAGACGGCCTGCTGGCGGCGATCCAGGTGATCGCCGAGATGGTGCGCACGCACAAGTCGCTGGCCGAACTGGCCGGCGTGATGGCGAAGTTCCCGCAGGTACTCGTGAACGTGCCCGGCGTCGACAAGACCCGATGCGACACCGACCCGCAGGTGGCAGCGGCCGTTGTCGCCGCGGCCGATGAACTGGGCGACTCCGGCCGGGTGCTGCTGCGCCCCTCGGGCACCGAGTCGCTGGTGCGGGTGATGGTGGAAGCGGGCACGGTGATCCAGGCGCAGACGGTGGCCGACCGGCTGGCTGCCGTGGTGGCGTCCGCCCTGCGGCTCTGACGCACCGATGTCACTGCGGCTCTGGACTAGAGCTTGCGCAGCCGAACGGCCCGCACGGTGTGATCGGAGCCCTTGCCCATCACCAGGTCGGCTCGCCCGCGCGTGGGCAGGATGTTCTCGACCAGGTTCGGGCCGTTGATCGT
Source organism: uncultured Actinomycetota bacterium (assembly GCA_963724495.1). Taxonomy (GTDB): domain Bacteria; phylum Actinomycetota; class Actinomycetes; order Propionibacteriales; family DAIQRJ01; genus CAVRUZ01. The sequence continues at coordinate 281,330 of CAVRUZ010000006.1, read as the reverse complement.
GTCCCACAGCGTCCCCGCCTGCTCGACCGCCTCGTCTTCGCTCAGGTCGCGGTAGTGGTGGAAGTAGGAGTCCGGCCGGCTGAACGCGGTCTCGCGCAGGGCGAGGAAACGGTCGACGTACCAACGGCGGATGTCGGACGTCGCAGCGTCGACGTAGACGGAGAAGTCGAAGAAGTCGCTCACGGCGAGCGCGTTGCCGCCCGACCGGCTGGCATGACCCGGTTGCAGCACGTTGAGGCCCTCGACGATGAGGATGTCGGGGGAGCGGACCTCGATCCGCCCGTCCGGGATGATGTCGTACCGCACGTGGGAGTAGAGCGGTGCCGTGACGACCGGCTTCCCCGACTTCACCGCGATCACGAACTGCAGCAGTGCCGCGCGGTCGTACGACTCGGGGAATCCCTTGCGTTGCAGGATCTGGCGCCGTTCGAGCTCGGCGTTGGGATGCAGGAAGCCGTCGGTGGTGACCAGCTCCACGTGCGGATGCGCGGGCCATGCCGCGAGTAGCTCCCTGAGGACGCGGGCGGTCGTCGACTTCCCGACGGCCACCGAACCGGCGATGCCGATCACGAACGGCGTCCGGTTGGCGCGGGCACCGAGGAACCGGCCGGTCGCGTCGCGCAGCAGGCCGTTGGACCGGACGTACAGGCTGAGCAGCCGCGACAGCGGCAGGTAGACCTCCGCCACCTCGGTCAGGTCCACCGGGTCGCCGAGGCCACGGACGCTCTCGATCACGTCGTCGGCGAACGGGACCCGCAGGCGTCCGGCCAGGCGGGCCCAGGCGGCGCGCTCGAACTCCTCGAAGGCCGCCTCGACACCGCTGACTGTGGTCACGCCGTCATTGTGGTCGAGAATCGCTCATGGCCTCCTGGGACCCCGACCGCTACCTCGCCTACGCCGACGAGCGGAGCCGGCCGTTCGTCGACCTCCTCCAGCGCATCGGTGGCCGGCCCGGCACCGTTGTCGACCTCGGCTGCGGTCCAGGTCACCTCAGCGCACTGATGCGGACCAGGTGGCCGGCGTGCTCGGTTCTCGGTATCGACTCGTCGGCGCAGATGATCGAACGGGCCGAAGCCGACAACACCGATCCCGAGGTGTCGTACCTGGAGGAGGACGTCGAGGCGGTTGCGACCGGTACCTGGGAGCCCGGCCGGCAGTTCGACCTGGTGATCTCCAACGCGACCTTCCAGTGGATCCCCGACCAGCTCAGCCTGCTGCCACGGCTCCTCGATCGCGTGCGGCCGGGAGGCACCTTCGCCTTCCAGGTCCCGCACAACTTCGACGCGCCGAGCCACCGGCTGCTGGCCGAGGTCTCGTCCCGTGAGCCGTACGCCGCATCGACGCAGGGCCTGCTGCAGGCACGCGGAGTCGACGCAGCCACCTACCTGCGCCTGCTCAGCCGGCCGGGCTGGCAGGTCGATGCCTGGACGACGACCTACCTGCACGTCCTGCCCGGAACCGACGCGGTGCTCCGATGGATCTCGGCCACCGGCGCCCGCCCGGTACTGCAGGCCCTCGGCGACGACGACCGGGCCCGGTTCGAGGCCGAGTACGGAGCGGAACTCCGCAGGGCCTATCCCCGCGAGGAGATCGGCACCGTGCTGCCGTTCGAGCGGGTCTTCGTGGTGGCGACCCTCGAGCCGTCGTAGGGCTACAGTCCCCGGCCATGGCGACCTGGGTACTGCTGCTGCGGGCCGTGAACCTCGGCTCGACGAACAAGGTGTCGATGCCTGTCCTGCGCGAGCGGATGGCCGAGGCCGGGTTCACCGACGTGCGAACGTACGTGCAGAGCGGCAACATCGTCGCGGCGTCCAAGCACCGGAGTGAAGCTGCGGTCGCGCGCGATCTGCATGACCTGATCGAGGAGCACTTCGGAGTCGACACGCCCGTCATCGTCCGCACGCCGGCCCAGGTCGGCGCGGTGCTGGCCAAGAATCCGTTCCCCGACGAGGTGGCGGCCTCGGACCGGATGGTCGTCGCCGTCTTCTTCACCAAGCCGCTGCCGGCGGGCGACGCGATCGTCGAGCACGCGGCATCCGTCGGCGAGAAGGCCTTCGTCGATGGGCGGGAGCTCTACATCGCCTACTCCGACGGGCAGCACAACAGCAAGCTCACGCCGGCCGCCATGCGCCGCCTCCTCGGCGGGATGGAGGGCACGGCGAGGAACTGGCGCACGGTGACCGCCGTCGCCGGGCTGGCGTCCGGCTAGCTCGCCCGCACCCGGGCGCACGCGCACCTAGACTCTGCTGACATGTGCGGGATCGTCGGATATGTCGGTGCGAACGACGCAACAAGCGTCGTGATGGCCGGCCTCCGGCGGCTGGAGTACCGCGGCTACGACTCGGCCGGAGTCGCCGTCGTCGATGGCCTCAAGACGTCGGTCCGTCGTCGGGCCGGCAAGATCAAGAATCTGGATGCGCTGCTGGTCGAGGCTCCACAACCACGCTCCGGAACCGGCATCGGGCACACCCGGTGGGCGACCCACGGGGGTCCCACCGACCGCAACGCGCACCCGCACTCGAGCGAGAACCAGCGGTTCGCGGTGGTGCACAACGGCATCATCGAGAACCACGCCAGCATCCGCAGGTCCCTCGCCGAAGCCGGCTACAGCTGCTCGTCCGACACCGACACCGAGGTGGCCGCACACCTGCTGGCCAGCCTGGCCGCCGAGGACCCCGAGGCGGACACGACCGAACTCGTGCGCCGGGTCGCCCGGCAGCTGGAGGGTGCTTTCACCCTCGTCGTCCTCGACGCCGAGTCCGAGGACGTCGTGGTCGGTGCCCGGCGCAACAGCCCGCTGGTCGTGGGCCGGGGCGACGGCGAGAACTTCCTCGCCTCCGATGTCGCCGCGTTCATCGAGCACACCCGGGACGCCGTTGAACTCGGCCAGGACCAGGTGGTGACGATCACCCGCGAGACGGTGTCGGTCACCGACTTCGACGGCCGACCGGTCGAGGGACGCGACTACCACGTCGACTGGGACCTGACCGCCGCCGAGAAGTCCGGCTACCGGTGGTTCATGTTCAAGGAGATCGAGGAGCAGCCGCGCGCGATCGCCGACACCCTGCTCGGCCGGTTCGATCCGGACGGCCGGCTCCAGCTCGACGAGATGCGGCTCAAGCCGAGCGAGCTCCGGCTGATCGACAAGATCATCATCGTGGCCTGTGGCACCGCGTTCTATGCCGGCCTGGTGGCCAAGTACGCGATCGAGCACTGGACCCGCATCCCCTGCGAGGTCGAGTTGGCGAGCGAGTTCCGCTACCGCGACCCGATCGTCGATGCCACCACGCTTGTCGTCGCCATCAGCCAGTCCGGCGAGACGGCCGACACGCTGATGGCGATCCGCCACGCCCAGGAGCAGCACGCCCGCGTGCTCGCGATCTGCAACACCAACGGGTCGACGATCCCGCGGGAAGCCGATGCGGTGATCTACACCCATGCCGGCCCGGAGATCGGGGTCGCCTCCACCAAGGGTTTCTCGACCCAGCTGGTGGCCTGCTACCTCCTCGGCCTGTTCCTCGCCCAGGAGCGCGGCACGGTGTTCGGCGACGAGATCACCGCGGTGATGGACCAGATGCACGCGATCCCGGACGCTGTCCGCGAGGTTCTCGACCAGGCCGAACCCGTACGGGAACTCGCACGTGAGCTGGCCGGGTCGCGCTCGGTGCTGTTCCTCGGCCGGCACGCGGGGTACCCGATCGCGCTGGAGGGCGCGCTCAAGCTCAAGGAACTCGCCTACATCCACGCCGAGGGCTTCGCCGCCGGCGAGCTCAAGCACGGCCCGATCGCCCTGATCGAGGAGGGCCTGCCGGTGTTCGTGATCGTCCCGACCCGCGGGCGCGACCAGCTGCGCGACAAGGTGATCAGCAACGTCGCCGAGGTGCGTGCGCGCGGTGCCCGGACGATCGTGCTGGCCGAAGCGGGCGACGACGAGGTGGCTGCCCTGGCGGACACCTTCATCCCGCTGCCAAAGGTGCCGACGCTGTTCCAGCCACTGGTCGCCGTCATCCCGCTGCAGATCTTCGCCGGCGAGCTCGCCGACGCACTCGGCCACGACGTCGACCAGCCGCGCAACCTGGCCAAGTCGGTCACGGTCGAATAGGCGACCACGTGATCCTCGGAGTCGGCATCGACGTGTGCTCGATCGACCGCTTCGTGGAGTCCCTCCACCGGACGCCTGGACTTGCCGAGCGGTTGTTCACCACGACCGAGCTCAAGCTGGGCCCCTCCTCGCTGGCGGCCAGGTTCGCGGCCAAGGAGGCACTGGCGAAGGCGCTCGGCGGACCCGGTGGTTTGCTGTGGACCGACTGCGAGGTCGTGAACACCGACGCCGGCCGGCCGTGGCTGCGGATGACCGGGACCGTGCTGGCCGCGGCCGAGGCGCGCAGCGTGGAACGCACCCATCTGTCGCTGTCGCACGATGCGGGCATCGCCTCCGCCGTGGTCATCCTGGAGGGCTAGAGCGAGGGAGAGCAGATGCGGGTGGCGCTGGAGGTTGCCCAGGTCCGCTCCGCCGAGCAACGGGCGATGAGCCGGCTGCCCACCGGGGCGCTCATGCAACGGGCGGCCGCCGGCCTGGCGGGCGCGTGCGCCGATCTCCTCGGCGACGTGTACGGGCGCCGGATCGTGGTGGCGGTCGGCAGCGGTGACAACGGCGGCGACGCGCTGTTCGCTGGTGCCCGGCTCGCTGCGCGCGGCGCCCAGGTGCTGGCGCTCTCGCTGTCCGACTCCGCGCACGCCGGTGGCGTCGCGGCACTGCGTGCGGCCGGTGGCCGGGTGGAGCCGTACGCCGGCGGCAGCGCCCAACTGGTCGGCTCCGGCGGGAAGGCGCCGGACCTCGTCGTCGACGGAGTCGTCGGCATTGGTGGGACCGGCGGACTTCGGCCCACGGCCGCCGAACTCGTGTCGGCATGGGAGGGACTGGACCCGCCGCCGGTGGTGGTGGCTGTCGACCTGCCCAGCGGGATCGACGCCGACACCGGCCGCATCGACGGTGCCTGTGTGCACGCCGATCTCACCGTCAGCTTCGGCGTGCTGAAGCCCGGCCTGCTGATCGCGCCAGGTGCGCTCGCGGCAGGCACCGTCCACCTCGTCGACATCGGGCTCGAGGGACTGCCAGAGCCGGGCGGCCGGGATGCCCTCAGCGTGGTCAGCCTGGCCGACGTCGCCGGCCTCCTCCCACGTCCGGGCTCCGAGTCGGACAAGTACAGCCGCGGCGTGGTCGGCCTGGTGACAGGGTCGCCGCGCTATCCCGGTGCCGGGCTGCTCTCGACCGCGGGTGCCCGTTGCGGGCTCGCGGGGATGGTCCGGCATGTCGGCGAGGGCGACCTCGGCCACGAGATCGCCCTGCGGTTCCCCGACGTCGTTCCCGGTACTCCGGCCGAGCCGGGGCGGGTGCAGTGCTGGGTGGTGGGCAGTGGGGGTGGCGACGAGCCGCCTGCGGTCCCGTTCGACCGCCTGCTCGCCGACGACGTCCCGGTGCTCGTCGATGCCGACGGGCTGCGCCATCTGCCCGACCCCGCCGACCGACCCGAGGGCGCCCGGCTGTTGCTGACGCCGCACGCCGGCGAACTGGCCAGGCTGCTCGGCATGGAGCGGGCGGCGGTCGAAGCCGACCGGCTGCACACCGTGCGCGCGGCCGCCGATCGGCTGCAGGCAACGGTCATGCTGAAGGGCGCGACCAGCGTGGTGGCAGAGCCCGGCGGCACCACCTACGTCGCCTCCGCGGTCGCGCCGGCGTGGCTTGCCACCGCGGGCTCCGGTGACGTTCTCAGCGGCATCGCCGGCGCACTGCTCGCGTCGGCCACGGCACGGGAACAGGCCGGCGTCACCGACCGGTCGCCCGGCCTGGGCCGGCAGGCGATCGCCGCCGCGATCGTGCACGCGGCTGCCGCGAGGCTGGCCGGACCGGGTGTCGTGGCAGCGCGGCTCGCCGAGTCGGTACCGGCCGCGGTCGCTAGCCTCATGGCATGAGTAGCGACAGCCCCAACACCAAGCCCGACTCCACCACGAAGCCCGATGTCTCCGTCCCGGCCGGCGACCCTCCCGGCGAGCTCCAGGTGACCGACCTCGTCGAGGGCACCGGCGACGAAGCCGTCGCCGGTTCCACCGTCCACGTGCACTACGTCGGCGTCTCCTGGAGCACCGGGCAGCAGTTCGACGCCTCCTGGGACCGCGGAGCGCCGCTGGCCTTCCCGCTCGGGGCCGGTCGCGTCATCCAGGGCTGGGACGACGGCGTCACCGGCATGAAGGTCGGCGGCCGGCGTCAGCTCGTCATCCCGCCCCATCTCGCCTACGGCGACCGGGGCGCCGGCGGCGTCATCGCCCCCGGTGAGACGTTGGTGTTCGTCTGCGATCTGGAGCAGGTCGACTGACCGTCGGCGAATGTGTCATCGACCTCGGCGCGATCGAGGCCAACACCGCTGCCGTCTGCCGTCACGTCGCTGATGCCGCGAGCCGCCGGGGCGCACCCACACCGGCCGTGATGGCGGTGGTGAAGGCCGACGGCTACGGCCACGGCATGGAGTCCGCAGCCAGGGCCGCGCTCTCCGGCGGCGCCGGCTGGCTCGGAGTCGCCACCGCGCACGAGGCCCTGACGCTCCGGGCGGCCGGGCTGTCGGCGCCCCTGCTCTGCTGGCTGGGCCCGCCAGGCGGTGACGCCGCCGACCTGATCCGCGCCGACGTGCAGGTCACGGTGTCGGCACAGTGGCGGCTGGCGGAGGTGCTTGACGCCGCCGAACGCCTTGGGCGACCCGTCGACGTCCAGCTGAAGGTCGACACCGGGCTCGGGCGCGGCGGTGCGCCGCCCGGCGAGTTGCCGGCCCTGGTCGGATCGATCGCCGCTGCCGTGCAGGACGGCCGGGCGAGGCTCACCGGCGTCTGGTCACACCTGGCCTGCTCGGAGGTCGCCGACCATCCGGCCAACGACGAGCAGAACGCCGGACTGCTGGCGGCCGTGGAGGTGGTCCGTGCCGCCGGGCTCGACCCTGGGGTCGTGCACCTCGCGAACTCCGGGGCGGCTCTCGCCCGGCCCGACCTGCACCACGACCTCGTCCGTGTCGGCCTGGCGCTGTACGGGTACTCGCCGCTGCCGCCGGCCGTGCCGTCACCGGTCGCCTTGCGCCCGGCGATGACGCTTCGCAGCCGGCTTGCCGGCGTCAAGGCGATTCCGGCCGGCCACCACGTCTCCTACGGCCGCACCTGGACCGCGCCGCGCGACACCACGCTTGGGCTCGTCCCGATCGGCTACGCCGACGGGATCCTCCGCGCGTTCTCGCCGGGAGCGGAGGTGTTCGTCGGCGGCCGGCGAGCGCCGCTGGTCGGAGCGGTGTGCATGGACCAGTTCGTCGTCGATCTCGGCCCGCAGGCGCAGGACCAGCCGGGCGACGACGTGGTGCTGTTCGGCGCGGATCCGGATGGGCTCGGCGTGCCGTCGGCCGACGACTGGGCGCGTGCGGCCGGAACGATCAGCTGGGAAGTGCTGACGCTGCCGCGTGGGCGCATCGCCCGCCGATGATGTACCGACGCCGCCGCCGGGCGATTCCCGAGTGGCCGGACGACCCGGACTGGCCGCGCCCGGGTGCCGACCCGCTCGACGAGCAGGCCGACCGGATCAGCATCCCGACCACCGACGGGATCCGCCTGGCCGCGTTTCTGAACGGACCGTCGGGTGACAGCAGCGGGACGGTGCTGTTCCTGCACGGCTACGGCCTCGACCACCACAGCTGGCGGGTCCAGCGGGCCGCACTGGCCGATCGGATCCGGGTCGCGACTTACGACCACCGGTCGCATGGCGCGTCCGGCCGTGCGCCGGCCGGCCGCAACACTCTCGATGCGGTCGCCGACGACCTGGCCGCGGTCGTCGCCGCGATGCCGCCCGGGCCGATCCTGCTCGTCGGGCACTCGATGGGTGGCATGGCGATCCAACTTCTCGCGGCCCGCTTCCCCGGGCTGTTCGGGGTCTGGCCGGGACTCGCTCCGTCCGCGCCACGGATCGCCGGCGTCGCCCTGGTGGCTACGAGCGCCGAGCCGGTCGATCGCGTCGACCTCGGCTACTCGGGCAGCCGGGGAACGGTGCTGGCGCTGTCTGCGAGCGCGCTGGTCCGCGCGGGAGCCAGGCTCTCGGGACTGGTGGAGCCGGTGCGCTCGGCCGACCACGCGTTGGCACTGCAGCTGACCAGAGCCTGGTCGTTCGCCGGCCCGGTGAGCGATGCGCAGGTACGTTTCGTCGCTGCCATGCACTCCACCACGCCGCTGTCCGTCGTCGCCGACTTCTACCCCGAGTTCGGCGAGCACGACGGGAGCAAGGGCCTCAGGACCCTCCGTGAGGTACCGGTCGTGGTGATCGGCGGCGCGCAGGACAACCTCACGCCGATCGCCCGGTCGGAGGCCCTCGCTGCCGAACTGCCCCAGGCGGAGTTCATCCGGCTGGACCCGTCCGGGCACCTGGTGATGATCGAGCGCCCGACCGAGGTCACCCACGCGATCGAGGCGCTGGCAGCGCGCATCGGCCTGCTGCCTCCGGAGGAGCACGTCGAGGTCGAGGTCACCGGTGACCATCGATGACCGAGCTGGAGATCCGCGCGGCCAGACCTGAGGACGCGCCCGCCATCGTGGCGGTGATCCACCGGGCGTTCGCGGCCAGGCCGATGCTCGAGCCGCCGACCCCGCAGCTGTCGGAGTCCGAGGCCACCGTGCGGGCTGCGATCGAAGCCGACGGTGGCCTGCTCGTGCTGGTCGACGGTGAGCCGGCCGGAACCCTGCTCTTCGACACCTCTCGGGGTCCGGGTGAACTCGGGCTGCGCCGGGTCAGCGTGTCACCGCACTGGCAGGGCCGCGGGGTCGCGACCGCGATGGTTGGTGTCGCCGAGACGACCGCACGCCGCCGCGGACGCACCCGGCTGTCGCTGCTGGCGCGGCGCGAACTCTCCTCGACGGTGGCCTTCTGGCAACGGCGCGGATACAGCGAGCAGCCGCCGGACGAGGGCGATCCCGCGTACAACCTCAGGCTGGCCAAGACCCTCGACGCCGCAGGGCCACTGACCGTTCCCGACGCACCGGCGATGCGCCTGCTCGGCCGGGTCCTCGCGGGTGAGCTCGACGCCGGCGACCTGGTGCTGCTCGTCGGCGTCCTTGGCGCCGGAAAAACCACGCTCGCGCGTGGCATCGGCGAAGGGCTCGAGGTCGACGTAGCGGTGACCTCGCCGACGTTCGTGATCGCCCGGCAGCACCAGACCGCCGCCGGACCGCTGCTGGTGCACGTGGATGCCTTCCGCCTGTCCGGAGCGGATGAGCTCGACGACCTCGATCTCGACTCGACGGCCTCGCGGGCCATCACCGTGGTCGAGTGGGGCGAGCAGAAGGCCGAGCAGCTCACCGACTCCAGGCTGGTCGTGCGTGTCGACCGTTCTGATCCAGAGGGCGAGCGCCTGGTGCATCTCGAGGCGATCGGGCCCCGGTTCCTCGATGGCACGGTCGGGCGGGTGGCGCGTCGCTATGCCGAGCTGATGGCCGACCGGACCGGCTCGACGTGACCGCCACGGGGTTGACGCTGGGCATCGACACCTCGACGCCGGTCACGTCCGCGGCGCTGGTGCGGGGCGACCAGGTGCTCGGGACCTTCCGGTACGCCGGCGGCACCAGCCACGGGGAGGTGCTCGCGCCGGGCATCGAGGGCCTGCTCGCCGACGCCGGGGTGACGGCCGCGGATGTCGGCCGCGTGGTGGTGGGCGTCGGGCCTGGCCCGTTCACCGGCCTCCGGGTCGGCGTGGTCACGGCGACCGTGCTGGCCCACAGCATCGGCGCCGAGCTCGTCGGCGTCTGCTCGCTCGACGCGCTGTCGCTGCTGGCCGGCGACGCGTTCGCGGGCGGCGGCTGGTTGCTGGCCGGTACCGATGCCCGTCGGCGGGAGATCTACGTCGCGGGCTACGACCGCCCGGGCCGGCGCACGTTCGGACCAGAGGTCCTGTCGCCGGCAGCCGCACGCCAGCGGGCTGAGGCGATCGTGTCAGCGCTCGACGGTCGGACGCTTCGGTTCGCCGGTGCCGGGCCGGCTGCCGTTCCGGACGTCTTCGGGGAAGGAGTGCCGGCGCTGACGCCAGACGCGGCCGGACTGGCTGTGGGCGTGAACAGCGACCTGCTCGCGCGCCTGCCCGTGCATCCGCTGTACCTGCGGCCGGCGGACGCGGTCGTGAGCGCGGGAGCCAAGCGGGTCCTGACGCCTGTCCAGGCCGCCGCCGAGGGCGCCCGGGCGGTCATGCCGGATCTGGCGACCGCCGTTGCCTTCGACCGGGAGATCTTCGGCGCGGACGCCTGGAGCGAAGGCGTCTGGGCGGAGACCCTCGCCTCGCCGCATCGGCGCGTCCTGGTGCTGGACGGCATGGCCGGTATGGCCGTGGTCGCACTCACGGGAACCGACGCGGAGCTGGAACGCATCGCGGTCCGTCCCGGTGCCCGGAGGGCCGGGAAGGGCCGTCAGCTTCTCGCTGCGGCAGTGGCCGAGGCTCGCAGTGCTGGTGCCGACCGGCTCCTGCTCGAGGTGTCGACCGGCAATGCCGCGGCCCTCGCCCTCTACCGCTCGGCCGGCGGGCAGGAGCTGACGATCCGTACCGGGTACTACGCCGACGGCGGTGACGCGGCCGTGCTCGCGATCGACCTTGGGCGGATGCCGTGAGCACGGACGGCCCGTTGGTGCTGGGGATCGAGACCTCCTGCGACGAGACCGGGGTCGGCATCGTGGCCGGCTCGACACTGCTCGCCGACGCGGTCGCCTCGAGCGTCGACGAGCACGTCCGGTTCGGCGGCGTCGTACCGGAGATCGCGAGCCGGGCACACGTCGACGCGATGCTGCCCACCATCGAACGCGCCTGTGCGACTGCGGGGGTCGCGCTCGGCGACCTGGATGCGATCGCGGTCACGGCCGGCCCGGGTCTGGCTGGAGCGCTGCTCGTCGGCACGGCCGCGGCGAAGGCGCTGGCCCTCGGACTGGACAAGCCGCTCTACGGCGTGAACCACCTGGCGGCCCATGTGGCGGTCGACCGGCTCCAGCACGGCGAGTTGCCGCCCTGCCTGGCGCTGCTGGTCTCCGGCGGGCACTCGTCGCTGCTGTGGGTGCCAGACATCACCGAGTCGGTGGAGTCGCTGGGTGCCACGATCGACGACGCCGCCGGGGAGGCCTTCGACAAGGTCGCCCGGGTCCTTGGACTCGGCTTTCCGGGCGGCCCGCTCATCGACGCCGCCGCAGCCTCGGGCGACCCTGCGTTCGTCGCGTTCCCACGCGGTCTCACCCGAGGCCGAGATCTCGAACGGCACCGGTTCGACTTCTCCTTCTCCGGCCTGAAGACCGCGGTGGCGCGGTGGGTGGAGAGCCGCGAGGCTGCCGGCCAGCCGGTCCCGGTGAACGACGTCGCGGCGTCGTTCCAGGAAGCGGTCTGCGACGTCCTGGTGCGCAAGGCGGTCGACGCCTGCACCGACAGGGGAGCAGAGACCCTCGTGCTCGGCGGCGGCGTCGCCGCGAACTCCCGGCTGCGCGTGCTGGCCGCCGAACGGTGCGCTCAGCGCGGGATCGACCTACGCGTTCCGCGGCCGGGCCTGTGCACCGACAACGGCGCCATGGTGGCGGCCCTCGGCGCCGCCAGCGTCGCCGCCGGTCGCCCGCCGTCACACCTCGACTTCGTCACCGACTCCTCGATGCGGGTGACATCCATTTCCGCATAGTCAGACGCAGCGGTAGACCGTCACGTTGTCCAGCAGCAGCATTGCCTCACCACTGTTGTCGTCGGTGGCGAACCGCAGGTAGATCTTCTGGCCCGCCAGGGAGCTGAGGTCCCACCGTGCCGACGACCACCCAGGACTCGTCTCCCACGGACCCCGGTTGACCGCGCCGGCGGCCGGCAGATTGCGGAGCGTGCCCGTCGGGGTCGTGCGGTACTTCACCGAGCCGTGCTGTTCGAAGCCGGCGAACATCGCGTAGTTGATCCGCAGCTTTCCACCGGGTGGCACGGTGACGCCGGCCGTATGCCGCAGCGAATGGACCGGGCCGCGGGACACGAATGCGGAGTCGGCTCCGGATCGCACGTAGTCGAAGCCGACGTCCCTCTTGGCCAGCAGCGCCCCGCCCCAACCGGCTGGTGTCGTGTCGAACCCTTGCGACATGGTCGTCTGGACGGTCTTGCCGGTCGGGCACAGGGTCGTGGACACCGGGAGGTTCTCCGTCGCCCGTGGGCTCTTGTTCATCTCGGTGGCGAGGACCGCCTTCTTCACCTGCGCACAGTCGTCGGCGGTGATGGCGCGTTCGCCGATGAGCTTGGTACAGGCTGCCGGCAAGACCGTGTAGAGGTCCCGGTAGCTCGCGCCAGACGTGAGCAGGTTCTGCGCGGCCCAGTAGATCGAGAAGGTCTTGGCGTATCCGAGGCCGCGGACCGTCTGCCCGTTGAAGGTGGCACCCGTCGCGATCAGATAGGCGGCCTTGTTACCGACGCCGGAGTTGAGATGCACGCCGCCGGAGTCCTCAAAGTCGTAGACGTCCCACCAGTTCGTCGACGTCATCTTGTCCGGCTGGCCCTTGAGATTGCCGGTCCGCGGGTCCGGGCCCTGGATGACGGAGGGCGGGTTGCTCATCGACCGGAGGACGCCGACCGGCGAGCCTTCCCCGATCTTCCACGCGTTGGACGCCGACTCAGACGGGGATCCGTAGTTGACGTCCACCAGGTCGACGAGTTCGCCGAACACGTCCGACATCGACTCGTTGATGGCGCCGGACTGGAACCAGTAGAGCAGGTTGGACGTCGCTGAGGTGACGCCGTGGGCGACCTCGTGGCCGGTGATGTCGTCCTGGGTGAGGCCGAGGCCGTAGAACATCTGACCCCCGACGAGCTCGCCGGTTGTCGGATGGAAGGTGTCCCACCAGAACGCGTTCTGCATGGGGCAGTCGACGAAGTCCTGGCAGTAGTGCACGGTCGCGCGGAGACGCTTCACGGTGCCGTAGCGGCCGCCGGCCTCGCGTCCGGTGATACCGATGTTGGGCGCGAGATCGAACCCGGTGAAGTCGGTGAAGGCGCGCTGGGTGTATCCCAGGTTGTTGTAGACGTTGTTGGTGTCCTTGTCGAAGCTCGCGGCCTGCCCCTCGGCGCGGGTCACCTTGATGTTGGTGTTGCCGCCCTCGCAGTACGCGTCCTCTGGGAAGGGAAAGACCTTGTTGTTCGCGGCACAGACCAGGCGGTTGTTGGCGTCCTCGACGTTGCTGAAGCCACCGAGCACACCAAGCCGCTTGTGCACGAAGACGAAGTAGGAGACGCCGGGTGCGGTCACCAGGAAACGGTCCGCGCGGAAGTTGACATCGGCGCCGCCCGGCAGCCCCAGCAGCTGCGGGTTGAACACGACGGTGTTGACGCGCTGGGCGCGAAGGTGATCGGCGCCAGTGCGCTTGGCGACGAACGCTCGGGCGCGGCTCGCCTGGGTGGCGGCCGAGACACGGATGCGACCGTCGGCCAGCGCCGGGCCGTTTGCTGTTTCACCGGTGATGGACTGCAGGGCCCCGCTCGCATCCAGGCTGACGACGAGCTCGCCGCCGAGGACCGGCAGCCCCTCGAGTGTCTGCACGAAGCGAACGGTCGAACCCTTCGAGCCGAATCCGACAGTCGACGACGGCCGCAGGTCAGAGGCGTTGGCCCCGAAGGCCTTCGCCTTCTGCGAAAGGAACGCCTTCGCGACGACTGCCGGTGACGCGTTCCGCGCCAGACCCGCGGGACGCGCCAGCGGTTCGGCCGGGATCAGCGCATGCACGGATCCGTCGGAGCTACGCACCAGTTCGCCGCCGGCAGGAGACAGGAGCGCTTCACCTGTGGGCCCGGCCGTGACAGCAGGTGCGAACGCCGTCATGGCGCCGGCAGCCACCAAGGCAAGCGTCGTCACGCCCGCGAGAATCCTTCGGTTCCGCACGTGGACTCCCTCGTTCTTTGCGCCGTCGGGCGGTTGGGCTGGAAGTGATCGGCATCGTCGCGACTGCCGACTTCCGCCGCCGAGCAACCTACCCTTTTGTCCCTTTCTGGCAAAGGTGATGAGCGATCTCGATCCGGTCACGACACCGGATCGCTCGAGGCGAGCGGCTGCACCAGAAGGGCGATCGCGCGACGGGTCGACGTGCGGGTGAAGACCACAGTCGCTTCGTCGCCTCCGCGCTGCCCGCCGGCGAGGAGTTCGCGGCGCAGGCTGTCGGGATCGATGCGGACACCGCGGGCCTTGATGGTCAACTTCCCGATGCGCAGGCGGCGCAGTTCGGCCCGCAACGCCTTCGTCCGGTGCGGCAGCTCCCCGACTACTCGGTAGGTCGACGCGAACGGCGACGGCTCCGGCCGCTCGGTGAACAGGTAGCCGATGCCTTCGGCCGGAACGTGCCCGTCGATCATGTCGGCAAGCTGCCCGACCAGCCCGGAACGGATCACCGCGCCGTCGGGTTCGTGCAGGTAGGCGGCCACGTCGCCAGCCGGCGCCCGGTTGCGTGGATCGCCCTCGAGGAGCTGCGGCTCCGCGTTGCGGCGCAGCAGGACCGCTCGGTGTGATCCGCCCGGACGTTCGTGCAGGACCGGCGACCACAAACAGGCCTCGACCACGTCGCCGTCGTCACTGACCCAGTCGGCGGCCACGCCGGGCGGGACCAGGTCGTGCGGGATCGCGGGTCCTGCTTTCACGACCGCCGCGGCCGGTGTCCTGGCTGCATCGCTGCCCGCGGTCCCGTCGAGCAGCGACCGCACGAACGGCCACGGCGGTGCCCACCCCTGTGTCGACCACACCCTTCCGGCCCGGTCTCGGCGCGCCGGGTCGACGAAGGCGGTGACGGTCGGGTCGAGTACTCCGGCAGCAGTCGCGTCGCCGCACGAGACCGTCACCGCCAGCTGCAGTCTGGTGACGTTCGCCTGTGCGAGCGCGGCCGTCACCGGGTCGAGCTCGAGGCCGGAGGCCGACAGTCCGGCCCGGGCGAAGGCGATGAGGTCGGCGCCGAGTCCGCACCCGAGGTCGACGACGGTCGGGGCAAGGCCGGCGCGGCGTTGGGCACTCTCGAGTTCGGTTGCGCGCCACCGGGCCACGCGGGCACGGGTGGCCTGTTCGAGGCCGTCGCGAGTGAACAGGAGGTTCCCGGCATCGTCGCCGAACTTCGCTGCGGCCCGGGGGCGGAGGACCGCCTGGCCGACGGCGGCGGCCGCGAGGCTGCTGCCGTGGGTGGCGCGAAGCCGTTCCACCGTGCGCAGTTCGCCGTCCGCGTCGATGCCGCGGGCGGCCTCGGCGATCAGGTCCGCACCGCCGGGACCGGTCAGTACGGCGACGTCGGCGAGGTCCATCAGCCGACTACGGTAGATCGATGGCTGAGCGCGGGCACGCGAGAGAGGGAACTTTGAGAGCCAGGATCGCGATACCCACGTTCCACCGACCGGAGGGTCTACGCGACGCGCTCATCGGTGTCCGAGAACAGGTGGCGGCGCTGAACCCAGCCGTCGCCGAGGTCACCATCATGGTCATCGACAACGACCCCGCGGGATCTGCGCGCACCGAGAGCGAGTCGCAAGGGGTGCTGTACGTCGTCGAACCGCAGCCCGGTATCGCTGCGGTGCGCAACAGGTCGATAGCCGAGGCCGACGACCAGGACGCGATCATCTTCCTCGACGACGACGAGGTGCCGTGCCCGGGATGGCTCGAAGCACTCGTCGGCCGCTTCGTGGAGACCGGAGCGCAAGGCGTGGCAGGCAAGGTCCTCACTCCCTTCCCGGACGACGTGCCCGAATGGATCACCGCCAGCGGTGCCTTCGGCCGGCCGGTTCGCGCCGACGGTGTCGAGATGCGGGAGGCGGCGACGAACAACCTGATCCTCGACCTCGATGCCGTCCGCCGGTCCGGCATCACGTTCGACGAGCGGTTCGGTCTGTCGGGCGGTAGCGACAGCCTGTTCACCCGGTCGTTCACCCGGTGGGGCGCTCGCCTCGTGTGGGCCGAGGAGGCGGTCGTGATCGAGCGCGAGGACCCTGAACGGTTCAGCCGGAGCTGGGTCCTGCAGCGGGTGTTCCGGTTGGGCAACTCGGTGGCACGAGTCAATGTGGCCCTCGCGCGATCGCGATTCGAGCGGTTGGTCGTCCGTGCCCAGATGGTCGCCGTTGGCGTGGTCAGAATCGTCGTGGGCGGAGCTCGCATCCTCTGGGGCAGGGTGACCCGTTCCCTTGCGCATCGCGGTCACGGTGAGCGGATGGCTTCCCGCGGTCGTGGGATCGTCGCGGGTGCACTGGGCCACGTGCACAGCGAGTACGCCTTGCGGAGGGCGCAGGCGGGCGGGCAATAGACGTCCGCCATCGTGGGCCGAGAGTCCGCTCCGCGGGGTCTCCCCGTCGTGCCTGTCGGACGTCCGAGGTGGCGGTCCGTCCTGCGTACGACCTGGCACGCGTCGGCGGCCGCTACTGATCTTCCAAGGGCCGTGTCGCAAGGTCGTAAGAACGTCTCTCCATGGCTGGCACTCATCTTGCATGAGTGCTAACCACCGCCTAAGTTGAGGGCTGGCACTCTCGACCTCCGGGTGCCAGCTCGCAGCAATTGCGGGTGGGTCCCCGGCCGTGCCGAAGGCACAGTCCGGACGGGCCGGACGGTTCGGCGTCACCACCGCGACGGGGACGCCCCACCTTCTGGAATCCGAACCGGACAGCACTAGCCCGTCTACACCGAAGCTCTGCGGACTCGCAGCAGCTCCAACGAGAAACCTGCGTCCCGGCAATCGGCCCGCAGGCATCCCTCCGAAGGGAGAGGTCAAGAACAGTGTCGGTCAACATCAAGCCGCTCGAAGACCGGATCGTGGTCAAGGCCCTCGAGGCCGAGCAGACCACCGCGTCCGGCCTGGTGATCCCGGACACCGCCAAGGAGAAGCCCCAGGAGGGCGAAGTCCAGGCGGTCGGCCCCGGCCGCATCGACGACAAGGGCCAGCGCGTTCCGCTGGACATCACCGTCGGCGACAAGGTCATCTACTCCAAGTACGGCGGCACCGAAGTGAAGTACGGGGGCGAGGAGTTCCTCATCCTCTCCGCCCGTGACGTGCTCGCGGTCGTCGGCTAAGTCAGCGATTCCGCCAGCCAACTCCAACCTCCACGGCCGCTTCGTGGCCGGACCGCCTGACCAGGCGGCCGGCCACCGGCGGTCCGTGACGAAAGGGAACAACCGGTCATGCCGAAGATCCTCTCGTTCGACGAGGACGCCCGCCGCGCTCTGGAGCGTGGCGTCGACGCCCTCGCCAACACCGTGAAGGTGACGCTGGGCCCCAAGGGCCGCAACGTCGTCATCGACAAGAAGTGGGGCGCTCCCACCATCACCAACGACGGTGTCACCGTCGCCAGGGAAGTGGAGCTGGACGACAGGTTCGAGAACCTCGGCGCCCAGCTGGTGAAGGAAGTTGCCACCAAGACCAACGACATCGCCGGCGACGGCACCACGACCGCGACGGTCCTGGCCCAGTCACTGGTGCACGAAGGGCTCCGCGCGGTTGCCGCCGGCGCCAACCCGATGTCGCTCAAGCGCGGCATCGACATCGCTGTCGAGCAGGTCATCACTGCCCTCTCGGCCGCGGCCAAGCCGGTGGACACCGTCGAGGAGATGGCCCAGGTGGCCACGATCTCCGCTCAGGACCCGTCGATCGGCGACCTCATCGCGCAGGCGTTCGACAAGGTCGGCAAGGACGGTGTGATCACCGTCGAGGAGTCCAACACTCTCGGCACCGAACTCGAGTTCACCGAGGGCATGCAGTTCGACAAGGGCTACCTGTCGCCGTACCTGATGACCGACCCGGAGCGCCAGGAGGCGCACCTGGACGATCCGTACGTCCTGCTGCACCAGGCCAAGATCTCGTCGCTCAACGACCTGTTGCCGCTGCTGGAGAAGGTCGTCCCCACCGGCAAGCCGCTGTTCATCGTTGCCGAGGACGTCGAGGGTGAAGCACTCTCGACCCTCGTGGTGAACAAGATCCGCGGCTCGTTCACGTCGGTGGCAGTGAAGGCCCCGGCCTTCGGCGACCGCCGCAAGGCGATGCTCGAAGACCTCGCGACCCTCACCGGAGCCACCGTGGTGAGCGCCGACGTCGGCCTCAAGCTCGACACCGTCGGGCTGGAAGTGCTCGGCACCGCGCGCAACGTGACCGTCACCTCCGACAACACCACCGTTGTCGACGGTGGCGGTGACCCCGGCAAGATCGCCGGCCGGGTCGAGCAGATCCGCCGCGAGATCGAGAACACCGACTCCGACTGGGACCGCGAGAAGCTGCAGGAGCGGCTGGCCAAGCTGGCCGGCGGCGTGTGCGTGGTCAAGGTCGGCGCCGCCACCGAGGTGGAGCTCAAGGAGAAGAAGCACCGCATCGAAGACGCGGTGTCGGCAACCCGGGCCGCCATCGAGGAGGGCATCGTCGCCGGCGGTGGCGCTGCGCTCGTCGTGGCCGGTGCTGCACTCGGTAACTTCGCCGACCTCGAGCAGGACGAGCGGACCGGTGCGCTGATCGTCAAGCGTGCCGTCAACGAGCCGCTGCGCTGGATCGCCGAGAACGCGGGCGTCCAGGGCTACGTGGTGGTGGAGAAGGTCCGTAACGACGGTGTCGGCTACAACGCCGAGACCGAGGAGTACGGCGACCTCATCGCGCAGGGCGTCATCGACCCGGTGAAGGTGACCAGGTCGGCGCTCGGCAACGCCGCCTCGATCGCGAGCATGCTGCTCACCACCGAGACCCTCGTGGTGGACAAGCCCGAGGATCAGGACAACTCGAACGGCCACGGTCACGGCCATGGGCACGGCCACTGACGGCTGAACGCCAGCATCACCGACAGGCGGCCTCGCACCTTCGGGTGCGGGGCCGCTCTGCTTGACCACCCGCTGTCCTGTTGCTTAGGCTAACTAACAACATGGCACAAGACACCACCGCGCAGCTGCGCACCGTCGACGCGGACTCCCGCACCACCGAGCCACCGGAGACAGGCTCGACGCCCAGCCGGCTGATCGAGTCCGACCAGCCCTGGATCCGTCGATTGGTCCAGCAGTGCCTGGAGCACAAGCCCCTGCTGATGCTGGCACTTGGCGGATCGATCGGCGGCATGGTGGTCAACTCCGTGTCGCCGCTGATCGTCAAGGTGATCGTCGACGAGGTCATCCTGGCCCAGTCGCAACCGATGCTGCCGTGGATCATCGCCTTGCTCGGCATGGGGCTGCTGGCGTTCGCCTCAGGCTTCTGCCGCCGCTATTTCGGAGGCAAACTCTCGATCGACGTTCAGCACGAACTGCGACAGAAGGTCTTTGCCGCATTGCAGCGTCTGGACGGTGCTAAGCAGGACGACCTCCAGACCGGGCAGGTGGTCTCCCGGGCGATCTCCGACCTGAACCTCGTGCAGGGCCTCCTGGGCATGCTGCCCATGCAGATCGGCAACGTGCTGACGTTCGTGATGTCGGTCATCCTGATGTTCACCCTGTCGCCCCTCCTGACGGTGGTCGCCCTGCTGATCGGGCCGATCCTGTGGTTCGTCGCGATCCGAGGCCGTCGGCTGCTGTTTCCGGCGAACTGGGATGCGCAGCAGCGGGTCGGCGAGGTGGCCGGCGTCGTGGAGGCGGCCGTCACCGGCGTGCGCGTGGTCAAGGGGTTCGGCCAGGAGACACAGGAACTCGACCGGCTCGACCGGACGGCTCGTGGGCTGTTCACGTCGCGCATGCGCACGGTTCGGCTGAACAGTTTCTACAACCCGATCATGCAGGTGCTGCCCGCTCTCGGTCAGGTCGGTGTTCTCGCTCTCGGCGGCTACCTGGCGCTGCACGGGACGATCACGCTCGGGACGTTCCTCGCCTTCTCCACCTACCTGGCGGCCATGGTCGGGCCGGTCCGGATGCTGTCGGGACTGCTCACCATCGGGCAGCAGGCCAAGGCCGGTGTGCTCCGGGTGTTCGAAGTCATCGACTCTCGCTCCTCTGTGGTCGATTCGCCCGACGCGGTGGACCTTCCACCCGGACCGGTGGACGTCACGTTCGACCACGCGACATTCGGGTACACCTCGGACAGCCCGGTGCTCGACGACCTGACCTTCCGCGTCGCGCCGGGGGAGACCCTCGCGCTGGTCGGGACCGCCGGCTCGGGGAAGTCGACGATCTCCCTGCTGCTGCCGCGCTTCTATGACGTGAAGTCGGGGGCCATCAAGATCGCCGGTCGCGATGTCCGGAGTCTCACTCTCGAATCTCTGCGTGAGCGCATCGGCGTGGTGTTCGAGGACAGCTTCCTGTTCTCCGACTCGGTGAAGTCCAACATCGGCTACGGCCGGCCGGACGCCACCGATGCCCAGATCATCGCGGCGGCGAAGTCGGCGGAGGCGGACTCGTTCATCTCCGAGCTTCCGCGCGGCTACGACACCGTGGTGGGGGAGCAGGGCCTCACCCTCTCCGGTGGTCAGCGCCAGCGGGTGGCGCTCGCCCGGGCTCTCATCACCGACCCGCACCTGCTGCTGCTGGACGACGCCACGTCGGCGGTGGACTCGCGCATCGAGGCGGAGATCCACGCCACGCTGCGCAAGGTCATGCAGGGCCGCACGACGATCCTGATCGCCCACCGCCGCAGCACGCTCGCCCTGGCCAATCGGATCGCGGTGCTCGATCGCGGCCGGCTGGTCGACATCGGCACGCACATCGAGCTCACCGAGCGCTGCCCGCTCTACCGCGTCCTGCTGTCGGGACCGGAGGACGTCGACGCCGTCGACGACCTCGAGGCGGCCGCGGAGGCCGAGCAGCTCGCGAGCCAGGCCGTCGCCGACGAACAGGTGGACGGCGTGACTCCGGAGCTGTGGCCCCGGAACGAAGCGACGTCGACCGAGCGTCCCGGTGCGGCTGCCGCCCTGCAGGCGGTCTCCAACCAGGTGCGCATCGGCGGACCGGGTGGAGGTGGTGGCCGCGGTGGTGGTGGCGGCCCCGGTGGCATGTTCGCCTCCTTGCCGCCGACGCCGGAGCTGTTGGCGCAGGTGGCTGCACTGCCGGCCGCCAATGACACCCCGGATGTCGACGAGACCTTCGGTCCGCCGCGAGGACACGACCTTCCGCTTCCGGCATCTGCTGAGGACGTTCCGCGTGCCGTTGCTGTTCGGCCTGCTGCTCGTGGGGCTGGATGCTGTTGCCTCGTTGGTGATGCCGGCCACGATCCGGGTCGGTGTCGACAACGGCGTCCTCCAGAACGACCAGAGCCTGATCTTCGCCGCAGCCGGCATCGCGTTGGCGGCCACGCTGTTCGACTGGGTGGTGATGATCTTCCAGACCCGGGTCACCGGCCGCACCGGTGAGCGGATCCTCTACGTCCTCAGGGTGAAGCTCTTCGCCCACCTGCAGCGTCTGGGGCTCGACTTCTACGAGCGGGAGATGGGCGGGCGGATCATGACGCGGATGACCACCGACGTCGACGCGCTCTCGACGTTCGTGCAGACAGGACTCGCCAACGCCGTCGTCAGCGTCCTGACATTCTTCGGTGTTCTCGTCGCCCTGCTGGTGATCAACCTGCCGATGGCCCTTGCTGTCTTGACGGTCCTGCCCTTCCTCGTCGTTGCGACGTTGATCTTCCGCAAGAAGTCGAGCATGGCCTACCAGGTCGCCCGCGAGAAGGTCAGCGTCGTCAACGCCGATCTGCAGGAGAACATCGCCGGCATTCGGGTGGCGCAGGCCTTTCGCCGCGAGGACCGCAACAGCGAACGGTTCGCTGCCCTGAGCGACGACTACCGCGTGGCCCGGACGCGGAGCCAGCGCTACATGGCGATCTACTTCCCGTTCGTCGCCTTCGTGTCCGACATCGCAACGGCGATCGTGCTCGGGTACGGCAGCACGCGCGTGCAGTCCGGTGCCCTGACCGCCGGGGCCTTGATCGCCTTCATGCTCTACGTGAACATGTTCTTCTCGCCGATACAGCAGTTGTCTCAGGTGTTCGACGGTTATCAGCAGGCTGTCGTCGGTCTTCGCCGCATCTCCGACCTGCTTCGGATGCAGACCTCTACGCCCGAGCCCGTCGACCCGGTTCCGATCGA
The DNA here is from genome assembly GCA_963724495.1 of uncultured Actinomycetota bacterium. Taxonomy (GTDB): domain Bacteria; phylum Actinomycetota; class Actinomycetes; order Propionibacteriales; family DAIQRJ01; genus CAVRUZ01. Next base: position 259,284 of record CAVRUZ010000006.1, on the reverse strand, counting down.
GGGGCGGCTGAACGGCGAGATCGAACTGTCCGATGTGCACTTCGCCTACGCCGGCTCGACCAACGAGGCGCTGGCGGGCATCGACTTCTCGATCCCGGCCGGTCAGCGGATTGCGGTGGTCGGCGAGACCGGTGCCGGCAAGTCGACGGTGATGAAGCTGCTGGCCCGGTTCTACGACCCGACGTCCGGGTCGGTGAACGTGGACGGGGTCGACCTGCGTCGCCGTCGGCTGGGGGAGTACCGCGGCCGCATCGGCTACGTGCCACAGGAGGCGTACCTGTTTGCGGGAACCGTGCGCGACACGATCGCCTACGGCCGGCCAGAGGCGTCCGACGCCGAGGTCGAGGCAGCGGCCAGGGCGGTGGGAGCGCACGACATGGTCGCGCGGCTTCGGCACGGCTACCTGCACGACGTGGGCGACCGCGGACGCAACCTCTCGTCCGGGCAGCGGCAGCTGCTCGCGTTGGCCCGCGCCGAGTGTGTCGATCCCGACCTGCTCCTGCTCGACGAGGCGACGGCCTCACTCGACCTCGCCAGCGAAGCCGTGGTGACCAGGGCCGAGGACCTGCTCGCCCACAAGCGGACGACGGTGGTCATCGCGCACCGGCTCACGACGGCAGCCCGCGCCCAGCGGGTGCTGGTCTTCGACCACGGCAAGCTCGTCGAGGATGGCACGCACGAGGAGCTGGTGGCCGCCGGTGGGACGTATGCCGGTCTCTGGAAGGCCTTCGCGAGCGCGGACTAGCGGGCCGCAGACGTCGCGCGTCCGGAACCGGACGGGTCCCCTACCATGGAGTCTCGGCACCAGAGAGGGGCACCTTGAGTATGCAGGTCAGAACTCCGTCGGTAGGTCAGGTCCATCCGCTCGACGAGTCCGATCCGTTGGTCCCACCGGCCGACGCGCTGGCGCTCTCCGAGCTCGAGCCGGATCCGGGCGAACTGCTGGCCCCGCTGGCGCTGACCTACGACGACGTGCTGCTGCAGCCGGGCTTCTCCGACCTGGTGCCGGCCGACATCGAGACCCGGACCCGGTTCACCCGCGGCCTCACGCTGCAGATTCCGCTGGTCTCGGCCGCGATGGACACCGTCACCGAGTCGCGGATGGCGATCGCCATGGCGCGGCAGGGTGGCATCGGGATCCTCCACCGGAACCTCTCGATCGCCGATCAGGCCTATCAGGTGGACCTGGTCAAGCGCACGCAGACCGGGATCATCTCCAACCCGATCACGATCGGCCCCGACGCGACGCTCGACGACCTCGACAAGATCTGCGGCGAGTACCGGGTCTCCGGCCTGCCGGTGGTCGACGAGGGCGACAAGCTCATCGGCATCATCACCAACCGCGACCTGCGCTTCACCCCGGTCGCCGAGTGGGCCACCACCAAGGTGCGGCAGGTGATGACCCATCCACCACTGATCACCGGTGGTCCCGGCATCAGCCGGGCAGACGCCACCGCCCTCCTGCGCCAGCACAAGCGCGAACGGCTGCCGCTGGTCGACGGGGACGGCCGGCTCGTCGGTCTGATCACCGTGAAGGACTTCGTGAAGTCCGAGCAGTTCCCACTGGCATCCAAGGACCCGCAGGGCCGGCTGCTCGTCGGCGCGGCCATCGGCTACTTCGGCGACGCGTGGGAGCGGGCCACCACTCTTGTCGAGGCCGGTGTCGACGTGCTGGTCGCCGACACCGCACACGGCCACGTCCGGCTGCTGCTCGACATGGTGCGCCGGCTGAAGTCCGACCCCGCGACCCGGCACGTGCAGGTGGTGGGCGGGAACGTCGCCACCAGGGCAGGTGCCCAGGCATTCGTCGAGGCCGGCGTCGACGCGGTCAAGGTGGGTGTCGGTCCGGGCGCAACCTGTACAACCCGCATCGTCACCGGCGTCGGCGTGCCGCAGATCACCGCCATCGCCGAAGCGGCCAGGGCCTGTCGACCTGCTGGCGTGCCGCTGATCGCCGACGGCGGGCTGCAGTACTCCGGTGACATCGCCAAGGCGATCGTCGCAGGGGCCGACACGGTGATGAACGGCTCCCTGCTCGCGGGCTGCGAGGAGAGCCCCGGACAGCTGATCCTCGTCAACGGCAAGCAGTTCAAGTCCTACCGCGGCATGGGATCCCTCGGCGCGATGTCGAGCCGCGGGCGCAAGTCCTACTCGCGGGACCGCTACTTCCAGGCCGAGGTCGGCAACGACGACCAGCTCGTCCCCGAGGGCATCGAGGGTCAGGTGGCCTACCGCGGACCGCTCGCCGGCGTCGCCCACCAGCTCATCGGCGGGTTGCACCAGGCGATGTTCTACGTGGGTGCGCGCACGATTCCCGAACTGCAGCACGCTGGTCGATTCGTGCGGATCACCCAGGCGAGCCTCAAGGAGAGCCACCCGCACGACATGCAGATCACCGTCGAGGCCCCGAACTACACCGTCGGGCCCTGACGTCCGCCGGTGTTGATCCGGTCGACGCACTAGCCTCACGCGGGTGACCGAGATCGAGATCGGCAGAGGCAAGCGCGGCCGCCGGGCGTATTCGTTCGACGACATCGCCGTGGTGCCGTCGCGGCGTACGCGTGACCCCGAGGAGGTGTCGATCTCCTGGCAGATCGACGCCTACCGCTTCGACCTGCCGATCGTGGCGGCCCCGATGGACTCGGTGATGTCACCGGCGACGGCGATCACCCTCGGCAAGCTGGGCGGCCTCGGTGTGCTGAATCTCGAGGGCCTGTGGACCCGGTACGACGACCCGCAGCCCGTTCTGGACGAGATCATCGGGCTCGACCCGAACCAGGGCGTCTCCGCGACCACGAGGCTGCAGGAGATCTACGCGCAGCCCATCAACCCGGAACTGATCGCCGCCCGGCTGGCCGAGATCCGCGACGCCGGGGTCACCGTCGCCGGCGCGCTGTCACCGCAGCGCACACAGCAGTTCTGGCGCACGGTGGTCGACTCCGGCGCCGACCTGTTCGTGATCCGGGGTACCACGGTCTCGGCCGAGCACGTGTCCAGCGTCGCCGAGCCCCTGAACCTCAAGCGCTTCATCCACGAACTCGACGTGCCCGTGATCGTGGGCGGGGCGGCCACCTACACCGCCGGTCTGCACCTGATGCGGACCGGCGCCGCCGGCGTGCTCGCCGGCTTCGGCGGCGGCTCCTCCCACACCTCCCGGCAGGTGCTCGGCGTCGCTGTCCCGATGGCGACCGCGCTGGCCGACCTCGCGGCGGCGCGGCGCGACTACCTCGACGAGTCGGGTGGGCGGTACGTGCACGTGATCGCCGACGGTGGCGTCTCGGCGTCGGGCGACCTCGCCAAGGCGATCGCCTGCGGTGCGGATGCGGTGATGCTGGGCTCGCCGCTCGCGCGCGCCGTCGAGGCACCTGGCGGCGGCATGCACTGGGGCATGGAGGCGCACCATCCCGAGCTCCCGCGCGGCGGCCGGGTCAACCTGGCGACCGTCGGCCCGATGGCGGAGATCCTGCTCGGCCCGTCGCGCGTCACCGACGGGACGATGAACCTGGTCGGTGCCCTCCGGCGGTCGATGGCGACCACGGGCTACACCGACCTCAAGGAGTTCCAGCGGATCGAGATCGTCGTCGGCTAGCTGAGTACCGTCGCTCAGCGCAGGGTCACTGGCAGGTCGGGTTGGCAGCGGCGCGAGAACCGGTGCCGCGGATCTCGAGCAGGTCCATGTAGACCGCCCGCATCGACGTCAGCAGGCTCGGCCAGGGCTCGGCCGCGGCAGCGGCCCGCTCCGACTCGACCCGGACATCGCCGTACATCAGTCCGGTGACCCGCATGTCGGCACCTTTGCCCTTGGGCATCGCCTTCGGCGAGGGGCCGACCGCCTGCAGATTCGCCTGCTCCGCCAGTTCTCGGATGCTCTTCGCCTGCGGATCGACGAGCGTGCACCGGGCGACTTCCTTGCCATAGGTCAGGAGCACGGCGGTGCCGTCGGCGTTGACCGTGACCTGGTCACCCATGGGCTTGAGGCCCCCGCTCACGAAGTAGCCGATGGGCGGTGGGGCGGAGTCTCCGGGTGCCACGGTGCTTTCCTCGTTCGGCGCGTTCGGGCCTGGTGCGGTGGGACCGCCGCAGGCCGCGGTCATGGTGAAGGCCGTGACCGCCACCAGGGCAGCGAGAACTCGGCCCAGACGGTGGCGGGACATGCGGGTGCTCATGCTGGTCAGACGCACAGGCACGGTCAACAGTTCCCGCTCACTGCGACATCTTCGCAGCCCGTCTGACCTCCGGCGAGGCACGGCCAGGGCTGGCTAGGATCGGCTCTTCCAACGTTCCCGTTGGGCCGAGTACCGCCACTTGTGAGGCTGACCTGTCCGATTCGACCATCGAGTCCGTGCAGTCCCTGTCCTCTGCCCCCGAGAGCACGTCGGTATCCCCGGCCGACCTGCACGACCTCGTCCTGGTCGTCGACTTCGGCGCGCAGTACGCGCAGCTGATCGCCCGGCGCGTGCGCGAGTGCGACATCTACTCCGAGATCGTCCCTGGCGCGACCGCTGCCGCCGAGATCGCGCGGCGCAAGCCGGCCGCGGTGATCTTGTCGGGTGGTCCGCAGTCGGTGTACGCCGAAGGCGCGCCGCAGGTGGACCAGGACCTGTTCGACCTCGACATCCCGGTGTTCGGCATCTGCTACGGCTTCCAGGCCATGGCGCAGGCACTTGGCGGCGAGGTTCGCCAGACCGGGCTCAGCGAGTTCGGCCGGACCGGTGTCTCGGTCGAGCCCCGCGGCTCTGCCGTGCTCGCCGACCTGCCGACGTCGGCGTCGGTGTGGATGAGCCACGGCGACTCGGTGTGGACGGCACCGGAGGGATTCACCGTCACCGCGCACACCCCCGGTGCGGTCGTCGCGGCCTTCGAGCACTCCGGCCGGCGGCTGGCCGGCGTGCAGTGGCACCCCGAGGTCGAGCACTCCCAGCACGGCCAGGACGTGCTGCGCCGGTTCCTCATCGACGTCGCCGGCTGCCGGCCGACCTGGACCAGTGCCAACATCGTCGCCGAGCAGGTCGAGGCGATCCGCGCCGAGGTCGGAGACGCGTCTGTGGTCTGCGCGCTGTCCGGCGGGGTCGACTCCGCTGTGGCGGCGGCTCTCGTCCAGGAGGCCATCGGCGACCAGCTGCACTGCGTCTTCGTCGACCACGGCCTGCTCCGCGAGGGCGAGAGCACTCAGGTGGAACGCGACTTCGTCGCAGCGACCGGGGTCGACCTGCGGGTCCTGGATGTGCACGAGCAGTTCCTGCAGGCGCTGGCGGGAGTCAGCGATCCCGAGACCAAGCGCAAGATCATCGGCCGCGAGTTCATCCGCTCCTTCGAGCAGGCAGCTCGCGACGTGGTGCGCTCCACCGGTGACGACCATCCGGTCAAGTTCCTGGTGCAGGGCACCCTCTACCCCGACGTCGTGGAGTCGGGCGGCGGAGACGGCGCGTCGACGATCAAGAGCCATCACAACGTCGGCGGGCTGCCCGACGACCTGCAGTTCACGCTGATCGAGCCGCTGCGGACCCTGTTCAAGGACGAGGTGCGCGCTGTCGGTGCGGAGCTCGGGCTCCCTGCTGCGATGGTGTGGCGGCACCCGTTCCCAGGCCCTGGCCTCGCCATCCGCATCATCGGCGAGATCACCGAGGAGCGGCTGGCCATCCTGCGCAGGGCCGACGCGATCGCCCGGGCCGAGCTCACCGACGCCGGCCTCGACCGCGACGTTTGGCAGTTTCCCGTTGTCTTGTTGGCAGAAGTGCGCTCAGTCGGGGTACAGGGTGACGGGCGTACCTACGGCCACCCGGTGGTCCTCCGGCCGGTGTCCAGCTCCGACGCGATGACCGCGGACTGGTCCCGGCTTCCCTACGACGTGCTCGAGCGGATCAGCACTCGCATCACCAACGAGGTGCGTGAGGTGAACCGCGTGGTGCTCGACATCACCAGCAAGCCGCCGGCCACGATCGAGTGGGAGTAGGGGTTACAGCACCGTGGCCGGCAGGGCATGAGCCCTGCCGGCCACGTCGTGCGTAGGCCTCTGGCCGTCAGACCTCCGGTGCCGAGGGCGGCGGTGCGGAGGGCGGCGGTGCGGAGGGCGGCGGTGCGGAGGGCGGCGGTGCGGAGGGCGGCGGTGCGGAGGGCGGCGGGCGGCGGTGGTACCGATCCTTCGGCTCCGCGCTCGGGGATCACGATCATGCCGACGATGTAGGCGATGATCCCGGCGCCGCCGGTGATCAGCGACACCACGGCGACACCGAGGCGGACCACGGTGACGTCGATCGAGAGGTAGTCGGCCAGACCGGTGCAGACGCCTCCCACCATCTTGCCCTCGGGGATCTTGGTGAGCTTCTTGGGGGCTGGGGGCTTGTTGACTTCGTCGTGCTGGGTCATGTCGGTACTCCTGACTTGGTGAGTGGAAGTATGCGCGCGGTCAACGGCGGCGGGGTGCTGCCAGGCCGGCGACACCGGCGAGGATCAGTGCGGCGGGGAGCCAGATCGCCGTGCTGCCGGCGCTGAGCGCGCCGCTGCCGACGAGGATCACGGCGATTCCGGTGAGCAGGCAGAACACGCCGACCACCAGGGTGCCGCGACCCCATCCCACCTGTTGCTTCGAGACCACCGCACTGTCAGTGGGCTGGATCATCGTTCTCGTCTCCATCGTGTTCGTGTTGTCGGAATCGGGCTGGGAGTCGCCTGGCGGAGTCGTGTCAGTTCACCCTCTCGACCTGCACGAAGCCGTTGTCGACCGAGAGGTCGAGCTTCAGCACCGGGTCATCTCCGAAGGGCCTTCCGTCGGGACCGCTGTCCTTGACCAGAGGAACCTGGTTCGGCTGGTTGCCCCAGCCGCCTCCGCCGTCGGTGCCGAACACGTCGTACCCGCCTCGGTCCACAGCGGCCTTGACCTCGACGTCGACGTCAGCAGGCACCTGGACGATCAGCGCTCCGTTGTGCTGGTTCAAGGTGACCTTGTAGTCGGAACTGGTGGTGAAGGGCAACCCGGACAGGTTGATGTTGTTGATCCCCATCGGCAGCGCCAGCGAGTTGGCGGCAGCCACGGTTGTCGGCCGATGGTCCTGGACGCTCCATGGTCCGGTGCCGACACTGGCGATGCCGGCCGCGGCCACCGCACCGGCGACACCCAGCGTGGCGAGTCCGCCCGACGTCCCGAACCGCGAGGTGAGCGTCAGGCCGGCGCCGAAGACCGTCAGCGGCACACCGACGAACAGCAGGGCGGGAACCGCGACTCCTGACGCTGCCACGATCACGAGCACACCAACACTCGCGGCCGTGGCGAACACCGTGCCGAACCGGAGGAGTGCCGGTGCCTTGCGGCTGACGCGGCCCGGGGGAACCACCGGCTGAAGCGCGCTGCCGGGATGAGTCTCCTGCGGGTAGAGACCGAGCGGGTCCGGGCGGGCCCAGAACTCCGGGCCGGGAGCACCCGGGTCGTCGGGGTCACGGGAGAGGTCCAGTCGCGGACCGGCGGGGTGCTCGGCCTGGAAGCTGGTGACCGCCCGCTGGGTCTGGCCACGCGAGCGGTGCCAGAAGAACCAGACGACTGCCGCCACCAGCAGCAGCGGGAACGGGAGCGGGAAGTCGAACGGAAGGACCGACCCGAAGACCGCCTGCAGCGCGATGCCGAGCACGACCGTGCCGCCACCGATCGCAACGGCCAGACCGGTACCCGACCGGAGCTGCTCGGGCAGGTTCTTCGTGAAGCTCGTCTCCTCGGCCTGGCCCTCGTCCGGCATGACGATCCAGAGGACGAGGTACAGGGCGATGCCGATGCCGCTCAGGGCCAGTGCGACGGCGGCGATCCGGAGGATGTTCGGGTCGACGCCCATCTGGCGGCCGAGACCGCCGCAGACGCCTGCAACCTTGCGGTCGGTGCTGCTGCGACGGAGCGACTCGGGGTGGCGGACGGCGGTGGCGGCGGATCCACGGTCGAACCGGGCCGGCGCGGGCTGAAGATCTGGCGCGGTCGTGCCGGGCCCTTGCTGCTGCGTTGTTGCTGGGTGGATCGTTCATACGGCCACTGTTCCGCCCGGACCCGCCCCGCGATATGGGGTGCCTCCCTGATCGTGCCCCCGTCGCTCGGTCGGGGATGCAGGGGTTGTGTGCGGCGGTACCTGCTGGCCGTTCGACCGCCCGCATGTGACGCTTGAGCTGTACCGGTCGTCTCTCGGCCGTCACTCGAAGACTCTGGCAGAGGAAGGAGCGCGATGGGCACGGCACTGCTTCCTTCCGCCGATCGTGCCCCGCGGCGCGCCGCCCGATCCAACCGGCAGAAGATCATCGCCGGGGTCTGCGGGGGAGTTGCCGAGCACCTGGGCATCCCCGTGCTGGTCGTGCGGGTCGTGTTCGTCGTGCTCAATCTCGGGGGTGGCGCCGGCGTGGTCCTGTACGCGGGCCTGTGGTTCACGCTGCCGCCGGCGATCGACCCGGTGAGTGCGCAGCCCGTCGGGCTGTCGGCCGCCGACCGCGCCGGGATGCGCTTCCCGAGCCTCGAACGCTTCATCCCCCGTCGCTCCGGTGAAGGTGCCGGCCAGCTCGCCGCGCTCGGTGCCATCGGTGCCGGCCTGGTCGCGCTCAGCTCGTTGCTGGGCATCGGGATCTCCACCCGGCTGTTGCTGCCGATGCTGCTCGTGGTCGTCGGTGCGGCCCTGGTGTGGCAACAGGCCGACATCGTGCGCGCGGGTGGGTCCCAACGCCGCGGTGTCGGTCTCCTGCGCGTCATCGGCGGCGGAGTCTGCGTGATCGCGGCGGTCCTGCTTCTCGTCTTCCGGGCCCAGGCTGCACCTGGACTCGGGCAGCTGCTGCTCGCCGTCGTCTTCGTCCTCGGCGGGATGGCGCTGCTGGCCGCGCCGTGGATCCAGCGCCTGGTCCGCGACCTCGAAGCCGAGCGCTCCGAGCGCGTCCGGACCCAGGAGCGGGCTGACATGGCCGCACACCTGCACGACTCGGTGCTGCAGACGCTCGCCCTCATCCAGCAGCAGTCCGCCGACCCCAAGGCCGTGTCGCGCCTCGCGCGTGCACAGGAACGCGATCTGCGGGCGTGGCTGTACCACGGTCAGCAACGACGGGGCGGTGGAACGGTCAACGCCGTTGTCCGCGAGTTCAGCGCCGACGTCGAGGACGAGTACGGCGTCGCGGTCGAGGTGGTCGTGGTCGGTGACACCGCCGTGACCGCACGGCTGCAGCCCCTCCTCGACGCCGGCCGGGAAGCATGTGTGAACGCGGCCAAGCACTCGGGGTGCGACACGATCGACGTCTACTGCGAAGTGACGCCCGACGAGGTGGAGATCTTCGTGCGTGACCGGGGCCCTGGCTTCGACGTGGACCACCTCCCCGACGGCCGGATGGGTGTAGCGCACAGCATCGTCGGCCGGATGGAGCGGCATGGCGGCTCTGCCAAGATCCGCAGCGAACCCGACTACGGAACTGAAGTACGGCTGTGCATGCCACGGGTCAAGCGGAACTCTCGACGGGCCGCACCATCCAGCCACCAGCCCGACGGCGCTCACACCGCCACCGCCACCGCAGATCAACCGACCGTCCCGGCCGACAAGGCCGCAATCAAGGAGCACTCATCGCTGTGACCCTTACCCGTGTCCTGATCGTCGACGACCATGCGATGTTCCGTACCGGCGTGCGCACCGAACTGGGCCACGATGTCGACATCGTCGCCGAGGCAGAGGACGTGGACACGGCCGTCGCGGCGATCCGTGAGTACAGCCCGGACGTCGTCCTGCTCGACGTGCACCTTCCCGGTGGTGGCGGCACCGAGGTCGTGAAGCAGTGCCTCGACTCCGGCCTGCAGACCACATTCCTGGCGCTCTCGGTGTCCGACGCAGCTGAAGACGTGATCGGCGTGATCCGCAGTGGGGCAAGGGGATACGTCACCAAGACGATCACGGGACCGGACCTCGTCAAGGCGATCAACCGGGTGGCGGGTGGCGACGCCGTGTTCTCACCCCGGCTGGCCGGCTTCGTGCTCGACGCGTTCGCCGGAACCATCGAGGTCGCGGCCATCGACTCCGACCTCGACCGGCTCTCGTTGCGGGAACGCGAGGTCATGCGGCTGATCGCGCGCGGCTATGCCTACAAGGAAGTCGCAAAGGAACTCTTCATCTCGGTCAAGACCGTGGAGACCCACGTCTCGCACGTGCTGCGCAAGCTCCAGCTCTCGAGCCGGCACGAGCTCACCCGGTGGGCAGTCGATCGGCGACTGCTCTGATCATCAGCGCTGGTTAGGGATCAGGCCACGCCTGACTGTCGGTGGTCGCGTCTAGGGTCAGAGTATGTCGACCTGCACGGCTCCGGAGACCGCGTCGCCACCCGCTTGGTGGACGGATCGCGAGCGTGCACGTGAGATTGCCGGCAGGCTGAACATCGCGAACGCAGAGCTCGTGGACCTCATTACTGCGGTTGTCGCCAACAAGACGTGGTCGGGCGACGGGATCCGCTCGCCGGAGCATTGGCTGATGCTGAACGCCGGCCTGTCGCCATCGCATGCGCGGGAAGTGGTGCGGATTGCGGATCGTCGGCGGGAACTTCCAACGGCTGCTGACCTTCAGCGTTCTGGTCAGTTGTCGCTCGACCAGGCTGATGCACTGACGAGGCATGCCCCTGCCGATCACGAAGAGAGTGCGGCGCGATCGGCCGCGAAGATGACGGTGCCGCAGATCAATCAGGTCATGGGCCGCTACGTGTTCGACCAGCCGAAACCCGAGCACCGAAGCGCCTGGGAGCGTGCGGAGAACCCGCCCGAGCTGCAGATGTTCAACGAGGCTGGCCGATTCCACCTCCGATTCGATGCACCACTGGATGTGGGCGCGCTGGTTCGTCAAGCAGTCTTGGAGGCGAAGGACGCCCTGTTCCACCTGGGCCGACCGCATGCCGCGCAGGCCGATGGACTGATCGAGGTCGCGACTCGCTCGATGCGCGTCGGGCGCGAAGCAGCCAGCGGCGGTGACGCCGGGAAGGTCGAGAGTCGGCAGAAGAACTGGCGGATCTACGTCCACCTCGGAACCGACGGCGCCTGGCTGGGTGGACGGCAGATGCTGCCGGACCACCTGATCCGCAAACTCACATGCGACGGCGTGCTGCAGCCGGTCTGGGAAACGGAGGGCGTCGCGGTCAACGTGGGTCGTGCCCAACGGATCGTGCCTGACCGAACGAGACGGCTGATCGTCGACCGGGATCGTGGCTGTCGGTACCCGGGCTGCGCCGTCGGTGTTGTTCCCTACCTGGAGGTCCATCACCTCGACCACTGGCTCGACGGTGGCCGAACGGACATGGACCGGATGCTGTGCCTCTGTCCGCACCACCATGACCGGCACCATGCCGGTGACTTCGTCATGACCGGCACGCCGATCAGCCCGATGGCATCCGCTTCACCGGTGCATCGGGACGCGAAATCCGGCTCGCTCGCCCCAAGGTCCCGGTCGAGGTCGGTAAGCGACCCGGCCCTCGCTACAACGGATCCATCGGCGAGGAGATCGACCACGACTTCTTCACGATCAACCGCAATCGCGGGCCAGGTCCGTGAGGGTTCACGACCCAGTCGTTACCGGATGCTGATCCTGGGCGGTCCGGCCACGGTCTGACCGATCACGGGTGCTCCCGGAACCTCGCCGACCACGAGGAGGCCGCCACTCGTCTGCGCATCGGCCAGCAGGAGCAGTTCGTCCTCGCCGACGCCGGCATCGAGGTGTGGTCGCACCCAGTCGAGGTTGCGACGAGTCCCGCCACTCACGTAGCCCGCCGCCAGTGATGCGCGGGCGTCGTCCAGATACGGCACCGCAGCCTTGTCCAGCACCGCCCCGACGCCGGATGCCCGCAGCATCTTGAACAGGTGCCCAAGCAACCCGAAGCCGGTGACGTCGGTCGCAGCCGTGACGCCGCCCGCCACAGCCTGCTCGGCGGCGTCAGAGTTGAGTCGGGTCATCGAGTCGACTGCCTGCGGAAACGCCTCTCCGGTGGCCTTGTGCCGGTTGTTGAGAACGCCCACGCCCAGCGGCTTGGTGAGGCTCAGCGGCAGGCCAGGCTGGGCACAATCGTTGCGCAGCAGGTGATCGGGGTCAGCGACTCCCGTGACCGCCATGCCGTACTTGGGTTCGGGATCGTCGATGCTGTGCCCACCGGCGACGGCGCAGCCAGCCAGATTGGCCACGTCCAGGCCACCACGCAGCACTTCGCGCAGGAGTTCGTCGGGGAGCACCGACCGCGGCCAGCCGACGAGATTGAGTGCGAGGACCGGACGGCCACCCATCGCGTAGACGTCCGACAGCGCATTGGCTGCCGCGATGCGGCCGAAGTCGTAGGCGTCGTCGACCACCGGCGTGAAGAAGTCGGCCGTGCTGATGACCGCGACCCCGTCGGCCACCCGGATGACGGCGCCGTCATCACCGCTGTCGAGCCCCACGAGGACGTCCGGTGACGCGGCACCGCCGAGACCCTTGACGATCGCCTCGAGCTCGCCCGGCGGGATCTTGCAGGCACATCCGCCGCCTGCCGCGTACTGCGTGAGCCGAACCTTCGGGCCGCTGTCCATGACCTCCTACGCTAGCCTCGCCGCCGGAGGCGTCCAGGCGCCTGGTGGCCCTCCCGGTCTTCAAAACCGGTGGAGCCGAGCATCTCGGCTCGGCGGGTTCGATTCCCGTCCGTCTCCGCCATCGTGATCTGCCGATGAGCCGGGAGCGGAATGGCCGCGCACGCCGAGGACGACCCGCGACGCCTCGTCCCACGCACCGATGCCGTCCTCGCCGATCCGCGCCTGCAGGAGGCCGCACGAGAGAGTCGGCCGCGGGCTCGTGCTGGAGTCGGTCCGGCGGGCACAGGACCGGGTCAGAGCGCTCGAACTCGAGCCCGGGTCCGTCGCCGACGAGGCCGTGGCCCAACTCCCGACGACCGCGTCGACGCTACGGCCGGTCGTGAACGCGACCGGCGTAGTGGTCCACACCAACCTCGGCCGGGCGCCGCTGTCGGCAGCTGCCGTGGCGGCGATCGGGGTTGCTGCCGGCTACGTCGACATCGAGCTCGACCTGACCAGCGGACGCCGGACCGGGCGGGCACCGGGCACCCGCGCAGCCATGCTGGCAGCGGTCCCTGCCGCCGAGGCTGCCTTCGCGGTGAACAACGGGGCCGCGGCGCTTGTCCTCGCGACGACGGCCCTTGCTGGCGGCCGCGAGGTGGTGGTGAGCAGGGGTGAGCTGGTGGAGATCGGCGCCGGCTTCCGTCTGCCCGACCTGATCGAGTCCGCGGGCGCGCGCCTGCGCGAGGTCGGGACCACGAACCGCACCTCGGCGCGTGACTACGCCGATGCGATCGGACCCGACACCGGCTGCATCCTCAAGGTGCACCCGAGCAACTTCTCGATGACCGGGTTCACGTCCTCCGTCGGCATCGCTGACCTGGCGGGCATGGGTGTTCCGGTTGTGCACGACATCGGCAGCGGGCTGCTGCGGCCGCATCCGCTCCTGCCCGACGAACCCGACGTCACCACGTCGCTCGAATCGGGCGCCGCCGTCGTTACCTGCAGCGGAGACAAGCTGCTGGGTGGCCCACAGGCGGGGCTGGTGTTCGGCCGACGATCAGTGGTGGAAGGTCCTCGAGCGGCATCCGCTGGCCCGCGCCGTCCGTCTGGACAAGCTGGCACACGCTGCGCTCGAGGCGACGCTTCGCGGCCCGCACGCTCCGGTGTGGGAGGCGATCGAGGCCGACCCGGAGCAGCTGCGGCGGCGATGCGAAGCCATCGTGACGGACCTGCCCGAGAAGCTGCGCGCCCGGACCGTGCCCTCCGACGGGGTCATCGGCGGCGGCGGCGCACCGGGCCTGACGCTCACGGGCTGGGCCGTGTCGCTGCCGGCGGAGTTCGCCGAACAGCTGCGCCAGGCTGCCCAGCCGGTGCTCACGCGGGTGGAGAAGGGTCGCTGCCTGCTCGATCTCCGGTGCGTGCCGCCGGAGCTGGATGCGGTGGTGACCAGGTCGGTCGTGCAGGCGTGGCAGAGCCAGCGATAGGGCTGCCGATGTCGGTGATCGCGACCGCGGGGCACGTCGACCACGGGAAGTCCACGCTGGTCCGGCTGCTCACCGGCATGGAGCCCGACCGCTGGGCGGAAGAGCACCGGCGCGGCCTCACACTCGACCTCGGCTATGCCTGGACCGACATCGACGGCCGCCGGGTCGCGATCGTGGATGTCCCGGGTCATGAGCGCTACGCCGGCTCGATGCTGGCTGGGCTCGGGCCGGTGGCCGGAGTGATGTTGGTGGTCGCGGCCGACGACGGCTGGGCCGCACAGACCCAGCAGCATGCCGAGGCAATCGCAGCGCTGGGGCTGGCTGACGTCCTCCCGGTAGTGACGCGCTGCGATCTCGCCGATGGCGAGCAGGTCGCTGCTGATTGCACCGATCGCCTTGTGGGCTTGGGCATCCGTGCACGTACGGCCGTCCTGGTGTCGGGCCGGACCGGGGCCGGTCTGCCGCAGTTGCGGAGCGCCGTCGGTGAACTCGCGGCGGCGGTGGCCCGGGCCGACGACGCGGCACCGGTGCGACTGTGGGTGGACCGGTCGTTCACGATCCGCGGCGCCGGGACGGTGGTGACCGGCACGCTGCCCGCCGGACGGATCTCCGTGGGTGACACCCTCCGCCTGCACGGACGTCCCGTCCGGGTCCGCGGGCTGCAGACCTGCGGTGAGAGCACGGGCGTGGTCACGGCACCGTCAAGGGTGGCCGTGAACCTGCGTGGCGTCGACGTGGCCGAGGTGTCACGGGGAGACGCGCTGCTGGCTCCGGCCGACGCCGGCACGTGTTCGGTGGTCGACGTCGGCCTCGCGCCATTGTCGGGTGCCGTGGCTGGGGCGACGCTCCCGGCCGAGGCGGTGCTGCACGTCGGGACCGCGGCCTGCACGGTGCGAATCCGGCGGCTGGGCGCCACTTTCGCCCGGATGACGCTGACGGCTCCGCTGCCGCTGCGGCTGGGCGACCGGGCGGTCCTGCGCGATCCGGGCCGACGGGCGGTGCTGGCCGGCGTCCGGATCCTCGCGCTCGATCCGGAGCCGTTCCGGCGACGGGGTGCTGCATCCCGGCGCGCCGACGCCCTGGCCGCCGGGATGGCGGGACCGGCTCCTCCCGACCATCAGCCGTCCGAACCGGAAGACGCACTGGTTGGCACCGGATCGTCACCCGGCCTCGAATCGCTCGTCGAGTGGATCGACCGGTTCCCGTTCCAGTCGCCGCAGGGCTCGCAGCTCGCCGGTTGGGGCCTCACGGCCACCGACCTGGCGCAGGCTCAGCGCGACGGTCGGATCGTCCGGCTGTCCGGGCTGATCCTCGCCGGTGACGCGCCGGCCAGGGCCGCAGCGGTGCTGGCCTCGCTGCCGGCACCGTTCACCGTCGGTGCGGCGGCGCGGGCACTCGGCACGAGTCGTCGGGTCGCGATCCCGCTGCTGGAGCGCCTCGACGCGGAGCTGCTCACCCGGCGCGACCCATCCGGTAGGCGGGAGCTGCGGACCGACCAGCCGCTCAGGCGGTGATCGTGCCGTGCTCGAACGTGCAGGTCAGCTTGCCGCTCTCGGACTTGGTGTCGGTGAGCGGGAATCCGTAGCTTCCACCGGCACCACCTGCCGCCTTCCATTTGGTGAGGACGCCGCCGTAGACCCGGCGGGCGGCCCCGGACCCGAGCGCCCAGAGCTCGCCCTTGACGAACTTCTGCGAGCTGCCTCGGCTGACGGGTGTGCGCGCAGTCGTGGGGTAGCCGAGCACGCCCTTCTCCCGGCCCGCCGCCGTCCACGCCGTCCAGAAGACTCCGGACACGACCCGCGTGGATGTTTTCGCGCTGTCGACGATGGCGCCGTTCTGGAAGAGCTGGATCCAGGCTCCGTCGGCGAGGGAGACGCGGCCGCCGGTCGGGAACCCGAGGACACCCTTTTCCCGCGCGTTGGCCTTCCAGACGTCGTATCGGATGCCCCAGACCGTCTGTGTGCTGGTGTCGGTGCTGTCGACGATGGCGCCGTTCTGGAACAGCTGGATCCAGGCTCCGTCGGCCAGGGAGACGCGGCCGCCGGTCGGGAACCCGAGCACACCCTTCTCGCGGCCGTTGGCCTTCCAGACGTCGTATCGGATGCCCCAGACCGTGTGTGTGCTGGTGCGCGCGCTGTCGACGATGGCGCCGTTCTGGAACAGCTGGATCCACGCTCCGTTGGCGAGGGCGACCCGTCCGCCGGTGGGATACCCCAAGACCCCGCGTTCACGGCCGTTGGCCCGCCAGACGTCGTATCGGATGCCCTGGACGACCTGAGTGGTCGTCTGCGGGCTGTCGGTGATGGCGCCATGCTGGAACAGCTGGATCCACCCGCCGTTGCGCAGACCGGAGACCCGGTCGGAGGTCGGGTACCCGAGAAGACCGGCGACCCCGCCGACTCGGGCGAACGTGTCGCGCACGTAAGTGGTCAGGGCATGCGCACCCGTGCTCGACGACCAGTAGATGGCGCCGCCCTGGTACGACACGTACTTGCCCCTGCCGTCGCCGGTCACCCGCAACGGGCCCTTCGACATCCGCAGGAACGAAGCCGGCCCGCCCAGGGCGAGGTACTTCCGTTCGATTCCGCTCCACTCGGGGATGCAGGGTGCGCTGTGCTCGCCGGTCCGGTTGTCGGTGAACGTCGTGGTGCTGCAGTTGGTCCACCGGTAGGGCGGCACGCAGCTCACCATCCGGCAGTGCACCCCGCCGCTGCACCTGATGTGGGTGTTGCACTGCCCGTACCGGAAGGCGTTGCAGCAGACCAGGCGCTGGTCGCACGTCGACGACGACCCGTGCCCGCAGCTGCAGTTCCAGCAGCCGCGGTCGCAGATGTTGTCGGAGCAGCCGGTCGTGCACTTGGTGCATCGGGCGTTGCAGTCGATGAGGTAGCGATAACCGGAGCCACACCACGACGAGTCGGCCGCTTTCCACCAGCCTGCGGTGAAGCTCCCCGGCGGGCAGGCATTGACGCCCTGATTGATCGTGCAGCAGAACACCGACCAGCCGCTGCCGGGAGTGTTCCCCGGACCGCAGACCGCGCCGTAGGCGGTACCCGGCGTGAGGGCGTAGCGCGGGTTGGTGGCGAGGGCCGATGCGGCCACCGCCGTGCCGACGAGCAGGCTGCGCCGCGAGAGCGGCCGGAACCGACTGGCGAGGCGGTGGACCAGCCCGACGACTCCCGTATCGGCCTTCGTGATCTCGTCGAGCGCGGTCACGGCGTTCCTCCCTGTTGCTGGAGTGACTGGCGCCGGACGGTGGCCACGTCGAGAACGCGCAGGTTTCGCACCAGCTCGACCGCCTTGGGCACGGTGGCCATCCGCCGGGCATGGCTGCCCAGCACGGTGAACAGGCAGAACGCCCGCCCGCCGGTGGAGAAGAAGTGCTGCGACGCGCTGAGCCCGGGGATGTACCGCTGCAACCGGTCGGGCCCGAACTGCGACGGTGCCAGGGCGGGCATGCCCTGCTTCTCGAACAGACCACGGTTCGCGACATCGGTTCCGTACTCGAGCAGCGCCACGAACACGTCATCGGGGCCCAGGAGATCGACGACACCCGTGCCGAAGTCACCGCGGTCTGCGGGCATCGGTCGCGTGCAGGCGTGCAGGACCGGGTGAGTCGCGTCGCCGGGCTCTGGGGCGCGGCGGAAGACGGCAACCTGCCAGCCCTGCGGCGGATCGACCCGCAGCCCGAACCGTGCGATCGGCCCTGTTGGGTTGATCGGTATTGCCCATCGGTCAGCTCCCAACTGCCGCGAAGACGACGAGAGAGGCGGCGGCACCGGCGAGTGCAGCCCGGGCAAGCCAGTCGGCCGGCGTGGCCAGCCGTTCGAGCAGGCCGAACACCCGGTGCAGGTCGGCCGGAGTCTGGACCCGTGCCATGAGCAGCGACGGCGCCGATCGCACCAGGCCGAACGCGACCCCGATCACCAGGCCGGCGACCACGTGACCGGAGAGGGCGGCGAACAGCACCATCGCGTAGGTGGTCGCGCTGGTCACGATCGTGACCAGCCCGAATCCCAGCTGGGCACCGAACCCGAGGCCGTAGACCCAGCCGCGATAGCGCGCCAGCCAGGCGACGTCGACCTGGCGCTTCCAGACCGGAAGGGACTTCCCGCCGACGCCGAGGTCGAGCGCCAGTGTGACCACGAGGACGGCCGCGAGCGGCAGCAGCAGCCAGGGCGATGACCGCGCGCCAGCGGGAACGAGAGACCCGAGCAGACCGGAAAGAGCGCCGACTGCCGCTCCACCGAGAAGGGAGCCGAAGACGTAGGCCGTGGTGGTGAGCCACCACCGGGATGCGCGGGCCCGCTCACCGAGCGGGCTGATGCTGGAGAGCATCGACTCACCTCAAGGAGACCAGGTCGCCCGGGCCGCGGCGATCACGGCCATGGGCAACCCGATCGCCAGCGACAGGTTGAGTGGACTCATGCGCTGTCGTTCCCGTTGCGGTCGGCCTCTGCTGCAGGCGGCGGCTCGTAGAGGCTGGGGTCGCCGGGGCGGATGCCCGCTGCGATGAGCTCGGCGTCGATGCGGGGGACACTGTCCTTGTCAACGGCACTGTCGCGCTCCCGCGATTCCGAGCCGTCGCCGATCAACGCACCTGGACCGGTCCGCCCGGCCGACCGGCGCGCTTCGTTGCTGTCGTTCACCGCCTGCGCCATCAGGTCGCGTACCTGCGGCCAGGTGGTGGCCGAGCCCTCGCCGGTGATGACCCCGTCCTCGACGTAGACGAAGTAGGGCGAACCCGGGATGCCGTAGTCGGTCCAGGCAGCGGACGACTGGACGACCACGAGGTCGTCGCCTGCCAGCGCGCGCAACGCCGAGGGAGACTCCTCTTCCGTGCCCTTGGCGACGACCGCCAGACTCCCGTTGCCGGGAACGTCGACCGAACCGGCGCTGAAGTGATCCCAGAACGTCTCGCACACGCTGCATCCGCTGGTGAGGAAGGCCAACAGGGTCCGGCCTCGACCGACCGCCACCGACCCCGTCGCACCGGTGAGGGTGGCTCCGAGGATGTCGGCGGCGCGGGTGGTGGCCGGCCGGGCGTTCGCGACCACGCCGTCCTGGAAGTTCGAAGGTCCCTCCTGCAGCTGCAGATCGGAGCGGATGGAACTGCTGGCACCGGCTGCCTGCTTGTCCAGCTCCAGGCCGGCACCCAGTTCGTGCAGCGCCTTGAGAATGAGAGCGTGGCTCCGCAGCAGGCCGAGCACGAGCACGCCGAGCAGCACGATGGCGACGCCCTCGGCGATCACGACAGCGAGCATGGTCACTCCCCTCTGGTGCGGCCGGTGGTGCCGGCGGCGCGGATCACTGCGGGAGACAACCCCGGAAGAACGGCCATGATCATCCAAGCCAGGAACGCGATGACGCCGGCGAAGGCCACAGTGGTGAGGGTCGTTGCGCCGGCCCCTGCCCATGGACTGACCGGGGGATCCAGGGCGACTGCAGTGGCCACGACCACGATCGCACCGGTGAGGACCAGGTGGGTGCGCGTCGGCGGCGTGTCGGGTTTTCCGAAGCAGCCGCACGACCCGAGGACGCCGCCGCGGGCCAATGCGCGTGCCACGAACGCCGTGAACACCAGATAGGCCAGCGCGGTGAGCATCCCGCTCATGCGACCGGGTGCCGCCAGGGCGTAGAGGCCGACGACGATCTCGGCCAACGCCACCAGGCGAATCGATGTTCTACCTGCCGGAAGCCCCGACAGCCGGACCGCTCGGACCAGCGGCATCGGGTCGACGATCTTGGGCACGCCGGCCGCGACCAGCAGCACACCGGCAGCGAGAAACGGACCTGCGAGCAATGCCCACATAAGCGGTCAACCTAGCTCAGAAGCAGGGAAAGACCGCGAAGGCTTCGGCATGCCTGCCTTCGGGCAGGCCGCCTGCCGAGGCGGTGGAGGTCATCCATCCGCGCACCATGTCCATCGTCTGCTCGGAGTCCACGTGCTGCGAGACGTGCTGTCGCAACGCCTCCAGCTTGGTCTCCACGTGGTCGGTCACATCGACGACGTGGTTGGTCTCCGGGTGCGCCGAGATCCAGACCTCCTTCACCGTCCAGGCGGCCAGCTGCTCCCGTTCGAGCAGTTCGGGATAGGAGAACGGATTACCGCTGTGGGGGTAGAGCGCGCGCAGGCACGCCTCACCGGCGGCCAGGTGGTCGGGGTGGCTCGCGGGGAGCAGGTGGAAGAGGCGCTCGCTCGACTGGATCACCATCCGGTCCGGTCGCACCTGCCGGATCACCCGGACGATGTCGCGGACGACGTCGTGCGTCGGCTCGAGTTCGCCGTCGACGTAGCCGCCGAACCGCACGTCGCTGACGCCAAGGACCGAGGCGGCCGCGCGCTGCTCCCGCCGGCGGATCGCCGGGACTTCGGCGCGGTCGATCCCCTCGTCGAACCCGCCGGCCTGACCGTCGGTGAGGACGAGGATCGTCACCGTGATGCCGCTGGCCACCCAGCTGAGGATCGAGCCAGCCGCACCGAAGTCGTGGTCGTCGGGGTGGGCGGAGACGACGAGCACCCGCTCGATCTCGGAATCGGGAATGACCGATGGCGAATCGAGGAAGGTCGTCACGACCGAACCGTAACCGCCGAACCGCCCGCGCGACCGCCGGAGCTGTCCGCCGTGACCGATAGGCTCCTGGCACCATGCCGAGCGACGACACCCCACCTCCGGAGGGGCCCGATCGGCCGGTTTCGCCCGTGGTGGCGCGACTCGCCGAGCGGCTGGCCAAGTACACCGGCGAGACCGCCAACGGCGGGTTCACCGGCACCGCGGCCGGACTCGCGAAGGCCAACCGCCGCCCCCGGTCGTTGCCCGGGCGAGACGACACCGGCCCAGCGGTGCTCGCCGGCCGGCCACCGGCTTCGAGCAGCCCGCCCGCGCCCATCGACGTCGACGACGAACGTTCGCGCGAGATCCTCGACGGCCTGAACGAGCCGCAACGCCGAGCGGTCGTGCACGAGGGCTCTCCGCTGCTTGTCGTCGCCGGTGCTGGTTCGGGCAAGACCCGCGTGCTCACGAAGCGGATCGCCTGGATCGTCGGACCGCGACGCGCCCACCCGGGCGAGGTGCTGGCGATCACGTTCACCAACAAGGCCGCCGCGGAGATGCGTGAGCGGGTGGCGCACATGGTCGGCCGGCGGGTGAACCCGATGTGGGTCTCCACGTTCCACTCGGCCTGCGTGCGGCTGCTGCGGCGCGAGATCGGGGCCTTCGGCTTTCCGAGCTCGTTCTCGATCTACGACGACGCCGACGCACGGCGGCTCATCACCCTCGTCTCCCGCGACGCCGAGATCGACACCAAGAAGTACACGCCGCGGGCGATCCTCAACGCGATCAGCGACTTCAAGAACGAACTGGTCGATCACGACACCGCGCGCAGCCGTGCCGACAACCCGGTGAAGCTGCAGCTCGCGGAGGTGTACGGGCAGTACCAGCAGCGGCTTCAGGCGGCCGGCGCGCTGGACTTCGACGACCTGATCATGACCACCGTGAACCTGTTCCAGGCCTTCCCCGCGGTCCTGGAGCACTACCGGGCGCGGTTCCGGCACGTCCTCGTCGACGAGTACCAGGACACCAACCACGCGCAGTACGAGCTGGTGCGGATGCTGGCCGACCCCGACGGGCCGGGCGAACCGGCCGAGCTGATGGTGGTGGGCGACGCCGACCAGTCGATCTATGCCTTCCGCGGCGCCACGATCCGCAACATCCTCCAGTTCGAGCAGGACTTTCCCAAGGCACAGACGATCATGCTGGAGCAGAACTACCGCTCCACCCAGACGATTCTCAGTGCGGCAAACGCGGTCATCAGCAGGAACCCCGACCGCAAGCCGAAGAACCTCTGGACCGACGAGGGTCAGGGCGACGCGATCGTCGGCTACGTGGCCGAGGACGAGCACGACGAGGCGCAGTGGGTCGCGGACACCGTCGACGCCATGGTCGACGCCAAGGCGGTCAAGCGGTCCGACGTGGCCGTCTTCTACCGCACCAACGCGCAGAGCCGGGTGTTCGAGGAGGTCTTCATCCGCCTCGGCCTGCCGTACCGCGTCGTCGGCGGCGTGCGGTTCTACGAGCGGCGCGAGGTCAAGGACGCCATCGCCTATCTCCGGGCGCTGATGAACCCGGCAGACGACGTCTCGCTGCGGCGGATCCTCAACGTGCCCAAGCGCGGCATCGGTGACCGGGCCGAGGAGATGGTCGCGGGCTATGCGGGGCAGACCGGGACCACCTTCCGGGAGGCGATGCGCAAGGCGGCCGACATCCCGGGAATCGCCACGAGGTCGGCGAAGAACGTGACCGCCTTCGCCGAGATCCTGGACGGGCTGGCTGCCCGGGTCGCCGCGGGCCAGCCGCCGGCGGAGATCCTGCAGGCCGCCCTCAGCGAGTCCGGGTACCGCGAGGCGCTGGAGAACTCCGAGGACCCGCAGGACGCCACCCGGCTGGAGAACCTCGACGAGCTGCTGGCGGTCGCGCGCGAGTTCACCGAGCAGGCCGTGCAGGTCGAGCAGGAACTGGCGGCCACGGTTACAGATGTGGCTGTTTCCGGGCCGAGTACTAGTGCCGACGAGCCAGCCGCCGTCACGGTCGATCCCGCGGATCCCACGCCGGGATCGCTGCAGGCGTTCCTCGAGCGGGTGTCCCTTGTCGCCGATGCCGACGCCATCCCCGACGAGGGCGACGGGCTGGTCACCTTGATGACGCTGCACACGGCGAAGGGGCTGGAGTTCGAGGTGGTCTTCCTCACCGGCCTCGAGGACGGCGTGTTCCCGCACCAGCGTTCGCTGTCGGACCCGAGGGAGCTCGAGGAGGAGCGCCGGATCGCCTACGTCGGGATCACCCGCGCCCGCAAGAAGCTGCACATCTCGCGGGCGACTGTGCGCAGCTCGTGGGGCGCACCGCAGCACTACCCGGAGTCGCGGTTCATCACCGAGGTGCCCGACGAGCTCGTCGCCTGGGAGCGCACCGAGGAGGCCGCCAGCAGCTGGGGCTCCCGGTCGGCGTCGGCCAAGGCGAGCGAGCGCGGTCGGCGTACCGGCAGGCCGGTGGCCGCCGCCGGTGGCCTGGGCACGTTCGGCTCCGCGCGTCGCGACGGGCCGCTGCCCAACCTCAAGCCCGGCGACCGGGTCCTGCACGACACCTACGGACTCGGCACCGTGGTCGCCACGGCCGGCGCCGGGGAGAAGTCGCAAGCCAGTGTGGACTTCGGCTCCGAGGGGGTGCGCAAGCTGCTGCTGCGGTACGCCCCGCTCGAGAAGCTCTCCTGACTGACTAGGGTCGGCACATGGATCTGATGGAGTACCAGGCGAAGGAGCTCTTCGCCGCACACCAGGTTCCGGTCACGCCGGGTGCCGTCGTGCGGACCCCCGACGAAGCCGAGCGGGCCGCGGCCGACATCGGCGCCGTCGTCGTCGTCAAAGCCCAGGTCAAGACCGGTGGTCGCGGCAAGGCCGGCGGCGTCAAGGTGGCGAAGACACCCGCCGAGGCCAGGGCCGCCGCCGAGCAGATCCTGGGGCTCGACATCTCCGGCCACGTCGTCCACCAGGTCCTGGTGGTGCCCGCATCCGACATCGCCGAGGAGTACTACTTCTCGTTCCTGGTCGACCGTGGCAACCGCAACTACCTCTGCATCGCCAGCTCCGCGGGCGGCGTGGAGATCGAAGAGGTCGCGCACACCAACCCCGACGCGATCGCCCGGGTTGCCATCGACCCGGCCGTCGGCGTCGACCGGGACCTCGCGCGGGAGATCGCCGCTTCCGCCGGCTTTCCCGACGAGATCCTCGACGCCTCGGCCGACTGCATCGTCTCCCTGTACAAGGTGTTCATCGAAGAGGACGCGACGCTGGTCGAGGTGAACCCGCTCGCCCGACTCGGTGACGGCAGCATCGAAGCCCTCGACGGCAAGGTCACGCTCGACGAGAACGCCGACTTCCGCCACCCCGACCACGCGCGCTTCGCCGACGTCGAGTCCGCCGACCCGCTCGAGACCAAGGCCAAGGCCAAGGGGCTCAACTACGTGAAGCTCGACGGCTCGGTCGGCATCATCGGCAACGGCGCCGGGCTGGTGATGTCCACGCTCGACGTGGTCGCCTACGCCGGTGAGCGCCATGGCGGCGTGAAGCCGGCGAACTTCCTCGACATCGGCGGCGGGGCCTCGGCCGAGGTGATGGCCGCCGGGCTCGACGTGATCCTCGGCGACGACCAGGTGAAGAGTGTGTTCGTCAACGTCTTCGGCGGTATCACCGCCTGCGACGAGGTGGCCAACGGAATCGTGCAGGCGTTGAAGATTCTCGGCGATGCCGAGACCAAGCCACTGGTCGTCCGGCTGGACGGGAATGCGGTCGACGAAGGCCGCCGCATCCTGGCCGAGGCGGGACATCCACTGGTGACGCTCGTCGACACGATGGACGACGCGGCCGACAAGGCCGCCGAGATCGCAGCCCAGGGAGCCTGACGCAGATGGCGATCTTCTTGACCGAGCACAGCCGGGTGATCGTGCAGGGGCTCACGGGCTCCGAAGGCATGAAGCACGGCGCCAAGATGCTGAGGGCGGGCACCAACCTGGTCGGGGGCGTGAACCCGCGCAAGGCCGGGCAGTCCGTCGAACTCGCCGACACCGCAGTGCCGGTATTCGGCACGGTCGCCGAGGCGATGGCCGAGACCGGAGCCGACGTCACCGTCCAGTTCGTGCCGCCGGCCTTCTCCAAGGACGCCATCGCCGAGGCGGTCGACGCGAAGATCGGGCTCGTGGTGGTGATCACCGAAGGCATCGCCGTGCACGACTCCGCGGAGGCGTGGGCGCACGCGGTTGCGGCCGGCGGCCGGACCCGGATCATCGGGCCGAACTGTCCCGGCGTCGCGAGTCCCGGCAAGTCCTACGCCGGCATCATCCCGGCCGACATCACCGGCCCCGGGCGCATCGGTCTGGTGTCCAAGTCGGGCACGCTCACCTACCAGATGATGTTCGAGCTCAGGGACATCGGCTTCTCCACCGCCGTCGGGATCGGCGGCGACCCGATCATCGGGACCACCCACATCGACTGCCTCGCTGCCTTCCAGGACGACCCGGAGACCGAGGCGATCGTGATGATCGGCGAGATCGGCGGTGACGCCGAGGAGCGGGCAGCCGCCTTCATCAAGGACAACGTCACCAAGCCGGTCGTCGGCTATGTCGCCGGATTCACCGCTCCCGAAGGCAAGACGATGGGTCACGCCGGGGCGATCGTCTCCGGTGGTGCCGGTACCGCGGCGGCCAAGGCCGAGGCACTCGAGGCCGCCGGAGTCCGCGTGGGCAGGACCCCTTCCGCAACCGCGACCTTGATGCGTGACCTCCTCGGCTGAGGCCCAGGGGCACCGCCTGGCCGACCGGCCGGTTCCGGTGCTCGCTGCGCTGGCTGGTGCCGCGTCCGCAGCGGTTGTGCTCATTCCGCTGCTCCTTCTCAGCGTGGTGACGTGGATTGCGGCTGCCGTGCACGACGCCGGCGGACCGTTCAGCGGCGCGCTCCGCTCAGGGATCCTCGTCTGGCTTGCGGGCAACCACGTTCCGGTGCGGTTGGACGGTCTGGCGATTTCGCTGTCCCCGTTGGGACTTCTGGCCGTCATCGTGCTCTGCCTCTTTCTTGCCGGCCGACGGCTCGGTCGCGAGCTCCCTGACGCCAGGACCGCAGCGCTTGGCGGTCTGTATCTCGCAGGGAGCTACGCCGTTCTCCTCACCGCCGCTGCAATCGGTGCCGGTGGTACCGGACGATGGGGGGCCAATCCCCTGCTGGCGTTCGTGATCGGGGCCGTCGTGGCACTGCTCGCCGGGGGCGCGGGCGTGGCCTCCGGGTCGACCGGTGTGCGCGAGATGCTGCACCGGCTGCCGCAGTGGGTGCGACCAGTGGTCACCGGTGGGCTGGCCGGCTCGGCCGTCCTGGTCGCCCTGGCCGCCCTGGTGCTGGCCGGCTCGTTGTTCGCCGGTCGCGCTCGCGTCGAGGCACTCGTGAACGCCTACCACGGCAGCGCCGTCGAGCTGACCAGCCTCGGACTGCTGAGCCTTGCGCTTGTGCCCAATGCCGTGGCGTTCGTGGTGGCCTACCTGCTGGGCGCAGGCTTCCGGCTCGGCTCGGACACAGTGATCTCGCCGCAGATGGTGGACCTGGGCCAGATGCCGGCGCTGCCGATCCTCGGCGCCCTTCCGCGTGAGGGGGTGCCGCCGCTGAACCTGGCGGTGGTGTTCGCCGCCGCCCTGGTGTCCGCGGTGGTGTCGCTGGCGGTGACCGGGCGCCGCGACCTCGCTGACGGCGTCGACTGGCGCCGGCTGAGTTTCGACGCTGCGGTGCTGCGCCCGGCCGCTGCCGGCGTGTTGAGCGCTCTCGTGCTGATCACGGTGATGTCGCTCTCGGGCGGGGGACTGGGGTCCGGTCGACTGTCCTGGGTCGGGCCGGCCCTGCTGCCCGCCGCGGCCCTGTCGGTGTCGCTGTTCGGCCTCGTCGGTGCGGCAGGTGGTGCCCTCCGCTGGCTGGTCGCGTGGATCGGTCGCGGGGCCGACGTCTGAGCCTGTCTGGACGGGTGCCTAGGCTCGGCGCGTGAGCGAAACCCCTGACATGACCTATCGGCACCTCGGCGACAGCGGGCTCGTGGTCTCGGTCGTCGGCATCGGCTGCAACAACTTCGGCGGCCGGATGGACCAGGCGGCGACCGACGCCGTGGTGGCACAGGCCCTCGACTCCGGCGTCACCCTCTTCGACACCGCCGACGTGTACGGCGGCAGCGGCAAGAGCGAGGAGATGCTCGGGAAGGCACTCGGGAGCCGGCGCGACGACGCGGTGATCGCGACCAAGTTCGGTGGCGACATGCAGGGCGTGAACGGCCCGGACTGGGGTGCCCGCGGTTCGCGGCGCTACATCCGCAAGGCCGTCGAGTCGAGCCTGCGCCGCCTCGGCACCGACTACATCGACCTGTACCAGATCCACAGCCCCGACCCGAAGACGCCGCGGGAGGAGACGCTCTCCGCGCTCACCGAGCTCGTGCGCGAGGGCAAGGTGCGCTACCTCGGCAGCAGCAACTACGCCGGCTGGCAGGTGCTTGACGCCGACTGGATCTCGCGGACCGCTGGTCTCGAGCGGTTCGTCTCCGCGCAGAACCGGTACTCGCTGCTCGACCGCGGCGCCGAGAAGGAGCTGGCGCCGGCCTGCGAGCACGCCGGCGTCGGGATCCTCCCGTACTTCCCGCTCGCCTCGGGGCTGCTCACCGGCAAGTACCGCCGCGGTGAGCCGGCGCCCGAGGGCACCCGGCTCGCAGTGCGCAAGGACACCCTGGAGAACGCCGACTTCGACCGGGTGGAGGCGCTGCAGCGCTATGCCGACGAGCGGGGTGTGAGCCTGCTGGCCGTCGCGATCGCCGGCCTGGCCGCACAGCCTGCGGTGGCTTCGGTGATCGCGGGCGCGACCAGGCCCGAGCAGGTCGTGGCGAACGTGGCCGCCGGAACCTGGGAGCCCACCGCGGAGGACCTGGTAGCCCTCGACGATGTGACCTAGCTGCGGGCCGCAGGCCTAGGAGTCGGCGGCGATCTCCGTGTCGACGCGGTCGAGAACGTCGTGGTCCGGGAGGCCACCGCGTGGTGACACCGCCGCGAGACCGCGCCCGACAACCGTGCGGTGACTCGAGAAGGCCAGCCGGCTGCTGTGCTGCTTGGCCTGGTACATCGCGCGGTCGGCGAGGTCGAGCACTCCTTGCGCGGTATCCGCCTCGTGACTGAACGCGATGCCGATCGACACGCCCAGGTCGCACCTGACGCCGTCGACCTGTCCTGATCCCGCGCACTTCGGCGATCAGACGTCGGCCCAGCCGCCTCGCGGCAGGTCGATCGACGTCTGCTGCCAGCACGACGAACTCGTCGCCGCCGATGCGGGCAAGCAGGTCTCCGGACCGCAGCGCGGTGCTGAGGTGGGCCACGACCGCGGCGAGCGCGCGGTCGCCGTGTTGGTGGCCGTGCGTGTCGTTGATGGACTTGAACCGGTCGAGGTCGAGATAGCAGACAGCGAAGTCGGTGTCCGCCCGGGCGATCCAGTCGAACAGCGTGCGCCGGTTGGCGGCTCCCGTGAGCGCGTCGGTACTTGCCTCGCGCAGCATCGTCGCCTCGTGTTCGTGCCGGGCGAGTGCCAGCCGGCAGGCCTGCACGGCGCGGCCGAGGACGCCCTCGTGGTTGAGGTACGGCGCACCAGAAGTGGCACGCCAGATCAGGATGACCGCCTCGGCAACCCCGCCCTCGCGCGCCGCCACCGGGAGCGCCCAGTAGGTGACGAAGCCCGCATCGGCGCAGGCCTCGCTCTGCAGCGGCGAGAGCCCGTCGAGGTCGGAGCACACCTCGACCTGCCCGTCGGACAGACCGGCGACGTCGATCGGCAGTGGGGTGGTGCCGGTGAGCTGCGACGGCACGTCGAAGGACGCGCTCGAGCGAAAGTGCATGCCGACTCGGCCGTACGCGATCGCGACGCCGGCGTCGGTGACCTGGCCGAGCCAGGTGGCGAGGCTCTCGAGCGTCGCTCCGAGACTGTCGGGGCTGGCCAGCCGGGAGACGAACTCGTCGAAGGACCGTTCGGGGTCGCACGGCCGCAGCTGCAGCACGATGCCGTCGAAGGGCAGTCCGCGGTAGAAGTACGTGGCCGCCTCGACGTGGACGATGCGGCCGTCGGCGTGCCGCAGTGCCCAGGCCATGCCGGGCCCGTCGTTCTCGCCGCGGGTCCGGATCTCGTCGATCACCGCCCGAGCGCGGTCGACGCTGGCCGGATCGGCGAGGAAGTCGAGGATGTTTGCCGTCACCGAGGGGTCGAGCGCGACACCGACCAGCTTCTCCGCAGCCGGATTGCCCCAGCGGATGGAGCCGTCCCAGTTGATCGCCACCAGCCCGATGGCGAGGTCGCGCACGAGCGCGGTGCTGAGGCCACTCGGAGGGCGCCGGATGACGTCTCTCACCTGTCGCCTCCGGGGTCTCGGGAGTGGTTGATCCGGCAGATCGGGACGGATCCCGCCAAAGTGTACGACTGGGAGTCCGATATGCCAGTTTGTAGTCGATTGATCACTCAACGTACACACGCGATTCAACGAGAGTGGCCGCACCTAGGCTGACGCCCATGACCGAGCGAGGACTGGCACAGGCACTGGCGAAAATGGCCGCGGACGGTGCCGGCGAGGATGCCCAGGCGGTGTTCGCGCACTACTACCGCGAACTCGAGTCGGGTGCCACCGGGCTGATCCCCGAGGCGGACATCTCCCCGCTGCCCACCTTGCCGTACCTCGGCGATGTCGAGGTGGACGAGGTGACCGCCCGCGATGCACTCGACCGGACGGTGGTGCTCAAGCTGAACGGCGGGCTCGCGACCTCGATGGGCCTCGACCGGGCGAAGTCGCTCCTGGAGGTCAAGGACGGCCGGAGCTTCCTCGACCTGATCGTGGGTCAGGTGCTGGCCCTCCGTGAGCAGTACGCCGTCCGGTTGCCGCTGGTGCTCATGAACAGCTTCCGTACCCGTGCCGACAGCCTTCGTGCGCTCGGCCGCTACCCGGAGCTGGACGTGGGGGACCTGCCGCTGGACTTCCTGCAGAACCGGGAGCCCAAGCTCCTGAGCGACTCGCTGGAACCGGTGAGCTGGCCGGCGGACGAGCGGCTGGAGTGGTGCCCGCCTGGGCATGCCGATCTCTATCCGGCGCTGCGGTCGTCCGGGATGCTCCACCAGCTGCTCGACGCGGGCTACCACTACGCGTTCGTGTCCAATGCCGACAATCTCGGGGCGATCGCCGACCCGCGCATCGCGGGATGGGTGGCTCAGCACAACCACCCGTTCGTGCTCGAGTCCTGTGTGCGCACCCCGGCCGACCGCAAGGGCGGCCACCTGGCCGTGCGCCGAAGCGACGGCCGAATGGTTCTGCGCGAGACCGCACAGACCGCGCCGGAGGACCTCGAGTCGATGGCCGACCTCAGCACGCACCGCTACTGCAACAGCAACAACCTGTGGGTCGATCTGCGGGCTCTGACCAAGGTCCTGGACGAGGCCGGCGGAGTGCTGGGCCTGCCACTCATCCGGAACGAGAAGACCGTCGACCCGTCCGATCGCTCGACTCCCCGGGTGATCCAGATCGAGGCGGCGATGGGCGCCGGCATCCAGGCGTTCGCCGGAGCCGCGTCCCTACACGTCGACCGCGACCGCTTCGTACCCGTCAAGACCACCAACGACCTGCTGGTGCTGCGTTCCGACGTCTACCGGCTCACCGGCGACAGTCGGGTCGTGCGCGTACCCGAGCGCGAGGGCAGGGACGATCCGTACGTCGCACTGGACGACGACCACTACAAGCTGATGCGGGACTTCGACACCCGCTTCGCCTCTGGTGTGCCGTCGTTGGTCAAGGCCAGCCGCCTGGTCGTCAACGGGGACGTGCGATTCGGCGGAGCAGTGGTGGTCGACGGCGACGTCGAGGTGACTGCTTCTCAGCCTGCTGAGATACAGGACGGGACCGTCCTGACCGGGTCCGTCGAGCTCTGACGTCGCCGGGGCTGGCGTCAGGGCCGCTGCGGGTCGACCTGGATGCTTCCGGGCTCCAGTCCGAACGTCGTCTCGATCTTGTCGGTCACGGCGTCGGTGAACTGGGTGGAACAGACCTGATGTTCGGAGTTGGTGTTCGCCCGGCTCTCGCACGTCGTGTAGTCGCTGATCTGCGGCCACATCCAGATGGCGATGCCGGTGACCACGAGCGAGAAGCCGAGGCCGATCAGGCCGAACACCAGCCCGAAGACCGGCCGCGTCTTGCTCCCGGGCCGGCCCAGGGCACGGATGGCCAGCACGATCGCGAGGACGCTGCACACGTAGCCGAGCGGCAGGCTCACCAGGGACAGCAGCGGAATGATCGCCAGCACGTACACGAGCACGGAGATCACGCCAGGCACCAGGCCGGTGCGCCCGGTTCGGGTGGCGCGGTTCGTGGGACCTGGGGACGGCGTTCCGAACGGTCGGTCTGGCGCCGGCGGCCGGAGTGGGGTGGTCACGCGTCCTCCTGCGATCTGCTGGACCGATACGGTGGTGTCCCACTCTGGCAGACGAACGCCAAACAAGGAGACCCCACGTCGTGACGGCCCGGTTGGTGTGCCTGGTGTCGGGCACCGGCAGCCTCGCCGCCGCTCTTGTCGCGGCGACCGCCGATCCGGCCTACGGCGCCAAAGTGGTCGCGTTCGGTGCTGACCGCCACCAGCTCGGAGCGTTCGACATCGCCCGGCAGGCGGGCATCCCCACGTTCGTCCAGCGGATCCGGGACCACTCCGACCGGGAGTCATGGGACGCGGCGCTGACGGAGTGCGTCTCGTCGTACCGGCCGGACCTGGTGGTCTCTGCGGGGTTCATGAAGCTCCTGGGACCCCGCTTCCTCGAGATGTTCGGAGGCCGCACGCTGAACACCCACCCAGCGCTGCTGCCCTCGTTCCCGGGGATGCACGGACCGGCCGACGCGCTGGAGCACGGGGTCAAGGTCACCGGCGCCACCTTGTTCATGGTCGACGACGGAGTCGACAGCGGGCCGATCGTCGCGCAGCGGGCAGTCGACGTGGTCGAGGGCGACACGGTGGAGTCCCTGCACGAGCGGATCAAGGTCGCGGAGCGGGACATGGTGGTGGATGCCGTCGGCCGCATGGTGCGCGAGGGTTTCTCGTTGGACGGCAGGAAAGTGAGGATCGGCCAGTGACATCAGAAGCGGTGACATCAGAAGCGGTGACAGGAGACGTGGTGGCGGAAGACATGGTGTCCAGCGAGACCGGGAGCCTCGGCGACGGCAGGAGGACGATCCGCCGCGCGCTGGTGTCGGTGTACGACAAGACCGGCCTCGGTGAACTCGCCCAGGCGCTGGCACGTGCGGGCGTCGAGATCGTGTCGACCGGGAGCACGGCGAAGACACTCTCCGCCGCGGGGGTGACGGTCACACCTGTCGAAGACGTCACCGGCTTCCCAGAGTGCCTCGACGGACGGGTGAAGACACTGCACCCGCACATCCATGCGGGACTGCTGGCCGACCAGCACAATCCCTCGCATGTCAGCACACTGACAGATCTGGAAGTCGCGCCGTTCGACCTGCTGGTGAGCAATCTGTACCCGTTTCGTGAAGCAGTGACCTCCGGTGCAAGTCCGGCCGAGTGCGTCGAGCAGATCGACATCGGCGGTCCCGCCATGGTGCGGGCCGCAGCGAAGAACCACGACAGCGTGAGCGTGATCACCTCGCCCGACCAGTACCCGACCCTGTTCGAGGCTCTGGAGCACGGCGGCTTCGATCTGGCGTCGCGGCGGCGACTCGCGGCCGAGGCGTTCGCCCACACCGCCTCGTACGACGTGGCCGTCGCATCGTGGCTGGGCAATCAGCTTGCTGACACCTCCGATGGAACCGGCTTCCCTGCCTGGACAGGTGCCGCCTGGGACCGAACTGCTGTTCTGCGCTACGGCGAGAACCCGCACCAGCAGGCCGCGCTCTACCGACACTGGCGGGGCGGTCTGGCCACCGCCGAACAACTGTCAGGCAAGGAGATGTCGTACAACAACTACGTCGATGCGGATGCCGCGCGGCGGGCTGCGTTCGACTTCGCCGACCCGGCCGTCGCGGTGATCAAGCACTCGAACCCGTGTGGGATTGCGATCGGTGCCGACATCGCCGAGGCACACCGGAAGGCACACGCCTGCGATCCGGTGTCGGCCTACGGCGGGGTGATCGCAACCAACGGTCCGGTGACGCGCGAGCTGGCGGAACAGGTGGCCGGCATCTTCACCGAGGTGATCGTCGCCCCGGAGTATGACGAGGAAGCTCTTGCCCTGTTGAAGAAGCGTAAGAACCTGCGGATCCTGCGCTGCGCTGCCGACGCCGATCCCGACCCGGTGGAGTTCCGTGCGATCTCGGGCGGAGTGCTGGTCCAGTCGGTTGACCGGATCGATGCTCCCGGTGACGATCCCGCCGCCTGGAAGCTTGCCACCGGCGCGCCCGCCGACGAGCAGACGTTGGCCGATCTCGCGTTCGCATGGCGAGCCGTGCGCTCGGTGAAGTCGAACGCGATCCTGCTGGCAGCCGACGGGGCGTCGGTCGGTGTCGGCATGGGCCAGGTCAACCGGGTCGACTCGGCGCGGCTCGCCGTCACCCGGGCGGGCGACCGCGCCGCGGGCTCGGTTGGTGCCTCCGACGCGTTCTTCCCGTTCGCCGACGGCCTGCAGGTGCTGATCGATGCGGGTGTCAGGGCAGTGGTGCAACCAGGTGGGTCCATCCGCGACGAGGAGGTCGTGGCGGCGGCTCAGGCGGCGGGCGTCACGTTGTACCTGACCGGCAGCCGGCACTTCTTCCACTGAGATGCCGGGGGAGGCGGGCTGGGCCGTCGACCTCGCGGACGTCCAGCGCCGGTGGGGCACGGAGACGCCTGAGCTGGTGACGCACGGCCTCAGTGCGGCGCAGACGTTCCGGCTGCCACGTGGTGAGCGGCAGGGTGCGCTCTGGCTGAAGCGAGGTCGCGAGGCGGAATCCGCTGCCCAGGATGCCGAAGCTGACCGGCTGGAGTGGTTGTCGACTACGGCGGTCGGGTGCCCTGAGGTCGTGGCGCGCGGACCAGGCTGGTTCGTCACCACTGAACTGGCGGGGCGGGACGCCGCCCAGGACTGGCCGCCCGACCACCGGTTCGCGGTGCTCGACGCGATGGTCGAGCAACTCCAGCAGCTGCATGCGCTCGACGTGGCCGGTTGCCCTTTCCCCACGGACTATCCCGCTGTCGATGGGCAAGGTCGGCTCGTGGTGACACACGGGGACTACTGCTGCCCCAACGTGTTCGTCGATCCTGTGACCCTTCGTCCGACCGGCGTGCTCGACGTCGGTGAGCTCGGTGTCGGTGACCCGCGCATCGACCTGGCGGCGGCGATGGTGACGCTGGCCGGCGACCTGAATCCTCAGTACGGCGGCAGGCCCGCCTACGAGTACGTCTGCCGCCGATACGGCGTCGACCCCGACGACGAGGGGACTCTCGAGCTGTTCAGGTGGTACCGGGGTCGGGAGTAGGGCTGGTGGGCGGGGTTGAGGTTGGCGGCGTTGCTGGAGTGATGCAATCCGCTGAAAAGTTGCCGCTCAGTGGCCTCGGTCTTCGGCGGCCGGATAGCTCGTTGAGGGGCAGGATCAGCGGCTCGTTGGATGTGGACAGGCGGTTTCAGCAGGCATCGCTGAGCGCCATTGCCGTTGCCGGATCGTTACCGAATCTCCTTGTGGATAAGGGCATTCCGGCGTCAGATGCGGCAGCGGATTGTCGGTGGTGGCTGGTTGAGTTGGTCGCATGTCGGCAGTAGTGGAGCTTGATCGACCTGTCCAGGAACGAGATCCTGGACCGGGTCGACGTGTTGCACGCCACCGCCCGGCGCTCCGAGGCCGAAGTGCTGGTGTTCGCGGTGCAGTTCGCGCTGCTGCACGGTGCGTTCCTGACCGACCTGGTGGATGGGAAGCCGCTGCCGGGCCGAGAAGGTCTGAAGCAGCTCGGTGGTGCCGGCACGCCGATGGTGGCCGAGTTCGCACCCGTGCTGCTCGGAGCCCGGCTCGGACTGTCGCCGTATGCCGGTGCCAGCCTGGTCGCCGACGCCCTCGACCTGCGCTATCGGCTGCCCCGGTTGTGGGCACGGGTGCAGAGGCTTGGAGGTCAAGGCCTCGTATGCCCGGGAGGTCGCGCGCCGAACCCGACACCTGCCCGCCGCCCAGGCCGCGTTCGTCGATGAGCAGGTCGCCGAGGAAGCCGATGGGCGGCTGCCGTGGAGCCGGTTCACCGACCTGATCGACGCCGCCGATCATCACCGCCGACCCCGCGACCGCCGCCCAGCGCGAACAGGACGCCGCGCACGCAGGTTCGCTACGCCGCACCCACACGCTCCAACGAACACGGGATGCGCGGGTTCTTCGTCCACGCACCCTTCCCAGTGATCGCCCGGCTGGATGCCACCGTGGCCTACCTCGCCCAAGCCCTGCCGACTTCGGCGACACCACCACGCTGGACGAACGCCGGGTCAAGGCCGTCCTGATCCTGGCCAACCCGACCCAGGCCGTCCACGCTGCTCCGGGCCTATGCGACCTGGCGGGCCAGCCAGACGGAGACGTCGGAGGCTGACACCGACGCCGGTGCGAATCAGCCAGGTCGCCGACCCACCGCGACGCTGAACAGCACTGCAGCCTGGTCGACGGTGCTGCAACCCGGTCCGACGACACGCTCGGTCCTAGACGACGAGGACCTGCTCCCGACGGTCCGGCTGTTCGTCCACCTCACCCAGGAAACCGTCGACAACGACTGCACCACCGGTGTCGCCAGGGTCGAAGGCCAACCACCCATCACCGCCCAGTGGATCAAACAGCCACCTCGGCGGCTGCCGCATCACCGTCACCCCGGTGCTCGACCTCGCCAACCAGATCCCCATCGACGCCTGGGAAATCCCGCAACGCCACCGCCACGCCGTGCACCTCATGACGCCGGCCGACACCTTCCCGTTCGCCACCAACACCACCAGAGGCAAACAGATCGACCACACCATCCCCTACCAAGCCACCGGTCCACCGGGCCAATCCCGCATCGGCAACTACGGACCCATGACCGTCTTCCACCACCGCCTCAAAACCCACGGCGGCTGGCACGTCGTCGCAACCCTTCCCCGGCATCTACCTCTGGCGCGACCCCACCGGCACCGCCACCTACCTCGTCGACCACACCGGCACGCGGCGCATCGAAGCGGCCTAGGACCTGCTCCGTCAATCGGCAAGCAGCGCAGCGGTTTCCAGGAACGGACCTCCCACGTCGGGTGATCCGAGAGCGGTGGCGTAGATCCCGGTGGAGACGCGTTCGATGAAGCCCCACTGCCACACCACGTCCTCATCCACGCCGGCGTGGGTCGCGAGCTGGGAGCAGTAGGTCCGCGCCAGTGCGCGGGCACCCTGACGGTCCAGGGCACTGAACTCCGCGCACCAGTCGCGCATGACGACCCCGAGGTCGTAGCCGGGATCGCACCGGAAGCCGTCGGGGTCGACGAACCGGTAGCTACCCGGATCTTCCAACGAGGCCAGGGCATTGTCGGGGTGCGGATCACCGTGAACCACTACGCAGGCAGCTGGGTCGAAGGCGGCTGCGCGTGCTTCGGCGTACGCCAGGGCCTGCTTCTTGGCCGCCGGTGGGCAGATGCCGCCGAGCTGGTCGTCAAACTCCACGATCAGCTGGTGCAAGCCACTGGCCTTGTCGTCACCGGCCACGACCTCTGGCGCAACCTCGAGGGGAACCTGCCAGGCCACACGAAGTAGGTCGGCAAGGACACCGAGCTGGTCGGGCACGGGTCGGCCTGACGTGCGAAGTGCGGGCCCGAGACGCTCCAGCAACAGGGCTTGGCGCGGCCCGTCGTACTCGTACAGCCGGGCGAATCCACGACCGTCGGCCGCCCGGAGCACCGCAGCCTGCTGCGCCAGGCCGGTGTCGTCAACGGCGAGCTTGAGCACCGCGGGTGTTCCGTCGGCACGCTCGACCGCGCGCACGTAGGAGTTGCTGCCGCGACCGGCGGGCATGTCGCTCAACCGGAGGTCCCACTCGCGCACGAGGTCGGCGAGTAGCCCTGGCAGGGACCGCTCCCAGGCGGCACCGGTCTCGCCGAGCCAGCCGATCCGCCCACGGGTCAGGGGATCGAGCGGCAGATCGCTCATTCCTGGCCGGTGAGGCGGTAGGCCGCCGTGACCGTCTGCTCGATCAGAACGGCAATGGTCATCGGCCCAACGCCGCCCGGTACCGGCGTGATCAGCGACGCCCGTTCGCGCGCGCCCTCGAAGTCGACGTCTCCCACGTTTCCCTCGTTGTAGCCGGCATCGACGACCACCGCACCAGGCTTGATCCACTCGCCCCGGATGAACGACGGGCGTCCGACCGCGGCGACCACGACATCGGCCTGGGCCACGATGCCCGGGAGGTCGACCGTGCGCGAGTGGCAATAGGTGACGGTGGCATGCCGCTCCAGCAGCAGCATGCCCACCGGCTTGCCCAGGATCGCGGAGCGGCCGACGACAACGGCGCGCGCACCCTGGAGCGGCACGTCGTAGTGCTCGAGCAGGCGAAGAATGCCGCCCGGCGTGCACGAGTCGAACCCGGGCTCGCCGAAACTCATCGCGCCGAACGAACGCATCGTCACGCCGTCGACGTCCTTGGCGGGGTCGATGGCCTCGAACGCCGCCCGCTCGTCGATCTGGCTGGGGACCGGGTGCTGCAGCAGGATCCCGTGCACGGAGGGGTCGGCCGAGATGGACTCCAGCTCCGCCACCAGCTGCTCGGTGGTGGTGTCGTCGGGCAGCTCGACCACGCGCGACTCCAGACCCGCCTTCGCGCTCCGGCGCCGCTTCATCCGGACGTACGTGACCGAAG
This sequence comes from uncultured Actinomycetota bacterium, assembly GCA_963724495.1. Classification (GTDB taxonomy): domain Bacteria; phylum Actinomycetota; class Actinomycetes; order Propionibacteriales; family DAIQRJ01; genus CAVRUZ01. Next base: position 221,880 of record CAVRUZ010000006.1, on the reverse strand, counting down.
CCGGGTCCGCTCCCACGAGTACCGCCACCAGGCACGGCCGGACGCCGGTGCGTCGTTCGAGTTCGGCCGACCTGTCGGCGGCGTCCGCCAGGATCGAGGCGGCCAGGGCGGTGCCTGACATCAGGCCGTCCGTGGGGTTCGGGGAATCGGTCATCGGCGGCTGCTCCTCGGCTGTCCGGTTGCCCAGGCGCGCGGCGGCAGGGACGGCCGCTCCCCGGTGGTGGCCCACCTCAGCGCCAGTCACGACCGCGGCCGATGCTAGCCGTTGGCCAACAGGGGTGATGGCAGAATCGACAGAGCACCGGTAGGACGCAGCCGCCCGCCGGTCCAGACGAGACGTAGGGACGATGACCCAGAACCCTTCCCAGCCGCACCAGCCGGTCGATCCGGCACTGCGGTGCTCCGACGCCGACCGCGAACGGGTCGTCGCCGAGCTCAACCAGCACTTCACCGACGGGCGGCTGACACTCGACGAGTTCGACCAGAGGTCCAGCAGCGCCTACCAGGCACGTACGTACGCCGACCTGGCATTGCTGACCACCGACCTGCCCAGTACCCAGGTCGTTCCGGCCGCAGCGCGCGAACCCGAACCCAAGCCTGCTTCGCCGCCGGCACCTCAACACGGCCGATGGCAGGACGCGGCCGGTGCCGTCGGCGGCTGGCTGTCGGTCTCCCTCGTCCTGACAGTGATCTGGGCACTGAGCGGTGGCGGGAACTTCTGGCCGGGTTGGGTGGTCGGCATCTGGGGTGTGTTCGTGCTGATGCACGTGCTCCACACCGTCTTCGACCAGGGCGGCCGGAACCTCGATGCCCGCAACCAGCGTCGGGCGGTCCGCCACAACCGCCGCAACGACCACCGGCGCCTAGGCCGCTAGGCAATGAGAGCACTGCGCCGGCAACTGCCGATCGTGCTCGTGCTGGTCGTGCTCGCCGGCGGCCTGGTCTGGATAGCTACCGATCACTGGCGTCGTGGGTGCGTCGTGGTGGCTCTGTCGCTCCTGCTCGCCGGGGGGGCCAGGCTGATCCTGCCCCGCGACAAGATCGGCCTGCTGGCGATCCGGGGACGGGCCGTCGACGTGTGCTGCGCGTTCTTGTTGGGCGGGGCGGTCCTGGTGCTCGCCTGGATCGTCCCCAGCGCCAGCTAGCCCGACTAGATCAGCCCCTGGCCGGCCACGGCATCGCGCTCGGCTTGCAGCTCTGAGACCGAGGCGTCGATCCGGGCCCGCGAGAAGTCGTCGATCTCGAGGTCGGGAACGATCGTGTACGCACCGTTTGCGGCAGTGACCGGGAACGAGCTGATCAGACCCTCGGGGACGCCGTAGGAGCCGTCGGACGGCACCGCCATCGAGGTCCAGTCGCCTTCCGGTGTGCCCAGCACCCAGCTGCGGACGTGGTCGACCGCAGCGTTGGCCGCCGACGCCGCCGAACTCAGGCCGCGGGCCTTGATGACGGCCGCTCCTCGCTGTTGCACGGTCGGGATGAAGTCGTTCTCCAACCAGGCTTGGTCGTTGACCACATTCGCGGCGTTCTGCCCGTCGACCTCCGCATGGAAGATGTCCGGGTACTGAGTGGCCGAGTGGTTGCCCCAGATCGTCATCCTGCGAACGGCGCTCGAGTGCGCACCGGCCTTGACCGCGAGCTGGTGGACGGCCCGGTTGTGGTCGAGCCGGGTCATCGCGTGGAACTGCCGCGGGTCGAGCGACGACGCGTTGGCGGAGGCGATCAGCGCGTTGGTGTTGGCCGGGTTGCCCACGACGAGCACCTTCACGTCGGGCCTCGCGGCAGCGGCAAGGGCAGCGCCCTGTGGCTTGAAGATCTTGCCGTTGGCGCCGAGCAGGTCGGCGCGCTCCATCCCCTCCTTGCGTGGCATCGCACCCACCAGGAGCGCGACGTCGACGTCACCGAATGCGACGTTCGGGTCGTCGGTGGTGTCGATGCCCTGGAGCAAGGGAAAGGCGCAGTCGTCGAGCTCCATCTTCACGCCCGCCAGCGCGTCGAGAGCGGGCGTGATCTCCAGCAGGCTGAGGCGAACGGGCTGGTCAGGGCCGAGCATCGAGCCGGACGCGATACGGAACAGCAGGCTGTAGCCGATCTGGCCGGCGGCTCCGGTGACGGCGACTTTGATGGGGGAACTGCTCACGGTGATCTCCTGCGCGGTGGGGGACCGGTGCCGAGCGATGGCGGCGTGACGCTAGCACCGGCTGGAGATCCGCCTCAGGCCTTGTCCTCGCCCGGCGTCCCTTCGCCTACGACCGGCGAGCGTTCGCCGGTCACGAGTGCATAGCTGAGTCCCGCTATCGCTGCGCCGACCAGTGGTGCCAGCCAGAACAACCACAGCTGCCCAGGAGCTCCGTTGCCATTGAAGAAGGCGACTGCGGTCGAACGGGCCGGGTTCACCGAGGTGTTGGTGATGGGGATGGAGATGAGGTGGATCAGCGTGAGCGCCAGGCCGATCGCGAGCGGCGCAAAGCCCTTGGGGGCCCGGCCGTCGGTGGCGCCGAGGATCACGTAGAGGAAGAACGCGGTGAGGACGATCTCCGCGAGCAGCCCCGCGACGAGGCTGTAGCCGCCGGGCGAGTGGTCGCCGTAGCCGTTGGCGGCCATGTTGCCGGTCATGTCGAAGCCGTCCTTGCCCGAGGCGATGGCCAGCAGGACCAGGCCGGCGAGCAGACCGGCCACGACCTGGGTCACCACGTACGGGAGGATGTCCTTCGTCGGGAACCGGCGGCCGAGCGCCAGGCCCACCGTGACGGCCGGGTTGAAATGCGCACCGGACACGTGCCCGACGGCGTAGGCCATCGTCAACACGGTGAGGCCGAAGGCGAGTGCGACACCGAGGTGCCCGATGCCGAGTTGCACCTCGTCAGCTGAGAGGAACTTGGCGGCGAAGATGGCGCTACCGCAGCCACCGAACACCAGCCAGAAGGTCCCGAGGAACTCCGCCCCCAAGCGGGCGGTCAGTCTGGGCTGCATGGTGAGTCCTTCGAACGGCGCCTGTCGGCGCTCCGACCAGCAAGATGGCGCACACGCTAGGCCGACCCACGCGGAATTGGCAGACGGACGCGCCAATCGAAGTCGCTTGATGTCAAGGTAGTGTGCCGGGCACCCATAAGAGTGACCAGCCGATCGTCAGGAGCCGCCCGCGATGCCCAAGATCAAGGTCGAGAACCCGGTCGTCGAACTCGACGGCGACGAGATGACCCGGATCATCTGGCAGTTCATCAAGGACCGGCTCATCCATCCCTACCTCGACATCGACCTCCAGTACTTCGACCTCGGCATCGAGAGCCGCGACGCGACTGACGACCAGGTCACGGTCGATGCCGCGCAAGCGATCAAGGCCGCTGGCGTCGGCGTCAAGTGCGCCACCATCACGCCCGACGAGCTCCGGGTCGAGGAGTTCGGGCTGAAGAAGATGTGGCTTTCGCCCAACGGCACCATCCGCAACATCCTCGGCGGCGTGGTGTTCCGCGAGCCGATCATCATCAGCAACATCCCGCGGCTCGTCCCGGGCTGGACCAAGCCGATCATCATCGGCAGGCACGCGCACGGTGACCAGTACCGCGCGACGAACTTCAAGGTTCCCGGCGCCGGTGAACTCACGATCACCTTCACCCCCACCGACGGGTCCGAGCCGATCCAGCACGTGGTCGCGAACTACGGGGACGACGGCGGCGTCGCGATGGGGATGTACAACTTCAACGACTCGATCTCCGACTTCGCGCGGGCCTCGTTCTCGTACGGCCTCCAGCGCGGGTACCCCGTGTACCTGTCCACCAAGAACACGATCCTCAAGGCCTACGACGGTCAGTTCAAGGATCTCTTCGAAGCGGTCTTCGAGGCGGAGTTCAAGGCCGACTTCGACAAGGCCGGCCTCACCTACGAGCACCGCCTCATCGACGACATGGTCGCCGCGGCGATGAAGTGGGAGGGCGGCTACGTCTGGGCCTGCAAGAACTACGACGGCGACGTGCAGTCCGACACCGTCGCGCAGGGATTCGGTTCGCTCGGTCTGATGACCAGCGTGCTGATGACGCCCGACGGGCAGACGGTCGAGGCGGAGGCTGCTCACGGCACCGTCACGCGGCACTTCCGCATGCACCAGCAGGGCAAGCCCACATCGACGAACCCGATCGCCTCGATCTTCGCCTGGACGGGCGGGCTCAAGCATCGCGGCAAGCTCGACAACACTCCTGAGGTCACCGGGTTCGCGGAGACCCTCGAGCGCGTATGCGTGGAGACCGTCGAGAGCGGCAAGATGACCAAGGACCTCGCCCTGCTCATCGGTCCTGACCAGGCGTTCCTCAGCACCGAGGAGTTCCTGGCAGCGCTCGACGACAACCTCCAGCAGGCCATCGCGACCGGCTGACCTTCGTCAGGCCGGGCCGAGCACTCCCAGCAGAGCATCACCGCTGGGCACCTCAGCTATCAGCGGCCCGTCACCGGTCTCGGGACCGCCGACGCCGCCCGCAGCCGCGAAGGCCCACTCGGCCCTCCACGCAGGAGGAAGTTCGAGGGCCGGGCCGGGAAGTGCGGCCAGGACTGTGTCGTCCACCTGGACAGAGGCGGTCTCCTCACCGCGGTTGAGCAGCAGCACGGCCACTCGCGACTCGGTCATGGGCTTGGCCCACACGTCGATAGCACCATGTTGCGCCCGACGTCCCTGCACACCGGCGAAGTCGGCCTGGACCGCCAGCATGACCGGATCGGTGAGGATGGGCAGCAGCCAGCCGGGCATGGCCGCCAGGTCGTTGCCCAGCATCAGCGGCGCGTTGAGGATGGCCCAGCCGGCAAGGTGTGCGCGGTTGTTGGCAGGAGTCAGCGATCCGTTGCCGGCCTCGAGCATGTCCGGGTCGTTCCAGTGACCCGGTGAGGACCACCGCCATAGGTCGGCCTGCTGGTCGAGGACCGACAGGATCGATTGCCAGGTTGGGCGGATGTCCTCGGTGGTTCGCCACAGGTTCGCGAACCTCGGTGCCCAACGCCAGGGTTCCCAACGCCCGTACTCGCTCAGGGAGAGCACGATGTCGCGCCCGGCGGCATCCAGGGCGACCCGCATGCGCGCGAATGCCTCAGCCTGCTTGAGGTTCTCCGACTTGTCCGCCTCGCACCAGTCGTACTTGAGATAGTCGACGCCCCACTCGGCGAAGTCGAGCGCGTCGGTCTCCTCGTGGCCGTACGAGCCGAGGTCACGGCCCGGGTAGTCGTTGTAGATCATCGCGCAGGTCCGGGTCCCTGGGCTGGAGTAGATCCCGAACGAGAGTCCCCGGCCGTGGATGTGGGCGGAGAGCTCCCCGATCCCACCGGCGAACCGCACCGGGTGCGCCACCAGGTGGCCGCCGCCATCGCGTTCGCGGTCCTGCCAGCAGTCGTCGATGACGACGTGCCGGTAGCCCGCAGCCCCGAGTCCGGTGTCGGCGATCACGTCGGCCGCGGTGCGGACCCGGTCCGCGGTGAGGCCGCTGCAGCGGAAGGCGTTCCACGAGTTCCAGCCACGCGGGGGAGTCGGGGCCAACCGGGCGTACTCCGCCGCCGGCCGGAGGTTTGCGGCCACGTCCGCGGGCAGGGTGGCGCTCGGTGGAGCTTGATCAGTGGGCACAGTCTCAGAGGGCACAGTTTCATCAAAGGGCACAGCGGAATCCCATGTTCGACGTCGAGGAGTCGGGCGTATTGGACGTCCGGGCCGAGACCCGGTAGCGGTTGCAGTAGGAGTCGTGGCACAGGTGCGACCCGCCGCGAATAACCCGCTGGGAGCCGTCCGGTGGACCTGCCGGATCGAGTCGCGTCGCCTGACTGGCTTCGGCGTGCCAGGTGGTGGAGAACCAGTCGGAGCACCACTCCCAGGCGTTGCCGGACAGCTCGTACAGGCCGAAGCCGTTGGGCGGGAAGGACTTCACCGGTGCGGTTCCGACGAAGCCGTCGTCACCGGAGTCGGAGCGCGGGAAGCTGCCCTGGAAGATGTTCGCCCGCCACCGGTGTCCGGGCGTGAGCTCGTCGCCCCAGGCGTACCTGGCTCCTGCGAGGCCGCCTCTCGCCGCGAACTCCCACTCTGCCTCGGTGGGCAGCCGCCGGCCGGCCCAGGCGGCGTAGGCAAGAGCGTCATGGTGGGAGACGTGCACCACCGGATGCTGGTCGCGCCCGGAGAAGTCGGAACCGGTACCCGTAGGGGTACGCCAGTGCACGCCTTCGACGGCCAGCCACCAGGGCGCACCCGGCACCCGTGCTTGCAGAAGGTTCGGCCGGGACTCCGCGGTGACGTAACCCGCGAACACGAACGACCAGCCGAAGCGTTCGGCGTCGGTGCGGTAACCGGTCTCCCGGACGAACCTGCCGAACTGCCGGTTGGTCACTGCGGTTTCGTCCATCCGGAACGAGGACACGGTCACGTCGCGGACCGGTCCTTCACCGTCGGCCGCGACCGCCTCGGGCTGCTCCGACCCCATCGCGAATGTGCCACCGGTGAGTGCGACGGTGCCGCGCCGGCGATCCCGGTCGGGCCGAGCCGCGCCGACGGCGGCCAGGGCCGACAGCTCCGCCGACCGGGCGGCGGCATCGGTCGAGCCGGCCTCGACGGCCGACGGCTCGGTGCGGGTACCGCTGCAGCAGTCGCTCACCGGCGCGCATCCCGCTGGCCGTCAGTCGCCTCGGCCACGAACGGAACCGGGGCGGCCCAGCTCCTGTCGCGGTAATGCTGGGCGACGGCGTCGGCGATCGGGTCGACCCGCTCGATCGGCGCGAGTGCGATCACGCAGCCGCCGAAGCCGCCGCCGGTCATCCGCGCGCCGAGCGCGCCCTGATTGTTGGCGACCTCGACCGCGGCGTCGACCCGCGCAACGGAGTTCTCGAAGTCGTCGCGCATCGACGCATGCGAGGCGGTCATCAACGTCCCGACCTCGGCGAAGCGGCCGGCCTTCAACACGTCGACCGTGTCCAGCACCCGCTGGTTCTCGGTGACGACGTGACGGGCGCGCTTGACGAGCATCTCGGCGTCAGCCTCGCCACTCTTGCCGATGCGGTCGAGGGCGACCGGGAGCTCGGCGACCGACACGTCGCGCAGCGCCGGAACGCCGAGCAGGGCGGAGGCACGCTCGCAGGAGGCGCGGCGCTCGCCGTACTCGCCACTCACGAGCTGGTGCGGCGACTTGGTGTCGATCACCATCAGCGCCAGACCCGCAGCGGCGAGGTCGAAGGGGACCGGCTCCGTGGTGAGGTCCCGCATGTCGCAGAGCAGTACATGCCCGGCCTTTCCCAGGACGCTGATCAGCTGGTCCATCCCGCCCGTCGGTGCGCCGACGTAGTCGTTCTCCGCCTGACGGGCGGCGGCGACGAGTTCGCTGTCGTCGATCCCGAGTCCGAACAGCACGTTCGCAGCTCCGGCAACCGAGCACTCCAGCGCGGCCGAGCTGGAGAGGCCCGCCCCCGAGGGCACGTTCCCGTCGACGAGCACCTGGGCGCCGCCGACGGAATGGCCACGTTCCCGCAGCGCCCAGAACACGCCCTCCACGTAGGCCGACCAGCCGTCGGCCTGTCCGCGGGTCGAGCGCCTCGACCGCGGTCATGCGCACCCCGGCGCCTCGTCGTTGGGCCGACGCGACGGACAGCTCGCCGTCGTCGCTCCCGGTCGCCAGCGCCAGGCAGCCGGATCCGATCGCCAGTGGGAGCACGAAACCGTCGTTGTAGTCGGTGTGCTCGCCGATCAGGTTCACCCGTCCCGGGGCCAGCCAGGCCACGTCCGCGGGCCGGTCGTAGGTGCGCTCGAACCTCTCGGCTGCTCGCTCCGGATCAGGACTGGACAGACCTGGGGTTCGCATAGGGTCAGTCTGCCCGGAGCTCCCTGCGACGAAGGAGTTGGTCATGGCAGGCGAGCGCTACCTGCGGCCCGGATGGTTCACGCGGCACATCTTCAACGGTGCGGTTGCGGGCCTTACCCGGCTGGGGATCAGCGTTGCGGGCTCCCGCGAGCTGAGGGTGCGCGGCCGTACGAGCGGGGAGTGGCGAACGGTCCCGGTGAACCTCCTGACGATCGATAGGAGTCGCTACCTCGTCGCGCCGAGAGGCACCACGCAGTGGGTGCGCAACATCCGGGCTGCGGGCGGTGGTGAGCTGCGGGTGGGCCGTCGGATCGAGGCGTTCAGCGTGCGCGAACTCACCGACGACAGCGCCAAGGCACCTGTCCTGCGGGAGTACGTCCGCCGGTGGGGCTGGGAACTCGGATCGTTCTTCGAGGGCGTCGGCAAGGACGCCACCGATGACGACCTCGCCCGGATCGCGCCCGGCTTCCCAGTGTTCGAAGTGAATCCGGCAGCGACCGCCTCCCTAGGATGCCCCCCATGGCTGCCGTCTCCACCGATCCCGCGCGCGCCGCCCGGCCGAGGGTGCTGTCGGGCATCCAGCCGACGGCGGACTCGTTCCACCTCGGCAACTACCTCGGCGCGGTGCAGTACTGGGTCAGCCTCCAGGAGGATCACGACGCGTTCTACTGCGTGGTCGATCTGCACGCGATCACGGTGGCCACCGAGCCGGCCCTCCTGCGCGAGCGCACCCGAGTGGCCGCCGCGCAGCTGCTGGCCGCCGGCCTCGATCCCGACCGCTGCACGCTGTTCCTGCAGAGCCACATCGCCGAGCACGCCGAGCTCGCCTGGGTGCTCGGGTGTCTCACCGCCTACGGCGAGGCGGCGCGGATGACGCAGTTCAAGGACAAGTCCACCAAGCAGGGCAACGATGGGACGACCGTCGGCCTGTTCACCTACCCGGTGTTGATGGCCGCCGACATCCTGCTGTACCAGGCTGACCAGGTCCCCGTGGGTGAGGACCAGCGCCAGCATCTCGAGCTGACCCGCGACCTCGCTGTCCGGTTCAACCACCGGTTCGGCGAGACCTTCGTGGTCCCGAACCCGCACATCGTCAAGGAGACGGCGAAGATCTACGACCTCGCCGAACCCAACGTGAAGATGAGCAAGACCGCCTCCTCACCGAGCGGCATCATCGAACTGCTGGAGGATCCGAAGCAGGCCGCAAAGAAGATCCGGTCGGCCGTCACCGACTCGGGCCGCGAGGTGTTGTTCGATCCGGTGGCCAAGCCAGGCGTCGCCAACCTGCTGTCGATCCACGCCGCGCTGACCCGTCAGTCGGTGGAGACGTCGGCCGAGCAGTTCGGTGGCGGTGGGTACGGCGACCTCAAGAAGGGGGTCGCGGAGATGGTCGCCGACTTCACATCCGGCTTCCAGCAGCGCTACGCCACCTTCGCCGGCGACCCGGCTGAACTCGATCGGGTGCTGGCCCGCGGCGCGGCCGCGGCACGCGAAGTCGCTGCAGCCACGTTGGAGACCGCGTACGACAAGGTGGGTCTGCTGCCGCGCGCCGCCGGCATGAGATGAAGGCCTGACCGTGGCGGACTGGGTATCCGCTGCTCGAGCAGGCCAAGGCAGCCTCGACTCGTGCCTACGCCCCGTACTCCGGCTTCGCCGTTGGCGCAGCCGCGCTGGTGGACGACGGCCGGGTGGTCACCGGCTGCAATGTCGAGAACGCGTCCTACGGCGTCACGCTGTGCGCCGAGTGCGGGCTCGTCAGCCAGCTGACAGCCAGTGGCGGAGGTCGGCTGGTGGCCTTCGTCTGCGTGTCCGGCGACGGCGACGTGCTGATGCCGTGTGGCCGGTGCCGCCAGCTGCTGTGGGAACACGGCGGACCAGATCTCAGTGTGCTGACACCAGCGGGCCCGCTCTCCATGGCATCCGTGCTGCCGCAGGCGTTCGACGCCGGGGACCTCCCGGGCGGAGGGCGGGGGTGACCGCGCCCCCGTTCGATGCCGTCGAGGTGATCCGCACCAAGCGCGACGGTGGCGAGCTGTCCGGCGAGGCGATCGACTGGGTGATCGGTGCGTACACCGCCGGTGAGGTGGCCGAGGAGCAGATGACCGCGCTGGCCATGGCGATCCTGCTGAACGGGATGAGCCGCGAAGAGACGTCGCGCTGGACCGAGGCGATGATCGCGTCCGGCGAGCGGCTGGACTTCGACTCGGCCGGACTCGGCAGGCCCACCGTCGACAAGCACTCCACCGGCGGCGTTGGCGACAAGATCACCCTGCCCCTGGCACCGTTGGTGGCGGCGTGCGGTGCCGCGGTTCCGCAGCTGTCGGGGCGCGGTCTCGGCCATACCGGCGGGACGCTCGACAAGCTCGAGTCGATCCCAGGTTGGCGGGCGAACCTCGCTTTCGACGAGATCGTCGCGCAACTGCGCGACGTCGGCGCGGTGGTGTGTGCCACCACCGAATCCCTAGCACCCGCTGACCGGAAGCTCTACGCGCTGCGCGATGTCACCGGCACCGTCGAATCGGTGCCGCTGATCGCCAGTTCGATCATGAGCAAGAAGATCGCCGAGGGAACCTCCGCACTTGTCCTGGACGTGAAGGTCGGCTCTGGCGCCTTCATGACCGACGTGGACCGTGCCACCGAACTCGCCGAGACCATGGTCGCCCTCGGCTCTGCCGCCGGGGTGCGGACGGTCGCCCTGCTCACCGCGATGGACACACCGCTCGGGCGGACGGCCGGCAACGCCCTGGAGGTCGCGGAGGCCGTCGAGGTGCTGGCGGGCGGCGGGCCGCCCGACGTGGTCAGCCTGACGATCACCCTCGCCCGGGAGATGCTCGCCGCGGTCGGGATCACCGGCATCGACCCCGCCGAGGCATTGGCAGACGGCCGGGGCATGGACTGCTGGCGCGCGATGATCACCGCCCAGGGCGGCGACGTCGACGCCGACCTGCCGGTTGCCCGCGAGTCGCAGGACGTGATCGCCGACCGCGACGGCGTGCTGACCAGGATGGACGCGTACTCGGTCGGGGTTGCTGCCTGGCGGCTCGGCGCCGGGCGAGCCCAGCGGGGGGATCCGGTGTCGGCAGGAGCAGGCGTCCGCCTGCACGCCAAGCCCGGCGAGCAGGTGACGAAAGGCCAGCCGCTGGTCACGATGTTCGCCGACGACTCGGCCCGATTCGCGCGGGCGGCCGAGAGCCTCACCGCCGGCCTGACCGTGTCCGACCCGGGAACTCTCGCGACCACGGCGGACCTCGTCCTCGCCCGCATCGAGTGAGGCTGCCCGCGGGCGTGACGTCGGCCACGCTGCCAGCCTGAACATTGACGGCATCAATGTCGACACCGCGACGGCTCGTGTCCCATCGTGAGGCCACTACCGGAGGAGGAGTCATGTCGACGTTGATCGAGGTACCTGCCGGCCTTGCCGGCGTGGCCGTCGCCGACACGGCGATCGGCGACGTCCGTGGCGCCGAGGGCTTCTACCACTACCGCGGGGTCGATGCCACGGACCTCGCGCGGTCCAAGACCCTCGAGCAGGTGTGGGCGTTGCTGCTCGACGGCGACGTGGACTCGGCTGAGGGCCGGGACGGCTTCGCCAACCGGCTGCGGTCGGACCGCCTCCTCCCGGACCCGCTGGTTCCGGCACTGGCGGCCATCGCCGCCGGGAGCGCCGGCGACGATGCCCTGAATCTGCTGCGCACCGCGGTCTCGGCCGCAGGCACCACGCTTGCACTACGCCCCTTGTGGGACGGCAGTGAGGACACCCGTCGACGCGACGTCGTGCGGGTGGCGGCCCTGATGCCGACCCTGCTCGCCGCCCTGCACCGCATGGGCAACGGCCAGGACTTCGTGCCGCCGCGCGACGACCTCGGCCACGTCGCGCACTACCTGTACGTCCTGCGCGGGGAACCGGCGCCAGAGGCGCACGTCGACGCCTTGTCGCGGTACCTGATCAGCACCGTGGACCACGGCTTCAACGCGTCCACGTTCACGGCCCGGGTCGTCGCCTCCACCGGTGCGGACGCGGCGGCGACGATGGTCGCCGGAATCGCGGCCCTGTCGGGTCCGCTGCACGGGGGAGCCCCGAGCAGGGTCGTCCAGATGCTCGACGACATCGGCTCGATCGAGGGCGCCGACAAGTGGCTCGCCGACACGCTCCAGCGCGGCGATCGCCTGATGGGCTTCGGACATGCCGTCTACCGCGGCCGGGACCCGCGCTCGGAACTCCTGCGGGAGACCGTGCTCGGCCTCGTCGACACCGCCGACGACCGCGGCCGTGCCCTGGTGGAGCTCGCCGTGGCCGTCGAGCAGAAGGCCCTCGCAGCGCTGGCAGAGCGCCGGCCGGACCGGCCGCTCATGACCAACGTGGAGTTCTACGCCGGTGTCCTGATGGACGTGATCGGCCTGCCCCGCGAGCTGTTCTCGGCGACCTTCGCCGTCGCCCGCGCCATCGGCTGGTCGGCACACGTGCTCGAGCAGACCCGTGACCGCAAGATCGTCCGCCCCGCCGCCCGCTACGTGGGACCTCAGCCGCCGGCAACCGCCGTCAGCTGATCGGTGACGCGCACGAAGTCCGGGAGATCGCCGGACGGCTCCCCGTTCTCGCGCGCCCAGATCCCGGCCGTGACCACCCGGAATGTCAGCGACCGGGCGAGGTAGCGCACCGGCTCATCTCCCAGGACGTCAGCATGCTGACGAAAGTCCAGCGGATCGGCTCCGTACCACGACATCGCATCGGTCATCACGACGGCGAGGGGATACGGCGCCGGCCGCCAGTACGGGGAGAAGTCCAGGATCAGGGGATCGAGCCCTGGGTGCAGCAAGACGTTGCCGGTGAGGTCACCGTGGACCACCTGTGGCCGGGCACCCGGCCGGTCGCCCGCGAGCGAGCGCAGCCTGCTCACGAGGACGGTGTATTCCGATGGCAGGTCGACAGATTCCTCGTCCCACGCGACTCGATCGCCGACGGCCCACGGGTCCGTTCGCAGCTGGGTGAACCACGGCTTCGGGCGCGCTCAGCAGATCCTTGCCGAAGGCCGCGCCGGCTCGAAGGACGTCTGCCCAGGCCCCGGTCTCGTCCGCCGGTGTGCCCGGCTCGAAGGCCGACGCAGTCCAATCGTCGAAGTGCCACTCGCCGTCGACGGTGCGAAGAGGTGCGGAGATCCGGTAGCCCACCGGCCGCAGCGTTTCGAGCAGATCGCAGATCCAGTCGGTGATCTGCGGGTTCTCCTCAGCCGGCTTGAGAACGACGTCTCCGGACTGCCAGCTCAGCCCGCGCCCGCCGGCCAGTGGCTCGGGATCGGCGGTGCACCGGAACGCCGAGAGAACTGCCGGATCCGGTGCGCTCATGCCTGGGCACCAGGCTCGGCGCCCACGTAGACGGCGCGTGGCCGGAACCGCAGCCGGTGCGGGTACTCCTCGGCGATGTGTGCGACGAGACCGGCGATGCGGGCAACAGCGAAGACGGCGAGCGGGCTGTCGGGACGTAGGCGGGCCAGGTAGGCGAACGCTGCAAGGGCGAAGTCGACGTTGGGCTCCTGTCCGGTCGCCCGGCTCACGCTCTCCATCGTCGACTCGACGACGGACCACCGCGAGCGGTCGAGCACCGGCAGCAGGTCGAGCAGTGCGTCGCTTCTCGGATCGGCAGCGGCGTAGACGCCGTGGCCGAAGCCGGGAACCGATCCGGCGGCCAGTCCTGTCGCTGCGGGGCCGGCACCCTCGCGCTCAGCCCGCTGCAGCAGCGCCATCGCCTCCAGCCCGGCCTTGCCGTGCAGCACGCCGTTCACCGCCGAGAGGCCGGCAACCACAGCCAGGTAGGGATCGCACCAGGTGCTTGCCGCAACGCGGGCTGCCAGCGTCGAGGCAGCGAGCTCGTGGTCGGCCATCAGGACCAGGGCAGCCGACATCGCCCGCCTTTCGGCCGGTTCCGGTGACCTATCGGTGGCGAACGACCACACCAGCTCGGTCAGGCTCGGGCTGCCAGCCAGCTCACGCCGGCGTGGAAGAGCAAGCGCGGCAGTCAGCATCGAGCGGCGCCCGACGTCGTGCAGGTGCTGGGGATCCTGGGCCGAACGGTCGCGGTCGAGGGCGGCCACGGCGATCAGAGCGACGACGACGCGGTCGAGCGGCTCGGCGCCGTCCGGCAGCGCGGTCACCGCCGAGACGACGGCATCGCTCTCCTCCTGCCGCAACTGCCATTCCCCCGGCGGTGCGTCCCACAACAGCTCGGCGACGTGCTCAGGTGCCGTCGTCGTCGCCAGCGTGCGGACGTCGTGCCCGCGGTAGAACAGGCGGCCGCCGGCATCGAGCAGGGTCAGTTCGGTGTCGAGCCGAACCTCGAGGGAACCGGCCCGGCCACCGCGCCGGTGACGGGCGGCCAGCCGCTCGACCTGCCGGCGGTCGAAGTGCGATCGTCGCCCGCCGTTGGGCCCGGCCGTGCGGTGGGGATGCAGGAGGCCCCTGCTGACGTAGGCGTAGAGGGTCTCGCGACGGACCCCGAGGATCTCGGCGGCCTGCGCCGCGGTCAGGCTCTCCGAGCGCGTCACCTCGTCGTGCTCCCCTCGCAACGGTTGGCCGATCCCTGCCGATTCTTCCTCCCACGGTGGAAGCGCCGGCCGCCGACGCCTTCGTTGGGTCCATGACAACCCGTTCCTCAGCACTGTCGCGCCGGGCCTTCACGACCGGCCTCGGCGGTGTCGGACTAGCCGCGCTCGCACCGTTCGCGGCGAGCCGCGCCGATGCCGCGACTCCACCGGATGCGTGGGCGCAGCGCGCGCTGGCCAGCTATCGGGCGCTGCAGAAGTACCTGTACCTGCCCGACTCGGGGCTCTACCGCGAGAACTACCCCACGCTCGCGGGCGAGAATCCCTACTCCTACGTCTGGCCACTGCGAGAGGCGACGGCCGCCACCCAGGACGTCGACCGGCTGAAGCTGCCCGGCGGACACCTGCACGACGACGTGGCCCGTCGGTTCCGTGCCCTGGCTCGCTACTGGGACGCCGAGCGGGGAGCCTATGACTCCTACCCGCCGCCGCCACTCGGCACTCGCGGCGATCCGTTCTTCGACGACAACACCGTCATCGGGCTCGAGTTCGTCCGACGGTTCCGGCTGGCGCGCGACCCGGAGATGCTCCGCCTCGCGGAGCGGGTCTTCGCCTACGTCACGACCGCATGGGACACCGGGACGACCGGACCATGCCCAGGCGGGATGCACTGGGTCGATGCCTCCTGGAACCCCTACCAGGGCGCCACGAACGTGACCAGCCTGGCGTCGGAACTCGCGGCCCATCTCTACGAGGAGACTGGAAAGAAGCAGTACCTCGACTGGGCCGGCCGGACCTACGCCTGGGTCCGTGAGTGCATGCGCCGGGGTGACGGCCTGTACGCGAACGGACTTCGGTTCGACGGGGTCACCGAAGAGACGCTGTGGACCTACAACTCCGGCTCGATGATCGGTGCGGCGGCACTCCACCACCGGGCCACCGGCTCCAGGACGTCGCTGAAGTCCGCTGTCGAGGATGCCGAAGGGGCGATGTCGTACTGGTCCGCGGACGACCGGCTCTACGGACAGCCGGCCATCTTCAACGCCATCCTGTTCGCCAACCTGCTGTTGCTGCGGTCAGAGGCGAAGGGCCAGGACTACCGCGACATCATGACCACGTACGCCGAGCGCATCTGGCGGGAGAACCGGGACGCAGACACCGGCCTGTTCCGCTTCCAGGGCGGTGGCGGCGGAGCGCCCGATCCGAACCTGCGCCCGCAGACCCTGCATCAGTCGGCGGCGACCCAGATCTTCGCGCTGCTGGCCTGGCCCGCCCGGGACTACGAGCACGCCACCTGACGGACTCGGATACCCGGGTCACGTCCCCATCGGGTGCCAGACGGTCTTGGTCTCGAGCCAGGCTCCGAGCCGCGCGAGCCCGGGGTCGGCGTCGAAGTCCTCGGCTGTCGCGGGAACGTGCAGCCGCTTGAGGTTCACCGCGGCCGCCCGCTCCAGCGACGTCCGGAGTTCGGGGTCGCCGTCGAGGCCGGTCAGGTCGAGGCCGTTGACGCCGGTGTGCGACGCGAGCCAGGGGGCCACGTCGGCCGGCGGCCCGGTCAACAGGTTCACGACCCCACCGGGCAGGTCTGACGTGGCCAGGACCTCGCCGAGCGTCGCCGCGGGGATCGCGCCGGCAACGTCGGCGATCACCACTGCGGTGTTGCCCGAGACGACGACCGGTGCGAGCACGCTCACCAGACCGAGGAGGCTTGGCCGAACCGGCGACACCAGGGCGACCACGCCGGTCGGCTGCGGAATCGAGAAGTTGAAGAACGGGCCGGCGACCGGGTTCGCCCCGCCGAACACCGCGCCGACCTTGTCGGCCCAGCCGGAGTACCAGACCCACCGGTCCACGGCGGCGTCCACCTGCGCGAGCGCGGCTCCCCGCGTGCCGCCCTCACCCACGCGGATCGCCTCCGCGAACTCGCCGCGCCGGCCCTCGAGCATCTCGGCGATGCGGTAGAGCACCTGGCCGCGGTTGTACGCGGTCCGTGCCGCCCACCCCGGCTGGGCTGCCCGCGCAACCTCGACCGAATCGCGCGCATCCTTGCGGGACGCCTTCGCGACGTTGGCAACGAACCCGTCCTCGCCGGTGACCGTGAAGGTGTGGCCCGACTCCGAACGCGGGAAGGCGCCGCCGATGAACAACTTGTAGGTCTTGCGCACGGCCAGCCTGGTCATGCGCTCACGTCCTTGAGATAGGCCGCGAGTCCCGGCCGGCCGCCCTCGCGCCCGAAACCGGACTCCTTGAACCCGCCGAACGGGCTGGCGGGGTCGAACTTGTTGAAGGTGTTGGCCCAGACCACGCCGGCCGCCAGCTTGTCGGCCAGCCAGAGGATCCGGGAGCCCTTCTCGGTCCAGACGCCCGCGCTCAATCCGTAGGGCGTGTTGTTGGCCTTCGCGACCGCCTCGTCGGGTGTTCGGAAGGTCAGCACCGACAGCACCGGGCCGAAGATCTCGTCGCGGGCGATGCGGTGCGACTGCTCCACGCCGGTGAACACCGTGGGGGCGAAGAACCAGCCGCGCTCCGGCAGGCGGCAGGGCGGGGACCACCGCTCCGCACCTTCGGCCTCGCCGACGGCCGACAGTTCGACGATCTTGTCCAACTGGGCTTTGGAATTGATCGCTCCGATGTCGGTGTTCTTGTCGAGCGGATCGCCCACCCGCAACGTGCGCATGCGGTCCTTGAGCTTGCCGACGACCTCGTCGTGCACGCTCTCCTGAACCAGTAGTCGCGATCCCGCGCAGCAGACGTGGCCCTGGTTGAAGAAGATCCCGTTGACGATGCCGTCGACGGCCTGGTCGAGCGGCGCGTCGGCGAACACGATGTTGGCCGCCTTGCCGCCGAGTTCAAGCGTCAGTCGCTTGCGCGTTCCGGCGACGGCCTGGGCGATGCCGCGACCGACGTCGGTGGACCCGGTGAACGCCACCTTGTCGATCCCGTCGTGGTTCACCAGCGCGGCTCCGGTGGCACCGGCACCCGTGATGATGTTGACGACGCCCGCCGGCAGGTCGGCCTGGCGGCAGATCTCGGCGAACAGCAGGGCGGTCAGAGGCGTCGACTCCGCCGGCTTCAGCACGACGGTGTTGCCGCAGGCCAGCGCCGGGGCGACCTTCCACGACAGCATCAGCAGCGGGAAGTTCCACGGGATCACCTGGCCCGCCACACCGAGCGGCTGCGGGTCCGGACCGAGGCCCGCGTAGTTCAGCTTGTCGGCCCAGCCGGCGTGGTAGAAGAAGTGGGCGGAGGCGAGTGGAAGGTCGACGTCCCTGCTCTCGCGGATCGGCTTGCCGTTGTCGATCGACTCCAGCACGGCCAGTTCCCGGGAGCGCTCGGCCATGATCCGGGCGATCCGGTAGAGGTACTTCGCCCGCTCCGAGCCCGGCAGCCGGCCCCAGGACCGTTGCGCCGACCGCGCGGCGGCAACGGCGGCGTCCACGTCGTCGTTGCCGGCTTCGGCGATGTCGGCCAGCTTGGTCTCGGTCGCGGGATTCACCGTGGCGAAGTACCTGCCCGACGCCGGCTCGCGCATCTCGCCGTCGATGAACAGCCCGTAACGATCGTCGATCGTCACCGGCGCGGTGGACTCCGGCGCCGGTGCGTAGTCGAAGACGTCCGCTGGCAGCGCATCCACTTCGCTGCGGCTGACGGCGTTGCCCAGATGAACAGGGGAGTCGGTCGGGTGCGTCACGGCTAGTCCTGGGCCACGTAGTCGGCGCCCACGTATCCGCCGGTGCGCATGCGCAGGGACTGGCGGATGAGGTCGTCGAGCAGGCTGGAGGCGCCGAAGCGGAAGTAGTCCGGAGTCAGCCACTCGGGCCCGGCGATCTCGTGCACCGTCACCAGATAGCGGATCGCGTCCTTGCTCGACCGGATGCCGCCCGCGGCCTTGACGCCGACCTGTCGCCCGGTGGCTGAGCGGAAGTCACGTACCGCCTGCAGCATCAGCAAGGTGACCGGAAGCGTGGCCGCCGGTGTCACCTTCCCGGTGGAGGTCTTGATGAAGTCGGCACCGGCCAGCATGGTCAGCCAGCTGGCCCGGCGGACGTTGTCGTACGTGCTGAGCTCGCCCGTCTCGAGAATCACCTTCAGGTGCGCGGATGTCCCATCAGCACGCTGACATGCGGCCTTGACCGCGCGGACCTCCTCGGCCACCAGGCTGAAGTCGCCGGCGAGGAACGCACCTCTGTCGATCACCATGTCGATCTCGTCGGCACCGGCGGCCACTGCCTCACTGGTGTCGGCCAACTTCACCGCGAGGCTCGTGCGTCCGGACGGGAACCCGGTGGCCACGCTCGCGATCGCCACGCCGTCGTCGCCGATCACCTCACGGGCGACTGCCACCAGGTCTGGGTACACGCACACTGCGGCGGGCCGTGGGCCGTCGGGACGGGTCGGATCGGGATGGAGGGCCCGGCGGCACAGCGACCGGACGCGGGCCGGCGTGTCCTTTCCTTCCAGCGTGGTGAGGTCGAGCATCGACATCGCGAGGTCGATCGCGAACAGCTTCGACTCGCGCTTGATCGAACGCGTCCCGAGGACGGCAGCCCGCTCGTTCAGCCCGACCGCGTCGACGCCCGGCAGCCCGTCGAGGTAGCCGCGCAGGGCACCTGCGGACGAGAGCAGATCGCCGATGTCGGTGTCACTGAGCGTGCTGCCGGTCGCGAGCGTGGTGCTGCCCGTGACAACCGGTACGAGCGCTGCGCGAGTGGTCACCGGGCCATTACAACACCAGCCAGACGTCCGGGCCCGGCGCTTCGAGATCGTGCTGTTATCGGCAGAGGGTCCACGCGTTAGCCGTCGTGAGGGACAATCCGCGGCATGGTTGATTCTGCGGAGAGACCGGGCCGCCGTCGCGTTCTGGAGACGTACGGCAGCGGGTCCCAGCGGGTCATCGGCTGGATCCTGATCGTGCTCACGCTGCTGTTCGCCGGTGACGTCTTTCTCGAGTGGACGGACACGTCTGCGCTCCGCCCGGCCTCGATCGCCCTCCTGTTCGCCGCGGTCTCCTGGGTCACGTCGGCCCGCCCCCTCGTGATCGCCTACGAGGACGGCCTGCGCATCCGTAACTTCTTCCGCGACTACGACTTCGACTGGACGGCGATCGACCACGCCGAACTGCGCGGCGAACTCACCGTCTACCCAGTCGACGAGTCAAGGAGCGTCAACGCCGTAGCCGTGAGCGGACGTCGCCCGGACCGGCCCAACCTCGCCGGCCGGTTCCCGACGCCGTTCGGCGGGCTGTCCGGGTCTGGAGCGAGGGTGGACTCAGAGATGGACGTCGCCGACCGCCAGCGCCCAGAAGGCGCCCGCACGCTGCAGGGCCCGCCGCGCATCGATCACCCGGCCATGCACCGGCCCAAGCGCGGCGAACGCTCCAAGGGTCTCTACGCGGCCGACCGCATCAGCCAGATGGCCAGCGACGCGCGGGCCCGGGCCAAGCCCGACCAGCCCGCCGAGCACACCGAGCGCCTCGCCGTGTTCGAGATCGCGATCAGCATCGCCGTCGTCCTGTTCGTCATCTACGCCTTCTTCGTCGTCTGACGCACTGGTCAGACCAGCAGCGCGAGGACCTCGGCCCCGAGCTCGGACAGGTGGCCGGCCGCGGTCCGGCGACCGACGACCGGATCACCAGCCGTCACTGGCAGCACGACCTCCAGATAGCCCTTGACCTTCGGCTCGGTCCCGCTCGGCCGGATCGTCACGCGGTGACCGCCGGCGAGCACGAACCGCAGGCCGTCGGTGGGCGGCAGGTCGGCGGAGCCGTCGGCCAGGTCGTCGACCCGGACGATCGGCCACTGCCCAAGGGAACCGGGCGGTTGTCGCCGGAGGTCGGCCATGACGGCCGGCAGCCGGTCGGGGTCGGCGAAGCGGGCGCTCACCTGACTGGTGGCGTGCACGCCGACCTCCGTCGCCGCGGCGTCGAGGTCGTCGACGACCGACTTCCCCGATGCCTTCGCCGCGGCCGCCAGGTCGGCGAGCACCAGGGCGGCCGAGATGCCGTCCTTGTCGCGCACCGCCGCGGGATCCGTGCAGTAGCCCAGCGCCTCCTCGTAGCCGAACGCGAGATCGGGCACTCGGGCGATCCACTTGAAGCCGGTGAGCGTCTCGGTGTACCGGGCACCCTGCCGGGCAGCCAGCGCACCGAGCATGCCGCTCGACACGATCGAGGCCGCGAACATCCCGTCGGGCCGGGCAGCGAGAAGACGCCGGCCAAGCAGCACCCCGACCTCGTCGCCGGTGAGCATGCGCCAGCCATCCAGGTCGGGTACCGCTACTGCACACCGGTCGGCATCCGGGTCGTTGGCGATCACGAGATCGGCATCCACCGAGCGGGCCAATGCGACTGCCGCATCGATAGCGCCCTTCTCCTCCGGATTGGGGAAGGGGACCGTCGGGAAGTCCGGATCCGGGTCCGCCTGTTCGGGCACCACCACCGGTTCGGCGAACCCCGCATCGACAAGGCAACGGCGCAACAGCGTTCCGCCCACGCCGTGCAGCGGCGTGTAGACCACCCGCAGCGCTGCTCGGTCGGCCGTCGTCGCCGTCCCGATCTCGGCCATCAGGGCGCCAAGGCGTCGCGCGTACTCGTCGATCACCTCGGCACCGATCCGGTCGTCGACAGCGGCACGCGGGATAGCGGCCAGCGGTCCGACGCCGTCGATCGCGGCGGAGATGTCGGCGTCGGCCGGCGGGACGATCTGGCTGCCGTCACCCAGGTAGACCTTGTAGCCGTTGTCGGCGGGCGGGTTGTGCGAGGCGGTCACCACCACACCCGCCACGGCGCCGAGCGCGCGGATCGCGAACGCCACCACGGGTGTGGGCACGTGTCCGTCGAACAGGAGCGGCCGCAGGCCTGCGCCGGCGATGATCTCGGCGGTGTCGAGGGCGAACACGTCGGACTTGTGGCGGGCGTCGAAGCCGATCACCACCGCGCCGCCTTCGTGCCCGCTGTCGAGGAGATATCGGGCCAGCCCGGCCGCCGTCTGCTGCACGACGACGCGGTTCATCCGGTTCAGGCCGGCACCCAGCGCGCCGCGCAGCCCCGCGGTCCCGAACTCGAGCCGGCGGCCGAACCGGTCGCGCAACTCCGGCAGGTCGGGTGGGTCGAGGAGTCCCTGGAGCTCGGCGCGGGTATCGGGATCGGGGTCCTCGGCCAGGTACGAGCGGGCGATGGCGAGGATCTCGTCGTCGGTCTGGGACATGCGCGGAGCGTAGGTGGTCAGCCGGGGCTCCGCGCGCCCGCGATCGCGTCGACGACCCGGGTGAGCAGTGGTCCGAGTGCGGCCGACAGGTGCAGTGTCGTCTCGGCCGCACCCCTCGTGGCACCGAGGTTCACCACCGCGACGGCCATCCCGTGGCGGTGCGCGTGCCGGACGAACCGGTACCCCGACATCACCTGAAGCGACGAGCCGAGAACGAGCAGGGTGCGGGACGCGTCCACTGCCGCGAACGCGGCTGCCACCCGGTCGCGGGGCACCTGCTCACCGAAGAACACCACGTCGGGCTTGAGTCGGTCGGCGCCGCAGGCGAGACAACCGGGAACCACCACACCGGCTTCGAGATCCTCGGGCAGGTCGACGTCACCATCGGGCCGTACCCGGCCGGCCAGTCCGTCGACTGCCTGCTCCAGTTGAGGATTCTCCGCAGCCATGCGCTTCTGCACGGACGCGCGCTCCTCGTCGGCGCCGCATCGGAGGCACACCACTCGGGTGAGGGTCCCGTGCAGCTCGGTGACGTGGACCGAGCCCGCAGCCTGGTGCAGCCCGTCGACGTTCTGGGTGACCACCCCGCCCACCAGCCCGAGGGACTGGAGGCGTGCGACCGACCGGTGACCTGCATTCGGCTGGGCCGAACGGAACCGCTGCCAGCCGACGAACCCGCGCGCCCAGTACCGCCGCCGCATCGCCGGTGTCGCCACGAAGTCGTCGAACGACATCGGCGTGATCCGGCGAATACCGTCTGGCCCGCGGTAGGCGGGGATGCCCGACTCGGTGGAGAGCCCGGCGCCGGAGAGAACGGTCACGCTGCCAGCTACGAGCAGGTCGGCCAGCCGCCGTTCGTCGTCGGGTGCCACCGTCCTCAGCGCGGCAAGGGACGCGGGAGCTGCGCGTGGTGGCAGCGCGCGGTCGACGGCTGGTCCCGGCCCACGACCAGGGTCTGGCCGAGGTCGTTGAGGCCCGTGTCGGCGTCCCAGACTCCAACGTTTGCGAGCTGGATCGCGTAGGCGGAGTTCGACCGCAGGCGCCGCTCCGGCGCGGGCAGGTCGAGCAGCAGCTGGTACCGACCGGGCGGAACGGCGGCACATGCCTTGATCGCGAGATCGGTGGTGGCCCCGGCGTCCCACCTGCGCGGGTCGGCGTTGACGGGGACCGCGTACGACCGGTGCGCCCCACGCAGGATCAACGAGACGTCACGCGGGTTGTACGGCGTGGCGAACCCGTCGTTGTGCACGCCGAGGTCGACCTCGAACGATCTGCCCGGACGGACACCGTCGGTGAAGCGTCCCTCGGTGAGGCGGAACCGGTAGCCGAGCCGGCGCTGGGCGTCGACGATGTGGTCGCCCCAGCTGTCCAGCACGTCCTGGTTGTAGTCGGTGTTGAGGTAGCTGTAGTGATAGCGCGCCATCTCGGCCTCGGCGCTCGGCCACTCCGATCGCGGCGGGTTGACGGTGCAGGTCTCGCCGCCCATCGGGACGAACTTCGAGTCCTGCGCGAGGTACTCCTGATCGAGCGTGATCGGGTCCGAGAGGAACGTCCCGAAGTCGTCCGGGCTTGCGAGGAAGCAGTCGTTGTGGTGGCCGAGGCGAGCAGCCGCGGTGCCGGTGAACGCCTCGTCCTCGGTCAGCGCGCCCGCGACGCCCGTCGGCCTGCCGGTGGCCTTCTGCTTCATCAGCATCGTGCGGAGCTGGACGGTGCGGTTCGGCGGCAGGGCATCGAGCAGGGCGAGGAAGACATCACGCCGGTTAGCCCAGTCCTGGTCGGTCAGGGTGCCGGGATCGGTCGGGTCCGCGGCGAAGTAGTCGGTGTAGTAGCCCTCGCCCCACAGTCCGATGAACCCGGACTGGACCGTCGCGATGACGTCGGCGTTTGCCCGCAGGATCGGCTTCAGCTGCGCAATGTGCTTGAGCACACGCGACTTGGGGGCGTCACCATAGGGCGGCTGGTACGGCCAGTCGTCCTTCGGCTGCGCGTAGGCGAACCGCACGATCGCCTTCACTCCGGCGGCACGGATACTCGCAAAGTCCTTGCGGACGAGGTCGAGGTAGGCCTTGTCGAGTCGATCCTGGGCCGCAAACTTCTCGAGGTAGAAGACACGCAGTATCTGGGTGATGTGTTCCTGTTCGCGCCAGGTGCGCAGCTCGGCCCGGTCGAGGGGCTCGTAGCCGGTGCCATCGGCGCGGAAGTGGGTTTCGGTGTGGTGATAGAAGCCGCGCTCGGGGTTCGCGATGACGGCTGTGCTGGCAACGTAGGACTTGGACGTCGAGTTGGTCGTGGTGTTGCTGGGCGTGGCCGAGGAGGCTGTGGCTCCGATCAACGCGGCAGCGCAGACCGGTGCGAGGACGGCAAGCAGCTTCTTCATGAGGGCTCCCTTCACCGGGCCAGTATGTCCGGGAGCACGGTGGAGGAGGCAAGGAGTCGGAGCACGGTGGTTAGCTGGCCGCCATGAGTCCGTCGAGCCTTGCCCCCGCCCTGACGACTGCCATCGCCGAGCGTGCCAAGACCTGGTACCTGTCGTTGGACAACGAGCAGCGCCGGCGGGTGATCGCACCCTTCGACAGCCCCGACGCGCACGAGTTCACCTACCTGCCCGGACCGAGGCCCGGCCTTTCGCTTGCCGAGATGAACGAGCGGCAGCAGCTGCTGGCGATGAAGGTCCTGGAGTCGGGGCTCTCCAGCACCGGCGCGGACGTGGCGCGGTCGATCATGCAGCTGGAGTCGACGCTGCGCGAGATCGAGCGGGAGCAGGGTGACAGCGCCTTCGAGGGCCGCGACCCGCAGTACTACTGGTTCCGGCTGCTCGGCGTTCCCGACGACCTGAGCCCGTGGGCCGTGCACGTGGGTGGCCATCACCTGTGCCTGCACTTCACGATCGCCGACAACCACGTGGCCGGAACACCGCAGTTCTTCGGCGCCAACCCCGCAGTCGTCCCCTCCGGCCCGCAGGCCGGCCTGCAGACCCTTCCGCAAGAAGAGAAGCTGGCCCGTGAGCTGCTGGCCACGCTCGCCACCGACCAGCGGGAGCAGGCGATCGTCTCGCCCGAGGCGCCGGCCGACATCGCCACGCGCCGCGATCCGGTCGCCGACATCGGCCTCGTTCCGCGTGGTCTGCGCTACGAGCACCTCGACACCGGCCAGCAGCGCCTGTTCCAGCGGCTGATCCGCCACTACCTCGGCCGGCTGCGGCACGATCTCGCGAGCACGGCCTGGCGGGCGCTTGTCGACGAGGGGCTGGGCGAGGTGTCGTTCGCGTGGGCGGGCTCGACCGAGCCCCGGTCACCGCACTACTACGCGGTCGCCGGCCAGTCGTTCCTGCTCGAGTACGACTGCGTGCAGGACGGCGCCAACCACGTGCACACGGTCTGGCGCGACGTCCGCTCCGACTGGGGCATCGACGTGCTCGCCCGACATCACGCGTCGGCAGTGCACTAGCTGGTCAATGGCCGGCGCTGCGGCAGTGTCAATGGCCGGCGCTGCGGCAGGGCAACCCGCGCAGCGCGTACACGTAGTCCTGCGGCGCGTCGGCGGCCTCGGCCGCGTCGGCGATGGTGCCGATCGTGCGCGCCGTCGGCAGGCCGCCCTCGTAGGCGTCGAGCACGTAGGTCCAGGCCGCCGTCTCACCGTCGAGCGTGGTCACCCGCACCGTCACCTTGCGGTACAGCGCGAGGTCGACTCCCTCCCACGCGTCGAGGAAGTGCTCGTCGGCATCGGAGATCTCGTACACGGCGACGAACAGCTGCTGGCCGGGCGCCTCGACGATCGTGGGGAGCGCTCCGTCCCAGCTCTTCTCCTCGCCACCGAACGTGAGTCGCCAGTCCATCAGCCAGCCGGTGCCGAGGAGCGGGGAGTGCGGGCAGCGGCCCGCCATCCTGGCGGGGTCGAGGTTCGAGCCGTAGGCGGCGTACCTGGCCACGCGCGGCAGGCTACCGGCATCGGCGGCGGAGCGGATGGTGCGGAACAATCGCCGACGTGGACACACGCGCGGACGACGCAGGGCATGACCGGGTCGTCATCATCGGCGGCGGTCCGGGGGGCTACGAGGCGTCGCTGGTAGCGGCCCAGCTGGGCGCCGAGGTCACCGTCGTCGACTCCGACGGGCTCGGCGGCTCGGCGGTTCTCACCGACTGCGTCCCGAGCAAGGCGCTCATCGCGATCGCCGACTCCTACGGCGGCCTGTCCGACACCGCGGAGAGCCTCGGCATCACCGCGACCCGCGAGGGTCAGCGGCCCATCGACATCGTCCGCGTCAACCAGCGGGTGAAGCAGCTGGCGACCGCCCAGTCCGGTGACATCGGCCGTCGCCTCGCGGCCGAGAGTGTGCGCGTGATCACCGGCACCGGCCGGCTCGCGGGTCCGGGCCACGTGATCGCGAGCACCGGTGACCCCGCTGCCGAGGAGGACCTCGCCGCCGACGTGGTGCTGCTGGCCACCGGAGCGCACCCGAGGGTCCTGGCGGATGCAGTGCCCGACGGCGAGCGCATCCTCGACTGGACTCAGCTGTACGAGCTGCCGCAGCTGCCCGACCGGCTCGTGGTGATCGGATCCGGCGTCACCGGTGCCGAGTTCGCGGGTGCCTACCAGGCACTGGGTTCCCAGGTGGTGCTGGTGTCGTCCCGCGAGCAGGTCCTGCCCAGTGAGGACAACGACGCGGCCGGCGTCATCGAGCGGGCCTTCACGTCGATGGGGATGCAGGTGCTGAGCCGGTCGCGGGCGGCGTCGGTCGAGCGGACTGCGGACGGCGTGCTGGTGCGGCTCACCGACGGGCGCAGCGTGGAGGGTTCGCACGCCCTGCTCGCCGTGGGATCGATAGCCAACACGGCGAATCTCGGCCTGGCGGAGGCAGGGGTGCGGACCGACGAGGCAGGCTTCATCGTCGTGGACCGGGTGTCTCGCACCAGCCAGCGCGGCGTCTATGCGGCGGGCGACTGCACCGGTGTCAGCATGCTGGCATCCGTGGCCGCAATGCAAGGCAGGATTGCAATGTTCCACGCACTCGGCGATGCCGTTCAGCCGTTGTCGCTGCGCAGTGTGAGCCGCAACGTGTTCACGATCCCTGAGATCGCCACCGTCGGGGTCTCCGAGGCGGAGGTCGAGGAGGGTGGCCTCGGCGCGGTGACCCGGATGCTGCCGCTGGCCGGCAACCCCAGGGCGAAGATGCTCGGCATCACGGAGGGGTTCGTCAAGATCATCGCCCGCCGCGGATCGGGCACCGTGCTCGGGGGTGTCGTGGTGGCACCCCGCGCCAGCGAGATGATCCACGCGCTCTCGCTCGCGGTGAAGGACCACCTGACCGTCGACCAGATGGCCTCGGCGTTCACCGTCTATCCGTCGTTGTCGGGATCGACCGCCGAGGCCGCCCGCCAACTGCACCGCGCCGTCGCCGAGCGCGACCGGATCGGCTGAACCCGGCGGGATTACTCCCCGCCGCCACCGCCGTCGAACCCGCCGCCGTCGAAGCCGCCGCCGCCGTCGCCACCACCCCAGCCGCCGAACATGCCGCCGCCGTCACCCCCGCTGTCGCCGCCGCCGTCGAATCCACCGCCGTCGAAGCCGCCGCCGTCACCGCCGCCCTGCTCGAAGCCGCCGGTGTCACCGGTGTTGAACGGATCGGCCATCTCCGACGTGAAGTTCGGCGTCAGCAGGTCCATGGTCACCATGCCGACGAGGAAACCGGGCAGCAGGCCGGATCCAGCGAAGCCGCCGAAGTACCCGGCCATCATCGGCTGGTAGGCAGGCCCGCCCTGCCAGTACGGGACGCGTCGTGACCCGATCATCACCTGCCGGCTGTCGGGCTCGGCTCCGGCCAGCACCCGTTCGGCATCGGCCGCGCAGGCCGGGACCTCTCGCGGGATTCCGCCCGGCGGCGCCCAGTCGACCTGAGTGGTCGAGGGGCCGTGCTGGGGGTTGAAGAAGCACGGCGGCCGCCGCTGCGGCAGCGGTTCACCGGCCAGCCTGGCCCGGACGCAGGCCACGGCATAGCGGCCGTCTTCGAGGATCGCGGTGACGTTCTTGATGTCCTCCGGGGTCGAGACCATGTCGATCGAGGACTTGGCCGCTTCGTATGCGTCCAACGCGCGCTGGTAATCGGCGCGCGTGGTCTCGTCGAGAACGTTGCCGGTGACCTCGAGGTCGAGCCGCTGCAGCTCCTCACCGAAGACCGTGATGTCCTCGTCGGCGGTCTGCTTCACCTGGGCCAGCCGCGTCTCCAACTGCTCGGCGCGCTGGGACTCGAGCTGTCGCCGCTCCATCATCGATCTCAGCACGCGGTAGCCGATCAGCACTACGGCGATGAGTACCAGCCACTTCAGCATCTGCAGTCGTCCTTCCGGGCGTTCAGCATCCAGATTGCGCGTCTAGTCGACGATCGCGGCGAGGACGTGGCCGGCCGTGACCGTGTCACCGACACTCGCTGACAATGACCGTACGGTCCCGGACCTGTGCGCCTTGATCGGTTGCTCCATCTTCATCGCCTCGAGCACGATCACGAGGTCGCCTTCGGTCACTTCCTGGCCCTCCTCGACCTCCACCCGCACGATCGTGCCCTGCATCGGCGCGGTGAGGTCGTGGCCGGAAGCGACGGCGGGCGGATGCGACCGGCCGTGGCCGTCGCGGGTGGCCCGTCGGACCGCGCGACGCACGCCGGACGCGGCCTGGGTGGCGGCGTCGTTGACGGCACCGCCGAAGCTCGCCGGCAGCGCGACCTCCAGCCGCCGGCCGGCGACCTCCACCACGACTCGGGTGCGCTCGTCCGGGTCGCCCACCATCACGCCCTCGGGCGTGTACGGCGGGATGTTGCTGCTGTCGGTGAAGTCGCCCTCGATCCAGCCGGTGTGCACGGCGAAGTCGCCGTCCTCGGCGGTGAACGCCGGGTGGTCGACCACCGCCCGGTGGAACGGGAGAACCGTCGGCATGCCCTTGACCCGGAACTCGCGCAGGGCCCGGCGGGAGCGCTGCAGCGCCTGCTCGCGGTCGGCTCCGGTCACGATCAGCTTGGCGATCAGCGAGTCGAAGGCGCCCGGGACGGTCTCGTTCCGCCCGTATCCGGAGTCCAGCCGAACACCCGGCCCGTCGGGTGGCCGCCAGGACGTGAGCCGGCCGGGCGCGGGCAGGAAGCCGCGGCCGGGGTCCTCGGCGTTGATGCGGAACTCGATCGAGTGGCCGCGCGGCGGCGGGTCGGTGTAGCCGAGCTTCTCGCCATCGGCGATCCGGAACATCTCCCGCACGATGTCGATGCCGGTGACCTCCTCGGTGACCGTGTGCTCCACCTGCAGGCGGGTGTTCACCTCGAGGAAGCTCAACGTGCCGTCGGTGCCGATGAGGAACTCGCAGGTGCCGGCCCCGACGTAGCCGGCCTCGGTGAGGATCGCCTTTGACGACGTGTAGAGCGTGTCCACCTGGTCCTGCGTGAGGAACGGCGCCGGTGCCTCCTCGATCAGCTTCTGGTGGCGTCGCTGCAGCGAGCAGTCGCGGGTGGACAGGACGACGACATTGCCGTGGAAGTCGGCGAGGCACTGGGTCTCGACGTGCCGCGGCCGGTCGAGATAGCGCTCGACGAAGCACTCGCCGCGGCCGAACGCCGCCATCGCCTCACGGACGGCCGAGTCGAACTGCTCGCCGACCTCCTCGCGGGTGCGGGCGACCTTGAGCCCCCGCCCACCGCCACCGAACGCGGCTTTGATCGCGATCGGCAGGCCGTGTTCGTCGGCGAACGCCAGCACCGCCTCCTCGTCGGCCACCGGGTCGGCGGTACCGGCGACGAGGGGTGCGCCCACCTTGGCGGCGATGTGGCGCGCCGACACTTTGTCGCCGAGGGAGTCGATGGCATCCGGCGGCGGCCCGATCCAGGTGAGCCCGGCGTCGATGCAGGCCCGGGCGAAGTCCGCGTTCTCGGCGAGGAACCCGTAGCCGGGGTGCACAGCGTCAGCGCCCGAGCGGCGGGCGATGTCGACCATCTTGGCGATGTTGAGGTAGGTGTCGCCCGGCGAACTGCCGTCGAGGGAGAAGGCCTCGTCGCAGCGGCGAACGTGCAGGGCGTCACGATCGGGAGCGGCATACACGCCCACGGCGATCAGGCCGGCGTCGGTGCACGCGCGGGCGATCCGCACCGCGATCTCACCGCGGTTCGCGATCAGCACCTTCTGCAGGGGCACAGGCGGCGATCCTCCCGTGAACGATGGGGTCCTGGAAGCGCTGGGGCCGAATCCATTTGAAATCTGGGGTCGAGTGGGGGCCTCGACCGACCGGAGTCTAGGTGCTCCGAGGCCTCACGGCCTGCTCCGGACGCCCTCGCGGCCCCGGTCGAGAGCCTGCGCGCGCCGGACGGTACGTTGCCTGGCGAGCGCCACGTCGGCCGTCGCCGCGGGCGCACTCCTCATCCGCAACAGGGCCACATCCGCAACGAAGGCCGGTGACCACGCATGCCTCAGCCCTTGGCTGTCCAGCTCTACTCCTTCCGTGACGCGATTGCGGCCGACCGGCCCAAGGCGCTGGCCAGGACGGCGAGCCTGGGCTTTCGCTACGTCGAGCCGTTCGGGCTCGGAGACCCCAACGCCGACGCCGCGACCAGGATCGCCAACGCCGAGGCGTTGAAGGCCGATCTGGACGCCGCCGGGCTGAAGGCGTGCTCGACCCACGGGTTCGCCCCACTCGGCGAGAACGCCGAGGTGGTGCTCGACGAGCTCGACGCGCTCGGGACCGACATCCTGATCGCGCCGTCGCCGGGCCTGTTCCCCGGGCTCGCCGACACGAACTGGGAGTCCAACGACGACGTGAAGCGGTTCGCCGAAGCGGTCAACACCGCCGCCGAGAACGCCGCCAGGCGGGGCAAGAAGTTCGGGTTCCACAACCACTGGAGCGAACTGGCCGTTCAGCCCGACGGGACGACCGGTCTGGAGCGGATGTACAGCTTCGCCGACCCAGACGTGCTCGCGGAGGTCGACCTGTACTGGGTGAACGTCGGCGGGCAGGTGCCGGCCGACATCGTGAGCCGCATCGGCTCACGGGTGAACCTCGTGCATGCCAAGGACGGCCCGGGAACGCTGGAGCAGCGGGCGCCGATGGTTGCGGTGGGCACTGGCGCGGTCGACAACGAGTCGGCGCTCGCCGCCGGCAGTGGCATCGGCTGGCACATCATCGAGCTCGACGAGTGCGCGACCGACGTGTTCGAGGCGGCCCGCGCGGGCGCCCAGCGGCTCGTCGACGACGGCTACTCCAGCTGGGAGGCCTGAGCATGACCGACGACCTGAGGGTTGCCCTGATCGGGGCCGGCAACATCTCCGCGATCTACGTGAAGATGCTCGGCCAGCTTCCCGGCGTACGTGTGGTCGGAGTCGCCGACGTCATCACCGAGAAGGCGGTCGAGGTCGCAGCGACGTCGCCCGGCGCCAGGGCGATGACCGTCGACGAGGCGACCACCGGCGCCAGCGACGTCGACCTTGCGGTGAACCTGACCATCCCGTCGGCACACGCCGACGTGACGCTCGCCGCGATCGACGGCGGCCGGCACGTCTACACCGAGAAGCCGTTCGCGACCACGAGCCACGACGGCAAGAAGATCCTCACCGCGGCGAAGGCCAAGGGCGTTCGGGTGGGATGCGCGCCCGACACCGTCCTCGGGACGGGCATCCAGACCGCCCGCCAGATCATCGACTCCGGGCGCGTGGGTGAGGCGATCGCCGCGTCGGCGTTCTTCATCGGGCGCGGCCCGGACAACTGGCACCCCAACCCCGACTTCTTCTACCAGGAAGGCGCCGGGCCGCTGTACGACGTCGGTCCGTACTACATCGCGACGTTGCTGCAATTGCTCGGGCCGGTCCGGCGGGTCACGGCGTTCGCCCGGCCGTCGTGGAAGGAGCGGACCGTGAGCTCGGGCGTCAACGCCGGCCACGTGATCGAGGTCGACGTGGACACCCATGTCACGGCGTCGCTCGAGCACGAGAGCGGTGCGCTGTCGACGCTGATCGCCACGTTCGACGTGCACTCCTCACGCGTTCCCCGCGTCGAGATCTGGGGCGCCGACGGCTCGGTCTCGGTGCCGGATCCCAATACCTTCGCCGGTGACGTGGACGTGTTCACCCCGGGCGGTACCTGGGAGACCAGCCCGCCCACCGCGGGCATCAAGGAGACCCAGCGCGGCACCGGCGTCGCCGACATGGCCCGCGCCATCCGGCACGACGAGCCGCACCGGGCGAGCGCCGAGATGGGCTATCACGGGCTCGACGTGATGGAGAGCGTCATCGAGGCCGCCCACGCCGGCAAGGCCGTCGACATCGACAGCACCTTCGAGCGCCCGGCGCTCATGCCGCTGGCGGACTTCAGCTACTTCGCCAGCTGAAGCCGGGCGCTCAGGCGCATCTGAGCCGCGATCCGCTGAAAACGTGCCGCTCAAGGCCTGATTCGCCACCGAAAGCCGGTCGCACGCCATTGGGAGTCACCTTTCCAGCGAACCCGAGGCCGCGGTCCACAGAACTGAAGTCGTCTCGGTGGATCGCCGTTGGACGGCCGAGCCTTTACGCATGCGTACTTCAGGTGGCCTCGAGGACCTCATCGAGCACCACGGCCTGGTCCAGCGGCAGTCGGTCGGCGGTCTGGACAGGCACGCTGGATCGGATGCTGCGCAACGGGCACCTGAGAGTCGTCCTTCCGGGGATCTACGCGGACGCCACTCTTCCGCTCACTCCGCTGCTTCTTGGCCGAGCGGTCATGCTCCGTCATCCACAGGCGGTCCTGACACACGAGCTCGCGGCGATGCTCACGTTCTGGCCGGAGCTGCAGAGTCCACTCGTGCGTGTGTCAGGCGTCAGGTCTCGCGTGCATGCCGAAGGACTCTCCTTCAACCGCAGGAACATCCCGCTCGACCTCGACCGGCTTCGTGGGACCGCTTCGGGTCACCGTTCCCGCGCTCACCGCCCTCGATCTGTCGGTCGACGAGGTCGGCCCGTCCGCGATTGATCGAGCGCTGCTCATGCGGCAGGTACGTCTTCCCGACCTCTGGTACGCCCTGCGGCGGAGCCCACACCGCAAAGGAAACATGGACCGGCGGCGGCACGTGCTGGACTCTCGCGACGAGCCCTGGTCGGCGGCGGAGCGGTTGGCGCACAAGATCCTCAGGGAAGCGAGGGTGCTCGGCTGGGTCGGCAACTACCCGGTCGAGAGACGCGGCCGCCGCTACTACGTCGACATCGCGTTCCCGGCTGAGCGGCTCGCGGTGGAGATCGACGGCCGATTGCACCATGACAACAGCGAGGTCTTCGAGAGCGACCGGATCCGCCAGAACGCGTTGGTGATCGCTGGCTGGGACGTTCTGCGGTTCACCTGGTCCCGTCTGGTGAACGAACCTGGAGCTTTCGTCCAGGAGATACGTCAGGCACTGGCGCGTTCACGGCGCCGACGAGCCGCCTGAACGCTGAATACATGCCCTCAATCGCCGCGCTGAAGGGGACCTATTCGCGATTGAGCGGCACGTTCTCAGCGGAAGGCGGGACTCGGGGCGGTCAGGGCGACTGCGTGCGGGCGCACCAGCTCGCGAGGGCGGCGGCTTGGGCGGGGGTCTGTCCGGGCAACGGCGGCCGCGGGGTCGGGTCGCGGCGGTAGGCCGACGGCGGGCGGCCGAAGGCGGCGCGGAAGCGGCGCGAGAGGTAGAACGGCGAGCCGAACCCGCAGGCATCGGCGACCTGTCCAACGGTGAGGTTGGACCGGGTCAGCAGCGCGGCCGCCCGGTGCAGGCGAGCCGCCTCGACGGCGGCGACCGGTCCGACACCGAAAGCGGCGCGCGTCAACCGCGACAGGTGTCCCGGCGACACGTTCACGGCGGCGGCGAGTTGGTCCAGCGGCAGCGGGGACATCGGGCCGGCGGCGCGCCACTTCGCTGAGATCCACTGCTCCAGGTGCACCAGGTGGGTCGGGTGCTGCAGCTCGGGCGGGGCGCCGGACACGAACAGCAGCAACAACAGCGTGCAGGCGGCCTCCATCGTGCGCAGGTCGTCGGTGGTCAGCGCCGCGCCGGCCGACGGCGCCAGCCGCACGAGCTCGTGGCACAGGGCCGCCGACGTGCTGCCGGGCTCCACCGACCGGACGAGCGGCCAGGACTGCGCCCGGGCGGCCGCCGAGTCTGCGAGCCGGAAGTGGACGAAGCCATGGACGGTCGGGCCGTGCTCCGACCAGGAGTAGGTCTGGACGCTCCCGGGGCACACCAGCAGTAGCAGCCCAGGCGTGAGGTGTTCAGTCCTGGTCACACCGTCGGAGGTCACGATCGTGCAGGTCGCCTCGCCACTGATGACCCACACGAACTCGAAGTCGTCCAGCCGCACCGGACCGAACGACGACCCGGCTGGATACTCGAACGCGCCCCAGGCACCGGTTCGGCAGGCGAGGCCGATCGGGTCGGGAAGCGGATCGGCCGATGTCATGATCAGACAGGTTAGTGCGCTCTCCGGGCATGGTGGACCGCCGACGTGCGGGGCACGATGGAAGGACATGCCCACGCTCGGAGGATCGATGACTGTCACCACCGCACCGCTCGGCACCACCGCACCGGCGACCACGAAGGACGGGATCGCGCTGTTCGACCGCGTCGACGACGCCTTCGCCGCGTCGTTCGCCCGCGACGGCTTCGCGGTGCTGAGCCCGTGCCTGTCCGCGGACGAACTGGCCGAGATGAACGCCGAGACGGTACGCCTCGTCCGCGGCGAGCTCGGTGACCTGGGTGGGGAGAAGCGCGTCGTCGCTCCGGACGAGTCCGACGAGGAGGCGATGCGAAAGTTCCTCTGCATCCACTTCCCGCACAAGTTGTCGGAGGTCTTCCGGCGCCAGCTCGCGCAGCCGAAGATCGTCGAGGCGCTCACCCGGGTGATCGGGCCGGACGTCAAGGCCATGCAGTCGATGCTGTTCATCAAGGCCGAGGGCAAGCCCGGCCAGGCCTGGCACCAGGACGAGTACTACATCCCCACGCGTGACCGCTCGCTCACAGCCGCGTGGATGGCCCTGGACGACGCCAA
This sequence comes from uncultured Actinomycetota bacterium, assembly GCA_963724495.1. GTDB lineage: Bacteria > Actinomycetota > Actinomycetes > Propionibacteriales > DAIQRJ01 > CAVRUZ01. The sequence goes on along the minus strand of CAVRUZ010000006.1, from coordinate 187,318 downwards.
CGTCGACAACGGCTGCCTGTGGGTGCTGCCTGGTTCGCACGCGCCGGGCGTGATCTACCCCGACCGCGAACACGACGACGAGCGCTTCGACTGCTCCGATGAGTTGTTCGGCTTCCCCTACACCGAGGCCGACGCCGTCCCCGTTCAGGTGCCCGCCGGCTCGGTGGTGCTGTTCAACGGCTACCTGCTGCACCGCTCGCTGCCCAACAACGGGGCCAAGGGATTTCGGCGATCGTTCGTGAACCACTACATGAGCGCTCAGTCGCTGCTGCCATGGCGCAATCCACGCGAAGGCGAGCACATGGCCAAGGTCGACGATCGGGACATCACCCTCGTCGCCGGCCGGGATCCCTATGCCTACAAGGGGATTGAGGATCATCACCAGGCTTGGGTGCGACCCGACCGAGAAGGCGGCTGTCACCGCTGAATGTCCGCTGGACTTCGCTCCGGGCCGTCGACGACGCCGGCATGCTTGCCGGTGCCCACGACGTGGGTAAGGATGGCTGAACAGGTCGGGGCGAGGAGGTCGTCTTCGCGCGCTCGCTCGCGGAGGTGAAACAGGATGGAGCGCCGTCTTCGTGTGGGCTCCATCGGCTGGGGAGCCACCTCGTCCCTCTGGCGTGATCTCGTCGGCGGGCCGTTGGTGACCGTCGCCGTGTGCGAGTCCGACGCTGCCCTGGCCGAGGGCATTCGCGACCGGTATCGCCTCGAAGGCGCCTACACCGAGGTTCGCGCCATGCTGTCGGAGTCCGATCTCAGCGCCGTCCTCATCGGGTCTCCCCTTGGTGCGTACGGCGAGATCGTCCGTATGTGCCTGCAGGCCGGGCTGCACGTGTACGCGGTTCCGCCTGGCGCGTCGAGCCACGAGGAAGCGGAGTCGTTCGCCGCCCACGCCGCCTACGCCGAGAGCGTCGGCATGGTCGGGTTCCCGCTCCGGCACGCGCCTGCGCACTCCGACATCCGCCGCATCCTCGCCGAGCGTCCGTACGGTCGGGCGCTCACTGCCAGGCTGCGCTGGACCGAGCCGCGCACGAGCGACGACTTCGAGACCTGGCTTGCACGTGCCTCGATGGCCCCGATCGACCTGCTGCGCGCGTTTCTCGGCGACTTCACCGAGATCAGCGTTCGCCGACTGGTACAGGCGGCCGGCCGCTACGGCGTCATCGTCAGCGCCGTCACCCGGAACGACACGGTGGTCACCGCGGAGATCACGTCCGTCGGCGATCCACCGCACAGCCGGTTCGAGGTGGAGGTTGCGGGCGTGGGCTGGCGGGCAGGCGCCTCGAACACCGACCAGTACTGGCTCTCGCCGCCCACCCAGCCCGTGCAGTTGCGGCGCGTCACCGACCTGTCCAGCGGCCCGGAGGCCGACTCCGACCGCACCGGCCGACGGCAGGCCCTGGCCCTGTTCGCCGAAGCCATTTTCGACAGTCGGCCCATCGCCGACGACTTCACCTCAGCAGCCAAGACCCTCGAACACGTCGACCGGATCCTGCGCGAGGCACGGGTTCTCTAGCCCCGGCTCCACAGGTCGGTCCAGGTGACGCCGAGCTCCCGCAGCAGGCCGCGCACCATCGGTAGGGACACACCCACCACGTTGTGCGGATCCCCGTCGATGCCATCGACGAAGGCACCGCCGAAGCCGTCGATCGTGAAGGCTCCGGCAACTCGCTGCGGTTCGCCGGTCGCGAGATAGGCGTCGAGCTCCTGGTCGGTGATGTCGGCAAAGGCGACTGTGGTGGAGCTCACCGCGGACCTGGATTCTCCGTCGCTGCAGCGAATCAGGCAGTGCCCGGTGTGGAGCACGCCCGAGTGCCCGCGCATGCGCTGCCAGCGCGAACGGGCGCTCGCCGTGTCAGCAGGCTTACCGAGTGCCGCACCTTCGAACTCCAGCAGGGAATCGCACCCGAGGACGATGACGTCGCCGCCGTGTCCCGCGGCGGCGACCGCCTGCGCCTTGGCCTGTGCGAGCACCAGCACGAGATCCTGCACGGACGGATCGGTGAGAGTCGCCGCTGCCTGTTCCTCGTCGACGCCGGATACCTCGACGGCAGGGGACAGGCCGGCGGCGCGGAGGGTGGCCAGTCGGGCCGGTGAGGCGGATGCCAGCACCAGCAGGGGATGAGTGCTAGGTCACAGCGGGATGTTGCCGTGCCGCTTCGGCGGCAGTGACCCGCGCTTGGATCGCAGCATCCGCAGAGATCGCGAGATCTCCGCCCTGCTCTCGTGCGGATGGATGACGGAGTCGACGAAACCTCGCTCGGCAGCGACATAGGGCGACAGCAGCGTGCTCTCGTAGTCGTTGACGAGGCTGGCTCGTAGGCTCTCGGCGTCGTCGCTGGCAGCGATTTCCCTGCGGTACAACAGGTTTACGGCTTCCTGCGCGCCCATGACCGCGATCTGCGCGGTCGGCCAGGCCAGGTTCACGTCCGCCCCGAGGTGCTTGCTGCCCATGACGATGTAGGCACCGCCGTAGGCCTTGCGCGTGATCAGCGTGACGAGCGGCACGGTCGCCTCGGCGTAGGCGAAGATCAGCTTCGCGCCGTGACGGATGATGCCGTTGTACTCCTGGTCGGTGCCGGGCAGGAACCCGGGAACGTCGACCAGGGTCACCACCGGGATGTTGAAGGCGTCGCAGGTGCGGACGAACCTGGCCGCCTTCTCGGAAGCGTCGATGTCGAGGCAGCCGGCGAAGCGCATCGGCTGGTTGGCGATGACCCCGACGCTGTAGCCCTCGACCCGGCCGAATCCCACCACCACGTTGGGAGCGAAGAGCTGCTGGACCTCGAGGAAGCTGTCCTCGTCGAGGATGCTGGCGATCACGTCGTGCATCTCGTACGGCTGGTTGGCCGAGTCCGGCACCAGATGGTCGAGCTCCAGGTCGTGCGGGCCGGGTGTCAGGTCGGCGTCGGCACCGAAGCGCGGGGCCGGCTCGAGGTTGTTCGAGGGCAGGTGGGCCAGCAACTGCTTGACGTACTCGATGGCGTCGTGCTCGTCGGTTGCGAGGTAGTGCGCGTTTCCGCTGCGCTCGTTGTGGGTCCGGGCACCGCCCAGTTGCTCCATCGTGACGTCCTCGCCCGTCACGGTCTTGATCACCTCGGGCCCGGTGATGAACATCTGCGACGTGCCGTCGACCATCACGACGAAGTCGGTGAGGGCGGGCGAGTAGACCGCACCCCCCGCGCAGGCACCCAGGATGAGCGAGATCTGCGGCACGACGCCCGACAGGTGGGTGTTGCGCCGGAAGATGTCGCCGTAGCCGCCGAGGGCGAGGACACCTTCCTGGATCCGCGCCCCGCCGCCGTCGTTGAGCCCGATGAGTGGGCAGCCGATGCGGGCGGCGAGGTCGAGGACCTTGACGATCTTCTCGCCGACGACCTCACCGAGGGAACCTCCGTACACGGTGGCGTCCTGGCTGAACAGGCACACCTGACGCCCGTCGACGGTGCCGTATCCGGTGACGACGCCGTCGGTGTAAGGGCGGTTCTTCTGTGCGCCGAAGTTCGCCGAACGGTGCCGGGCGAACTCGTCGAGCTCGACGAACGTCCCCTCGTCGACCAGCAGGTCGATGCGCTCGCGCGCGGTGAGCTTGCCGCGTTCGTGGTGGCGATCGACCGCTCGCTGTGAGCCGGCATGGACCGCCTGGTCGAGTCGCACATCGAGGTCGGCGAGCTTGTCGGCCGTGGTGGCGACGGTCGCGGCCGGAGACCGGCCCGGCTGATCGCTTTGCTGGTCGGTGGCGTCGGCCGCCGTCTCGACGGACTCGCTCATCGATGCCCCTTCGTCGCAGGTTGATCGACTCTACCGCCGGACTCGGGTGCACCTGGTCCAGCAACTACTGTCGCTGACATGACGAGTGGAGCCGGACGCGGGCAGGCCGCTCACGAGATGCCCGACCCGCTCCGTCGCGACGTGCGGTTGCTCGGTGAGCTCCTGGGGCAGGTCCTCACCGAGTCCGGTGGCGCCGAGCTGCTGGCCGATGTCGAGCGGCTTCGCGAACTCACGATCGCCGGCTCGCCCGACGACCTGGACCGGGCGGAGGAACTCGTCGGGTCGTTCGCACCGGCCAGGGCGGAGGAGGTCGCCCGCGCCTTCACCTACTACTTCCACCTGGTCAATCTGGCCGAGGAACTGCACCGCCTCCGGGTGCTGCGCGAACGCGCCGGGTCGGTCTCCAGCGAGGCAGCCTCCGACTCGCTCCCCGCCGCCGTGACTGCCCTTGCCGGCGAACTCGGCGAGGAGGAGGCGATGCGCCGCCTCGGCGCGCTGGAGTTCCGTCCGGTGCTCACCGCCCACCCGACCGAGGCCCGCCGGCGGGCTGTGTCGTCGGCGATCCGGCGGATCTCCCAGTTGCTGGCCGACCTCGACGACCCGCGTAACTCCCTGGTGGAAGTGGCCGCCCACCGGCGCCGGCTGCTCGCCGAGATCGACGGTCTGTGGCGGACCAGCCTGGTCCGGCAGGACAAGCCGACGCCGCTGGACGAGGTGCGCACGGCCATGGGGGTGTTCGACGAGACCCTGTTCCTGACGCTCCCGCAGGTGTACCGCACCCTGGACGACTGGTTGCAGGGTGAGAAGGCGGGCAGCGCGCCGCCGCTGGCACCGCCGTTCGTGCGGCTGGGCAGCTGGATCGGCGCCGACCGCGACGGCAACCCGAGCGTGACCGCCGCCATCACCCGGCGAGCGGCCGCGATCGCCAACGAGCACGTGATGTTCGCGCTCGAACGCGCGGCGCGCCGGATCGGCCGGGCCATGACCCTCGACCTGGCCAGCACCCCGCCGTCGGCCGCACTGAACGCGTTGTGGCAACGACAGCGGCAGCTCGCAGACGACCTGACCGCTGACATCGCCGAACGGTCCCCGGCCGAGCCACACCGGCGGGTGCTGCTGGTGGTGGCCGAGCGGCTGGCCGCCACCCGCCGCCGCGACGCCGACCTCGGCTACGCCGATGCCGCCGAGTGCATGGCGGACCTGCGCACCGTGCAGCAGTCATTGATCGCGGCCGGATCACCACGGGTCGCCTACGCCGACCTGCAGACGCTCATCTGGCAGCTGCAGACGTTCGGATTCCATCTGGCCGAACTCGAGGTCCGCCAGCACTCCAAGGTGCACGCCGAGGCACTCGCGGCCGCGCGCTCCGGTGGCGCCGTCGACGAGCGTTCGGCCGAGGTCCTGGAGACATTCCGCGCGATCGCGAGCGTGCAGCGTCGTTACGGTGAGCTCGCCTGTCGTCGCTACATCGTGAGTTTCACCCAGCAGGCAAGCGATATCGGCTCGGTATATGAGCTTGCTGAGATAGCGATGGGCTCGCCTGAGGCCGCACCGGTCCTCGACGTGATCCCGCTGTTCGAGACCTTCGCCGACCTGCAGGCCTGCGTCGACACCCTCGCTGAGATCGTCCAGCACCCACGGGTCCAGCAGCGCCTCGCTGACACCGGTCGGCGGATGGAGGTGATGCTCGGCTACAGCGACTCCGCCAAGGACGTTGGGCCGACGTCTGCCACGCTCGCCCTTTATGACGCACAGGCTCGGATCGCGTCCTGGGCAAGAGAGAACGACATCACGCTCACGCTCTTCCACGGTCGCGGCGGTGCGCTCGGCCGCGGCGGCGGTCCGGCCAACCGGGCCGTCCTGGCACAGCCGCCGGGCTCGGTGGACGGGCGGTTCAAGCTGACCGAGCAGGGCGAGGTGATCTTCGCCCGGTACGGGGATCCCGCGATTGCCGAGCGCCACATCGAGCAGGTCGCGTCGGCGACGCTGTTGCACTCGGCACCGTCCACCGAGCGCCGCAATGCCGCCGCAGCAGCGAAGTTCGCCGAAGTTGCCGGCACCCTCGACCAGGCGGCTCGTCGGCGCTATCACGAGCTCGTGCTCGCCGAGGGCTTCGCCCCGTGGTTCGGCCAGGTCACGCCGCAGGAGGAGATCGGCCTGCTGGCGTTGGGATCGCGGCCCGCCCGCCGCGGCCTGTCACTGGAGTCCCTCGACGACCTGCGCGCGATCCCGTGGGTGTTCGCGTGGACCCAGGCGCGGATCAACCTCACCGGCTGGTTCGGCTTCGGCACGGCGATGGAGGCGGTCGGCGACGTCGACCTCCTGCGCACGGCCTACGCGGAGTGGCCCCTGTTCTCCACGATGCTCGACAACGTCGAGATGTCGCTGGCCAAGACCGATGCACGGATCGCGCGGGCCTACCTCGATCTTGGCGACCGCGACGACCTCAGCGAGCTGGTGCTCGCCGAGATGGAGCTCACGACGACCTGGGTCCTGGCGGTCAACGGCCAGGACCGGCTGCTCGCCAACCGGCGGGTCCTGGGGCGGGCGGTGCAACTGCGCAACCCCTACGTCGACGCGCTGTCGTTGCTGCAGTTGCGGGCGCTGCGCGGGCTGCGCTCGGGCGACGACGCGCACCACGCCGAGCACCAGCGGCTGCTCCTGCTCAGCGTGAACGGTGTTGCCGCCGGCCTGCAGAACACCGGCTGACAGATGTCATGCAGAAACAGTGCCGTCGCTTCAGGAGCAGTGCCGCCCGAACCCGACGAGGCAGCCCTGCGGGAGGCACTCGGGAGTCGACTTGGCGACATCCGGGTGGTCGACGAGTGCCCCAGCACCAACGCTGAACTCGTTGCCTGGGCCGAGACCTCGGGGGCCGACTCGGGAGTGCTGGCCACGCGCTTTCAGTCCGCCGGTCGGGGCCGGCTCGGCCGGACCTGGACCTCGGTTCCCGGCGGTGGGATCGCGTGTTCGGTCCTGGTGTCCGGGCAGTCACCGGCAGCGGCGGCCTGGCTGCCCGCCCTTGCTGGCCTGGCCGTGCGCGACCTGGCGATCGCTTCCGGCCTTGACCCCGTCCGCGCCGCGCTGAAGTGGCCCAATGACGTGCTGGTCGACGGCCGCAAGGTCGCGGGCATCCTGGCCGAACGACTGCCCGACGGGCGCGTCGTGGTCGGCTTCGGCGTCAACGTGACGCTCACGGCCGCGCAGCTTCCGGTGCCGGACGCCACGTCGCTGCTGCTCTGCGGCGCCCCGATGCTGGACCAGACACCGCTGCTGGTGGCCGGACTGCAGGTACTCGCCGATCGCCTCGACGACCTGACGTCGGGGCAGGGGATCGAAGCGCTGGCGGGGCACTACACCGCCGTCTGCGCGACGCTCGGCCGGCGGGTGCGGGTCCAGCGAGCCGGAGCACCGACGATCGTCGGGACCGCGGTGGCCGTGGCCGCCGATGCGGCGCTCGTGGTGCGGCCGGAGGGCGGCGGGCGGGACGTCACCCTGGCTGCCGGCGACGTCACCCACCTGCGCGATCAGCGCCCGAACGTCCGTCGATAGGCGGCCGGGGCCACTCCGTACAGCTGCCGGAACCGCCTGCTGGCGTAGTTCGGATGGTCAGACAGAAGCTGGCGTCGGCCGCCAAAGCCGATATCCGGGCCAGGCCAACCCGCCCCAGGACTTGTGCTGCCCAGAACGACCACCGCCCACAGGGCCGGCGAGACTAGCAGCGCAACGCCGGTGCCGATGAAGTAGACAGGACCGCCCACAGCAACGAAGATGCCCGCCAAGCGGGCGTCGTCGTCCGGGTCATGACAACGCCGAACGCCGCATAGCCAGCCACGAATCCAACGACCACCAACGCGGTGAGGCCACAACGGATGGGTGCTGGCTGATGGAATCGATTACTGCCTACAACTCCTTGGCCAGCACGGATGCGAGGAACCCAAAGTTCGCCGATACAGCGATCAGAAACGTGCCCAAACGCCGCCAAGAAGCCACCCAATCCCAACCGACCATCCCGCCACGCTGAGCCAGATACAGACCAGGGAGCCCCGCAAGACCAGCAACGAAGACAGCGTGTAGGACACGTTCGCGGCGACCAGTCTTGCCTCGCTCGCAATGATGGTTGAGGCCCTTTCGCGGCTCGGGTGAAGCAAGGTAGCCGCGGCCAGCAACGCTGCTCCGGCGTCAAGGGCTAGCCTTGCCTGAATGCAGGCGAGCCGAGTCGAGTGCCCCTTCTGCCATGAAGGCGCCACGGAGGGGTAGCCAAACCCTCGGCGATGGACCTGCCACCTGCTGATCCGTTCCGCAGGCGCTATCGAGAAGCCGACCGTGCAGCTCGACGCTCCACTCGGCAACAGGACAGTGCGAGACCAACTGGAACTGCGGTCGAGCGAGCGAGACCAGCGAACCTTGCCCGAGGTTGAGAGCGCCCGTCCCCATCAACCAATGGGCTGCCCCCTCAACCTGGACTCGAACCAGTAGCCGGGCGTCGAGCTGCTCGCCGTCCGGCTGTAGCCGTCGGACGCCTGGTCACCGGCTCGTGGTGAGGTGGTGCAGGGACCGGCCGGGCCGCGTGCCAGACGTCCTGCAGCGGAACCGCGTCGGCCGACCATGGCTTCACCGATCCGGTCCAGTGAAGCAGGACGTAGCCTGCCGGGCCCCGGTCACGACGGCGCGCTGAACCAGAACCCTTGACCAGGGGCGAGATCTTCTGCCACCGGCAGGTCGGTCTCGATCAGCAGGGCCGCCGCCCGTCGCCCCGCAGTGCCCCCATGCCAGGCCAGCGGCACGACCGCGTGGTGCGGGCCGCTCTCGAAGTGCAACAGCTCGCGCAGGGTGAGTCCGAACTCCTCGATCAGAGGAACCGCCGACTGCAACAGCCCGCGGCGACGGAACTCAGCCGCGTCGAGCACCAGCACGTCGATGTCGAACGCGTCGAAGTCGAACCGGTGCCGAGCGTAGGCCGTCCGGCGCAGCTCTGCCGACGCCTGTGTCTTGGCCTTCAAACGGCTGCCCGCGGTGTGTATCAGTACGAACCCGCTCGATGAGCGTTCGCCCACCACGGTCGGCGCGGCCACAGCTCACGGCCGAGGAGTTCGGCCAGCCGTGATGTCGCTGCGCCGATCGAGGCGACGGCACGCTGACGAGTCGGTCGACGGATGTCGAGCACCTCGGGTAGGGCCAGCAGATCCACGTCACGGTCGGTGGCCGACCGTCCGTCACCTCGACGCAGGTCTTTCCCCAGGCCGTCGGTGCGGACGAGACAGACCGACACCGACCTCTCCGGCTCGGCCAGGTCCTCGACCGTCACGAGGTCGCGTGACACCACGACGATCTCCGCGGGACGCGAGGTGTGTGCGGCCACGGAGCGGACCAACCGGGTCAAGGGCTCGCGGTCCGCAAGCGAGGCGTCGACTGCGACGTGGATCGTGGCGACCTTGTCGTCCCCGGTCCGATCGGCGTCTTCGTCAACGGGGCTGTCGTTGGGGGGACTGGCCTCGGTCGACGCCGCCATCAGGTCACGGATCCGTCGGGCATCGGCGAGCAGATTGCTCCGCGCCGCCCGGGAGGGTGCACCTCCGCCCGGCGGGCTTCCGCCGCGGCGACATCGGCGGCGTTCAACTCCCGCCAGCGGGTGTACACGACCTCGGCCTTCGCTCCCGACAGGATGAGGCTCATCACCTCTGCCAACTTCGCGTTGATGGCGGATCTGATGCGGTCGAACTTGGCGTCGGTGATGTCAATCAGTCCGGCGAACCGAGGGTCAGAGCGGTTCTTGGGCTGGAAGTCGACCGGGATGCCGATCGAGCGAGCCGGGAGATAGCAGTGCAACCTGCTCGTGACGAGCGCACGGTGGGTGCGGCGGTAGGTCTGCAACAACTCGATTCCGTCGAAAACGTTGTCGGCGAAGCTGGTGAACCGGACTGAGTCGTACTGGTGGGCGTAGGTCTTGCCGCCCTTTGGGACCGTCGCGGCCGGGATGTCGACGTATCCGATCGACGCGTCGGTGCCGGCGCGCTCATCGTCGGGGAAGACCGGTTGACCGAGATCGTCAGGCAGCCCGAGCAGAACGCCGGGCGCCGATTGCAGCAGGATGTCGACTGTCGTCCAGTCCCGGCAGCCGATGGGGGCGAACCGCCGTAGGTAGTCGGCGGCCTCGTCGGTGAGCATGGCACGCTACTGCAGTGGAACGACAGGAAGATCAGCAACAGGTTCGGGTGGAACGGAAAGCTGTAGCTCAGTCGAAGATCCCGTGCATGTACCAGCCGAAGGCGAGGTCCACGTGTCCAGCGGGATCTGGAGTACGCCGACGCGTCGCGGTCGATCTGGAGAGCTCGACATCAGCGCAGACATCGTCGCGCTCCATCTCGGGACGGTCCCGGCTGGCGAGCTGGCCGTTGAGCCCCGTGAGGTCGGAGGTGCCGTGGTAGGTCAGGCCTTGGTGCCTGACCAGGTGTCGCAGCGCGGCGCGCTCTGTTGTGGTCACCGTTGTTGTTCGCGCTTTCTGCGCTGGGTGCCCGTGTCCTTGTTCGCGTTAGGTCGCGGTTTGCTGGACGCTGGGTCCGCGAGCCTTCCGGTGCCCGGGGTTCCAGCTCAGCGTTCGTCGCGCTGTTCCTTCAGGCCGTTCGTGTCTGCTCCATCGGCGTCCGCTCGTCGTTGCGCTCGATGGCCCGGCGTGGTGAGCGCTTGTTCCGTTCACTGGCCGTAGCTGCAGCTAGCTCTCGCCGCGATCGCATGGGTTCGCCGCGGCGTCGTCGGCCTCCGTGGAGGTCCTGCCGGATCCTGTGAAGCTCCGGTCGAACGGAGTCCTCTGGCGCCGACAGCAGCGGCAGGGTGTGCGGCCGGTCCGACAGGTCGCTTCAGGCTATGACCGGATACGCGGCGTCCGGGATCGCAGCAGCAACCCGCCCGACCTCTGACGGTGCCCGGCATCGGCCTGGAGTACGAGGCCCAGCGCTCGAGCGCCGTCGGACTCGCGTACCCGTGCCATCTCTCCACCCGTGCCATGACACCCGGGCGCAGACTCACCACGCTGCCGCGCCTCGACCAGCGATGCCGCACCTTTCTTTGCCACCGCCGCCGCGCTTTTCGCAGTCTGCTGCGGCTGCGACATCTTCGCCCTGGCTTTCGCTGTCGCGTGTCCCGACCGGCTGGCTGCAGTGGCCGATCGGCCATGGCCAGGCCGGCGGCCTGTACGCGAAGCGGCAGGTAGCGATCGGCGAGCCGTCGAGGCAGGCGTTCAATCAGAACTCCTCGGTCTTGGCTTTAGAGCGCGGCGCCACATTCGGCGTGTGTGGATGCTTAGTTCTAGTAGCGGGGGTCGAGGTCGATCTCTCGACCGGTCAGTCGCTGTCGTGCTACCCGAGTTCAGTCCGTTTCAGGAGTCAGCGGCGTGCGCTGCAGACGCGCAACTGGATCCATCGCAAAAGGGCCGTAACCCAGCGAACGTAGATTTTCGAATAGCCTTTGTTTATCGCTAACAGATTACTTGCTATGCTTAGTTTAGATTTGTGGTCTGTGCCTCTGGTCATTGAGCAGTTTTGACTTACTCGACTCGTCGCGTGCGTCTCGACTGTAGCTCATCGTGCAGAGTTCGTCTCCGAGTTGCGCACCGTCGGCGATCCGTACCAGTCAGTCCATTTCGATCACCTCACCAGCGACCGTCGCTACGATACGAGCTCTCGGACGGATCAGTTTTCGTCCGGGTCTCTCATGGACGTGGCGGAGCCGGTCGACGATGGTGCTCTAGTTTAGTTGGTCGACCTCGAGGTCTGGACGTCGGTCGTGCCATCAGCCGCTTAGTACCGGGACTGCATGATCACGCTGTCCTGGCGAGCACGGATTTTGCGTGCATGAACAGCAGCTTCCTGGTGCCGCAGATCACGTCTCTGTTAGACTAGCTGTTCTATCTCATTTATCTGTTGCACAACCAGCACACCATCCGCACAGACGCTGGCACTCGCCGTCGACAGAGAGCTCAGGCCGGCTGCGACAGATCTAGACTCGGCGATGTGACCTCACTCACGCAGAGCGGACATCGCCAGAGGGCACACGCACTTCGTGGCCATCCGATCTCCGCACTCGGCCAGACCCCGTCGCCGTGATCAACATGCTGTCGATCGTCTCCAGTTGAGCCGCAGACTGGCCGACGCGGTTGAGCTTCGCGCTCGTGCGCGATCACATGGCCGAGGCGCTCGGCCTCTCGCGAAGGCCCGCGCCAATCTCGAGGTTGGAATGCCCTGGCCGCTGTCACGTTGCCGTGCCGACCCGCGCCGGAGACGAGGACGAGCTCCGAGGAAGTCGTGTCCGTGGGCGTTTCGCTTCCTCTGTACAGCGTCGCTTGCGCGTCTTTTTTTTTTTTTCTGCGCTATCTCTTCGCCTACAGTCGTCTTCTTCTTCCTGTTTCTCCTTTTCCGTTCCGCGATGGCCGCCGGTCGTGCTGTTCTGCGCGATCTCTATTTTGGCGCGAGGCGCTTCGGCCTCCGCGAAGGCCGCCTTTATCTTCTGGTCCCGCCCCTCGCCGCACCTCAGCATCTCCTCTCGCTCATGTCGGGGCCGATCGACCAGGTCCACCTATCACCGCAGCTGCTCCGCGGCCCACGTCCAGTCCTTCGCTGAAGTACCTGCCTCTCTTTCACGCTAGACGTTGGGACGTCGAACCTGGCTGCGCTTGATCAGGTGCATTGTTTCCCCTTGTTGGTCTCTTTTTTTTTTTTCTTTTCTTCCTCCTTTTTTTTTTTTTTTTTTTTTTTTTTTTTTTTTTTTTTTTTTTGCCATCGGTTAAGATTGTCGCTTGCCAGTCCTTCCGACAACAGTCTCAATATCTGCTTTAGCTTTGTCCATGCAATTAACACTATCTTATTCTATTCGTTTTCACTCGATTTTTTTTTTTTTTTTTTTTTTTTTTTTTTTTTTTTTTCATTTCTTATACAACAACTTTCCTTTTTTTTTTTTTTTTTTTTTTTTTTTTTTTTTTTTTTTTTTTTTTTTTTTTTTTTTTTTTTTTTTTTTTTTTTTTTTTTTTTTTTTTTTTTTTTTTTTTTTTTTTTTTCACTTAGACTTTTTATTGACTTTTTTTATTGCTTTTTTCTGCTGTATTTCTCTTCCGTCATTCCTTCTTTTTTTTTTTTTTTTTTCCTTTTCATACATCTTTTTATACTCTCTCTCACCTAACACTTATTTTTTTTTTTAACGCATTTATCATTTTCCACGCGCTCACACTCTTAATGCTTTTTTTTTTTTTTTTTTTTTTTTTTTTTTTTTTTTTGTCCCCAGTTCAGCAGCGGCCCCATTCACAGCCGCAGATCTGCGGCCCTTGCCCGCCCCCTCTCTCCCTCCTCACCTCCCCTATCTCTCTCGCTCATCACGTCACCAGACACGTAGACGGTGACGTCGAGCGCTGCGCGTCGGACTCGCGGTACCCGTGCTCAGTCCACCCGGGCGCATGATCACCACGCTGCCGTCGCCGCAGGAGCGCATTTTTTTTTTTTTTTTTTCTCTCTCTCTCTATCATCCGAGATCATCCACGCTGCGTCCGCGCGCGTGACGCATCCCTGGCCCTGTCATGCGTGCCCGACCCGCCCCGGGAGACGAGGACGAGCGAAGTCGTTCCTGGGCGCGTTAGCACCTTTAGATCATCACTTAACCTTTTTTTCTAGAGCGGCGCTGGGGCCGATCGTTTACAAGTCTTCCCGCCACTCCCGTCTCTCCTAACCAAGCTCTCTGCTTCGCTGCTCAGGGCTCGCCCTGGAGCTGTGCGTCCGCAGCCACGTCCGTCCCTCGTTTTTTTCTAAAATCTTCACTCTCTCCCCAGGAGCGCTTCCTGCAGCCACGTCTCATCCCTTTCGAAGACCTGGCTGCGCTTGATCAGGTGCATGCCCGCCCCAGTCACACGCGCCCTCATCAGCATCGTGCTAGTTCTGCACAGGCAGAGACTAGAGCCTGAACGTCGAGTCCAGCGATGATCGACGTGGTATCAGTTTTCTCCAGACGCCGGCCAGGACGGACGAGGTGAGCGTGATGACCGGATCGACGACGACGCAGACGCAACAGGGCATGGGCAGCAGCGCAGGCATGGGGATGGGCATGGCGGGGCGCGAATCCTGGTCGGCCGGAGCCCTCGACCCGCTGCCGCCGTCGGCTGCCGTCGATGTCAGTTCGCTGATCGGCCCGGACGACGTGGCGGCCTACCGGCGCGACGGTGTCGTGCGGGTGAAGGGCGTGATCTCCGCGGAGCGGGCCGAGAGGTACCGAGCGGCCGCCGACGAGGCTCGACGCAAGCTGGTCGACATCAACGGCACCGGGATGTTCACCCAGGTGCTGCAGGTCTGGCAGTTCGACGAGACGATGCGTGAGTTGACCTTCGACCCCACCCTGGCCTCCGTCGCCGCCGAGCTCAGCGGCGAGCCGATGCGGCTGTGGCACGACCACATGCTGATCAAGGAGCCGCACAACGACCGGGCCACCGAGTTCCACCAGGACGGGCCGCTGTGGTCCTACGACGGAGCCGAGCGGGCGCTGTCGGCGTGGGTCGCGCTGGTCGACGTACCGGTGGAGCGAGGCTGCATGACGTTCATCCCGGGATCGCACAAGCGGACCGACCTGCGGGCGATCAACCTGGCCGACGAGGTCGACCTGTTCGTCGCCGCGCCGGAGATGACGTGGGACAAGCGGGTCACGATCCCGCTGCGGGCTGGTGACTGCACCTTCCACAACGCGTTCACCGGGCACATGGCCACCCCGAACCGCACCGACGACCCGCGGTTCGCCCACGTGGTGGTGTACGCGCCGCAGTCGTCGACCTTCAACGGGCGCAAGCACATCGTCACCGACCCGCTCGGGCTCTCGGTCGGGCAGACGCTGCCCGACGAGGCGTTCCCGCCGTTGCTGGCCTGAGCGAGACCGCACCGCCGCTCCGCTGAAGATGCCCGTGCTGCTGGCAGACTGCCGCCATGGCGACACTCGGCGACGGTGAAGTGGTGGTCCTCACCCGCCGCACTCACATCAAGATGATGTTCCTGCCGATCCTGGGCGCGCTCATCCTGGTGGCGTTGACGGTCCTGGTGATCCTGTTCCTCCCCGACGAGCTCGGACTGGGCAAGCTCATCGCCGGGATCGTGGGCGGCGCACTCGTCCTGATCGTGCTGATGCCGCCGCTCATGCAATGGGCCTGTACGACCTACACGGTCACCAACCGCCGGCTGATCACTCGCACGGGCGTGTTCAACAAGCGCGGCCACGACATCCCGCTGTCGCGGATCCACGACGTGGGCTTCGACCACGGTCTTGTCGACCGGTTACTCGGCTGCGGAACCCTGGTGATCGAGTCGGCCGGCGAGCGGGGCCAAGTGCGGCTCAGCGACGTGTCCCGGGTCAAGGACATGCACCGGGCGCTCGGCGAGCTGCTGTACGGCGGCGACGGCGTGCCGGAGTCCGGCCGCTGAGTCCGACGGTCACCCAGGCTCAGACCGTGGTGTGCGCGGTCTCCTCCCAGGCGTCCTCGTTGCGGTGGTCGCCGGTACGGAACACGAACCGGCGGTAGGACCAGAACCGGAACAACGTGCCCAGGCCGATGCCGACGAGGTTCGCGACGTTGTACCAGACCGGCCCGGTGAGGTCGAAGACGTAGGTGAACAGCGCCAGAACCGCGAGGTTGAGCACCAGCCCGACTGCGTTCAGGGCGAAGAACATCAGGTACTCGTGGCCGAAGGAACGGCGCAGGCGGTCCTTCCACGTCCAATGGCGGTTGCCGAAGTAGGTGACGAGCGTGGCCAGTACGAGGGAGATCAACCGGCAGGTGAGCGGCTTGTGCTCCAGGACCGTCCACCGCAGGAGGTTGGCCACGCCGAGGTCGACCATCATGCCGGCCGCACCGACGATGCCGAACTTGGTGAGCTCGTGCAGCAGTCCCACAAGCCGCGACCGCAGTCCGTCCCGCACAGCGTCACGCTACCCGTCCAGCCGGTACGGCCCGTGCGTCGCTAGTCTCGCCGCGTGCGCCGTCTGACGCCTCTGACCGGGACACCTGTCGTCGGCGTCGTCGGCGCTGGGCAGCTCGCCCGGATGCTGGCCACGCCGGCAGGCGAGCTCGGGATCGCGCTGGCGCTGCTGGCCGAGACCGAGGACGGGTCCGCGGCACAGGTGATCCCCGACACGGTGGTGGGCGACTATCGCGACCTGAACACTCTCCGCCGGTTCAGCGCGGGCCTCGACGTCGTGACCTTCGACCACGAGCACGTCCCGACCGAGCACCTGCGGACACTGGTCGACGCCGGAGTGCGCTGCCTGCCTGGTCCCGAGGCGCTGGTCCACGCCCAGGACAAGCTCGCGATGCGACGCCGCCTTGCGCCCGCGCCAGCCGACGGCGGGCTCGGCGTGCCCTGCCCGCCGTTCGCCCAGGTCGGCTGCCGCGACGAAGTCGCCGAGTTCGCCGGCCGGGTGGGATGGCCCGTGGTCCTGAAGATCGCCCGGGGCGGGTACGACGGCCGGGGTGTCTGGCGCATCGACGGCCCGGAGGCAGCCGGCCTGGCCGAGGCGTTCGCAGAGGCGGCCGACCGTGGTGTCGAGGTCATGGCCGAGCAGCACGTGCCCTTCGTGCGGGAACTGGCGGCGCTGGCGGTGCGGTCACCCGGTGGCCAGGCGGTGGCGTATCCGGTGGTCCAGAGCACCCAGCGCGACGGCATCTGCCACGAGGTCATCGCGCCGGCTCCGGGACTCACCGACACCCAGGTGCTCGCTGCACAGCAGCTGGCGTTGACCGTCGCCCGCGGGCTGGAGGTCTGCGGCGTGCTGGCGGTCGAGCTCTTCGAGACCGCCGACGGCACGCTGCTGGTGAACGAACTCGCGATGCGGCCGCACAACACCGGGCACTGGAGCATCGAGGGCGCGGTGACCAGCCAGTTCGAGAACCACCTGCGCGCGGTTCTCGACCTACCGCTGGGGTCACCGAGCCCGCGGGCGCCGTGGACGGTGATGGTCAACCTGCTCGGGGCCGACCTGCCCGACCTGCACCCGGCGCTGCGGCACGTCCTCGCCCGGGACCCGCGGATCAAGGTGCACATCTACGGCAAGGCCGCCCGCCCAGGCCGCAAGCTGGGTCATGTCACCGCCTGGGGGAACGATCTGGACCAGGTGCTCGAACGGGCGCGGCACGCCGCCCAATACCTCGTGGGGGAGATCGATGAGTGAGCTCGAATCCAAGGGCACCGTTGGTGTGGTGATGGGGTCGGACTCCGACTGGCCGGTGATGGAGGCCGCCGTCGTTGCGCTCACCGAGTTCGGCGTCGCCGCCGAGGTCGATGTGGTGTCCGCGCACCGGATGCCGGCCGAGATGCTCGCCTACGGGCAGTCGGCGGTGGATCGGGGCCTGCGGGTTCTGATCGCTGGTGCCGGCGGCGCCGCCCACCTGCCGGGGATGCTCGCGTCGGTCACACCGCTTCCGGTGATCGGGGTGCCGGTCCCGCTGAAACACCTCGACGGACTGGACTCGCTGCTGTCGATCGTGCAGATGCCGGCGGGCGTGCCAGTGGCGACGGTGGCCGTCGGGGGAGCCCGCAATGCCGGGCTGCTGGCCGTGCGGATCCTCGCCGCCGGAACCGGGCCGGAGGCCGATCGGCTACGCGGACTGATGGTGGACTTCCAGTCCGGCCTGGCCGAGACGGCCCGGGCGAAGGGCGAGGCGCTGCGGACGCATCTGCAGCGCTAGGGGCGGCCGGTGCCGCGATACGTCCAGCCCGCGTCCCGCCACGTCTTCGGGTCGAGCAGGTTGATCGCGTCATAGACGAGCGGCCGGCGCACCACACCGAGAAGCTCCGCCGGGTCCAGGGTCGCGAACTCCGGCCAGCCGGTCGCGACCACCACCAGGTCGACTCCGGCGCAGGCCGCTTCGGTCGACGGCTGATACGACAACCGCGGCCAGAGCTGCGCAGCGTTGGCCATCGCCTTCGGGTCGTATACGCGGACTGCGGCACCGTGCTGGTCGAGCTGGCTGGCCACCTCGAGCGCGGGCGAGTCGCGGACGTCGTCGGAGTGCGGCTTGAACGCCGCACCGAGCACGGCCACCGGCCGGCCCGAGAGGTCACCGTCCAGCAGCCCGGTGGCGATCTCCACCGCCCGCTGGCGCTGGCGGCCGTTGATCGAGTCGACCTCGCGGAGCAGCAGCATCGCGTCGCCGACGCCTATCTCGCCGGCTCGGGCCATGAACGCACGCAGGTCCTTGGGCAGGCACCCGCCGCCGAACCCCAGCCCCGCATTGAGATGGCCCCGGCCGATGCGGGCGTCGTACCCGAGCCCGTCGGCCAGGACGCTGACGTCGGCACCGGAGGCCTCGCACAGTTCGGCCAGGGTGTTGATGAACGAGATCTTGGTGGCGAGGAAGGAGTTCGCGGCCAGCTTCACGAGTTCGGCAGTGGCGTAGTCGGTGACGAGGAACGGGCAGCCGGACCCGATCGGGCCGGCATACACCGAGCGCATGACCTTCTCGGCGGCCGCAGCAGCCGCGGGCTCCGGTGGCAGGCCGATCACGATGCGGTCGGGCCGGAGGGTGTCCTGCACGGCGTGGCCCTCCCGGAGGAACTCGCCGTTGAACACCACGTTCACGTCGGCCGATGAAGCCAGTTGATGGAGGTCTGCGACCAGCCGCTGGGTCGTGCCCACCGGGACGGTCGACTTCAGCACCACGGTGTGCGTGCCGGAAAGGCGCGGGACAAGGTCTAACCAGGCGGTCTGCACCTGGCGCAGATCCGCCGCGCCGTCGCGGTCACGTTGTGGTGTGCCGACGCAGAGAAAGTGCACGTCGCCGAAGGCGGCGGCCTCGGCAACGTCGGTGGTGAACCGGAGACGCCCGGAGGCGGTGTGGCGGGTGAGCACCTCTTCGAGCCCTGGCTCGAACAGTGGCGATCGACCCTGCTGCAGCTGGGCGATCCGGTCGGCGTTGACGTCCAGCCCGACCACGTCGAAGCCGAGTTCGGCCATGCCGGCGGCGTGGGTGGAGCCGAGGTAACCGGCGGCACCGATGACGGTGATGCGCATCCGGCCGGTCACGCGCTGCGCAGGTCGGCGAAGAAGTCGGCGGCCTTGTCCTCGTCCCACAAGACGGCCGATCCGGCACTGGTCGCGTAGTCGGGATCGGCGATCGGGACGGTCGTCGTGGTGCCCTTGCCCGACGACACCGAGCGCATGGCCCGGGCGAACCGGATGACGTCGGCGAGGGAGGTGTCGTCGCCGACCGTCAGTGCACCCGAACCCGCCTGGACGAGGCTCCAGTACCGCCAGGGCAGCAGCGTCACCGGGCTGATCGCCTCCTTCATCACCGCGGCCATCAGCTTGCGCTGGTTCTCCACCCGGTCGAGGTCACCGCGCGTCTGGCTGTGCCGTGCCCGGACGAAGCCGAGCGCCTGTTTGCCGTTGAGCTCCTGGCAGCCTGCCTTCAGGTCGACGTGCGCGTCCTTGTCCTTCATCGGCTTGGCCAGGCACATGGTCACTCCGCCGACGGCGTTCACCACGTCGACGAACCCGACGAAGCCGATCTCCATGTACCCGTCGATGTGCATGCCGGTGGCCTCCTCCACCGTCTGCGTGAGCAGCTTGGCCCCGCCCAGCGAGTACGCCGCGTTGATCTTGTTCGAACCGTGTCCCGGGATCGTGACGTAGGAGTCGCGGGGGATGGACACCAGCGTCGGTTCCCCCGACCGTGGAACGTGCAGCAGCATGATCGAGTCGGTCCGCTGCCCGCCGGTGTGCCCGGTGCCGAGCTCTTCACGCTCGGCGGCGGTCATCTTGTCGCGCGCATCGGACCCGACGACGAGGAAGGTGGTGCCCCGGCTGTTGTCGTCACTACCGGTGGAGTTCTCGACCTTGCCGATGCGACCCCACGCCCATGCCGGGGTGGCGAGAAGGAACACCAGGTAGGCGGCCAGGATCAGCGCCAGGACACCGATGGTCCGCCGGACCGGATGCTTTCGCCGGGCACGAGGTGCGGGCGGCGGCACCGTGCCCGTGGTCGGTGGCCGCCCACCGCCGCCACCGCCGCTCCCTCCGCCACTCGCGACGGGCGGCCGGCTGCTCGCGACCGGCGGCCTGACGGTCGGCAGGACCTGGGTGTGGCTGGGACCGTGGTCGACCGGCCGCCCTTGGTCGAGAGGGCGCCCTTGGTCGAGAGGGTAGTGCCTGCGTGCTCTCGCTGTCAGGGTCGTTGTTGCCAGCTCTCGGGCGCCGGGTGGGCACCGGCTGCGACACCGAATCGCTGCCACGGTCTGGCGGACGGTTGCGCGAACGCCGCGCATCCGACCCGGCCTCGGAGTCGAAGAGCCACGCGTACTCGTCGGAGTTCCCGGTGGAGTCGGGGCGGTCGGGCATGGTTTCGAGGCTAACGGGTGGGCCCGAGTCCACCGGGCCGACGCCCGGCGTGGCGGCGGGGCACGGCGTTCGCGCCTGTCGATACTGGATGCCACATGAGTCCACCTCGCAACGCCGGCTTGGAGTTCCGCCGGGCGGTCACCCTTACCGTGTTGACCCTGCTTCTGCCCGGCTCGGCCCAGTACTTCGTCGGCAATCGCCAGGTGGGGCGGGCGGCGATGCGCGTCTGGTTGGTGCTGTGGGGTGTCATCGCGGCCCTCGGTGTGGTGGCCCTCGCGTCGCGGTCAGCGCTCGTGCGGCTCGCGAGCAATGCGAGCCTGCTGAGCCTCGTCCAGGCGATCCTCGTTCTGCTCGCGATCGCCTGGTTCGCCTTGTTCCTCGACGCGTGGCGGCTCGGTCGGCCGATGCGCATGCAGCGAAAGCCGCGACTGTGGACCACCGGACTCACCGGCGGGGTCGCCGTGCTGACCTCCGCAGTGCTCCTGCTGAGCTCGCACTACATGGGGCTCGCCAGCGCGTCGCTGTCGGCGATCTTCACCAGTACGACCGTGCACGAGGCCGAAGCGGGCCGCTACAACGTCCTGCTGCTCGGCGCCGACGCCGGCGGGCATCGCATCGGCCTGCGGCCCGACAGCATGACCCTGGCCTCGGTCAACGAGGAGAACGGCCGCACGGTCTTGTTCTCCTTCCCGCGCAATCTGCAGAAGGTGCCGTTCGCCCCCGGCAGCGTGATGGCGGGGCAGTTCCCCGACGGCTTCACCTGCGGGCCGGACTGCCTGCTGAACGCCGTCTACACCTGGGGTGAGGAGCACCGACACCTGTGGCCGCACGACGTGGACGCGGGAATCGATGCGATCCGCTCCGCCATCGAAGGGGTGAGCGGCCTCAGGGTGCACTACTACGCGATCACCGACATGGACGGGTTCAGCCGGTTGGTCGACGCGGTGGGCGGCGTCGACGTGTCGATCAGCGCGCCGGTTCCGGTGAGCGGGAGCCATGGCGCACCCCCGTTCTGGCTGGTCGCCGGCCAGCACCACCTGAACGGCGCGCAGGCCCTCGGCTTCGCCCGCTCGAGGTCCAACTCCAGCGACTACTCGCGGATGTCGCGGCAGAAGTGCCTGATGTCGGCGTTGCTCGCCCAGGCCGACCCCAAGACCGTGCTCAGCCGGTTCCAGCAGATCGCGACCGCCGGTCAGGAGCTGATGCGCACCGACCTGCCTGCCTCGCAGCTGTCGACGTTTCTGAAGCTCGCCACCAGGGCGAGGAGCCAGCCGATCACCAGCGTGGCGTTCATCCCGCCGCTGGTGCTGCCGGCAGCACCGGACTTCCCCGCGATCCGGGCGAAGGTGCAGTTGACCATCGCCGCCAGCGATGCGCGCACGGTCAGGTCCACGGCCACCCAGACGCCGACCGTTGCGACCCCGACGCTCACCCCAAAGGCCACGCCGACGCCGACACCCACGGCCACGCCCCCGAGCAACACGCCCGCGCAGTCCGCGAAGCCGGCCGATGCCAGGCTGATCGGGGACCCCGACCCGGAGTCTGAGGACCTGGCCGCCACCTGCAGCGCCGCCTGACCACTACGTTTGGCCACCTCCTAATTCCTAGATGCAGACCACTCCTGCGGAGCCACCATGTCCGAGCCAGCCCCGGCCAACCGCGAGCCTCGGCGACGCCCGCCGGCTGGCGTCGGTACGGCACCCTCGGTGAGCGTGGTGATGCCGATCCTCGACGAGGAACAGCACCTGGCGGAGGCGGTCCGCGGAGTCTTCGCGCAGGACTACCCGGGCGCCTTCGAAGTGGTGCTGGCCCTCGGTCCATCGGCGGACCGCACGAATGCCATCGCGCAGGAGCTCGCCGATGAGGAGCCGCGGCTCCGGCTGGTGGAGAACCCGAGCGGGTCGACCCCGGCAGGACTGAACGCCGCGATCGGCGCCGCCCGCGGTGAGGTCATCGTGCGGGTCGACGGTCACGGGTTGCTGTCGCCGGGCTACATCGCGACGGCTGTGCGGCTGCTCGACGAGACCGGTGCCGACAACGTCGGCGGGCTGATGGCAGCCGTTGGCACCACCCCGTTCGAGCTCGCGGTCGCACGGGCCATGACGAGCCGCATCGGCATCGGCGGCCAGTCCTTCCACGTGGGCGGCGAGGCCGGCGCTGTCGACTCGGTCTACCTCGGCGTGTTTCGGCGGACGACGCTTACCGCGCTCGGCGGCTACGACGAGACGTTTCGCCGGGCACAGGACTGGGAGCTCAACTACCGCATCCGCGAAGCCGGTGGCACCGTCTGGTTCTCACCGGAGCTGCAGGTGACCTATCGGCCGCGCAGTTCCTGGAAGTCGCTGGCGCGGCAGTTCTACCAGACCGGGCAGTGGCGCCGGGTGGTTTCGCGGCTGCATCCAGGCACCGCCGACTCGCGCTATCTGGCGCCGCCGGCGGCGGTAGTCGGCATCGCTCTCGGCACTGCGTGCGGACTGGCCGGCGCTGTGACCGACCGGCGGGCGTTGCTGGCCGGCTTCGTGCTGCCTGCCGGTTACGTCGCGGGTGTGCTCACCGGGTCGGCGGTCGTGTCGGCGGACCTACCGCCGAAGGCCCGCGCGCTCTTGCCTGTGGTGGTGGCCACGATGCACCTGTGGTGGGGTGCGGGATTCCTCAGCTCACCACAGGATCTGGTCGACAAGGCGCGAGCTGGCGTGCGCGCGCGCCGCGCCGCCTGAGCTCATCTGGCCTTGAACGCAGCCTTGTAGGCGGCGATCACTTCGTCTGGCGTGCCGTCCATCTTCACCTGGCCGGCGTCGAGCCAGATCGCGCGCGTGCAGGTGTTCCGCACCACGTCGAGGGAGTGGCTCACGAGGAACACCGAACCGGCATCGGTACGCATCGCCTTGATCCGCTCTTCGCTGCGCTGGCGGAAGTCCCGGTCGCCGGTGGCGAGTGCCTCATCGACAAGCATGACGTCATGGGTCCGCGAGGACGCGATGGCGAACCGCAGCCGCTGTTGCATGCCGGAGGAGTAGGTCCGCATGGGCAGGTCGATGAACCGCCCGATGCCGGAGAAGTCCACGATGCCTTCGTAGGCCGCGTCGACCTCCGCCGGGGTCATGCCCATCGCGAGGCAGCCCAGCCGCACATTTCGCTCGCCGGACAGGTCGTTCAGCAGCGCGGCGTGCACGCCGAGCAGCGACGGCCTGCCCTCGGCGTACACCGCGCCCCGGTTGGGCGGGAGCAGCCCGGCGATCGCCCGCAGCAACGTCGACTTGCCCGAGCCGTTGCGGCCGATGAGTCCGATCGACTCGCCCTTGTGGCACACGAGGCTCACGCCACGGACGGCATGCACCTGGCGCATCGCCGGCGATTGCTGTCGCCGGAGCAGCCGGCGGATGGTCGCGGGTGCGTTGGTCCTGCTGGACCCGTAGACCCGGTACACCACGTGCAGGTCGTCGACGATCACCGTCGGCACATCGGTGACGACCGGGCCGGCGCCAGCCTCCACTTCAGCCTCGGCCATACCGGTCCTCCGCCCGCCAGAACACGACGACACCGGCGGCCAGGCTGACGAGCGCCCAGCCGATGCCCCACTCCCAGGCATGCGGGTGCACGGTGAACTCCTCCAGGAACGCGGCTCGGGCGATCTCGATGTAGACCGTCGCGGGGTTGGCCATCATCACGTCCCTGAGCCACGGCTTGGAATCGGTGAAGCCGACGTGCTCGATCGAGTAGAAGACTCCCGACAGGTACAGCCAGGCCCGCAGGACGAACGGCAGCAACTGGGAGACGTCGGGCAGCTGCGCACCGATCCTGGCCACCAGCAGGCAGACCCCGGCGGCGAAGACCGATGCCAACAGCAGGTCGGGGACGATCATCAGCCACTGGGCCCGGATCGGCTCGCCGGTGAGCAGCACGATGACGACGCCGACACCCATCGACACCAGCAATTGGTTCAGATGGATGAGCACGTATCCGAGCGGCAGGCAGGCGCGGGGGAAGTGCAGGGCACGGATCAGGCTGAGGTTGCCCGAGATCGACTTTGCCGAAGCGGTGATCGATCTCTGCAGGAACGAGAAGACGAACATGCCGATGCAGAGGAAGCCGACGAAGTTGTCGACGCCGCGGTCGGTCCCGAGCAGCTTGCCGAAAACGAAGTAGTAGAGCGCCGCGTTCATCAGCGGCGTGAGGACCTGCCAGAACTGTCCGAGGCGCGCCTCGGAGTACTGGGTGAGCGTCCGGGCCCGGGCGAAGGCGAGAATGAAGTAACGCCGGGTCCACATCTCGCGGAGATAGTCGACAAACGTCGGTCGGCGCGACGCGCGCTCCAATCCGTACCGAGCGGCCAGTGCGGCCGCCGTAGTCGACCCGCTGTCAGGCATCGCTCTCTTCGGCCCGGGCGGCGTTCCACTCGGCGACGTAGTCGACCCACGACTTCACCGCGTCGAAGTCGGGCTTGGCCGGCTGGACGCCGAGTGTGAACATCCGCGCACCCCGGTCGGTCAGCCGGCGGGCGTACTCGTCCTGACTGGCGCCGCCCCAGTTGTCCTTGCCCTGAACGCCGATGCTCCGCTCGATCGCGGCGGGGTCGCGGCCCTCCTTCGCGCACCAGTCGTCGAGTACCTGCGACTTCTGCTCGAACGTGTCGGCGTCGCCGAAGGAGTGCCAGATGTGGGCATGCCGGGCCACCAGCCGCAGGGTCTTCTTCACCCCTCCGCCGCCGATCAGCACCGGGATGTCCCGGGTGGGCTGCGGGTTCAGCTGCGACCACCGGCTCTCGATCAGCGGCAGGTCCCGGCCGAGGTCGTCGAGCCGTGAGCCCACCGTGCCGAACTCGTAGCCGTAGTCGTCGTAGTCCTGCTGCTTCCAGCCCGACCCGATGCCGAGGATCAGCCGTCCGTGGCTCATGTGGTCGACGGTGCGGGCCATGTCCGCGAGCAGCTGCGGGTTGCGGTAGCTGTTGCAGGTGACCAGGGCGCCGATCTCCACCCGGCTGGTCAGCGCCGCCCAGTTGCCGAGCATCGTCCAGCACTCGAAGTGCAGGCCGGCCGGGTCACCGGAGAGCGGGAAGAAGTGGTCCCAGTTGAAGATCACGTCGACGCCGAGGTCCTCCACGCGCGTGACCACGTCGACGATCTGGTCCCAGCTGGCGTGCTGAGGAGGGATCTGCACCCCCAGTCGCAGCGGCCGCTGTTCCTGGTGGCTTGCGTCGTAGGCCATGCGGTGTTCCTCCACGGTCGGGGTGTTCCGGACAGCACAACGTACCGCTCCAGACTGTTGCGGCATGACTCGCGCAACCTCAGAGAAGCAGCAACCTCAGAGAAGCAGGCAACCTCAGACAATAGGTGGGCGCCCCAGCCGGGTCATGCGCCACACGGTGCGCCAACTGATCGGTCGGCGCGGTCCGGCGGACGTTCGGAGCCCCTCCGCCAGGCCGGCGAACCACACCCGCAGGCTCGCAAGGTGGTGTACGCGCGCAACCGTCAGCCCGACCCAGCACCCGACGTAGAGGACGCCGACGGGCACCGGCAGGTTCCGCCGGGCGAGCCAGACCCGGTTGCGGGCGTTGAGGCGGAAGTACATGGCGTGCCTGGCCGGCGGGGTTGTCGGGTGGTTCAGCAGGCAGGCCGGGTCGTAGCGGATCCGCCACCCGCGGTCCAGCGCCTGCCACGCGACATCGGTCTCCTCGTGGCCGAAGAAGAAGTCGTCGGGCCATCCGCCGGTCTGCTCCAGCACGACGCGGCGCACCGCCGAGGCACCACCGAGGAAGGTGGTGACCTCGCCGCCGGCCATCGGGTCATCGGCCCGCAGGCGAGGTACATGGCGGCGCTGCGTCTGGCCCGTGTCGGGGTCGGCGATGCGCATCGACACGATGCCGAGCCGCGGGTCGGTGGCAAACATCTCCTCGAGACGCTCGAAAGTGTCGTCGCGCGGGAGCCAGCCGTCGTCGTCGAGGAACACCACGAGGTCGCCCGTGCCGGCCCGCCAGCCCACGTTGCGTCCAGCGGGGACGCCGACGTTGGTCGGCAGTTGGACGACCAGCACGTCGGCCGGGAGTTCTGGGTCCGGACCGCCGTTGACCACCACCACCTGCTGGACGCTGTCCCCTGGCGCGAGCCGCTGTGCGCGCACCCGGTCGATCGATCGCAGCAGTTCCTGTCGCCGGTCGACGCCCTGCTCGGTGGAGTACCCGGTGAGGAACACGACCGTGAAGGCGGTCACCGCAACCTCTTCGAGGCGAGAATGGCGAACAGGTGCAGCACGGTCTGCACTCCTGCGACCACCGCGCACACCACCATCAGCACTCGGGTGGCAGGGACCTCGGAGTACGGCACGCCGCCGGCCGCAGCGTCGATCACCGCCGCCACCAGGATCAGCAGCGACAGCTCCGCCGCGAGGATCACCCGGTGGAACTGCGTCGCCTGCGCCAGCCGGCGCAACGTCGCGATCCCACCGCTGCGCGGAGCGGCCGCCTCGTCGGTGGCGGGCGGTGCGCCGTGTGCCGCCCTGGCCACGTGCACGAGGTCGGTCTCGGACTTGATCAGGATCGCTCCGAGCGCGGCGGCGAGGCCGAGCATCGGGTAGCCGCCGATGAGGTCGCCGTCCGCTGCCCGAAACCCCAGTGCCACCAGAAGCCCCGCCTCGCAGAGGTAGTGCCCGATCCGGTCGAGGAACACCCCCGTCATCGAGATACGGCCGGTGAAGCGCGCGACCTCGCCGTCGATGCAGTCGAGCAGCATGTAGGCCTGGATGAGCACGACCGTGAGCAGCGCGCCGAGGATGCCCGGCACGAAGGCAGCCGTCACGGCTCCCACCAGGCCGACGACGATCATCACCGCGGTGATGGCATTCGGCGCGGTGCCGGTGGCGACCAGGTGTCGGCTGAAGTACACCGAGAACCGGCGCAGGTACAGCCGTCCCATCCAGTGCTCGCCGCTTCGCCGTTCGAGCAGTCCGGGTGGCTGGGCCCGCGCGCGCATCTCGGCGATGCTGGGCCGCTCCCGCACAGTCATCTGTGCCTGCCCGCGTAGCTCATTTGGGCAGTCTGCCGTCAGCCGCGGAGCGAACGAAGACGCAGCGCCGCACGGATCTGCAGCGACGACACGATCACCAGACGCGCAACGAGGACGACGACGAGCACGGCGCATGCCAGCCGGAAGAGGTCCGTGCTCACGGGCTGGCCCGGCCACGCCGCCACGAGCACGGCCACAACCGCGACGAGCAGCATCCGCCCGTCGCTACCGAGTCCGAGCCGCAGCAGGCGGGGTCCTTCGTACTCGACGTCATAGCGGTGAAGGGTGACCGCAAGGACCACACAGAATGCGGCGAGCGGGGCGGCGTTGGCTCCGCGTTCGAGGAGGAACCAGGCGGCCGAGACCACGACGGCGAACTCCGCGGCCACGGTGCCCGCGGGGAGCAGGAACGCGAGCGATCCCTGGCCGGTGGCCGCGTGCCGCGCTCCGGTCACCAGCCAGAGCAGGGCCGCGAGAAGCAGCAGGACGCAGGCCGCCATCACCGACTCGAGCACGAGATGGGTGAACCAGGCCAGCGCGACCAGCAGTCCGACTCCGCCAAACGCGGCCAACGCCGGCAGGCGCATGAACCGGCCGGCGGCGTTCGGGCGCAGGACCGGCCCCACGACGACGTCGGTGGTCTCGGCAAGCCGCCGGGAGGCTCCTGGGTCCGGGTCGGGGAGCAGTCGGGCCCGGCGCAACCGGCCGGCGACCAGCAAGACGGTGCTCGGCACCGAGACGCAGGACATGACCACGAAGGCCCACATCGGCTCCAGCGCCCAGGCGAGAACGCCGAGCAGCAGCGTCCGCTCGCCGAACGTGAGCATGGCGACCTTGCTCAGGTCGAAGCGCGCCCGGGCCCAGCCCGTGGGCGTGACCGCCGGCTGGGGCAACGACGGCTGGGAGTACGCGCGGGGGAACCCGAAGGCGACGAACGCTCGCGCCAGCGTGATCGCGCCGAGCAGTGCGGCCAGCCACCAGGTGAGGTCGACCAGGTCGTTCGCCCCGACGGCCGCCCAGGACCGGGTGGCGCCGATCGCGAGACCGGCGAGCAGCACGAGCTCCTTGACCCGGTCGCCGAACATGTCGAGCCACGCACCCACCGGCGAGTACTGCACGGCGTAGCGGGCCATCTGGCCGTCGCAACAGTCCAGCGCGAACGACAGCATCGCGAGTAGCAGCGCCCCGAGGTAGCCGGTTCTCGTGCCGGCGGCGGCCGACAATCCCGCGAGCGCCGCGACGACGAACGAGCAGGCGGTGACGACGTCCGGTGCCACTCCGTGGCGGCTCAGCCAGCCGGCGAGATGTGAGGTCCAGGGCGACATCAGGTGCGCCGCCACCGGGTTGTCCAGCCGCTTCACCACCTCGCGTCGCCGCAGGCGCTCCTCACCGCCGGCCCGCTCGACCGCGGCGAACGCCTCCCGCAGCCGCACCTTGTCCTCCGGCCCGGCGAGGACACCAAGCGCGAGGCCCCCGACCTCGACCGTCCGCACGGCCAGACCGGCATCTCGCGCCGCGGTCGCCAGCGCGGCGGCGACCTTCGGTATCGCGGTCGGGGCTTCGCCGGTCGACAACACCGTGGCCAGCACGTCGCGCGCACGGCCGGAGCAGGCGAACCCCGCGGTCGGACCAGCTGGCGGCTCGAGCAGCATGACGTCGGCGCGGGAGTCGAGCAGGAACCGGCGGAGCACGTGGGTGTGGCTGCCGACCCGGGAGTCGACGACCGCCACCGGCAACCCGGGCGGGATGCGGCCGAGGGGGTCGGCCAGGTCGCCGCCGTCAGCGTCGGCTTCGACCAGCCGCGGCTCGTAGCCCAGCCGGGTCAGTTGCCCGGTCAGCGCGCCGGTGGCCGGGGAGGACGGCCCGAACACGAGCACGGGATGCGGGAATCCCGCACCAGGTGGTGTCGTCACCCTCACCGGCTCGTCCCGCCGGTCCCCGACCCGTCCTGCGCCGAGGCCTGCCGGCGGCGGGCGCGTTCCTGGGCCAGGTCGATCACCTCGCCGACCAGTTCCTCGATGACGTCCTCCAAGAACACGACGCCGATGAGCGTGCCGTTGTGGTCGTCGACCCGACCGAGGTGCGCGCCCGCCTTCTGCATCGTCGCCAGCACGGTCTCGACCGCGTCGTCGCCACGCAGGCTCTGCAGCGACCGGATGCGCCGAGGCGGCACCGGTGTGCGGTAGGTGACCGGGTTGTTGGACAAGACGTCCTTCAGGTGCAGGTATCCGACGACCGCGCCGTCGCGCTCGACCGGGAACCGGGAGAAGCCGGTACGCGCGCACGCCTGCTCCACCTGACCAGGAGTCGCGGCCGCCGGCAGGATCTCCAGCTCGTCGCGCTTGACCATGACGTCGGCGGCGGAGCGGTCGGAGAACTCGAGGGTTGCCTTGAGCAGGTTCTGGCTGTCGGTCAGCGTCCCCTCGCGGCGCGACTCGTCGACGATCGTCCCGATCTCCTCGAGGGTGAAGATCGACGACACCTCGTCGCGCTGCTCGATGCGGGCGGCCCGCAGCGCGAGCTCGGTGACCTTGCGCAGCAGCCAGACGACCGGCTTGAGCACCCGTGCGACGAAGACGAGCGGTGGTGCGAGGAGCAGTGCCGCCCGGTCGGGAACGGCCAGGGCAAGGTTCTTCGGCACCATCTCGCCGACCACGACGTGCAGGTAGCTCACCAGCAGCAGTGCGATCGCCAGCGACAGTGGCGCATGGAGTCCTTCCGGCAGGTTTACCGCAGCGAACAGCGGCTCGAGCAGGTGCTCGATCGTGGGTTCGGCCAGTGCGCCGAGGATCAGCGTGCAGACCGTGATTCCCAGCTGGGCGACAGCCAGCATCGCGGAGATGTTCTCCATCGCCCACAGGGCCGTCCGCGCGGTGGCGCTCCCGGCCTCGGCGCGGGGCTCGATCTGCGAACGGCGGGCCGACATGACCGCGAACTCCGCGCCCACGAAGAACGCGTTGCCGAGCAGCATGAGCAGCGCGATCGACAGCG
The DNA here is from genome assembly GCA_963724495.1 of uncultured Actinomycetota bacterium. Classification (GTDB taxonomy): domain Bacteria; phylum Actinomycetota; class Actinomycetes; order Propionibacteriales; family DAIQRJ01; genus CAVRUZ01. The sequence goes on along the minus strand of CAVRUZ010000006.1, from coordinate 157,205 downwards.
ACACCGGGGCGCTCATGACTCGTCCCCGTTCGGCGTGTACCGGATGAGGTCGACCCGGCGACCGTCCATCCGCAGCACCCGCAGCGATCCGTGCTCGATCGTCACCTCGTCGCCGTCCACCGGGATCCGGCCGAGCTGCTGCATGAGGAAGCCGCCGAGCGTCTCGTAGGCATGGCCTTCGGGGACCCCCGCACCGGTCTGCTCGTTGAACTCGTCCGGCCGCCAGAGTCCGGGCACCGTCCAGCTGCCGTCACCCAGCCGGCGCGCCCGACCTCTGGTCGTGTCGTGCTCGTCGTTGACCTCGCCGACCAGTTCCTCGACGACGTCCTCGAGCGTGACCACGCCGGCCGTCCCGCCGTACTCGTCGACGACGAGGGCGATGTTGCTGCGGCGGAGCTCGAGCAGGAGCGACTCCAGCTGCTGGGTCTCGGGCACGCGGATGATCGGAGCGGTGATCACCGAGACCGGCGTGGTGTCTCGGCTGTCGAACGGAAGCGCGATCGCCGACTTGAGGTGCGCGACCCCGACCACCTCGTCCGGCGACTCCGCGATCACCGGGAAGCGGCTCAGCCCCGAGGACCTCGACTCGGCGATCAGGTCGGCGACCGGCGCGTCGGACTCCAGGAACAGGCAGCGCGGCCGCGGGGTCATCACGTCGGTTGCCGTCTGCTCTCGGAGTTCCAGCGTCCGGGTGATCAGCGCCGCGGTGCCCTTGTCGAGGCTGCCGTGCTCGGCGGACCGCTTGACCATCGAGGCCAGCTCCTGCGGCGTCCTCGCACCGGACAGTTCCTCCTGCGGCTCGACGCCGACGCGGTGCAGGAAGGCGTTGGCCGACCCGTTGAGCAGCTTGACGAGGGGCTTGAACACGGCGCCGAAGACCCACATCGGCAGGGCCACGAAGCGCGCCGTCGGCAGTGGCTTGGCCACGGCGAGGTTCTGCGGGATGAGTTCGCCGATGACCATCGAGAACGCGGTGGCGATCACCAGGCCGGTTGCGATGGCAACTGGTCCGACCGCGCCGTCGGGGATGCCGATGGCCGTGAGCGGCGAGGTCAGCAGGGCCGACAGGCTCGGTTCGATGAGGTAACCGACCGCGAGGGTCGTCAGGGTGATGCCCACCTGGGCCACCGACAGCTGCGTCGACAGTTGCCGCAGCGCCCCCACCACGCGCAGGGTGCGGGCGTCACCGGCGGCGCCGCGTTCCACCGCCGCTCGGTCGAGCGCGACGAAGGAGAACTCGGCGGCGACGAACACAGCGGTGGCGAGTGTCAGCACGACACCGATGGCGATACCGATCCAGGGGTTCATCGGCGGGGGAGCCCGGCAGACGCGTCCTCGTCGCGCCTGCCGCCGATATGGCTGGGATCGCCGGCGGCGGGCTGCGCCGGAGAGTCACCGGCTGGGATACGCACCGCGACAGGATACGGATTACCGAGCGCGAACCAGCAAGTTCGCTTCTACGGCATCACCGATCGACGCGGTGCGTGACCTTCTCGGTAGCGGCGACGTCGTCCAGTCGGGCGTCGTCCAGGCCGTCGACGAGCACGAGCGATGCGCGGACGAGCAGGGCGGCGAGCATCAGGGTGCGGGCGCCGCCCACGGCATCGGTGGCGATCAGGAGCCGGTCGCCGGGCGTGCCGAGCCCGAGTTCGAGCGCACGGATGTGCGCGTGGTCGAGCAGCCCGCGCAGTTCGGCCTCGGCTGCGGAGTTGGGGGGAGCTGGGTGGAACACGTCCGCGCAGCCGGCGATCTCGGCGGCGTAGTCCTCCGCGCGGGGAGGGAGGGCCGCGCCGAAGGCGCGGGCCAGCGGCCGTGTCGACACGCACACGAGCTGGCCGTCGGTGTCGGCAGCCGCCAGCCACGGTTGTCTCGTCGAGTACGACCACGTCGGCCGGCCCGGAGTCCAGCAGCCGCCAGCCGGCCCGCAGCGCAGCCAGCACCCACACGACCCCGAGCCAGTGCCGGGAGAGCCCGAGCCGGACGGTGTCTCCGGGCCGCAGGTCCAGCAGGTCGGCACCGAAGCTGGCGGTCTTGGCCACCCAGTTGTCCAGCGTTCGGGCCGACAGTTCGGTGCGCTCGCCGGTGTGGTCGTTGTAGTACGTGACGAGCGGGGCGGCCGGATCGTCGAACCGATCGGGGTCGACGAGGGTCGACGGCGTTGGCGCGGTAGGTCCGGCGGCGGGCACGGTCGCCAGCGTAGGCGTCGATGAACGCCCGATACGCTCTCGGCCCATGCGGCATGCGGTGATCCTGGCGGGCGGGGCGGGGACGAGGCTGTGGCCGTTGTCTCGGGGGATCCGGCCCAAGCAGTTCCTCTCGGTGGTGGGCGGCAAGAGCCTGCTCCGGCTCGCCTACGACCGCATCGTGGGCGTGGTCGATCCCGACCGGATCTACGTGTGCACCGGCGAGGGCCTGCGGGACGCGGTGCTGGAACACCTGCCGGAGTTGTCGAGCGGGCAGGTGATCGGCGAGCCGGTGGCCCGCAACAGCGCGAACGCCGTGGCGTTGTCGTGCGCCACGATCGAGGCCGCCGACCCCGACGCGGCGATCGCCTTCCTCACCGCCGACCACGTGATCGAGCCGATCGAGAAGTTCCGCATCGCGCTCACGACCGGGTTCGGCGTCGCCGAGACACTGCCGAATGCGCTGGTGACGTTCGGGATCGTGCCGACCTCGGCACACACCGGCCTTGGCTACATCGAGGTCGGGCCGCCGGTCGGCGACGACGGGCTCCTGGCGCAGGCCCGCGAGGTCCGGCAGTTCGTGGAGAAGCCGGACGCGCAGGCAGCCGAGCGCTACGTGGAGTCGGGTCAGTTCTGGTGGAACTCCGGGATGTTCGTCGCCCGGCCGTCGGCCTTCCTCGGAGCACTGGCGCACACGCTGCCTGACACCGTGCGGGTCGTGACCGCGGCCGCGGCCGACGCCGAGAACGGTCCGCTCCTGCTCGAGAAGGCCTATCCCGACTTCAAGAACATCAGCGTCGACTATGCGGCGATGGAGCCGACCGCCCGCGGCGAGAACGACCAGCGGGTGGTGGTCGTGCCGTTCGAGATCGACTGGCTGGACGTCGGGTCGTGGCCGCAGCTCGCGGAGGTGCTTTCGGCCGACGCGGGTGGGAACACCTCGCTCGGTGCGATCGTCATGGTCGACGGGCAGGGCAACATCGTGGTGTCGGACGACCCGAAGCACCTGGTGGCCGTCATGGGCGTCTCCGACATGATCGTGGTCGCGACCCGGGACGTGACGATGGTGTGCCCGAAGATCCAGGCGCAGCGGGTGCGGGACCTGGTGGCACATGTCGAGGCCACCCACGGGGCGCGCTTCAGCTAGCCCGCAGCCCTGCCGGTCAGTCGAACAGGCTCGACCACCAGCCGGTGCCGGTGAGCCAGTGGGTACCGGTGAGCAGGGCACCGAAGCGCACGGTGCGGCCGAGAAGTCCGGTCACGATGAACACCGGTGCCGGCACCCTGAGCTGCCCGGCGAGGACGGACATGATCGCGAACGGCGGGAACCCGAGCACCGCCGAAACGAACAGGAACATGGCCGCAAGCCACGACCGGTCGCCGATGCGGCGTTGCCACTTGGCCACGTTCGCCTGCCACCGCGGCGAGGACGTCCGGCGCTTCAGCCACTTCCACTCCAGGGCGTACCGGCCGGCGCAGTACCAGACCACCTTGCCCACCATCTGGCCCGCGCTGGCGAGTAGCGCCAGCAGCCAGAGCTTCAACGGGTCGGCGTCGGAGACGACCGTGGCCGCGACGCCGGCCAGGTAGGCCTCGGCGTTGAACACCGGTATCAGCGCCGACAACGCCATGTAGGCGAATGTCGCGAGGATCAGGATCATCAGGCGGCGGCCGCCGCACAGGCTGGGGTGCCGTCACCCGGCACTGGCAGGCCGATGCGGCCGAGGCGCACCAGCGACGCGATCTTCACGATCAGCAGGACACCGGCGATCGCCACACCGAGCCACACGTTCCGCGTGACCTCCAGCAGGATCGCCACCAGAGCCGAGTTCACCGCCTTCGCCGGCTTGGACCAGTTCCAGCGCCAGATGGTCCGGTCGACGAGGTAGAAGTAGTTGGGGCTGATCAGGGGCCAGGCCAGGAACGCGAGCGACAGGAATGCGTCGACCAGCATGAAGTTCACGGCGAACAGCGCGACCGCGGGCCACAGGTGCGGGTCCAGCCAGGCGAGACCGAAGTAGTAACAGGCGCAGCACAACCGGTCGGCCACGATGTCCATGACCGCGCCCCAGCGGGTCTCGGTGTCGGTGCTGCGGGCGATGATCCCGTCGGCGATGTCGCCGACCCAGTAGATGGCCAGGCCCACCAGCAGCCAGGTGCTCGACTGGTGCACCGCGGCGAGCAGCAGGACGATCACCGAGGCGACGGTCCGGATGTAGGTCACGACCGTGGCGGGCGTCGTCGCGCGCTCGCGGTCGGGCCGGAAACAGCCGTGGTGGCCGCACGCGCCGGCCTCGGCGGATTCGGCGCCTGGCCGGCCGTCGAACGGCTGAGAGAGGTGCGCCACCATGATGGGGAAGTCTCGCACGGACATGGGTGCCGACCGGGGTGGCGAAGTCGGCACCGTGCGGCACGATTTCCCCTGTGCGCACCGATCAGTCGGCCCCGCTCGCGGCGGGGTCATCCGACCCGGCAGGTGGTGGTGCCGTTCGTCCCCCAGCTGGGTCGGGTGCTGTCGGCCTTCCGCCATGGCGGCCACGACCCGACCGCGCGCCGCAGCGCCGACGGCGCCTTCTGGCGCGCGGCCCGTACCCCCGAAGGGCCGGTGACGCTGCGGATCGTGGCGGTGGGCCAGGCGATCACCGGGCAGGCCTGGGGTCCCGGTGCCTCCTGGCAGCTCGATGCCCTACCCGCGCTCGTCGGCTGCCAGGACGACCTGAGCACGTTCGAGCCCGGCCCGCTGTCGCTGCTCGCCCGCACGTTCGAAGGTCCGCGCCTGGGCCGTACCGGGCTGGTGTGGGACAGCCTGGTGCCGGCGGTGCTGGAGCAGAAGGTCACCGGCATCCAGGCGTTCGCCTCCTACCGCAGGCTGCTGCGCCGGCTCGGCGAGCCCGCGCCGGGCCCGGGTGCGGCACTCGGGCTCGTTGTGCCGCCCCCTCCGGCCGTCTGGCAGTCGGTTCCCGGGCACGACTTCCACCAGGCCGGAGTGGGACCGCAGCGTCGCGACGCCATCCGGGCGGCAGCGATCCTCGGCCCTCGGCTGGACACGCTGGGCCTCGGCGCCGACGGGCTGCCGGCGGGCGGAGTCGAGGCGTCTGCCCGGCTCGACGTGGCGCTGCGGTCGGTGCCCGGAGTCGGCGTGTGGACCTCGGCCGAGATCCGCCAGCGGGTGCTGGGCGATCCCGACGCGGTCAGCGTGGGCGACGCCCACATTCCGCACATCGTCGGCGCCGGCCTGGCCGGCCGGCGGGTCGACGACGCCGGCATGCTCGAGCTGCTGGCGCCGTGGCTGGGCCATCGGCACCGGGTGACCGTCCTGCTGGCGATGGGCGGCCCGGCTCCCGAACGCTTCGGCCCGCGTTACGCCCCGATCGACTTCCGCGCGTTCTAGCTGACCACCTCCAGGAGACACTCTCGGCGCCCGAGCCGACGTTGTCGCTGAGCCACTCCATCAGCGGGCGCAGCTCGGCGAAGCTCGCCAGGACGCGGTCGACGGCCTCTGCCGTGTGGACCCAGGCCTCCGCGCCCAGCGGGCGGTGCACGGCGATCGCGCGGTGCCGGAGCAGGTCGGCACGTGGATGCTCGCGGGCGTAGCCACGGGGCACCCGTTGAAGCGCCGGGGCTGACAACGCGAAGCCCTCGGCCTGCAGCTCGTCCAGTATCGCCACCAGCTCGGGGCCGGTGCCGTCGTCGGCCACCGCCCTGCGGTACCGCAGCACCATGTCGGATTCGACGAGCCAGCCGTTGCCGGACACGCTGACCCCGTCGAGGTCGAAGCGCCACCGAGAGTTCGATGCCCCGTTCGATCCGCACCATGGTTGCCTGGCGCTGCCACCCCCAACCGGTCTTCCCGAACCCCCACACGTGAAAGTCCTCATAGGCGGGATCGGCGTCGGCCACGTCGCTCAGCAGCGCGATCATCGGCTGGCGGACCAGTCGCTGCCGGTCGCGTCGGAGCGACTCGCGCAACGATCGTGGTGGGTCGCCCTCGAGTTGCAGCAGCAGGTCGAAGGCTTCCTCGGGCCAGCCGGTGAACCTGGCGGTTCTTCGTGGAGCGACCCGTCTTGCTCACCTCACGCGTGGTCTGAACCATGGCCGGAAGTCTGCAACGGGCCACCGACAGTCACGTCAGGAACGAACCTCAGAGGAAGAACGCGCCGATGTAGCAGACGGTCGCGACCACCGCGAGACCGAAGGCGAACCGGCCGGCCGCGATCTCGCGGGAGTCGGTGGCCTTCATGGCCTCCATCGCGCAGAAGAAGCCGATCATCCACAACAGCATCCCGCCACCGAAGGTGATGAACCGCTCGCCCTTGAATACCAGCACCGCCGTGCCGACGTCTTCGACGAAGGTCATCATCAGTCGCGAGATCAGGTCGGCGACCACACTCGGCAACGGCCATACGAGCGCCATGGCGACGATCGAGACCCGCCAGCTGTAGCCGGACAGTGCGGGCTTTCCCCGCCGGTCCGCGCGGGTGATCCGGTCCCAGAGCCTCTGGCAGCGGCTCGCACGGCCGGCCGGAAGGACGGGTCTGTGGGCTGCCGATGGCGACCCGGCGACTCCGTGTCAACGGGCGCTCGCAGGCCGGACGATCTTTCCGCGGCGGAACTCATCTGACGTCCATCCAAGCCTGCGGGTCCGGCAATGTCGAACCGGGAGCCAACCTCTGCGTCAGCCGGCGACCTGTCGGACCGCGAGGCTGCTTCCGTCGCCGGGATCGGAGAGGGCGAAGCCATGGCCCGCCAGCAGCATCGACAAGCGGGCGACGAAGGCCGGCCGGTCGGCGCCCAGTGGCGGCAGCGGCACCTGGGCGAGATCGGAGCGCACGAGCGTGACCTCGGACAGGAGTGGTTCGGCGGCAAGTGCATCTGTGAGCAGCGAGAGGTCGATGTCGACGAAGCCCGCCACCGAGTCTGTTCCCGCCGCCAGCCGGTAGGCGGCGTCCACCGCCTCGCGGTGGCCGAAACGGAACATGTCGAGGGGTCCGAGCCGGACCAGGGCCGCGACCCCCGGACCGTCGTCGGCGGTGGTGAGGTGCGCGAGCCCGCGCACCAGCGCGACCGGACGACCCGCCAGTTTGGTGCGGGCCAGGTCGCCGGCGGAGGCGATCTCGTCGGCGACCGCGGGCGCGGTGACCACGAGTGGATTGCCGTAGGCGTCGCTTGCTCCGGCCAGCGACTCCATCGCCAGCACACCGGCTGCGCCGATCGCCAGGTCGGTCTGGCCGTTGCGCCACGGCCGGCCGAACGTGTCGGTGACGACGACGCCGACGCTCGCGCCGGTGCGGTCGCGGAGCGCAGCCCGCAACGATCGGGCCGACTCGTCGGGGTCCACCGGCAGCAGCACGACGCTGCCCAGGGCGACGTTCGAGGCGTCGACGCCGGCGGCGGCCATCACGAACCCGTGCCGGGTCTGGGCAATCACGGTGTCGCCGCGGCGGGCCACTTCGCGCACGGTCTCGTCGGCGATCGCGGCCAGCCGGTCCGAGCCCGTGACGATCCGGCCCTCGGCCTTGCTCACGACCTTGCTCGCCAGCACGACGATGTCGCCGTCGCGCAGGTCGGTCAGCGCCGACGCGACCACGGCGGCGAGGTCGCCACCCGGCTGGATCTCGCCGATGCCGTCCGGCGCGGTGACCTGGTAGGAGCCACCGGCACCGGATCCGTCGGTCACGCGGAGACCGGCGCGGTGGGATCGACCAGGCTGACGGCGTGCCGCGCGATGGTGGCGGTGGCCTCGACATCGCTCATCCACAGCGGCACCGCCGCGCACCGGAGCCCGGCCGCCTCGAGACGCTCGACCGCGTCACCATCGGCGGAGTCGACAAGGAACGCGTCCAGGAGTCCGCCCGCCGACCGGGCACCGTAGTGCAGCCCGATCCCGGCGGCCGAGGTGTCGACCCCGACCGCCGGCAGCAGCTTGTCGGCCATCCCGCGCACCGGTGCCCCCGAGATCACCGGGCTGATCCCGACCACCGGCGCCGCGGTGGCACGCACGGCTTCGGCGATCCCGGGCACAGCCAGGATCGCCCCGATGCTGACCACCGGGTTGCTGGGCGGGAACACCACCAGGTCCGCGGTCGCGATGGCGTCGAGGACGCCCGGCGCGGGCCTCGATGCGGCCGCACCGGCGATGTCGACCGCCGCTGCCGGTGCCTCGGCGTGCAGGCGGACCCAGTACTCCTGGAAGTGCATGCGCCGGGTGCCATCGGCAGCGGCCGGGTCCTCGATCACGATGTGGGTCTGGACGTCGTCGTCGGTCATCGGGAGTAGCCGGACCCCCGGTTGCCAACGCCGGCAGAGGATCTCGGTCACCTCGCTCAGCGTCGCTCCTGCCTCCAGCAGCGCCGTGCGGGTGAGGTGGGTGCCGATGTCGCGGTCGCCGAGTCCGAACCACGTGTCCAGCGCCCCGTAGGCACGGATCTCCGCCAGCGCCAGGAAGCTCTCGTCGGATCGGCCCCAGCCCTGCTCCTCGTCGATCCCGCCGCCGAGGGTGTACATGACCGTGTCGAGGTCGGGGGAGATGTGCAGGCCGTACAGGCGCATGTCGTCGGCGGTGTTGCCGATCACCGTGACCTCGCCGCCTGGGCCCAGCGCGGCGAGCAGGCCGCGGATGAACCGGGACCCGCCGATTCCGCCGGCCAGCACGGTCACCGTGCGCGGCCACGAGGGTGCAGAGACATCGGCCATGACCGGAATTCTGGCCCATGCCGTCCCCGAGACGCCGCGGCACCCTGTGGGACCCTGACGGCATGAGCCACGTCAGGAGCCGTCCGTGACCCAGTACCCGACCCAGCCCCAGCACAACCCGCAGCCCTCGGCCAGCCGGTACGGGCCGGGAGTGGCGCCGGCCGGGCCGGCCAGCCCATCCGGGCAGACCTCTTCCGCCCGCGAGGTCGCTGCGCTGCTGTTGCTGGCCGCCCTCGTCGCGCAGATGTTCGCCGCTCTCATCAGCCTGGGCGGCAGGCTGCACTTCCGGCTCGCGATCCTGAACGCCTGGGGAGACTTCCTCGGCTTCCAGACGCTGCTGTTGATCGGGCTCGCGGTTGCGATCGGCATCGGCACGTCACCGGGACCGCGGGCACGGGCGATCGGCACGATCGTGGTAGTCCTGCTCGGGGTCGCGCTCGTGTTCGGCGTGCTCTTCGGGCTGCCGTCGATCTTCATCTCCTCGCCAGGCTCGGTGAGTGGACTGGTCGACGGCTTCGGCCGCTTCGTCGTGTTCCTCGCCTCGCTGGCGATGTATGCCGCCCTGGTCCTGTACGTCCGCTCGGTACTCGCCAAGGTCCCGGGTGTTCCGCTGTTCGGGCCCAGCCGGAGTCCGCTGCCGCAGGCCTACGGCCAGCCTCCGGCCTACGGGCAGGCGCAGGCACAGCAGTACGGGCAGGGGCAGCAACCCGGCCAGGCGCAGCAGTACGGGCAGGCCCAGCAGTACGGCCAGGCGCAGCAGTACGGGCAGGGACAGCAGTACGGGCAGGGACAGCAGTACGGGCAGGGACAGCAGTAGCGGCCAGCGGACCGCAGCAGCCGACGCAACCGGAGCCACCCTCCGCCGCACCCACGACACCTTCGCCGACGGCCCCACCGACCGCGGCATCCGGCGCGCACCCGTTCGCGCGTCCAGGTGAGTCCGATGCGGACGCCGGCGGTACACCCGAGATCCGGGACCCGGCAGGAGATGACCCGCGCGGGTCCGGCCGAAGCGGCGGCGGAGACTAACGCCTGGGCCGGCCCACATTCGGCATGACTTTCCCGGCGATTCTCGTGCTAAACGTACATTTGCGGCATTTTGCCGCCCTGGGCCTTGACTTCAGGCAACGCCAGGCATGTAATTCCCGCAGTGTCATTCACGATTTTCCGGCACTCCGGGGTTGCGGTTCGCCACCGTCCCCGAGACGACAGGCCGCGTCGCGACCGCGACCTGTCACCCCATCGGCCTGTTCTTTCCTGAATCAGTGCACCTGAAAAGGCAGCGCTGCTGAAAAGCAGCAACATCTCGAGCCGGACATCCCGGCCGAGGGTCGAGGAGGCACCACCATGGCCGAGCTCCGCGCAGTGCCGGACCTGCCGCACCGGGTCGCCGAGCAGTCCCCGTTGCCGAGCGTCTCGGAGTCTTGGGTCATCGAGGGTGACCTGTTCCCCGGCAGTCCGGAATGGCAGGAGCGCGCGCTGTGCGCGCAGACCGATCCGGAGGCGTTCTTCCCCGAGAAGGGCGGCTCCACCCGCGAGGCGAAGAAGATCTGCCTGTCCTGCGATGTCCGAGATCGTTGCCTTGAGTACGCGCTCGCTCACGATGAGCGATTCGGTATCTGGGGTGGTCTCTCGGAGCGGGAGCGGCGCAAGCTCAAGCGCCAGGTCGTCTGATCCCGAGCGGCCGAACCGGACCGCCGTTTGCGTAAGCTCAGCGCGCGCAACGGCCGACGGGTGACCGGTCGGCGGTCCGAACCGGACGCGCACCCTGTCCAAGGTCTGCGGAGTCCATGCCTGACCGGTCGAGCACGCCCACCCGCCATGTGACGGCGGTGATCGTCGCCCACGACGGGCACACCTGGCTGCCGACCCTCCTCTCGGCCCTCGAGCGGTCGCACCGCGATCCCGATGAGCTGATCGCCATCGACACCGGGTCGGCCGACGGAACCCGCGACGACCTGGTGCGGGCGCTGGGTGAAGCCGCGGTCCACAACGCAGCCCGCGGAACCGGATTCGGTACCGCCGTGGCCCAGGCGCTCGACAGCGCTCCGCGCGCAACCGGCGAGGCCGTGGAATGGGTCTGGCTGCTGCACGACGACTGCGCCCCCGAACCAGACGCCCTCGACCACCTGCTCGAGCGGGCGGAGGCAGACCCGTCGATCGCCATCGTCGGGCCGAAGCTTCGAGCCTGGCCGCAGAGCCGCCGGCTCAAGGAGGTCGGCATCACCATCTCCGGCGCCGGCCGCCGCGACCTCGGCTTCGAGGGCACTGAGCGCGACCAGGGACAGCGCGACGACATCGGCCGGGCCATGGCCGTGAGCACGGCCGGGATGCTGATCCGGCGCGACGTGTACGAGGCCGCGGGCGGGTTCGATCCGGCGCTGCCGCTCTACTTCGACGACATCGACCTCGGCTGGCGGCTGGCCGCACTGGGCTACCGCACGGTGCTGGCCCCGCGTGCGGTCGTGCACCACGTCGACGCGGCGACCGAGGGTCGGCGGCCGGTGCACGCCAGCGGCAAGCGTCGTCGGCGGCTGCAGCGTGGCTCGGGCATGTACGTGCTGCTGGTCAACGCCAGCAAGAAGCGGCTCCCGCTCGTGTGGCTCCGGCTCGTCGTCGGCAGCCTGCTCCGCGTCGTCGGTCTGTTGCTGGGCAAGGCCCCCCGTGCGGCCTGGCAGGAACTCCGGGCCCTCGTCGACACCGTGACCGGGCTGCGCCGTCTCCACCGGGGCAGAGCCCAGCGGGCGAAGGTCTTCCGGGCGGCCCGGGTCCAAGATCCCGATCGCGAGCCAGGCGATCCCCGTTCGCTGATGGCGCCCTACGGCGCACACGTCCGGCGCCTGATCGACGCCTTCGCCGAGGTGGTCGCCACCGCCGGCACCGGCGGGTCGGTGGCAGCAGGCGGCGGCCGGCACCGGGTGGCGATCGAGACCGGTCCGGGTGCCGACGTCGACGACGACCTGGTGATGCCGGACTCGGTCCGGTGGCGACGGTTCTTGCAGCCGGGCCCGCTCACGCTGCTCGGGCTCGCCCTCGTCACGGCGTTCGCGTGCCGGGCGCTGTTCGGCGGCGCACTGAGTGGCGGGGTCCTGCTGCCGGTGGAAGGCGGTCTCGGCTCCCTCTGGCGTGAGTACGTGTCCGGCTGGCATGCGGTCGAACTGGGCTCCACCGGCACCCCGCCGCCGTGGCTGGCCGCCCTGGCCGCGATGACGACGCTGGCCGGTGGCTCGCCGAACGTGGTGATGGGGATCCTGCTCATCGGCGCCGTGCCGCTCTGCGGGCTGACCGCCGCGCTGGCGGCTCGCACGGTGATCGAGGGCCGGCTGGCCCGGTGCTGGGCGACTGCCGCCTACGCCCTCCTGCCCGCGGCGAGTGGCGCGATCGCCGAGGGCCGGTTCACCACCTGCCTGGTTCTGATCGTGGTGCCGCTGCTGCTGATGGCCGTCCGCCGGGCGATGACCGGCGGGATGTTCCTGCGCGGCTCGTGGCCGGCGACGTTCACCGCCGGACTCCTCCTCGGCCTCGTGTGTGCCTGCGAGCCGGCCGTCGGCGGACTGTTCGCCCTCGGCGGCGTCGCCGGCGCCACGCTGGCGCGGAGCGTCCAGTGGCTGCTTCGATCCCTGGTCATCGTGGCGACTGCCGCAGCGGTGAACCTGCCGTGGCTCCCCGCCCTGATCCGCCAGCCCAGCCTCGGCTGGGGTCAGGCCGGGCTCCACGGCCCGGGCGCCGCCGCCGGCACCTGGGCGTGGTGGCTGAACCCACTGACCGACAGCTCTGTCTGGCAGATCGCGATCCCGGTCCTTGCGGTCGGCGCGCTGGCCGGCACGCTGCGCCGGGACCGGGGCCGGCCCGTGCTCGTGGGCTGGTTGGTCGCGTTGCTGGCCGGCGGGATCGCGGTCGTGCAGCGCAGCGTCCTCGTGCCGCTGCCCGGCGGCGGCAGTGGCCCTGCCTGGCCGGGCACGATGCTGGCCCTGGTCCTCGCGGCCTTGATCGCGATCGCGGCCATCGGTGCCGATGGTGCCCCCGCGCGGCTCCGCGCGTTGCACTTCGGCTGGCGCCAGCCCGCCTCGCTCGTGATCGCCGTGGCCTGCGGTCTGCTGCCGCTGTGCCGGTGCCGCCTGGTGGGTCATCCGCGGCGCCGACGGGCCGCTCCAGGCGGGTCGCCCCGACCAGCTGCCGGCCTACATCGCCGCCGAACAACGCACACCGGTCGGAGCCCGCACCCTGCTGCTGACGCCGCAGCCGGATGGCGGCGTCGCGTATCGCCTGCTGCGTCATCCCAACTGGTCGCTGATCGACCAGGTGCTCGCACCTGACGCCGCGAAGCGACAGGTACTCGGCGAGGCGGTCACGGGACTGCTGGCCGGACAGGAGGACGCGTCCGGGGCGATGCTGGCCGGGCTCGGGATCAAGTACGTCTACCTCACGCCCGCAGGTGAGACGCTTCCACCGCTCTTGGATGCGGTCGACGGGCTGGCGCGCGGAAGTGCACCCCCCGGCGACGCCGTCTGGCGCATCGATGAGCAGGTGGGCCCGATCTACCTGCTGTTCGCGGGTGGCCGCATGGTGATCGCGCAGGATCCGCGGTCGGCAGTCGTCCCGCTGGGACAGGAGACTGGCCGCACCCTGCAGGTGGTCGAGGTGGCCGATCCGGGTTGGCAGGCGACCGCCACCAACGGACCGGTGACGACCGTGCCCGCCGCTCCGCTCGCGACCTTCCAGTTGCCCGATGGCCCCGGCACGGTGACGACCTCCTACCGCGACGACCAGCGCCTGTTCCTGCTGTGGTTGCAGCTGGCCGCGGTCGTGACCGGTCTGGTCCTCGCCTTCCCGGGCCTCGCCCGCGCGGCCGAGGCAGACGCTTCGCTGAGTGTCCGCGACACCGTGGCAGCGTCTGGACGGCGGTCCCGATGACGGCGACCAAGGTCCGGCTGGCGGGCGGCATCGCGGTGCTGCTCGCACTGCTGTTGCTGTCCGGTCTGCTCCCGCCGGCATCCCCCGGACCGCGGACCGGCTGAACTGGCTGTGGTGGTCCCCGGCACCGGGCGCAGCCTGCTGATCTGCCCGAACGGGACTCCCGGGGCCGACAACACCGCCCTCGACCTCGGCGTCTACCCGGTCCGGCCACCCGAACCGGTCACCGGCGACAGTCGACTGTCCGTCCAGCAGATGACGGGCGGGGACGAGCCGGAACTGGAGAATCTCGACGTGGAGCTCGCCGCGCGTGGTCGCTCCGCCACCGTTGCCCTCGAAGCCGACCACGCCGGCGTCCTCGTCGACGGCCAGGGAGCGTTCGCGCAGGGGCTGTGGGCAACGGTGAGCTCGAAGGCGACCAGGGGCGAGTCGGCCGGCCTGGCCGTCGCCGGCTGCCTCGCCGCCCGGCCGGACTACGTGTTCACCGGCCTGTCCGAGCGGCAGGGGCAGCACGCCCGGATCCAGCTGGTCAATCCCGATCAGGCGGAGGCGCGGGTGGACCTCGAGCTGTACGACACCGACGGTCCGCTCCCCAACACCGAGTCGCGCCGCGGCCTCAGCGTGCCCGGAGGCGACCAGCGCACGCTCGATCTCGACGACCTGGCCGCCGGCAGCAGCGTGCTCGCGGCCAGGATCGAGGTCAGCACCGGTCGGGTTGCGGCCTTCGCCCTGCAGTCGGCGCAGGTGGGCGAGACCACCGGCGGCACCGACTGGGCGTCGCCGGGGCACATCGCCACCTCGCTCGTGCTTCCTGGCGTGTCGCCGTCGGCCGGTGCGGTCCGCCTGGCCGTCGCGACGCTCGGGCCGGACAGCGGCACGGCGACGATCGAGGTCGTCGACACGACCGGCGCCCACCGTCCGACCGGGAACGAGACCGTGCGACTCAGCGCCGGGCAGGTCAGCGAAGTCGACCTGTCCGACGCCTTCGACGGCAAGGCCGCTGCGGTCCGGGTGACCGGGAACGTCGAGCTCACCGCCGGGCTGTCGATGACGGCTGGTCGCCGACTGACGTCTGGCGATGCCCCGCGACCCGGCGATCTGGCTCTTGCCGGTGCTGGTCGGCGGCTCGCTGGTCCGGTGGTCTTCGCCGGCCGCGCCGGGCCGACGAGGACGGCCGTGCAGCTCACCGCACTCGGCCAGGACACGTCGGTCGTGGTCCGCGTCCGTGATCGCGACGGATCCGCGGTCAGCAGCAGGACTGTCGAGCTCGCGGCCGACACCACCAGCCGGGTCGACCTCGGTACCAGCGCGGCCGGCCACCAGGTCGTCGTGAGCCCGGCCGACCCGGACGTCGTCGTGGCCGCAGCGACGTTCGAGGCGGCGGGCCGGCAGCCGCAGCTGAGCGTGCTACCCCTCGGCTGAGCGGGCGTCGCCGGTCACCTGGTGCGCGGGTCCAGCTCGTCGGCGTCCCGGCCGAGCAGCTCGGCCAGTTCCTCGACCAGCAGGTCGGTGACGAGCTCGATGGTGTCCGACCGTCCCTGCACGCGCAGTTCCACCGGGCGGCGATAGACGACCACGCGGTTCGCGCCACCGGTCCCGGCGGGCAGGTGGGTGCTGAGCGCGAGTTCGGCGGCCTCGGCGGGCAGCGTCGACGGGACGTCCTCGACCGCGAACTCCACCCCGTCGATCAGGCTGCCCAGGTGGCGCTGCAGCCGTTCCGCGCAGTCGAGCACGATCCCGTCGAAGCGGGCGACCCGGCCGTTGTCCACCGGTGGCCGCGCCGGCGAGTACGGGCCCGGCAGGCTCATCGGCCCGCGCAGTCCCCGGCCGTGCCGATCGCGCCGGTGTACAGCCTTGCCCGGTGGTTCCCCCGGTTCGGTCACGCGGGGCAGCCTAGTGGCCGAGCAGGGTGACCACCTTGGGCGAGACGACCGCGGGCTTGTGGCCGCCGCCGTCGGCGGCTCGCTCGCGGTCTTGTGGTTGTTGCCGTCCCCGATTCCGGGCGTGCGGACGGTCGACGAACTGGAGCCGATCGCACGGTGACCCGCCGCGTCACCGGCGGATCGCGTCCGGCCCGCACTAGCGTTGCCAGGGTGACCACCACCCGCATCCGCCGGTGCCGCCGATCGTCGTGCGGCCGGCCTGCGGTCGCCACCTTCACCTACGTCTACGCCGACCAGACCGCGGTCCTCGGTCCGCTCGCGATCAACGCAGATCCGCACGGGTACGACCTGTGCCAGGAACACGCGCACACGCTGACGGCGCCGCGCGGGTGGCAGGTCATCCGGCTGGCCGACAACTTCGATCCGCCGCCCCCGACCACCGACGACCTCGAGGCGCTGGCCGATGCGGTGCGTGAGGCGGCCAGACCCCGCCGCGAACAGGCCGCACCGGGGGCCGCGGCCGCTGCCCGGCAGCGGCATCTGTTCGCGGTCCCGCCCGTGGAGTAGGGCATGGCACCGGACTGGGCCGCGGTCCTCGATCGGATCGTCAAGGCCAATGACGTGCGTGGCCGGGTGCCGGACGAGCTCGGGCCGCACGTGGCCTACGCCCTCGGCGTGGCCGCCGCCGAGCAGCTGGCCGGCGAGCCGCACGCGTTGCTCAGCGGCAGGGACATGCGGGCGCACTCGGCGATGCTGCAGCAGGCGTTCAACGGCGGCGTGCTCGCCGCCGGCGTGGACGTGGTCGACATCGGGCTGGTCGCCACCGACCAGCTCTACTACGCGACCGGCGCGCTCGGCCTCGGCGGAGCGGTGTTCACTCCCAGCCACAACCCGGCCGACTACGGCGGCGTCAAGTTCTCCCGCCCGGCCGCGCTGCCGGTGGGACTGGAGACCGGCCTCGCTCAGGTGCGCGACCGAGCGGTAGAGGTGCTGACCGCCGGGTTGGCCCCATCGGGACCGGCCGGCGACGGCTCGCGCACCACCGCGGACACCCTCCCGGGTTACGCGACGAAGCTCGCGGAACTCGTCGACCTGTCGTCGATCCGGCCGCTCTCGGTGGTGATCGACGCCGGCAACGGCATGGCCGGGCTGACCGCTCCCGCCGTCTTCGCCGGAACGCCGATCAACGTGATCCCGCTGTACTTCGAGCTCGACGGAACCTTCCCCAACCACGAGGCCAATCCGCTGGTGCCAGCCAACCTGGTCGACCTGCAGGCCGAGGTCCGCCGCACGGGGGCCGACGCCGGCCTGGCCTTCGACGGCGACGCCGACCGCTGCTTCCTCGTCGACGAAACGGGCGCGGTGGTGCCGCCTGCCGCGGTCACGGCCCTGATCACCCGATCCGAGCTGGCCGCGCATCCCGGTGCGCCGGTCATCCACAACGCGATCACGTCGACCGTGGTTCCGGAGGTGATCCGCGAGGCCGGCGGCAAGCCGATCCGCACCCGGGTCGGCCATGCGTTCATCAAGGCGGAGATGGCCCGAACCGGCGCGGTGTTCGGCGCCGAGCACTCGGCGCACTACTACTTCCACGGGTTCTGGGGAGCCGACTCGGGCATGCTGGCGGCGCTGCATGTCCTGCGCCAACTGGGATCGGGTGAGGTGCCGCTCAGCGCGCTGGTCTCGACCTTCGACCGCTACGTCGCGTCCGGCGAGCTGAACAGCACCGTCTCCGACGTGCGGTCGATGCTCCACCGGATCAGGGAGCTGGGCCCGGAGCTGCGCGCCCTCACCGGTGCCGAATCCGACGTGCTCGTCGACGAACTCGACGGCGTGACGCTGGCGCCGGCGGTGACCGACGGCGCCTCGCCCGCGTGGTGGGTCAACGTCCGGCCCTCCAACACCGAGCCGCTCCTGCGGCTGAACGTCGAGGCCGCAGACGGCGCCACCATGCAGGTGCTGCGCGATCACGTTCTGCAGACGATCCGCGGGCGCTAGCCTTCCCGGCATGAGTGCGCCGACACACCTTGACAGCAACGCCCTGCACCGGGTGGAGGCACTGCTCGACATCTTGATCTGCCCCGAGTGCAGATCGAGGTTGGTGCTGGATGCCGACGCGGGCGAGCTGATCTGCACCGGCGCCGACTGCGGGCTCATCTTCGCCGTCACCGAGGAGGGTGTCCCCGTCCTGCTCATCGACGAGGCACGGCGGCCGGAACCGCCACCGCCGCCCGACCCGCCGTCCGCACCCGAGGACACGGAGAGCCCGGGCGACGGGTCCACGGTCGCGTGAGCCAGCCGCTCGACGAGTCCCTGCTCGACGACGACCAGGCGCTCGCCGACGCGGACCCCTACCTGCGCTATCTGGCCGAGGCCGGTTCACGAGTCCGCCGCGACGCCGGTGCCGTCGCGGACGCGGCTGCGACCGCCCGCGAGCCGGTGTCGCCCAGGGCGGTCGTCGCCGCCGGCACCGACGCCCGGCTGTTGCGGGCCGTGCTGGAACCGCACTGCCCGGTGCCCTTCGTCGCCTGGCCCGGACCCGGACTGCCCGGCTGGGCCGGGACGATGGACATGGTGCTGGTACTGGCCGGCACCGGTGGCGACAGCGCTGCCCGGACCGCTGTCGCCGAAGGACTCCGACGCGGCTGCACGGTCGTTCTGGCCGCGCCCGCCCACTCGGTGCTCTTCACGTCCACCGAGGGTCACCGCGACGCCGTGACGATCCCGACCGACTCCGGTGATCCGCTCGGGGTGGCCGTCGGCGTGCTCGAGCTGCTCCATCGCTGGGACCTCGGGCCCGCGGTCGCCGCCGACACCGTTGCCGGCGTCCTCGACGCCGAGGCCGACGCCGCAGCCCCGCGCCGGCCGATCGGGCACAACCCGGCGAAGGAGAACGCGCTGGCGCTGGCCGACCACGTGCCGCTCGTGTGGGGCGGCTCGGTCCTGGCCGCCCGGGCGGGTCGGCGGGTGGCCGAGCTCCTGCGCCTCGCCTCCGGCCTCCCGGTGCTGGCCGCCGACGCGGGCCAGTTGCTGACCGTGTTGGTGGGCACGCCCGAGAACGACGTGTTCGCCGACCCGTTCGACCAGCCGACCGTCCGTCCCGTGCTGCTGCTGCTCGACGACGGGAACAGCGACCCCGGCATCCGCGAGCGCGCGGGCCGGCTCCGGTCCGCCGCCAGCGTCAACGGCGTCCGCGTGATCACGCTCAAGGTCGCCGAGGGTGCCGGCCCGGTGGACGCCTACGCGTCGTTGCTGCAGCAGGGTGCCTATGCCGCCGCCTACCTCGCCATCGGTACCCGCCGCCTGGCGGCACTCGCCGACGCGCGCGACTGAACAACAAGACCTGCCGACAGGAACCCGACCCGATGCACCGACTCGCCAACACCGTCCGCCCCTACGACTGGGGCTCGGTCACCGCGATCCCCGCGATCCTCGGCGTGGAGCCGACCGGCGAGCCCGCCGCCGAACTCTGGATGGGCACGCACCCCGGGGCGCCCTCGAGACTCGCCGGTGTTGATGGGAGACCGGCCGACCGGACCCTGGCCGACCTGGTGGCAGACGATCCCGAAGCGGCCCTTGGCGCCGACGTCGCCCGCCGGACCGGCCCTCGGCTGCCGTTCCTGTTCAAGGTGCTGGCCGCCGACCGCGCGCTGTCGATCCAGGCGCACCCCAGCCCGGAGCAGGCCGCCGCCGGCTTCCGCCGGGAGAACGACCAAGGAGTGCCCCTGGACGCACCGAACCGCAACTACAAGGACGACCAGGCCAAGCCGGAGATGGTGTGCGCCCTCGGGCCGTTCGAGGCACTCTGCGGCTTCGCGCCCGCTCGCCGGATCGAATCGCGGCTGCGGGCGCTCCGGTCTGCCGGTGCCGAGGGCCTGGAGGACTTGCTCGATCTCGTGGGCGGCGGATCCGACACCGGGGAGAGCCAGGCCGCCGCCATTTCGTGGATCCTGGAGGGCCAGGCGGGGCGGCACGCCACGACGGTGACGACCGCCGCGCGATCCGGTGCCGGCAGCTCGGATCCTTCGCTGGAACTGCTCGGCCGGCTGAACGCCCAGTACCCGGGCGATGCCGGTGTGCTGGTCTCGCTGCTGATGAACCACGTCGTGCTGGCCGAGGGAGAAGCGCTGTACCTCCCGGCAGGCAATCTGCATGCCTACGTGGCCGGGGTGGCCATGGAGCTGATGAACGCCTCCGACAACGTGCTGCGCGGCGGTCTCACGAGCAAGCACATCGACGTGCCCGAACTGCTGGCCGTGCTCGACACCTCGCCGGGCGAGGTGGAGATCTTGCGTCCGGACGGCCCGGCCGGCGACTGGCAGCGCTACCCGGCCGATGCGACCTTCGAGCTGCGCCGCCTTGACGGGCCGGTCGGCGCTGCGGTGGCGGTCCCTTCTGGTCCTGCGATTCTGTTCGTGGCCGCCGGATCTGTGACACTTGCGCCCGCGGGTTCGCGACTGGTGCGCGGCGAAAGTGTCTTCGTCGGTCATGCCGAGGAACCCGCCCAGCTGGTGGAAGTCGCGGCGGGCACCACCGTGTTCGCAGCCACGACGAAGGGGAACGATTGAGCGCCGGAGACGAATCGCCCAGGGCGATCATCGCCGCCCTCTTGGCGAACATCGGGATCGCGATCCTGAAGTTCGTGGCGTTCCTCCTCACGCGGTCGGCCTCGATGCTGGCGGAGTCGATCCACTCCCTCGCCGACTCGGGCAACCAGGCGCTGCTGCTCCTGGGACGCAAGCGGTCGCAACGGGAAGCCGACGCCCTGCACCCGTTCGGCTACGGGCGTGACCGCTACATCTATGCCTTCATCGTCTCGGTGGTCCTGTTCAGCGTCGGTGGGCTGTTCGCGCTCTACGAGGGCTGGCACAAGATCCAGGAACCGCATCCGATCGAGGCGTGGAGGTGGGTGCCGATCGTCGTGCTGTTCGGGGCGATCGTGTTGGAGAGCTTCTCCTTCCGCACCGCGATCGTCGAGTCCCGCAAGGTGATGGGCGACAGCGGCTGGTGGGCGTTCATTCGCCATGCCCGCTCGCCAGAGCTTCCGGTGGTCCTGCTCGAGGACTTCGCTGCCCTGCTGGGACTGGTGTTCGCCCTTCTCGGCGTTTCGCTGACGATCATCACCCACAACGGGGTGTGGGACGGCCTCGGCTCCCTCGTGATCGGCGTGCTGCTGTGCGTCGTGGCCGTGGTCCTGGCGATCGAGACCAAGAGCCTCCTGCTCGGCGAGTCCGCCGTGCCGGGGACGGTCGAGAACATCGACCGCACCCTGGCCGCGCAGCCGGGGATCGACCGCGTCATCCACCTCCGGACCATGCACCTGGGCCCGGACCAACTGCTCATCGGTGCGAAGATCGCCGTCGCGCCGGGCCAGACGGTGGCCGAGGTCAGCCTGACCATCGACGCCGCCGAAGCCGCACTGCGGGAGCAGCTGCACCTCGAGACCGTGATCTACCTCGAACCCGACGTCGACCGGGGCACCGTCGATACAGATTTGTCCAGCACACTCGATCCAGCAAGCACTGCTACTGATTCGCAACGAGAGGACCACCCCACAGCATGAGCACCCGTGACCGCTCCACCGACCCTGCACTCGACTACGAGGTGGCGGACCTCTCGCTCGCCGACTACGGCCGGATGGAGATCACGCTCGCCGAGCACGAGATGCCCGGCCTGATGGCCCTGCGCTCAGAGCTCGGCGACCGGCAGCCGCTCGCGGGTTCCCGCATCTCCGGATCGCTGCACATGACCACGCAGACGGCTGTGCTGATCGAGACGCTCACCGCCCTCGGCGCCAAGGTCCGCTGGGCCAGCTGCAACATCTTCTCCACCCAGGACCACGCCGCCGCGGCCGTGGCGGTCGGGCCCGACGGGACGCCGGCCGAGCCCAAGGGCGTGCCCGTGTTCGCGTGGAAGGGCGAGACGCTCGAGGAGTACTGGGACGCCACCGACCGGATGCTCGACTGGCCCGGCGAGGACGGCCCGACGGCGATCCTCGACGACGGCGGCGACGCCACCCTGCTGGTGCACCTCGGTGTGCAGGCGGAGAAGTCGGGCACCGCTCCCGATCCCGCCAGCGGCGGTTCAGCCGAGGAGAAGGTGCTGTACGCACTCGTCGGCAAGCTCCTGGCCGCCACGCCGAACCGGTTCACCACGGCCGCTGCCTCGATCGTCGGCGTCTCCGAGGAGACCACCACCGGGGTGCACCGCCTCTACGACATGGAGCGGGCCGGCGACCTGCTGTTCACCGCCATCAACGTGAACGACTCGGTCACCAAGTCCAAGTTCGACAACCGCTACGGCTGCCGGCACTCCCTCATCGACGGCATCAACCGCGCCACCGACGTCCTCATCGGCGGCAAGGTCGCGGTCGTCTGCGGCTACGGCGACGTGGGCAAGGGCTGCGCCGAGTCGCTCCGCGGTCAGGGCGCGCGGGTGGTCGTCACCGAGATCGACCCGATCTGCGCCCTGCAGGCGGCCATGGACGGCTACCAGGTCGCGCGGCTCGACGACGTGGTCGACCAGGCCGACATCTTCGTCACGGCCACCGGCAACAAGGACGTCAT
Source organism: uncultured Actinomycetota bacterium (assembly GCA_963724495.1). Taxonomy (GTDB): domain Bacteria; phylum Actinomycetota; class Actinomycetes; order Propionibacteriales; family DAIQRJ01; genus CAVRUZ01. The sequence continues at coordinate 134,966 of CAVRUZ010000006.1, read as the reverse complement.
CACCGTTGCCCAGATGGCCCGGATGAAGCACCAGGCGATCGTCGGCAACATCGGCCACTTCGACAACGAGATCGACATGGCCGGGCTGGAGTCCTACGAGGGGATCGTCCGCAAGCCGGTGAAGCCTCAGGTGGACGCGTGGTACTTCCCGGAAGGGCCCGGGGTCACTGCGCACTGCATCATCGTGCTCAGCGAGGGCCGGCTGCTGAACCTCGGCAACGCGACCGGGCACCCGAGCTTCGTGATGAGCAACAGCTTCTCCAACCAGGTCCTGGCTCAAGTGGAGCTCCACGAGAACAACAGCACCTACCCGCTCGGCGTCCACCGACTGCCGAAGCAGCTCGACGAGCAGGTCGCGCGCTACCACCTCGGCGCCCTGGGCGTGCAGCTCACCGAGCTCACCCCAGACCAGGCGTCCTACCTCGGCATGGACCCGGCCGGCCCCTTCAAGTCCGAGCACTACCGCTACTGAGCCGGTGCAGGTTCCAGTGGTCGAGGGGGTCTGGGGGTCTGCTGCCGGGGCCTAGTGCGGGTGGAGCATGCGAGGTGTAGCTGTGGCCGGTGGGCGTGATGACCTGCATGGCCGGTGCTGTGTTGGGGCGGTCGGGTGGCAACGCCTTGACCGTCCAGTCGGCGTGGTCCTTGACGTGGTTCCAGGCGACGCAGGTGCCTTGGCCGTTGGTGGGGCTGGTGGGGCCGCCGTCGGTGTGCCGGATGATGTGGTCGTGGTGGCGGATCGGGTGCGTCACAGGACGGCATCCGGCAGGTCTGGTCGCGGGCGTCGAGGAATCGTCTGGCCGTTCCCTCGAAGAGCCGTCGGCGCGAGTCGATCGCCTACGACCGTTCCGTCGACCGGGTCGGTCAGCAGCCGACGCAGGTACACGTGCGAACCCGCGTCCATGGTCTGCGCCAGGAGATCCATCGCCCAGCCGGCCGGGACCGCGCCGTAGCCACCCACGACGGCCGGGGTGTGGTCACCGGCGAACAGGGTCTTGGCTGACATCGTCAGCTGGATCTCGATCGGCGCCGGCTGGGTCTCTGCTTGGCCGGTGATGCGTTCCACCAGGAGATCAGCACGGAGCTGGTCCAGCGACCGGCCGTCGCCCGCGGCCACAGCAGTCCGCGCATCCCGGTCCAAGGAAGCGAACGCACCCACCCCGGTGGCGACTGGCAGCAGCGCGGACAGCCACATCATCGTGTCCGGGGCGGGTCGGGTGGTGACCCGCCGCTGCTCCGCCGACTTCCGCGACGCCTCGACATACCCGGCAGGGTCGGCCTGCATGCCCAGGAACCTGGCCGCGCGACCGGCACGCACGGCTGGGATCCCGGTGAGTTCGCCGGCGAACTGCCGGTCGATACGGCGAGCGACCTCGTCACTGATCGGTGAGGTTTCCTGCACGATCAGCCGGGCCGCGAACGCCGATGTCTCGCCACCCCGCAGCTTCTCGCCAATCCGGCGGAACCGGTCCCGCAACGCCTTGCCCAACACCAGGTCGCGCGCTGCCTGACTCGGAGAGACGTTCCTGGCCATCGCCAGCTGTTCCTTCACCCCGGTCGCACACGACCGCTGCTCGAAGTCCATTCCCTTGCGCTTGGCGACCTGGGAGTCGGCGAACTCGGTCATCAGCTGCAACTGGGCCCCAGCCGCGGCCGCCGCCAGTCGTTCCAGCCAGGCGACCTGCTCGATCAACCCGGCATCATCGGCGGCTGGCTCCAGTATCGCCAACCCGGCCATCGCCTCGACCAGCGCCTGCACGGCCGGACTCGCCGTCCGCCCAGGACGCCGGTCGACCAACGTTCGTACATGTGTTCGATACTAGGTCACGCTACCGACACTATTCCGGCTGGACTGCCGACTGCCCGTACGGCGGCTGGGTGTACGGCGGTGGCTGCCCATATTGCGGCGGCTGCGCCGGTGGGACCCCGACGTCGGCCCAGGGCACGGCCCCCGGTGCCGGCGTGGAGGTCCACGGGTTCGCCGGGTTCCCGGTCTGCAGGTGACCGAGGATCGCCGGCGCCAGCTGCTCGTCGCGGATGCGGGCGTCGGCGTACAGGACGGTGACGGTGATCGTCGTGAGCAGCGTGGGCAGGATCGACAGCGCCGCGCCGAGGGCCGCGGAGATCGCCGAACCGATCGCGGCCACGGTGTCGTCCCCGCCTGATGTCAGCAGGCTGAGTGGCACCTGCATGAGCGGGGAGACGACGCTGGCAACGGCGCTGGAGATGAACGACATCAGCCAGACGATCAGCAATGTGCGCCAGGCGCGCCCTGCGGTGAGGCGCCACGAGCGGCCAGCCGACGCGAACAGCCCGGCCGGGCGGGTGTCCAACGGGTCGGGGGTCCCGATCGGCTCGTCGCCCTCGAGCACCATCGCGGGGATCGTGTAGCTGAGCTTCAGCCACACGAGCAGGCCGGCTGCGATCAGCAGCAGGATCAGAACCGCGAACAACAGGGCGAACGTTGCCCAGCGCTCGGCAACGGCGAGGAGCACCAGCCCGATCACGGCGCCGGTGAGCAAGAGGCTGACCAGCACCCCGAGCCCGAACAGGGCGGCTGCGCGCGGCAGGCTCCTGACGGTGGTCCGCCAGATGCCGGCGACGTCGGACCGGCGGCCGAGGACCGCGTCGGCGGTGGCCCGCACGGTGGCGAACCCCAGCAGCAGCGAGATGGCGACCTGGATGAGGTACAGCGGGATGCCGATCGCCACCGACGCCACAAGCCCCGCGGTCGACGGCGGGTCCCCTCCCTGCGCCGGGATCACCAAGGTGACTGCCGTCACCAGGCCCAGCAGGCCGCTGCACGCAACCAGTGGCAGGAAGGCCGGCCACACCGACCGCAGCACGTTGGGCACCGATGAGAAGACCCCCGACAGCGTGGCGCCGACGTCGTTCGGTTTGAGCGCGAGCGATCCCGGCTTGGGCACGACGGGCCGCATCCCCCAGGGCGGCGGAGCGGCCGCCGGGTGCTGGGGGTACTGGCCGGGCGGGTACTGCGGCTGCTGGTACTGGCCAGGTGGGGGTTGGCCCGGCGGGTACTGCGGCTGCGGGTACTGCGGTTGCTGGTACTGCGGCTGCGGTGCGGCTGCCCCCACGGCGGCTGCTGCGCGTTCGGGTCCTGGCCGGTGGTCATCGCTGCCCTCCTGGGCTCGGCTCGGGCGGTCGACACCGGAACTCAAGGCGAACGGTAACGGCCGCCGACGCTCTGGCGCAGCCCCGGACACAGCCCTGACAGCCACCGGGATGCGACGATGGAGCCCGCGGGGCGCTCTCGCAACGGATCGCAGATGCGAGGAGGGACCGGATGAAGCAGCGTGTTCTCGTCGTCGACGACGACATCGCCTTGGCCGAGATGCTCGGCATCGTGCTGCGTTCCGAGGGCCTCGATCCAGTGTTCTGCAGCAACGGCCGCGACGCCCTGGCGACGTTCCGCTCGTCGCGACCCGACATCGTCCTGCTCGACGTGATGCTGCCGGGCAAGGACGGGATCGCGGTGTGCCGGGAGATCCGCGCCGAGTCCGACGTCCCGATCGTCATGCTCACGGCACGCACCGACACGCTCGACGTGGTCATCGGCCTGGAGTCCGGCGCCGACGACTACGTGGTGAAGCCGTTCAAGCCCAAGGAGCTCACGGCGCGCGTGCGGGCCCGGCTGCGCCGCCTCGAAGAGCCTGGACCCACGTCGCTCGCGGTCGCCGACGTGGAGATCGACGTCCCCGGCCACCGGGTGAAGCGGGCCGGGCGAACCGTGAATCTCACCCCACTCGAGTTCGACCTCCTCGTGTGCCTCGCCAGGCGGCCGTGGCAGGTGTTCACCCGCGAGCAGCTGCTCGAGCAGGTCTGGGGCTACCGGCACGCTGCCGATACCCGCCTGGTGAACGTCCATGTCCAGCGGTTGCGCAGCAAGATCGAGACCGACCCGGAGCATCCCGAGATCGTGATCACGGTCCGCGGCATCGGCTACAAGGCGGGCGACGACTGAGCACCTACCAGCCCGGATCCGACCCGCTGGCGGCTCCGGCCGATAGCGGCGATCCTGGCGCGCTCTCGCTCACCGAGCCGGCCGCACCGCCCGGAGCAGGGCCGCGCCGGGAACCGTCCGGGCCGCTCGCCACCGCACTGCGGCCGCTGCGGTCCCTTGTCCGCGCCTACAAGCGCTCGATCACGCTGCGGGTCATCATCGGCACGCTGGTCTTGTCGAGCGTCGTCGTGACGCTCGTCGGCTGGATGCTGATGCAGCAGGTCACCACCGGCCTGCTCGCGGCCAGGGTTCGCGTTGTGGTGGCGGCGACCGCGGCCACCTCGTCCGAGGCCGAGGCCACCCTGAGCGCAGCTGACCCGGCCACGAACACGAGCGAGCTGTACAGCCAGCTCACCGAGGACATCGCGGATCGGGGCGGCGCGGCCGGCACGTACGGCGTCGTGCTTGCACTCGCACCGACGAGCGACCCGACCGACACCCGGCCCAGCCGGCAGAAGGGTCCGGCCGACTGGGCCGAGATCCCGGCCGACCTGCGCCTGGCGGTCCAGACGTCGCGGGTGGCCTACCGGTTCGCCAGCGCGATGCGCGAGGGCCGCGACGTACCGGTGCTGGTCTCCGGCACCCGCCTGGCCGCCGAGCCGAGCGGGCAGAGCGTGACGCTGTACTACGTGTTCCCGCTCGACCAGGAACGCAACACGCTCGTGCTGATGCAGCAGGCGTTGCTCCTCGCCGGAGTGCTGCTGGTCGCACTTCTGTGCGGAGTGTCGGTGGTGGTCACCCGGCAGATCGTCGGCCCGGTTCGGCAGGCCCGCCGGGTGTCCGAGCGGCTCGCCGCCGGCCGGCTGGAGGAACGGACCCGGATACCGGGCTCGGACGACCTCGCCCGGCTGGGAACGTCGATCAACCGGATGGCCGCCAATCTGCAGCGTCAGATCGGCCAGCTCGAGGAGCTGTCCCGGGTCCAGCGCCGGTTCGTCTCCGACGTCTCGCACGAACTCCGCACGCCGCTCACCACCGTGCGAATGGCAGCCGACGTCCTGTACGAGTCCCGGTCGGCGTTCGACAGCGGGCTGGCGCGCTCGACCGAGCTGATGGAGGCCGAGCTCGACCGGTTCGAGTCGCTGCTCGCCGACCTCCTCGAGATCTCCCGCTTCGACGCCGGTGCTGCCGCCCTCGAGGCCGAGCCGATCGACCTGCGCGGTCTCGTCGAGCGGGCGATCGAGTCGACCAGGGGACTGGCCACGAGCCGCGGAATCCAGGTCACGGCGGTACTCCCGCCCGAACCCACCATCGTCGAGTGCGACGGCCGCAGGGTCGAGCGCATCATGCGCAACCTGGTGTCGAACGCCGTCGAGTACGGCGCCCTCGAGAAGGCCGGGACCGGCGATCCCCGGGTGGTGGTCCAGCTGGCCGGGGATGCCACGACCGTCGCCATCACCGTGCGCGACCGCGGCATCGGGTTGCAGCCCGGCGAAGCGGTCCTCGTCTTCAACCGGTTCTGGCGGGCCGACCCGGCGCGGGCCAAGACCCGGGGCGGCACCGGCCTCGGACTGTCGATCTCCCTCGAGGACGCTCAGCTGCACGGCGGCTGGCTGCAGGCCTGGGGCGAACCCGGCCGCGGGAGCACGTTCCGACTGACCCTTCCCCGGCAGGCCGGCGGCTCGCTCACGCACTCGCCGTTGCCCCTGGTCCCGACCGAGGACGCGCTGGAGCAGTACCCGGCGAGGCCCGCCACCGAAGCGCCCGACACGTTGGACTCGCCCGATGGAGCCGAGCCCGCCCACACCCCCGATCGCACGCCACCCCGTGACCAACGTCGGCAGGAGCACCGGGCAGGTCAGCGCCGCACCGGTGACCGACGGAGTGGTTCGCGATGACATCGAAGTCCTGGGTGAACACGTCCCCGACCCGGCTGCGGCGCATGGCCATGGTGATCCTCGCGGTGGCCGGCCTGCTCCTCACCGGCTGTGTCCGGGTGCCGACATCGGGCCCGGTCCAGTTCGCCACGGCAACTCCCAACTCCTCGCAGCAGCTGCCGGTGCTGGTGTTCCCGGCCGGGCCGCCGCCGGATGCGACCCCCGAGGAGGTCGCGAAGGGCTTCCTGGATGCGATGGCGTCCTACCAGCCCGGATACGCGGTCGCGCGGCAGTTCCTGACGGCCCGAGCCGCCGACGCCTGGGTCACCCGCGTGGTCGACGTCTACGACACCGCGGCCGACAACACCCTGCGGGTGAACGGATCGACCGTGCACATGTCGTCGCGGTCGGTCGGCAGCATTGGCAGTACCGGCGTCTGGACGCCGGCGAAGGTCGGAGCCGACTTCACCGCGACCTTCCCGATGGTGCAGGTCAACGGGCAGTGGCGGATCGACCAGGCACCAAGACACGTGCTGATGTCGTCGTTCGACTTCCAGCGCGAGTACCTGCCGCTCCGCCTGTTCTATTTCGACGCGACGTCCACCAAGCTGATCGCCGATCCCCGGTACCTGCCCGTTCGGGGCATCGAGGGAGCGCTGCTGTCGAGGCTGGCCGCCGGTCCCTCGGCCTGGTTGGCGCCGGTCGTGCGCACCGCCTTCCCGGGCGGGGCACGCACCGTGCCCCCGACCGTGCAGATCCTCGGTGACCTGGCCCAGGTCAAGATGTCTGACGAGCGCGTCTCGTCGCTGGACGAGTCGCAGAAGCGCTCGCTGGTCGCGCAGATTGCCTCCACGCTGGCGCAGATCGGGGTGCTGCGAGTGCAGATTCTCGTCGGCGCCTCTGCGGCGCCGCTGACCTCCTCGACACTGCCACCCGACGGGATCGTGGACGCCAACCTCTTCGCCGCCGACCTGCGCCCGTCATCGAGTGACGTCGACGCGCTGTACGCGTTCGTCGGCGGTCGGCTCAAGCCGATCCGGCCGCCCGACCCCACCGAGGCGTCCAGACGTCTCGCCCGGTTGCCCGGCCGTACCTGCGCGGTGAGCCAGTCCGGTGACCGGATCGCCATGGTGTCGGCCACCGGAACCTCGGTCCACCTGGCCGACGAGTCGACCACGACCACGCTGGGAAGCCGGGCCGGTGACGCCGGCGACTTCGCCCGGCCGAGCTTCGACCCGATGGGCGACCTCTGGCTCGTCGACCGGGCGACCCGGCAGGAGCCCGTCCGGGTGATCCTGCCCAACGGTAAGAGCGCCACCGTCCGGGCGCCCGGGCTCGTGGGGCGGAATGTGCGAGCGCTGCGGGTGGGACCCGACGGGATCCGCGCGGCGATCCTCGTCGAGGACCGAGGCGGAAGCCGGTTGATCCTGGCCAGGATCGAACGCTCGGGGGCGGACTCCGACGTGATCGCCCTGGCCGAACTCAAGACGCTTCCCCTGGCACTGGACCGGCTGAGTGCCGTCGGCTGGCAGGAGGCCGACCGTCTCGTCGTGCTGGCCGCCAACGGCGACGCTCCGCTGCAGCCGTTCCAGCTGCGCGTCGACGGATCGCAGGTCGAGGGCATCGCCTCGGCTCCGCCCGCCGTCACGATGACGGTGATGCCCGACCACCCGTTGGTCATCGGCCGGTCCGGCGGCACCCTGAGCGCCTACGACCCGGCGCAGGGCTGGCTCGACCTCGGTCGTGGCATCGCACCTTGTTATCCGAGCTGAAGTGCGGCTATCCGAGCTGAAGTGCGGCTTACCCGAGCTGAGCTCCCACGGTCCACAGCCCTCGCGGCCCGCCGGTGGCTGTCCCCAGCCTGTCCCGGCGGGTCGCAACGACGTCACGATCCCAGCACGCTGCCCCGGTGGGCTGGAGCGACGATCTGCAGGATCTGGTCTGGGGCACGCGCTGCGCCGGATGTGCCCGTCCTGGACGCCAGCTGTGCCGTGGTTGCCACGCCCTGGTGGCCGGGTCGATGCCGGTCCGACGTGTGGTCACGCGGCGCAGCCGGAGAGATCGCCTGCACAGCCGGTGCCGCCTATGACGACCTCATCCAGCGGCTGGTGCCGGCCTGGAAGAACGACGGCCGCACCGGCCTGACGCGCCCACTGGCGGCCCGACTCGCGGTGGCGGTCGACCTGGCTGCAGACGGTGCCGACGAGGTCTGGCTGGTGCCGGTTCCGTCGCGACCGGAGTCACTCGTCCGGCGTGGCTTCTCCCCACCACTCCTGCTGGCGCGAGAGCTCGTACGCCGTAGCGGGCGGAGCCGGCCGCGGCTGGCCGTCGGTGCCGTCGTCGCGCCGGGAGGCGTGGGCGACCAGATCGGTCTTGGTCGGCTCGACCGGCAGCGCAACCTCGACCACACCATGCGGGCCGGGGACCGGGCCCTCGTCGGACAGCTACGGGCAGCGTGGCGGCGTGCGAACGCCGATCCTCCTGGCCGACGACGTGGTCACCACCGGCGCCACGCTGGCGGAGACGGCGCGGGCACTGTCGGCCGCGGGTGTCCCGGTGTCGGGTGCCGTGCTCGTGGCAGACACCCCACCGGGTCGCCGTCCCCGACCCTTCCGATCGCTGCCCCTTACCGACGTGGGTCACACGGTCTAGCGTGGCGTCAAGGCAGTCGCACATAGCCGGAGGTGCCCCAAGCCTCCTGCGCTGGACTGCCCGTCCGCAGCTGACGTCCCACCGCCCGGAGGTATGAACGCATGGACATCACCGTTCGAGGCCGCAAGTGCGAGGTCTCCGCCCGCTTCGCCGAAGTCGTCGAAGAGAAGCTGGAGAAGTTCGAGCGCATCGACGAAAGGGTCGACAAGGTCGCGGTCACGGTGTCGAAGGCGGTGCACACCCGCCTGCCGGAGCACGCCGAACGGGTAGAGCTCACCTTCTCCACGGTCAAGGGCACCGTGCTCCGGGCCGAGGCCTCGGCAGCCGACCGGTACTCAGCACTCGATGCGGCCCTCGACCGGCTGTCCGAGCAGCTGCGCCGGGTGCACGACCGGCGCCGCGTCCACCACGGCCGGCGGTCGCCAAAGTCGGTGCACGAGGCCACCGCCTCCCTGCTCGACTACGCCAACGGCGTCGAGGTCCCCGACGTCGTCGAGCCACCTCACCTGCGGTCCGAGGCCGGGATCACCGTGGAGGGCGACGGGCCCCTGGTGGTGCGCGAGAAGGCGCACTCCTCGCACCCGATGACTCTCGCCGACGCGCTCGAGCAGATGGAACTCGTCGGCCACGACTTCTTCCTCTTCGTGGACTCCGAGTCGATGGAGCCGAGCGTGGCGTACCGCCGCCGCGGCTACGACTTCGGCGTCATCCGCCTCGCGGGGGTCCGGGTCGAGCCGATGCCGCAGGCCAAGGGCGCCTGACCGGAGCTCCTTCCCTCCGCTGACCTGTCGGTGGCGTCGCCTAGGGTGCCGCCGTGTCGAGTCCCGCCCAGCTGTCCACCGACCAGGCCCGCCGCGTCGCGCTGGCCGCGCAGGGCTTCAGCGGCCGGACGCCCCGGCCGCCGGTGACGGTCGGGGGACTCGACCGCGCACTCGACCGCACGCACCTGCTGCAGATCGACTCGGTGAACGTGCTCTCCCGGGCGCACTACCTGCCGCTGTACTCGCGTCTGGGGGCCTACGCGCGCACCCTGCTCGACCGGGCGGCGGGCAATGCCGATGCCGAGGGTGCGCACCCGCGCGGGCCCGTCCGACTCTTCGAGTACTGGGCGCACGAGGCCAGCCTGCTGCCCGTGCGGCTGCATCCGTTGATGCGGTTCCGGATGGACCGGATGGCCAGGGACCCGTGGCGCGGGTTCGCGCGCGTCGAGGAGGAGCGCCCCGGCCTGATCGAGCGGGTCCTCGCCGAGATCGCCGATCGGGGCCCGGTCACCGCCCGTCAGCTCACGCCCGAGGGCGCCCCGGACCGCGAGAGCTGGGGCTGGAACTGGAGCAACGTCAAGGTGGCCGCCGAGTGCCTGTTCCTCACCGGGCGGGTCAGCTCGGCGGGTCGCACCACCTCGTTCGAGCGCCGGTACGCGCTGCCGGAACAGGTGCTGCCGGCCGCAGTACTGGCCACGCCCACGCCGGCCGAGCCGGATGCCATCCGCTCACTGATCGACCTCTCGGCGCAGGCACACGGCGTCGTCACCGCACAGTGCCTGCGGGACTACTTCCGGCTGGAGGTGGACGAGACCGCGGTCGCCGTGGCGGAACTCGTCGAGGCCGGTCGGCTCGAGCCGGTCGTGGTCGAGGGCTGGCGGCGCCAGGGCTACCTGCACGTCGATGCCTCCCTGCCCGCCCACTGCCGGCCCACCACGTTGCTCAACCCGTTCGATCCGCTGGTGTTCAACCGGTTCCGGGCCCAGACGCTGTTCGGGTTCGACTACCGGATCGAGATCTACACGCCCGCAGTCAAGCGGGTCTACGGCTACTACGTGCTGCCGTTCCTCCTCGACGGCCACCTGGTCGCCCGGGTCGACCTCAAGGCCGACCGGAAGGCCGGCGCGCTGCTCGTGCAGTCCGCCCATGCCGAGCCGTCCGCACCGGCGCACACGGCGACGGCCCTGGCGACGGAACTGCAGCGGCTGGCCGGCTGGCTCGGCCTCGGCGCGGTCACGCCACCTGTGCGAGGTGACCTCGCACCGGCCCTTGCGGCTGCCCTCGCCTGACCCGGTCCCGTTGTGGCGTCGCCCCGTGCGGCCGTTTGCGAGGATGGGCCGCCCGAAGCTCGACCAGGAGGCCGTCATGGACCAGGGGCGGTACCTGCTGCTGCTCCTCGGCTGCCTGCTCATCACGCTGCCGTTGGAGTTCGTGCTGCGGGCCCGGGTCTACCGCCGGCCGCGCCGGCTGCTGATAGCGCTGTCGGTGCCGCTCGTCGTGTTCTGTCTCTGGGACATCGCCGGCATCCGGCGTGGTGTCTGGAGCTACAACCCCGACTTCGTCACCGGTGTGCTGCTGCCCTTCTCGCTCCCGCTCGAGGAGTTCCTGTTCTTCCTGGTGGTTCCGCTCTGCGGGCTGTTGACGTACGAGGCGGTGGGGCACGTGCTCCAGCGGGTGCGGCAACGAACATCAGGACACCAGCCGAAGGTCGGCGGCCCCGATGCCTGAGTACACGCTGGTCACGACGGTGGGCATCATCGCGGTGGTCCTGTTGGAGCTTCTGGTGTTCCGCACGGGGATCTTCCGGACTGCCCAGTACTGGTGCGCGATGGCCATCGTCTTCGGCTTCCAGGTGCTCGTGGACGGGTTGCTCACCCGGCTGTCGGCGCCGGTGGTGATCTACACGCCCGAACATCACCTGGGCGTGCGGTGGCCCTGGGACATCCCCATCGAGGACTTCGGCTTCGGGTTCTGCCTTGTCACGTTGGCGATTCTCGTCTGGAAGGTGGCTGGACGACGTGGCGTCGATTCCGATGGGTGACCAGGGCGTGACCGAGGCCTTCGACCGGGGTGCCGGCCGCTACGACCTGCTCGTGTCACTCAACCCCGGCTATCACCGACACCTACGGTCGGCAGCACGCCTGCTGGCAACGCGTCTCCGCGGACTCGGGCGATCGGGACTGGTCGTGGACCTCGGGTGCGGCTCGGGTGCCTCCACCGCCGCTCTGCTGGCCGAACTGCCGGGAGACACCGACGTGGTGGGCATCGACGCCAGCGCAGGCATGCTGGCGCAGGCGACGGCCAAGAGGTGGCCGCGGGGTGTGCTGTTCCTCCAGGCCAGAGCGGAGGAATTCGCTGTGGTGATGGGAGTTCGGGCGAAGCCCGTGGACGGTGTGCTGGCCGCGTACCTGTTCCGCAACGTCCCGGCCGAGGACCTGGACGCGGCGCTTGCCGGGGTGGTCAGCGCCGTTCGTCCCGGCGGGTGGCTGGTCGTGCAGGACTACGCGCTCGGGTCGGGACGGCTGCCTCGATGGGTCTGGCACCTCGTCTGCTGGACGGTGGTGATCCCGCTGAGCGTCGTGGTCCGCAGTGACCCGTCGCTGTACCGCTACCTGTGGCGGAGCGTGCTGAGGTTCGACTCCGCTGACGCGTTCGCGAAGCGGCTGGCTGCGGCCGGGCTGGTGGACGTGGCCTACCGCACGGTTCCTGGCTGGCAGCACGGCATCCTGCACACCTTCGTCGCCCGCCGGCCCGACGCCCCATGACGATCCGCCACCGCACGTTCCTGCCCGGCCGGGACCGGCGCGCAGTGCGTCAACCGGGCACTCCCGGGCGGGCCGCAGTCGCCGGGCGGCGCACGGCCGTCGTGGTCGGCGGCGGCATCGCCGGGCTGGCCGCTGCCACCGTTCTCGCGGAGCGCGGGGTCGCGGTCACGCTGCTGGAGGCACAGGACCGTCTCGGCGGCCGGGTGAGCGCGTGGCCGCTGTCCGACGGCAGGACCATGAGCCGCGGATTCCACGCTTTCTTCAAGCAGTACTACAACCTGAGGTCACTTCTCCGGCGCGTCGACCCGAGACTGTCGATGCTGCGACCCGTCTCCGACTACCCCTTGCAGATGGCCGGTGGACCCAGCGACTCGTTCGCCCACCTGCCACTGCGCCCGCCGCTGAACCTCATCGGGTTCGTGGCCCGGAGCCCGAGCTTCCGGCTGCGCACGCTGGCCAAGGTCGACGTGCGCGCGGCCCTGGAGCTGATGACCCCGGCGTTTCCCGAGGCGTTCGCGCACTACGACGGCGAGAGCGCTGCCGCCTTCCTCGACCGGCTGCGCTTCCCGGCGGCGGCCCGGCATCTGGCGCTGGAGGTCTTCTCCCGCTCGTTCTTCGCCTCACCACACGACTTCGCCGCCGGCGAGCTGGTGGCGATGTTCCACGCCTACTTCACCGGGTTCCGCGGAAGGACTGCTGTTCGACGTGCCCGACGACGACTACGACACGGCGCTGTGGGCACCGCTCGGCCTTCGGCTCGCGAGTCTGGGGGTGGAGGTCCGCACCCGCACGCGGGTGACCGACGCTGGACCTCGGCGACCCGATCGGAGTCGGCTACGTCGACGAAGCCACCGGTGCATGCCGGGTCAGAGCAGCCGGACGCGCTGGTCCTGGCCACCGAGGCGCGAGGCCTCCGCGGGCTGGTCGCAGGCGCCCGCCACGCCGACCCGAACTGGGCCGCGACGATCAGCCGGATGACCGATGCACCAGCGTTCGGCGTTCTACGGCTCTGGCTCGACCGGCCGGTCGACGCCGACCGACCTGCCTTCCTTGGCACCAGCGGCTACGGACTGCTCGACAACGTGTCGGTGCTCGAGCGGTTCGAGGCCGGCGCGGCCCGGTGGGCTGCCCGGACCGGCGGCTCGGTGGTCGAGGTGCACGCCTACGCGCTCGATGCCGCCTCCGCGACCGATCCGGACTCGGTGCAGGAGCGGTTGCGGGCCGAGCTCGCCCGCGTGTACCCCGAGACCGCCGACGCCGGCATCTCCGCGAAGGAGTGGCTCCTGCGCGACGACTGCTCGTACGCCGGCGCGGACGTGCCGTGGGCCGATCGTCCGGGCGTACGCACCCCGGACGAGCGGGTGGTGCTGGCGGGCGACGGCATCCGGTGCGAGTTGCCGGTGGCCTTGATGGAGCGCGCCGCGACCACCGGGATGCAGGCGGCGAACGCCCTGCTGGCCGGTTGGGGCACCGCCGGGCACGACGTGTGGTCGGTCCCCACCCGCGGCCTGCTCGCCCGGCCGCGGCGCACTTCGGGGAACCGTCAGTCCGGCGACTCGCCGCGCGCCCGCAGCTCGAACCGGCGCTCGGCGTAGGCGAGGTCGTCGACCCAGAGCCGGCGGGCGGTGTGCCGCATCGCCTGGCGGACCAGCGGACTCACCCGCTTGGCCAGCCGGAAACCGGCCCGCGGTGAGTGCGCGACCGTGGCTTCCACCATCATCGTGCGCGGCTGCCCGTCGCGGTCGAGCCCGAGCGGCGTCGCGTGCGTCTCGACGATGCTGCCGGCGCCCTCGCCGGCCACGATCGCCATCACCACCGTGCGCGCGTCGGGGCAGCTGAACACCGCCCGGACCGGGATCCCGAACCCGCGGCTGAGCCGGAAGGTCACGTCCACCACGAGGTTCTCGTCGGAACTTGCGTCGTCGTCGACCGTGAGGTGACTGAAGGCGTACGGGTGGTACCAGGCGCCGTGCCAGGGATCGAGCCGGTTGGCCACGATGTCGCGGGGTTCGCACCGCCCAGGCTCGCTGATCACGCCGACGATCGACTCCGCGACCGGTGGCCGTGCCGGGATGGCCGGCCGTTCGGTCGGCTGCTCACCGTCGGTGGGCAGGCGCACCCACAGCAGGACGCCGTCGTCGAGGGCCGGCCACGGCGTCCACAGGTCGGATCCGTCCGCGGGCAGGCCCATGCCGTGCCATCGGCAGAACAGGACGGACCCCTCGACCGGGCAGCCGGAGAGCAGCGCACCCATGTGCGGGCAGGCGCCCGGGCCGGCCACCAGCGACCCGTCGGACCGGCGCCACAGAACGACCTCCTGCCCGGCGACGGTCCGCACCACCGACGTCTCCGCGGGGACGTCGTGGCTGGCGCCGACCACGAACCATCCACCGGGGTTGCGCGCGAGAGCCACGTCCAGAGCCCGGCGGATCCTGGCCGGACGGGCCAGCTGCCAGGTCGAGCGGATGCGTTGCGGTGGCGGCTGCGGGATCCGGCGCACCGGGATGCGCGGTCCGGAGGCCGGCGGCGCGGGGCGGATCAGCTCGCGGTCGGCCACGGCGTCCTCGCCCTCCTTCTCGGTCCGTCGGCGATCACGATGCTCGCGGCGGTGAGCGCCTTTCGCCAGGTGGGGACGCGGACGCGTTGGCTGAACACGTCGTAGTCGGCGTCCTCGATCCGGTCGAGGATGCGGGCGTAAAGCGTATGGGCCGTGGCCACGCACCGGGACGAGGCCGGCGGGAGCATGGCGATGCCCGGTGCCGCCAGCAGGTACAGCTCACGGTTCCGGTCGATCTGCTCGGCCAGGAAGGCGCGCCAGGCCGGAGTGACCGTGCGCGACCAGGGGTCGGCTCCATGTCTGGCCAGGTCGTCGGCGGGCAGGTACACCCGGCCACGGTCGAGATCCTCGCCGACGTCGCGAATGAAGTTCGTCAGCTGGAAGGCCAGTCCGAGGGACCGGGCCGGCGCGGTGGCCTCGCCGGTCAACGGCTCCAGCACGGGCAGCATCATCTCCCCGATCACTGCCGCCGACCCTTCCATGTACCCGTCGCGGAGTGCCGGCCACGACGGCCAGGCCGTGACGGTCAGGTCGAGGGCCATCGCCGTGAAGAACCGGTCGAAGCACTCCGGGTCGATGCGCCGCCGGCGGACGGTGTCGACCACCGCCGCGAGCACCGGGTCGGGCGCCGATCCGGCCGCGAGACTGGAGCGGAAGCCGTCCGCGAATCTGGCCAGGCGCTCGGCGGGGTCGGCCTCATCGCCGTCGGTCCGGCCCGGCTCGTCGACGATGTCATCGGCCAGCCGGCAGAGCGCGTAGACGGCGTACACGTCGCGCCGTTGGGAACGGGGGAGCAGCGCCGCACCCCAGAAGTAGGTCGTCCCGTGCTGCCGCGTCAGGCGGGCACACCTGCGGTAGCCCTCCTCGAGCAGCGCGCTCATCGCAGGTACGCCTCGACCCTCTGCGCCGCGAGCTTGCCCGAGATGAGCACCATCGGGACGCCGACGCCGGGCACTGTGCCCGAGCCCGCGAACACCAGGCCGGGCACCCGCCGGTTGCGGTTCGCCGGCCGGAACGGACCGGTCTGGCCGAAGGTGTGCGCAAGGGCGAACGGCGTGCCGGCCGCCATTCCCCGGGCGAGCCAGTCGGTCGGAGTGACGAGTTCGTCGGTGACGAGGTCGGTCGGGTAGCCGGACGTGATCAGGAAGTCGAGCAACTGTCCGCGCATGGTTTCGCGCTCCTGGTCCCAGTGGATCCTGCCGATCGCGAGGTTCGGCACAGGTTCGAGAACGTACAGGGACGAGGAGCCCTCCGGTGCCGCACCGGCGTCGTTGAGCGACGGCACGCACACCAGCCGGGAGGCGTCGCGCATGCGGTCGCCGCGCACCAGTAGGTCGTCGAAGGCAGCCGACCAGGACGCACCGAAGTGGATGTTGTGGTGGGCGATGGCGGGATCGGGGCGGCCGCGCACGCCGACGTGCCAGACGACGGCCGACGGCGAGTACCGCGGCCGTCGCGGCATCCGTGCCGGCGCCACGCCGGGCAGGAGGTCCCGATAGGCGATGGGGACGTCGAGCGTGCAGACCACGGCGTCGGCCAGGACGGTGCTCCCGTCGGTGAGTTCCACCCCGCAGGCGGCGCCGTCCGCACGACGCAGGACGGAGCTCACGGTGGACGAGTAGCGCAGTTCCGCTCCGGCATCGGCCAGGGCGTCGGCCATCGCCTGCGGAACCGCCCGGATCCCGCCCTCGGGGAACCAGACGCCGGCGATGCTGTCCATGTAGGTGATCACGGCGTAGATGGCCAGCGCCTGGTCCGGCGCGAGCCCGGCATACATGGCCTGGAACGAGAACAGCCGGTGCAACCGCTCGTCGCGGAACGTGTTGCGCACCTTGGCCCCCAGCCGGCCGAAGGCACCGAGCCGCAGCAGGCGGGCGAGCGCCCGTGGCCGGGTGAGCAGCGAGAACGGCGTCTGGTAGTTGCGGTCGATGAAGTGGGGGAGTTCCACCTCGTAGAGCGTGCGCAGCCAGGCCACGAAGCCGTCGAAGGCGGCGGCGTCGTGCTCGCCGCACTGCTCGGCGATCTCGGCCCGCATCGCCTCGTGCCCGTGCCGCACGTGGATCACCGAGCCGTCCGCGAAGACCGCGCGGTAGGCCGGGTCGAGCCGCTGCAGGCCGATGTGGTCGCGGAGCCGGGAGCCCAGCGGGCGCAGGGCCTCGTCCACCAGTTCGGGCATGGTGAACACCGTCGGGCCCGCGTCGAAGACGAATCCGTCCCTGACCAGGCGGCCGGCGCGACCGCCCGGGTGGTCCTCCCGTTCGACGACCGTGACCCGGTGGCCGGCCCCGGTGAGATGGCACGCGGCGGCCAGCCCGGACAGGCCGGCGCCGATCACCACCACGTTGCTCATTGGTGCCGCCAGGCGACGCGCTCGGCCATCTCGACGAGGCCGTCGACGCCGGCTTGGGTGAGCAGGCCGTCCGCGCGAGCGACCGTGAGGGTCTCTCGGGCGGCCGTCACGTGGTCACCGATCATCTGCTCGACCCGGCCCCGGATGCCTGCGGACTCCATGGCCGAGCGGACGAGGTCCACGTCGGCTGCCGAGGCGGCGTCCGTGCCGAGTCGGCGCAGGGCGAGATCCGCGGCACCGTCGAACTTCTCGCCGGCCAGGGCACGCAGCACGGTTGCCTTGCCGCTGGCGAGGTCGTCGCCGGCCGGCTTGCCGGTGTGGTCGGGATCTCCCCACACACCGAGGATGTCGTCGCGCAGGGCGAAGGCCAGACCCGCGTGGTGTCCGTAGACAGCGAGCGCCCGCAGCGCCTCCGGGCTCGCCTGCGCAGCCTCGGCACCGAGGAGCGCGGGCCGCTGGATGGTGTATGCGCCGGACTTGAGGTGTGCGATCCGGCCGGCGGTGTCGAGGTCGAGCCGGTGGCCGCCCGCCGCGGCGATCAGGTCGGTGCGCTGACCGGCGATCAACTCCAGCGTCAGGTCCTGCCACAAGTGCCGCACCCCCGGCGGCATTCCGCCCATGATCCGTTCGGCCTCGCTGTGCGCGAGATCGCCCAGCAGGATCGCCACGGCTAGTCCGAACTGGTCGGAGTCGCCAAGCCCGCCGCACATCCGGTGATGCTCGGCCACGTGCACGTGGGTGGCGGACAGCCCGCGGCGGGCAGCAGACCCATCCATCACGTCGTCATGAATCAGCGCGAAGGCGTGCAGGAGCTCGAGCGCGGTGGCGATGCCGACCAGGTCGGCCATCGCGTCGCCCCTGGTGGTGTCGCCACCTGCGGCCACGAATCCCCAGTACGACATGGCCGGCCGCAGCCGCTTTCCGCCGGCGAACAGCAGCCGCTCGAGCAGCTCGGGGAGGTCACAGGCGGCCAACGGCCCATCCGCGCCGAGCGGCACGAGTCCCCGCCATTCCCGCGCGAGGTCGGCCGTCTCCTCACGCAGCCGCTGCTCGACCGCGAGCACGGCCAGGTCGGCGTCCATGCGCTGGTGACCCGGAGCCGACCGGCGTCCGATGAAGGCGTGGTCGAGCTGCTCGACCTGCTCCACCGACCACGGCGTGAACACCCAGGGGGTGGACTGGACCGACGTCACCAGGTCGTCCCACCTCGCCCACCGGTACTCCACGACCTCGTCGGGGTCGGGGAACAGTGCCGTTTCGGGGAGTACGGCAGTTTCGGGGAGTACGGCAGTTTCGGGGAGTAGGGAGTTCGGGGAGTCAGCTCTATCGGGCAGTTCAGGCGTATCCGGGAGCACGGCGGTGTACACCGGACAGATCTCGTTCTCGATGATCCCGCTGGCATCTCGTGCCTGGTAACGGAAGTCCGGCAGCACCGGTCGCAGGTCCGTCACCGGCACGCCGAGCTCCTCCGCCACCCGACGCCGAACTGCGTCGGCGGTCTCCTCACCCGGTCGCGGGTGGCCGCAGCAGGCATTCGTCCAGACGCCCGGCCAGGTCGACTTGCCGAGCGCACGCCGGGTGAGCAGCACCTCACCGGAGGCGTTGAACAGGTGCAGCGAGAACGCGCGGTGCAACGGGGTCTCGCCGGTGTGCACCGAGCGGCGGGCGGCGACGCCGACCGGCCGATCGAGGTCGTCCACCAGGATCACCTGGTCGTGCGCGGTGTCGGTCGTCGTTCCCTGGGCCGGGAGCTGCTTCACATCGGCCCAGCCGGCAACGGCTTCGTCCTGGTCGGTCACGGTCGTGTCCCCTTGTTCTGTCCTGCAAGCGTGTCGGCGAGGTGGCGGGCGGCGAGGGCGATGTCCTGGCCAAGGGCCTGGGCAGGTGGCGACACCGCGTCCTGACTGTCGCCACCGACGTAGACGAGCAGCTGCGGATGTGCCCGGGTCATCGCGTCGACGGCCGAGCGCGCCGAGTCGACATCGGCGGCGGTCGGGACCGCCAGCACGGCGGCATCCGCCCCGTAGGCCGCGGCCGCGTGTACCCACATGTCGTTCGGCAGGTCGGCGCCGAGATGCAGGACCGCGAGTCCGCATCGGCGGGCGGCCGTCGCGAACGCCAGGATCCCGATCTCGTGCCGTGACCCTGCCGCAAGTCCGGTGAGGATGCGCGGACCGTCGACGTCAACGGCAGCGGCTTCGAAGGCAGTGCCCATGCGGCGCATGACCGCGGCACTGGCGACGTGCTCGCCGCCCACACCGAGTTCGCCCTTCTCCCAGGCATCGCCGAGTGCCCGGACGGCCGGCATCAGCCGGCGGTCGAGGGCCGCTTCGAACGACATGGCCAGGAACATCTCGTCGAGGGAGCGTCCGAGTTCGGCGCTGTCGAGGCTGATCGCCGCGGCAAGGAACCGGGCCACGCTCGGCTCGTCCTCGGTTCCGGGGTCCGCGGCCGCTGCGACGGACTCAGGCTGAACGGCCTCTCGTGCGGCCACCACCTCCGCCGCCGCGGCCTTCGGGCCGAAGCCCTCGTCCAGGAGTGCCTGCATGCGCTGGATGGCCGACAGCGCGGTGGCGTCGTAGAGCCGGTAGCCGGTGTCGGTGCGGACGGGCTGCACCACGCCGTACCGGCGTTCCCAGGCACGCAGGGTCGCGACCGGGACCCCGGTCAGGGCAGCGACGCGACCGATCGTGTACATGGTTTGTGCACCCTACGAACAAACCCCACACACAACCAAATGCGGGCTCGAAACGGTCGCCAAGCGCAGAGTGACGTTGGCCCGCATCGGCCTTCACTACGGGGCGGCCTGCACCACGATCCGGTCGATGTCGGGAGCCGGGTCGCTGCCCGTTGCTGCGAACGTGAGCGAGTTGTCGCGGCCCTCCCTGAAGTCGACCTTGAGCGTCGTTCCGCGCGGCCGGTTCCACCTGCCATCGTCGGCTCCGCCGAGCACGATTGTCTTGCCCGCTTGGTCATTCGCAGTCACCAGGATGGGCCGTCCGGCAGAACCGTCGACATAGCTCACGGTGACGTCATAGACGGCCGGTCTTGCGCACGCCGATGTCGCGGAAGGTGAGCGACCCCTCGAGCTCTCCGACCTTGAGCCCGCCGGCGCAGCCGGTGCAGGCGGCAACCGAGGCTCCCTCGCGTTGGTTGGCCGGTGCCTCCGCCTCGTAGCCGGCCGCGGTCGCACTGGGCGTCACCCGGAGCAGTCGCGTTCCATGCACCGGAAGGGACGCCGACCAGCCGGTGGCGGCCGGCCCGAGATCCGTGCCCGCCCAGATGTCTTCGACCATGGCCGGACCGGAGAAGCCGAGGTCGCTCCACCGTGCCTCGACCGCTGCCGGCTCGTCACCGAGGTTGAACAGGGCGACGGTCCAGGTGCCGTCGCCGTTGTCGATCCGCCACACCTGGTGGTCGGCGCCGGGAGTGACCGGTGAGGCCGGCCGGCCCATGGCCTGGATGGCGAGCACGTCGCGGTTGGTCATCAGCTCCCGGCCCAGCGAATCCATCTTCGTCAGGTCGTCGCCGGCGAACAGCGGCGCGGCGGAGATCGCCCAGAGCGTCATCATCGAGCGCCGCTCTTCGTCGGTGAGCCCGTCCATCTTCCCGACTGCGACCGCCACCGCGTCGAGGTTGTTCCAGCCCTTCGGCCCGGCGTGCTGGACCCAGGCCGGAGCGTCATCGAACCGGTCGTCGACGGACTTGGTCCAGGTGAGAAGGGTTTCGCAGTAGCACTCGACGTCCTTCTGGATCCGCCAGCTGTCGGCGTTCTCCTGCCACGTCTCGATCGCCGACGGGTTGAGTGCCCACGACAACTTCAGGTGCATCGGCCGCCCGGTCTTCTGGATGGCCTGATGCCAGGCCTCGATGTCGCGGCGGTTGTCGTGGTCGGGATCGGTCCGGTACGAGCCCGGTCCCACGCCGTCGACCTTGACCAGGTCGTAACCCCAGTCGGCGAACTTCTGCGCCTGGCTGTCGATGAAGTCCTGCGCGCACGGGTTGTCGAAGTCGATCTTGTAGGCGGAGTCCCACCCGTTGGTCGTGCGCAGGTCGTCGTAGACGATGTCGTGCGTCGAGCATCCCGGCAGCCTGGTCCCCTTGACCGGGAAGTCGTCGGCCCGGTAGTTGGCCTTGTTGAGCCCGACCGACAGGTAGATCCCGGCCTTGAGGCCGAGCTCGTGGATCTTGTCGGCCATCCACTTCATGCCGTGTGGGAACCGCTCCGGGTTGGCGTACTGCAGCCCGTTGCGGTCGTACTTCGGGGACCACTTCCAGTTCGATCCCCAGCCGGCGTCCAGCGCGACGTAGGTGTAGCCGTAGGGCTTGAGCTCCCGCGCCAGCGCCCGCGCCTGGGCAAGGACGTTGGTCTCGGTGAGCCAGCTGCGGCGCCCGTTCGGGTTGAGCCCGGGGTAGTCGCTGGACTGCATGCTCCAGCTGCTCCAGCCGCGGTACGGCGGGTCGGCGAGCGGCGGCGGCGCGGGCGGCAGGATCGCAGCGGCGGTGGTCGCAAGCTCGGGCGGCGGGGGAGCCGGCGTCCCCGCGCCAGGACCGAGGGTGAACAGCACCAGAGCGGCCACCGCGACGCCCACGCCGGCCCACAGCAGCCGCTTCGGCGACGGGCGGGAACGGGTCGCGCTCATGTTCGGGCTCCGGAGACGACGGCGTCGGGCGGACGCCTCATCGTGCCCGGCCGGACCACCCCGCGCGGCATCCGGCGCCGCCACCGCCGAAACAGGCAGCGCAATGCCGCAGATCCGGACATGCACCGACATCCCGGGCCTCCGTCGGGCCCAACTGCATGTTTCCCGCTCGCCTACCATGGTGCGGAACCCGCACGGGTGGCCAGTGCCTGGACGACCCACGAGCACCTGCCGGCTCCCGTGTCGCTCCCAAGCTTCGAGGTGAGTAGTGCCGGCCATTTTGGACAAGCTCCTGCGTGCAGGTGAGAAGAAGATCGTCCGCCGACTCGAGTCGATCGCCACTCAGGTGGCTGCCCTCGAGGGCGACATCTCCTCGCTCACCGACGAGGAGCTCCGCGAGCAGACCACGCTGTTCCGTGAGCGCCTGGCGGAGGGCGAGTCGCTCGACGACCTGCTGCCCGAGGCGTTCGCGACCGTCCGCGAGGCGGGCAAGCGGGTGCTGGGCAAGCGGCTCTTCGACGTGCAGATCATGGGCGCCGGTGCCCTGCACCTCGGCAACATCGCCGAGATGAAGACCGGTGAGGGCAAGACGATCGTGGCCACCGCGCCGGCCTACCTCAACGCCCTGGAAGGCAAGGGCGTGCACGTGGTCACGGTCAACGACTACCTCGCCCAGTTCCAGGGCGAGCAGATGGGCCGCATCTACCACTTCCTCGGGATGACCACCGGCTTCATCCTCGCGTCGATGACACCCGAGCAACGTCGGGCCGCCTATGCCTGTGACATCACCTACGGCACCAACAACGAGTTGGGCTTCGACTACCTGCGCGACAACATGGCCTGGACGCCGGAGGACTGCGTCCAGCGGGGCCACCACTTCGCGATCGTCGACGAGGTCGACTCGATCCTGATCGACGAGGCCCGCACCCCGCTGATCATCAGCGGCCCGGCGGAGCAGAGTTCCAAGTGGTACACGGAATTCGCGTCGCTGGCGAAGCGGATGCGACCCGAGGAGCACTACGAGGTCGACATCAAGAAGCGGACGGTCGGGGTGCTCGAACCCGCGATCGACCTGGTCGAGGACACCCTGGGCATCGACAACCTGTACGAGTCGGCCAACACCCCGCTCGTGCAGTTCCTCAACAACGCCGTGCGCGCCAAGGAGCTGTTCACCCGCGACAAGGACTACGTCGTGATGAAGGGCGAGGTGCTGATCGTCGACGAGCACACCGGCCGCATCCTCGAGGGTCGCCGCTACAGCGAAGGCCTGCACCAGGCCATCGAGGCCAAGGAGGGGGTGGCGATCAAGGACGAGAACCAGACGCTCGCCACCATCACCCTGCAGAACTTCTTCCGCCTGTACGAGAAGCTCGCGGGCATGACCGGCACGGCCATGACCGAGGCGTCGGAGTTCAACAAGATCTACAACCTCGGCGTGGTCCCGATCCCGACGAACATGCCGATGGTCCGCCTGGATCAGCCCGACGTCGTCTACCGGACCCACGACGCGAAGTTCCAGGCCGTGGTCGAGGACATCACCGAACGACACCAGGCCGGCCAGCCGGTTCTGGTCGGCACCACGTCGGTCGAGCAGTCGGAGGAGCTGGCCGGCGAGCTGCGCAAGGCCGGCGTTCCCCACGAAGTACTCAACGCCAAGCAGCACGCCAAGGAAGCGCAGATCATCGCGCAGGCCGGCCGCAAGGGCGCGGTCACCGTCGCCACCAACATGGCCGGCCGCGGCACCGACATCATGCTGGGCGGCAGCGCGGAGGCATTGGCCGAGGAGCACCTGCGCGCCTCCGGGCTCGATCCGCTCGAGACACCGGACGAGTACGAGGCCGCCTGGGCCGAGACCGTCGCGCGGTTCGAGCGGCAGGTCGAGGCCGAGCACGAGGAGGTCGTGGCGGCCGGCGGCCTGTACGTGCTCGCCACCGAGCGGCACGAGTCGCGGCGCATCGACAACCAGCTGCGCGGTCGATCCGGGCGGCAGGGCGACCCTGGTGAGAGCCGGTTCTACCTGTCCCTGCAGGACGAACTGCTGCGCCGGTTCAAGGCGGAATGGATCGACTGGGTCCTGCAGTCGATGAAGATCCCCGACGACGTCCCGATCGAGAACAAGCGCATCACGTCGAACATCGCGAACGCCCAGGGCCAGGTCGAGTCGATGAACTTCGAGATCCGCAAGGACGTCTTGAAGTACGACGACGTGATGAACCGCCAGCGCTCGGTGGTCTACGAGGAGCGCAAGCGGGTCCTCACCGGGCAGGACGTGCACGACGAACTCGTCACGATGATCGACGACACGGTCGCCGACTACGTCCGCGCCGCCACCGGCGAGGGGTTCGCGGAGGACTGGGATCTCGAACAGCTCCTGGTGGATCTCAAGCAGCTCTACCCGGTCGGGGTGACCCTCGATCAGCTCGAGGAGGAGGCCGGCGCGGGCGGGCTGTCGCAGGAGTTCCTGGTCGAGGCTCTGCAGGAGGACGCCCAGGAGGCGTACGTGCGGCGCGAGGAGGAACTCGGCGCCGAGGTGCTCCGTGAGCTCGAGCGTCGCGTCATCCTGTCGGTGCTCGACCGGCGCTGGCGCGAGCACCTGTACGAAATGGACTACCTGCGTGAGGGAATCGGCCTGCGGGCGATGGCACAGCGCGATCCCCTGGTGGAGTACCAGCGCGAGGGATACGACCTGTTCCGGGCGATGATGAGCGCCATCAAGGAAGAGTCGGTCGGCTACGTCTTCCACCTCGACGTGCAGATCGATGCCCCTGCGGCCGACGCGTCCGGCGACGCTGAAGAGGAGCAGGCATCCGACGACGGGCGGCCGGCCGGTGCCGGCGGTCGCGGCGTCCGCGTGGTCAACCCTCCGGGGAACGGCTCCGCACCAGGTTCAGCCGTCCAGGAGGCCGCGGCAGCCGGAGCCGCGCTGGCCGACAGATCCTCGAGGCGGGCCACCCCCAAGCTGCAGGCCAAGGGCCTCACCGGTCCGGCGGCGAAGGCCAGCCGGCTGTCCTACACCGCGGCCGAGGCCGACGGCAGCGTCGCGGTGCACACCGACGACAGCGGGGCCGAGTTCGCGGGCACACCGAAGAACGCGCGCTGCCCATGCGGATCGGGGCTCAAGTACAAGCGCTGCCACGGCAAGGAGGCCTGACCGGCGTCGATTGGCAGTTGGGGTCAGGCGATCTGCAGGGCGGTGCAGCGCCACCGGCCGTCCAGGCCCTCCAGCCGCATGGCCAGCGCCCGCGACCGGTGACCCTGCCGGACGTGCACCGCGGCCTCGATCACGCCGTCGCGCGGCTCGCACACGTGCACAGAGCGAACGCCGACCCGGTTGCGCGGGCCTCGGCGACCTGCGCCGGCCTGTGACAGCGCCGTCGCGCGCCGGCTGAGGTCGGCGAAGACGGTCTCGTCGGTCCAGCGCATCAACTGGGGGAGTGGCCGGTCTCCGGCCAGGACCTCGGTGACCGCGCGGCCCAGCTGGCCCGCCCACGACGAGGGGTCGGGGAGGTCTGCCGTCGAGGTGGGCTGGCGGCCGAACAGCGTCTGGTCGTCGATCACCCGGCGCGACACCGGCTTGCCGGTGTCCGGGACGAGGCGCAGGTGCGGCCAGGGTGCGATCGGGCGACGCTTGGCCTCGCTCAGCGCAAGTGCGCCCTGGGTGTGCCTGGCCGGCTGAGTGCGGCCTGCCGACGGCCGCTCGTCGTCGAACGGCATCCCTGCCGGTGCCGGGACGCGGCGCGGCATCCGGTCGGCCAGGTTGGTGACCGTGGCCTCCTTGCGTGCGGCGGAAACGTCAGTGGGGACATCGGTGACGGTGATGGTCATCTCGTCGCTCCGAATCTGTTGATGGCGGGACTGTCGGTGTTCTGTGGTTCTGGTGGCGGTCACGGGACGCGGAAGACCTGGCCCACGAGGATCAGGTCGGGGTCGTCGCCGATGACGTCTCGGTTGGCCTGGTACCAGCGGTGCCATTCGGTCGTGATTTCGGCGCTGGTGGCGCCAGGACCGAGGTGCCGTTCGGCGATGTGCCACAGGCAGTCGCCGCGCTTCACGGTGTAGCTGGCCTCGTCGACGTCCCTGGCGGGCCGGATCAGCGGATCCCGCTCGGTGGCACGCGGCGCGGTCGAGGTGTTGCCGGGACGGTCCAGGTCCAGCCGGCCGCCGGCGGTGTTTCCCGGCCGGTCCAGGTCCAGCCAGGGCTGGGCCTGCCCGGTGTATCCCGGCCGGTCGAGGTTCACCGTGGAGGTGATCGGGTTCGGTGCCTCGTTCGGGGTTGCATGGGCGGCGACCGACCCGAACGACGGGCCGGCGATCACGGTCAGACCGAGTGCCACCTGGGCCACCCGGCGGTAGGCGCGCGGCGTCACGGCCACCGCGATCGCGCCACACGCCGAGCCCACGGCTCCGGGCAGTGCCGCCAGCAGCGTCAACAGCGCGCCGAGTGCGAGATAGCCGAACAGGCACCAGGCCACGACCGCGGCACCGGCAACGGTCAGGTCGTCAAAGGTCGGGTGCGCCACCCGGACGGCCGCGAGGCTGCCCGAGGTGAGGACCGACAACCCCAGGCCGGCGACGACGAACAGGGCGAGGACCACCAGTGGTGAGACCACCCGCCGCAGAGCCGTCATGCCTGTCTCCGGCCTCTCGTAGTGAAGTCGTGCATGTCGTGGCGTATGTCTACGCCAAGCCGAGTTTGACGTCAAGTAGGTACGTATTCATGTGGAAACGTTACGAAGACATGCGTTTGCTTGTGTTTGCTTGCGTTTGCTTGTGAATGCTCGCGCACTGCCGCCGCTAGGGTCGGCGGGTGCGCTGGGACAACCTGTTCGACGACCTCGAGGCGCAGCTCGACCAGCTGGCCGAGGCCGAACTGGCCGGCGAGGTGGCCGAACGGTCCAGGATCGAGGTGTCGAAGTTCGGCCTGGTCGACCGGCTCCGGCCGGCGATCGGTCAGCCGGTGTCGGTGACGGTGCCCGGCGCCCCCGCGGTCGTGGGGACGCTGAGCGGGGTCGGTGGCAGTTGGCTCCTGCTGGCCGAGCCACGCGGCCCCGAGGTCCTCGTCCCGATCGCGGCCGTCACCAGCGTCGCCGGCCTGGGCAACGTGTCGGCCGTGCCCGGCTCAGCGGGCAAGGTCGCGGAAAGGCTGACGCTGGCTCATGCCCTGCGGGGGATCGCGCGGGACCGGTCAGGCGTCGCGGTGGGTCTGGTCGACGGCATCGTGGTCACCGGAACGATCGACCGCGTGGGCGCCGACTTCTTCGAGATCGCCGAACACGCCATCGACGAGGCAAGGCGGCGGGGGAACGTCGCAGGAGTGCGCACCGTTCCGATCTCGGCGGTCGCGCTGATCCGCCGGACCCTCTAGCCCGCGCTCAGACGAAGTCCTCGCGTCGGCCGCCATAGGGATGGGAGTCGATGAAGGTCTTCGCCTCGGAGTACATCCGCTCGATGTAGGTCTCGAGCACCGTGGTCTCGACCCGCCAGGCACCCTTGCCGCCGATCTTGATCGCGGGCAACTCGCCGCTGCGCACGAGGGCGTAGGCCTGGGCTGCGGAGATGTTGAGCACCTCGGCCACGTCGGACAGCTGCAGGAATCGGGAATCAGGCATGTCGCTCCTCCAGGCAGCCGCGACGTCGTGACACGGGGTGATCATCCTCGCAGCCGGAGCCTGCTCAGGAGTGGATATCCACAGCCGGCGGACGTCGGCGTCGCAGGGGGCATGTGGATGCGGATTCGCGGCACGGTCCAAGGTCGGGGAGAATCGCCGGGCGCATCAGTCCGCGCCACCCCCCATTTCCTAGGAGTCCGGCCCGTGTCCGACGCTCAGCCCGCAGCGCGCAAGGCGTCGCGGTTGGCGCTGCCCCGGTGGGCCGATCCCAAGCTGCTGTTCGGCGTGCTCCTGGTCATCGTGGCGATGCTCCTCGGTGCGAGGGTCTTCGCGATGGCCGACAACACCGTCGAGATCTACGCGGTCAAGGCCGACATGAAGACCGGTGACGCGCTCGAGGGCAGTTCGGTCGTCCCCGTCCGGGTGCGCTTCACCGCCTCGGACAACGCCGAGGCCTATGTGTCGGCCACCGAGTCGATCCCACAGGCGATGAAGGTCACGCACGACCTCCGGGCCGGCGAGTTCCTCCCGCGGTCGGCCTTCGCGACGACCACGCCGCAGGAACTGCTGGACATGGCGATCCCGGTGAAGGACGAGGCGATCCCACCCCTCAACAGCGGCGACCACGTCAACGTGGTCGTTCAGCCGCAGGCGACGAGCGGGGAGAGCTCCGAGGCGGTGATGGTCCTCAAGGACGTGCCGGTCGTGCAGGTGCCCAATTCGGGCGGTGGTGGCATCACCGGCAGCAACGCCTCGTCCGGGCTGACCGTCCGGGTCGATCCGGCCAAGCAAGAGGGGTTCGACCAGGCCAAGGTCAGCGGCCTGATGGCACGGGGGACCGTGCTCGTCATCCGGATCGGCTGACCACCTCACCAAGCAGCAGCCCTCGCCCAACGTCTGAAGGAGCAGCAGATGAGCGTTCCCGTTCTCACGGCGGTCACCGGGGCGCGCTGGGAGACCGATCTCGTCAGTGCCCTCGAGCACAGCCCCATCCCGCTCTCGGTGGTGCGCCGGTGCGTCGATCTCCCCGATCTGCTGGCGGCCGCCCACTCCGGCCAGGCCAGAGCGGTGGTGCTGTCGGCGGACCTTCGGCGGCTGGATCGCGACGCTGTCACCCGGCTGAAGGCCACCGGGGTCGCCGTCATCGGCGTGGTCACACCTGGCGACCTCCCCGCCACCGAGCGGCTCAACCACCTCGGCGTCCACCAGGTCGTGCCCGCCGACGCCTCACCGGAGATGCTGGCAGCGGCGGTCGAGACGGCACTGGAGGATCCGGAGCCTGGACTGGCGGATCCACGACAGATGTTCGCCGACCCGTTGGCCGACATCCCGCCGATGACGTCGAGGGACGCCTTCCCCGGACTGGGTGGAGGCGATGTCGGCACCGGCAAGCTCATCGCGGTATGGGGTCCCACGGGTGCACCGGGGCGCACGACGCTGGCCGTCAATCTCGCGACCGAACTGGCCGAGCTGCATGTCGGCACGCTGCTGGCCGACGCCGACGTGTACGGCGGCGTGGTCGCGCAGGCACTCGGACTGCTGGAAGAGGCGCCGGGACTCGCGGCTGCCTGCCGGTCGGCCAACAACGGCGTGCTCGACCAGGTCGCTCTCACCCGGCACACCCGGCAGCTCTCACCCGACCTGCTCGTGCTCACCGGCATCGTCCGCCCCGACCGCTGGACCGAACTGCGCGCGTCCGCGCTCGAGATCGTCTGGACGGCCGTCCGCACGCTGGCACCGGTCACCGTGGTCGATCTCGGCTTCTGCCTCGAGGCCGACGAGGAGATCAGCTTCGACACCGCGGCTCCGCGCCGCAACGGCGCGACGCTGGTGACGCTGGAGCAGGCCGACACGATCGTCGCCGTTGGCTCGGCCGACCCCATCGGCCTCCAACGCCTCGTCCGCGGGCTCGCGCAGTTGCACGACACGCTGCCGGACGTGACACCTGTCGTCGTCGTCAACGGGGTCCGCCGGGCTCCGGTCGGCGGCAGTCCGGAGAAGCAGATCCGCACCGCACTGCTGCGGCACGCCGGCGTGGAGAACCCGGTCCTGATCCCTTACGACCGCGCCGCCCTCGACTCCTCCCTGGCGCAGGGACGGGCACTTGCCGAGGTAGCCCCGAATTCGCTGACCCGCAAGGCAATCCGCGACCTCGCCGCGATGCTCGGCGGCGTCCCGGCTGTCGCCCAGAGAGAGCGGCCGCGTGGCGGCGCCCGCCGGGCGACGAACGCGCGCAGCACCCAGGACGGGCGGGCGGCATCCTGACCGTCTACCTACCGGCGACCCGCGACCAGCTCCGCGGCTGGCTCGCTGCCGGGCTGGCCGAGCCGGACGGGGGAGTCGGCTACGCCGTGACTCCCGCTCTCGTCGAGGCCGTCGGCGACGCTGACGAGGAGGAGCTGACGCTCACCGCGCTCGGGGCGGCTGCCCGCGCTTCGATCGCGCAGGCACGGACGAGGGGCGAAGCAACTGCCCTGGCGACGGTCCTGGTCGTCGACGTCGAACCGGGGGATCCGCTCTCCGGTGGTCATCCCGCGCACGTGGCCCAGGGACCGGTGGCGCGCGAGATGTTCCTGGCCGGCTACCTCGGCGACCAGGCTCTGTCCGACGACGTCGACCCGCAGGGGGCGCAGTCGCCCGACGACGACTCCGGGCTCGGCGTGCGACTGGCCTGGTACGCGGTCCAGGAACTTCCCGACCTGTTCGCCTGAATCCGTAGTGGGCTGCGGCGGCATCCCGGAGTCGAAGTGGATTTGCGTGAGTCGTCCCGGTGCTGGGCTACCCGGCGGTAGTCCTACTGGCCGCAGTCGGTGGGGCGTGGTTCCATTCCGAACATGAGATCGATCTGGAAGGGCGCGATCTCCTTCGGCCTCGTGACCATCCCCATCCGGGTGTTCACGGCCACCGAGGAGAAGAACATCTCCTTCCGCCAGGTGCACGCGAGCGACGGCGGCCGGATCAAGTACAAGCGGATCTGCGAGGTCGACGGCGAAGAGGTGCCGTTCCCCGAGATCGCCAAGGGCTACGAGCTGCCCGACGGTGACGTTCTCGTGCTGCAGCCGGAGGACCTGGCCGACCTGCCGCTGCCGAGCAGCAAGGCCGTCGACGTGCTCGAGTTCGTCCCGTTCGACCAGATCGACCCCACGGCACTGTCGAAGGCCTACTACCTCGGTCCGGACAGCAAGGTCGCCGAGAAGCCGTACGTGCTGCTGCGCGAGGCCTTGAAGCGCTCCGACCGGGTCGCAGTCGTCAAGGTCGCCCTGCGCAACCGCGAGGCGCTCGCCTTCGTCCGTGCGGTCGAGGACACGCTGGTGATGCACACCATGCTGTGGCCCGACGAGGTGCGCGACGCCGGCGAGGTCGCTCCGAGCGAGAACGTCTCGGTGAGCGCGCAGGAGGTGTCGATGGCCGAGTCGTTCATCGACACGCTCACGGCGGACTTCGACGCCGAGCGCTACAAGGACGTGTACCGCGAGGCCTTGGAGCAGGTCATCGAGGCCAAGCTCGAGGGCCACGAGGTCGAGCAGCCGGCAGCCAGCGCACCCTCCAATGCCGAGGTCGTCGACCTGCTGGCCGCCCTGCGTGCGAGCGTCGCCGCGGCCAAGCGGCAGCGCGGTGAGGGCGATGCCGACGAGAAGGCCGACGAGAAGTCTGCCGACGCGGCCGACAGCGGCACGCCACGAAATCGGCTGCCAAGAAGGCTCCCGCCAAGAAGGCACCGGCCAAGAAGGCAGCTGCGAAGAAGAGCAGCCCGAAGACCGCCGCGAAGAAGAGTCCAGCCAAGAAGACGGCCGCCAAGCGCTCGGCTTCGGGCACCGACGAGGTCACGGAGCGGCGGCAGGCCAAGAAGTCGGCCTGAGAGGCGGGGGCGTGGACGCCGTCACATCGGCTCCCGAGCCGGTCAACGAGCCGGTCAGGACGTATGCACCGGGCTCGCCTGAGCGCGCCGAACTCCAGGCCGAACTCGCGGCGCAGGCGGGGAGCCCGGTCGAGCTGACCGCCACGATCGGTGGCAGGCAACGCATGGCCTCGGGGTCTTCCTTCTCGGTCGTGCAGCCACACGCGCACGCCGAGGTCCTGGGCACCAGCGCCCATTCCAGCCACGACGACGCAACCAGCGCCATCGACGCCGCCCTGACGGCGGCACCGGACTGGGCGGCGATGGCCTTCGACGACCGGGCGGCGATCTTCCTCCGGGCGGCCGACCTGCTGGCCGGCCCCTGGCGGGCCCGGCTGAACGCGGCGACGATGCTGGGGCAGGGCAAGACCGTCCAGCAGGCCGAGATCGACGCCGCCTGCGAGCTCATCGACTTCCTCCGCTTCAACGTCACCTTCGCCCGCTCGATCCACGCCAACCAGCCGTCATCTTCAGCGGGGACGTGGAACCGCACGGACTACCGGCCGCTGGAGGGCTTCGTCTACGCGGTGACGCCGTTCAACTTCACCGCGATCGCCGTCAACCTGCCGACCGCGCCCGCCCTCATGGGCAACGTCGTGCTGTGGAAGCCGTCGCCGACGGCGATGCTGTCGGCCCACTGGGCGATGCGGTTGCTGGAGGCGGCAGGGCTGCCGCCGGGAGTGATCAACCTGTTGCCAGGCGACGGCAAGGCGGTCTCGGAGGTCGCGTTGACGCACCCGGCGCTCGCCGGGATCCACTTCACCGGCTCGACCGCGACCTTCCAGTACCTGTGGCAAGAGGTCGGTGCGCGGATCGGGAGCTATGCCGCCTATCCGCGGGTGGTGGGCGAGACCGGCGGGAAGGACTTCGTGCTGGCCCATCCATCGGCCGACGTCGAGGCGGTGCGAGTGGCGCTGGTGCGAGGGGCGTTCGAGTACTCCGGCCAGAAGTGCTCGGCGGCGTCGCGTGCCTACATCGCCCAGAGCGTCTGGGACCGGCTCGAGGACGACCTGGTGTCGACGACGGAGTCCCTGGCGGTGGGCGACCCTCGGGACCTCACGAACTTCACTGGGGCAGTGATCGACGAGAGGTCGTTCGCGCGCAATGCCGAGGTGATCGAGCGGGCGAAGTCGCAAACAGGGTTGAAGATTCTTGCCGGCGGTAGCTGTGACTCCAGCACCGGCTGGTTCGTCCGGCCGACGATCGTCCGCAGCGACGACCCGGGCGATGAGATGTTCGTCCGTGAGTACTTCGGGCCGGTGCTCTCGGTGTACGTGTACCCCGATGCCGAGTTCGCTGCGATCGTCGATGTCGTCGAGAGCACGTCGCCGTATGCGCTCACCGGCGCGGTGATCGGCGACGACCGGGCCGCCCTGGCGCTGGCACAGGAGCGGCTGCGCTTTGCCGCCGGCAACTTCTACCTCAACGACAAGCCCACCGGCGCCGTGGTGGGGCAGCAGCCGTTCGGCGGCGCCAGGTCATCGGGCACCAACGACAAGGCCGGCTCGATGTGGAACCTGATCCGCTGGGCATCCCCTCGGTCGATCAAGGAGACGTTCGTGCCGGCGCACGACCATCGCTACCCGCACATGGGCTGACTTCGTCAGGCGGCGATCGTGGTGACGACCACCACGGCGTCGAGCCAGGTGCCCGCACCGCAGGCGCTGCAGGCCCACCCCGGCGCCGCGAGGTCGAGCTCGGCGACGTCGTCGGTCGACAGGTCGGGCTCGACGAAGATCCGGTCGTCGGCACAGACGTCGCACCAGGCGACCCGGTCGGAGGGCGAGCCGTTGCTCATGGCCACAGCGTCGCACCGGTTACCGACAACATGCGGCACCCACGCCGTCAGCGTGCGGTGAGTGCCTCGCGAGCGAGCCGCTCGTCGGCGTCCAGCGCCGACTGCATCACCGGCAGGACCATCTTCTCGATCTTGCCGCCGACGAGCGGGACCGTCGCCTTCACCTCCGCCCGCACGGCCAGCCGGCTGCCGCCGTCCGGCCCCGGGCCCAGGGCGTATGCACCGGTGAGCGTGATCGGCGCACCCTCGACGCGCACGTGCACGGCCGCGGACCTGGCATCGGTCCACTCGATCCGCTCCACCAACGTCAGCGTCTGGCCGACGAACGAACGCACCAGGTCGGGCAACCGATCCGTCGGCAGTGCGCGCGAGGTCGTCACCGTCGCCGGCGCCGTCGTGGCGCCGTCCGGATCGACGCTTACCTCGTAGTGTGACCGCATGCGCCGCTTCGCACCGCCGCTCGTGGAACGCCGGGTCCAGCCAGAGCCGCAGGACAGCGGCCGGGTCGGCGGGGAGGGAGATGTCCTTCTGCAGGTCCATGGCCGACATCCAACAGCACCCGGCCGCCCTGACATCGAAGCGTCCGATCCGGCGCCGCGCCCGGCCGTACGCACTAATGTGCACAGGAAGGGCGCCCGCTCTGTCAGCGCACGTGGAGGTCCTCGTGACCGTCGGTGTCAACGCACCAGCCGGACGTGACTCGCCCAGATCGAGGGCACAGCGGGGAACCGTTCTTGCCGAGATCAACGCTGACACGATCGAGCGGCTGCTCGAGGACGCCGCCGCAGTCGCAGGATCCGGCCGGGCGGCGCCACCACCGACCGACCTCGACGGCCGGCTGCTGCCGTTCCTTCAGCAGTACTGGCGGCACGTCGCCGCCGAGGACCTGCTGGAGCGCGACCCGGTCGATGTCTACGGGGCCGCACTGAGCCATGCCCAGCTGGCCAGTCTGCGCGCGCAGGGCACCGCGCAGGTCCGTGCGTTCACCCCGACGGTCGACGAACACTGCTGGCAGTCCGGTCACACCGTGGTGGAGGTCGTCACCGACGACATGCCGTTCCTTGTCGACTCCGTCACCGCCGAGCTGTCGCGGAACGACCACGGCATCCATCTGGTCGTTCATCCGATCCTGCACGTGCGCCGCGACCTGCACGGCAACCTGCTGGAGGTGCTGGCCGGCGACGAGGCCGCCGAGGCCGATGCAAGCGTCCCCGCCGGATCGAACACCGCGGCGGTCGCCGAGCCGACGGCAGACGGCTTCGGGCTCCGCGAGTCGTGGATCCACGTGGAGATCGACCGGTTGTCGCAGCCGGACCAGCTCCAGCAGATCGAGGTTGACCTCCTCCGGGTGCTGCGCGACGTCCGGGAGTCGGTTGAGGACTGGCCGAAGATGCTGGCCATGGCAGGCGACGTCGCCCGCAGCCTGCGCGCCGACCCGCCGCCGTTGCCGCCCGCCGAGATCAACGAGGCGGAGGAGCTGTTCGACTGGCTGGTCGACGACCACTTCACCTTCCTCGGCTACCGCGAGTACCGGCTCGCCGGGCACGGCGAGGAGGAGCGACTCGAGCCGGTGACCGGGACCGGGCTCGGCATCCTGCGAGACGACCCGTCGGATCAGCGGCGTGCCGCCGTGCTGCCTCCACGGGTCCGGGCCCTGGCTCGCGAGCACCGGCTGCTCGTGCTGACCAAGGCGAACTCCCGGTCGACCGTCCATCGACCCACGTACCTCGACTACATCGGCGTCAAGGTCTTCGAGGACGGCGAGGTGGTGGGGGAGCGGCGGTTCCTCGGTGTGTTCACGTCGGTTGCCTACACCGAGGGCATTCGCGAGATCCCGGTGCTGCGGCAGAAGGCCGAGGAGCTGTTCGCGCTGTCGGGAGCGAGGCCTGGTTCGCACTCGGCCAGAGCCCTGCTCGACGTGCTGCAGACCTATCCCCGCGACGAGCTGTTCGGTGTCGACGCGGCCGAGCTGTTGCCGACGCTGATGGCTGTGATGCAGCTGCAGGAACGTCGCCGACTGCGGATGTTCCTGCGCACCGATCCCTACGGGCGCTATGTCAGCGTGCTGATATACATGCCGCGGGACCGGTTCACCACCTCGTCTCGTCTCAAGATGCAGGAGATTCTCCTGCGTGCGTTCGGTGGCAACGCCATCGACTTCACCCTTCGCCACTCCGAATCCGTGCTCACGCGGATCCACTTCGTCGTGCGTCTGCCAGTGCAGGACAACCTGCCGGAGGTCGACGCCCACCAACTCGAGGCCGAGCTGGCGCAGGCCGTGCGCACCTGGCCCGACGACTTCGCCGAGGCAGCCGTCGAGAGCTTCGGCGAGGAACTGGGCACGCAGATGGTCCGAAGGTATGGAGAGGCCTTCGACGAGGCCTACCGTGCCGACTTCACCGCCCGGCAGGCGGCCGGCGACATCCGTGTGCTGGAAGAGCTTCCCGACGAGGGCGGCCTCAAGGTCTCGCTCTACTACCCGGTCGGCGGTGCTGCGGCCAATCGGAGGCTGAAGCTCTATCGGACCGGCACGCCGTTGTCGCTGTCGGCCCTGATGCCGGTGCTGTCGACCATGGGCCTGCAGGTGAGCGACGAGCGGCCGTACCCCGTCACCCGCTCCGACGGCAGCACGGCCACCGTCTACGACCTCGGGATCACCGTCCGGCATGCGCGCACCGGACTGGCGCCGGGCGCGGTACTGGACCATGCCCGCGGCCTGTTCGCCGAAGCCTTCGTCGCCGTCTGGAACCGCCGCGCCGAGTCCGACCCGCTCAACGCACTGGTGCTGCACGCCGGGATGTCCTGGCGCGAGGTCGTCATGTTCCGCGCGTACGCCCGCTACCTGCGCCAGTGCGGAACCACCTTCAGCGACCACTACCTGGCCCAGACCGTCGTCGGGAACGTCGCGGTGGCCAAGCTCCTGCTGCGGATGTTCGCCGCGCGATTCGATCCCTCGCTGGCGCAGGACGAGGCGAGCCAGGAACGCATCGCGGCGGAGATCGAGACGGCGCTCGGAATGGTGTCGATCCTGGACGAGGACCGCATCCTGCGGAGCTTCCTGAACCTCATCCGGACCACGCTGCGCACCAACTATTACCAGCCCGGTCCCGACGGACAGCTGCGGGACGCGGTCTCGTTCAAGTTCGACAGCCGGGCGAATCCCGAACTACCGAAGCCGAGACCGGTCGCCGAGATCTGGGTGTACTCACCGCGCGTCGAGGGTGTCCACCTGCGCTTCGGGGCGATCGCCCGCGGCGGCCTCCGGTGGTCGGACCGGCGGGAGGACTTCCGCACCGAGGTGCTGGGGCTCGTCAAGGCCCAGACCGTGAAGAACGCCGTGATCGTCCCGATGGGCGCGAAGGGCGGCTTCTTTCCCAAGCATCTGCCCGACCCTGCGAAGGATCGCGAAGCCTGGCTGGCGGAAGGGATCGCCTGCTACCGCACGTTCGTGTCCGGCCTGCTCGACATCACCGACAACATCGTCGACGGCAAGGTGGTCCCGCCTGACTCCGTCGTCCGGCACGACGGCGACGACCCATACCTCGTGGTGGCCGCCGACAAGGGCACCGCGACCTTCTCCGACATCGCGAACGCGGTGGCGGCCGACTACGGCTTCTGGCTCGACGATGCGTTCGCCTCCGGCGGATCGGCGGGATACGACCACAAGGACATGGGCATCACCGCCCGCGGTGCCTGGGAATCGGTGAAGCGGCACTTCCGTGAGCTCGGCGTCGACTGCCAGGCCACCGACTTCACCTGTGTCGGCATCGGCGACATGTCCGGCGACGTGTTCGGCAACGGCCTGTTGTTGAGCCGGCACACGAGGTTGGTCGCCGCGTTCGACCACCGGCACGTCTTCGTCGACCCGGATCCCGACGCAGCCGCCAGTTGGGACGAGCGGAAGCGCCTCTTCGACCTGCCGCGATCGAGCTGGGACGACTACGACACCGGCCTGATCTCCGCTGGCGGCGGGGTGTTCGCGCGCTCGATGAAGGCAGTGCCGATCTCGCCCGAGATGCGCACCGCACTGGACATCGACGAGGGCGTCGACAACGTCACTCCGGCGGAGCTGATCCGCTGCATCCTCTCCGCACCCGTCGACCTGCTGTTCAACGGTGGCATCGGCACCTACGTGAAGGCGGAGTCCGAATCGCATGCCCAGGTTGGCGATCGGGCCAACGATGCAGTCCGGGTCAACGGGCGCGAGGTTCGGGCACGGTGCGTGGGAGAGGGCGGCAACCTCGGTCTCACCCAGGCCGGTCGGATCGAGTACGCCTCGGCCGGTGGCCGGCTGACCACCGACTTCATCGACAACTCCGCGGGCGTCGACACCTCCGACCACGAGGTGAACATCAAGATTCTGCTCGACCGGGTCGTGAGCGCAGGGGACATGACCCTCAAGCAGCGGAACGCCTTACTGGCTTCGATGACCGACGAGGTGGCCGCGCTCGTCCTCTCGCACAACGCGTCCCAGAACATCGCGCTCTCCTGCGCGAGGTCGCAGGCGCACGACCTGGCCCATGTGCACGACGACTGGATGCGCCGGCTGGAGGCCAGCGGCGATCTCGACCGGCGGCTCGAGGGACTGCCGACGACGGCGCAGCTGTCGGCACGGCAGCAAGCAGGCAGCGGCCTCACCGAGCCCGAGCTGAGCGTCCTGCTCGCCTACACCAAGATCAGCCTGACCAACGAGCTGTTGGCCTCCGACCTCCCCGAGGACGAGGACCTCTTTCCACTGCTCGTCGACTACTTCCCGAAGCCGATGCGGGAGCGCTTCTCCGACCGGCTGCACGAGCACCGGTTGCACCGGGAGATCATCGCCACCCGGGCGGTCAACGAGATGGTCGACTTCGGCGGCATCACGATGTACCCACGGCTCTCGGCCGAGACCGGTGCGGCGGTGGCCGACATCGCGCGTGCCCATGTCGCGGCCCGGAACGTCTTCCGCACCCAGAGCATCTGGGCTGAGATCACCAAGCTCGACAACGTCATCAGCGCAGTCGGCCAAACACGGGCACGACTCGCGACGCGGTTGATCGCCGAGCGGGCGACCCGGTGGTTCGTGAACAACCACCGGGCACCACTCAGCATGTCCGAGCTCGTCGCCGAGTACGCCGACCAGATGGGTCCGCTCATCGAGGCACTGCCGGACGTCCTGGTCGGTCGGGCGGGGGAACGTCTGGAGCAGCGGCGACAGCAGTTCGTCGACGACGGCATCCCACCCGAGCTTGCGGCCCGGATCGCTGTGTTGCCGGAGAGCTATGCCGGCTTGGGCATGATCCCGGCCGCGAAGCGCAACGGCATCGATGTCGTGCAGATCGCTCGCGTGCATGCGGCGATCGGCGAGGAACTGAACCTGGATCGCCTGCTGGACAAGGTTCTCGAGCTCCCGCGGGACGACCAGTGGCGGACCATGGCCCGGGCGGCGCTGCGGGACGACCTGAACTCGGTGCACATCCGCATCGTCGAACAGGCCCTGTACGCAGGCGATGCGAGCGACGACGATCCGGCGGCGATCGTCGCGCAGTGGCGGAAGATGGAGGCGACCCAGCTCGACCGCGTTCGCGGGCTGCTCGAGGGGCTCATCGAAGGACCGCAGGCCGACCTCGCCAAGCTGCAGGTCGCTCTGCGTCTGGTGCGGCAGCTCGTCCCCGCGACCTAGCCTTCGCTCTCGAGGGCCGCGGCGTGTCGTTCGAACCGCCGGTCCGGGACGAGCCACATCACGGCCACGATCGTGTAGATCGCCACGCCGAGGACGGGACTCAGGACCGACACGAGGATCCCGGCGATGTAGAGGAACGGCGAGAGCTTGCCCTTGAGGTCGCGGCCGATGGCGGTGGGCACGATCGAGTCGGGGCCTTCGGCGCGGACCACGGTCATCTGCATGATGAACCAGGCAATGGCACACAGCAGCAGGTCGCCGCCGTAGATCATCACCGGCAGGCGGGCGAAGTGGCTTTCCTCCATCCACGCGGTGGTGAACGGCAGCAACGACAGCCAGAAGAGCAGGTGCAGGTTCGCCCAGAGCACGGCGCCGCTGATGTGCCTGACCAGCGCGAAGAAGTGATGGTGGTTGTTCCAGTAGATGCCGATGTAGACGAAGCTCAGGAGATACGTGAACAGGCCCGGAGCAGATTCGGCCGCCGCGTGCAGCGTGGGCTCCTCGGGAATCTTCAACTCCAGCACCATGATCGTGATGATGATGGCGAGTACGCCGTCACTGAAGGCTTCGAGTCGATTCGTCGGCATGTGCGGAGGCTAGTAGAGGAGGTAGGGGGCCCGGCGCTCCTCGTACCGGCCGAGCTCGTCCTGCCACCGCGCTTCGAACTCGGCCGGTGACGCGCCGGCATCCACCATCGGCCGCACCCAGCCGGAACCCGTCAGCTTGTCGATCCAGTACAGGCCAGACGTTGCCGACGATTCAGAGTCGTCCTCACGCCACCTGAACTCCGGGTAGAGCTGGAATCCTGTGTGGAGCAAGGCGAATCCGAGGAGAACGGGACGCAGCGCGGTCGGTTCGGTGACATGCAGCATCACCCCTCGACACGGCGTGCCCGCGAAGGCGTCGAACGTCGGTATGAAGGCACACTCGCGGATGGCCACGCCGGGAACGTTTACCTCCGCCATGGCCTCGGCGTAGCGGTGGTCCATCCAGGGCGCGCCCAGGGTCTCGAACGGGCGGGTGGTGCCCCGGCCCTCCGACGCCGTGACTGCCTCCAACAGTCCGGCACCGGGGTACACGAGGGCGGTGTCGCGCGTGGGGATGTTGGGCGACGGCGGGACCCACGGTGACAATGGCGCAGCAGGGCTGGGATCCCAGCCGGTGACCCGGACCACGTCGAGCGAGGGCAGGCTCCGGCCGGCATCGTCGGGCAGCACCTCCGCATCGAGGAATGCCGCGAGTTCGCCCAGCGTGAGCCCGTGCTGCAACGCGACCGGTGCGGTGCCGACGCCCGAGGCGAACGCGGATTCGAGCACCGGGCCGTCGGCGAGCCGGCCGAGTGGATTGGGGCGGTCGAGCACGATCACCGGGACAGCGGCGAGCGCGCACGCGGTCAGGGCACGCTGCATCAGGACCGGGTAGGTGTAGAAGCGGCAGCCCACGTCGGCGATGTCCACCACGAGGCAGTCGGCGCCGACAGACGTGAGCATCTCCTGCCAGGCTGTGACATCCGCGGTGTAGGCATCGAGTACCCGCAAGCCGGTGGCGGGATCGGCGCTGTCGCCTTCGGCGGACCCGGCCTGTGCGGTCCCCGTGAAGCCATGCTCCGGCCCTGCCACCGCGGCAACGTCGATCCCGGCATCGACCATCGCCGCCACCGTGAGCCGGATCGTCTCGCCCGAGCTGAGTGTCCGGCGGGGTGCCAGCACGCCAGTCGGGTTCGTCAACACGAGTGGGCGGCGGCCACGGAGGATCTCGAAGCCGTCGGTGGCGGCGACGTCCGCACCGCACAACGGGAGCGGTTCGACGTCGACTGCGGTCACGCGTCGACCGCCGGAGCGTGCTCAGCCAGGAAGGCGTCGACCGCTGCGTGGAAGGCGTCCGCCCCGGTCACGGCGCACGCAATGGTTGGCACCCTCGATGACCACGGTCGTCAGCAGCGGGTTGAGCCGTTCGGCCTCGGCCAACGTGTCCTGCCGGACCAGGACGCTGCCGGTTCCGGTGACGAGCAGCGTCGGGGTCCTGAGCCCGGCGACGACGTCCGGCCAGGACTGCGCACTCCGGCGCCGCGACCGACGGCCGACAGCGAAGTCGGCGTCCAGCTGTGTCTTGGAGACCGCCCACGGCCGCAGCTCCGACTCCGGCCACTCCGGCGCGGACGCACGCTGGGCTTCGATCCGCTCCTCCACTGTCGGTTCGGTCGGCTCATCGCTGCCCGGCCTCGCAGTCAGCCCACGTTTGTTCTGCTGCTCCTCCGAAGGATCCGGATCCGCCTCCGCCGCGGCCTGCGCCTCCCGTTCCCATGGGCTCGGACCGTCGACGGGCAGCCACCACGGCGGGTCCTCCAACACGCTCGCGGCGACGAACTCGGGCGCACGTGCGGTGGCGTTGCCGGCCACCGAGGCGCCCATCGAGTGTCCGAGCAGCAGGCTGGGCCGTCCGGTCTGTCGCGTGCAGGTCGGCAAGGATCTGGACGGCGTCGGCGCACATCACCTCGTACGGGTCGGCGAGCTGGTCCTTCGTGAACCGCGGTGACTCGCCGTGACCCCGCGCGTCGACGGCCACCACGTGGAAGCGGTCGGAGAACCGTTCGATCGCGTCCGCCCAGCTCGGTCCGGAGTCGGAGAAGCCGTGCAGCAGCACGACGACCGGAGCATCGGCCGGGTCACGTCCAAAGGTGTGCAGCGTGAGGTCTGTGGTCATGCCCCGATCTGAGCACACGGGTCGCTTCGGGACCGACCCGGACCCGAAACATGCAGCCGGGCTGGGCAAAACACCCGCCGGCGGACATTCGCCGCGCCCGGCCGCCGGAACTGCATGTTTCGGTGTCGAGCGAGACCGCTCAGGTCCGGTCCTCGACGTTGATGATGTCGAGGTTGTGGAAGGTCGGCGGCCCGTCGGACAGCGCCTGCATCCGCTCCGCGAACTCCGCTGTCGCCGGGTCGTCGTTGTTCTGCATCGCCTCCTCGTAGGAGGCGAACTCGACGAAGGTCAGGTAGGAGCCCTCGTTTTCCCTGTCGGCGCACACGACGACTCGCGTGGGTCCCGAGGTCGGGAATCGCTCACGCCACTCCTCGTTGAGCTTCTGGATCTCGTCGATGCGCGACGTCTTCCACTCGATCAGCTGTGCAAATCCGCTCATGCGAACTCCTTGTGGGGGAGCCGGAAGCCCGGCACGCTCACTGTCGGGCCAGCCCCAAGGCGAGTCAAGGGACGAATGGGGCGGCAGGGCAAGGGATTCGGGTGCTTCGGAAAGGAGCAACCATGACAACCGACGCACGACGGCCAAGCGGCGCGGGTGGCCCGGACGATCGCCGCCGTTGCCGCTGTCGGCGTGCTCTGCCTTGTGGTGTTCACCATCGCCGGCGGGCCCTTCGGATTCCTCAACGACCTTGCCAACGCCGCCGTTGGCCTCCTCAGCGCCGCGCTGGCCTGGCTGCTGCAGCGTGGCCGTGCGAACGCATGGAGTCTGGTGGCGGCCGTGATCGGGGCGCTCGTCATGGTGCTCGGCTCGGTGCTGGTCATCGCCGACATCACCGGCTGGTACCTGGCGGGACTCGTCTCCGCGGTCGGCAGCGCCTTGATCGGCCTGTGGGTGCTCGCGATCAACGGCATGCAGCCGAGCGTGGGCGAGTTGTCCTCCCAATTGAGAAAGCTGGGCCTGGTGGCCGGCGCGGTCATGCTCACGGGTCTGCTGGCACTGCCCGGTGTCGTCAGTGGTGTCGATGACGCTTCGGCGGCGTCCTGGATCGTCAGCGCGGGCCTGGTCTCGTGGCTCGGCACCTACGTCCTGTACCCGGTCTGGTGCTGGCTGTTGGGTCGGCGTCTGCGCGCGACTGACAACGCCAGCGGGGTCTAGGTCTCAAGCTCGGGGGTCAGTTTGCCCCCCGGTTACTTCATCTCCACCGCTCGCCAAAAGCGGTGTTCGACTCGGTCTTGCGGCACCTGATCCGCTGGACGACCATGTCGGGACCACTCCTATCCCCGACGGAGGCATCCCCCATGTACGTACGTCGCATCTCGACCATCGCTGTCGGAACGGTCGCCGCATTGGCGCTTGGTCTCGCACCGGCCAGCGCGCACTTCTGCTATGTGAACAACATGACTCCGCAGGCCATGGCCGGAGCCAGCAACTCCAAGGGCTTCGCGTCGTTCCACGACCTTGCCTTTGAGTTCACTGGCCTGTGCGACGCCGGCATCCAGGTGCTCGCCGACGCTGCGGGGGTCTCGGTCGACACCCCGATCAACATGCACGCCGTGATGGCCGGTGGGGCGGAGTCCCGGGGTCACGACGCTCCCGGGATCAGTCACCTCGACTTCGATGCGATCGACGCCGCGTTCATGGACGCGGCCAATGCCTGCCTGTAATTAGCGCACTCGATGGCGCCGCCTTCGCGGCGTTCGCAGGTGGCGGGCGGGAAGGGCGGCGCATGCCGTCGTGGGAGCAACTTCGGCCCTTCCCGCGCGCCGTCGGCTCGCCCGGACACCGCGTTCTTCGGCATGGGCGGCGCGGACCGCGGTAGGAGCGAGCAGGTGCGGAGCATGACGGGGGCTGCCCTTCTCCCAATCGTTCGCACTGTGCACGCAGATTCCAGCCGACACCGTTCCCGGTGCGACAATCGGGCAAAGTTGCCTGCCCTGGCCCACCTGCTAGGCCTCCCCGCGCCGATTGCTTGAGCTCGCTGGCGTGGCCCACCGACAGGAGTGACTGCCCGGCATGTCCGCCCAAGACATCATCGAGACCGAGGTCCGCGACATCGTGCGGCGACAGTCGCTCGATCCGCTCACCGAGCGCGACGCGGTCCGCCGGATCGTCGACGACGTGGTGAACCGCTACGGCGAGCGCTCGCTGGCCTTCACGCTGCCGACCTTGGCCGATGCCCCCGAGACCAGCCACGAGGTCTTCAATGCCGTGGCCGGATACGGGTCGATCCAGAAGTACCTCGACGACCCGTCGGTGGAGGAGATCTGGATCAACGAGCCGTCGCGGGTGTTCGTCGCCCGCAACGGCCGGAGTGAGCTGACCACCACCGTGCTGACGGCCGACGAGGTGCGCGACCTGGTCGAGCGGATGCTGAAGGCCACCGGCAGGCGCATCGACTTCTCCACGCCCTTCGTCGACGCGATGCTGCTCGACGGGTCGCGGCTGCACGTGGCGATC
Source organism: uncultured Actinomycetota bacterium (assembly GCA_963724495.1). Lineage (GTDB taxonomy): Bacteria > Actinomycetota > Actinomycetes > Propionibacteriales > DAIQRJ01 > CAVRUZ01. Next base: position 91,275 of record CAVRUZ010000006.1, on the reverse strand, counting down.
CCCGACATCACCCTGGCCAACTGGGCGGTCAACATCCGCAAGTTCGTCGTGCGGGCCAGCTACCTGGAGGACCTGGTCGGCTTCGGCACCCTCACCCATCAGGCCGCCCGTTTCCTCGAGGCGTCGGTGATCTCGGGTCTCAACGTGCTGGTGGCCGGCGGTACCCAGGCCGGCAAGACCACGCTGCTCAACTGTCTCGCCTCTGCTGTGCCGCCCGTCGAACGGGTGATCAGCTGTGAGGAGGTGTTCGAGCTCAAGATCAAGCTCCCCGACTGGGTGGCGATGCAGACCCGGCAGGCCAATCTCGAGGGAACCGGTGAGATCCGCCTGCGGAACCTGGTCAAGGAAGCGCTGCGGATGCGGCCGAGCCGGATCATCGTCGGTGAGGTTCGGGCCGAGGAGTGTCTCGACCTGCTGATCGCCCTGAACTCCGGTCTGCCCGGCATGTGCACGATCCACGCGAACTCCGCCCGTGAGGCGATCACGAAGATGTGCACGCTGCCTCTGCTGGCGGGCGAGAACATCGGCTCGCGGTTCGTGGTTCCGACGGTGGCGGGCGCGGTCGATCTGGTCGTGCATACCCAGCTGCTGGCCTCAGGTCAGCGACGCGTCAGCGAGATCGCGGCCGTGCCCGGCCGGGTCGAGGGCGACGTGGTGGAGATGGAGCCGCTGTTCTACCTCCGCGACGACCGGCTGGTGCGCGCCGACGGCTATCCGCCGCACGTCTCGGCGTTCGAGCGCAACGGCTTCGATCTCGCCCGGCTCCTCGACCCCCGGGGCGAGGCGGCCTGAGTGGGTGTCTTCATCGGACTGCTCCTCGGGCTGGGGGGCGTCCTCATCTGGCGGTCGTTCACCCGATCGGGTCCGCGCGACCCGCGGCCGGGCCGGCGGACCCTCACCGAACGCGTGCAGGAGACGCTCAACGTCGCCGGCATCGAATCGGTCTCACCCAATCAGCTGTTCGGCGCCTGCTTCGGCATCGGCGGGTTCGTGTTCGTGCTGCTGCTCCTGATCTCCCGGGTCTGGGTGATCTCGCTGGTGTTCGGGGCGATGGCGGCGATGGTGCCGATCAGCCTGGTCCGGCTGCGCGCCCGGCAGCGCAGGGCAGAGCTGCGTGAGCTCTGGCCCGACGTCGTCGACAACCTCGCGTCGTCGGTGCGCGCCGGTCTCGCCCTGCCGGAGGCCCTGGCGGCCATCGGCCACCGCGGGCCCGACGAGCTGCGTCGCCCGTTCCAGCGTTTCGCCGACGACTACCGCGCCACCGGCCGTTTCTCCGACTGCCTCGACCGCCTCAAGGCGCAGTTGGCCGACCCCGTCGGGGATCGCATCATCGAGTCGCTGCGGATCGCTCGCGAAGTCGGCGGCTCCGACCTCGGGCGGCTGCTGCGGACCTTGTCGCAGTTCCTGCGCGAGGACGCGCGGACCAGGTCCGAGCTAGAGGCACGGCAGTCCTGGACGGTGAACGGCGCGCGCCTCGCGGTCGCCGCCCCGTGGATCGTGCTGTTGTTCATGTCGTTCAACCGCGACATCGTGCAGGCGTACAACAGCCCGGGCGGCGTGGTGGTCATCGTCGTCGGCGGTGTGGTCTGCTTCGTCGCCTACCGGCTGATGGTGCGGCTCGGGCGGCTGCCCGAGGAACAGCGGGTGCTGCGATGAATCCCGCCGAGCTGTCCGGCCTGGCCGCGGGGCTGTTGATCGGTCTCGGCGCCGCGCTGATGCTGCGCCGCATGCCCGCCTTCCGGCGCCCGACGCTGGACGACCGCGTCGCTCCCTATGTAGGTGACGCCAGCCCGGTGGCCCGCTCGGCCCCGAGCGACCGTACGTTCACCCCGTTTCCCACCCTCGAGCGGCTGATCCGCCCCTACCTCAGCAACGGCGCCGACCGGCTCGAACGCATCCTCGGCGGCGGTGGCCAGATCCGGCGCAAGCTCTCCCAGGCCGGCCTCGACATCACCCTGCAGGAGTTCCGGGTCGAGCAACTGATCTGGGGTGGTCTCGGGTTCGGCGCGATGTTCGTCCTGTCGCTGTTCCGGGTGGCCTTCGGGAGCAACCCCATCCTGTTGCTGCTGCTGTGCGGGATCGGCTTCCTGGTGGGGATTGTCGCCCGCGACCGCTACCTCACCCGGCAGGTCAAGAAGCGCGACGAGAAGATCGTCGCGGAGTTCCCCACTGTCGCGGAGATGCTCGCGCTCGCGGTCGGCGCGGGTGAAGGACCGGTCGCCGCCCTCGAGCGGGTGGCCCGCATGAGCGGTGGCGAGCTGGCGCGAGAGTTCCGCAAGGCGCTCGACGACGCCCGCGCCGGCAGTTCCCTGGTCGCGGCACTGGAGAAGATGAGCAGCGACGCGAGCCTGCCCGTCCTGTCCCGCTTCGTCGACGGGTTCGCCATCGCGATCGAACGCGGGACCCCGCTGGCCGACGTGCTGAGGGCCCAGGCGCAGGACGTGCGCGACGTGAGCAAGCGCGAACTGATGGAGTCCGGTGGGCGCAAGGAGATCGCGATGATGGTGCCGATCGTGTTCCTGGTCATGCCGGTCACGATCCTGTTCGCGATGTACCCCGGCGCCTAGCTTTGACTTTCTAGCCGTAGCCTAACTGTTGGCGCCGGTTCGCGCTACCACCAATTTTGTGAAGCACTAATGCCTTTCTCTGCAAAGGAAAGGCCCCCACCCGGGAGAACTCTCCCAACCCCGGTGGGGGCCGCTCGTTCGGCGCAGGTAAAGCGACCGATAGTTCCTTGAGGGTTAGCTCGGCGGCGGGTACACCGGGGTTCCGCAGGTGATCACGAAGCTGATGTCCTTGGCGATCGTCACCGTCTGGCCGGTCAAGCCACCGTCGTAGCGGGTGATCTCGGTGCCGGCCTTGATGTAGACGGTTGTGCCGGGCGCGACGTAGATCGTGTGGGTGCCGTCGATGTACTCGACCTTGGTTCAGTCTGTGCCGTAGTAGACCGGGTTGTTCGGTCCCGGGGCCCCGGCGGACGCCGGGGCGGCGAGGCCGACCATGGCGATGCCAGTGACCGCGCTGGTGATCAGGATGCTGCGGATACGACCCATAGAAGTGCCTCCGAGCTGGCAGGAGAATTATCCACAGGACGGTAACAGTGAGTATCCATTCCTGTCTATAGCCGCGCCATAACATGTTGAAATCTCCGATAAGCGCGGAACGACCACACGAGAGTGTGACTGTGAGTGACATTTTAGTGTATTGGGAGGCCGTAACAGGATCACAACGAGCCTTGACAGCCTTGGGGGCGAGCCGCAGTGTGAGGACACCTGTCCGACCACGAAGGGGTTCCCCATGCTTGTCCGCCGCCTGTCTACCATCGCTGCCGTCGCCGCCGCGACCGTCGTGCTCACCGCCACCTCGGCGAGTGCGCACTTCTGCTACTTCAACAACCCGAACCCGAACGCGGACGCAGGGCGCGCGGGCTCGAATGGCTTCGTGTCCTTCGGTGCGATCGCTGCGTCGGAGGGCTTCTGCCCGGCCGGAGCCGAGATCCTGGCCGACGCCACAGGCGTCACTACCAGCACGCTGATCAACGCGCACGGCGTGATGGCTGGACCAACGGGCGGCAACAAGCCGATCTCGCACCTCGACTTCGCGGCCCTCGAGGCGGCGATCCCTGCCGCGGCGGCAGCCTGCGAGTAGCACGCGCGGTGGGGGTGGGCGCAGGCCGGGTCTACGGGCCAGAAAGGAGTGCACCCTCTCCTGCCTTCGATCCCACCGCCGCGAACGGAATGCTCAAACAAGCGACGCGGTGGGCGACGTTGACGCCCACCCCCAGGTTGGTGCTCGGTGGCGGCCAGGGCACGAGCGACCTCTCGCTGGCCGCCACCGAGGTTCACCAGGTGAAGACGGGCGGCGTGAGGCCGGTGCCCGAGATCACCGCGATCGACTTGGCCTGCCGGGTAGCCAGGGCCACGTATGCGTACAGCTGGATACGCACCGTGAGGGTCCCTGAGAGCACCTCCGGCAGCACCCGCGTGCGGACGGTCGACTCGTACAGGTACGTCTCGTTCGTGTTCAGCACGAGCACGACGTCCTGGTTGCTGCCCGCGCCGGTGTTGGTCGCGATGCCACCGTCGACATAAACGGGAAGCCCGGCGAACGTGCCGACGCGACCCTCCGCGCCAGCCACCAACAGACCCTGCGCGTTCGACGGTCCGGCCGTCTCCGGCACGATCAGCGGCCTGTCGTTGGTGTCGTTCTGCGTCAGCAGCCAGGCCCAGCGCCGGGGGTGCATCACGATGGCGTTGGGCGACGAGAACAGCGAGCCAGAGATGCGCGACACCGCGTCAGCGACACGCTTCTGGAACTCGACCGCGGTCGGGCTGGCCGACGTCCAGGTGACCGTCTCGATGCCCGACACGTTCTGGAGGCCCAACAGCTGCCCGGTCGAGCCGGTGCCGGTGAGGACCTGGAGGTCGAGCCTGCGGGAGTAGTCCGCAAGCAGGTCGGCCAGGATGATGTCGTCGAAGCTGATCGGCGACTGGTCGAGCAGTTGGAGCGCCACGTCCTGCTGCCCAGCGATGGTGCGTACCGGGGCGGCGATGGTCGTGTCGGTCAGGTCGACCTCCTGCACCGGGTCGTTGTCTGCCGGCTGGATCGCCGTCGCTGTTCCGGTAACGATCTTCGGGATGTTGATGACGTCGGTGTTGGGAGGCAGAGGACGCCGCGTCAGCAGATCAGCCGTCACGCGACCAGGCCGGGGCACGCCCACGAACTGGTCGACGAGGTGCAGCGGCGGTACGAACTGCCCGCCGGAGCCGTCGGCCCGGTTGAGGTCGCGCTGCTCCTGGTCGTAGTTGGTGAGCCGCTCCCTGGCGTCGTAGTCGGCGGTCTGCCGGGCCATCGCCACCAGGTCAGCGAAGTAGCTGGACCGCGACTCGCGGCCATACACAGCGCTGCTGCGCGTTCCGCCGTTGGTGCGCCGTGCCGCCTGGTTGGCAGCGGCCAGACGCTCGTCCTGCTGCTCCATCTCAGCGATGCGCTCGCTGTAGTCCTTGATCTGCTGGCTGAGCTGCTTGAAGGCCGAATCCTCTTCGACCGTCAGCCGGTCGCCGCCTCGGTGTTCTTCGACGAGCGCCTTGCGCTGCGCTACAGCGTTCTCCTTGCTCCGGTACAGCCGGAGTAGTCCTTCATTTTGCATGGGGGGTACTCGATTCCGTGACGTGCGCCCTGGGCGCGATGAACATGGGTGTCGTCACCGATCGCGGAGCCAGTGCATGCGGGCCAGGTACGAGTGCCAGCGGGTCCGCGGGGGGAGTGCTGGCGGGTCGTGACGTGGGTGCAGCGGGTGTGCTCAAAACGCGGGGTACGACCAGGGTGCAGCGGGTCCCACGGTGGTGCTGGGAGTGATGCGGGCCTGGCACACCCAACTATACCTGGGGAATCCGGTGACAACGTGCGGAATCGTCAGTCAGGCAATAGGTTCCTCACGTCGACCTCGGCAACCTCGTAGCCATCGATCAGCACCACGACTACCGGCGCGACCGCCGACTGGTCGATGCGAAGTTGGGTCTTGCCGTCGTGGAACGCGGCTCGCAGCTGGTCGGCCACGTGAACCGGCTGCGCGTCGATCGCTTCCTCCACGTATGGCAGGAGTTGTTGCAGGGCTGAATCATCGGTCCAGTTAGTCATCAAAAAACTCCGTTGAGGGTAGGGGCCAGGGGTAGGCCAGTAAGGACGTGAGAGGGGACATGGAGGGCCGATCAGAGGCCGTCCTCCACAGGGGTGTGGGACCTGGGGGTACCGGCGGGGGTACCGGCGCAGCCCCGTCGCGGAGGGCTCCGAAGTTCTGGTGGCCCACTGGTGGTCACCAGGCCTCGGTCGGTTGGGCAACCTCGTCGGCGAGCTCGTCCTCGTCGTCGGGGAGCGGGGGTCGCTCCAACTGCGGCCAGCGGCGACGGATGACGTTGTCCGACAAAGGAACAACGGTCGTCGTGAGGTCGGTCGGCAGCGACGAGTTGACCAGGATGCCGAGTAGCTGCCGCTCGGTGTTCGTGGCCGGTCGTCGGAACGCTCGCCGGTAGGTCTTAGCTGTCGCTCGGTCGGCTGCGAGCCTCGTAGCCTCGGCGTTCCGGATGGGGCAGCCGAACCGGTGTTGCCAGGCCAGGACTCCGGCCGGGTGATCGGGTAGCTGGCCGCCACCGCAGGTAGGACAGATGTTGTAGCTGTTGCTCACGCTCATGCTGCTGACTCCTTGTGTGATCGGTGTTCCCAGACCAGGTGAGTAGTTCGTTTCCAACCAGCCCTCACCGCATCCGCCCCTTCGACCCGGTCATAGAGACCGGGGTCGGGGGCGGGTGTCGGTATGAGTGGGCTCCCCGCCCCTCGGGGCGGAGGGGGGGCGGATGAGGGGCGGATGCTCATAGGTGGCCTCACCTGGGCGGATACCGAGCGGGCGAGAAGGGTCCGCCCCTTATCCGCCCCTGCTGGAGCATCCGCCCCGAACAGGGGCGGACGTCGGCCATCCGCCCCTGTTCGGGGCGGACGTTCGACGCTCATTTCCCGCCCACTCTCAACGCGATTTCTTCCAGCCGAACGTCGGCCCAGTCGCCCTGCTCGGCGATCCAGTCGCGACCGGCCTGGGCCACCGCGATCCCCGGCGACCGAGTGCTCTCGGAGCCGTCCTTGTTGGTGTACGGCACCTTGTGCAGATAGCCGTCCTTCACCAACTGCTCCAGCCCGTTGCGCTTCAGGTCGGTCTTGCCGGTGACGCCCGACAGCGCCCGCTCCTGGGCCACCGCATCGCTCTCGTACCGGGGGTCGGTCGGGTTGGTAAGCATCCAGACGCGGAGCAACGTGTCCTGCTGGTGGGTTGGCAGAGCGTCGGCGTTGCGCAGGTCCGCGTCGGTCGTCACCTGGGCGAACATCAGTCGGCCATGCTCGTCGACGCCGCGGACGAACGTCAGATCGTCGGCGCGTCCCTTGCTGCGGTGCTTGGTGTTCACGAGCCGGAAGGTGTTCGGCTTCACAGGCTTGAGCATCAGCGCGTATCCCACGTCATCACGCTTGGCCGACGCACCCCGTTCGCGGCTGTCATCCCAGCCGGTGTTGTCCGTCCGGATCACCGTGATGCCGGCTGCCTTGAGCCAGGTCCCGACGTGGTTGACGAGCAGCCGGATGGTGTCGTTGCTGTTCTCCTCGCCCTCGGTCACGCGCTGGGTGGAGTCCAGCACCAGCAGGTCGCCCCGACCGATGCCATGGCGGGCCACCATCGCCTTCAGCTGCGCGGCTCCCTCCGCGGTGTCCAGGCCGCGGAGGGGAGTCATGCCCAGAGGCTTGAACCGGTGCGGGTAGACCGACGCGATCGACTCCTGGTCCAGCCGAGGTCGGTGAGCCGCTCGGCCCAGTCGTCCTCGCTGTTCTCCCTGTCGAGGTACAAGATGCGCCCGTCGAAGTCGAGCTTCCGGCCGATGAAGTCCGGCTTGCCCGACACCAGGGCCATGCACAGCGCCAGCACCAGCAACGACTTGCCGGTACCTCCCGGAGCGATGATGCTCGCCGCGTCGCCTGCTGGAATGACGTCCTCCCAGAGCCAGCGGCGGGGTGGCCGGTCGGGGTCCAGGATCGAGAGCAGGTCGTGAAGCTCATCGTTCGGATCGCCTGTCTCTACAGCGAAGTCGTCGGCCGGGTCGCTGCAGCATCCCCTGTCAGCGTCGGCCGTAGGGCTGCCGAGCGCCATCCCAACAGCTCCCGACACCATCCGCTCCCACTCCCCGTGGCCCGGCTCGCGGTGCGAAAGCGCCGCGAGCCACATCGACTCCAGCGTGTCCAGCGCAGCGTGCGCGCCGACGTGCCCCTGCTCGCCGTGTCGAACGATTCGTAGAACGTGCCGAAGCGCGATGCCGTGACGCGACCCGTCGCCGCTGAAGTCGTTCTCCGCCGCGTCCAACTCGCCTGCGAGAGCCCGGCACGGCCCACCGGCCGGCAGCGCCTCCAACCAGCGGCCAACGTCGCCTTCCTTGAGGTCCACCTTGGCGGTGCGGTCGGTGACGGACCCCCGGTCGAGCTCCGCGACCCACGCTTTGGGCAGGTCGGGCAGGTCCGCGACACGCGGGAACTCGTCGGGCAGCCCGTCGGGGTTGAACCAGCCGTACGTCCGTCCTTCCGGGTGCAAGGATGGCGCCGCCACGGCGAAGCGGTGGCCGTGGTGGATGACCTCAACATTTGGCCCAACCTCATCGGCCCAAGAGCGGCCAGGAGGCACTCGGTACAGGCGGATGCCACTGACGCGATCGGCCGGACGCGACGTCGAGCGCCATGTCGGAGGCAACGCGCCCAGACGTTCTTCGGTAGCTCGGAAGGTAGCTCCACCGGACTTGCCGTCGTAGTTGTCCACGTCGATGCCGAGGACAATCTCGGGAAGCCTGAGCCCGACGTTACGTCGTCCCTTCGACCACCTGGCAACGTCCTCGGCGGTCACACACGCACCCAGGTAGCCAGTGAAGCCCGTAGGCGGAGGGGACTTCTCTCCGATCGGCAGGGGGATCGGGTAGAAGCCACCGTCGAGGTAGGTGGCCGCCGCGTCGGCGTATGGGCCGGTCATCGCGGTGGCTCCGGCAGCACGCGCACCGGGAACAAGCCTCCAGCGGTTACGCGCTGACAGTCCTGTTGCTCGCCGGCCGGATTGGCCACCCACTTCGTGAGGTTGCAGTCGGAGCCGTGGAAGTAGCCAACGACGTTGGGGTCGTCCCGGGAGAACGAACCCGCCGCTGTCGGGGGGAGGACGGTGATCCAGCAACACGACGCAGTCGGGCATTGCCCCTGGCCAGGAGAAGGCGAACAGCACCCACCCGACGTCGCTCCGCGCTCGCACGTACTTCGGGTCGTACCCTGGCAGCCTGTACGGGTCGACATGGGGCGAAAGCTCAACGCACACGGCGCGTTGCCTACCTTCCCAGTAGGGAAGGCGGGTAAGCTTGGCCTCGTTGTCCGATGATGTTGGAGGGGCCGCCTCTGGTCCGCGGGGGCGGCCTTCATCGTTGCTAGACACGATTCCCACCACCGCTCAGCAACGCGATGACGCTGGCGCGCTGCTCGTCAGTGAGGGGTGGGGCTGCGGCGACTGCGTCTTCGATCGCCCGCTGCATCTTGGCAACGGCCAGCTCGCGGCGAGCTTCGGCGACTTCCTCGGGGTCGGGGGTGCGGCCTCCATAGAGGCGGCTCGCGTTGGCGAGCTTGTTGCGTGCCCGGATGACTTCTGCTTGGGACATGACAAGAACTCCGTAGGTGTGCGCGCTCTACGGAGTTCTGGGTTTGCGGGTACCGGTGGCTCGGAGTGTTGTTGGCGCTGGGTTTGATTGACTTGAAGTGAAGCTTACCTGGCCAAGTGGGCTTCGGCTACCCGCCGCGCTGGGAATCTCCTGCTATATAAGGGATTACTTGCACCTCTAGCGTTGCTTGAGGCCCAAGCCTCTCTGCCCGATGACACGCGGCTGAAGACCAGCCCGGGCCAGCCCGTACCGGGGCAGCCTCCGCGGCCAGATCGCGGCGGTGCCCCGGCGGCGACAGCGCACCGGGGCAGCGAGGGCGCTCTGGCGCGCCTAGCGGTGCGACCTGTGTTGGTGGGGTTAGGCTTCTGCGCGGCAGCGCAGAAACACCGAGAATCCCCTTACCTGGAACCACAGCAGGGTTGTTGGGGTCGGGAGCGAGTATCGGGCCGAGAGGTAGCCAGCTGTCACAAGGGCCGTGAGGTTTCCCAGCCAGGCCGACCAGGCGAACCGGCCCGTACCGGGCCAGCGGGTGACACCCCCGAACAACGAACAGGGCCGAGCGACGGCGGCTCAGCGGTCACCACCATCGTCGGCCCTTGTCGACCAAACCTGAACCCTCTCGGAGCGCCTCCCCGCCCCCGTTACCCACACCACCAGCCGGTAGACGGGAGAGGCCCGCCTCGGGCGAGGGACCGCCACTTCCGCTGGAGAGCACCGCCCGGCGGAACGGAGGCGGTGTCTGGGTTTGCGTCAGCCGAGCCTGATGTGCCCCCGGTAGTAGAACACCGCGTTTTCGACGTCGTCCTTGAAGTCAAGCCGTCCACTCGCGCCCGCGAACCCGCCGGTCCCCGAGCCCGCCGCGATCGGGTGCTGGCAGCGGCCCTTGAGCTCCACGCCGTTCCGGGCTCCACTTTGACTCGAACCGGTAGGTCGTCGTGAACGTCCCCACCGGTCCGCCGTTCAGGCTGGCAACGATCATCTCCCGGCCGGTCTCCTGGTAGACCCCGGACGGCGCGTCCTTAGAGTCCAGCGTGTCCGTGTAGAGGCAGCCCTCAAGGTCGCCGTGCAGGACCAGCGCTGTGAAGTCTGAGAACCCCTCGGGCGGCGTCCCGCACTCTGTACCGGCCGCGTCGTCGTAGTAGGCGCTCCCCGAGATCTGGGTGTAGCCCGCAGCATTCGCCGGGGCCACTAGACCCATAGCCACCAAGCACCCCAGGACCGCACCCAGGAGCGCCCATCTTTGCGTCGTGCGCATGACTTCTCCTTCAGCCGTTGGGCGTCTGGAGCGGCTCGGATTGGGCCGTACCTGTCCGAAAGGCCTCCTCAGCACTCTCCCGCTCGCTTGATCAGGTGTCAATGACCGCCGGAGAACAGAACCGATTCAGCGCGACCTCAACACCATGTCGGGGCGGCGTATCTACAAGGCCGATTCTCAGTCCGAAGAGGGCCACTCGATCGTCACCGAGTCCGGGTCGTACACGCGGCCTCGCCCCGGCCCGACTCGGTTGATCGTGATCCTCATACCCAGCAGGCGAATCAGCGCCTTCCTCTTCTCGACGTCGGCCTGCTCCCAGGCCTCCCGGACCCCCGGCCCGGCGAACTCCGCCAGGGCCGACGCGGGCTGGGCCTGGGCGAGCCGCTTCCGCTCGGCTTCGAGCTGCGGCCGGAGCCGATCGCTGATCCGCTTCAGCTGCTCGCCGGTGATCACGTCGTCGGCGAACTGGTCCGCCGCGAGTGCCAGCTTGGCCTCCAACTCAGCGATCCGGGTCCTGGCCGACTCGGCGGCTCTCGGGTTGCCGCCCAGCAGCCGCACACCGTCCCGCTCGAGCACGCCCAGGATGACGCCGGTGACGTGGGCGTCGACGTCGGCCATGCCCCTCGTCACCTTCATGCAGCCCGCGTGCGGGCACTTGTAGGAGTGGGGGTAGTGCCGGGTGGTGCCGTTCTTGAGCTTGTACGTGAACTCTGCGGTGCCGACGACGTAGCCACCGCACTCGCCGCAGTGGGCCAGGGATGTCAGCAGGTACTTGGCTTCGGTGCCTCGGTTGTTGGTGACGCGAGCCGGATCGGTCAGCAGAGCAACCACACGCTCGTGCGTCTCTCGGGTGATGATCGGGTCCCACTGCCCCGGCCCAACCTCCTTGCCGTTGTGGGTTCGGACGCCGCAGTTGCGCCACTCCAGCAGCATCCGCCGCAGGCCTTGGGCGCGCCACGGCCTGCCGGTGCTGGTGAGGATGCCCCGGCTGTTCAGGTCGTTGCACACCTTCAAGATGGCCTCCCCGCTCAGCACACGCTCGACGCACTCGCGCACGACGGCAGCCTCGGCAGGGTTGATGACGAGCTTCTTGTCCGGGCCGAAGTCCCACCCGAACGGTCGCGGCCCGTTGTGCTTGCCGCTGGCGGCCAGCTCCTTGTGCTTCTCCCTGATCCGGCGCGCTGCCTGGTCGGTCTCGTATCGAGCGACGGTGCCCTTCATCCGCGCCATCATCCGGCCCTGCGCCGTGGCCAGGTCGATGTCACCGCCCACGCTGGCGAGCTTCAGCCCGATCCGGTCGGCGTGGTCGATCACGTCCTCCAGCTCTCGCGGCGTGCGGGTGAGCCGGTCGACGTCCCACACGACGACGGCCTGAATTCTGCCGCTCTCGACGTCCCGCATCATGCGCTGGTAGGCCGAGCGTGGCTTGCCCTTGGTCGCGCTCACGTCGTTGTCCTCGTAGACGCCGGCGACCGTCCAGCCGAGCTTCTTGACCAGTGCCTCGCACTCGCCGCTCTGGCGCTTGACGCCGAGTCCTGCTCCCTCGGCGTCGCGGGAGATGCGGACGTAGATCGCGGCGGCGGTGCTCATCGTGTCCACAGTCCTTCGGGAGCGTAGGGACGGTCGTGGCGCGGGTGCTCGCCCTGCAAGATGTACACGACGACCTCCTCATTCGGCCGCGTCCTTCCTCGGCACGTCGCCTTTGTACTCGGCGGTGGGGTCGTTCTCGACGACCCCGTCAACCTCGAACTGCAGGGCAGTGGGGCTGGATGGCCAGCCCACCTCCGCGTCCTCGGGCAAGTCCTCTAGCTCTGCGATCAGTTCTGCAACGGTCATGGCGGAGTTCTCCTACGTTTTTGTGGGCACCCGGCCTGCAGCCGTGCCCCGGTGTCAGACCTCGGTTGCTCGGCCTTGTCGGAGGCCTTCTTCGCGGCCCTCTTGCGGCCGCGGCCGCCTTCTTGTTGCGGCCTTGCAGCGGCAGCTTCCTCGCGGCCTTGCGGCGGCCTCTTCGGCGAGCTTGCCTCCCGCTTGTTGCCCGCTGACGTGCATGCCGACCGCGTAGTTCGTCGGCAGACCAGGCAGGACGTACTGGCCGCAGATGCAGCCGTCAGCGTTCCCTCCGGCTGAAGGTCTTGGCGTGCTTCGTGGTAGTGGCGTCGGACATCGGAGCTCCTCGGGGTGCGGTTTGGCAAAGCTACCTCTTAGTAGCCTTACCCCTCTCGCTGAACTTCGTCTCCTGACCCTGGCTCCCGGCACTGATGGCCGGGTAGTGCCCCTTTGTCCACAGGAACGCCTGCGCCGATTTCGCACAACCTGCCCAATCGGCAACACTGGCCGCGGCCTGACCACTAGACGGAGGCTCTCCGATGTCGACCAAGCCCCTCCAGGAACTCGCGATCCAGTGCGCTGTCACTGTGCAGGCCCGGGCGGTGGAACTGAAGCGCAGGAGCGAGCGCGGTGACGTTCCCGGCTGGGTGCTGATCACGCTGATGACCGCGCTGATCGTCGCGGCGTTGCTGGCGATCGCCCGCCCGCGCCTCACCGACATGCTGAACAAGGCGCTCAAGGACTTCAGCTAGCCGGTCTCCGGCGGCGACTCGGCATGCCTGCACGCTGCGGACCCCGTCGTGGGACGGCAGCCCGGCAACGCGGTTCGGCCGCGGCCGAGTTCGCCATGGTTCTCGTCTTGCTGGTACCGCTCTTCCTGGGGATCTTCCAGGTGGGGCTGACGATCTTTGTGAAGAACACCCTCACTGCCTGCGCGTCTGAGGGCGCCCGGTACGGCGCCAACTTCGACCGGTCGGTCGGAGACGGGGTCGCCAGGGCGGAGCGGTGCGCGGCCGACTCGCTGAACCCCGGGTGGGTCAAGGGGTCGAGCGGCGGGATCGAGAGCGGCGGAGGTGGCGAGCAGCTCGTCACCGTCCGTCTTCGGAGCGCAGTTCCCGCCCTCGGCTTGTGGGGCAGCCCGATCACGCTGTCGGTCACCGGGCATGCGGTCGAGGAGAGCTGACGATGCGATCGGTGCCAAGGCGACCCGGCCGACCTCCTGCCGACCGGCAGCGGGGCAGCGCACTCGTCGAGTTCGTCGCCCTCTCGCTGATCCTGCTGATCCCGCTCATGTACATCCTGCTGACGGTGTTCGACGTCCAGCGCGGCGCCTACGGTGCGGCAGCCGCCGCCAGGGCCGGAGCGCGTGCCTACAACCTCGCGGGCAGCCAGGGTGAGAGCCCGGGCGCAGCGATGTCGGCACTGCGTACCAGCGCGGAACAGGCTCTCGAGGACCAGGACGTGCGGCAGTGGGCCACCGTCGGCTCGCCGCAGTGCAGCGGTGGCTGCCTGCAGCGCGGCTCGGTGACCACCGTCACCGTGACCGTGCGCGTCCCGCTGCCGTTGCCCGGCATCATGTCGGACTGGCATGCGCCGGCGGTCACCGTGTCGAGCACGCACAGCTCGCCCTATGGGGAGTACACCGAATGAGCCGCGCGCGAGGGCAGCGAGGGTCGATCTCGCCGATGATCATCGGCTTCGTCCTGATCCTCGGGTTGCTGGTCACGGTCGTGGTGGCGGCCAGCCGGGTGTTCCTCTTCCAGCGCGAGCTGTCGGCGATGGCCGACGGTGCAGCCCTGTCGGCCGCGGACGGCATCGACACCAGCGCCATCTACGGCGGCAACGGTCAGGTCCGGCTGGACCAGGTGGCCGCGACGAACCTGGCCACGACCTACCTGTCCGACAGCGGGGCCGGCAGCAAGTTCCCGGGCCTCGCCAGCCAGGTCGATGTGGTGGGGCCGACCCGCGTGCAGGTGACACTGAGCGCGAACTGCAGCATCCCGATCGTGAGCTCGGTGGTCACCCAGGCGACCATGCCGGTGTCGGCGACGGCCGAGGCTCAGTCGCAACGCGGCTGACGACGTCGATGACCCGACGGCACGTAGGGTTGGCCGGTGCCTGCGGAAGACTTCGCCCGCGAGATCGCCGAACTCGACAACACGCTTTCGAGCATCGAGACGGTGATGGATGTCCCGACCCTCCGGGCTCGGGTGGCCGACCTGTCCGAGCAGGTCGCGGTCCCCTCGTTGTGGGACGACCAGGCCAACGCGCAGCGCGTCACCAGCCAGCTGAGCCATGCCCAGTCCGAGCTCGACCGCATCACCGACCTGCGCCGACGGGTCGAGGACGTCACGATCATGGTCGAGCTCAGCACCGACGAAGGTGACGAACAGTCCCTCGCCGAGGCGAGCCGGGAGATTGCCGATCTCGTCACCGCGGTCAGGTCGCTGGAGATCCGGACGCTGCTGTCGGGAGAGCACGACGAGGCCGACGCCCTCGTGACCGTGCGCTCGGGTGCCGGTGGCGTCGACGCCGCCGACTTCGCCGAGATGCTGCTGCGGATGTACCTGCGCTGGGCCGAACGCCACGGGTACCCCACCGAGGTCTATGACACGGCCTACTCCGAGGAGGCCGGCATCAAGCAGGCCACGTTCGCGGTCAAGGCGCCCTACGCCTACGGCACGCTCTCGGTCGAGCAGGGCACCCACCGGCTGGTACGCATCTCCCCGTTCGACAACCAGGGCCGTCGGCAGACCTCGTTCGCCGGCGTCGAGGTGGTCCCGGTGCTCGAGGGCTCGGTGTCGGTGGAGATCCCCGACGACGAGCTCCGGATCGACGTGTACCGGAGCTCCGGACCCGGCGGGCAGGGCGTCAACACCACGGACTCGGCAGTCCGGCTCACGCATCTGCCCACCGGCATCGTCGTCAGCTGCCAGAACGAGCGTTCGCAGCTGCAGAACAAGGCCACCGCGATGACCCTGCTGAAGGCCAAGATCCTGGCCCGGCGGCAGGAGGAGGAGAAGGCCACCCTCGACGCCATGAAGGAGGGCGTCACCTCCTCGTGGGGCGACCAGATGCGGTCGTACGTCCTGCACCCGTACCAGATGGTCAAGGACCTGCGCACCGAGCACGAGACCGGCAACACGTCGGCGGTCTTCGACGGCGAGATCGACGACTTCATCGAGGCCGGCATCCGCTGGCGCCGCCAGACCGCGGCCGCCTCCTAGCCGGGACAGCCCGGCCCGACGGTCGCTGGTCCCGGGCGCACGGGTGCTGCGGCCGTACACTCGATCGCGGCCACCCCCATGGCCGCATTGTTCGTGCGTCGCCCGCTTTCGATCGGTGAAGGCCGGGCACCTGCCCTGATTCCCCAACCCGACCAGGCTCTGGTGAGACCGTGTTCAAGGCAAAGAAGTCAGTGTTCAAGGCAAGACAGTGATCAGCTTCGACAACGTGAGCAAGACCTACGACGGGCAGAAGCGGCCTGCGCTGTCGGAGATCTCGTTCGACATCGACAAGGGCGAGTTCGTCTTCGTGGTCGGCACCTCCGGCTCGGGCAAGTCGACGCTCACCCGGCTGATGCTTCGCGAGCTGCGCCCCACCACGGGTCAACTGCAGGTGGCCGGTCGCGAGCTCAACCGCCTCCCTTCGTGGAAGGTGCCGGCCCTGCGGCGGCAGATCGGCGTGGTCTTCCAGGACTTCCGGCTGCTGCCCAACAAGACCGTCTTCGAGAACGTCGCCTTCGCGCTTCAGGTGATCGGCCGGAGCCGCAACGAGATTCGCGAGACCGTCCCGGAGACGTTGGCGCTGGTCGGGCTCGAGGGCAAGGAGACCCGTCGCCCCGACGAGCTGTCCGGCGGCGAGCAGCAACGGGTGGCGATTGCGCGCGCCTTCGTGAACCGGCCGCAGATCCTGCTCGCCGACGAGCCGACGGGAAACCTCGACCCGGGTACGTCGGTGGGCATCATGAAACTGCTCGACCGGATCAACCGCACCGGAACCACCGTCGTCATGGCCACCCACGACGCGACGATCGTCGACCAGATGCGCAAGCGCGTGATCGAACTCGAAGGCGGCAAGCTGATCCGCGACCAGGAGCGCGGCGTGTACGGCTACCAGCACTGACGAGACGCCGACAGCCCAGGTGGCGCCACCTCCCGCACGAGCCCCGGCCGCCCGCCGGTGACCCCGGACCTCCACTCATCAGGCGACATCGAAGGACACCATGCGACTGAGATACGTCTCCTCCGAACTCGGCGGCGGCCTGCGCCGCAACCTGACGATGACGGTCGCGGTGGTCGTCACCGTCTGGGTCTCGCTGGTGCTGTTCGGAGTAGGGATGCTGATCCGGGCCGAGGTCAACCTGGCCAAGGGGTTCTGGTACGACAAGGTCCAGGTCGCGGTGTTCTTGTGCAACGAGAACGCGGCCTCGCCCAAGTGCGACGGTGAGATCACCGACCGGCAGCAGCAGGCGGTCGAGAAGGCGCTCAACGACAATCCCGAGGTGTCGGAGGTCTTCTTCGAGGACCAGCGGGCGGCCTACAACCGGTTCAAGGAGATCTGCAAGGACTGCGCAACGGTCGACATCGTCCAGCCGCAGGATCTGCAGGCGTCGTTCCGGGTTCAGCTCAAGGACGCCCAGCAGTACGAGAGCGTGAACTCCGCCGTCTCGGGCATGCCCGGCGTGTTCTCGGTGCAGGACTCCCGCGAGATCCTCCAACCGCTGTTCAACGGGCTGAACGGGCTGAAGTGGATCTCGATCGGGCTCAGCGCCGGCCTGCTCCTCGCCGCTGTGCTCCAGATCGCCAACACGATCCGTCTCACCGTGTTCTCGCGACGGCGGGAGATCGGCATCATGCGGCTGGTGGGCGCCTCCAGCATGTACATCCAGTTGCCGTTCGTGCTGGAGACGGTGATCGCCGCCTTGATCGGTGCCGCACTGGCCTGCGGGACCCTTGCGTTCGCGCCGTTCGTGACCGCCTGGCTCCGGTCGGGCATCCAGGCGATCCCGTGGATCGGGTGGGACGAGGTGGTCGCCACGATGCCGCTGCTCGTGATCCTTGGCGTCGCCCTGGCTGTGGTGGCGTCGGTGACGACCCTGCACAGATACCTCAAGGTCTGATCGAGGTCTGCCGCCGGGTAGCGGGTTGCCCAGATGCCGCGTCCGGCCAGTCGCGACCGCGCTCCGTGATTTCCCGTCACTGAGCGTTTACGGTCGGTCGGGTCCATTGGGGTCATGCGTACCTTGAGTCACGCGTGCTCCGCTGATCGGTGGCACGGTGGAAGGGGCACCTGATCGTGCTGGGTCCTGTTTACGACAGCGACACCCCTCACGCCGACCGCGAGAGACGCACCCGTGCCGCCCTGAGCCGGTGGCCGCGCGTGGGGCTGCTCGTCGCTGTGACCGTCGCCGTCGCGGCCGGCCTGACCGTTCCTGTGGTGGCCGGACCCGCGGAGGACAAGTCCAGGGTCGAACGCGAGCTCGAGCAGGCACGCGGCGACCTCGACGAGTCGACCAACGACCTCGTCAAGGCCACTGCGGCCCTCACCCGGGCGAAGGACGCACTCGGGACCGCGCGCGACGAGCTTGCCGAGGTGAGGGGCGACCTCGTGGTCGCACGCGCCAAGGACGCCGCAGCCAGCAGGCAGCTCGCGGCCGCAACTGCTGCTGAGACCTCCGCAGCCGAGCGTGCGGAGCAGGCCAAGGACGAGGTCGCCCGCCAGCGGCAGCAGATCGCCCAGTTCGCGAACGCGACCTACCAGAACAGCGACATGACCGCACTGTCGGTGGTGGTCGGCGCACGCAGCACCGACGATCTGCTCTCGGCCATGCAGGTGATCGCCACGGTGAGCGGGTCGCAGGTCACGGCCCTGACCCGGTACGCCAACGCCCGCACCCAGATGAACGTCCGGCTGGCGATCGCCCACCAGACGCAGGACACGTCGACGCGCCTTCGCCGAGAGGCCGCGGCCCACCTCGGCGACGTCAAGCGCCTGGAGGACAGGCAGGAGGCCCAGACCGCGAAGGTCGCCCACCTCGTCGCCGGTCGTGCAGACAAGCAGCGTGCGGCCGCCAAGGCACGCACCGATGCCCGCGCCGAGATCAGGAAGCTCGAACGGGAGCGGGAGACGATCACCGCTCAGCTCCGGGAGATCGCCCGCAAGCGCGCGGCGGAGGAGCGCCGGCGCGCAGCCGAGCGGGCAGCAGAGGAGGCGGAGCAGCAGGAGGCGGAGCAGCAGGAGGCGGAGCAGCAGGAGGCGGAGCAGCAGGAGGCGCCGGCTCCACGCCAGGCACCGAGCGGCGGTGGCGGCCTGTTCGGGCGACCCGTCAACGGGCCGGTCACCTCACCCTTCGGCTACCGGTACCACCCGATCCTGCACTACTGGCGACTGCACGACGGCATGGACTACGGCGTCGGCTGCGGTACCCCGCTCTACGCGGGTCGCAGCGGTCAGATCGTCGGCGCCTACTACGGCAGCGGCTACGGCAACCGGGTGATCATCGACCACGGCTGGCTGAACGGCGCCAGCATGTCCACGTCGTACAACCACCTGACGAGCTTCAGCGTCGGGTCCGGCCAGCACGTGTCGAGGGGCCAGCTGATCGGCTACTCGGGAACCACCGGCATGTCCACGGGCTGCCACCTGCACTTCATGGTCTACCGCAACGGCACGCCGGTGAACCCGGCCAACTACCTCTAGCCGGCCGGGTGGCGCACCTGCCGCACCTCGTGGTCGTCAGCGGGCGCGGGGGTTCGGGCAAGACCACGCTGGCGCACCGGCTCGCGGCTGCGATCGGGTGTCCTGCGATCTGCCGGGACGAGATCAAGGAAGGCATGGTCCATGCCTTCGGTCCGGGCTTCCAGCCGGCCGTGGGCGATCCGCTCACCGTGCGCACCTACGGACTGTTCTTCGAGACCGTCGGACTCCTGCTCCGCGGCGGGGTCACGGTCGTGGCCGAGGCCGCCTTCCAGCACCGGATCTGGGAGCAGGGCCTCACACCTTTGCGTGGCCTGTGTGACCTGCGTGTCGTGCGCTGCTCGGTCCCGCTCGACCTGTTGCGAGAGCGGCAGCGTCAGCGGCTCGCCGACCTGCCGACGCGGGCCGCTCATGCCGATCTGGCGATCCTCCTCGAGCAGGGGGAGGAGCCCGGGTGGGACGCGATCCACCTGGACGTGCCCACGCTGGACGTGGACTCCAGCGACGGCTACGAGCCGACACTCGACGAGATCGCCGACTTCGCCGCTCGGCCGCTCGGCGACCGTCGCAGCTGAGCTTCAACCGGCTCGGCTCAGGTCCAGCCGCGGATCTGGCGCAGGTGAGCGGCCACCACCTCGTACCGCGACCGTCCGAGCACCCCACCTTCGCGACGCACGGCGTGCGGATCGAGCCGGATCACCCGGTCGGTGCGCACTTCGCTCGACCGCCCGAGGCGGTCCCAGGAGCCGGAGCCGATGTCGACGAAGTCTCGGCCCTCCGCCTCGTCGCTCTGCCGGACCTCGTCGTCGTCGTGGTCCTTGCTCGTGAGCATCAGAGCCAGTGGGTAGGGCCCGTCGTAGGCGACCACGAGGACCGGCCGGTCCTTGCCGATCGAGTGGTCCTCCTCGAACGGGACCCACGTCCAGACGATCTCGCCCGGGTCCGGGACGTGGTCGTCCTTCGGCGCGTAGTCGACGCTGGATGTGCCGGTGAAGTCGCCGGGATAGCCCTCCGGATGCGCCCGGCGAACCTCTGCCACCAGGCCCGGGGCACGAACGGGCGTCCGGCGAGGCGTCCGCGGTCGCGCCCGCCGACGCAGCCGCAGACCGACACGTCGCAGCCCACCGCGCATCGACTCGATGGGGTTGAGACGACCGTCTGCGGGCATGGCCGGACGCTAGCGGGTGAACGGTCGCGATTCCCCTGGTCGCTCTCGGTACTGCCGGGACCGGCACATCTCGTTGGTCCGGCAGACGCCGATGCGCGACAATGGCGGGCCCGCTCGAGTCCGCCTGGACGTCGGGGCCAACCCAGCCGAACGAGTGCACGAGGAGGAGTCCCCGATGGCGAAGGAGCGTGGCCGGCGCAATGTCGCGCAGAACCGCAAGGCGCGCCACGACTACCACATCGGTGACACGTTCGAGGCGGGAATGGTGCTGTCGGGCACCGAGGTGAAGTCGCTGCGGATGGCCCGGGCGTCGCTCGCCGACGCGTTCTGCCAGGTCGAGGGCGACGAGGTCTGGCTGATCGGCCTGCACATCTCCGAGTACGCGGAGGGCACGTGGAACAACCACGCGCCTCGGCGCAAGCGCAAGCTGCTGCTGCATCGCCACGAGATCGACCGGATCGCCACCAAGACCCGTGACCCCGGGTTCACCGTGGTTCCGCTGCAGCTGTACTTCTCCGACGGCTACGCGAAGGTCGAGATCGCCATCGCGTCGGGCAAGCGGCAGTACGACAAGCGCCAGGCGATCGCGACCCGAGAGAGCAAGCGCGAGGCCGACCGCGCCGTCGCCCGTGCCCGCCGGGGCGGCGCGTGACCGGGATCGGATCGGCCCGTGAGCGGCAACGGCAGGTGTTGTCGATCCAGTCGTCGGTGGCCTACGGCCACGCCGGCAACTCCGCGGCGGTGTTCCCTCTCCAGCGCCTCGGCGTCGATGTCTGGCCGGTGTACACGGTGCACTTCTCCAACCACACGGGCTACGGGACCTGGAAGGGACCGGTGCTGCCGGCCGCCGACGTGGCAGCGGTGATCGACGGCGTCCGCGACCTGGACGTCTTCGACGGCATCTCCGCGGTCCTGTCCGGGTATCAGGGCGCTGAGGAGGTCGGCCAGGTCATCCTCGACACGGTGGCCAGGGTCAAGACTGCCAACCCGCAGGCGGTCTACTGCTGCGATCCGGTGATGGGCGACGTGGGCCGCGGCTTCTTCGTGCGCGAGGGGATCCCCGAGTTCATGCGCAGCTCGGTCGTTCCGGCGGCCGACATCGTCACCCCCAACCAGTTCGAGCTCGAGTACCTCGTGCCCGGGCAATCGGTCCTGACAGAAGCGGATCTGCTCGAGTCGGTCGCCGGCCTGCGCGCGCTCGGACCGTCGACCGTGCTGGTCACCAGCGTGCGCGTCGACGGCATCGCCATGGACGAGGTCGGCCTCGTCGCGGCCGACGACCAGGGCGTCTGGCTGGTGAAGACCCCGCTACTGCCGCTCTCGGTGAACGGCGCCGGTGACGCGACCGCTGCGATCTTCCTTGCCCACCTGCTCCGCGGTGACGACGCACCGACAGCCCTGGCCAAGGTGGCCTCCAGCGTGTTCGCGATCCTGCAGAACACCCACGACCTCGACCGGAACGAGATCGCCCTCGTCGCCTCGGGTGACCAGATCGCCGATCCGGCCTGCGAGTTCGAGGTCCGTCAGCTCGCGTAAGCGGATGGCTCGCCCTGGCCCGGTCGCGGTAGTCTTGGCCCCGCAGTACCCCACCTCGGGGGTGATTGGTTTCGACTAAGGCTGTACGTCTGAGGAGAAGCGGGCCGAGGAGCCAGGGTTATCTCGATAACGCTCCCTGGAAAAAAATAAGTGCCAATTCACAGCGCACTGACTTCGCTCTCGCTGCGTAAGTAGCGATCGGAGGGTCAGCCCGGGAGTGCCTCCGGCCCGGATCCTGATCTCAGCAAGGAGGCTCTACCCGCCGACTCGGCCACGGGGTCGGCGGGAAAACCAAACAGTGGCTGGGCTCGTCAGCGATGTGCCTGATCAAGTGCTGGAGCCGAGTAGAACGCGCATCAGGCTGCGCCCGGAGAATGTCTCAGTCTGCACCGTAGGACCCGGGTTCGATTCCCGGCACCTCCACCGAGGAACAGGGCCGCTTCCCGCAAGGGGAGCGGCCCTGTTGCTGTTTCTCGCGCTCGCGACCGCGCTCGCACCAAACATGCAGGCCTACCGCCCATTGCGGGGCCAACAGTGCCAAACCGGGCGCGCGGACACTGGCCGTGCATGTTTCACGCGCCACACACCCGATCCGCGGCCGCTGGCCCGAGCAGTGGGGCGCGATTACCTACGAACTGCTCCACGCTCACGACTTAGCGGGCCCTGGTGATGTTCCGGGACAGGTCACCCGTGCGGCTGCGAGGGCGATCAGCAGTTGCCCGCCCTCGTGAGCAGATGTGCGCGTTCGGCCTGGTTCGAGGTGAGCCCGGCGGCCCGCTCGAACTCGGCTCGCGCTGCAGCGGGCCGGCCGAGCTTGACCAGCAGGTCGCCGCGCACGCTCGGCAGCAGGTGGTAGTTGGACAGCGCCGAAACGTCGAGCAGGGAGTCGGTCACAGCGAGTCCGGCGGCCGGTCCCTCGGCCATCGAAACGGCAACTGCGCGGTTCAGCTCGACGATCGGCGAGCGGGTCAACGCGACGAGGTCGCCATAGAGCGAGGCGATGCGCACCCAGTCGGTGTCCTCAGCGCGCGCTGCTCTGGCGTGGCAGGCAGCGATCGTCGCCTGGATCGCATACGAGCCGGTGCCGCCGATCTTCTCGGCCCGATCCAGCGCGGCAAGACCGTGGGTGATCAGCAACCGGTCCCAGTGAGCTCGGTCTTGCTTGTCGAGCGTGACGATCTCGCCGGCGGGCCCGGTGCGGGCGCGGAGTCGGGACGCCTGGAGCTCCATCAACGCCACCAGGGCATGCGTCTCGGACTCGCCGGCCGCCAGTGCAGCGAGCATGCGGCCGAGCCGCATCGCCTCCTGGCACAGTTCGGCGCGTGCCCACCGCGCGCCGGCCGTGGCCGTGTAGCCCTCGTTGAAGACCAGGTAGACGGCCTCGAGCACGGAACTCAACCTGTCCGCGAGGTCCCTGCCGACGGGGACCTCGAAGGGCACCCCTGCCTCGGTGAGCGCCTTCTTCGCCCGGGTGATCCTGGCCGCCATCGTGGTGGTCTGCACCACGAACGCCCGTGCGATCTCGTCGGTCGAAAGCCCGGCGACCGTCTTCAGGGTGAGGGCAACGCGAGCGTCGACCGACAGCACCGGGTGGCAGGCGGTGAACATCAGTCGAAGCACGTCGTCCTCGACGTGGAGGTCGAACTCGATCTCGTCCATCGGGGTCTCGTGATCCCTGAGCTCATGACCGAGCAGTTCGACCTTGCGCCGCAGTGTCACCGCCCGGCGGATCGTGTCGACGCCACGGCGGCGGGCCACGGCCATCAGCCAGGCGCCGGGGTTGTCCGGCACACCCGACTCGGGCCACTGTTCGAGCGCCGCGACGAGTGCGTCCTGCGCGAGGTCTTCGGCTAATCCGAGATCGTGAACGACGCGTGCCAGCCCGGCGACCAGCCTGGCGGACTCGATCCGCCAGACCGCGTCGATCGCCTGCTGGGTCGGGGAGGTCACCGCTACCCGGCGGCCTGTTCTGCTCGGGCGCGCTCCTCGGCTGTCGCGATCTCGGCCGCGAAGGCATCGCCGAAATCGTCAGCGTCGAGGATCTTGCGGAGCTCGACCACGCCCTCGACGGGTGACCGCCTGGCCCACTCGACCGCTTCGTCCATGGACGAGACCTCCCAGATCGAATAGCCGGCGACCAGTTCCTTCGTTTCGGCGAACGGGCCGTCGATCACTCGGGCGTCGCCATCGGCAGAGACGTCGACCCGCTTTGCCTTGCTCGACGGCTGGAGCCCGTCGGCGGCGAGCACGATGCCGGCCTCGTTGAGCTGCTGGAAGTACCGGTCCATCGCCGCGAACTCCTCGGGCGAGCCCAGCTCCCCGGACTCGGACCGCTCCGTCGCCTTGCCCAAAACCAAAACCTTCATCGCTTTTCGCTCCTTCGCGTCGCCCGGGACGGTCCCATTGACCGATCCAACCCTTGCCTACCCATGCGTCGAACGGGAAGGGGCGGATTCGACATGGTTGGCCGCCGGTTAGCCTGCGCGCGTGACCACCGAGGGCGACACCGCCGCGTCGTCGGACACCGACGACCTTGCCGCCGTGGAGCGCGCGATCGCGGCCCTCGAGGGCCAGCGCAGCGTGCTCGGTGACGACGTCGTAGCGACCGCGTTGGCTCCGTTGCTGCAGCGCCGCGCGGCGTTGGTCGGCCAGCACGGTGTCGAACAGCGCAAGCTGGTCACGGTCCTGTTCTCCGACCTGGTCGACTTCACGGTGCTGTCGGGGAGATTGGACGCCGAGGACACCCGCGACGTGGTCTCCACCTACTTCGCCCGGTGGCAGAAGGTGATCGACACCCACGGCGGAGTGGTCGAGAAGTTCATCGGCGACGCGGTGATGGCCGTCTTCGGGCTGAACCAGTCCTGGGAGGACGACGCGCAACGGGCTGCGCGTGCCGCGCTGGCGATGGTCGCCGACCTGGCCGATCTCAACTCCGACCTGCAGGAGCGCTACGGGATCACCGTTGCCATGCGCGTCGGACTCGACACCGGCGATGTCGTCGTGAGCACGCTCGGCGAGCACGCGGGCCATGAGTTCGTAGCGGTGGGCCAGACAGTCAACCGGGCCAGCAGATTGCAGGGCGCTGCACCAACGAACGGTGTGCTGATCTCGGTCGACACCTGCCGTCAGCTGCGCGGCCGATTCAACGTCGAGCGCCGGGATCCCCTGCAGCTCAAGGGCATTGCCGATCCGGTCGACTCCTACCTGTTGGTGTCGGAACGTCCGCACGGCTTCCAGTTCGATCCCGCCGGCGGTGTGGAGGGCGTGCAGACGCCGACCATCGGCCGTGAGATCGAGTTGCAGACGCTGTCGGAGTGGCTCTTCGACGTGGTCGAGGAGCAGCGGTGGCGCGTCGTCACGTTGGTCGGAGACGCCGGGGTCGGCAAGTCGCGGCTGCTGGCCGATTTCGAGTCCTGGCTAGCGGATCGGCCGGAACCCGTGTTCTGGTTCAGGGGCCGGGCGTCTCCTGCCGGGAAGAACCACCCCAACGCCCTGCTGCGGGATGTGGTGGGCTCGAGGTTCGCGATCTCCGAGACCGATCCGCCGCCGGTGGTGCGGTCGAAGTTCGAGGAGGGGTTCGGTGCTGCGTTCGACGACGCGGAGGCCGGACCCAATGCGGAGTTGGTGGCAGCGTGGCTCGGGTTCGACATCGGCGCGCCATCGGTGACCCTTCCGACCGACCCCAAAGTTCTCCGCGACGACGCGACGCACGCCCTCGCCGGCTACTTCCACCGGCTCAGCCAGTCGTCGCCCGTGGTCCTGTTGCTCGAGGACCTGCATTGGGCCGACGACGGCTCGCTCCGCTTCCTCGATGCGGCCGACGGCGACCTGCGGACCGCGCAGATGCTGGTGGTGGCCACGACCCGGCCGACCCTGTTCGAGACCCGTCCGCGTTGGTCGGAAGGCCTGGAGCATCACGTCCGCGTAGCGATCGGTCCGTTGTCGCGGCGGCAGAGTCGCCTTCTGCTGCAGGAGATTCTGCGCCACGTCGAAGACCCGCCCGCGGAGCTCGTCGACCTGATCATCGCGACGTCGGAGGGAAATCCCTTCTACATCGAGGAACTCGTGACCTGGCTGATCGACGCCGGCGTCATCGTCAAGGGCGAGTCCTCGTGGCGGATCGTGGGTGAGCTCGTCGAGTCGGTCGTGGTGCCGTCCACGTTGCGCGGTGTTCTTCAAGCCAGGCTTGACGCCCTCAGCACCGCCGAGCGGAGCCTGCTGCAGCGGGCCTCGGTGGTCGGCCGGGTGTTCTGGGACGACGCGGTGGCCCACCTGGGCGGCGGGTCCGCGGCAGACTCCGGCGTCGTTGCAGCTGCGGACATGGCCGATGTCCTCGACGGGCTCCGGGGCCGCGACCTCGTGTACGAGCGCGAGATCTCCGCCTTCGAGTCGGCCCGCGAGTTCCTGTTCAAGCACGCGTTGCTTCGCGATGTCGCCTATGACGGCGTCCTCCGGGCACACCGGCAGCGCTTCCACGTGCGGGCGGCGTCGTGGCTGGCCGAGATCAGCGCCCGCTCCGGTCGCGAGCAGGAGTTCGCCACGCTGATCGCCGAGCACTACGACCGGGCGGGCGCGCCCGAGGCGGCCGGGTGGTACCTGCGGGCGGCTCGCGGTGCGGTCTCCGTCTTTGCACTGGCGGAGGCGACTCAGCTGTTGAGCCGCGGCCTCGCGGTCGCCGGCACAGACGCACCGGCGCTGCGCTTCGACCTGCTGGCCGTCCGGGAGTCGGTGCTCGACCGCACTGGCGACCGGGCCGGACAGGTCCGCGACCTCGACGAGATGGACGCTCTCGCGGAGCGGCTCGAGGACGAACGGCTTCGGATCCACGTACTCCTGGGGCGGGCGAGGGTCACCTTCGCCGCCAGCAACTACAGCGAGTCGAGTGCCTTCGCCGAGAAGGCCGTGGCGGCTGCCGAAGCGGCGGATCTGCTGGAGGAGACTGCCGCGGCCCAGCTGTGGCTGGGGAAATCGGAGACGTGGCGCGATCGGGCCGACCCCGCGCGAGCGAGTCTGCAGACGAGTCTCGAGCTCGGCCGCCGGCTCCAACGGGCCACGATCATCGGTGAATCGCTGCGGTACCTGTCGATGCTGGCCAACAACGAAGGTCACTTCCGGGACGCACTCGACCTCGCCGAGCAGGCACGACAGGTGTACGCCGCCGAGGGAGACATCGAGTCGGAAGGGATGGCGCTCGCGGCCACCGCGACCACGCAGTTCAATCTGGGGCGACTCGACGAAGCGAAGGTCGGCTTCGAGCAGGTGCTCCCGCTCTTCCGCCGGTCGGGACACCGCTACCGGGAGGCCGTGATCCTCGGCAACCTCGCCTCGATCGCCTCTCGGCAGGCGGAGCTCGCGCAGGGGGAGAAGTGGGCCAGGGCGGCCGTGGACGTGACCAGGGAGATCGGCGACCGCGAGGGCATCGCGGTGAACCTGATCGTGCTCGCGATCATCGACACAGCGGTGGGCCGGTGGGAGGAAGCCGAGGAGCTGCTGGTCGAGGCCGTGGCGATGGCCCGTGACATCGGCGTGGCCGGCGCCGAGACCAGCGCTCTCAGTTGGCTGTCACTGCTCGAGGTCGAGCGCGAGCGCCCGGACGAGGCACTGGCGCAGGCACGCGAGGCGGTTCTGGCCGGCGAACGGGTGTCGTCGCCGCTCGACCGCGGGCATGCGCACCTCGCCCTGGGCTACGCGGCCGCGCGCACTGGCGACGTCAAGGCTGCCGAGGGCGCGTTCACGACGGCGGTCGAACTGTTCACCGAGGTCGAGGTGCCACCCCTGTTGCTCGAGGCCCGGGTTGGCCTGGCCGGTGTGGCCCTCGCGAACGGGGATGCGCCGGCTGCCGTCGCGCTGGTGGTCGAAGCTCGCGAACAACTGGATCGGGCGCTGCTGGCCGGTGCCGACCGCCCGGGCGCGCTGCTGAGGACCTGTTGGCAGGTCTTGGCGAAGGCCGGCGACCCCGCCGCCGATCTCGTCCTGGCCGATGCCCGCCGATATCTGATCGAGTCGGCCGACGCCATCGGCGACGACCAGATGCGGGCCGGCTTCCTCGCCGTTCCGGTGAACGCCGAGCTGGTGGCGGCGGGCGAACGGCTCTCTGCCAGCTGAGCCCGGCACTCGCGCACCAAACAGGCACGGCCACGCCGCAAAGATGTCCGAACCGCCACAAACGGTGCGCTGCGAGGGGTTGACTGCATGTTTCCGGCCGAACATTCGGCCCGGATTACCCCTGGGGGTATGGTCTCGACCGTGGATCACGAACACAGCGGCCACGCACGGGAGCGCTCCCTCACCCGCCAGGCCATCGACGCCACGTGGCACTGCCTGGCCGGCTGCGCGATCGGCGAGGTCCTCGGCGTCGTGATCGGTACGGCGTTGGGCTGGCACAACCTTGCGACCGTGCTGCTGGCGATCGCGCTCGCCTTCGTCTTCGGCTACGCCTTCACGATGTGGTCGGTGCTCCGGTCGGGACTGTCGTTCCGGCGGGCGCTGGGCGTGGCTCTGGCCGCGGACACGGTCTCGATCGCCGTCATGGAACTCGTCGACAACGCAGTGATCCTGGCGGTCCCCGGCGCGATGGACTCTGGAGTCACCAGCGCGTTGTTCTGGGCCACGCTCGCTGTGTCACTGGCGGTCGCCTTCGTCGTGACGGTCCCGGTCAATCGCGCGCTGATCGCCCGTGGACGAGGCCATGCGGTGACACACGCCTACCACTGACAAGACGCTGCTCCGGCAGCTGGATCACTCCGGCGGACGGGTCATCGCGAGCACGTCGAGGACGCGGTCGAGGTCGGCCTCGGTGATCGCACCCGACGCGACATGGCCACGCTCGATCACCACTTCGCGGATGGTCTTGTGCTCGGCGAGTGCCTGCTTGGCGATCTTGGCCGCCTCGTCGTAGCCGACGTAGTGGTTGAGCGGGGTGACGATCGACGGACTCGACTCGGCGAACGCGCGGGTGCGCTCCTCGTCGGCCGTGATGCCGTCGATGCAGCGCTCCGCGAACAGGCGGGAAACGCTTGCCAGTAAGCGGATGGACTCGAGCAGGTTGCGGGCGATGACCGGGAGCATCACGTTGAGCTCGAACGTGCCCGCTGCACCGCCCCACGCCACCGCCGTGTCATTTCCCACCACCTGCGCGCACACCTGCAGGACGGCCTCGCACAGGACCGGGTTGACCTTTCCCGGCATGATCGACGAGCCCGGCTGCAGGTCGGGCAGCCGGATCTCCGCCAGCCCGGCGGTCGGCCCGGAGCCCATCCAGCGGATGTCGTTCGCGATCTTGGTGAGGCCGACGGCGATCGTGCGAAGGACCCCCGACAACTCCACGAGCGAGTCACGCGCGCTCTGCGCCTCGAAGTGGTTGGGCGCCTCCGACAACGGCAACTGAAGGTCGTCGGCCAGCCGGCGGATGACCTCGCCTGCCAAGCCCGCAGGCGCATTGATGCCGGTGCCGACGGCCGTGCCTCCCAGCGGCAGCTCGCCGACGCGTGGGAGTACGCCATCGAGCCGGTCGATGCCGTAGAACACCTGGGCGGCGTAGCCGCCGAACTCCTGCCCGAGAGTCACCGGAGTGGCGTCCATCAGGTGGGTGCGCCCGGACTTCACCACCTCGCTGAACTCCGCCGCCTTTGCTCCGAGCGACGACGCGAGCTGGTCGAGGGCCGGAATGAGATCGCGCTGCACCGAGGCGAGCGCCGCGATGTGGATGGCGGCGGGGAACTGGTCGTTGGACGAGAACGGGTCGTTCACGTCGTCGTTCGGATGGACGGGCGCCCCGAGACGGCGCTGCGCGAGGGTGGCGATCACCTCGTTCGCGTTCATGTTCGACGACGTTCCCGAGCCGGTCTGGAACACGTCCAGCGGGAAGGCATCGTCGTGGTCGCCGCGCGCGATCTCGGTCGCGGCGGCGTGCACAGCCGTCGCCTTGTCGGCGTCCAGCAGGCCCCGCTCGGCCCGGACGACTGCCGAGCACCCCTTGATGGAGGCCAGGGCCGAGATCAGTCCTCGCTCGAGCGGAACACCGGAGATCGGGAAGTTCTCGATCGCCCGCTGCGTCTGCGCTCGCCACAGCGCATCGGCCGGCACCTCGATGTCACCCATCGAGTCGTGCTCGATCCGTACGCCGCTGCCTGCCTGCCCCATGAGGTGTCCTCTCCGACGTTCCGGCCCTGGCCGATTGTCCACGAACCCGGGTTCACCGTTGCCCACGGCCGTGCGTCGGTGACGCGGGAAGCCCCCGTAGGCGAGCGAAGGACCGGATAGCCTGATCCGACCGCCCCTCCGTTTCGCACCTGGAGTCCGCGGGCCCTGACCGCATTCGACCAGAACCGGAGTCCGCTCCGTGCCAAAGGCTTTGCCGAAACCCAGCGAGGCAGCCTCCCCATCCGGGGACTCGTTGACCGTCGTCGATGCCAATGTCGTGAGGATCGGACTGGCCGTCCTGTTCCGTGGCGCCTGGGAACACAAGGGCGTCTTTCTCGCCTCGGTGGTATGCGGTGTCGCGTTCGCGATTCTGCAGGTCACGTCGGCGAGCGTGCTCGGGTACGTGACCACCACGTTGATCGAGCCCTCGTTCCAGTCCGGCCAGATCGATCGCGGAGTGCTCATCTCCTGCGTCAGCCTGATCGTGGCGGTCACCATCGCGCGTGCCCTCACGGTCGCGGGCCGCCGGGTGTTCGCGTCGCTGACCCAGTTCAGGCTCTACGCCAGCTTCCGGCACCGCCTCGCCCGCCAGTACAACGACCTGCCGTTGTCGTGGCTCCGGCGCCACTCCACCGGCCAGCTGATGAGCAACATCAACGCCGACGTCGAGGCGATGTGGTTCGTCATGGCGCCGTTCCCGTTCGCGCTCGGCACCGTTGCGATGCTGATCTACGCCGTGGTCACGATCCTGATCGCGGACGTGTGGCTCGGACTCGTGGCCATCGTGCTGATCCCGGCAGTCCTGGCGGTCAACGTTCTCTACCAGCGCTTCGCCTCACCACTGATCCGCTCGGCCCAGGGCCTTCGGGCAGACGTCTCGGAGGTGGCGCACGAATCGTTCGACGGGGCCGCGGTCATCAAGACACTCGGTCGCGAGGGGCACGAAGCAGACCGTTTCAACGACGCGGCGTTTCGTCTGAGAGACAAGATGATCCGGGCCGGCTACATCCGTGGCTGGTTCGACCCGTTGATGGAGTCGCTGCCCAACCTGGGTGTGCTCGCGGTGCTGTCCGTAGGTGCGATTCGGATCGGGTCGGGTGACATCGACGTGGGCACGCTGGTGGCGGTGGCGTACCTGTTCACGCTGATGGCGCTGCCGCTGCGGTCGATCGGCTGGGTGCTCGGCGACCTGCCCCGCCTGGTCGTCGGCTGGGGCCGGGTGCGCAGCGTGCTGCAGGCGGAGCCCGACATGACCTTCGGTGACGAGACACTCTCGGCGGGCGGGCAGGTACCCCTGGAGCTCCGCGATGTGGGATTCGGCTACGACGACGGCCGCGACGAGACCCGGCCGCTCGTCCTCGAAGGCGTGAACCTCGAAGTCGCGACACGTGGACCGGACAACCGGGTGGTCGCTCTCGTCGGCGCGACCGGATCGGGCAAGTCGACCGTCACGAACCTTGTCAGCAGGCTGATGGACGTGACCGCAGGATCGGTGCGGCTCGAGGCCCTGGACGTTCGGGATCTGCGCGCAGCGGCGATCACCGATCAGGTCGCTCTCGTGCTGCAGCAGGCGTTTCTCTTCGACGACACCGTCCGCAACAACGTCACGATGGGTGCCGACTTCGACGACGACCAGGTCTGGGACGCACTCGGAGTTGCGCAGGCCGACACGTTCGTCCGCGCCCTGCCGCACGAGCTGGACACCGTGCTGGGGGAGCGCGGCGGAACGTTGTCCGGCGGCCAGCGGCAGCGGATCGCACTGGCCCGGGCGATCGTCCGGCGACCACGATTGCTGGTGATCGACGACGCGACGTCGGCCGTCGACCCCAGCGTCGAGGCGGCCATCCTCGACGGCCTTCGGTCGGCCGAGCTGGACTGCGCGATCCTCGTGGTCGCCTACCGCAAGGCCACCATCGCGCTTGCAGACCAGGTGGTGTTCGTGCACCGCGGCCGGGTGGCCGGCGCCGGCACTCATGCCGAGCTCGCCGAGACCGTTCCGGAGTATGCCTCGCTGGTGAATGCCTACGACGAGGCCACGATCGCCCACAAGCTGCTCGAGGCCAAGACGGGTGAGCGGCGATGACCACCACGACACCCGACACCTCCGGCCGGCGCTCGTCGGCCAGCCTGACCACGGCCGCACCGATCGAGGGCGGGTTCAACACCGTGCGTCGTGGGCTCCGGCTGAGCCCG
Source organism: uncultured Actinomycetota bacterium (assembly GCA_963724495.1). Lineage (GTDB taxonomy): Bacteria > Actinomycetota > Actinomycetes > Propionibacteriales > DAIQRJ01 > CAVRUZ01. The sequence continues at coordinate 59,237 of CAVRUZ010000006.1, read as the reverse complement.
GAGGTATTCGACGGGCTGTGGCTGACGCTCACGCTGGCAATGCTGGCGACGATCGGCCGCGTCGTCATCCCGGTCACGATCCAGCAGGTGATGGACCGCGGGATCATCGAGCAGCCGACGCCCGACCTCGGCTTCGTGGCCAAGGCGGTGGCAGCCGCCTTCGGGCTGATCGCCTTCACCACGTTGTGCCAGATATTGATGAACCGGCGGCTGTTCCGGGCGAGCGAGTCCGGCCTGGCATCGCTGCGGACACGTGCGTTCCGGCACGTTCACGACCTTTCCCTGCTCACACAGGGAACTGAGCGCCGCGGGTCACTGGTCTCGCGAGTCACCTCGGACGTCGACACGATCTCCCAGTTCATCTCCTTCGGTGGCGTGATGCTGCTCGTGGCCACCGCCCAACTGCTCATCGCCAGCGTGGTGATGGCCGTCTACTCCTGGCAACTCACGCTGGTCGTGTGGGTGTGCTTCGTTCCCTCCATGCTGGTCATGCGCCAGGTCCAGTTGCGCATCCGCGCGGCTTACTCCAAGGTCCGGCTGGCGGTCGGCGCGATGCTGGGCGCGGTGTCGGAGTCGCTCGTCGGTGCAGCAACCGTCCGGGCCTACGGAGTCACCGAGCGCAGCCAGGCGCAGGTGGACGAGCGCATCCAGGACGTCCGCAAGGCGCAGATCAAGGTGCTGAAGCCCCAGTCGGTGAGCTTCTCGCTGTCGGAGTTCATGGACGGCTTCACGCTCACGCTGGTGATCATCTGCGGGCTGTGGCTCGGGGTCAGCCAGGAGCAGATGACGCTGGGCGAGCTGCTGGCCTTCACGTTCCTGATCACGCTGTTCACCATGCCGATGCGCCTCGGGATCGAGATTCTCAACGAGGCACAGAACGCGCTGGCGGGCTGGGGGCGCGTCCTGGGTGTGCTCGACACGCCGGCCGACATCGCCGACCCCGCGCGGCTGTCGCCCGAGGACGTCGAAGCGCTGCCGCCCGGTCATCTCGACGTCCGGGTCGACCAGCTGCGCTTCACCTACCCCGAAGGACCGGAGGTGCTGCACGGGATCTCCGTCGAGGTCCCGGCCGGGTCGCACGTCGCGATCGTCGGCGAGACCGGCTCAGGCAAGACGACCTTCGCGAAACTCCTGACCAGATTGATGGATCCCGACTCAGGCACGATCAAAGTGGGCGGGGTCGACCTGCGGCGGGTGCCGTTCGACTCTCTGCGGAACAGGGTGGTGATCGTCCCGCAGGACGGTTTCCTCTTCGACGCCGACATCGGCACCAATCTCCGGTACGGGCGTCCGGATGCCACCGATGCCGACTTGTGGTCAGCACTGCGCGAACTGCGGCTCGACTCGTGGGTGTCGTCGCTGCCGCACGGCCTGGAGTCGCCGGTCGGTCAGCGAGGCGAATACCTGTCGGCCGGTGAGCGGCAGCTGCTGGCGCTCGGACGCGCGTACGTGGCCGATCCCGAGCTGCTCGTGCTCGACGAGGCGACCTCGGCGGTCGACCCGGCAGCCGACGTTGCCCTGCAGCGGGTGATCGAGGGGATCACCCGTGGGCGGACGACGGTCACGATCGCGCACCGCCTGTCCACTGCCGAGAACGCCGACCAGGTGCTGGTGTTCGACGCCGGGAATCTGGTGGAGCGCGGCCGGCACGACGACCTGGTGGCCCTCGGCGGGATCTACGCCCGGCTGCACTCGGCCTGGATCTCCCAGCGCGACCAGGTATGACCTTCGGCCGATCCCGACCATGCTTACGGACTTACTCGAAACCCCCGACCGCCCTCTAGGCTGCCGCCATGGTGACCGTGCGGGAAGTATCCGGAGCAGAGCTCAAGACCACTGCACATCTTCTCCAGGCTTACGCATTCGCGGCCGGGCCCTTGCCTCATCCGGCGCCGGACGCCCCGGTCGAGGACCCGGAGAAGCGGAGCGGAACGACCACTCTCGTCGCATTCGACGGTGATACGCCGATTGCCGCGACCAGCGCCTGGCCGTTCGTGCAGAACGTCCGTGGGGCTGTGGTCAAGTGTCTCGGCATCGCCGGTGTGGCCACCCACCCCGGCTATCGGCGCGGCGGGCACGTGCGCACGCTGATGGTCGAGCAGCACCGCCGCGGAGTGGAGGCCGGCTACGCGGTGGCGGCGCTCTACCCGTTCCGGCCGTCCTTCTACGCGAAGTTCGGGTACGTCGGCCTGCCCAAGGCCAGGCGGATCAAGCTGAACACCGCCGGAATGGCCGAGCTGCTCAGCCTCGACCTCCCGGTCAAGGTCGAGCTCGGCCGCAGCGGTGAGGACGACATCCACGCCGCCTCGATGGCGGTCGAGCAGCAGTGGCTCGAGGGTCGCCACGGGTTCATCAAGGACACGCTGAGCTGGGTGGACGAGGGCATCAAGGAGAGCGACGACCGATTCGTCGCGCTGTGCCGTCGCGACGGCGAGCCCACCGGGTTCTGGCGGTTTCGCACCACCGGCTTCTCCGACGTCGTGAAGGGCGACCGGATGCTCGTCGCCGACCCGGTGAGCCGGCTGGCCATGCTCAAGTGGCTGGCTGGGCACGTCGACCAGTACGCAGGCTTCGAGTTCGAACTGCCACCGGGTGAGGTGGTCGAGACCTGGTTCACCGACGTGGACCACGACGACATGAGCCTCACCTCCGTGCCCGGCCACAACGCCCCGATGGCGCGCGTCCTCGACCTCACCGCCCTCGCCGGACTGGTCGCGGGTCCCGCCGAGCTCACCGTCGATGTCGTCGGCGACAACGACTTCCCGGGCAACCTGTCGGGCACGTACCACCTCGACGGTCGCAGTGGCGCGCTGGTGGTCAGCGAAGTCACCGACCCGACGGGCGACGTGGCGCGGCTCAGCGTTCGGGCGCTGTCGGCTCTCGTGTACTGCGGTCAGGACCCGACCGAGCTGGCCAGTCGAGGCCTGGGCACCTTTCCGGGGACCACTGCCGAAGCCGCGACCACGCTGTTCCCGCCCGTCCTGCCGTACCTGTACCGCGGGTTCTAGTCACCTCTGGTTGGCTGGGCGCCGTGACCGTGCGGCCCCAGATCATCCTCGACACCGACATCGGCACCGATGTCGACGACGCTCTGGCCCTGGCCATGCTCCTCGGCAGCCCCGAGGCCGACCTCGTCGGCGTCACCTGCGTCTACGGCGACACGCGAGACGCGGGCCCGGTTGGCCACCCGCCTCGCTCGGCTGGCGGGCCGGCCGGACCTGCCGGTGTTCGCGGGAACGGGCGCGACCCGCACCGGGCGGGACGTCTTCTGGGCCGGCCACGAGGCCGAGCGTCTCGAAGCCGTGGACACCGGCGGTTACTCCGGCGCGCCGGATGGGCGGGCCGCGGTCGAGTTCCTGACCGGTCAGGCCGCCGCGGCGCCGGGGGCGGTATCCGTGCTCGCGGTCGGACCACTCACCAACCTCGCCGCGGCCGTCGAGGCGGATCCCGATTTCGCCCACAACGTGGCGTCGCTGGTGCTGATGGGTGGTTCCTTCGTCGAACCTGGCGCTGCGGCGCCGCCCGCCGAGCACAACATCGCCTGCGACCCGGAGGCAGCGGCGGTGGTGTTCTCCTCCGGCGCACCGATCACCGTGGTCGGCCTCGACGTCACCACGAAGACCTGGCTGTCGGCGGACCAGGTGTCGTCGTTCGGGACCATCGGTGCCCTCGGGCCGGAACTGCGTGCCCAGCTGGAGACCTGGTGGACCTACACCGGCAAGCGCGGCAACGTTCCGCATGATCCTCTGGCTGGGCTGGCGATTCTCCATCCCGACCTGTTCACCTTCGCCGACTGGCAGGTCACGGTCGACCTCAGCGGTGACCGGCCGGGCAGCACCGTCACCAGCGAACCGAACGGTCCGGGAACAGCCGCTCGGGTCGCCCGAACGGTCGGTCCTGAGGAAGCGGTCGACGACCTCGTCGCCCGCATCAGTGCGGCCTGCCGGTGAGTCCCGGTGTCCCGCTGTGGCAGACGGCCGACAACGACGCCGAGCTGACCGCACTGCTCGTCGACGACACGAGGCGCCTGGTCGAGGCCGAGTCGCCGTCGGCCGACCTGACCGCGATCGGAGCGTGCGCGTCGACGGTGACCGACTGGGCCTCGGCGGTCCTCGGTCGAAAGCCCGACGTGCTGACTGTCGACGGCAGGCCGCACCTGCGCTGGCGCTGGCCGTCGCACTCGGGCGGCGGCCGGGTCCTGATGCTCTGCCACTTCGACACGGTCTGGCCGCTCGGCACACTCGCCACCATGCCCTTCCGCGTCGACGGTCCGTTGCTGCGCGGACCAGGCTGCTACGACATGAAGGCCGGACTGGCGATGACCGTTCGGGCGATCACGCAGGTCAAGGCCGCAGGCGGACCGGATGCTCTTGCCGGCCTCACCCTGCTGTGCACGAGTGACGAGGAGGTGGGCTCGGTCAGCTCGCGCCACCTGATCATCGACGCGGCCACCCACGCCGACGCCGCGCTGGTCATGGAGGCTGCCGGACCAAAGGGGGAGTGGAAGACCGCCCGCAAGGGGGTCGGGATGTTCCACGTCGCCGTGTCCGGCCGGGCAGCACACGCAGGAGTCGAGCCGCTCAACGGGGTGAACGCCACCGTGGAGCTCGCCCATCAGGTGCTGGCCGTCACCGCCCTCTCCGACTGGAAGGCCGGCACGAGCGTGGTGCCCACACTGGCGAGCTCAGGGACGACCGTGAACACCGTTCCGGCGCGGGCGGACCTTCGAATCGACTGCCGGGCCTGGACCGTCGACGAGATGGAACGCGTGTCGGCGGGCATGCACGCCCTGACGCCCGTGTTGCCGGGGGCCGTCGTCGAGGTGGAAGGCGGGATCAACCGGCCACCGATGGAGAGTGCGCTCGCAGACCAGGTGTATCAGCGTGCTGTCAACGTCGCCCAGGCTCTCGGCATGATGCCCCCCGGCCGGTGTTCGGTCGGCGGCGGGAGCGACGGCAACTTCACCGCCGGCGCGGGCACGCCGACGCTCGATGGCCTCGGTCCGGTCGGTGGGGGTGCCCACGCCGACGAGGAGCACCTCCTCCTGGCCGAACTCGCGCCGCGCACGAGGGTGCTCGCGGCGATCCTCAGCGACCTGCTGCGGAGCCCGCTGGCCAACTGGTAGGACGCCGCCTGCCTGGCCGGCCTTCAGCTGCCGATCGGCCAGGTGTGTGCGGGCTCGTTGCGGTGCATGTGCTGGGCGTAGAGCAACGTCATCTCGTGCAGGGCTTCGGTCCGACTCAGCCCGTTGGCCTCGAACGCCTTCACAGTGGCGATCTGCCAGGTGGCGCCGTTGCACATCGTCCGGCACCGTTCCTCGATCACGCCGAGGAACCGGTCGATGTCGGCCTGATCGAGTCCCTGTGCCTGCAGGCCCTCCCTGGCCATGGGGATCAGCCGACGCAGTGTCAGCTCGCTGACACCGACCTCGCCTGAGTCCGGCCAGAACACCATGGCGTCGAGACCGTCACGAGCGCCGGCCGCGAGATTGTCCCGGGCCGCGCCGAACGACATCCGGGTCCAGACCGGGCGGTCGGCCTCGGCGAGAGCGCGCACCAGGCCGAGGTAGAAGGCGCCGTTGGCCACGATGTCCAGGACCGTCGGCCCGGCTGGGAGAACCCGGTTCTCGACCCGCAGGTGTGGGCGCCCGTCCGCGACGTCGTAGACCGGCCGGTTCCAGCGGTAGACGGTGCCGTTGTGCATGCGGAGCTCGCGCAACAGCGGGACACCGCCGGACTGCAGCACCTCCGCCGGCTGTTCGTCGTCGAGAACAGGCAGAAGCGGTGCGAAGTAGCGGGAGTTCTCCTCGAACAGGTCGAAGATCGAGGTGATCCATCGGTCACCGAACCACACCCGGGGACGAACGCCCTGTGCCACGAGCTCGTCGGAGCGGGTGTCGGTGGCCTGCTCGAACAGCGCGATCCGGGTCTCCGCCCACAGCTGCCGGCCGAACAGGAACGGGGAGTTCGCCGCGAGCGCGACCTGGATACCGGCGATCGCCTGGCTCGCGTTCCAGTAGCGCGGGAAGTCGGCGGGTGCCACCTGGAGGTGGAACTGCACGCTGGTGCAGGCACTCTCCGGCGCGATCGTGTCCCACGTGGCGTGCAGCCGATCGTTGGGGCCGTCGATGTCGAGGACCACGTCCTCACCGCGCTGAGCCAGGATCTGCTGGTTCAGCAGCGCATAGCGGGGGTTCGGCGAAAGCCAGTCGCCGGCGAAGTCCTCGTTCGCCAGCGTCGGCAGGATGCCGATCATGATGATCCGCGCGCCGGCGGCATTCGCCCTCGCCTCGGCAGCGTTGAGCGCCGCCCGGACATCGGTCTCGAGGCCGGAGAGGACCGAGCCGGTGAATCCGCGATGCGCGACGTTGACCTCGATGTTGAACTGACCCAGCTCGGTCTGGAACGCAGGATCACCGATCGCGGCCAGGACCTCCGTATTGGCCATCGCGGGGCGCCCGGAGTCGTCCACCAGGTTGAGCTCGATCTCCAGTCCTGCCTGGGAGCTCAGGTCGAATCGCGACTCCGCCAGCATCCGGGCGAACGTGTCGAGGCAGTCGCGAACCTTGGCCCGGAACCGCTGCCGATCGGCACGGGAGAACTCGGTGCGGTCGACGTCGGTGCCCATGGCCGCAACCTTGCGCCCACCGCGGCTCATGCGCCAGTCCCGCCCGGACCACCGTCTCCCGACGGTGCTAGCGTGGCCGACGGTCACCGATCGGACGGCGCCTGTGCCGAAGCGGTCGGCAATCCGGTCAACGCTCGTGTGACCCCACCTCAACTCCTGACGAAAGCCGTCTCCTCTCGTGAAAAAGGACTGTGCACAGACATGACCATCTCCTCCGCAGACCAGGTGCTCAAGGTCGGCGTGATCGGGCTCGGCTTCGCCGGAACGACGCACCTGGACTCCTACCAGAAGGTCCCGAACGTCGAGGTGGTCGCGCTCGCGGGTAAGGAGGTTCCCCGCCTGCACGAGCTCGGGACCACGCGCGGCGTTCCGAACCTGTACGAGGACTGGGAGGATCTCGTCGCCCGCGACGACCTCGACGTCGTGAGCATCGGCACCCCCAACTTCCTGCACGCGCCCATCGCGGTGGCTGCCCTGGAGAGCGGCAAGCACGTCCTGTGCGAGAAGCCACTCGCCACCACCGGTGACGAAGCGGCCACGATGGTCCAGGCAGCGCAGAAGGCGAACCGGGTACTGGAGATCGCCTTCAACCACCGCCGGCGGGGCGACGTGCAGCTTCTGCACCAGTACGTGGAGAGCGGGGCACTCGGGCGCATCTACCACGCCAAGTCCAGCTGGCTGCGCCGTAAGGGCATCCCGGGTATCGGTTCGTGGTTCACCAACAAGGCCGCGGCCGGTGGTGGACCGCTGATCGACCTGGGTGCGCACGTGCTCGACATCGCGTTGTTCCTCATGGGCGAGCCCCGTGTCCTCTCCGCAAGCGCGGCCACCTACAACGAGCTCGGCACGAAGGGCGTCGGCGGTAGTGCCTACGGCGGAGTGAAGACCGGTGCCGGATCCGCTTACGAGGTTGAGGATCTGGCTTCCGCGTTCCTGCGACTCGAGGGCGGCGGAACGCTGATCCTGGAGGCCTCGTGGGCCGGCTACAGCAAGGCGGTCGAGGACGTCGAGGTGGAGTTGATGGGCACCGACGGCGGTGCCCAGATCTTCTCCCGCAACTACAACGCCGACTCCACGCTGACTCTGTTCGGCGACGTCGAGGGACAGCCGGCGATCACGGTTCCCAACCTGCCCCCGTCCGGACGACACGCGCAGGTGATCGCGGAGTTCGTCGAGATCGTGCGTGGTGGCAACTGGTCCGCGCACAGCGGTGTCTACGGACTGCACCGCACCCGCGTCCTCGACGCCTGCTACGCGTCGGCGCTCCAGGGCCGTGAGGTCGCGGTCGAGCCCGACCTGCCCGCGGACGCATGACCCCGGAGACGATGACCGTTCCAGTCGGAACCGCACTCCCGGTCGACGTACAGAACCGAACCCTCCGCGCCGGCGTCATCGGGCTCGGAGCCGGCCGGGCGCACATGCGCGGCTACCAGGAGGCGGCCGGCGTCGAGGTGTTCGCGCTGGCGGGCAAGGAGACGGAACGGCTCGCCGATCTGGCCACCACCTACGGTGCCGAGCGCACATACTCCGACTGGCAGGACCTCGTCGCCGACCCGGACGTCGACGTGGTCTCGGTGGCGACGCCGAACTCGCTGCATGCCCCCATCACGATCGCTGCGCTACGAGCGGGCAAGCACGTGCTGTGCGAGAAGCCGTTGTCGGTCGAAGCGGGCAGCGCGGCCGAGATGGTGCAGGCGGCCGTGGAGGCAGGGCGGGTCCTTGAAGTGGCCTTCAACTTCCGCCGGCGGGGCGACGTGCGCGTCCTCAAGGGCTACATCGACGAGGGTCAGCTCGGAAAGATCTACCACGCCAAGGCATCGTGGATCCGGCGACGCGGGATCCCCGGTATCGGCTCGTGGTTCGCGAGCAAGGAACTCGCCGGCGGTGGACCGCTGATCGACCTCGGCGTGCACGTGCTCGATCTCGCCCTGTACCTGATGGGGGAGCCGAAGGTCATCTCCGTCACTGCCAACACCTACTCAGAACTCGGTCATCGCGGCATCGGCGGCTACAACTCGAGGCGGTTCGGCAGCGACCTGCCGTTCGACGTCGAGGACCTCGCGACCGCCTTCCTGCGCTTCGAGAACGGGTCGACGCTGCTGCTCGAAGCGGCGTGGGCAGCGAACCAGCACCGCAAGGAAGACATCGAGATCGAACTGATGGGCGTCGACGGCGGAGCCGACATCTGGGTCAAGCAGTACGCCGACCAGGACACGTTGCGGATCTTCACCGACGTGGGCGGGCGTCCGGCGGTGCTGTCGCCCACGACCCCGAAGTCACTCGGTCACCGTGGGGTGGTCGCCGACTTCGTCGAGGTGGTTCGCGGCGGCAACTGGTCGGCGCACACCGGTCTGGACGGCCTGCGTCGCGCCCAGATCATCGACGCCTGTTACGCCTCCGCACGTGCGGGCCGCGAGGTGCGCCTCGACGCGAACTGACAGCTCAGGCTGATCGTTCGGCTCTGAGTGTGTCCGAGAGTGCGATCAGCGGGCTGACGTCCTGGTTCGGCAGTTCGTCGTTGCCTTCATGCAGGAGGCAGGCAGCCGCGTGCTGGGAGCCCACCATCAGCATCGGTGGCGGTGTGGTCACGCACTGAGGCATGACGCGCACGCAACGGTCGGCGAACCGGCACCCCGGGTGACCCCGAGGGACGTCGACGAAGACCGCGTCCTCCTCCGCGCGTTCGTGCGACTGGCCCCAGGCACGATTCGGGTCCGGCCAGGGGATCGAGTCGATCAGGAGTCGCGTGTAGGGATGCTGAGGGTCGGTGATCACGGTCTCGGCGTCGCCGGCCTCGACGATCCGGCCGCGGTACATCACCACGATGTGGTCGGCCAGGTGGTAGGCCGTCCCGAGGTCGTGCGTGATGTAGACGATCGGCACCCGGATCGCCCGGTTCACCCTGCGGAGGCTCTCCAGGATCGTGGCGCGGAGCGAGGCATCCACCATCGAGACGGGCTCGTCGGCGATGATCAGCTTGGGTTGCAGCATGAGCGCCCGCGCCACGATGATGCGCTGCCGCTGTCCGCCGGACAGTTGGTGCGGATAGCGCCCAAGGGTCTCGTCCGGGCGCAGGCCGACCGCCTCCAACGCGCGCTCCATCAACTCGTGCCTGCGGGCGCTTCCGGAAGCCAGGTTGAACTTGCTGATCGGGATCTGCAGGACGTGGTCGACCTTGTAGAACGGGTTGAACACGGCGAACGGGTCCTGGAACACCGCCTGGACCTCACGCCGGAACGTCTGCATGTCCTTCCCGCGGACCTCGCGCAGCGACGTGCCCTGGTAGAGCACCGTTCCGGTGGTCGGCCGGATGAAGCCGAGGAGCAGCGAGGACAGCGTGGTCTTGCCGCTGCCGCTCTCGCCCACGATCGCGATGATCTGCGGGTTGTCGCTGTCAATCGTCAACGACACCTGGTCGAGCGCGACCGTGTGGTTCTCGGAGTCCACCTTGCCGTAGATCTTCGTGACGTTGTCGAACCGGATCAGCGGCGCAGTCATGACTTCTCCGTCAGCAGGTGGCAGGCCGCGTAGTGCTCGGGGGACACTTCCAGGTATTCGGGATCCTCGACCACGCATATGTCCATCGCGTGCGGGCACCGCGGATGGAACAGGCAGCCCTCTGGCAGGTCCTTCAAGGATGGCGGCAGCCCCGGGATGCCGTTGAACGTGCCCCGTTCCTCGAGCTTGGGCAGGCTGTCGATGAGCAGCTGGGTGTAGGGGTGCTGTGGAGCCGCGAACATCTCCTTGGTCCGCGCGAGTTCGGCGAACTTCCCGGCGTACATGACGGCCAGCCGATCGACGCTCTGTGCCATCAGCCCCATGTCGTGTCCGATCAGGATGACCGCGACTCCCAGGTCCTCCTGGAGCTGTAGCAGCGTGTCCATCACCTGTCGCTGCACCACGACGTCGAGGGCCGAGGTGGGCTCGTCCGCGATCATCAGCGTGGGCTCCATCGCCACGGCGATCGCGATGCAGGCTCGCTGTTTCATGCCGCCCGACAACTCGTGCGGGTACATGCGCCCGACGGACCGGCGCAGCCCGACCGACTCCAGGGCAGCGTGGGCGCGGTCGAGCAGTTCCCGCTTGCCGATCCTGACGTCGCTGTGGTCCTCGATCGTGTCGACGATCTGCCGCTCGATGCGCATCACCGGATTCAGGGAGTTCATCGCCCCCTGCGGAATCATGCTGATCTCGGACGACCGGAGGCGGCGCATCTGCTTCTCGCTCTGCTGCACCAGGTCCTTGCCCTGCAAGAGCAGTTGTCCGCCGGAAATGCGGCCCGGTGGCTTGATCATCCGCATGAGGGCGAGCGCCATCGTGGACTTGCCCGATCCGGATTCCCCCACCAGGCCGAGCTTCTGTCCTGGCATCAGGTCGAAGTTGATGCCGTTCACTGCCTGGACGACGCCGGAGTCGGTGTAGTACTCGACCCGCAGGTCGCGCACCGACAGCACCGGCTCCTGCCCGACCGGCCTGGCCGGAACCCGGTCGACGGTCACGGTGGTGCTCATTGCGTGCTCCGCGATCGTGGGTTGGCCCACTCGTCCATGCCGAAGGAGATGAAGAACAAGGCGAGGACCAACAAGATGATGATCGCGATGGGTATCCCCCACCACCACCACAGGTTGCGCAGCAGCGCCGAGAAGCGCTGCATCCAGTAGAACGTCATGCCCAGCGTGGGTTCGCGCTGCGAACCGAGACCGAGCAACTCCAGGCCGAGCGCACCGTAGATGGCGCCGATCAGGGCACCGACGAAGCCGGACAGCAGCATCGGCATGAGGTTGGGCAGCAGTTCCCGGATGATGATCTCCGGACTCTTCATCCCGGAGAGTCGCGCCATCGACACGAACTGCTGTTCTCGGAGCGAGAGCACTTGCGAGCGGATCAGCCGGGTCGGGGCCGGCCAGGCGAACGCCGCCAGGATGAGGGCCATCGACTCGATCGTGATGAACGACTTCAGCATCGAGGCGATGATCACCATCACCAGGAAGCTCGGGATCGTGAACATCACGTCGACGACCCAGCGGATCACGTTGTCGAGCCAGCCGCCGTAGAAGGCCGACACCAGGCCGAGGATGATCCCGATGAACAGGCCGATGGCCCCGGCCATCAGCCCGATCCGCAGGCTCAACTGGGTGCCGACGACCATCACGGCGAACAGGTCGCGGCCCTGCGCGTCGGTGCCGAACGGGTACTCCTCCGACGGCGGCTTGCTCGCCGGGCCCGCCAGCGGATACGGATCGTTCGCCCGGTCGATGAACAGCAGACCGACGGTGGAGAACATCACGAGCGCGAACATGATGATCAAGCCGATGCCCAGCAGGGGATTGCGGCTCAGATACCGTCCGAACCCCGCCATCCGTCCGGTCCTGGGCGGTCGTGGCGCCAGCACCTTGGCGGTGTCGGCGGGAGTCAGCGTGGCCATCAGGTCACCTCTCCTCGTAGCGGATGCGCGGATCGAGGACTGGGTACAGCAGGTCGACGATCAGCGTCGCGATACAGACCGCCATCACCAGGATCATCGTGATCCCGTAGAGCAGGTTGTAGTCGAGGACCTGAATCGAGGAGTTGATCAGGTTTCCTAATCCCGGATAGACGAACAGCGTTTCGACGGTGATCGTGGAGAAGATGAACAGTCCGAGAGACATGACCAGGCCGGTGATCTGCGGCAGAAGCGCGTTTCGCATGGCGTATCGGCTGAAGATCCGAAATGGCCGGAGCCCTTTCGCGTCGGCGAAGGTGATGTAGTCCTCACCGGTGATCATCACCATCAGCCCTCGCATCTGCAGTGCCTGACCGCCTAGCTGGAAGAGGATCAGCGCGGTCGCGGGTAAGATCGCATGCTCGAGAACGTCCAGGATGAACGGCAGGTTCCAGCCCGGCGTGACATCGCGCGAGTAGGCGCCGGCGAGAGGCAGCACCTGCAGCCGGTAGGCGAACACATAGATGAGCAGGAACCCGAGTACGAAAGCGGGCACAGTCGATGTGAGCATCGTCAACGGGACGAAGAACCGCAGGGCACCGGGCGATCGCGGCCACCCAAGCGCAGCTCCGAGGAGCGTCCCCACCACGAAGGAGATGGAGATCGCCGCCATTCCCAGCAGGATCGTGTAGGGCAGCGCGTCACCGATGACGTCGTTGACCGTACGCGGGAACTGCGAGATCGAGTATCCGTAGTCCCATTTGATCACCTTGCCCATCGCCAAGGCCCACTGCTTCCAGAGCGGTTCGTCGAGGCCGAACTGCGTGGTGTAGGCATCGGCCATCTCCTGCAGGCCGGTCTGCTGGCGACCGCCCTGCATTGCCGCTTGCTCGAGTCGCTCCTTGATCGGGTCTCGAGGTGACAGCCGGGGAATGAGGAAGTTGATCGTTGCCGCGGTGAACAGCACCGACACCAGCAGGAGCAGGCGGCGGATCAGATAGCGGACGGACATGTCACCTCCGGGACGCGGTAGCTCGAGCGACGACACGGGCCCGGGTGCCGTCGGGCACCCGGGCCGGCGTCAGGTCAGCCGGAGACCGGCTTCAGCCGCGTCAGTTCGAGCGCGAAGGTCTTGAACCAGAAGGCGGCAGGCAGCCAGGGGTCTTGTGCGGTCGGCCACCCGGTGAAGTACTTCGTGTTCAACGGCACGCGGTGCAGCCACTGCACGAGCGGAAGGTAGGGCATCTCCTTGAGATAGATCTCCATGGCCTGCACGAACAGCGGCAGCTCCTCGGGATCGTCGACTGGGAGCTGGGCCATCTTCTCGATGATCCGGTCGAATGCCCTGTTCGACCAACGTGCGTTGGTGTTTCCGGCGACACCCTGCTTGGGCACGAGTTCGGTGATCATGTTGGCGAGCGTCGGGTAGGGATCCTTGATCGCACCCGCATTCCCGACCAGGAACATCTTTGCCGATCCGTCGGCCATCCGGGTCCAGGTGTCGGCCGGTGCCTGGTGCGACGCGCTGAATCCGCCCTTGCGCAGCTGCTCGGCGAGGATCGGGCCGTAGTCGGTCGACAGGTCGGGCATGCCGTAGATCGTGGCGTCGAGGACCTTGCCGTCCTTGGCCCACAACCCCTTGTTGTTCTTCGCGTAGCCCTTGCCGGTCATGATCTGCTCGGCAGCACCCAGGTCGTAGGCGTTCATCGGGTACTTGGCCACGAGATCGGCAAGTGCGTCGAAGTACTTGTGCAGCGGGGGGAAGTCCGGGAACGGCAGGGTGTTGATCGCCCCCGCGCCCTCGTAGCCGATGTCGACCAGCTGCTGGCGGTCGATGCAGTGGTTGATCGCCTTGCGCATGTCGAGATCGGTGAAGGGCCCCGTCTGGTTGTTGAACCAGAGCATCTGCGGCCACCAGTCGGTGTAGCCGTACGGCGCGTCCCGGCCGGTCCAGGTCTGGATCGCCTCATTCTCCGCGACGACCTGCTTGATCACCGGCGGCCGTAGGTCGAGCGACGAGTCGAGCTCGTTGGTGATCAGCTGCTGGGCACCGGTGTTGGCGTCGGCCCACGGCACCACGACCACCCGGGTCGGGCCGGGGGCCGGCGCGAACCCGCTGGCGCTTGCCCACCAGTCGTCGCGGCGGTCCATCAGCCGCTGCTGCACGGTCCAGTCGACGAGTTGGTACGGGCCGGTGGACACGGGCCAGCCCTTGGCGGGGTCGTAGAAGGGGAACTCGGCCGGCTTGGCGATGTCCTTGAAGATGTGTTCTGGGATGAGGAAGATCCCAAGGTCGTTCTTGAACGTCAGGAAGTCGAAGGCGAATCGTGGTGCCGGCTTCAGGAACGTCACCGTGAGCTCGCGGCCGTCGGCCGTGGCGTTCTTCACCCACTTCTTCATGTCTGCCGCATACGGCATCGCGGCGTTCTTGGGGCTACGCAGCATGTTGAGCGTGAAGGCGACGTCCTCGGCGTCGAACGCCTCGCCGTCGCTCCACTTCGCGCCGTCGCGCGTCGTGATCGTCATCGTCTTGTTGTCGCTGCTGTAGACCGGGTCTCCGTCGGCGAGCCAGGGAGTTGTCTCGCCGCTGAACGCGCCGTAGTAGTACAGCGCCTCGAGCATGCACGCCATGCCGCGCTGGTGGTTGAAGCCCGCCATCATCGGGTTCCCGATGCCCACGTCGCTGCCGTCACCGAAGGAGATCACCAGCGACTGCTCTCTCGGTACCTGCTTGGGCTTGCCGCGAGGCACGGCTCGCCCGCTCGGGGTCGGTGCCGGCTTGGCGGGTGCGCCCTTGGTCGGCGATGCCGTCGCCGATGGTGCGTCGCCAGTTCCGGGAGCCGGCGGAGTTCCGCACGCGGCGAGCGTCAGCCCCGCAGAGCTGACACCCGCCAGCCGAAGGAAATCGCGCCGGGAGTTGCCATTTTTCGACGTCTCGGCTCTCGGCCATGAGACTCGCCTTCTGTGAAGCGCCGTACGGCCGCTTGTCCGTCTGCGCGCATGGGGGCAGGAAGAAAGGGACGACGCAGCACGTGCGAGAACGACCACCTCGGCACGACATCGCTCCAGCGCAGACGCAACACCGGATCGGACCCGCTTACAAGCAACGACGGCGAATCGTTATCAACGCCGCTGGCCGATTCCAGACATGCGCTGGTGACGCACGGCCTCCCCACAACCTCCGACGTCGCGAGGGTGCCACCGGATAGTGTGCCGCGCAGGCGCCCATCGACCGGAGGGCAGCGAGCGGACGAACCGGATGCGTGCCGCGGGAAGCAGGGGGAGGATCCAATGACCTCGATCGAGGCGTCCGGACTCACGAAGGTGTACGGCACCAAGAAGGCCGTCGACGATCTCACCTTCACCGTCGAGCCCGGTGTCGTGACCGGGTTCCTGGGGCCGAACGGAGCCGGCAAGTCCACGACGATGCGGTTGATGCTCGACCTCGACCACGGCCTCGGCTCGACGCACTACGACGGCGTGCGGTACCGCGACCTGAAGCACCCGCTCCGGCACGTCGGTGCCGTGCTCGACGCCAAGGCGGTGCATCCCACCAGGACCGCTCGGAACCACCTGCGGATGCTGGCTGCCGCCAACGGGATCGGCAAGACGCGCGTCGACGAGGTCCTCGGCATCGTCGGCCTGAGCGACGTCGCCGACAAGAAGCCTGGGAAGTTCTCCCTCGGCATGGCGCAGCGCCTGGGACTGGCCGCCGCGCTGCTCGGCGATCCGGGAGTTCTGCTCCTCGACGAGCCGGCCAACGGCCTTGACCCGCAGGGCATCCGCTGGCTGCGTGACCTGCTCAAGAGTTTCGCCGGCCAGGGCCGCAGCGTGTTCGTCTCGAGCCATCTGCTCAACGAGATGGCGGTGATGGCCGACTCCCTGGTGGTGATCGGCCTCGGCCGGATGATCGACCAGGGCCCGATGCAGCAGTTCATCGCCGGAGTCGGGCAGACCTACGTGATCGTGCGCACGCCGGCCGGTGAGGCGCTCGCCGGAGTGCTGAGCGCCAAAGGCATGGAGTTCCAGGTCCAGCCCGACGGAACGATCCAGGTGCCCAACGCCGACCTGTCCGTCGTAGGCGACGCGGCCTTCGCAGCCGGGATCCCGGTGCACGAACTGCGGTTGCACCGACCGTCGCTGGAAGAGGCGTTCACGATCGCGACAAGCGGCGCCGAGGAGTTCATCGGCGGCATGCTGCCCGTGGGTCCGCCGCTCGGCGAGCCGGTCCTCGATCAACCGCCACCGGGTGGCCCACCGCAAGCGCCGCCACCGCCCGCTCCCACAAGTGGCCAGCCGACCGACGGGGGACAGGCCCGATGATCGACGCACTGAAGTTCGAGATCGTCCGGATGCGCACGTTGCGCTCCACCTGGTGGATGATCGCGGTCGCCCTGTTCGTCGAGATCGCCGTCGCGGTCCTCGTGGGCTACTTCGCCCGCAACGAGATCGCCGACCAGAGCACGGTCGACGCGCAGTCGATCATCCTCGGAGCGCTCACGGGTGGCTCGGGCTACGCCCCGCTACCGCTGATGGGCATCTTCTCGGCGATCATCGGCGCGTTCACGTTCGGCCACGAGTACTTCCGCAAGACGATCACCAGCACGCTCGCGTCTGTTCCGCGCCGCTCGATCCTGGTGGCAGCCAAGACGCTGGTACTGGTGGTCACGGCGATCCTGTTGGCGGTGGCCGGGATAGCACTCGGCTGGGCGGCGATGTCGATCGCCAGTGGGAACGTGATCAAGCTGACCAGCGAGATGACTCCCGTCCTGGTCGGGTTCGTGGTCCAGGTGGTGCTGATGGCACTGCTGTCGATGTCCCTGTGCCTGCTCACGAGGTCGCTGCCGCTCACGATGGCTGCCATCTTCGTCTGGCCGCTGATCATCGAGAGCGTCCTCAGCCTGCTGTTCTTCATCCCGGCGCTCCAGGACAACAACGAGCTGCTCAACTACCTGCCGTTCGCCGCGGGCCGGCGGCTCACGCTGATCGCCGATATCGACGCGCAGGGAGCGGCCGCGGCGGCTGAAGGCGGCAGTCCAATGCCCGACCAGCTGTCGCGAGTCGAAGGCGGTCTGGTGTTCTTCGCGTGGATTCTCGCGATCTACGTTCCCGGCTGGCTCCTGTTCAGGAAGCGCGACGCCTGACCGACAGCCCGGTCGGTTAGGAGTGGTCATGCCTGCACTGCCGAGCGTCTCGTACTCGATCACCGTGCGGCTGGAGGTCCCCGCCCGCAACGCCACCAGCGTGCTGACGGCAGCGGTGGAGGAGGCCGGTGGCCACGTCACCGCGCTGGACGTCTCGGCCTCGGGTCACGACCGGGTCCGTATCGACGTGACGTGCGCGGCGCGCGACACCACGCATGCCGAAGAGCTGGTCGAGACCATGCGCAAGGTCCCGGGCGTGGTCATCGGCCGGGTCTCCGACCGCACGTTCCTCATGCATCTCGGCGGCAAGATCGCCATGATGAGCAAGCATCCGATCCGCAACCGCGACGACCTGTCGCTGATCTACACCCCTGGTGTCGCGCGGGTCTGCCTGGCGATCGCGGCCAACCCCGAGGACGCGCGGCGGCTCACCATCAAGCGCAACTCGGTGGCGGTCGTCACCGACGGGTCGGCCGTGCTCGGGCTGGGCAACATCGGCCCGCAGGCCGCCCTCCCGGTGATGGAGGGCAAGGCCGCGCTGTTCAAGCGGTTCGGGGAGATCGACGCCTGGCCGCTGTGCCTGGACACCCAGGACGTGGACGAGATCGTCGCGACGGTCAAGGCCATCGCCCCGGGATTCGCCGGCATCAACCTCGAGGACATCTCCGCGCCGCGCTGCTTCGAGGTCGAGGCCCGGCTGCGGGAGGTCCTCGACATCCCGGTCTTCCACGACGACCAGCACGGCACCGCGATCGTCGTGCTCGCCGCCCTGCTCAACGCGCTGCGGCTGGTGCGCAAGCAGCTGTCGCGGGTGCGGATCGTGATGAGCGGTGCTGGTGCGGCCGGCACGGCGATCCTGCGGCTGCTGAAGGCCGCCGGCGCGGTCGACGTTGTCGTCTGCGACATCGACGGCATCGTCCACGCCGGCCGCCCGAACCTGAACGACTCGCTGCGCTGGGTGGCCGCGAACACCAATGCCACCCAGATGACCGGCACGCTCAAGGACGCCATCATCGGCGCGGACGTGTTCATCGGGGTGTCGGCGCCCAACCTCCTCGACGGCCACGACATCGCCTCGATGGCGCCGGACTCGGTCGTCTTCGCCCTGGCCAATCCCGATCCCGAGGTCGACCCGACCATCGCCGACGAGACGGCCGCCGTGGTGGCGACCGGGCGAAGCGACTATCCCAACCAGATCAACAACGTGCTCGCCTTCCCAGGCGTGTTCCGGGGGCTGCTCGACGCGCAGAGCAGGCAGGTCACCCAGCGACTGCTGCTCGCCGCTGCCCATGCGATCGCGTCATCGGTGCACGCCGACGAGCTGAACGCCAGCTACATCGTCCCGAGTGTCTTCCATCCCGACGTCCACACCAGGGTCGCCTCCGCCGTGGCGGCGGCGGTGCGCGAGGCGTCGCGGCAGCAGCGGACCGCCACGCACGGATGAGCCGGGTCGGATGGCGACTCGCGTTCGCGGTCGCCCTGGTCGCGAACGCAGCGATGGTCTACCTCCCGGTGGCGGTCGGTCCACCGTCGGAGTTGCCCTTCCTCGACAAGGTGGTGCACGCCGCCAGCTTCGCGCTGATCGCCGTCACCGGCTGCAAGGCACGGGTGCCGCTGGTGCCGCTCGCGGTGCTGATCGCCGGACAGGCTGTCGTGAGCGAGGTCGTGCAGGCCACGGTCACCGGGCTGAATCGCGACGGTGACTGGGCCGATGTCGTGGCCGACCTGGTCGGCGGCGCGCTGGGGATCGGTGGGTTCCTTCTCTGGCGGTCCCGGCGGGAGAGGTCGTCAAGGGTCCCGGCGGCGTGACAGTCCGGTCGCGAAACATGCACAGCCGCCGGCGGCACGTCCGGTTTGGTCCCGTTCGGCCGGTGATGGGCGGGAGGCGTGCATGTTTGGCGAGCGCCGACCCGCGGCAACGACCCGTGGCGTGATGCCGAACCCGTGAGGGTGCGGTGGGCCAGAATGGGCACATGCCGACGCAACCTCATCATCGAGGCCGACTCCTGGTGGCTGCCCCGGCAATGGCCGACCCCAACTTCGCCCGGGCCGTCGTCCTCCTGCTCGACCACGACGAGGACGGAGCGCTGGGCGTGGTCCTGAACAGGCCCACCGACATCGCCGTCGCCGATGTGCTGCCCGCCTGGGGTGGACAGGCCTCGCCGCCCGACGTGGTGTTCCACGGCGGCCCGGTCGGAACCAACTCAGCCCTCGGCGTGATGCAGGTGGCGGGTGCGGACCTGCCGGTCGGCTTCCGGACGATGTTCGGCGGTGCTCCGACCACCGGGCTCATCGACCTCGACACTCCGGTGGAGCTGCTCAAGGGCGCGTTCGACGGCCTGCGGATCTTCGCCGGCTATGCCGGGTGGGGCGCCGGGCAACTCGAGAGCGAGATCGACGAGGGCGGCTGGATCGTCGCGGACTCCGAGCCCGACGACCTGACCCGGTTGGGCAGCGACTCGTTGTGGGCGGAGGTGCTCGAACGTCAGGGCGGCCACGTCTCCCTGCTCGCGAGCTACCCCGCCGACCCGACGCTCAACTGATCTCCGAGGCTGCGGCCAGCGGCGTCCCGTCGGCGGTGCCTAGACTGGCCGGCGTGACGACCCAGCCAAGCCCGTCGGCCGAGCCGGCAGCCGATCCCCGCCTCAGCCCGGGCGTTCAGACACTCGAGCGTGACGACACCCTCCGCACCGAGGAGGGCGACCACGAGAAGTTCTCTCACTATGTGGCCAAGGACAAACTCACGGCGGCCTTCATCGAGGGCACGCCGGTCGTCGCCCTCTGCGGAAAGGTCTGGGTGCCCACCCGGGACCCACAGAAGTTTCCCGTCTGCCCGGAGTGCAAGGACATCTGGGAAGGCCTCGCCGAGGGTTCCGACGGCGGAAACGACGACTGACGCTCCGCTCGCAGGAGCATCAATGAGCACGGACGCTGGCGAGGCGGTCGGAGCATCCCGCCGACTGTGGACTCCGCCGTACCGAGGGCTGATGACCGGTGTCCTCACCCTGGTGGTGCTGGTCGCCTTCGAGATGATCGCGGTGGCGACGGCGATGCCCGTGATCGCCTCGGAACTCTCAGCCCTGGCGTTCTATGCCTGGGGATTCTCCGCGGTGATCGTCGGCCAGCTGTTCGCGACGGTCGTCGCCGGTGAACTGTGCGATCGACACGGGCCGACGCCGCCGCTCGTCGCCGGTTGCATCGTCTTCGCCGCTGGGCTGCTCGTCGCCGGCTCATCGGGCAGCATGTTGGTCTTCGTGCTCGGCCGCTTTCTGCAAGGTCTGGGCGGCGGGGCGATGTTCGTCTCGCTGTTCGTCGTGATCGGGCGTGGCATTCCTGCCGACCTGCGACCGCGTGCGTTCTCCTACCAGAGCACGGCCTGGCTGATGCCCGCGCTGGTCGGGCCGTTCGTTGCCGGGGCGGTGGCCGAGCACCTGTCCTGGCGGTGGCTCTTCTTCGGCCTGCTCGTGTTCGTGCCGTTGCCGATGGCCTTCGTGCTGCCTCGCATCAGGCACCTGAGCCTCGAGCCCGTAGACGGCCGGCCACGTCCCAACCGGGCACTCCCGGCTGCGGCAGTCGCGATCGGCGTCGCGTCGCTGCAGTACGCCGGTCAGGTGCTGACCTGGTGGAGCATCCCGTTGGCTGCGGTCGCCGTCGTGCTGATCGTCCCCGGCGTCCGCAGGCTGCTGCCTCCGGGCACGCTGACCGCCCGAACCGGCATTCCTGCCATCGTCGCCCAGCGCGGGGTGCTCGCCGGGTGCTTCTTCGGGGCCGAGGTTTTCGTCCCGCTGGTCCTCGTGGACGTTCGTGGTCTGTCGCCGACGCTGGCTGGGCTGACCCTCACGGCCGGCGCCATCGGGTGGACGGCCGGTTCGTGGATCCAGGGCCACGGGCACATCCGGTTCGGGCGGGAGCGCCTGGTGTTCGCCGGTGCCTGCTTCATCACGCTGGCGATCTGCATGGTGTACCTCGTGGTGTTCGACAGCATTCCGCCGGCCGTGGCCGCGGTTGCCTGGGCGATCGCCGGTCTCGGCATGGGTCTGTCGATGGCGAGCCTGGCCGTGCTGTTGTTCGCCAATACCGAGGCAGGCTCCGCTGGTCAGGACTCGGCGGCTGCGGCGATGTGCGACACCCTCGGCCAGGTCACGATGGTCGGGATCGCGGGCGTGCTGTTCGCCTATCTGCACGTGCGCACGGGCGCGGTGGGGACCTTCCTGCCGATCGCCGGTGTGATGGCGGCGCTGGGTGTCGTCGGCGTGGCGGTGGCGACCCGGCTGCCGGGCGAGGCGAGCATGAAGGCGCCGGACCAGGTCCCGGCGTAATCCGGCCGAGTGTCCCGAGCTCGGCTGCTAGCCTCGGCACGTGCACACGCGGGCGAGGCGGCTGATCCTCCGAGATAGTCGGGACCGCTAAGGTCCCGCTCCGCAAGAGGCAACCACGGCGACCCGTGACTTGCCTGACCTCTTCGCTGCGCGTGCGCCGACCGGCGGACCCCGGTCCATGTCCCACTGTCTCGAGCCCCCGTTCCGTCAAGGAACTGGTCCCGTGGCTCGACGGAGACGAACGGTCAGCATGCCCCAATCGCACGTGTCATCAAGCAATTCCCCGAGCCCGCGGTCAGCCGTGAGCTGTTCCGACCTCACCAAGACCTACACCTACCACGAGCAACATCCCGGCATCGGCGGTGCGCTCAAGGGCCTTGTCCGGCGCCGCCAGCTGTCGCGGACGGCCGTCGCAGCCCTCGACCTGGAGATACCCGAAGGCCAGATCGTCGGTCTGCTCGGTCCCAACGGAGCGGGCAAGACCACCACGATCAAGATGCTCTGCGGCCTGCTCCGCCCCACGGCCGGCAAGCTGGAAGTACTCGGCCAGAATCCGTCCGACAGGTCGTTCGGCTTCCTCCGCAGTATCTCGGTGGTCTTCGGGCAGAAGACGATGCTGTGGTGGGACGTCCCCTGCTACGACTCCCTCCTGGTGCACCGGCAGATGTACGACCTGTCGCGTGCCGACTTCGACTCGTCCGTCGACGAGCTCTCCGAACTCCTCGATGTCGGCGACATCCTCAAGGTGCCGGTTCGCAAGCTGTCCCTCGGCCAGCGGATGCGGTGCGAGCTGATGCTCGCTCTGCTCCACCGGCCAAGGCTGTTGTTCGCCGACGAACCGACGATCGGGCTCGACGTGGTGGCCAAGGCCAACGTGCGTGAGTTCTTCGCCCGCGTGAACCGGGACCTGGGCACGACGGTGCTGCTGACCAGTCACGACATGGACGATGTCGAAGCTCTCTGCCGGCGTGTCGTCGTGATCGACCACGGCAACAAGCGATTCGACGGTGATCTCAGTGAGCTGACACGTTCGGTCCGGCCTGCCAAGCAGATCCGGGTCAGCTACGCCGATCCGGTGGCACCTCCGGATCCGCTGCCTGCCGGCGCGCACCTGCTGCACACGGCCGAACCGCGTCTTGTCGAGCTGGAGGTCGACCGGGCACACCTGGCGGAGGTACTGGCGGCGGTCACCACGTGGGGACCGGTGACCGATCTCGAAGTGACCGACGCCGACCTGGACCAGGTGATGGCGGAGGTCTTCGGAGGTGGTGGGAACCGATGAGCGTCGTGATCCCGCGCCAGGTGCGCGTGTTCGGCGCTCTCGTCGCTCGCGACGTGTCGACCACGATGATGTACCGCGGCTGGTTGCTGATGCTCCAGTTGGGGAACCTGGTGGTCCCGGTGATCTCCCTCCTGGTGTGGCAGGGCGCCCTGTCCCTTGGCGCTCAGCTTCCGGTCGGGCCTGACTACCTCGTCACCTACTTCGTGCTCGTCAGTCTCGTCAGCATGCTGACATCGAGCTGGACGGCAGGGTTCCTCGCGCAGAGCATCCGGCTGGGTGACCTGGCGTCATGGTTGGTGCGGCCGTGTTCGACGCACCTCAACGGCATGGCCAACAACGTTGCCGAGAAGCTGGTGAAGCTGCTGCTGATGGTGCCGATGGTGGTGATCCTGGCCATCCTGGTCCGCGGGCAACTCGGTCTTCCGACGAATCCGCTGCGCTGGCTGGGATTCGTCGTGTCGATCGCCATGGCCGCGGGCATCACGTTCAGCTTCGACATCATGGTCGGCAGCCTGGCCTTCTGGTTCGAGGACGTGTTCGGGTTCGACCGGGCCCGTGCGCTGGCCGCGAGGGTCCTGTCCGGCGGCATCGTTCCGCTGGTGCTGCTGCCCGAAGTGCTGCAAGGCTTTCTGGCCGTTCAACCCTTCCGGTTCATGCTCTCGTTTCCCCTCGAGGTGCTGTTGGGTACCACCCGCGAATCGGTTGCCACCGGGTTCGCGTGGCAGGCAGGTTGGCTCGCCGTCTTTGCGGGCGGCGCAGCAGTGATCTGGCGCGTCGGGCTGCGTGGCTACCAGGCGGCGGGCGCATGAGCTCGCGTAGTGGTTCGCCACCTTCGCCTCTGGCGACAGGCCTTCGTCCAGGCAGTGGCAAGGGACCTCCAGTTCCGGGCGCAGGCCATCACCACGATGGTGACCTCGGTTCTCGACCTCGGACTGTCGCTGATCCCCGTGCTGGTGCTGGTCGGCTTCGGTGGGGACGCGGGCGGGCTGGTCCCCGGCGCTGGCGGTCGCAGTGGTGGGCGCCTACGGGATCGGCGCCTCGCTGATCGACTGCTTCGTGGCACCCAACCTGCAGCGGATGGATCCCTACATCCGTGAAGGGGAACTCGACCTCGTGCTGATCCGGCCCGTCAGCGCTCCGCTCTACACCGCCCTGCGCTGGATCCGGCCGGCGGAGCTGTCCGGCGTCTTGACGGGGCTGGTGCTGCTGGTTGCCGGCCTGGTGGTTTCCGATGCCTCCGTCACCGTCGTGGGTGTGCTGGCCGGCCTGGCCTGGCTGCTCGTGGGGGTGGTCGCGTTCTCGCTGTTCTGGGTCAACCTCTCCTACCTGGCGTTCTGGATGTCGGGCTCGGGACCGGTGTCCGACGTCGCGTCGATGCTGCGTGAGGCAGGGCAGTACCCGCTGACCTACTTCCCGCGCGCGGCTCGAATCGTGTTCGCCACGGTGATACCGGCGGGCTTGTTGGGCACCGTGCCGGTGCAGGCCCTGACCGGATCCGGCCGTCGGTTGGTGGCTGCCGGTGGCCTGTGTCGGCGTCGTGCTCGCCGGCGTGCTCACCTTCGGCCACTGGCGGGTCGCCCTGCGCCAGTACGCGAGCGCGAGCAGCTGACCGCGGCCGTGTGCCAGGCTTGCCGGCTGTGAGCACCTCCGCAGAACGTGTGCCCTACTCCCTGACCCGCGTCGGTGTGCTGATGACCCCGCAGGACGGGAATCCGCTCGAGGCCGAGGGCGTGCTCAACCCGGCCTGCGGGATCGCGCCGGATGGCGTGCTCTACCTGCTGCCGCGCCTCGTCGCTGCCGGCAACATCAGCCGGGTGGGGATCGGCCGGGTCGAGATCCGGGACGGTGTACCGACAGGAGTGGAGCGGCAAGGTGTGGTCCTGGCGCCCGATCGAGCATTCGAGCGTGGCTCGACCAGTGCCGGAGTAGAGGATCCTCGGGTCACCCACCTGGCGGACCTCGGCCTGTTCGTCATGAGCTATGTCGCCTTCGGACCGCTCGGACCGCGGCCGGCGCTCGCGGTGTCGGAAGACCTGCGCACGTGGCAGCGGCTGGGCCCGATCCTCTTCCAGTACGACGACGACCTGGGCTGCGACCTGAACCTGTTCACCAACAAGGACGTGGTGTTCTTCGACCGGATCGTGCCGGGGCCCGGAGGCGTCGACTGCTACGCGATGCTCCACCGCCCGACGTGGGACTTCGACTGGATCCGGCCGGGGGAGGGCACGCACCCACCCGAAGGTGTGACCGACGACCGGCCGGGCATCTGGATCTCCTACGTGCCCGCGGCCGCTGTCCAGGCCGATATCAGGGCACTGACGAGCGTGGCCGGGCATCGGGTGGTGGCGATGAGCCAGTACGAGTTCGAGGCGCTGAAGATCGGAGCCGGCCCGCCGCCGCTCAGGGTCGATGAAGGCTGGCTGCTGGTCCACCACGGAGTGCAGGGTGTGCTCGCCCCGGGTGTGGATCAACAGCAAGGCGTGTTCTACAGCGCTGGCGCGATGTTGCTCGACGCCGACGATCCGTCGCGCGTTCTCTCGCGTACGGCCGAACCACTCCTCACGCCGGCTACGGAGGACGAACGCGACGGCATCGTGCCCAACGTCGTCTTCCCCACAGCGACCGCAGAGATCGACGGCACCACGTTCGTCTTCTACGGGATGGCCGACAGCCGGATCGGGGTTGCCCGGCTCGATCACACCGGCTGACCGCTCACCGCATCAGCCTGCTGAGATTCGTGCAGGACCTGGGCAAGGGCTTTCGGACAGGGCATCGGCAAGGACCTTGTAGTCGCCCATGTCGTTGTAGAGGTGGGCGGCCACGCGCACGAAGCTGGCATCACCGAACGTCGTGATCGCCAGTTCCACCGGCGAATCCGCCGCTTCCACCGCCGCACCCACGTCCCACGGGTTAACGGAACCGAGCGGCACGAGCTGCATGGGCAGTGCGGGTCCGGCAACCGGCTCGACGCCCAACGTCCACGCCACCAGCTCCGCACCGGCGCGGGCGAGCCGCACGCCATGGTCGCGGACCCGCTCGTAGCCGAGGCCACGGTGGAAGTCGATGGCAGTCGGCGCCGCCAGAAAGGACGTGAGATTCGCGGTTCCCTGCATCCGGACGGCGGCCGGGTAGCCGAGGTGTTCGTCCCACGAGACCACGAGTGAGCGCACGTCGCCCCGATGCCGCGGTCCTGCGTACAGGACACCGCATCCCGGGGGTGCGCAGACCCACTTGTGCAGATTGCCGAACCACAGGGTGACGCCCGCGTCGGTGAGCGCTCGCAGGTCGACCGGCAGCGTGCCCGGAGCGTGTGCAGCATCCACCACCACGTCGATGCCGCGTGCGGCAAACGGCTGCGCCACTGCCGCCACGTCGAACAGCCGTGCCGTCGGCGAGGTGATCTGGTCGATCACCAGCATGCGCGTGCGGTCGGTGACAGCAGCCTCGAGTGCGGCGACGAGGGTTCGGTGTCGGGGTCGAGCGGCAGGTCGACCTGGATACACGCAGCCCCGACATCGGTTGCGTATCTCTCCACCCCCATGCGCACGGCTCCGTAGGCATGGTTGGTGACGATGATCTCGTCGCCCGGCTCGAAGCGCGCGGAGGCAGCGATGATCGAGGCCGCGGCAGTGGCGTTGACCACGAACGCGAGTCCACGCTCGTCGCCGTTGAGGAAGTCGGCGACATGCTCGGCAGCGTCGGCGATGAGCGCCCGTGAAGTGACCGAATAGAAGCGGTTCGGGTTCCTGGCGACCATCTGGGTGAGCTCGTTGACGCGTTCGACGACCGGCGCGGGCATGGCCCCGAACGAACCGTGGTTGGTGAACGCGCGGTCAGGGTCCAGCTGCCAGCAGCCTCTCAGGGTGGCGAGCTCTGCCGCCGTGAACGGGCTCGGGCCGGACCCGTCAGCGGGATCCGGCCCGAGGGTGTGCTGGTTCATTCGGGAACCGTCTCAGATCACCTCGAGGCCGTTGGCGTCCGGCAGTTCGGCCCGGGTCGTGGACGTCGCGTCGAGGTAGAAGTAGGCCACCGAGCTGATGTCGTCCTGCAGCGGCAGGTACCGGCCGCCCTTGCGCCAACCCAGCGCCTGGATGTCCACCCGCAGGTCCTCGGCGAACCGCACCGGGTCGGCCAGGTGGAACCGGTACATGCCGAAGCGGCTGTTGGCCTTGTAGGCGCCGTCGGGCCGACGGAACTGGTGGAACCCGAGGTAGGGCGTCGTGAAGTTCGTGTAACCCTCGCCGGTGACGTCGAAGTTCCAGGCTCCGCCGAAGTAGTCCTCGGTGCCGGTGCCGGCGATCGTGGGGAAGTCGGTGTCGCCGTCGAGGTAGAACTTGACCTCGCCCTCGCCCCACCAGCCGTCGTTGTTGACCTGCCAGCCGAGATAGGTCCCGACGAAGTGGCCGGCTCCGCGGACGCCGTCCAGCAGGACATGCGTGGTGGCGTAGGGGAGTGGATTGCTTCGACGGAACTGCGCGTGCAGGTAGGCGGCGTCGTCGGGCACGTCGCCGAGGGTGAAGTCCACCTGGTAGTACAAGGTGATCGGCTCGCCGGTGATGTTCTCGACCGTCACGCGCGCGTTCTGGCGGAAGGGCATCTCGAAGTAGCTGTTGAGGCCGCCGTGCGGGTTCGCGGCGATCGGCAGGGCGCTCACCTGGGCGAAGGTGTTCCAGCCAGAGCAGAAGAAGTCCCCGATGGGCGACTCGATCGCCGGTTCGTCGTCACCTTCCCAGTAGACCCGCAGCACGAGGTGCCGCCAGTGGTTCGGGTGCGTGGTGCACCAGATGTGCTGGATCACCCCGGAACCCTCGATGTCGGCCAGCACTGCGGTCGCGCCGCCGTCGATGCGGATGCTCGGCGAGACCTTCCATCCCAGCCCCAGTTCGCGGGCGCACTCGGCACCGGTGCCCTCGCTCGAGCGCGCGCCACCGCCCTTGCTGGCATCGAAGTTCTCCGCGCTCGCCGAGCGCGTGACCGCCGTCGACAACCTGCTGACGCCGGCGGTGCCTCCGAACGTCGGCAGGATCGCGCCGCCGGTGGCGGCCGGGCGGGCGGCTCTGCTGGTCGTGGACTTCCTGCGGGCTGGCCTCTTGGCAGCACGGGAGCGGGCGGATCGGCGGCCTTCGGCCATGGGGAGGTCTCCTGGTGACTGAGGTGAGCGACTGCCCGGCGACCGTCGAACGGTGTCGGCCGGTGCGCTCCGGGTTGACCAACGCTAAGCGGGGCTGGAAGTCATCGGTGCGGCGGGTCCGTACCCGGCCATCCCCGCGACCGGTCAGGCAACGCCCAGCTTCACCCGGACCGCTTGGAGTTCGTCATCGGTCAGCCCGGCGGAAGAGAGCCACCCGGCGGCACCGCCGACGGGATCCAGCGACTCGAGGACACGCCGCACGGTGTCAGCCACCACGAGCAGCGTGCTTCGGTCGCGACCGCGCAGCGAATGGGCGTAGGTCGGCGTGGAGAGCAGGGCGTCGTTCACATGGTCGAGCCGGTCGTTGCTCAGCAGGTAGTCGGCGATGATCGCCTCCCGCGGCACGCCCGCCACCTCCAGGGCGAGGGCCGTGACGACCCCGGTCCGGTCCTTGCCGGCCGCACAGTGGACGAGCACGGCACCGCTCGGCGGAGCCGATGACGCGCATCGACTGCAGGATGCTGTCCGGCCGGTCGGACAGGTAGCCCAGGTAGGACCATTCCTGACCCTGTGCCTCTCGTTCCTTCATGGCATCGGTCTGCCACGGCAGCAGTTCGTCGCCATCGCGGTTCCGTGGCGGTGCGTCGGGGAGCACGTCCTCGGGCAGCAGGGACAGGTGGTGTTGCCGGACGCTGGGAACCTCCGTGAGGGGTCCCGGGCCCTCGCGATCGAGCTCGAAGTCGGACCGCAGGTCGATCACGTCCGTGAGCCCGAGGTCGTTCGTCAGCACACTGATATCAGCGGGTGTCGCGCGTTGCAGGTTCGCCGACCGGAGCAAGCGCCCGTGCGCGACCGTACGACCGTCGGATGTCACCAGCCCGCCGGCGTCGCGCAGATTCACCACGCCGGCCAGTTCGATCCAACGCTCGCCGGCGAGGGCCTGCGCCTCCGGCACCTCGCTCCGGCCGCGGGAGACTGCATCTTCTGATCGCGTCACGTCGCGAGCCTATCGATGGTGCGCGGCCGGTACGGTGACCGGGAACCGCTCGCCAGCCGCTGGCCGGCCGGACCATGACGGAGGATGACGTGCAACGCCAGACCGGGTATCTGATCGGCGGCGTCGCCGTGTCGGCACTGTTGCTATGGTGGCTTCCAGCGTGGGTGGCTCTGCTGATCCTCCTCGCGGTGGTCGGCATTCCCTTGGTCGGGTACGCGATGCTCGACTCCACCCAGAAGCGGCGCCTGAAGAACGTGGCCCGCAAGCAGATCGGCAAGGGGTGACCTAGCCGCCGCACCTTCGAGTCAGGAGGTGGGGACCTCCTCGAGGTAGGTCGTGTCGATCGCGGGATCACCCGCCGACAGCGACAGCGACACTCCCGGCAGCTCGGCCAGCGCCGCTGTCAGCCGATCGCGCGCATCCAGCAGTGACTGCTCGTGCACGACTTCGCCGCCGCGCACCATCGGCACCAGGAGCGGGCGGTCGTTCGTGTCGCCGGCCGGAACCGCCCGCGTCGAGAGCAGCTCGGCCTCCGCCACCCCGGTCTCCGACAGCCGGCGAAGCGCCCACTTGCGGCCCTTGTGTGTCGGCTTGCCCGCGGAGTTCTTCGCGACACCGGTCAGCACCTGGCCGGACCCCGGACCGTCTGCGCGGGCGACCAGCTTGTAGACGAGCTCGGCAGTGGGCGCTCCCGACCCGGTGACCACCTGGGTGCCGACCCCGTAGGCGTCGACCGGCGCCGCGGCCAGACCGGCGATGGCGTACTCGTCGAGATCGCCCGACACCAGGATCTTGGTGTCTCGGGCTCCGAGCTCGTCGAGTTGCGCCCGCACGTCACGCGCGACCGCGCCGATGTCGCCGGAGTCGATCCGGACCGCACCCAGCCCGGGACCGGCGACCTCGACCGCCGTGCGGACCGCCGCCGCAACGTCGTAGGTGTCGACCAGCAGGGTGGTGCCAACGCCGAGTGCCGCGACCTGCGCCGCGAAGGCGGCGCGCTCGTCGCTGTGCAGCAGCGTGAACGAGTGGGCGGCGGTACCAGTGGTGGGGATGCCGTAGCGGCGGCCGGCTTCGAGGTTGGAGGTCGAGGTGAATCCGGCGATGTAGGCAGCCCGCGCGGCGGCGACCGCGGCCTGCTCGTGCGTGCGCCGCGAACCCATCTCGACGAGCGGTCGGCTGCCGGCCGCGATGCGCATCCGGGCGGCGGCGGTGGCGATGGCCGTGTCGTGGTTGAGGATCGACAGGGCCAGCGTCTCCAGCACCACGGCCTCGGCGAACGTGCCCCGAACCACCAGGATCGGTGAACCCGGGAAGTAGCACTCACCCTCCGGGTAGCCGTCGATGTCGCCGGTGAAGCGGTATCCGGCCAGCCACTCCAGGGCCGCGTCGTCCACGATCCTGCCGGCCTGCAGGAACGACAATGCCTGCTCGTCGAAGGTGAAGTCGCGGAGTGCGTCGAGCAGCCGGCCGGTGCCCGCCACCACGCCGAAGCGCCGCCGCCCAGGCAGCCTGCGGCCGAACATCTCGAAGACGCACTCGCGGTCGGCGTGCCCCGTGCTGAGCGCAGCCGAGACCATCGTCAGCTCGTACTGATCGGTCAGGAGGGCCGGCCCGCGGGCCGCAGAGCTCATGGACGCGCAGCGTAGGCGCCCGATCCGGAGGCGGCGGTGGGCAAGCCGGGCGTGGGACGATGCCTCCCGTGCCCGTGTCCATGCCCACCGCGACCTCGCAGCCGATCGAGGCCACCAGGACCGACGAGGAGACCGATGAGATCGTCGTCCCGGACCTGCCCTGGGTCACGGTCGTCTGGAACGACCCCATCAACCTGATGTCCTACGTGAGCTATGTGTTCCGCAGCTACTTCGGCTATCCACGCGAGAAGGCGAACAAGCTGATGATGGACGTGCACACGCTGGGCAAGGCGGTGGTGTCGTCCGGGACCCGCGAGGAGATGGAGACCGACGCCAACGCGATGCACGGGTTCGGCCTCTGGGCGACCGTCCAGAAGTCGGGGGACTGAGCCGGTGGCCACGCGTTTCGTCCGGACGGAAGAGGGGACCATCACCTGTTCGCTCGCCGGTGAGGAGGCCGTCGTCCTCACCAACCTGCTGGGGCAGCTGGTCGAGTTGCTGAGTGACGACCGGGTGGAGCGCGGCGAGACCGGTGGGGACGACGAACTGGCGCAGCTCATCGGCCGGATGGGTTCGACCGAGCCGCCGAGCGACCCGGTCCTGCACCGACTGCTCCCGCCTGCCTATGACGACGAGGAGCAGGCCGGGGAGTTCCGGCGCTTCACCGAGGCCGATCTGCGAACGGCGAAGGTCGACGGCGCGCAGGCCGTGATCGACGATCTCGGTGACGCAAGCCAGTCCGACCGGATCACGCTCGACCTCGGCGAAGACGACGCGCTGTTGTTCCTGCGCACACTCAACGACCTCCGGCTGACGCTCGGCACCAGGCTCGACGTCTCCGAGGACGACCCGGAGGACCGGTTCGAGTCGTTGCCCGACGAGGACCCGACCCGCTGGACCTTCGAGGTGTACGCCTGGCTCGGCTGGCTGCAGGAGACCCTGGTCGACGCATTGGACGAGGAGCCGACTTCCGGCGGACCGGCGACCGATGCCTGACGCGACCCCTGGCCTCAACGACTCCACGAACCCCATCGGCATCTTCGACTCGGGGTTCGGCGGCCTCACGGTGGCGCGCGCCGTCCTCGACCAGTTGCCGCACGAGGGCGTGGTCTATCTCGGTGACACCGCCCGGCAGCCCTACGGGCCGAAGCCGATAGCCGAGATCCGCGAGTACGCGCTGGAATGTCTCGACCACCTCGTCGAGCTCGGCGTGAAGGCTCTCGTGATCGCGTGCAACTCGGCAAGCGCGGCGATGCTGCGTGACGCCAGAGAGCGCTATGCCGTGCCGGTGGTCGAGGTGATCCTGCCGGCGGCCCGGCGGGCAGTGGCAGCCACGAGGAACGGGCGCATCGGCGTGGTCTGCACGGCGGCCACCGCCGCGTCGCGAGCCTACGAGGACGCGATGGCGGTTTCCGAGGTGAAGGTGATCACGTCGGCCTGCCCGCTGTTCGTCGAGTTCGTCGAGCGCGGGATCACCTCGGGCGACGAGTTGCTGTCGCTGGCGCAGGAGTACCTGCGCCCACTGCTGGCGGCCGAGGTCGACACGGTGATCCTCGGCTGCACCCACTACCCGTTGCTCACCGGCGTGTTGTCCTACGTCCTTGGCGAGGGCGTCACGCTCGTCTCGTCGGCGGAGGAGTGCGCCAAGGACGTCTACCGCGTGCTCACCTCTCACCACCTCCTGGCCACGGACTCGTCCCGTCCCGTCCACCGCTTCCTCACCACCGGCGCCCCGGAGGAGTTCCAGTTGATCGGCGCCCGCTTCCTCGGGCCGGTGCTCGACCGGGTCGACCAGTTCGCCTGGCTGCGGTGATGGCGGGAGACGACGCCACCGGCTCCGCCAGGACCGTCATCAGTTCGCCTGCGAACGACAAGCTCAAGCAGGCAAGGAAACTGCGGCGTTCCCGGCACCGCGCCAGCGACCATGCCTTCCTGATCGAGGGCTACCGCGAGCTCGCCCGCGCCGTGGAGGGCGGCATCGCGATCCGTGACCTGTTCACCTGTCCGGAGCTCTGGACCGGCCGCAACGAGCAGGGGCTCACGAATCTCGTCGAGAGCCGTGGCGGACGTATCAGTGTGCTGACAGAGCGGGCCTTCGCCTCGCTCGCCGGCCAGGAGACTCCGGACGGCGTGCTGGGCATCGCCGAGACGCCGGACGTGGGTCTCGATCGCCAGGATGACGCGTTCACGGCGCCGGGGCAGCCGTTGTTCCTGGTCGTCGAAGGAGTGGAGAGACCCGGCAACCTGGGGACGATCGCCCGTACCTGTGCGGGCACGGACGTGAGCGGGCTGATCGTGTGCGACCCGCAGGTGGACCCGTTCCATCCGGAGGTGGTGCGCGCGTCGGTAGGTGCCCTCTTCTCTCTACGACTCAGTGTGGTGTCGACGCGAGAGTTCCTTGTCTGGGCACGAGATCAGGCGGTGCGGGTGATTGTGTCGTCTCCGGCCGCCGAGCTCAGTTACGACCGTGCCGACGTCACCGGTGCCACCGCGCTCGTCGTGGGCAGCGAGAAGTCGGGAGTCACCGACGTTCTCCGCGATGCCGCGGACGAGCTGGTGAGGCTGCCCATGTCCGGCGGCGTGGACAGTGTGAATGTCGCCGTCGCAGCCGGCGTCCTGGTGTTCGACGCACTGCGCCAACGCGCGGGCCGGGAAGAGTCAGGCGAAGCGATGTCTAGGGTGTCCCTCGGTCCTGACGAGCTCGACGGAGGTACGCGGTGACACGCATCGACGGACGAGGGGCCCAGGAACTGCGCCCGGTCACGATCACGCGAGACTGGCTCAGGCATCCCGCCGGGTCGGTGCTCGTCGAGTTCGGCAACACCAAGGTGCTGTGCGCAGCCTCCGCGACCACCGACGTGCCGCGCTGGCGCCGGGGATCGGGCCTCGGCTGGGTCACCGCCGAGTACGCGATGCTTCCCGCGGCGACCAACACCAGGTCCGACCGCGAGTCGGTCAAGGGCCGGATCGGCGGTCGTACCCACGAGATCTCGCGGCTCGTCGGCCGTTCCATCCGGGCCGCGATCGACTTCAAGGCCCTGGGAGAGAACACGATCATCCTCGACTGCGACGTGTTGCAGGCCGACGGCGGAACGCGCACCGCAGCCATCACGGGCGCCTACGTTGCCCTGGCCGACGCGGTGGAACGCTTGCGGGCCGACAAGGCACTGGTGGGTGACCCGCTACGCGGGTCCGTTGCCGCCGTGAGCGTCGGCGTCGTCGACGGGGTGGCGATGCTCGACCTGTGTTACGAGGAGGACTCGGCGGCCGAGGTCGACCTCAACGTGGTGATGACCGGCGACGGCAGATTCGTCGAGGTGCAGGGCACGGCCGAGGGCGAGCCCTTCGAGCGCGGTCGCCTCGACGAGCTTCTCGATGTGGCTGCGCAGGGTTGCGCCGGGCTCACGCTGGCCCAGACGATGGCACTCGAGAAGGGGCGTTAGCCGGTGCAGGTCCTGCTCGCTACGGGCAACGCCAGCAAGCTCACCGAACTCCGCCGCATCCTGGCCGGCGAACCGGGACTCGAGGGCGTCGAAGTCCTCGGGCTCACCGACGTCCCCGCCTACCCCGAGCCGGCCGAGACCGAGCTCACCTTCGAGGGCAACGCCCTGCTCAAGGCGAGGGCGGCACTGGCCGCAACCGGCGTGCCCTCACTCGCCGACGACTCGGGTCTGTGCGTCGACGCGCTGCACGGCATGCCCGGTGTCCTGTCCAAGCGGTGGTCCGGTCGCGGCGGCGACGACGACACCAACAACTCGTTGCTGCTCGACCAGCTGTCCGACTACCCCGAGCACGTGCGCGGCGCAGCATTCGAAGCAGCGGTCGCCCTCTGTCTCCCGCCCGGGCAGGCGGAGTCGGGAAGTCGCGAGATCGTCACGCGTGGTCGCATGTCCGGCCGCATCTCCAGCACCACGAGGGGCGACGGCGGATTCGGCTACGACCCGCTCTTCGTTGCCGACGGCGAGGACCGCACCAACGGCGAACTGCCGCCCGGCCGCAAGGACGAGATCTCCCACCGCGGGCAGGCCCTGCGGGCGATGGTGCCGCACCTGCGTCGCCTCACCTGAGCCGTTCCGGCGCTAGGCTGGCGAGGTTTCGGGGCCGTAGCCCAATGGCAGAGGCACACGGTTTAGGTCCGTGCCAGTGTGAGTTCGAATCTCACCGGCCCTACCGGTTTCGACCGTTCAGCGAGCGGCCGCGAGGTCCTTGCGGAGCTTGGCGACGTGGCCCTTGGCCTTCACGTTGTACAGCGCCTGCGCGATGGTGCCGTCAGGTGCGATGACGAACGTCGACCGGATGACGCCCATCATCGTCTTGCCGTAGTTCTGCTTCTCCCCGTAGGCACCGTAGGCGCGGAGCGTCTCGAGTGTGGGGTCGGACAGCAGGGGGAACGACAGCCCTTCCGCGCTGGCGAACTTCGCCAGCTTCTCCGGCGTGTCCTTACTCAGCCCGACGACGGAGTAGCCGTCGGCCTCGATGGCGGAGAGGCTGTCGCGGAAGTCGCAGGCCTGCGTCGTGCAGCCCGGCGTCATCGCCGCCGGATACACGTAGAGGATCAGCGAACGTCCGGACGCCAGGAGGTCGGACAGGCTGACGCGGGCGCCGGTGGAGTCGGTCAGGGCGAAATCTGGTGCGGCGTCGCCGGGCGCGAGCCGGTTCGGGATGTCGGTCATCCGCCCATCCTTGCGCCTACCTCCGAAGCGGACACCCGGTGGTGGTCGGCACGTCCCGGATTGGTACAACACCCGGTATGTGGCAGCCGCGAGGGCATCGCTCGTGACCTCGGTGCGCGCTATGACCGTGACACCCGGTCGACCCGAGCTCGCGGGCGTCACCGACGTCGGTGACCCAGACCCCACCGAGGGTCCGGTCGTCGTGGCGACCCACCTCGTCGGGCTGTGCGGCACCGACCAGGAGATCATCCGGTACGGAGTCGGCTCGCCGGTGCCTGGTGAGGACGTGGTCGTCCTTGGGCACGAAGTGGTCGGTGAGGTCGTCTCGGCGCCTGCGGGCTCCGGCTTCGAGCCCGGCGCACTCGTTGCAGGTGTGGTCCGGCGGCCGGATCCGGTGCCGTGCCCGGCGTGTGCCCGCGGGGAGTGGGACTTCTGCCGCAACGGCGGCTATGTCGAGCACGGGATCCGTGGTGCCGCGGGGTTCGGGCGCGAGCGCTGGCGCAGCGAGGCCGGCTTCCTCGTTCCGGTGCCCGATCGGCTCGGCGACCTCGGCGTGCTCGTGGAACCGATGTCGGTGGTGTGCAAGGCGCTCGAAGTCGCCCGGCACGTGTCCGGCCGGGCCTACCACGAGACGTCGCGGCTCCTGGTGACCGGCGCCGGACCGGTAGGTCTGCTCGCGGCAGCGCTCGGTGTGCAGGCCGGCTACCGGGTCACGGTGCTCGACCTGATGAGCGCCGGACTGAAGCCTGACCTCACCCGGGCCCTGGGTGCGGAGTACGTCCACGACCTCGAGGCGATCGGCGGGGCGGAGTCGGCCGACGTCCTCACGGCCAGCCGGTCGCCGCTGTTCGACGTCGTGCTCGAGTGCTCGGGTGCCCCGGAAGTGACAGCGAGGGCATCGACCACGCTCCAACAGGGGGGCGCGATGGTGCTCGTCGGAATCTGCGCCGTCCCAGGAAGACCGTCGCCGGCGAGCCCGACGCTCGGTGCGATCACCAATGCGCTGGTCCGCTCCAACGGGGCGGTGGTGGGCACGGTGAACGCCGGGATGCGGCACTACCTGCAGGCCGTCGAGGCGCTCGGCCGCTGCGACCTGGACTGGCTTGCCCGCCTGCTGACCAGCCGGCTGCCCTTGGCGTCCTGGACCGAGGCACTGACCCGGCCGGCCGCCGACGACGTGAAGACCGTGATCGACTTCCGCTCCTGAGGGTGCCTGCGCGGGGAGGTGTGGGACGACCGGCCAGATCGGATTAGGGTCGGGGCCTGCCGGCGAACGTCGGCCGGTCTGTCGCTAGTTGTTCCTGAGAAAGACGGAGAGGCCAGCACGTGAGCGAGTATCCGCCCGGCACGCCGCCCACTTACGCGCCCGATGACCGCACGCCGGCCCAGATCGAGTCCGATCTCGCCGCGACGCGGGACCGGCTGTCCGTCACCGTCGACACGCTCGTCGACACCGTGAACCCGCGAAACGTCGTTCGCCGGTTCGGGCGGTCGCTCGGAGCTCGAGTCAACCAAGAGATCGAAAACCTGCACATCAAGAAGATCGCGACGGTGGCGGGCGGTGCCGTCGTTGCGGTGGGTGTGCTGGTGGGCCTGCGCATCCTCGTCCGCAAGCGGTGACGAGCAGGGTCAGACCGGCACGGGCTCCGGCGGGCGCAGACCCTCGGAGTCGACCAGGCGGGCGATGCGGTCGAGGGTGTCGGTCAGCGCGGCGTTGAAGTCGGCCTCGGAGTTGTCTGTGCTCAGCTGGTGCTCCACCTCGGCCAGCGCCGGGTAGGACGACAGGTCCGGCGGCCGGACCGACTTGTCCGACATCGTGGCTGCGTTCTCCAGCTCGTCCGGATCCATCGCGGGCGGGCCGCTGAGCGGCACGATCTCCAGCAGCAACTGGCCGAGGAGGAAGCTGGTGAACGAGCGGTAGGCCAGCACGGTCTGCTCGGCGCTGAACCCGTGCCGGCGCAGCGTGGACAGGAAGTCCTCGATCACGTCGAGGCTGCGGAGCGGGGGCCGCACCCACGGCGCCGCGGGGTTGCTGGTGGCGACCAGCGGGAACAGGCGGGGATGGCGTCGCGCGATCCCTCGTGTCACTCGGGCGAGCCAGCGCAGGTAGTCCTGCCAGTCGTGGCGCCCAGTCGGCTCGTCGCACAGTGGCTGGAGCAGCTGGTCGATGATGGCTTCGAGAAGTTCGTCGCGGCTGCGCAGATAGTGATAGAGCGACATCGCCTCGACCTGGAGGTCGGCAGCGAGCCGGCGCATCGTGACCGCGGCGAGTCCGTCAGTATCGGCTGCAGCGATTGCCGCGTCGATGATGCGTTCCCGCGAGATCCTCCGTGACATGTGGGCTACCCCAGATGTGGATTGGTCGCTCCCACGGACCGTCACCCCCCGAAGAGGTGGCGCCCAACGCCTACCGGGCAAGGTGGGCAGTCGACATGGACGAGCGGTACGCCATCAGGGACTCGAACCCCG
This sequence comes from uncultured Actinomycetota bacterium, assembly GCA_963724495.1. Taxonomy (GTDB): domain Bacteria; phylum Actinomycetota; class Actinomycetes; order Propionibacteriales; family DAIQRJ01; genus CAVRUZ01. The sequence continues at coordinate 21,542 of CAVRUZ010000006.1, read as the reverse complement.
AACCCAGTGATTAAGAGTCACTTGCTCTGCCAATTGAGCTAATGGCGCGTGCGAACAGATCTGCCTGACAGCAGATCTGCCTTACAACAGACGACGACTATAACAGCGGGGCTCTGCCGGCGGCCAACGCGCGATCCGGAGTGCGACTCGCAGTCTGCGTCCTTCCGAGGCGGTCGCACGGCTCGGGTTGCGAACGGTGCTGGGCCGAATGCGACGAAGTGAACGGAAGGGCCGGTGCCTGTCGGCACCGGCCCTCTCGGGGTGAGTGACGGGACTTGAACCCACGACATCTGCGACCACAACGCAGCGCTCTACCAGCTGAGCTACACCCACCATGTCCCGTCGAGAGCCGAACCGATCCTGACGATCATGGAGCCCGACGAAGCGGCAACAGTGTAAGTCATCGAGGCGGCTCGTCCGATCCGTCGCCGGCTCCTGGCGCAGGCGGTGCGGGTGGGCCGGCGATGCGGACTGCGGCCGCTTGCGCGGCTTCCGAATCCGGACCGGGTAGACCCACGAAGACGGTCTCCCGGTAGTACCGAAGCTCGTCGATGCTGTCGGTGATGTCGCCGAGGGCCCGGTGGTTGCCGAGCTTCGCCGGCGCGTTGTAGTACACGCGCGGATACCAGCGCCGGACCATCTCCTTCACCGACGACACGTCGACGATCCGGTAGTGCAGGTGCTCCTCGAGCGTCGGCATGTCCCGCGTGAGGAAGACCCGGTCGGTCGACACCGAGTTGCCGGCCAGCGGCGCTTTCCTCGGCTCCGGCACGAACTCGCGCACATAACCGAGGACGAGGTCCTCCGCCTCCGCCACCGTCACCCCGCCCTCGAGTTCGTCGAGGAGACCTGAGTGCTGGTGCATCTCGCGGACGAAGTCGCCCATCTGCGCCAGCGCCGTGTCCGGCGGCCTGATCACCACGTTCACGCCAGTGCCCAGCACGGTCAGGTCGCCGTCGGTCACGAGAGCCGCGACTTCGACCAGCGCGTCGGCGACGTAGTCGAGGCCGGTCATCTCGCAGTCGATCCAGACGAGGCGGTCGGTCATGGCGTCACCCTAGAGCGCGACGGAGCAGCCGCGGCCGTGGCCGGCGGGGACAGGCGGCAGTGAGCAAAGGCGCTCGTTTCCGCTGCCAACCGAGCAGACTTAATCAACTCGTTACACGCCTTTGATCGGCGGGATCTAGACCACAACGGCCGTTCCGGGGTTACTGTTTGGCGGCGCCAGCCCTGTCCAGCAGGGGCCAGCAGGTCCGTGTCCGCCGCGAGACCCGGGAGTGTGCTCTTGACCACTGTTACCGCCGGCACCGTCTCGGCCGCCGACGCGCCCCCCGAAGAGTCCGACCCCACGGTCTGGGGGCGGATGACCGGGTCGTTCGTCCTGCGTAGGTTGGTCAAGGCCCTGTTCACCATCTGGTTCGTGGCGACCGCGACGTTCTTCCTGTTGCGGCTCATGCCGGGGAACCCGGTCGACACGTTCATAGCGACGCAGGTCATGACCAACGGCATGTCCGATGGCCGACGCGTCCGCACTGGCCGCCGGGCTGTTCGCTTTCAACCCCAGCGAATCGTTGCTCAGCCAGTACGTCAGTTTCATCACCGGCCTCGCTCAAGGCGACCTGGGCGTCTCGATCACGTCACCCGGTACGACGGTTGCCACCGTGATCCAGATCTACCTGCCATGGACGCTCTTCAGCGTGGGGGTCGCCACCCTGATCAGCTTCTTTGTCGGCCTGTTCAGCGGCATCGTCATGGCCTACCGTCGCGGCAGCTGGCTCGACCACGTGCTCACCACTGTCGGGTCGATCCTCGGGTCGATTCCCGACTACCTCATCGCCGTCTTCGTGCTGGTGGTGCTCGGCGTGAAGTTCGGCCTGTTCAACGTTGCGGCCGCCCGTGGCGCCATGTCCCCCGGCGTCGAACCAAATCTCAGTCTCGACTTCCTGTCCGACATCCTCTACCACGCCTCGCTGCCGATCCTGTGCTACGTCCTGGCGGAGGTCGGCAACTGGGCGTTACTGATGAAGTCGTCGACCACCGAGACGTTGGGGGAGGACTACGTGACGGTCGCGACTGCGCGTGGCCTGAGCCACTCGCGGATCCGGTTCGGCTACGTCGGCCGGAACGCCGTGCTGCCGCTCGTCACTCAGCTCGCGGTCGGGCTGGGATTCGTCGTCGGCGGTTCGATCTTCGTGGAGTCCTTCTTCAAGTACCCGGGCATCGGTTCGGCGCTGTTCGCCGCCCTCCAGTCGCGGGACTACACGGTCATGCAGGGGATCTTTCTGATCATCGCGATCGCGGTCGTCGTTGCCAACCTGCTGGCGGACATCCTCTACAGCCGCCTCGATCCGCGCGTCCGGGTCGCCAGCTCGGTCAGCGAATGAGGAGGCAGACGTGGCCCAACCGGTAACGGCTGCAGATACCTCGACCACGATCGGCTCGTCGGGCTCCGGCCGGCTGAGCTCGTTCTGGACCGCGATCCGGCGCAGTCCGTCAGGCTTGGTCGGACTGGTCCTCGTCTCGGTGATCGTGTTGGCATCCCTCATCGGGCCGTTCTTCACTTCGGAGTTGGTGGCAGACCCGGACTCGATCTTCATGCCTTTCGGATCGCCCGGGCACATTCTCGGCACCGACAACGAGGGCAAGGACATCCTGGTCCAGATGCTCCAGGGCGGCCGGGACCTCATCCTCATCGGATTCTTCGCTGCCGCCTTGTCCACCACGATCGCCCTGATCCTCGGGTCTCTGGCCGCCTACCTCGGCGGGGCCTTCGACTCCGTGGTCGTCACACTGGCCGACATCGTCCTGACGATTCCGGGCATCGTCTTGCTGACGGTGATCGGTGCGATGGTGAAGCTGGATTCGCCGTTGCTGCTCGGCGGACTGGTGGGAATCCTGGGCTGGCCGGTGCTCACCCGCACCGTGCGGTCGCAGGTGCTCTCGCTCAAGGAGCGGGAGTTCGTCGAGGCGTCACGGCTGCTCGACATGGGCACCGCACGGGTGGTGGTCGCCGAGATCCTGCCCAACATGGCGAGCTTCATCCTGATGAACTTCATGATCAGCGTCCGGTTCGCGATCTACGGCGTCGTCGGTCTCTATCTCCTTGGGCTGGCCCCGATCACCGACTCCAACTGGGGCATCATGCTCAACCGGGCGTACTTCACTGGTGCGTACTTCAACACCAACGCCCTGCCGCTGGTGCTCTGCCCGACGATCGCGATCATGGCACTGCTGTTGGGCCTCGTGCTCCTCACCCGGTCGCTCGAGGAGATCCTCAACCCAAGGCTGCGGGACCGGTGAGCCGATGACAACCACAGCTCCTGCCACGTCGCCTCGGCGCTCTGATGTCGAGCCGCTGTTGTCGATCCGTGATCTGGTGGTCGAGTACCGGACCGGCCCCAAGCAGTCCGTCCAGGCAGTGCGGGGTGTCGATCTCGACCTGTACCCCGGCGAGAGCATGGCCCTGGTAGGCGAGAGCGGGTGCGGGAAGACCACGCTCGGGCTCGGCCTGCTGCGCCTGCTGCCCAAACTGGGCTCGGCGCGCGGCGAGGTGCTGTTCCGGAGCCAGGACGGCTCCACGGTCGACGTGCTCCAGCTCGAAGGTCAGGATCTGCGCCGGTTCCGCTGGAACGAGGCGGCGATGGTGTTCCAGGGTGCGATGAACGCCTTCAACCCGGTCACGCGCATCCGCACGCACATGGAGGACACGCTCAAGGCGCACGGTCGATACAGCAAGGCCGAGATCAACGACAAGGCGTCGGAGCTGCTCCGCCTGGTCCGCCTCGAGCCCAAGCGGGTGATGGACTCCTACCCGCACGAGCTCTCCGGCGGGATGCGCCAGCGGGTGCTGATCGCGATGAGCCTCCTGCTCGACCCGCAGGTGCTGGTTCTCGACGAACCCACCACGGCGTTGGACATTCTCACCCAGCGCTCGATCGTCGACGTCCTGCACGACGTGCGCGAACGGTTGAAGTTCGCGATGATCTTCATCAGTCACGACCTCGCGTTGGCGGCGGAGCTCGCCGACCGGGTCTCGACCATGTACGCGGGCAGGATCATCGAGCAGGGGAGCGTGCGCGACCTGTTCTACCGACCCCGCCATCCCTACTCGCTCGCACTGATCAACGCGGTCCCGCCGATCATCGGGGACCTGCCGACGATGGAGTCCATCCCGGGTGGCCCCCCGAGTCTCGCGGCCTTGCCGAACGGGTGCTCGTTCCACCCACGCTGCCGGTTCGCTCGAAACGACTGCATCGTCGTCGAGCCCCCACTCGAGCCGGTGGCCCACGGTGAGGGCTCCGACGTCGGACACGAGGTCGCCTGTTATCACTACGACGAGGTTCACCTCGACCGCACCGGCCGGGCCTCGGTGGCCGACCTCGCCAAGGTGCTCGGAATCGATGCGCTGAAGCCAGGTGCTGTTGACAGCGAAGCGGACGGAGCGACGTGACCACCATCGAGCAGGCGGCGTCGGGCAGCGGAACCGCAAGTGCACCGCTGATGACGCTCGAGCACGTCAGTCAGCTGTTCGATACCAAGGCCGGTCAGATCAAGGCAGTCGACAACATCTCGCTCGCCATCAATCCGGGTGAGGTCTTGTGCCTGGTGGGTGAAAGCGGCTCGGGCAAGACCACCGCGGCACGCATGGCAGCCGGGCTGCGCAGGCCCAGCAGGGGCAAGGTGAACTTCGCCGGTAAGGACATCGGTTCGATGTCAAAGGCGGAGTACAGCCTGTACCGGCGGAGTGTGCAGTACATCCACCAGGACCCGTACTCGTCGCTGAACCCGATCCGTTCGGTCGAACGCATGTTGACGTCCCCGATGCTCAAGCACGGAGTGGCGGACAACCGCCGTGACGCCGCGCGGAGGGCGGCGGATCTGCTGGAGCGGGTCGACCTCACGCCGGCGCACAACTTCCTCGGGAAGTTCCCGCACCAGATGTCGGGCGGCCAGCGGCAGCGTGCCGCGGTTGCTCGGGCGCTGACGCTCAGTCCCAAGATCATCATTGCCGACGAGTCGACCTCGATGCTGGACGTCTCGATCCGCATCAGCATGCTGGCAATGCTCGGTCGGCTGCGCGACGACCTCGGTGTGGGCTTTCTCTTCATCACCCATGACCTCGCGATCGCGAAGTATTTCGGTTGGGACGGCAAGACTGCCGTGATGTACCTCGGCCGCATCGTCGAGTTCGGGCCCACCCCGGATGTCATCAACAAGCCGCAACACCCGTACACCAAGGCATTGATCGAGGCGATCCCCGAACCGGATCCTGACCTCACGTTGGCCAAGGGGAGTTCTTCTCTTCGCAGCATGGACATTCCAAGCCTGCTCGCGTTGCCGTCGGGATGCACCTTCCACCCGCGTTGCCACCGTTTTGAGGAAGGTCTGTGTGACGTGGAGGTCCCGGAACTCACGCCGATCACCGATCGGCAGTCGGCGTCGTGTCATGTCGTGGTACGGGAGGCCGGCATCGCTGCGATGGCGAAGGGCTGATGTGGCAGGCACTGGGCCGGTTCGCCATCGGCTGGGGCTCCTTTCTCCTCGTGCCCAGCCTGGTGCTGATCTTCGTGCTCGATCGTGGAACTGCGGAGTTCGCGGTGACGCTGCTCACGCTAGGTATGGGGGCGTTCATGCTGCTGGCAGGGGTGGCGTGCGTGGCTTTCGTCAAGTATCACGAAGAAAGGTCCGTCGGCCGGGAACCGCGGGCACGCCGCGGGCGAGGGTGACTCTCATCCTCCGATGTGCTCACTCCCCCGGGGGAGGTGCCCGAATGTGCGCGAAAGGCTACGCATCAGACAACTTCGGGTCACGATTTCGCGTCAATACCGCCCCATGGATCGACGTAGCAGCACAATCAGTTCGGGTGGCTGACCGCATTTCCGCGGCGGGCCCCATGATGCGAAGGGAATACGAATGACCTCCACGCGCAAGACCCCGCTGGGTCAGTCCACCGAGCTTTCCCGGCGGCACGTGCTCCAGCTGCTCGGGGTCGGAAGCGCTGTCGGCGCGGCCGCGCTCGCCGGATGCGCCCCCAGTGATCAAGCCGACGACACTCCCCAAGGCGGTGACGGTGGTGGCGGCGACTTCCACGGCGCTTACCCGTACACGGTGCCGCCGAAGGGTCATTTCAACCTGGGCCCTGGTGTGACAGACGGGATCGGGCTCGGGATCTACCTCGACCTGATCTACCCCACGCTCGGCATGTACAAGTGGTCGGACAAGACCTGGCTCTACCTGCTCGCCGAGTCGCACGAGGTGGACGCCGACGCCAACACCCTGACGGTCAAGCTGCGTAGTGACATCACCTGGAGCGATGGCGCACCGATCACGTCCAAGGACCTGGTCGGCACGGCAAACCTCCGGTGGCAGGGACAGGATCCCTCGTGGAACTTCCTCGGCGACGTCGAGGGACCCGACGACCAGACGGTCGTCTACACGATGTCCAAGCCGACGACCGTGCTCGAGCGCTACATCCTGAAGACCTACCCGCTGCCCTACAGCGTGTACGGGACGTACATGGACAAGGCCACCGAACTGCGCAAGGCCAAGGCAAGTCTCGACGATGGCGCGGGCCAGAAGGCGGTCACGGACTTCCAGAAGTTCCGTCCCAAGGACCCGGTGGTCTCCGGACCGTTCACGTGGGACACCGCGAGCATCACCCAGCAGCAACTCAAGCTGAAGAAGAACGACAAGGGCTACAAGGCGGGCGACCTCGCGTTCGACACGATGACCGTCTACAACGGCGAGACGCCGGATGTCACGCCGCTGGTGATGGCCAAGGACGTCGACTACGCCACCCACGGCTTCCCGGTGGCGAGCGTGCAGACGTTCACCCAGAACGGCTTCCGGATCCTCAAGCCACCCGTGTACTCAGGGCCGGCGCTCGTCTTCAACTACGAATTGCACCCCGAGTTCAACGATGTGCGCGTCCGGCAGGCCATTGCCATGATGATCGACTACGAGGCCAACGCGAAGATCTCCCTGGGCGAATCCGCCCTGGCCTGCAAGTACATGTCGGGCATCTCCGACAACTTCATCGAGGACTGGATTGAGGATCCGGATTCGCTGACGCAGTACACCAAGGATGTCGAAAAGGCCGCCGACCTGTTGACCCAGGCGGGCTGGAAGAAGAGCGGCGACACCTGGCAGACCGCGGACGGCAAGGCCGCGAAGTACGACATCAAGTACCCGACGGACTTCGCCGACTGGAACCCCGCCGCCAGCAACGCAGCCGACCAGTTGAGCGCGCAGGGCATCACGATGGCCAAGCGAGGTGTGGTCTCGACTCAGCTCACGCCGGACTACTCCGCCGGCAAGTTCGACATCTGTATTCAGGGCTGGGGCGCAGCGGTTCCCCACCCGTACTTCTCCTTCTACCAGAACTTCATCGGGCTCAACCCGCAGCCGCCCACCAAGGGCAGCATGCAGTTCCCGGTGAAGCAGAAGCTCGCCTCGGGCGAGGAGGTCGACCTTGCCGCGTTGACCCTGAAGTCGGCCGAGGGGCTCGACCCGGAGGCGAACAAGCCGACGCTCACCCAACTGGCCAAGGCGTTCAACGAGTTGCTCCCGATCATCCCGCTGTGGGAGCGCTACGGGAACAACCCGGCTCTGGATGGCGGGGCAAGGGTCAAGGGCTTCCCAGCCGACGACGACCCGATCCTGTTGAACTCCCCCTACGGGGACAGCTTCGTGATCATCGGCATGTACGAGGGATCGCTCACGCCGGTCTGATCGAGCACGCCGCACTGCCGTGAAGGGGGCCCGCATCAGTTGCGATGCGGGCCCCTCGACATGTGCGCCCGGCTCGACTGCTGCCGGGGACAGGTTAGGACTGCGTCGCGTTGCCCCAGACGATCAGCGAGTCGACATAACTCCTCGTGTGGGTGTCGAAGGCACCGCCACAGGTTATGAGCCGGATGGTGGCTCGTTCTGTGCGGGCGAAAACCGCCTGCGAGGGGAAGTCGGTCTTGGAGACGACCGTGATCCTCCCAATGGTGAACGTTGACCGTCGAGCCGTCGGCTCGCCTCACCAGCACCTTCTCACCGAGTCGCACGCCCTTGAGTGGGTAGAAGACCGCTGGCCCGTTGGTAGGTGTCGACGTGCCCGGCAATGACGTCGGGTCCGGGCACACTGGTGGCGCTTCGCGGCCCATACCAGCCGGCCACCGAGGATCAGGCATCTTCATGTGTCCCGCGCTGTCGAGACCGACGGGCACAACTGAGGCGGACAGCCCGATCGCCGGTATCGACACCCGCACCGGTGGGCTGGTCCGCGCAGCCCTGGACAACCTCTTCGGTGGGTCGTACCGATCGCTGGTCGACGCGTCGGCGTTGCCTGGCGAAGGCTCGGAGCCGCCAGACGGGACCAGGTGACGATCACCTGCCGGTCGCCCCGCCATCGCGAATCAACCCGACGCGGCGACCATGCACGCTACGGCCAGGGCTCCCAGAAGCGGCTTACTCCGCATAGCCGGCCTCACGACCTGCGTCGGCGCCAGTACCCGATGCTTGCGAGGACTGTGATCACGAGGAAGCGGAACACCCGGCTATCACCCAGCCAGGACTGACGCCCTGACTCGTGCTCGCCCCGCCGAAGCCCGGCCGCGGGCGCACCCTTGGGAATCCAGCCTAGGGCATCCAGCTCCGCCTTCAGGCGCTTCCGCTGGTCAACGCTCAACAGCCCCAGGTAGACCACGTGCGGACCGGGGACGATGGCCACCGCCATCAACACCGGCATGATCTCGACACCGGGACCGGGCGAGACCAGGGGCGGGGGGAGCGCTGACGACGCCGGGCGTGCCGGCCGCGTGGTCGCCCCGGGCGGGAGCGGTATCGCACCGGGGACGATCTGGTTTCGGGCTGACACGAGGTGGTGTGGGTGTCTCTGTCGGAGTCGCTGTCGGTGGTGGTGTGGGGTCTCTGCGGGTCGACGTCGGTGTCTCTGCGGCGGGTGGTGCTGGGTGGTGGTGTCGGTGTCGGGTGTTGGTGTCTCGGTCGCGGGTGGTGTTGGTGTCTCGGGCGGCGAGGGGGACGCGGTCGGCTCCGGCGGGATGATGTGCTGGACGTCGCACGCGGCTTCCCAGATGGCGATGCCCTTGATGCCCCAGTTCAGCCCGGGGTAGTGAGCAACCGCTGTCTTGGCAGTCGAGTAGTCGAACGGAGGAATGATGTCTCCCCAACCCGGACTGGGGTAGACGGGTCCGGTGTGGGACCCGTGGCCCGTGCTCCCTGAGGATCGAGTTCGCGTCGACGGTCATCTGGGCATAGGGAGCGCTCACCGCGTTAGTCCGGTGGCAGATCGTCACGTCCTTCTGTGGCGCCGCCGATGTCGGCTGGAGCCACACCGAGCCGAGAACCACCGCGCCCAGCAGCAGGCCGACACCAACCGCGGGCACGAGTCGCCCTTAGCCGTCCCCCAGCGTTCACCACCATGCGCGGACCTCCTGGGCGGACCACGTCCATGGTCCCGGGAAGCAACGTGCGGAAAGGCGCACGATGTCCCGTATGTGATGGTTGGGTGTCAATGGGCGAATGCCCGGGACCTCGCCGATTGGTTCCGGCAGGATGGGTGCCTCCGGCAGGACTCGAACCTGCGACCGAGGGATTAGAAGGCCCTTGCTCTATCCATCTGAGCTACGGAGGCAACACCCGCAGTTACTGCTCGGCGGGTCGGGCAGATCTTAGTGACCGCGGAGGGTCGTGGCGTGACCGATTCGGCGAGTTTGCCGTCCGCGCGGCGATACGCTCTCCCAGCACCCGGCAGGTGTGACCTGTCGGGCGATGATGGCCTGCAGACGATCGAAGGGCGGAGTCCAGTGGCCAAGCGCACTGACCCGCTGACGATCAAGGCGGCGCGACCCGACCTGGCCGCGGCGCTGACGGCGGTGCGGGCCGGGCTTCTCGACATCCGCCTGCCGCTCCCCACAACTGGCGCGGCTGAAGCGGAATCGGCCCGCACGCCATGCTCTCGCCCAGCTCGACGACTACCTCCTTCCGCGGCTCGCCCGTCTCGACGCTCCGGTGCTGGCGGTCATCGGCGGATCCACCGGCGCGGGCAAGTCGACGCTCGCCAACGCGCTCGTCGGCCAGGTCGTGTCCCGAACCGGGGTGCTCCGCCCCACGACTCGGTTTCCGGTCCTCGTGCACCACCCCGACGACGCCGAGTGGTTCGGCGCCACCGACAAGGTGCTCCCCGGCTTGGCTCGCGTCACTGGCGCCGACGGTGAGTCCGGCGGACCCAGCCTGAGGTTGGTGACGGCACCGGGACTGCCGCCGGGGCTTGGCCTCCTGGACGCGCCGGACATCGATTCGGTGGTCGAGGCCAACCGCGAACTGGCCGACCGGCTGCTCTCGGCTGCGGACATGTGGGTCTTCGTCACGTCTGCTGCCCGGTATGCCGACGCTGTGCCGTGGGGCTACCTGCGGCAGGCGGCCAGCAGGTCGGCAGCCGTCGCCGTGGTGCTCGACCGGGTTTCCGATGAGGCCGTCGACGAGGTGCGGGGTGATCTCGCCCGCATGATGGTGGCCGAGGGCCTCGCCGACGCGCCCCTGTTCACGATCACCGAACAGGTCCTGGGCCCGGACAAGATGCTCCCGGCCGGTGCGGCAGCCCAGCTGACAGGCATGGCTGGCGACACTCGCCGGCGATGCGCAGGCACGGGAACGGGTCATCCGGCAGACCCTCGCCGGCGCGGTGGCCGCGCTGCTCGCCGATGCCGGGGCTGTCGCCACAGCTGCCAGTCGCCAGGTGTCCGCGGTCAAGTCTCTTCGCGCCGACGCCGACGCGGCCTATGCCGCGGCCGTGGCTGCCGTTCACGAAGGCAGCGGCCAGGGGTCGTTGCTGCGTGGCGAGGTGCTCGCCCGCTGGCAGGAGTTCGTAGGCACGGGTGAGTTGCTGCGCAACCTGGAGTCCAGCGTTGGTCGCCTGCGTGACCGCGTGGCGGCCGCCGTCACGGGGAAGCCGCGTGATGCCGAGGTGGTGGCCGAAGCGGTCGAGTCGAGCCTGGAGACACTGATCCTGGCCGAGGTCGAGAAGGCCGCCGACGCGGTCCGCCGCTCATGGCAGGCCCAGCCCGGCGGACGCGCCGTGCTCGCGCGGGATGCCTCGCTCACGGCCCGACCCGACCTGGTCGAGCCCACCAGGCGGCTCATCCGGGACTGGCAGCGTGGAGTGCTGGAGCTCGTCCGGTCGCAGGGAACGGACCGGCGCACGCGGGCTCGCGTGATGAGCTTTGGCGTCAACGGTGTGGGTGCTGCACTGATGATCGTGGTCTTTGCCCAGACCGCTGGACTGACCGGAGCCGAGATCGGCATCGCTGGCGGGACCTCGCTCGTGGCCCAGCGTCTGCTCGAAGCGGTGTTCGGGGACCAGGCGGTCCGCACCCTCTCTGCTCAGGCCCGAGACGACCTCATCACCGCAGTGGACGCCCTCCTCGCCACCGACCTCGCGAGGTTTCACGTCGCCCTCGATGCATTGGGCGTCTCCTCCGCGGCGGCTACGAAGCTCACCGTGCAGACCGCAGCGGCGAGGTCGGCCGCTCGCATCGCGCAGGCGTCGCTTGGGGCGCAGCAGAAGCAGCGGCGCCGGGCGGTGGCGAGATGACCGGGCGACGCGGTGGCGCGGCCACGATCACCAGGTCGGCTCGCCGACTCCTCGGACTCCCGCCTCCGGTGGACGGCGCCGACGGAACCCGACTCCACGATGACCTGAACGCCCTGCGCGAGGTGGTCACTGCAGGCGACGGCCGGCTGGATGCTGGCGCGCTCGAGCGGGCCCGAGCCGTGCTCGCCAGGTCGGCCGAGCGCGCGGCGTTGTCCGGAGACCATGCCGTGGTCGCGTTGGCGGGTGCCACCGGCTCGGGGAAGTCGAGCCTCTTCAACGCGATCGCCGGACTCGACCTTGCCGAGGTCGGCGCCCGCCGACCGACCACGTCCACCGCCCTGGCCTCGGTCTGGGGTGCCGACGGGGCCGGCGAACTCCTGGAGTGGCTGGGCATCCGGCGTCGGCACCGGATCGAGCATGCCTCCGCGCTGTCCGGTCCGCGCGAGACCGAGCTGGCGGGACTCGTTCTCCTGGACATGCCCGACCACGACTCGACCGCCGCGTCGCACGTTGCCGAGGTGGACCGACTTGTCGACCTCGTCGATCTGTTCGTCTGGGTGGTCGATCCGCAGAAGTACGCGGACCTGGCCCTGTACGAGCGCTACCTCGGCCGGCTACGGGCACACCGGGACGTGATGATCGTGGTGCTCAACCAGGTCGACATCCTGACGCCGGCGGAGCAGAACGAGTGTCGCGACGACCTCGTCCGGGTGCTCCGTGAACGGGGCCTGGCCGGCGTGCCGGTGCTGTCGACGTCTGCCCGCACCGGCCAAGGTGTCGAGGAGCTGCGGGTCGTGCTGCGCGACCGACTCGCCGGCAAGCGGGCGAGCACCGACCGGCTCGACGCCGACGTGCAGGCCAGCCTTGCCGAGCTCTCCGAAGGCGGAGTCGGCCGGCGCACGCCCGAGCTGTCCCGACGCACGGGTCGACGAGCTGTCAGAGGCTCTGTACGAGGCCGCCGGCGGTCCGGTTGTCGCGGCCGCCGTCGACCGGTCGTTCCGCGACGCGTCAGTTGTCGCCACCGGCTGGCCGGTGACGCGATGGCTCCGCCGACGTCGCCCCGACCCCCTGCGGCGCCTGCACCTGCCGACGTTCCATCGTCGGCGAACCCCGGAGATCTCGTCCACGGCCAGCTCGATCGCGGCACCGGACGCCGTCCGGGGTGCCCGCTCTGAGCGCGCCGTCCGCGAGCTCTCGGTCGCCGCCGCCGAGGGGCTGCCGCCGGCCTGGCAGCGTGGCGTGGCCGACGCGGCACTGGGCGAGTGCGGCCGACCTGCCCGACGCGCTCGACCAGGCGGTGACCACCACCGACCTCGGCACCACACGGCGGCCGCTGTGGTGGGGCCTCCTCAACGCGCTGGCCTGGCTCTTCCTGGCGGTGACTGTGGTCGGCGGCGGCTGGCTGCTGTTGCTCGGAGTCGGGTCCTACCTCCGCCTGCCGGACGTGCCGACACCGGAGGTCGGCCAACTGCCGGTCCCCACGCTCCTGCTGGGCGCGGGGCTGGTGGGCAGCCTGCTGGTGTCGCTGCTCGGCCGGGCGGCGGCCGTTGTCGGTGGCCGGCGTCGCGCCGCCTCGGCTCGTCGTCGTATCTCGGCCGCAGTCGCCGACGTCGCAGACGGCCTCGTGTTGGCGCCGGTCCGGTCGGAACTTGCCCGGCACGAGCGGGTGCGGAAGGCGTTGGCGGGCCGGCCGACCTGACCGTTCGGCGGTCGCCCGGCGGCGGCAGACATGCAACGACGGGTCCGCAGCGCCAGCCTTGTCGGTACTTAGCCGCATCTGTCCGTTTCCGTTGCATGTTTGCGGAAGTCCACAGCCGCAGCCGGAGCCCGTAGCTGTCCACAGCGGAGCCGGCTCCGCGAGTGTTCCGTCGCGGCTGCCCCAATCTTGGTCCGGGCGGCCGGACGGTCGGCCCGAGCAGCCATCACCAGGACGGGCAGGCACATGAACGAGGCAGGCACATGAATGAGGCGACTGTCACGATCACCGGGAACGTCGCGACGCAACCCGAGAACAGGTCGACCGAACGCGGTGACCAGATGGTCAGGTTCCGTCTGGCCTGCACACCCAGACGGCACGACCGTGCCTCCGACAGCTTCGTCGATCTGGAGACCAGTTTCGTCACCGTGGTGTGCTTCCGGTCACTGGCCGAGAACGTGCTGGCCTCGATCGGCAAGGGCGAACCGGTCGTCGTATCCGGTCGACTCCGAGTTCTCGAACGGGAGCGAGAGGGCCGGTCTTCGCTCACCGTCCAGGTGGATGCCCATGCCATCGGCCACGACCTCAACCGCGGGACGACGACGTTCAGCCGGGTGAAGCGGGAGACCACACAGGCCGGCAACGCCGCGGCCGCGTGACCCTGCGGTCATTCGCGTGAGTGTCTGTGCTGCTGGCAAGATAGGGCGGTCCAGCACTCGCAGTGCGACTCCGCGTTCCAAAGGAAGAAGCGTCAATTTCTCGTGGCCGACTTCATCTTCACCCTCCGCAACGTCCGCAAGCGCCTCGGCGACAAGGTGGTTCTCGACAACGTCACGCTGACGTTCCTCAAGGGCGCCAAGATCGGTGTGGTCGGGCCGAACGGCACCGGCAAGTCCACGCTGCTCAAGATGATGGCGGGCATGGAACAGCCGAACAACGGCGACGCGACCCTCGCGCCGGGTTCCTCGGTCGGCATCCTGCTGCAGGAGCCGCCACTCAGCGAGGACAAGACCGTGCTGGAGAACGTGGAGGAGGGAGTCGCCGAGACCAAGGCCAAGCTCGACCGCTTCAACGAGATCTCCGTCGAACTGGCCGACCCCGATGCCGACTACGACCGGTTGCTCACCGAGATGGGCGACCTGCAGGCCGAACTCGATGCTGCCGACGCGTGGGATCTCCAAGCCCAGCTCGAGATGGCGATGGACGCGCTCCGCTGCCCGCCGGGTGACGCCGACGTCTCTCTGCTCTCCGGTGGCGAGCGCAGGCGGGTGGCACTGTGCAAGCTTCTGCTCTCCGCACCGGACCTGCTGCTGCTCGATGAGCCCACCAACCACCTCGACGCCGAATCCGTGATGTGGCTGGAGCAGCACCTGGCCGCCTACAAGGGCGCCGTTCTGGCCGTCACCCACGACCGGTACTTCCTCGACAACGTCGCGGAGTGGATCCTCGAGCTCGACCGCGGGAAGTCGTTCCCCTACGAGGGCAACTACTCCACCTACCTGCAGACCAAGTCCGACCGCCTCAAGGTCGAGGGCGGCAAGGACCGGAAGCGGCAGCGGATCCTGGCCCAGGAGCTGGAGTGGGTGCGGTCGAACCCCAAGGCCAGGCAGGCAAAGAGCAAGTCGCGGCTGGCGCGGTACGAGGAACTGGCGACCGAGGCAGAGCGCTCCCGGAAGATCGACTTCGAGGAGATCCAGATCCCGCCGGGCCCGCGACTCGGCTCGATCGTGATGGAGGCCGGCAACGTCCGCAAGGGCTTCGGCGACCGGCTGCTCATCGACGACCTGTCGTTCTCGCTGCCCCGGGCCGGCATCGTCGGCGTCGTGGGTCCCAACGGTGTCGGCAAGACGACGCTGGTGAAGATGATCACCGGTGAGCAGGAGCCCGACACCGGGAACTTCAAGCTGGGCGAGACGGTCAAGATCAGCTACGTCGACCAGTCCCGCGGTGGACTGGACCCGAAGAAGACCGTGTGGCAACTCGTGTCCGACGGGCTCGACTGGGTGCGGGTGGCCAGCTTCGAGATGCCCAGTCGCGCCTACGTGGCCTCGTTCGGGTTCAAGGGCGCCGACCAGCAGAAGCCGGTGGGCGTCCTGTCCGGGGGCGAGCGCAACCGGCTGAACCTGGCCCTGACACTGAAGCTCGGCGGGAACCTGCTGCTGCTCGACGAGCCCACCAACGACCTCGATGTGGAAACCCTGCAGTCACTGGAGAACGGGCTGCTGGAGTTCCCAGGCTGCGCTGTGGTGATCTCCCACGACCGGTGGTTCCTCGACCGGGTCGTGACCCACATCCTGGCCTGGGAGGGAACCGAGACCGATCCGGCCAAGTGGTTCTGGTTCGAGGGCAACTTCGCCGACTACGAGGCGAACAAGATCGAGCGCCTCGGCCTGGAGGCGGCGCGCCCGCATCGCGTCACCTACCGGAAGCTGACGCGCGACTGACGCGGTGCTCGCCGGCGTGGACTAGCTGACGCATCGCTGCGTTGCCGCGTCCGCCGACGGCGCGACCGCGCTCAGGGCGACAAGGACGCCCGCCAGGTCGTCGCCGCCCTCGGCGCAGATGTAGCCCGCCTCCACGCTGCTGACCTTGAGCACCACGCGGTCGCCCGGCAGCGTCACCTCGGCATAGGCGCCGACGTCCACCCAGCCGATGCTGGTCACGGCGGAGCAGTCGTCGTCGGTGCAGACCGACACCTGACGCTGCCCGGACGTGTCGTTGTAGAGCATGTACCGGTGCTCGGGGGCGTCCCCGCACCCGGTCAGCAGTGCCTCGGCGAATACGACTGCGCAGATCAGAGCCGCCGGCCACCGGAGGTGGCGACGACGCGGGACAGGCACGCGCGCAACCTATCCCGACAGCACCAGCACCGGCCGACGATGGAGATCAACCACTCGGAATCCACAGCCTGGCTGGGGATATCCGACTTTCACTGTGGACGGAGACTGGTCGCAACGGCGAGTCGTGCGAACACGCTGCCCGGCCCGAAATCCACTGGGGAAAAGTTCACGCGGGATTCTTGCGGGCGCCTTGTCCGGGGGAGTAGAACTTTCCCCACGCCCGCCGGCTTGGTCCGGAGGGCGGATCGGCCGAAAGGCCCGGTCACTACCGAAGGAGCGATCCGACGGCGCGGACCCGCGATGGAGTCCTGCGAGACCGGGAAGGTACGGCTGGTCGGCTCGGGACATCGCGTCCGGGCCACCTCGAAGGGCCCCGCAAACTCATACTTTGCGGGGCCCTTCACCTGTCCACGGCGTCTGACCTGCGGAAACGTCCCGCGACCACCTCGGCGTGACACCAAACGTGACACGAACAGGAAATCACTGAGGGCGCCGCTGCCGGACGATCATCCCGCCGTGCAGCTGGCCAACCGGATCACCTGGGTCCGGCGCGCAGTGGACGAGCGCACCGATCGACTCAGCCGGCGCCGCCAGCGCGCGCACGACGCCACGCACGTCCTGATCGCGGTCCTGGGCCATGGCGACGGCCGCGCGATGGCCCGGCGCTATCTCGACAGCGTGGCCGACGCTCGGCAGGCAGTCGCACACTCCGGGCACATGCTGGCCGAGTTCGACGCCGTTCGCGACGACGAGCGGATTCTGCTCTCCGACGTGAGTGGACCGTGCGGCGTCGATCAGGACGAGGCAGATCCACTCGCCTTCGAGCCACAGCGGCGCCTTGTCGACACCGTGCTGACGGCGGCGCCGCCCACGAGCTGGGCCTGGACCCAGCGCGCCGCCTGACCTCAGCGAAACCCGACGAGGGAGGACGGTCTCACCCCGAGCCGTCGCGCCGCGTCCCACGTGTCCGCACCCCGAACCCGCACGCTCTGGCTGAGACCGCCCCGTCATGGCCCGAAGACCGCACGTTCAGCGGCCAAGCCGCCCAGCGCCCCGCGAGGCACTCTGCCGAATGCGATGTATCGGGTCGCCGTCGCCGCCGCGATGGTCGACACGTCGGAACGTCAACTCTGGAAGGAGATTCGCGCCGGTCGGCTACGCGCGACGAAGCTCGGCCCGCGCATGACGCGCATCAGCGAGATCGACCTGGCCGCCTACATCGACGAACGCCGGCAGGAGTCGGCGTGACCGTCGATCTTGTCCCGGTGGCCGAGCAGCTCCGCTACGCCGAGGCATTGGCGGAGTCGAACCTGCTCCCGCCGGCGTTCCGGGCCGGCCGGCCAACGTCGTCGTCGCGCTCGGGTACGGCGAGATGCTCGACATTCCGCCGATGGCGGCACTGACCGGGATCGCCGTGATCGACGGGAAGCCGGCCCTGTCCGCGGCGCTGATGGCAGCACTTGTGCGCCGGGCCGGGCATTCGCTGCGGATCGCCACCGACGACGACGGGGTCACCGCGACGATCGTGCGCTCCGACGACCCCGGGTTCACCTACTCGGCCCGGTGGGACCGTGCCCGGACCGACCAGGCCGGGCTGGGCGGCAAGGACAACTACGTGCATCACCCGACCCCGATGCGCACCGCACGGGCGATCACCGAGGTCGCGCGGCAGGCCTGTCAGGACGTCATCTACGGCCTGCACTCGCCCGAGGAGCTCGGCGCCGAGGTGACCGTCGACGACCAGGGCGAGCTCGTCGCCGTCGCCGGGGAATCGCCGACTGCGGGCGGGCCGGCGTCGTCGCGCCGGCTCCACGAGGCCATGGTGCCGCGCGACCTCGACACCTCGACCGACCCCGACGCGAGCGGGTCGGCCACTGCGGGTCTGACCGACCCGAACGACCGCGGCCGTGCGGGTCTGGCCGACCCGAACGACCGCGGCGACGGCGTGACACCGTCCACGCGACGACCCGGCAGCTCGCTCGGGTCGCCATCCTGTGCGGCGAACTCGCGCGTGCGCAATTCGGGCGCGAGCGGCACCGACGCCGATGCGCTAGAGCGCGGTGGCAGCATCGATGTGTTCCTAACCCACGCCTTGGCCAAGAAGCGCGCGGACTACATACAGGCCATCAAAGCCGGCGGCGGATTCCTCGGCACCGAGTACGGCTACATCAGCGGCGTCCTCATCAGGGTGACCGGAACCTCATTCCCAAGGAGGCAAAGCAGTACGAGCTTGCCCTGAGGGGTTGCTCCGCAAGACATCGCGGGTGGCTGCTTTGACCGTCCGAGGCGTTGCTGGATTGTGTGTCTCGACGTTTCCCGGCCTGCCGGACAATACAGTCAGCAGACCTGCGTCTGAGTCTTCCGGTTTACGCGTGATGACGCCCCCCGTGACGCAGGGCTGCGCCCATCCCCTTCACCGAGTTCTCTCAGGGTTAGGAAGCTTACCAGGTGCCTTCACCGGTAGATCATCCACCTAACGCGAATTGAGATGGAGCAGTCGTCATTACTCTCGCCCAACTCTGCATAGATTATGGCTCCCCAGCGACGATGTAAAGGTATCCTGGATATTGCGAATCGTAGGTCCTGCCAGTCCGCCTCCCAGAAAGCCTGCTCGCCTGCTTCGAGAAGCAGGGGGAGGTCTGGGCCCCAAAGCGGAATGTCCGGTCGTAACCAATTGCAGAGAATGCATTATATGAAATTGCCACCAAGATTAGAACTCGGCGTTGAAATGACGTCCGATTTCGCACCGTGATAAGAGCGCCGTTGTCGTTCCGAGCCACGCGTTCTTAGGGGCTTTACACCTTCCCTTTGCTCTTTGCATCCAGCAAGGAGGAGGCGTTGTAGGCGGAGGCAGCGAGCGGCGGAACAGCTGCGCTGATGAAGGTTAGCCACTGCAATGTCGGCGAGGGGTCGGCCACGGCCCGCGTGGTAGAGCGACTGGAGCGTGGTGGAACGGTTCCTCGCTCGGCCAGGGCCGTAGGGCGGTGTCCTTGCACTAGCCGGTCGGCGCATCTGACGGCGGCTTTCGGTGACGAACAACTTGGACATCCCAAGCTCTTCCTGCTCGCACCAGACACATCAGGGGCGGAGCCGGGCCTTCCGATTGTGTCTGGGCCCTACTTGCGCTGCCGGGCATGTGCACGATCTACGCGAACTCCCCGCACAGAGGCGATCACCAACAGGTGCACGCTGCCGCTGCTGGCCGGCGAGTTGTGCGTGGGCTCGCACTACGTGGTCCCGCCGTCGCGGGGGCGGTGGATCTGGTCGTGCACACGCAACTGCTTGCCTCCGGGCAGCGGCGTTCATGGAGATCGCACGCCTCCGGGGGCCCTGCCGGCAGGGTGGGGCATTAGGCAGCTGTGTCCTCTCCCCTATCCCCTTTCTTTGCATCGCTACGGGATCGATGTGCTTCACCGTCTGGAGCACACAACATTTCAACGCCTTGAGGCACCCCGTGGCGACACTGGCCAGCGATTGCCGGAGCATCTGGTAGCCCCTAGATCACCAGTCGCGGAATGTCACTGGGCCATGTCCGTGCACCGGTATGCAGCGGGCAGAGCCTCATTCTCCGGCCGCAGCGTGGTCTCAAGCCAGACGCGCTGCCAGGAGCTTCCTCGCGCACGTGCCCTGTTGACCGCGACCGCTTGAACGTCCGCGAGCTGCTACCCAGCTCCGTCGCGAGTGCCTTCACGACCTCGACTACATCCCGAGCTCTTCGAGGAGCACATCGACATCTGCCTCGGCTGCATCCGTGGCTTCCTTCAGGAACTTCCTCCCGCAGCGCGTCGCGGTACTGCTCGGCATCCGCCGGCGATGGACCGGTATCCCTCCTGAAGCCCGGATAATGTCCGGGATCTTGTCTCGAACGAGCTTCCCGCGGGCCGCGGACACCCTCGAGCGGCGCCGACCCGGCTGGTCCCGGCATCCGACCAGGCTGGCGCTGGCCGCCGGCGCCGACCTGATCGGCCACGTCGCCGTCATGGCGAGGGCACTGCCGCCGAGCCGTGGTCATGGAACCGGCCGCGCGGTTCTCGGCCGGACCGCCGGGCGCACCACCCGCACCGCCTGGCGGGCCGAGGTCGACCAGGGTCCGACCGGATCACTCGGGGCCAGGCCGCCACCGCGGAGTTGCGCGGCGGGTGGTCAACCAATGGCGCCGTTCGACACTCCGGTAACCGCTGGCATCCTCGACAGACTCTCAACCATTGGTTGAGCTTTCGGAGATGCCCGGGCAGACGTGGGTCGATGAGTCCTCGCACTCGCACCTGGCCGATCTGCGGGTGCGGGTGGCGGGTCTCAACGATCTGCCTCACCCCCAGCAACGTCCGCGCCGCATGCGTGCCGTGCAACCTCCTCCGAGGCAACCGCACCCTCGACCGCATCGGTCCGCTGCCCTCACCTCGATGGCTGACCTGACCACGCCACCCACACCAGCGGGTGCGCAGGTCGACAGAGCAGAGCCGGAACACCACGACGACGTGACGAGAACCGATCGCGAAACCCTAGGCGTCTCGTTGTCGATGAACGTCAGGTGGGTTCTCAGCGGTCCCGGCGGGAGGCGATGATGATCGCTGCAGCCAGGAATGCCGATCCGAGGATGCTGAGAACAGTGGTGGTGACCACGGAATTGTCACCCACCCATGACTGCAGTGCGGCCTGCCCGACTGCGGAGATGAAGAGACAACCGCGATGATGACCAGCACGGCCGGATCCTTCAGACGGTGACGAAGCGTCGTGGTTGCGCGCCTGACTGTCGAGCCGTTCACCGGGCCCCTCCTCTGTGCACTCGGTAATGGCCTGCCTGAACTTTCGCCGGCCAACTCTGACGCTAGGTGAGTGCTGTTTGACCCGGTAGGGCCGAAGGACCTCCAGTGTGCCGAGCTCGACGCGCTCGAGCCTGCAAACCGTCAGTTCGTGCCCCCTAGACGACGCGGGTGTTGGCCCTGGCACCTCGCCCAGCCCAGATGCCATGCGACGGTCGGACGCGGTTCGCCACTCGCGGCACTCAGTTAGCACGCGCCAACAGCGCCTCTGGCTGTCCCAAGCGACGGTGATCGATTCGATGCCTAGGCCCAGCGTCCGGGAACAGTACGGTCTCAGCGTGGATACCGCGCCGCTCACTCCCATTCCGGGCGACGTCGTCGACCCCCCGGCCAAGAAGCTGCCGGAGAAGATCAGCGCCATCGAGTCGCACGGAGGTTGGCTCGCCGTGGTTTTCAACCTCGGGATGAGGACCGCCCCGTGCGCTTCACGACCTTCAAGCAAGTTAATATAGCGGCCGGCACCACGTACCTGTCTTCCTCTTCCTGGCACTGCTTTCCATCCTGACCCTGGCCTACGGTGTGACGGCAGCCCTGGATGCCGAACAGCTCGCGGCGTACATCACCGAGGCGGTGTCCGCGGC
>CAVRUZ010000005.1:0-415711 GCA_963724495.1 uncultured Actinomycetota bacterium | reverse complement strand
ACTGCTCGGTCTTCGTCAACAGCCCGGACTGGACCCTCGACTCCGCCGACGTGCACTGGCTCTCCGAGCAGCCCGAGACGCCCGGTTCGGTCGGCTGGGACGCGACCCTCCCGCGCATCGTGACCATCACCCGGGCCACGCATCGCCCCACCGGCACCCAGATCGGCTTCGCCAACACCCACTTCTGCTATCAGGGCGACACCGCGCGGATGGGGTCGGCCAGGCTCATCGACCGCTGGCTCACCGCCGAGGCCGACGCCCGGGCCTGGATCCTCGTCGGCGACTTCAACCTCGAGCCCGGCTCGCCACCGCTGCAGTTCCTGCGCGAGCAGGGCTGGGTCTCGGCGGTTCCCGACGGGGCAGGCGGCACGAACCACGCCTTCGCAGGCGGCACCGACGAGGGCCAGATCGACCACATCCTCGTGTCGCCCGACATCGCCGTCGCCGGTTGGGCGGTCGAACGAGACACGATCGACGGGCGCTGGCCGAGCGACCACTACCTCGTGCGGGCGGACCTCCAGATCCCGGCCGCCGACTGACGGCGGCTGGTGACGGCCATTCCCGGCCGCTGCCGTCGTGCGTCCCGGCGTCGCCTCGACCGGCCGCATAGGTTCGACGGCATGGCCCTGCGTCACGTCCGTAAGCGCACCTGGGCCATCGGCGTCTGCATCGCGCTCGTCGTCGGTCTCGGCACGATCGCCCTGGTGCGGCACTACCTCGCCGGCTTGCGCGCCGAGACCGCGTATCGCAACGCCCTCGCCAACAACCCGGCCTGGGCGCCACAGGGCGAACTCGTGGGCGACGCGGACTTCGTCACCGACGCCCTGCGCAACGTGACCAACGTCCAGTCGATCCTGTTCGCCGGCAGTGCGTACGGGCCCGGCGGCGCCGCGGCCACCCCGACGATCGTCTTGTTGACCAGCGAGGAGAAGTACGCCCCGTGGGCCAACAAGGTCGTCACGATGTGGAAGGTCGGCCGGTCGTGGCAGGTCACCGAGAGCGGCCTGTGGTCCTCGCGCAACCCGGTGATGACGCTGCCCGTGCGTCCGGCGAATCTGCTTTACCCACAGGGCAAACGCGACGGAACCGTGGTCATGGTCGCCAAGGGCACACCCGACATCACCGTGCACGACATCGACGGCAGTGCTGCCCAGTCGAGTGCGGCCGACGAGCTGACGGTGACCGAGGGCCTGGCCTACGTCCCTGCCGATGCCGGCGGCGACCGTCCGGAGTGCCTCGTCTACGAAGTCGGCGGCCGCGGGGTCACCTCGCCCGGCATGGAGGCGCCCGTCGAGACGAATGACGCCACCGGGCTCACCGGTGCCGTGAACGCCCTCCACACCGCTCGTGGATGCGCCAGCGGCGCCAGCGGCTCCACCGACGTGGCGATCCGCGCGGACGAGCCGATGGCAGTGCAGGCCCGTGGACGGGTGTCCATGGCAGGTGGCACCGTCGACGCGTTCTCCGTGCGTCGGTGGACCTTCGACACCAGCCTCGGGACGATTCTGCTCGCCGGATCCGACGGCGTCCTGGTCGGCAAGCCGGTGCCCTGGACCGGGTATGCCGCCGGTTCGCCACCGCTGGCCGTGACGGTCGGCGCTGCCGATGGCAGGCCGGCACTCGTCGTCGTGGACTCGGGCCGGCTCGAGTCGATACCCGAGCTGCCCCAGTCGTCCGGTGGGGACACGACGGTGATCGAGGGTGCGCCCCCGGTCGCCCTGGTGACCCTGGACGACAGCGGCCTGCCGACCACCACGTCGGTCGTTCCGCGAGGCTGATGGGTCCATACCCGCCGAGAAGGACAACCCACCGCACGACGGGACAGGAGCCGATGGCACTACCTCGAGTGATCGTCCTGAGCCGGGCGGGCCACCACAGCGTGTCCGACGACCTGCGTCGGCAGCTCGACGAAGTCGCGGAGGTCCGATTCGTCGTGTGCCAGCACTCTCCCGATCCGACCGCTGCTGCCGCCCTGCTCGAGGGCGCGCAGGTGCTGGCGGCGACGAACATCTCCCTGCCCCTACTGAGCGACTCGCTCCTCGACCGGTGCCCGGGCCTGCGGCACGTCGTGGTCTATGCCACCGGCCACGAGCATGTCGATGCCGAGCTGCTCGCGCGGCGGGGGATCTCGCTCAGCGTGCTGCCCCACTACGCGACCAACGCGGTGGCAGAGCACGCACTCGCGATGCTGCTGGCCCTGACCTGCCGGATTTCCCTGGCGAACGACCGCAGCCGGGGATTGACCTCGACCGAGGTCAGCTT
Organism: uncultured Actinomycetota bacterium; assembly: GCA_963724495.1. Lineage (GTDB taxonomy): Bacteria > Actinomycetota > Actinomycetes > Propionibacteriales > DAIQRJ01 > CAVRUZ01. The sequence goes on along the minus strand of CAVRUZ010000005.1, from coordinate 413,449 downwards.
GCGCGGGGTGGAGCTGACCCAGCGAGTGGCCGGGGTGATCGGCGTGGGCCGGATCGGCGCGCGTCTGGTCGAGCTGCTCCGCGGTCTTGGAGTCCCAGTTCTCGGCAACGACACCGACCCTGCTGCGGTTGCCGCGGCGGTCGAGTCCGGAGTCGAGATGGTCCCGCTCACCACCCTGCTCCATGCGTCGAACCTGGTGGCCGTCGCGGCCTCCACCATCGCCGGACAGCCGCCGATCCTCGGCCGGCAAGAACTCCTGGAGCTTCCGCAGGGGGCGTTCGTCGTGAACGTGGGACGGGCCGTGCTCGTGGACACCGACGCGATGGTTGCGTCAGTCCGGCTCGGGCTCGTCCGCGGTTACGCCGTCGACGACATCGTCCTCGATCCGGCCGAGCACGCCGATCTCCTCAGCCAGGGGCGCATCCTGCAGACCGCCCACAGCGCCTGGTGGAAGGACGAGGCGCTGGCCCGCGGCTCGGTGATGTTCGGCGAGGCCATCCTCGCCGCCGTACGCGGCCAGCCGGTGGACGTTGTCCGCACCCGACCGGAGGTCCTACCCCGATGACCCTGTCCACCGAGTCGGCCGACTCGACTCCAGACATCGCCGTCTCCGCCAGGTCGCGAGTCGTCATCGCTCTCGCGGTCGTGTGGATGGTGTCGCCCTTGATCCTCGCGGCGACCCGCTGGCCCCGCTACTGGATCTGGATAGCCCCGGAAGAATCACCGATGACCTGGCTGGAGTCGGTCGTCCTGGTGCTCAGCGCGGCCACCTGCCTGCTGGCCGTTTACGTGACCCGGTTGGCGTCCGGCCCCCGTGTCGGCTCTCGCCGCCGCGACCCTGCGACGGCGTGGGCCGTACTGGCATGGGGGTTCGCGGCGCTGGCCTTCGACGAACGCTTCAGCGTGCACGAACGAGTCCGCGACGGCTACCTGGCTCCGAACGGCGTGCGCATCCCGTTACTGCCCTGGGTTGCGGCCGGTGACTTCCTGTTGCTGCTCGTCGCTCTGGTGGGGCTCGCGGTCCTGCCGCTGGTATGGCGGTGCTTCCGCGGCGATCGACTGGCCGCAGTGCTCATGCTCAGCGGCATCGGCCTTGCCCTGGTGGCAGTAGGGATGGACTCGATCGACCCGAGTACCTGGACGGTCGGGCAGGAACGGGTGCAGCAGTCGCTGGAGGAGGTCGTCGAGCTCGGCAGCGGACTCGCGTTCCTCGGTGCGGCCGTGGTCAGGCTCCTCGACCTGCTCGGCCGGCGCTTGGCCCCGGCCTAGCAACAGGGTCCTCAGAGCCGGGCGGCGTCAGCCTCGTTGGGGTCCGGGCGGTCGCTGTCGATCCGCGAGTGGGCCGCGATCGAATGCAGCGCGCGCAGGACTGCGCCCGCCTCGGCTCCCCAGCTGGACAGATACCCGAACTGCCACCAGAACAGCGCCTCGTCCTTTCGCCCCGCGGCGTAGTGCGCCAGCCCGTGCTGCAGGTTCGAGGCCACGTCGGCAAGGTCGTCGGACATGCGCATGGTCACGAACTCGGGGTTGGGCGTGTAGGGGTCGAACACCTCGATGTACTCGTCCAGACCCGAGAGCATGGTGGCCAGCCGGTCGCGGAGTTCGTCGAGCTCGGGTTCGACTCCGGCGTCGGGCTCGAACCGCTCATTGGGCACGACGTCGTCGATTGCGCCCAAGCGGCCGCCGGCCAGCATCAGCTGGCTGACTTCCAAGAGCAGCAACGGGACGCCGATCGCGGGGTCACCGTTTCGGGCGATCTCGCGCAACGACAGCAGGAACGCCCTGATCTGGGTGGCGATGTCATCTGCGAACGCGTCGTCGAGTGCGGCCGCGCTGCGGGCCAGGCTTGCCTCGGGCATCTGTCGCTCTCATCTCCCCGGTCGGTGACCGCCGGTCATCGGGTTGTCATCCTGCCAGAGCCGGACGACAGCTCCCATGTCATCGCGTCACATCTCATCCGACGAGCGGCCGTCGGCCCGAGAACGCCCTGCCGAGCGTGACCTCGTCGGCGTACTCGAGGTCGCCGCCGACCGGCAGCCCGCTCGCGAGCCTGGTCACCTTCAGCTGGAGCGGGCCGAGCGTGCGGGCCAGGTACGTGGCCGTGGCCTCGCCCTCGAGGTTGGGATTGGTCGCCAGGATGATCTCGGTCACGACGCCGTCGGCGAGCCGGCCGAGCAGTTCTCGGATGCGCAAGTCGTCGGGACCGCGGCCGTCGATCGGGCTGATCGATCCGCCGAGCACGTGGTAGCGGCCGCGGAACTCGCGGGTCCGCTCGATCGCCACGACGTCCTTGGGCTCCTCGACAACGCACAAGACGGTGAGGTCGCGCCGCGGGTCACGGCACACCCGGCACAGCTCGGCCTCGGCGACGTTGCCGCACAGGTCGCAGAACCGGACGGTCTCCTTCATCTTCACCAGGATCTCGGCCAGCCTGGTGATGTCGGTCGGATCGCCCGCGAGCAGATAGAAGGCGATGCGCTGCGCGCCCTTGGGCCCGACGCCGGGCAGCCGGCCGAGCTCGTCGATCAGGTCCTGGACGACGCCTTCGTACATGCCCGGGTCAGCTGCCGAACGGCAGGCCGGGCAGCCCGCCCGGCACCTGGCCCGCCAGTGGACCCATGGCCTCCTGGGTCAACGCCCGTGCCTGCACCGAGGCGTCACGCAGGGCTGCGACCACGAGGTCGGCGATGGTGGCCATGCGCGTCGGGATCGGCCGCGTCGTAGGCCTCCGGCGAGATCGTCAGGCTCTTCACCTCACCGGTGGCGGTGGTGACGACCGTGACCAGCTCTCCACCGGCGGTGCCGGTGACCTCGGTCTCCGCAAGGCGCTGCTGGGCCTGTCCCAACTGCTCGGTCATCTGCTGAGCCTGGGCGAACAGGGCGTTGAGGTCAGGGCTGTTGGTGCCGTCGCCGAACATCGATCCTCCATGGCCTTTCGTGCGCGGTCTGTCTTCCCACCCTACGGTCTGGCGGGGTCACCGCCCTTGGGCACGACCCAGTCCAGCCGGCCGGCCCGGGAGCGCTCAGTTCTCGGTGTACTCGTCGATCACCGTGGCACCGAGCTCCCTTGCCAGCAGGTCGGACTGGGTCTCGCCGCCGGCGTCGGTGACGGGGTCGCCGGCGATGTCGACCGCCTCGTCCGGGTTGGTCCTTGCCGTCGGCCCGCCCTGCCGGGCCGCGTCCGCGAGCGCCCGACCACGCATCGGCTGCGGCGAGGGCACGTCGGCACCGTCGCCATCGGCTGGCCCGGTGCGGTCGTCCGCGGGCGGAGGGGTCTCGGCGTCGGACGGGCCGGTTCCCACTGGGCGTGAGGTGTGATCGGTCGGGGTGGCCGGCGGACCGTCGGTCGGCGTCGCGGTCTCGCCGCGCCGTTCGGAGTCAGGGCCACGCCGTGCGTCGAAGGGATCGCGCTTGGCGGGAGTCGCCGCGCGGTCTTCGGGCACCGCCGTGGGATCGAGGACGGTCTCCACGCGGAAGTCGGCGCGGAAGACGTCCAGCAGCGCCTGTCGCAGCACCTCGTCGCTGCCGGAGTTGAGGAAGCCGGTCCGGGTGCCGGCCTTCTCCACGCCGAGGGTCAGGACTCCCCCGGTGACGTCGAGTACCTGCGCGCTCTGGCTGAGGATCATCCACGTCATGCGCTTGCGGCCCTTGACGTTGTCGAGGACCTCGGGCCAGAGCCGGCGCACGTCGGTGACGTCGAGACCACCGGCGAGGACCGAAGCACCAGCGGCGTCGGTGGGGCGATCGGCCTGACTGCTGTCGGCGGCCGGCGCACCCGGCTCGACCGGTGGGCCCCAGCCAGGGAGGTCCCCCGCCGCCTCGGCCGGCGCGGGCTGCTCGTGGGCCTTCTGGGCGGCCGGCTGGGACGAAGCGGTCCGTTCTGCAGTTGGTGCCGTCGTCGTCGGCTCGTCCTGCTGCACCGGTTCGGTGAGCGGGTCGGGACGCGTCGCTTCGGGTCGGGGCGGCTGAACGTGAGCGGTCTCGTCCGGCTCTGGCGTTGGCCGAGTTGCGGTCACCGGTCGATCGGGCCGACGCGGGGCGGGTGGCACCTCACCGCCCGCCAGGCGCTGTTCGATGCGCTCGAGCCGGGCGGCGAAGCCCAACGTCGAGTCATCGGCGGCCGGCAGCAGCAGACGCGCGCAGATCAGCTCGAGCTGCAGGCGAGGAGCAACCGCTCCGCGCATCAGCAGCAGACCGTCGTTCACGGTCTCGGCGGCACGGGTCGCCTGTACGCCGCCCAACCGGGCGGCCTGCGAGTCGAGCCGCTCAGCGACCTCCGGTGCCACCTGGACCAGACCGCTGCTCGCCGCCTCGGGGTCGGCAGCGACGATCACCAGGTCGCGCAGGCGGTGCAGGAGGTCCTCCGCGAACCGGCGTGGATCCTGCCCGGACTCGACCACCTTGTCGACCACCGCGAACACGCCCGCCCCGTCGTAGGCAGCGAGCGCGTCGACGACTTCGTCCAACAGCGTCTCCGGCGTGTAGCCGAGCAGCGAGACCGCCGCCGGGTAGCCGATCGAACCGGCCTCCGCCGCCGCCATCAATTGGTCGAGCACCGACAGGGAGTCGCGGAACGAGCCGCCGCCGGCGCGCACCACCAGCGGCAGCACGCCGGCCTCGATGTCGACCCCTTCCTGGCCGCAGACGCCGGTGAGGAAGTCGGTCATGACCTTCGGCGGCACCAGCCGGAACGGGTAGTGGTGTGTCCGCGAGCGGATCGTGCCGATGACCTTGTCGGGCTCGGTGGTCGCGAAGATGAACTTCACGTGCTCGGGCGGCTCTTCCACCAGCTTGAGCAGGGCGTTGAAGCCCTGCGCACTCACCATGTGCGCCTCGTCGACGATGTAGACCTTGTAGCGGGCCTGCACCGGGGAGAAGAACGCGCGTTCGCGCAGATCGCGGGCGTCGTCGACACCGCCGTGGCTGGCTGCGTCGATCTCGATGACGTCGATGTGCCCAGGCCCACCGCGGGCCAGCGCGACACAGGGCTCGCACTCCCCACAGGGCGTGGGTGTCGGTCCCTTCGCGCAGATCAGGCTGCGGGCCAGCACGCGGGCGCTGGTGGTCTTGCCGCACCCACGCGGGCCGGAGAACAGGTAGGCGTGGGAGACGCGGTCGTTCTTCAGCGCCGCCATCAGCGGGCCGGTGACGTGCTCCTGCCCGACCATCTCGCCGAAGGTCTCGGGGCGGTAGCGCCGGTAAAGCGCGAGCGGGGCAGCCACGCTGGCACCCTAGTCGCGGTCACCGACCGGGCGAACCCGGGCGAGCAGCCCGCGGCTGCCGTTCGCCGATGAGTTCCGGACCCGGCGACGGTCTATCCAGATCAGGGGCGCTGCCGTTCGGGGCAGCCACGATCCGGAAAGGCCGCCATGCACCAGCTCATCTTCGTGAACCTGCCTGTCGCAGACGTGAGTGCGTCGCGGAAGTTCTTCACCGACGCCGGCTACACCTTCAACGATCAGTTCTGCGACGACCAGGCGAGCTGCATGGTGCTCGGCGACTCCCAGTACGCGATGCTGCTGGACCGGGAGTACTTCGGCGTTTTCACCAACAAGCCGGTCTCCGACGCCCGGGCGATGACCGAGGTTCTCGTCTGCCTGTCAGCAGGCACGCGTGCGGAAGTGGACACCCTGGTGGACCGGGCGATCGCGGCAGGTGGTACAGAGTGCCGATCCGAGGACCAGGGCTTCATGTACGGGCGCTCCTACGCCGACCTCGACGGCCACATCTGGGAGATCTTGTGGATGGACCAGTCGGCGGTGCAGGAAGATGCGACGGTCAGCTAGCCATCCGCGGCGCACCGAGGAGTGTCGCCGCCTGAACGGCAAGGAAGGTTTCGACCGATGAGCGCGACCACGCTGACGCCACCGGAAGAGGATTTCGAGCAGGCGACCGGCTACCTCCGCCCGGAACTGCTCGCGCACTGCTACCGCCTGCTCGGGTCGGTCGTGGAGGCCGAGGACCAGGTCCAGGAGGTCTACCTGCGAGCCTGGCGGGCCTACCACCGGTTCGAGGGGCGCTCGTCGGTGCGGACCTGGATGTACACGATCGCCACCAATACCTGCATGACCGCCTTGAAGGCGGGCGCGCGTCGACCCATGCCCACCGGCCTCGGCCAGCCCGCAACCGACCCGGCGGCCCCGCTCTCGTCGAGCCACGAGGTGCCATGGCTCGAGCCGCTGCCGGAGGCAGTGCTGTGGTCGAACAAGCCGGCAGACCCGTCGGAGAAGGCGGTGGCACACGAGGGCGTCAGCCTGGCGCTCGTAGCGGCGCTGCAAGACCTGCCCCCGCTGCAGCGGGCCGCCCTGGTGCTGCGCGACGTGTTGTTGTTCAGCGCCGCCGAAGCCGCCGGAATCATCGGCAGCAGCGTCGCGGCGTGCAACAGCGCCCTGCAGCGGGCGCGCGCCCGGATCGGCTCGGGGAGCAGGCGGGAGGGCCGCAAGGTGTCCGACCTGACCGAGCGGGAGCAGCGGCTCTACCACGACTTCATGGACGCGTTCACCCGCTACGACGTCCCCGCGATCGTGCACCTGCTGGCCGATGACGCCACCTGGGAGATGCCGCCGTTCGTCGGCTGGTACAGCGGCTCGGACGCGATCGGAGACCTCATCCGCACGGCCTGCCCGGCACGGGGCGCCGGCGACATGCGGCTCGTGGCCACCACGGCGAACGGTCAGCCGGCGGCCGCGGTGTACATGCGCGGGGGCGACGGCGTGCACCGTGCCTTCCAGCTGCAGGTCCTCGACATCGTCGACGGCGAGGTCGCGCACGTGGCGGCCTTCTTCGACCTCGAGCTGTTCGCGCTGGCCGGGCTGCCTGCGGAGCTCCCGACCGACGTCTGACCGGGAGTTGGTCGCCGGGTTCGGTGCCGTCCAGTCGGCCGTGAGAGCGGTGGACCAGCGGTCGGAGGAATGAAGGGGCCCCTCACGCACCCGGTAGAGCCTGCCTGCCCTTGCTGCCTTCCGACCCTGGGGGATTCAGCTGGATACCGCCGCGTGAGGGGCTTGGCGGGATTGTAGCCGCGGCACTCCGCCGCAACCTGTCGGCCGCAGACATGCAGTCCGACCGCCCAGATGCGGACATGTCCGCACTTGTCGGTCGTCCAGCTGGCGCCCGTGCATGTTCGGCGCGGCTAGGCCCCGGCTCGGCGTAACCGTTCGGCCGCCTGTTCGCGAAGCGGTCGGCCGGCGGCCGGCTCCGACCCGAAGAGCGCCTCACCGCGCGCGTTGTGACCGGCCGGCCAGATGCTGGCCGCCCAGGCGACCTCGATCTCCTCCGGCGAGAACCGGCGCCCTCGGGCCGACTGGTAGGCCTCGATGAAGGCGGCTGAACTGTCGAGCGGTGCGAGGGTCGGAATCTCGGTGCTGGCGAACGAACCGGAGGCGGCTCCGACGAGGGCCGCCTCCGGCATCCACGCCAGGCTGTCCCAGTCGAAGACCGTCCACAGATCGCGACCACGCCAGCGGAGGTTCTGAGCCTCGAAGTCGGCATGCCCCAAGACATCGCGGCAGATCCGCCGCCCGCAGGCGCGCCGTGGCGCGGGTCACGCAGTCGATCACGAAGTCGGGCACCAGGCTCGAGTCGCGCTCCTCGAGGAACCGTTTCGCCGGCCACAGGCCTGGGCCACCGTGGTCCCAGTCGAGCCAGTAGGGGTTCGGCAGCGGCGGCGCCACCCGCACCCCCTCCAGTTCGGCCGTCAGCCGGGCGAACGCCGCCGCGCACAGGCGGGCCTCCGCGGCCGAGTCGCCTCGCCGCATCTGCCCACCGGGGCGCCACTCCTCGGCATTCACCGCGAGATCCCCTACCTGCGTCACCGGCGTCAGCGGCCGCGCACACGGATAGTCGTGGTCCGCCAGGTGCAACTGCGCGGCGACGCAGGACGTGGTCCGCCCGGTCGGGTCCTGCCGAGACTTGACCGCGACCTCCGTCCCGTCGGAGAGACGGAGGCCGAAGACGCTGGCCATCTGCGCGCTGGCGAGCAACAGCTCGAGCGGTGGGGCACCGACGTTCTCGGCGCACCAGCGGGGCAGCCAGGTCGGGAGGCCTTCGATCACGCCGTCGATCGTGCCCCAAGCCCACGTCGCTACTGGTCAGGTGCAGCGTCACGAAACATGCCGCGACGCCCTGACCGCGCCAGACATACCCGTTGTGTCCCTCTTCGTCCCGCAGTCGTGCATGTCTGGTGGTCGGAGTCGGTTGGTGCGGACGCCGCCCCACATATCCGGCTGCGGTGCGGACCCTGGCGTTGGCAGACTGCCTCGGTGCTGACCGTTCCTGACGACCAGGTCGTGCCTCAGATCGCGCGACACTGGCGGCTGCCCGAGGCTGGGCTCCGCGTCGAGAGTCTGGATCCGGGAGCCACCAGTCAGGTGTGGCTCGTGCACACACCGGAGCAGCTGTACGTGGCGAAGCTCTGCTTCGACACCCGACCCAACTTCGAGTTCGGGCTCGCGGCTGCTGAGCATGTCGAGCAGACCACCGGCATCGCCACCGGTGCACCGATCCGAACAGCGAACGACGAACTCAGCGTGCTGATACCGACGTTTCCCGATCAGGAACATCCGCTTGCCCTGTTGACCTTTGTGCCGGGAGCAAAACTGGAACTCGACGCAGTCGCCGCGGCGAACCTGCTCTCCACCATCCATGCGTCCCTGCGGTCGCTGCCGACGGTGATCGGGCACGACCCCTTCCACTACCTCACCGACGACTCCCACGAATACGCCTACCAGGACACGATCCGACCGGCACTCCAGGCGGTGGTTGGCGACGTCCGGGCAGCCGATCTGACCCACGGCACGTGCTATGGCGACGGAACGGAGGCGGTCCTGCAGGCCACCGGCGAGGTGGCCCTGCTCGACTGGGGTGGCGTGCTCGCCGGCCCGATTCTCTGGGACGTGGCGGAATGGATGCAACCTCGCGACTCGGACTTCCGCGACGTCTTCCAAGCGCGGTTGATCGATCTCGGATTCGTCGACGAAAAGGAGATGGCTCTACTGCCGCTAGTGGTCCAGGTTCGAGCCGCGCGGGAACTCCGCTATCGCGCCTTCCGGTTCCTGCACGCGGACCACTACGGCACCGCCAAGAAGGACGGCCCACGCATCGAGGAGCTCGCCAGCGAGTTGGGCATCAGTCTGGGGTGCCGATGACCGGCCATTCGCGGGAACCGCAACTGCTGATGATGGACGGCATCTCGCCGGGCATCGGGAAGTCGACACTTGGCGAGTCTCTCGCGGACAGTCTGCGGGCGGAGGGCATCGCCGTCGACCTGTTCCCCGAGGAGCAGTTGTTCACGCGTGCCGACTTCACCGTCGTGGCCGAGGGGTTCCGTACCAAGGCCTACCCGACACCGGAGGAGTTCCTGGACGCGTACGAAAGGACGATCGGCAGCTGTCTTGCCAACCAGGCCTGGCTGATCTGCGACTGGAACTGCGCAGGCATGGCCAGTGACCTGACCTGGGCACTGGCCGATCCCGCTCGGCTGGACGGCCTCGTCCGCGATGTCCGCAAGCTGGCGGACGGATACCCGGCCACGGTGTTGTTCCTCGACGGGGACATCGAGACGGCGATCCGCAGGGCTGCACGACAGCGGGGTCCTGAGTGGGTCGCCCGTCAGGTGCGCATCGCCGAGGGAAAGGGAGTCGCCCCTGGACCGGACATCTACCGCATCGTGGCGTACGAGCGGGCCTGTCGCCCCTTGGGCGAGCGGGACCTGCGGGCCCTTGCTGCCGGCGGATGGCGGGTGGTGTCGGTGGACGCACAGCGTTCGCCCGCCGATGTGCTTGCCCAGGCCAGGCAGGCGCTCGGCCTCTAGTGGGTGGCGCCACGGGCGACAGGGTGCCCCTCGGACGACAACGATCCAGGCAGACTCGAGCCATGTCGCTCAGCGGCCGAGCAGGCAAGTCGTGACGTCGGCGCGGGAGCAGGTACGCCGCCTCCCAGCCGAACCGGGCGTCTATCGGTTCCGCGACGACGCCGGCCGGGTCATGTACAGCGGGCGGGCGACGTCGCTCCGCGGCCGGGTCGGGTCGTACTTCGGCGACATCCGCGACCGCCCGCATCTGGTCCGGATGGTGGCCCGCATCAGCCGCGTCGAGGCGCTCGTCTGTGCATCGGTGCACGAGGCGTGCTGGCTCGAGCGAAATCTGCACGCTCGGAGCCTGCCCAGGTGGAACCGCGCCGCCGCCGGGCAGGAAGTGCCGCACTACGTGCGCGTCGACCTCAGCACGGCGACCCCCGCTGTCACGGCGGTTCATCGCCCGGATCGCCAAGGTGGACTGCTGTTCGGGCCGTTCCTCGGCGGGTGGAAGGTGCGAACCGCGCTGTCCGGTCTGCATCGCGTCCTGCCGCTGAGCTACACCGGCACGCGCATGCCCGCATCACAACAGGATCTGGCCGAGATCCGCCTGGTGTCGCCGACCGACCGAGACCGCCTCCTGCACGAGCTCACCGCTGTGCTGGGCCGCGACCCAGCAGCGGTGGCCCGAACGGAGGCGATGCTGGTCTCGCTCCGGGACGAGGCATCGAGTGGGCAGCGATATGAGCAGGCGAAACGGATCCAGGACGAGATCGCCAGCATCGCCTGGATCACCGCGGAGCAGCGGATGGCATCGCTGGAGCCGGTGGACGCGACCGTGGCCGGCTGGTGCGACGGATTGCTGCTGCGGCTGGAGATCCGGAGCGGCCTGCTCGACGGCTGGCGTCAGGTCACGTGCACCAAGGCGACCGCCGACCGGCACCTGTCCGCGACACCTCCGGCCTGGACCGACTTCGCGGCCGTCAACGCCGAACTCGCCGCCCGACTACGAGGCTGACGGCTCAGCGTCCGGTCCAGAACACGCGGAAGAGTTCCGCGAGCCGACCCGACGGCAGACCTGCGCGCTCGGCTGCCGTGGCGGCGGAATCCCGCAGCCGGGCTTCGAGTCCACTGTCATGGGAGGTCTGACTGGTGTGGGCGTGGAGTGCGGTGATCTTGGCATCGAACGTCTCGGTCACGTCGACGAAGGCCGTGGCTTCTGCGGGCGACATCAGCCACGCCTCCGGAGATCGCCAGGCCTCCCAGCCTTCGTCGGCCATGAGCTCGGGATGAATGTGCGGATTGGCCGCATCCGGGTACACCGCGCACATCGTGGCCTCACCCACGGCACGGTGGTCGGGATGGTCCGCGCCGATCCGGTCCCAACTGCGTTCGGGGGCCCAGGTGAGCACGCGGTCCGGACGGATCCGCCTGATCTGTCGTGCGATGTCGCGCCGCAGGCCGAGGGTGACCTCGACCCGGCTGTCGGTGTACCCGAGGAAGGTCACGTCGGTCACGCCCAGCTCGGTCGCCGCTGCGCGTGCCTCGGCCTGGCGAACCGACGTGACCTCCGACCGTGGAGTCGAACCAAGTTGCCCGGCATCACCGTTGGTCACCAGGCAGATCGCCACGTCGACGCCTGCCCTCGACCAGGCCGCGACGGTGGCACCCGCGCCGAAGTCGAGATCGTCGGGGTGGGCGGTGACGACCAGGGCCCGGGTCACGTCCTGGATCGCTGTCCGATCCTGCATCTGCTCCTCCAACGCCGACATTGCGAGGTCGGCACTCAATTAGGCGAGTCACACTAGGGCGAGTGGGCAGCAGGGGTCAGCCGCCCTGTTCCCCATGCGGAGTGAACACCGGCTTGGACTCCGTCGACCCACGCTCCCGCAGGAACACGGAGAGCCCGACGATCGCCGCGACCGCCAGGAACTCGCTCTGCCAGTTCTGGAACGACTCGAACCAGAACTGGCTCGTGCCGAAGTAGCCCAGTGTGCTCACCGTGGATCCACCGTGAACCAACTGCTCGTCGTTGTAGGCACTCGCCCCACCGATGCCATGGAGGAGAACCGACAACAGGAAAAGGATGAAGAAGGCGGCAGAGAGGGAGTGCTCGTACATGCGAAGGGTCAGGCCGCCGTGGCGAACCGGCCACGGCGCCGTGGGGTCGTCCCGATGCAGACGAGGGTCCTCGTCTTGTGCAGTTTCGCCCTCCGGAGGCTTCGACTCCGACGAACCCACCATCACCAACCTGGCTGTCAGCACCACGTACATCCCCATCTGGAGGAACTCACTCTCCCAGTTCTCGAACGTGGCCTCCATGAAGTCGCCCGTGGTGAGGTAGCCGGCCAGGGATGTCGTCGACTCATCGTGCAGGAGCTGGTCATGGTTGTAGGCAGCCAATCCCGAAGCGACCATGCTGGCGAAGAACACTAGAAACAGAATGAGGTTGGCGTAGAGAAGCGAGTGTCTTCGGAGATGGCGCATTCCCGCAGTATCCGCGCCGCCTTGGCGTACGTGACACCCGGACAGGGCCACAGGGCACCCGGTCGTGACCTCGGCTTGTCAACGTGGCCGAGTCATCCGGGCTGATCACCGGTCGTCGGTAGAGAAACCTTGGCGAAAAGTCAGCTCGTCGGCCGATAGATGGAGACCAGCGGGCACTGGAACGGATCGCGTCCCTTCAGACCGACCTGGTTCAGGTAGCGGACGACGATCACGTAGGCCTGGAACAGGCCGGTCTCGGTGTAGGTGATGCCCTGGGCCTGGCAGAACGGCCGCACGATCGCCCGGGCCCGGCGTAGGTTGGGCCGGGGCATGCTGGGAAACAGGTGGTGCTCGATCTGGTAGTTCAGCCCACCGAAGACGAACGTCATCCACCTGCCGCCGCGAATGTTTCGTGACATCAGTACCTGCCGACGGAGGAAGTCCACGGTGAGATTTGCCGGAACGATCGGCATGCCCGTGTGATTGGGAGCGAACGAGCACCCCATGTACAGGCCGAAGACACCGAGCTGGACCGCGAGGAAGGCGATGGCCTTCCCCGGTGGCAGCGCCACCGCCAGCAGAGTGAGATACCCCACAATCCGCAAGCTGAGCAGGGAAATCTCGACCGGACGGTGCTTCACGGGACCCTTGCCGAGCGCCGTTCGGGCTCCCTGCACATGGAGGTTCAGCCCTTCGAGCAGCAACAGTGGGAAGAAGTAGAAGCCCTGACGGGCGGTGAGAACTGCTCCGATGCGACCCCGGCCGGCCGTGGCAGCCGGTGTGAACGACAAGACGCCCGACGCGATGTCGGGATCCTTGCCCTCCTGGTTCGGTGCCCCATGGTGCCGCGAGTGCTTGCTGAGCCACCACCCGGAACAGATGCCGATCATCAGGTCGCCGATCAGCAGGCTGGTCCAGTCGTTCCAGGCTGCCGAAGAGAACAGCTGACGGTGAGCGGCGTCGTGGCCAAGGAAGGCGAACTGGGTGCACACCACCGCAAGCGCAGCGGCTACGACGAGCTGGTACCAGGAGTTGCCCACCATGGCGAACGCCACCCAGACCATCGCCATGGCCACGACCATCACCACGATCTTGGTCCAGTAGTAGCCGTGACGGCGCTCGAGCAGGCCGCTTTCGCGCACCTGCGCAGAGAGAGCAGCGAAGGCCGTCGCGCCCCTCGACGGGGCACCGGGATCGCGCCGCCTCCTTGGCAACCCAGTCGGCGGCAGGGATGCAGGGGATGGGACAGCGGCAGTGCTGACGGTCATCAGACTCTCCGATCGCATCGTGTTCTACGACGCGCCGCCAAAGTCCGGGACAGCACAAACACAGCAGCTGTCAGCATGACAGACATCGCAAGCTCACGGCGGGCTCTGCCTAGACCGTCGGGACATCGTGAGGCGACGGTCGCGCCGTTAGGGTTCTCGCTGAACGGTGGTTCGGGTTCGGCTGCCTGGCCGCGAGGTCGGCAGGAGGGAGCGCCCGGGATTGTCAGCAGCGTCGATCAACGGGTGGCCCAGTGCGTCGACGGCACTGAAGCGGATCTGTGACGGAGCAGTCGGTCACCTGCCGGATGTAGGTGTCTCCGTATCGATCGTGGCCGGCCAGGGTCACGACGGGACGGCGTATGCGACCGGCCCGCTGGCAGCGCGGATCGACGAACTGCAGTTCACCCTTGGCGAGGGACCGGCTTTCGATGTCGTGCGCGACCATGGTCCCGTCCTCGTGGCCGACCTCAACGACGACAGCCTCGGTCAGCCTGGCAGGTGGCCGGCGTTCACGGCGGCCGCTCGGGCGGAGGGGATCGTCGCCCTGTACGTCTTCCCTCTCCAGGTCGGCGTCGACGGGTTCGGCGCACTGACGCTGCACGCGCGCGCACCTTTCGAGCTCACCGAAACGGGACTCGCCCAGGTGCTCCGGGCGGCGGATGCCGCTGCGCGCACGCTGCTGGACATGATCCGAGGCACCGGCGAGGTCACTGACCGTCTGGACGACGGCGACGCGTACCGCCCGCAGGTGTACCAGGCGTCCGGTGTGCTGATGGCTCAGCTCAGCGTCAGCAGCGGTGAGGCGCTCGCGCGGCTGCGGGCCTATGCCTACGCGCACGACCAGGACATCACGGTCGTCTCCAAGGACATCCTCGCCCACCGCCTGTGGTTGACGAAGGACCACGAGTGACGACAATTCATTGAGAACCGGGCAAGTCCGCTAACCGCACCAAGACAGTGAGAAGCAGGGCAAGGCCGGACACCTTGACGATGCTGGTGCCGGACCAAGCAGGACCTGGGGCAGAGCACGATCACGGGGGAACCCGTTCCGCGAGGAGGAACGACGATGGATGAGGACGAGACACGCCACGAGCAGCGGCTGCTGAGGGCGTTCGTGATGCTGGCCGACAGTCTGGTCACCGGCTTCGATGTGGTCGGCGTGCTCACCGACCTCTCCGATGCGTGCGTCGACCTGCTGGAAGCCGATGCCGCGGGCCTCATGGTCGTCGATCAGCGTGGTCAGCTACAGACGATGGCGGCCAGCTCGGAGCAGACCAGGCTGCTGGAACTTCTGCAGCTGCAGACCGACGATGGGCCCTGCGTGGAGTGCTATCGCACTCGGGCGCCGGTGGAGGTGGAAGACGACGCCGCCATGGCCGCCCGCTGGCCCGAATTCGCAGCGGCTGCCGCCGAGGCCGGCTATCACTCGATCGTCTCGGTGCCCATGCGTCTGCGCGACCAGACGATCGGCGCCCTGAACCTGCTCAGGCAGCGCACGGGGGCGATGCCCGACTCCGACAAGCGGGTCGCCCAGGCACTGGCGGATGTCGCGACGATCGCGATCCTGCAGCATCGCCGGGTGATCCGGAACGAGGAGGTCACGACCCAGCTGCAAGGAGCCCTGAACACCAGGATCATCATCGAGCAGGCCAAGGGCCTCCTCGCCGAGCGCGAGTCGATCGAGCTGGACGCAGCGTTCAACCTGCTCCGCGACTACGCCCGGCCGCGCGGCGAGCGCCTGGCCGACGTGGCCCGCGCGTTCGTCGAGGGGCGGATCGACGTCGACACCCTGCGGTCGGCTCGTGCTCGCTCGGAGCAGCCGCGCCGCTGATCGGCTTGGGCGGCCCGGTAGCTAGAGCGCCTTGTAGTAGCGGACGAGAGGTAGCGGGGTGAACCCGGCCTGCTCGTAGGCCCGTCGAGCCGGCGCATGTCCCGGGTCACCTCCGGTGGCGACGTCGACCAGGACCACACCGGCGTGGCGCAGGTGGTCGACCGAGTGCTCGATCAATGCCGACCCCACTCCTTGGCGTTGGTGATCGGGGTCGACCGCGAGCATGTCGATCTCGCCGGTCCTCGGGTCGTCGTCTCGGATCACGACCGCTGAGAAGCCCGCGACCGCCCCAGCGACGTCGGCGACGAACACGTGGTCACCTGCGCAGACGTCGCGCACCGCCTTGGCCTGTCCGGTTGACCAGTCGGGGTAGAGGCGGGGATAGATGTCGGTGCCCAGGACCTTCGCGAACGAGTCGAATACCGGTGCCCAGGCCCGCAGGGAGAGCTCGACGACCGTGTCGAGGTCGTCTTCGGTCAGCGGCCTGATGGCGATGTGCGGGGCAGATGCACGCGAAACCATGGCTGGAGACTAGGGACTGCCCGCCTCGCCGATGGGCCTGGTAGCCGGGCCGTCAGTCGGGCAGTGCGTCAGTCGAGCTCGAGACGCATGACCGCACGCTGCGCGGACGGCCGGTCGACGACGCTGAACCCGAACGAGGCGAACAGGCTCTCGCGGCCGTAGTAGAGGTCGGACTGCTGCCGGTTGCTCCCCGACCGTGGCCAGCCCTCGATCGCCGGCGCCCCGAACTCACGCGCCAGATCGATGGCCGAGCGCAGCAGGTCGGATGTCACGCCGCTGCCGCGGTATCCGACCCGGACGAACAGGCAGGTGACGAAGAAGACCCGGTCGTCCTCGCTCGGATCGCGGTTGCGCATGATCTTGGCTCTCGACCCGATGGCGGCCTTGTACCGGTCGCGCGGACCTACAGCACACCAGCCGACCGGCTCGTCGTCCCGGTAGGCCAGCAGTCCGATCGGCGGCCCAGGCAACGCCGCCGCTTCCTCGAACCGGATCCGATTGCCACCGTCCCACCAGCCCTTGCTGTACTCGCTCCGCGAGACAGTGAAGGCCTGGCACCAGCAGCCGCGGGTCGCCCCGTGGGTGTCGAACAGCCGAGCGACGTCGGGCAGCCGGTCGGTGGTCACCCGGTGGACCTCGCTGGTCGGAGCTTCCGCCTCGGTCATCGGCACATTCTCGTGGGCCTGCGCCGAGCGCGAAACAGGCAGGTCCGGCAGACATTGGCCGCAGGCCTGGCGATTCCGGACACGCGGTCGGTCCGTCTGCATGTCTGCTGCGCGACCGTTGCCGCGGGTCTTCACGGCTCAGGCCGCCTCCGCAAGCGGCTTCACCTCACGGATCAGCCGCGTCAGGGTCTCCTCGTCATACGGCGGACCGAGCGAGCAGGTGACCGTACCGAAGCCGAGGGCCGCGTAGGCGGCCATCCGCTCGGCGACCTGCTCAGGTGAGCCGACCCAGTGGAACGTGCTGGTCGGGTCCGGCGCTGGTACGCCGTTCGCCGCTGCGATCGCTTCCAATGCCGCCCTGGCCTCGGCCTCGTTGTCGCGGATCAGGTGGGACGAGTCGATCGAGAACTCGATCTCGGCGATGTCGCGACCGACGCTGTCGCAATGCTGTTGCAGGACGTCGACCTTGTGTTGTGCCTCGTCGAGACCCACCTGGACGTTCCACATGTCCGCGTACCTCGCCACTGTGAGCAGCGTCTTCCGTTCCCCGCCACCGCCAACCAGTATCGGGAGCCGTTCCTGCACTGGCCGCGGGCTGAGGACGAGCTCGCCGGTGCGGTAGCGATCGCCGGAGTGGTTGACGGTCTCCCCGGCGAACAGCGGCCGGATGATCGACAGCGCTTCGTCGAGCCACTGCAATCGCTGTCCGGGACTTCGGCCGAAGTCGACACCCCAGGCCTCGTGCTCGCGCTCGTGCCAGCCGCCGCCGAGGCCCAGCAGGGCTCGGCCGCCGCTCACGTGGTCGATGGTCGCGACCGACTTCGCCAGGATGGCCGGGTTGCGGAAGGTGTTCGATGCGACCAGCAATCCGACCTTGACCTGCTGGGTCGACGCGGCAATGGCGGTGGTGCCGACGATGCCCTCGAACTGGAACGCGGCCTCGGAGTCCCCGTATGGCGTGAGGTGATCGGGGAGAAAGACGTAGTCGTAGCCGAGGTCGTCGACGAGGCGGGCGGCTCGCAGGAGCGTTGGCCAGTCGCCACATTGGGCGGCGAGTTGGATTCCGAGCTTGATGGCAGGCACAGGCGGCAGCATCGCAGAGTGGCGCGTGCCGAGCGCACCCGCCCGGCTGTCCGCCGGCGGTCCGGTCTCGCCGGCACCAGCGAACGCTGCCGGTCGCGGACAGCTCCCTCCACTGGGCAGGCGGGCGCGGTGTCCAAGTCGGTAGCGTCGGCAGGAATTCAGGGCCGCCGGTCCTTCGACGGCCGGGCGATGCCAGGACCAGCAACACAGAGCAAGCAGTAGACCCAAGGAGCAGTGACCGATGAACGCAACCGGGTCGGTGGCGCAGCGCTATCAACGCGACGGCTTCGTGCTCGTCGAGGATGTGCTCAGCCGCGACGAGTGCTCGGCACTCAAGGCCGAAGGGCTCGAGGTACTGAGCGGGCACGCGCGGCCGGGAGCCACCGTGTACGTCGGTGCCGCGGCAGTCAGTCCGGTCTTCCGCGCACTCGCGTCGGACGACCGGCTCGTGCGCACGCTCCGCGAACTGATGCCCGACGGGGTGATGTTCATGAGCGACAAGCTGGTGTTCAAGTCGGGCCGCCAGCCCAAGCCGACGCCATGGCACTGCGACGAGGCCTACTGGCGCGGCACCCGGCCGAAGCTGTCCATCTGGATCGCCCTCGACGACGTGACCGCATCCAACGGCGCACTGCGCGTTCTTCCCGGTGGACACCACGAGAAGTGGACGCACACAGCGCCGGATGGGAAGGGCGAGGAGTTCGACCTCCGCATCCGTGATCTCGACGGCAGGGAAGGGGAAACCGTCGTTTGCGAGATGCCGGCCGGGAGCGCCTTGTTCTTCTCCGACCTGCTTCCGCACTCGTCGACTCCGAACACAGACGGCTCGGATCGGTACGCGATCATCAGCACCTACCACGACCCGGCGCCCGACGAAGAGTTCGATCTGGGCTTCCCGGCCCGGCACGTCATCGAGTCGGCCGGGGTGTGAGCGAGCACCTGAGCCTTCGCGTCGGCACCGGCCGAGTACTCCTGGATCCGTCGGGCGGCGCACCGCTCCAGTTTCTCGACCCGGAAGCGTCGGAGCGGCGCTTCCTGCTGGACGAGGGCATGCACGGCTTCCACACGTCGGATCACCGGTGGGGATCGGGATTCCTCCTGAGCAGCGCCGGCCCGGCACGGTGGGCCACGCCGTCGCAGGTTCGGCTGGGGGATTCGGAGGTGCGGGCCGAGTACCCCCTGCTGGCCGGGCTGTCGCTCGCCGTCACGCGGACCGGTGGTGACTTTCTCAACGAGCGTTACGAATTCATCAACGACGGCAGGAAAGCGGTGGCCGTATCGACGCTCGCCATCAACACGCCGTTCCGTGACATCTACGAATCCGCTGCGTCGTCGCTCGCGCAAGCCGTCCACGCGCATGTCTGGACCGGCGGTGAGGACTCGTGGGTGCTCGCCGAACCGATGTCGGGAACGGGGTGGGCGCTGGGCCTTGTGGTGCGGACGGGCGGGCTCTGGTCGTACTCGATCGAGTCGCGCAACTCCCACACATCTTCCGATGTCCGTGGCCACATCGTCCTCCATGCGACTGACCGCGGGCGCAACCCGACTGCTTTCGGCGGCCAACCGCTGATCGAGATCCCCGCCGGGAGTTCCTGGACGCTGTCGTGGGACGTTGCCTTCTACGCAGACCGGGAAGCATTCGTCTCCCAAGCAGGGCAGGGGCTTCGGCCAGATCGGCTGTACGCACCGATCGGCGAGACGATTGCGGTCCGTGGTCCGGTCGAGGGCCTGCGCGTCGACGGTGACGCCTCGGTCTCACCTGCCGATGGCGAAGCGCAGGTGAGCGCGTCCGATCACCGGGTGGTGCACCTCAGCACCGCACGCCACCAGACCGCGGTGCTTTTCCATGCACCGTTGCCGGAACTCGTTCGCCGGCGGGTGCGCTACATCCTCGACCACCAGCGCCCGCACCAACGCCCGGAGCCGGGCAGGCACGCGTTCGTCGCGTTCGACACCGCGACTGGGCTCACCCAGACCACGAACGGCTGGATGGACTGGTCCGACGGAGCGGAACGGGTGGCGATGCCGACGCTGCTGCAGGAGGCACGCCGTAAGGGCTGGGTCGACTCGGTTGCCGAAGTCGACGAGGCGGTCGGCCGGTTCGCGGAGTTCGCGCGGTCGTCCCTGCTGGACGACACCGGGGCTCCGCGGTGGGACAGCCTGACCGACAGCACGGTCCGGATCTACAACTCACCGTGGCTCGCGCACTTCTTCGGGTCGCAGTACGGGTGGGCCGGCGAGGCCGACGACCTTGGCCTGGCGCGCCGGATCCTCATGCGCAGTTACGAACTCGGCGCCGGACGCCATCTCAGCATCGGGCAGGCCGAGGCCGTGGTGTTCGTCGCCGACCTCCTCGAGCAGGCGGGCGACATCCACAGGGCGCAGGAGCTGCGCGATCTGTTGCTCGACCAGGCCGACTACTTCCTCGGCGTCGAAGCCGACCTGCCGTCGCACGAGGTGAACTATGAACAGTCGATGGTCGCGCCCCTGGTCACCCTGTACTCGGCAGCCGAGGCGTTACAGGGCGCCGGGAGGTTCCTGACTGCCCTTCCGGAAACGGTGTCGTGGTTGCGCGCCTTCGGCGGCCCGCAGCCACACATCCGACTGCGGGACATCGGCATCCGACATTGGGACGGCTTCTGGTTCGGCCGCGACCGGCAGTGGGGTGACGTGTTCCCGCACTACTGGAGCGTGCTGACCGCCGTTGCCCTGCGTCAGTTGCCCGAGCACCTGCGGACGCCCGAGACCGACCAGGCCGCCGACGAGATCTTCCACGCGAACCTGCTGAACTTCGGGGCCGACGGATCGGCCACCTGCGCCTTCGTGCTGCCGAGCGCGGTAGACGGACGCCCGGGTTACCGCGCCGACCCCCTGGCCAACGACCAGGACTGGTGCCTGACCCTGTGGCTGCGGCTCCTCGACTCTGGTGACGAGCGGCCGTCACCGGGTTGAGGTTGCGGTGACTGCCCGGATCGTCGGCAGCGCCCAGGCGATCTGGTCAGCGGAAGAGCAGCGGCCAGAGCTCGACGATGCTGCGCCGCCACGTGGTCCACTCGTGACCGGTCCCCGGCGACAGATAGGTCGTGTGCCGGACGCCGGCGGCGTCGAACAGCCGCTCCAGGTCGCCGACCGCCTCGACGAACCGGGGTTCGGCAGTGCCGGCACTCATCAACACATGTTCGGGCCGATGCCCACCCGCCGCAGCCAGCGCGGTGTCGATCCAGTCCGGGTCGACCGCCCAGTTCGGGTGCTCCTCGCTGCGGAGCCAGACCGCCGGGCTCAGGCCCAGGAGCCATGCGAACGTGTCGAGACGGGCCAGCCCGATGGTCAACGCCTGCCGACCACCCATGCTGAGTCCGCCAAGGGCGCGATGCGCGCGGTCGGGCACAGTCCGGTAGTGCTGATCGACATGAGGCACGACATCGACGATGAGCAGCTCGGCGAACTCGTCGAGGATCCGGGACACGCTGCTCGTGGACGGCGGGGTACCCGGTTCGGGTGGCGGTGAGGCGTAGCCCGACCCCATGACGACGATCATCGGGACCGTGCTCCCGGCGGCCAGGAGGTTGTCGAGGATGACGCCGATGCGTCCCTGCCGGTGCCAGCTCGTCTCGTCCTCGCCGGCTCCGTGCTGGAGGTACAGAACCGGATACCTCTCCCCCGGGTTGTCGTCGTAACCCGGAGGTGTGTAGATCCAGAGCTGCCGCCACCGGCCCGTCGACGTGGCGAAGTACCAGTGACCACGGACGTCTCCGTGCGGAACGTCCGCGAGTTCGCAGATGTCGTTTCCTGGCTCAGGAATCTCCAAGCCGCCGACCGCGCGGCCGTATCCGCTGTAGGTCCTGCTGTTCGGGTCGTTGACCAGCAGGCCGTCGATCTCCAAGCGGTAGTAGTGAAAGCCGGGTGCGGGGGACGGGATGGTCGTGGTCCACACTCCCCCAGCGTCTCGGCTCAGTGCGACCGGCTCTTCACTCAGGCTGTCGGCGGACGACGCGAGGTACACGGTCTCGGCCTGTGGCGCCTCGACCCGCAGGACCAGATCACCGTCGACCAGACGCGGATAGGCCGCGCCCGGCACATTCGTCTCCAACGGAGTGCCAGGTTCGGCTGTTGCCTCTTGTTCGGTCACGTCGCTGCTCCTCGGCCCTCGGTTCGTGCAGACAGGCTTGCGCATCGACACCCAGTACCGCGCATGAGGTCCACCGAAGTGCGTGGCGGGGCGAGCACGAAATCCGTGGCTGGAGAGTAGGACTACCCGCCTCGCCGATGGCCTGGTAGCCGGGCAGTCAGTCGGCGGCGTCAGTCGAGCTCGAGACGCATGACCGCACGCTGCGCGGACGGCCGGTCGACGACGCTGAACCCGAACGAGGCGAACAGGCTCTCGCGGCCGTAGTAGAGGTCGGACTGCTGCCGGTGCTCCCCGACCGTGGCCAGCCCTCGATCACCAGCCGACTCGCGCGCCAGATCGATGGCCGAGCGCAGCAGTCGATGTCACGCCGCTGCCGCGGTATCCGACCCGGACAACAACGGTGACGAAGAAGACCCGGTCGTCTCGCTCGGATCGCGGTTGCGCATGATCTTGGCTCTCGACCCGATAGCGGCCTTGTACCGGTCGCGCGGACCTACAGCACACCAGCCGACGGGCTCGTCGTCCCGGTAGCCAGCAGTCCGATCGGCGGCCCAGGCAACGCCGCCGCTTCCTCGAACCGGATCCGATTGCCACCGTCCCACCAGCCCTTGCTGTACTCGCTCCGCGAGACAGTGAAGGCCTGGCACCAGCAGCCGCGGGTCGCCCCGTGCGTGTCGAACAGCCGAGCGACGTCGGGCAGCCGGTCGGTGGTCACCCGGTGGACCTCGCTGGTCGGAGCTGCCGCCTCGGTCATCGGCACATTCTCGTGGGCGTGCGCCGAGCGCGAAACAGGCAGGTCCGGCAGACATTGGCCGCAGGCCTGGCGATTCCGGACACGCGGTCGGTCCGTCTGCATGTCTGCTGCGCGACCGTTGCCGCGGGTCTTCACGGCTCAGGCCGCCTCCGCAAGCGGCTTCACCTCACGGATCAGCCGGGTCAGGGTCTCCTCGTCATATGGCGGACCAAGCGAGCAGGTGACCGTACCGAACCCGAGGGCCGCGTAGGCGGCCATCCGCTCGGCGACCTGCTCAGGTGAGCCGACCCAGTGGAAGGTGCTGGTCGGGTCCGGCGCTGGTACGCCGTTCGCCGCCGCGATCGCTTCCAATGCCGCCCTGGCCTCGGCCTCGTTGTCGCGGATCAGGTGGGACGAGTCGATCGAGAACTCGATCTCGGCGATGTCGCGACCGACGCTGTCGCAATGCTGTTGCAGGACGTCGACCTTGTGTTGTGCCTCGTCGAGACCCACCTGGACGTTCCACATGTCCGCGTACCTCGCCACTGTGAGCAGCGTCTTCCGTTCCCCGCCACCGCCAACCAGTATCGGGAGCCGTTCCTGCACTGGCCGCGGGCTGAGGACGAGCTCGCCGGTGCGGTAGCGATCGCCGGAGTGGTTGACGGTCTCCCCGGCGAACAATGGCCGGATGATCGACAGCGCTTCGTCGAGCCACTGCAATCGCTGTCCGGGACTTCGGCCGAAGTCGACACCCCAGGCCTCGTGCTCGCGCTCGTGCCAGCCGCCGCCGAGGCCCAGCAGGCCTCGGCCGCCGCTCACGTGGTCGATGGTCGCGACCGACTTCGCCAGGATGGCCGGGTTGCGGAAGGTGTTCGATGCGACCAGCAATCCGACCTTGACCTGCTGGGTCGACGCGGCAATGGCGGTGGTGCCGACGATGCCCTCGAACTGGAACGCGGCCTCGGAGTCCCCGTATGGCGTGAGGTGATCGGGGAGAAAGACGTAGTCGTAGCCGAGGTCGTCGACGAGGCGGGCGGCTCGCAGGAGCGTTGGCCAGTCGCCACATTGGGCGGCGAGTTGGATTCCGAGCTTGATGGCAGGCACAGGCGGCAGCATCGCAGAGTGGCGCGTGCCGAGCGCACCCGCCCGGCTGTCCGCCGGCGGTCCGGTCTCGCCGGCACCAGCGAACGCTGCCGGTCGCGGACAGCTCCCTCCACTGGGCAGGCGGGCGCGGTGTCCAAGTCGGTAGCGTCGGCAGGAATTCAGGGCCGCCGGTCCTTCGACGGCCGGGCGATGCCAGGACCAGCAACACAGAGCAAGCAGTAGACCCAAGGAGCAGTGACCGATGAACGCAACCGGGTCGGTGGCGCAGCGCTATCAACGCGACGGCTTCGTGCTCGTCGAGGATGTGCTCAGCCGCGACGAGTGCTCGGCACTCAAGGCCGAAGGGCTCGAGGTACTGAGCGGGCACGCGCGGCCGGGAGCCACCGTGTACGTCGGTGCCGCGGCAGTCAGTCCGGTCTTCCGCGCACTCGCGTCGGACGACCGGCTCGTGCGCACGCTCCGCGAACTGATGCCCGACGGGGTGATGTTCATGAGCGACAAGCTGGTCTTCAAGTCGGGCCGCCAGCCCAAGCCGACACCATGGCACTGCGACGAGGCCTACTGGCGCGGCACCCGGCCGAAGCTGTCCATCTGGATCGCCCTCGACGACGTGACCGCATCCAACGGCGCACTGCGCGTTCTTCCCGGTGGACACCACGAGAAGTGGACGCACACAGCGCCGGATGGGAAGGGCGAGGAGTTCGACCTCCGCATCCGTGATCTCGACGGCAGGGAAGGGGAAACCGTCGTTTGCGAGATGCCGGCCGGGAGCGCCTTGTTCTTCTCCGACCTGCTTCCGCACTCGTCGACTCCGAACACAGACGGCTCGGATCGGTACGCGATCATCAGCACCTACCACGACCCGGCGCCCGACGAAGAGTTCGATCTGGGCTTCCCGGCCCGGCACGTCATCGAGTCGGCCGGGGTGTGAGCGAGCACCTGAGCCTTCGCGTCGGCACCGGCCGAGTACTCCTGGATCCGTCGGGCGGCGCACCGCTCCAGTTTCTCGACCCGGAAGCGTCGGAGCGGCGCTTCCTGCTGGACGAGGGCATGCACGGCTTCCACACGTCGGATCACCGGTGGGGATCGGGATTCCTCCTGAGCAGCGCCGGCCCGGCACGGTGGGCCACGCCGTCGCAGGTTCGGCTGGGGGATTCGGAGGTGCGGGCCGAGTACCCCCTGCTGGCCGGGCTGTCGCTCGCCGTCACGCGGACCGGTGGTGACTTTCTCAACGAGCGTTACGAATTCATCAACGACGGCAGGAAAGCGGTGGCCGTATCGACGCTCGCCATCAACACGCCGTTCCGTGACATCTACGAATCCGCTGCGTCGTCGCTCGCGCAAGCCGTCCACGCGCATGTCTGGACCGGCGGTGAGGACTCGTGGGTGCTCGCCGAACCGATGTCGGGAACGGGGTGGGCGCTGGGCCTTGTGGTGCGGACGGGCGGGCTCTGGTCGTACTCGATCGAGTCGCGCAACTCCCACACATCTTCCGATGTCCGTGGCCACATCGTCCTCCATGCGACTGACCGCGGGCGCAACCCGACAGCTTTCGGCGGCCAACCGCTGATCGAGATCCCCGCCGGGAGTTCCTGGACCCTGTCGTGGGACGTGGCCTTCTACGCCGACCGGGAAGCATTCGTCTCCCAAGCAGGGCAGGGGCTTCGGCCAGATCGGCTGTACGCACCGATCGGCGAGACGATTGTGGTCCGTGGTCCGGTCGAAGGCCTGCGCGTCGACGGTGACGCCTCGGTCTCACCTGCCGATGGCGAAGCGCAGGTGAGCGCGTCCGATCACCGGGTGGTGCACCTCAGCACCGCACGCCACCAGACCGCGGTGCTTTTCCATGCACCGTTGCCGGAACTCGTTCGCCGGCGGGTGCGCTACATCCTCGACCACCAGCGCCCGCACCAACGCCCGGAGCCGGGCAGGCACGCGTTCGTCCCGTTCGACACCGCGACTGGGCTCACCCAGACCACGAACGGCTGGATGGACTGGTCCGACGGAGCGGAACGGGTGGCGATGCCGACGCTGCTGCAGGAGGCACGCCGTAAGGGCTGGGTCGACTCGGTTGCCGAAGTCGACGAGGCGGTCGGCCGGTTCGCGGAGTTCGCCCGGACGTCCCTGCTGGACGACACCGGGGCTCCGCGGTGGGACAGCCTGACCGACAGCATGGTCCGGATCTACAACTCACCGTGGCTCGCGCACTTCTTCGGGTCGCAGTACGGGTGGGCCGGCGAGGCCGACGACCTTGGCCTGGCGCACCGGATCCTCATGCGTAGTTACGAACTCGGCGCCGGACGCCATCTCAGCATCGGGCAGGCCGAGGCCGTGGTGTTCGTCGCCGACCTCCTCGAGCAGGCGGGCGACATCCACAGTGCGCAGGAGCTGCGCGATCTGTTGCTCGACCAGGCCGACTACTTCCTCGGCGTCGAAGCCGACCTGCCGTCGCACGAGGTGAACTACGAGCAGTCGATGGTCGCTCCGCTGGTCACCCTGTACTCGGCGGCCGAGGCGCTACAAGGCGCCGGGAGGTTCCTGACCGTCCTTCCGGAAACGGTGTCGTGGTTGCGCGCCTTCGGCGGCCCGCAGCCACACATCCGACTGCGGGACATCGGCATCCGACATTGGGACGGCTTCTGGTTCGGCCGCGACCGGCAGTGGGGTGACGTGTTCCCGCACTACTGGAGCGTGCTGACCGCCGTTGCCCTGCGTCAGTTGCCCGAGCACCTGCGGACGCCCGAGACCGACCGGGCCGCCGACGAGATCTTCCACGCGAACCTGCTGAACTTCGGGGCCGACGGATCGGCCAGCTGCGCCTTCGTGCTGCCGAGCGCGGTAGACGGTCGCCCGGGTTACCGCGCCGACCCCCTGGCCAACGACCAGGACTGGTGCCTGACCCTGTGGCTGCGGCTCCTCGACTCTGGTGACGAGCGGCCGTCACCGGGTTGAGGTTGCGGTGACTGCCCGGATCGTCGGCAGCGCCCAGGCGATCTGGTCAGCGGAAGAGCAGCGGCCAGAGCTCGACGATGCTGCGCCGCCACGTGGTCCACTCGTGACCGGTCCCAGGCGACAGATAGGTCGTGTGCCGGACGCCGGCGGCGTCGAACAGCCGCTCCAGGTCGCCCACCGCCTCGACGAACGGTGGTTCGGCAGTGCCGGCACTCATCAGCACATGTTCGGGCCGAAGCCCACCCGCCGCAGCCAGCGCGGTGTCGATCCAGTCCGGGTCGACCGCCCAGTTCGGGTGCTCCTCGCTGCGGAGCCAGACCGCCGGGCTCAGGCCCAGGAGCCATGCGAACGTGTCGAGCCGGGCCAGCCCGATGGTCAACGCCTGCCGACCACCCATGCTGAGTCCGCCAAGGGCGCGATGCGCGCGGTCGGGCACAGTCCGGTAGTGCTGATCGACATGAGGCACGACATCGACGATGAGCAGCTCGGCGAACTCGTCGAGGATCCGGGACACGCTGGTCGTGGACGGCGGGGTACCCGGTTCGGGTGGCGGTGAGGCGTAGCCCGACCCCATGACGACGATCATCGGGACCGTGCTCCCGGCGGCCAGGAGGTTGTCGAGGATGACGCCGATGCGTCCCTGCCGGTGCCAGCTCGTCTCGTCCTCGCCGGCTCCGTGCTGGAGGTACAGAACCGGATACCTCTCCCCCGGGCTGTCGTCGTAACCCGGAGGTGTGTAGATCCAGAGCTGCCGCCACCGGCCCGTCGACGTGGCGAAGTACCAGTGACCACGGACGTCTCCGTGCGGAACGTCCGCGAGTTCGCAGATGTCGTTTCCTGGCTCAGGAATCTCCAAGCCGCCGACCGCGCGGCCGTATCCGCTGTAGGTCCTGCTGTTCGGGTCGTTGACCAGCAGGCCGTCGATCTCCAAGCGGTAGTAGTGAAAGCCGGGTGCGGGGGACGGGATGGTCGTTGTCCACACTCCCCCAGCGTCTCGGCTCAGTTCGACCGGCTCTTCACTCAGGCTGTCGGCGGGTGACGCGAGGTACACGGTCTCGGCCTGTGGCGCCTCGACCCGCAGGACCAGATCACCGTCGACCAGACGCGGATAGGCCGCGCCCGGCACATTCGTCTCCAACGGAGTGCCAGGTTCGGCTGTTGCCTCTTGTTCGGTCACGTCGCTGCTCCTCGGCCCTCGGTTCGTGCAGACAGGCTTGCGCATCGACCCCCAGTACCGCGCAGGAGGTCCACCGAAGTGCGCACTTTGCGCAGATTTGCCCTATTCACCCATTGTGCTGGATTGGACACGAAGAGTAACTGTCTGGGATGATTTGGGCCGTTCTACTACGAGGGGTGTGGCATGGGCTCAGGCAAGCCGGGAGTCCGAGCTGTCCTCCGCGAGTGGCGATGGTGTCTGGTGGATTGCGCCGTCTGGGCCCTCGCCGTTTTCGCTGCCGTCTGGGCTCGCTTCGACTTCGACCCTTCCGCGCTCGAAGTCGGCGGCGTCGCGACCGTCGTCATCATGGCGATCGGTGGGCAACTCGCCATCGGCTTCCTCGTGGGAATCTATCGATCCCGCTACTGGCCAGGAAGCATTGACGAGGCAAAGGCTGTCGGAATCACTGCGTAAGAGCGTTCGAGTGTCACGTTCTCAGCGCACTCGACGACCTGAGTAGGTGGTTCAGGCGAGGACGCGCGTGAGCTGAACGAACCCGTGCGTGGGGCTCAGCCGTTGCAGGGCTCGTCGAGTCAGCCCGCGAGCGGCCGTGACGGCGACGTCTCTGTCCACGGACCTCGGCTCGGTGCAGTCGTACTCGGCGCCCTTCCAGCGGATGGTGCAGCCCTGAGCCGCACGCACATTGCGCAACCAGTCCGTCTCCGGGCCCCAGGGCAGCGCGATGATGAAGGTCGTCTCGGTGGGGATCACGGCGATCGGTATCGCGTACTGCCTGCCCGTCTTGCGGCCGCGATGCCGCAGCACCGCCCACATCGGGAGGAACCGGTGACCCGCCAGGCGGACGGCGACCTTGTTGAAGTACTTCGCGGCTGCGGGTGCTCCTGCCATGGCGCAAGCATCCTCTTCTAGTGATGCAGCTTCGTTACTAGGTTGGCTTCATGCCTGAGAAGGAGACCGTCTTCACCTACGGAGCGCCGGCGCTCAAGTTCGGATCGGGAGCCAGTGCCGAGATCGGCTATGACCTCTCGGCGTGCGAGGTGAAGCGGGCGCTCGTTGTGACCGACTCGGGCGTCGCCGCGACCGGTCACCCGAGCCGCGTCGCCGAGCAGATGGCGCGCTTCGGCATCGAGGCCGTCGTCTACGACCAGGTGCATGTGGAGCCGACCGACCTCAGCATCAACGCTGCGGTCGCATGGGCGCATGACAACGGTCCCTGGGACGCCTTCGTTGCCGTGGGCGGCGGCTCGTCGATCGATACCGCCAAAGCGGTCAACCTGCTCACCTCCAACGACGGTGACCTGATGGACTACATCAACGCACCGATCGGGCAGGGGATGTCGCCGAAGCATCCGCTCAAGCCATTGATCGCGGTGCCCACGACGACCGGCACCGGCGCGGAGTCGACCACGATCTGCGTGCTGGACGTTCTCGCGCTGAGGGTCAAGACCGGAATCTCACACGCGCGCCTCCGCCCCACCCTGGCCGTGGTCGACCCTGTTCTCACCATGAGCCAGCCGGCCGGCGTCACCGCCTCGGCCGGCATGGACATCCTGTGCCACGCCTTGGAGAGCTACACCGCGCGTCCGTACGGATCGTTCGACCGCAAGCTGCCGGATCAGCGGGTGCCCTACTGCGGGTCGAACCCGATCTCCGACATGTGGTCGGAGAACGCCATGGCTGTGCTCGCCGGATCGTTTCGCACGGCGGTTCACGACGGCGACAACCTGCATGCTCGCGGGCAGATGGCGATGGCGGCGACGTTCGCTGGTCTGGGCTTCGGCAACGCCGGCGTGCACATCCCACATGCCAACGCCTATCCGATCGCCGGTCGGGTGCACGACTACCACCCCAACGACTATCCCGGCGACGAGCCGATGGTGCCGCACGGCATGGCGGTGGCGTTGACCGCACCTGAGGTGTTCCGGTTCACCTTCGAGTCCGCACCCGAGCGGCACCTCCGGGCCGCGGAGCTGCTCGCACCGGGCAACGACCACGAAGCCGGGCCGAATCAGCTGCCGGCCGTCATCACCGACCTCATGCGTGCCATCGAGATGCCCAATGGGCTCGCTGAAGTCGGCTACGGCGAGGCCGACGTGGACGATCTGGTGGCCGGCACGATGCAGCAACGGCGCCTTCTCGCGATCTCCCCACGCCCGGTCGACGAGCAGGTGGCAGCCGGCATCCTGAGCCGCTCGATGGAATTGTGGTGAGTGGGTGGCGCTCCTGCCCGCTACCGATCACGGATGCTACGAAGGGGATTCGAGGTGGGGACCGTCGCCGCCATCCAGATCTGCCAGTACCCGGTCGATCGTTTCCAGCGTCGTGGCGTCGGCTATTGGTCGGAAGTGGCCGATTGCCGGAAGAATGATGTTCTCCGCGCCTGCAAGGTGGCTGGTCTCGGGAATGTGTGGGTCGAACACGCTGTAGAGCGAGGTTATCTTCTGATTGATGGCGTTGTTGAGAGCCAATTGCTTGATCATGGACCCCCTCGGGGTGAACACGCGCACACTGGGCAGCAGGAACAGGTACGCGTAGCGTGAGCCCGAAAATGGAGTATTGATCGTGATGACATGTTTGATTCGGCGGGAAGTGTCCGGATCAGCGAGCGCAAATTTCGTGATCAGACCGCCCTTGCTGTGGGCGATGACGACGACGTCTTCGAGTTCCGAAGTCTTCAAGTATTCCTGAACGATCTGAGCCATGTTCGCGATAGCGCCCGTGTTGTATCCGAGCTTGTCCAGCACATGAACCGGATGCCCTGCCCCATAGACGTGAGCAGCTATTGGCTGCATGAATCTCCAGTTCTCGTAGACACCGGGGATGAGCAAGATCGGGGAGCGCTGCCCTGTCGGCGGGCTGCGAAACTGCTCGGGGCTGCTTCGCGAAAAGAGGCCGCGCGTCAGCCAGTAGCCGACATAGCAGTAGTCGAGAAACCATCCCCTCGCCTTCAGGGCTGCCGAAGGCTTCATCTGATGCACTCCGACTCCGTGGGTGGCTGTCGAGGGATCCTCGCGGTGAGGCGCCGGCCGGCTGGCCGATGCGTCCAGTATCCCCGTCGGGAGTCAGTTCGAGCCACGGATGGTCGAGGGTCAGCGGCGGCCACCACGGCAACAGCCGTGCTCACTGGGCCGGCAGCAGCACTGCGACGCCGGCGGTGGCGTGGCCGACGTGGAGACAGGTTCGGCAAGAAGCGCGACGCGGCCGCCCTGGATCGGCTAAGTTCGCGACCACACCTGCGAAGGCTCACTGGCACTCCTACTGCGCCGGGGCAGCCTGAGACCAACCGAGAAGCTCGACACCTGCGAGAGGCACCGAGATGAGCACAGACCTGGACGAGACCGGCCCAATCGACTACCTGGTGGTCGAGTTCCCGGGCAATCGGATGACCGGCGAAGGCGTTCCCCCTGCTGGTCGACCTGGTGGACTCCGGCATCATCCGGATCCTCGATCTCGTGTTCGTCACCTGCGATACCGACGGCTCGGTCGCTGGCCGTCGACATCTCCGACCTCGACGGCGACGGTCAGCTTGACCTCGCTGTCTTCGAAGGCGCGTCTTCAGGCCTCATTGGACAAGACGAGCTCGACGAGGCTGCCTCGGCCATCGAACCGGGAAGCTCCGCCGCCATCCTGATCTACGAAAACGTGTGGGCCGGGCCCTTCGCCGCCGCTCTGCGGAGGGGCGGAGCTCAGCTCGTAGCGAGCGGCCGAATCCCGGTCCAGGCCATCCTCGCCGCCCTCGACGCAGCCGAAGCCGCCGACAAGACGGCCTGAGCCACCCACACCCGTCGAACGATTACGAAAGGTCTAGTCCCATGCCAGGTCTGCTTCGTGGAATCGCACGTACCGCGGTTGTCGCGGGAACCGCTTCAAGTGTCGCCGGACGCGTCCATCACCGGCAGGAAAACAAGTGGGCAGCCCAAGAGCAGGCTGCAGCACCCCAAGAGGCCGAGGCCCCACGCGCAGCAGTACCAGGCCGCTCCGCCCCCACCGCCCGCCGCCGAAGCCGCCCGCCGCGACGAGCACGGACGACAAGCTCGCGCAGCTCAAGCAGCTGGGCGAGCTCAGGGACGCCGGTGTTCTCACCGATGCCGAGTTCGAAGGTCAGAAGGGCAAGATCCTCTACGGGTCCTGATCCCGCGGCGTGCACTGCGCGGGCTCTGGCCGAGCCCGCGCAGGTCGTTGCTCAGCGAAGTGGCACGCCGACGTCCTGGCCACCCTCAGGTGTCAGCCGCTCGCCGATCCGCAGGAGGGTAGGGGCCAACACGAACCCGCCGGCGAACAACGCTTCACCCTGCCGGAACCAGGGCGACCGGGCCATGAGGGCAGGCGGAGCAAACCCGAAGTAGGTAACGAGTTCTTCCAGGTCGAGCGGGGAACTCATCCGCATCAGCCCAAGGTTGTCGCACTGGGAAATGATCCCGGGATGCACCTTCGAGGGACGTTGGGTCGAGAGCAACAGCCAGAGCCCGAACTTGCGCCCTTCCGCGGCGATCTGGATGATCCGCTCTCTCACCGCGACAGCGAGCAGGGAGTCGAGTTCGGGTGAGCAGAGGTTGTGTGCCTCGTCGATCACCAAGAGGACGGGCCGCCTGCTCTCCCGGCGTTCCCAGAGGTCGTCGAGCACTGACAGGGCGATCACCAGCTGCTGCTCGGGAGTACTGAACCCGCCGAGGTCGAGCACGGTCGCGTCGGGGCGGGTGTCGATGACGTCGGTGGCTGCGATGTCCCCGCGAGCCCATACCTCCCAGTCGAGGATCCCCAGGTTGTCCAGCCGCTTCCCGAGCGCGACCCCGCCGGGGCTTTCGGACGCCAGCAGAGTCGGCACCATCGTTGGAAGGCTGCTGATGGTGAACGTCTCGGCCAGGTGCCGCACGGTGTTGTACTCGTCACGGTCGCTGACTGGATCGAGCCGCAGGACCGCCGCCCTGGAACTTGCTGGCATATCGGTGAAGCGGGCGCGCAGCGGCTCCGCCCCGTCGGTTGCCGGCCGGAGCACGCGGATGTCACGCTGAGCCAACGCTTCCCCTTGGGGTCCCGACCCACCTTCGCGCAACTCACCAAGACGGACGAAGTCGGAGTTGGGGTCGAAGATCACCATCGGTAGCGCGGTCTGGGCGATGAGTTGCTCGAGCAGAACACCGAGTGCGTAGGTCTTCCCAGAACCACTCTGCCCGCACCAGAAGGTGTGCCGGTTGAAGCGGTGCGGCAGCAGGCGCGCTGGGCCGCCAGGTGGGGTGAGGTTGGTGCCGACCTCGAGCGTTGCTCGAGCCGATTCGTCCATGGCGGCAAGCGTGTCCGTCGAGACGAGAGCGACATCGGCTTGCGAGAACGCGAACGTCGTGAAGCCGTCGACTCTGCCGTCGGCGTCAACAGTTCCGAGCAGCCGTCCCCGTGCTGCGGGAACACTCGTCGGGTCGTCGTGCTCGATCAGACCGATCTGCGTTTCACCATCGGTGACCAGAAGCACCATGGTGCCGGGACCCAGAGTCGTTCCCGACAGGCTGGCGATCTGGAACGACCTGCCGTCTCGGGAGGTGGCCCCCGACGTGATACTCGTCAAGCTGGATTCGGTAATTTTCGCCACCCCATCATCGAGAATCTTTGCGCCCGGCCAGGCAAGACACTATCGATTCCCGGTGTGTCTGTCTTCGCCTCGATGCGACCAACTGACGAGCGCGCGTCAACGCGCTTTTCCGCCTGTCTCAGGTTTGAGGCGCTGTAGCGTATCGGCAGGACCTACCGGGCCTCCGGTGGGCCCGGCACCCATCTCCCAAAGGTCCCCAGAGGGATGGAGCAGGTCTCGATGATTGCCACCCTGATTTGGCTGTTGCTCTTCCTGATCAACCTGGTCCTCCTTGGGCTGGTGCCGGAGGGGCGACGGCCGTCATCGGCGATGGCCTGGCTGTTGCTGATCTTCTTGGTGCCGGTAGTGGGCCTGGCCATCTTCTTGTTGATCGGGAGCTCGCACGTGCCCCGGAAGCGCCGCGAGGAGCAGCTCACCGTTGGGGCGGTGATCCAGAGCAGCCTGGCCGACGTACCCGTCCTGCCGACTTCACCGGACCGGCCAGGCTGGCTCGACTCGGCCATGGTCCTCAACCGGCGTCTGGGGTGGCTCCCGAGCGTTCAGAACAACTCGGCAGAGCTCTTTCACGACTATGAGCGGTCGATCCAGGCGATGGCGGACCTGGTCCGCACCGCCGAACGCTATGTCCACGTCGAGTTCTTCATCATCTGCTGGGACACCACGACGGCGCCGTTCTTCGAGGCTCTGCAGGAAGTCGCGGCGCGCGGGGTCAAGGTGCGGCTGCTGTACGACCACATCGCCACGTTCCGCGTTCCCGGCTACAAGGAGATGCTGGCCACGTTCGATCGTGCGGGCATCGAGTGGCACAAGATGCTGCCCATCCAGCCGCTGAAAGGCCATTGGCGTCGGCCGGATCTGCGCAACCATCGCAAGATACTCGTCGTCGACGGCCGATCGGGATTCGTCGGCTCCCAGAACCTGATCGACTCGAGCTATCACAAGAAGAAGAACGAGAAGGCTGGCCGCAAGTGGCGCGAATTGACCGCCAAGGTTGGGGGTCCGGTCGTTCACTCCCTGAATCTCGTCTTCGCGGCCGACTGGTTCATCGAGACCAAAGAGCGCCTTGTCGAGCACCTCCAGCCCGAGGAGTTCGACGACGGTATCGGCGATCTCACCTGCCAGATCGTGCCGAGCGGTCCAGGGTTTCCGGACGAGAACAACCTGCGCCTGTTCAACACTCTGATCTACGGTGCGCAGGAGCGACTGTCGATCACCAGCCCTTACTTCGTACCCGACGAGTCATTGCTCTACGCCATGACGACCGCCGCCCAACGGGGGGTGGCCGTCGAGCTCTTCGTCGGCGAACAGGGTGACCAGTTCATGGTGCACCACGCCCAGTGCTCCTACTATCGGCTGCTCCTCGAGGAGGGTGTTCGGATCTACCTCTACCCGGCGCCGTTTGTGCTCCACTCGAAACACTTCTCGGTCGACGACCACACCGCGGTGATCGGCTCCAGCAACATGGACATCCGCTCCTTCAACCTCGACTTCGAGGTATCCATGATGTGCACCGGCAGCCCGTCGTTCGTCGCTCGAATGCGCGAGGTAGAGGACATGTACCGCTCGCTGTCCCGCGAGCTGACCCTTGCGGAGTGGCAGACTCGACCGGTCGCAAAGCGTTGGGTCGACAACGTCATGCGGTTGACGTCGGCCGTCCAGTGAGCGACACCTGATCGATCCAGCTTCGCGCGCGGGCAGACGACAACGGCAGGTTCAGCGGCCGGCGTCCAGCTCACCAGTCGAGGGTTGTGCCGTCCTCAAGACTCTTTGGGTGCCCGATCCTGTCTATGCTTCGACGAGTCCATGGGGGACGGCCGGTGGCGCGTTCAGGGAGGATCCCCTATGACCAGCAGGCCACGCGAGGCCGGACGGGGGCAGATCCGGTGACGAGTCGGAGCCGTCTGCGGGTCGTCGCGGGTCTCGGCTGCCCGGTCACATGAGTCGGCGATTCCTCGCAGTCTGCGCGCTGTTGGCGGCAGCTCTCACAATCGGGCTCGCCGTGGCTGTCGTTGTCGGTGAGTTCCCGCGTGGACTCCTGCTCGTGGCCTGCGTGGTGATCACTGGCGCGGCTGCCTGGTACGGCGTTCTGCGGCGCGGGCTGGCGCGGGTCGGCGGACTGATCGTTGCCGCTCTCGGGCTCGCCGGAGCTCTGGTCCTGCTGTTGACGCGTGGGGCGCCGCTGGCCGATGTCCTGGTCGTCGTCGGACTGCTGCTGTCACTGGCTGCGGCTCGTGCCGCTTTCGCCGGGCACGTGGAGCTGCCGAGCGCCTCGGCGCCGAAGCACGCCGTGCTCTTCTACAACCCGAAGTCCGGTGGCGGCAAGGCGACGCGCTTCGCGGTGGCGGAGGAGGCCCGCAAGCGTGGAATCGATGCGGTCGAGCTCAAGCTCGGTGATGACCTCGAAGCGCTGGTCCGTGCCGCTGTTGCCCGCGGCGCGGACGGGCTGGCCATGGCCGGCGGAGATGGCTCGCAGGCCATCGTCGCCGCGATCGCCGGCGAACTCGGCCTGCCGTACGCCTGTATCCCGGCCGGGACCCGCAACCACTTCGCGCTCGATCTCGGCGTCGACCGTGACGATGTCGTTGGCGCCCTTGACGCCTTCGTCGATGGCGGTGAGCGGCTGGTCGACCTCGGCGAAGTCAACGGACGGGTCTTCGTCAACAACGTCTCGCTGGGGCTGTACGCCGAGGCGGTGCAGCAGGAGGGCTACCGCGACGCGAAGATCCGCACCGTGCTGGACACCGTGCCCGACGTCCTCGGACCGACCGGCGAGGAGCTCGACCTGCGCTGGCGTGGGCCGGGCGGGCACGAACAGCGCGGTGGGGCGGCCGTTCTGGTGTCCAACAACGCCTACCGGTTCGGCCGTGCGATCGGCTCCGGCACGCGCCCCCGGATCGACGATGGCCTGCTGGGGATCACGGTCATTGGAGCGATCTCTTGGCACGACGAGGACCGCACCGCGTTGCTGCGGCCCTGGCGGGCGTGGACCTCACCCACCTTCGAAGTCGGTTCCGACAAGCCGATCGCCGCGGGCATCGACGGTGAGGCCGTGGTCCTCGAAGCGCCACTGGAGTTCCGCATCAGGCCCAAGGTCCTCCACGTGCGCGTTGCCCGCCGACACCCGGGCGCCTCGCCGTCGGCGATGGCTCCCGAGGGGGCCGGCGAGGGCGTGGTCGAGCTGGCACGAATCGCCTTCGGCCGACACCGAAACCCATGAGGAAACGGGAAGACTGGAAAGAGATACAACAACCCAAGATGAGACCAACCCTGAGGAGTCAGCATGGCTGATCTGTTGGAGATCAAAGAGAAAGAGAAAGTGAGCCGCGAGGAAGCCGCGGCACGCCTGCACGCCCTGGCGGACACACTCGCTCGCGAGAACGATGTCGAGTTCGAACGCGGCGCTCTGCGCTTCACGGTGCACGTTCCCGACGAGGTCCACTGGAAGCTCGAGATCGAGGTCGACGACGACGGGCACGAGTTCGAGGTCGAGCTGACATGGTGACCGGTTCTCATGCCGCGTAGGCCTGCGGGCCGGGAGCCGATCGAGGCCGGGCCACGTCAGCGGGAGCCGGTGGAGGACCGGCTGGCGGACAAGCTCGGCACCGATTGGGCCGACGGTTCCGCCCCGCGCGCGCGTGGCTCTGCAGGCGCTCCGCGGCCTCGGCAGCGTCGATCGCGCGGCCTACCGTTCGGTGGCCGGGCTCTCTACCCCGATGCTGGACGAACCACTGAGGCGGGTATCTGACTTCGCCAACCATTCCAAGCCGTGGTTGGTCACTGCCGGCCTGCTCACCCTCTTCGGTGGACGGAAGGGGCGACGTGCCGCACGCACCGGGCTTGTTGCTGTTGGGATGACATCCCTGGTTGTCAACCAGCCCATGAAACGGCTCGGTGAACGTCACCGCCCCGACCGGGACCGCCTCGGCGTTCCACAGCAGCGTTGGGTCACCATGCCGTCCTCGACGTCTTTCCCGTCCGGCCACTCGGCCTCCGCCGCTGCGTTCGCGGTTGCTGTCGGAGACCTGATCCCGGCGCTCAAGCTGCCGTTGCGTGCCGCAGCGTCGGTGGTCGCTACGTCCCGCGTGTACACCGGCGTGCACTATCCGAGCGATGTTCTCGTCGGCGCCGCCGTGGGCGCCTTCCTCGGCCGGAGGGTGGCGAACGTGGCGCGGCGAACCTATCGCGCAGAGGGCGCTGTCGCTTCGGCGTTCGACGCAGTCGTGTCGAATCAGACCGTGCGCATCGCGTTCATCGAAGGAAGCGCCTCCTCCGTCATGGGCCGCGTCCGACGCCTCGTGGGCGGCAGAAGGGCCGCTCGAGCCAAGCGCTAGGAGCCGGGCCAACTCGGGGGCAAGATCTCCTAAGCCTTGCTGACGAATCGCCGCACGGTCGGCTCCGGGTGTTGCGCCTCCTCCAGGTCTTCAGCGCGGCTGGTGGCGTAGCGACCCGCGAGGGGTCGTGCACTGAGTCCGTGCGCGAGCACGCTGAGCAGCACGGTGAGACCAATCGCGCTGACCACCTCGTCGATCGGACCCCCTAATTCGTGCAGGTCTTCGAGAGCAATGAGCGCGAAGACGATTGATGCCAGCCCGCGGGGCCCGAACCAGCCAACGAGAAGCACCGTGGCCCTGTCGACCTTCGAGCCGAGGAGCGAGATCGCCACCGGCAGCATGCGGACAACGGTCAGGCTGAGCACCGCATAGACGAGGATCTGCCACGTCCAGCCCGCAGCCAACTCTGGGACCAGGACAGAACCGAAGATGAACCAGGAAATCATCGACGCGAGGCCGCAGTTCTGCTCGACGAAGTAGACCTCCTTCTCCCCTCCGCGGCCGGCGAATGCGCCGTAGGCGCTGCCTGCGACGAAGGCGGCGACGAAGCCGTTCGCGCCCAGTGCGACCGCACCTAGATACGCGAGAAGGGCGAGCGCCATTGCTGCGGGGCCGGCGAACTCGTCGGAACTCCAGCCTCGTCGCCGCGCGGTCCGTTGCAAAGCGCCGCCGCCGGCGCCGACCACCACCCCGAGCAGCCCACCGAGGAGTAGGGCAACCAGCGCACGGCCTGGTCCTTCAGCGTCCAGACCGGCCGAGGCCGCGATGCCCGCGATCGCCAGAATGACCACAGGCGTGGCTATGCCGTCGTTGAGACCGCTCTCCACGTTGAGGACCTGGCGGACTCGACGAGGCACTCGCCGATCCGACATGACTGCCGAGCCGAGGGCCGCGTCGGTCGGAGCGAGGGCGGCGCCGAGAAAGAGGGCGTACCAGGGGTCAACGCCCAGCACGAGTACGCCTGCCACCGCCCCCAACGCGATGGTCATGGGAAGTCCCAGGGCGAGCAGCCGCACGTATTCGCCTTCGTCGGCTCGGAGATCGGCGAAGCGGATTCGGCTGGCGTCAGCGAACAACACCAGGACCAGAGTGACTTCGGCCACCACCTTGATCGCGTGTGGATCAAGCTCGAACTGTGAGAGCTTCAGTGCCTGCGCCAAGACGAGACCGATGGCCACGAAGAAGATCGGTGTCGATATGGCCGCCGCCCGCGCAGAGAACGTTCCCCACACGAAGATCGCAGCCAGGATCAACAACCCGCCTATTTCCAAAGCGCAACTCCCTCCGGCTACAGAGTTCCTGCCACGGTGTCAGTCGATGAGGGTGGCTACCTCGGACCACAGGTCCTCGAAGGCTCGTGCGGCAGGACTGTGCGGAGCGAACGCGACTACCGGCGAGCGGCGCACAGCCATTTGTTCGACAAGGCTGGCGGATGGGATGGCGATCGCGCTCATCTGCGGTCGTTCTGCCGGCAGGCTGCTCAAGGTCTCTCGATGGAGCTTGCGCCGCCGATCAACCATCGAAAAGTACCCGCGCAGCACGGGCTTGGCGCCCTTCAGATCGGCAACGAAAGCGGAGAGTTGGTCGAAGGTACGCACCGACAGCACGGTTGGGATGAGTGGAACCAGCACCACGTCAGCTGCGCGTAGGACGTTCTCCGAGACCAGCGACAGGCTGGGCGGTGTGTCGAGGATGACCACGTCGAACTCGCCCCTGAGCGGGGTCAGCAGTCGGCGCAGGGTTTTCTGTGGCTTGGGTCGGGCATCGAGGTCGATGTCCATGTGCCGATAGGTGAAGTCGGCCGGCAAGAGATCCAGCCCGTCAAAGTCCGTTGCTTTGACTGCGTCCAGGATTGGCCGCTTTCCTCTGACGAGTCGCTGACTTCCACCCTTGACTCGGGGCTTGATCCGGAACAGGTACGTGGCGGCAGCCTGCGGATCGAGGTCCCACAACAGGGTGCGTCGACCCTGCTTCGCAGACAGGTAGGCAAGGTTGACTGCCGCGGTGGTCTTGCCGACGCCACCTTTGAGGTTGTAGGACGCAATGATCTTCATGGCTTGAGCAACCTATCTACATGGGCAGCCGCCGGCCGACCCAGATAGGTCTCGTGGCGTTTGGTGAGAGTGTCGCGTGCTTGACGCTGCCGGACGTCGAATCGTGCAGCCAACTCGCCCATGGCCAGCAGGCTTTCGGCGTCGACAGATCTGTCATGCATCATCTCTGCGGCAAACTGGCGCAGAGCGACGGCTTGGACCTCGCCGTCCTGAAAGTCGCCGAGTACGTCCTGCAATTCCTTGAAGTCAGTGATCACGTCCTGGTATGCCCTGGGGTTGCAGAGCGGCTTGAACACCTCGAGCAGATACCGCATCTCCTTGCACGTCTTGCGCAGCGAGTGCACCTGCTCCGACGGCGACTCGCTGGTGATTGCCTTCGCACGTTTGGTCGCCTTGCGGAACACGCGATGCAAGCGATCCTGCGCTAGCTGAGCGGCCGTCATCCGATGGCCCGAGGGTGCGGACATGACGGCGGCAAGATCGGCCCGCCAGGCAACACACAGTTCGGCGAACCGTGCCGACGTCAATGCCCCCGCAAGAGTGTGGTGCGTTGCGGCCCGGCGCTCTCGGACGTGCGCGCCGAACGCGTCGAGTCCGCCGGGGCGAGCCACGAGCTGTGCCATGTCGTCGATGCCTAATAGGTACACATCCAGGTCACGCGTGGGTGACGTGACATCGCCGAGCCACCGGAACTCGTCACCGATGCGCGCAGCGAGGCCGTCGGGCAGGACGTCACCTAGCAGCTTGAGTACCGACCGACGTTCGCCGT
The DNA here is from genome assembly GCA_963724495.1 of uncultured Actinomycetota bacterium. Taxonomy (GTDB): domain Bacteria; phylum Actinomycetota; class Actinomycetes; order Propionibacteriales; family DAIQRJ01; genus CAVRUZ01. Next base: position 372,967 of record CAVRUZ010000005.1, on the reverse strand, counting down.
ACGGCCACCCGAAAGTCATGCAGATACTCCGTGTCGATGTCGGCGACGATGCCCTCGACGTTGGCCTCGATCTCGCCGAGATAGCCAAGCAGCGCGTCCGCAACTGCAAGGTCCGCCGCCTGCGCAGGCTGCATTCCGAAACGTAAGGTCGCGGAGGGACCTAGGCCGGGGATCGCCCAAAGCGCCTCGTACCAGGTGCCGCGTGTCGCTGACAGCGACGTACTCAGGCTCAGGAGCTGCTCGACTTTGTCAGCGTCCTCCGCATACCCGCGCAGCGACTCGACCCGCACCCGTACCGGGAGCTGGTGCTCTTGCGGGGCCTGCACCACACCTTGGCACCACCTCACCCGAGCCACGACCTTCTGGTCGTCGTTGAGCACCACGAAGCTCTTGCAGTGGTCCTCGCTTGTCGCGAACGGGGCCAGGGCTCGCACCGACACCGCCCCCCGGATCAGGTCCCGAACCGGACCATCCCGAATGCTGGAGATGAGCGCCGGCCAGTCGATCGTGCCCGCCGGCTGCTCGACGCGCGAGCTGCCGCGGTAGGCGACGAGTTGGCCAGAACTCGGGACGAACGCGACGTCGATACCACGCCTTCGCAGCCGCCAGTCCGCCGTGTCCAAGTGAGTGAGGACCTCGGTGGTGACATCGATCTCTCGCACTGTGTAGCTGCCACCGAGCGCGCGCCGTAGGACTGCCGTCGCGTGTGAGGGCATTCGCCATCGCCGTCCCGCTAGCGCCATGGAGGTCGTGAGGACCGTCGACTTCCGATCTGTGCGGCGCGGCATGGTGACCCAGTTTCCCAACGGACACGAACCATCCGACGAAGGTCCGCGTGTGTCAATGTCAGTGTTTCAGCCGCCTAGCTCCTACCGGCGGATGCGGCGACGTCGAGTCAGACGCGTCGTGAGCTACGCGTCGTCGTTGATCGCGCCGTTCTCATCCGAGCACTGACTCGGCCGAACTTGATCGCGGCGGATCCTTCTGCTTCACCATGCGGAACGAGTCCAGGAGTCCGAGCAGTCCCGCAAGGATGGGAACGAGGAGTGCGACCTGGAGAGCAATTGGTCGTGCATCTGTGTTGATGCGGACGATCTCCTTCTGCACCTCGGGTGTCTGGCCGGCCACAACCTCGTTGAGGTGGGTATTCGTCATCACCTCCGCATCCTCCTCCAGGGCTTGGGCGACCTGGTCCTTCTGGGGCGCGCTCAACACGGAGCTGGAGTTCGACATCGAGGTGAAGGTGATCGACAGGGCCGCCAGCATGACTCCTCCGGCCACGGCCAGGCCGAACGAGAGCCCGAACGATCCAGCGGCTGAGTTGACCCCAGCCGCTTCACTGACGCGCTCCTCGGAGACAGGGCTGAGCGTGTAGTTGTTGAGCTGAGAAACCAAGAGTCCTAGACCGAGTCCGGTGATGATCAGCGGGACCACGAGATACCAGCCGGAGGTGACGCGGGGTATGAGCGGGAGCAGAATGACGATTCCTACAACGAGCACGGCGAATCCGACTCGGATCAGGCTGGCTGGCCGGCGGTTCGCGAATCGCTTCCCAGCGATGACGGCAGTGGCGAACATCGTCAATGACATGGGGGCGAGCGTGAGCCCGGCCTCCAAGGCGTTGTACTCGAGCACCATCTGCAGGTAGATGGGCAAAGCGATCATGGCCCCGCCAAGGGCGACATTCTGCAGCAGCTGCCCGGAGATCCCGAGTCGGAATATCAGGGATGAGAACAGGTCTGGGTCGATCAGCGTCGGCTTGCCATCTCGCTTGCGCTTGCGCAGCCAGGAGATCAGGCCGATGAGCGCCAGCACGCCGACAAGGAAGATAGCCCCGACGTACTGTCCGCCTTCCTGCCACACCAGAATGGCCGCCACGATGCCACCCATGCCGACGACGGAGAGGACCGCGGCTCCGAGGTCGAACGTTCGTGGGCCGGTGTACTTCACGTCCTTGACCAGGTTGATTCCCGACAACACGATCGCGATGATCACGGCCTCGAGCAGGAACGCGATCCGCCACGACAAGAAGGTCGTGATGAAGCCGCCGATCAGTGGCCCCACACCGGCGGCGATGGCGGCGGCAGCACCAACAAGCGCGTATGCCTTCGTCTGAGCGGCACCTTCGAAGTTGCCGTGGATGAGTGACTGCATGGCGGGCAGGAGGAGTGACGCCCCCAGGCCGCCGATGATCGCCCAGAAGACCACCAGGGCGACCAGGCTTTGGGCAAGACTCATTGCGATGGCGCCCGTGGCGTAGCCGAGCAGACCGAGAATGAAGGCCTTCTTTCGGCCGATCAAGTCACCGACTTTGCTGCCGATCAGAATGAACGCCGCCGACACCAGCGCTTCGAGCGCAATGGCGGACTGCACTCCACTCACGGTGGTGTCGAGGTCCTCTACCACCGCAGAAATCGACACGTTCATCACCGAGGTGTCGACCACCAGGACGAACATGGCCATGGCGAGCAGCAGAGAGAGCCGTTGGCTGCCTGCCGCCACTTTCGGAACGCTGGCGTTCGTCGTATCACTCATCAGCGCAGGGCCTTTCCGGAGCGTTCGGTGCGGCCAATCCCGCGGATTTGAGTTACTCGGCAGGTCCAACGAGCGGTGACCAGGAGGTCGCCGGTTGTCCCTGCGCAGCCTACAGATTTCCCGACATCTGGCCATGCCGTCTCGACGCCCTTCCGCCGTACGAAGCATGCGGGGTTCGATGATCCGTGGCTTACGTCGTACGACCATCGGAGGGATCGCTAGCCCTGCGTTGCCGAGCAGCATATGGTCGGTCAGTCGAGGGGGTGCCGAGGCGCTCCGTCGAACGGACCGGCCGGTTGGCGACCGTTGGGCCTGACAGCGCGGAAGGTGAGGCGGATCGGTGAGCACGGTGGGTTGGATCATCGTCCTGGTCGTGGCGATCCCGATGATTGCCGTGCTGGTGTGGATGATCGTGGGGGCATCGCTCGTCACGGTTCCGTCGGGCAGCCTTGGCTTGTTGATGGTGAAGGGCCGGGCAACCGATACCGCCTTGCTTCCGGGCCCGCACTTCGTCCCCGCTTTGCGTCGCAAGATGGTGGAGATCTATCCGTCGGTCGAGCTGACCTATCGGGCGGGTGGGCCGCCAGCCACTGACGTCACTTTGGAGAGGTCAGGGCCGCCGCTGGAGGTGACACTGGGCGATCGGACCAGAGCCACCGTGTTCTACACGGCTCGGTTCCGACTCGTGCCGGAGAAGCTGCGCCAGGTTCATGAGCACTACGGTCCCGCCGGAGTGTTCGGCATCGTCCGGGACGCGAGCAGTGCGGCTGTCAGCGCAGCGCTGCGCGACCCTGCGATGGGCATCGACGACATGTTCGGTAGCCCTCTTGAGGTGTGTCAGAAGTCCGTCGCGGCTGCGGTGGCCGAGGCCCTGGACGGTTGCGGGATCGAGCTCAGCGCCTTCCTGCTGGCTCCCGCGGAACTGGGGAGGACTGGAGAAGTCATCCAGGCCGCCCTGCGCGCGCGGCACGAGCTCGAGCGGGAGCAGGCCGAAGCGCCGACCAGGCTGGCCCGTGCGGTGAACGACGCAGGCCTTCAGCAGAACCTGACCCTGTCGAACGAGGACGCCTGGCGTTACCGAGAGACCGATCTGTGGGGTGAGCTGGTGCAGCGCACCCAGGCTTTGCAGATCGCGGTGCGTGGCGCCGGCCCGGGAGTTGTCGGGATCGCGACAAGTGACAAGGCGGAGGCGGCTGCCCCGTCCGAACCGGCCCCGTCCGAGCCGCCTCCGGCTGCCCAGCCGTGACCGAGAACACCACCTCAGGCGCCGAACGCCTATTGGAGCTGATCGCGGTCCTGCTCCTGGGCATCACCACCGTCGGCACCGCCTGGTGCGGCTTTCAGGCGGCCCGGTGGAACCAGGAAAGCGGTGACCTGACCCGTGCGGCCTCCGTGCAACACGTCGAGGGTGCCCGTCTCTTCGGTCTTGCAACCCAACGCGTTACCTACGACAGCATGGCGGTCGCCAAGTACGCCGAAGCCAGCCAGGCGCAAAACACCGCACTCCAGAAGTTCTACCGCGAATACGTCATCCGCCCAGACTTCCTCCCCGTCCTCAACCGATGGGAAGCAGCGGTAAAGGCTGGCAACGCCGCGGCCGGAGTGTTCCAGGACAAGGACTACCTCGCTGCCCAGTTCGCCGACTACGAGAAGACGGTCGCAGCAGCAGAACAGGCGAGCAGGGCGAGTCAGCAGGCCGGCGAACACGCCGACTCCTACGTTGGCACGACGATCCTCCTTGCCGTGGCGCTGTTCTTTGCCGGAGTCACCTCCTCGTTCAAGTACACCCCCGCCCGACTGCTCCTGCTGCTGGCGGCCACCGGAGCCGTTGCGGTCGCAGCCGCCAACATCGCGGGTCTCCCGATCGCCTAGGGGCGGCGGAACCCTGCCTTCCGCTGTCGTAGACCACGTTCAGTCGCCACCGGATGCAAGGCTTGGAGACGAAGATGAATGACTGGACTTTTGCCGAGTCGATGGAGCTGGTCGCGCGATTCTTCGAGGCCATCGGGGCCTTCGTACTGGTCGCGGGCCTCTTCTTTTCGGTCGGTCTGGCGATCCGGTCGCAGCGTCGATCAAGAGACGCCGTAGCTGCCTATCGGGTTCTACGGCAGTCGTTCGGGGCAGCAATACTCCTCGGGCTGGAGATGCTGGTCGCCGCCGACCTCGTCCGAACCGTTGCCATTGCACCAACCATCGAGAACGTCATGGTCCTGGGGATCATCGTGCTGATTCGGACGATCCTCAGCCTTTCTCTCATCACCGAGATCGAGGGGGTCGTCCCGTGGCGGCGAGCGGCGACGAGCGGCGCGACCTACCTTGCCCAAGCGGCCAAGCGGAGCGGCGAATCCGCCGCAACTGCCGTGAAAGTCACTCGTCAGCGCCTGCCTTCGACCGACGGCGGGCAGTCCTGAACGGCATGAGAATGGACAAGGCGAGCACCAGGTAGCCGAAGACCGCAACCAGCGGCACGAACACTCCTACAACGATCAGCACGACGTAGAGGCCCATTGTCGGTGTGAGCCGCTGGGTGAGTGTCCGCACGTCCTGGTCGTCCACGTCGGCCCGTACGAGCTGCGCACGGACCGCGTAGCGCCACAGAACCGACAGCAGTACCAGTGTCAGCAGGAGATTGATTCCGTAGACGGTCGCAGCGATGCGCTCTGCTTCGCGTTCCTTGGTGTACTCGGCAAGTAACCGTGTCGGGAACGGGAGAAACGACACCACCATCAGCAGCATCAGATTCAACCGGTTGAGTACCGAATTCGCCTGCCCGAGATACTCGGTGATCACCGAGTGGCCGAACCACACGGCGCCGATGGTGGCGAAGCTCACGACGTAGGCCAGATATGCGGGCCACTCTTCGACCAGCGCCCGCAGCAGGTCGTCCTCGGAACCGGCGGGAACGCCGATCTCGAGGACGAGCAGCGTGATCGCAATGGCGAACACGCCGTCGCTGAACGCCTCCATGCGATTGGTCCGAAGGCGCGGAGCCAAGCTCTGCTGCGGCTCACTCATTGGACCACCTCAGCCGCGACCGGTCTGTGCAAGAGGCATCCCATGTCGGATCTGCCATCTTCGCTTGGAGTGTTCCAGGTCAACGACGGTGTCCTGCAGCGCTCCATCGCGCGTGCGATGCGACTCAGACTCCTTCTTGGGCTTCGATTCGCCCGTCCTTCACGGCTTGGACGAAAGCCTCATAGTCCAGCGTGTTCTGGTTGGCGTATCCATTGGAGAACGCCGAGATCGCGCGATCGATGGTGTCGTCCGGGCCGAGGTATGCAGCGATGGCCACCGGATCACCTGATCGGGCGTGGGAGCGGGCGAGTGCGTATCCGCAGATCCGGGCGTAGAAGGTCATCCGCAGCGGTGTCTGGGCCTCCACCACCGCGGAGCCCTTCATGTCGCGCAGCTGGCGCCAGTAATAGAACCGGTCATCCTGCACGCCCTTGGTCCAGCCGAGGAAGATGTCCGGGGTGGCCTGCATGATCCGCTGACCTTCGACCACCCGCTGGCCTGGCGTGTTGAAGCGGGTCTTCGGTAGGTGACTCTCCAGCACCGAGCGGGTCGCCTCCTTGACCTGCAGGAAAAGCGGATCGTCGGTATCGCGGCCCTGGAGCAGCACCATCCACGCGCGCGTACCGACGCTGCCCACACCGACCACCTTGCGGGCCATGTCGACGATGCTGAACCTCTCCAGCAGGCGCCGACGATCGTCGCTCAAGGTTCTCTGGTAGGCCTGGAACTGATCGTCCACCACGTCCCTGAGTTCGTCATGGGACAGACCCCAGGTTTCCCCCTTCAGCTCCCGGAGTGGCACCACCACCGGCGGCTGGTTGACGATGCGGTACTTGCCGTCCACCACCTCGGCGAAGCGGGTGAGGGCGTGCAGGCTGTCGCGGGTGTGCGCCTTCTGCAGCAGCTTGTTGGCCGCCTTGACCGACGCGGCGACCTCGCGATCGCCTCCCTTGCCGCCCTTCGACTTGGCGCCCTTCTTCTTGCCGGACTTTCCCTTCCCGGCTTCGGCGTTGCCGAAGACCCGAGGGTCCGCAGCGCGTCTTGGAGGTCGTGCTCGGACATGTTGGCGTACCAGACGTCGAACGTCCGCATCTCCGCGAACTCGCCCATCGCTTCCCGATATGCCTTCACCGACTCGACGGTCACGGCGTTCGCGTCTGCGTTGTTGAATCCGTTGTTGCGGGCGGCGATCGTGAAACTGGCCGCCATCCGCTTGAGGTCGTACTCGAACGGGCCGGGCAGGGTCTCGTCGAAGTCGTTGAGTCCGAACAGGAGCTGCCGCTCAGGCGATCCGAAGGCGCCGAAGTTCGACAGATGGGCGTCTCCGCAGAGCTGGACCTCCAGGCCCGCGGTCGGCGTGCCGGCCAGGTCGGCCGCCATCACTTTCGCCGCACCACGGTAGAACGTGAACGGCGAGAGCATCATTCGGCCATGCCGAACCGGTACGAGATCCGGCTCGCGCGTGGCGTTCTGCTCGACCAGCAACTCCACGGGGTCTGCGCGGCCGGCCTGTGGACTCTCTGCATGTGACGACAGCGGCGTCTGCCTGACGGCCTCCTCGCCGCGAGCCCGACGATCTTCCAGGCTATCGCTCGGACTTGCGGTCGTGGTGGCCATGTGTGTGCTCCTTCTGCCCTGGCCCGGCCCCGCCGATGGATCGCCGGGGTGCTACTGCAGGCCATGGGTCCACCGGACTCTGCCGTGGACCTTGGAAACGAGACTCTAGGCTCTGACGGCGGTCAACGTAAGTCCTGCCGTCTCAGCGGGTCAACTGCGCGGTCCACAGGTCTTCGACCGGCCAGCTCCTGGCCCACTGGGCGGTGGCGATGTCGTAGTACTCGGGGGTTTTCGCGTCTTCGGGTGCGTACAACTCGTGGAGGGCTTCGACCACAAACCCACTTTCGCGGAGGATGCGAATCCAGTCGCCATGACTTGGATGGAACTCGATCCCGCCCCCAGGCCACTGCACCCGGGACATCCCCTTCTGTGGCCGCAGCAGGTGATCCCCTGCATGTCCCCCGCTTTCAGGCACGCACAGCGTTACTTGCACGCTGTTGGTCAGGAAGACGAGTCGACCTCCGGGTCGCAGACAGTCGTGCCGCCTCCGGAACCCATCGTTCGCGGGTCGCACCAGACGCAGGCTCCGTACTCGCTGACTGCCAGATCGAACGAGCCATCAGGGAGGGGAATGTCTTCGGCGTTGGCCTCGATCAGCGCGAAGGACAGACCGAACTGCTCTTGGCACCGGCGCGCGGTGGCCAACTGTGCGGGCGACAGGTCCACGCCGACCGGTCGCGCACCGAGCCTGGCCAGCCACGCAGAGACGTACGCAGTACCGCAGCCGAGTTCGACAACGTCCAAGCCGGCAACGTCACCCAGTGCGCAAACCTGCCGCTCCGGGATGTCAAAGAGCCCCCAAGCAAAGTCCGTTCTGGACCAAGCGTCGTGGGCCTGCGCATCGGTGAACTCGGCGTTGACGACGGTCCAAAGCGCCCGATTGATCGCAAGGTCGTCGCGGGGATCACTCACCGGTCGCAGGCTACAGCGATCGGGCTCGGCGTCAGTTTGGTCAGTGCCGGGAGTTCAAGGGTGCGTTCGTGTACACATGACCTTCCCGATGCGGAAGTGGTCTGCGCCGGGCGCCCTTGTGTATTGCACGCCGGGGCCGTTCTGACCCATGCTGAATTCCGAGCTGAAGCGGCGATGCGAACTGTCCTCGTCGAACCCGCTCTCTACCCTCGCATGAGGCGAGGCGACGGAAGTGAGTGGAGACATGGGCATTGACCAAGAGGACGACGGTCTGCAGGCACGCCTCGCACGGCTGGAGGCGGAGAACGAGGAGCTGCGCACTCGGTTGGTAGAGCACCCGTCCGACGCCGGCGACGGCAAGGCCTCGGGTCGTGCTGGGCGAGGACGCGGGTGGACTGCTCTCGCGGCGGTGCTCATCGTGCTCGGCTGCCTCTTGGCGCCGCTGGCCATAGTCACCGGGTGGGCAAAGTCCACGGTCAGCGATACGGACACCTTCGTCGCGACCTATGCGCCTCTTGCCCACGATCCGGAGTTCCAAGGCTTCGTGGTCGATCAGCTGGAGGTGGTGATCAACCAGAACGTCGACATCGAACAACTCACCTCCGATGTCCTGGATGGGATCAAGGCACTCGGCACCCGCCCAGCAGCGAGCGCCGCACTGGACGCCTTGAAAGAACCTGCGGCCCAGGGCGTTCAGAGAGTAATACGCAACGGGATAACGGACTTTGTTGCCTCTGACACTTTCGCCCAAAGCTGGGAACGTGCCCTACGAGTAAGCCACACCCAGCTTCTCGCCATCATGCGCAACGATCCTGACGCCTTGGTAGCCGCCCTGGACGACGGAACGATCGGCATTCAGCTCGGACCCATCGTCGAGGATGTCAAGCGGGCTCTGGTCGCCCGAGGCCTGTCAATCGCCTCCCGGATACCGGCGGTGCAACGCACCATTCCGATCGCCCTGTCGGATCAGATCGCGGCGGCGCAGAACGGCTATCGGATCATCGTCGCCGTTGGCAGCTGGCTCCCCTGGGTAGCCCTTGTCTTCCTGGCCGCAGGTGTCCTCGTGGCCCGCCGCCGCAGCGTCGCACTGGTCTTCGCCGCGCTCGGGTTGGGCCTGTCGGCGCTGGTCCTCGTGCTGGGACACTTCGTCGGGCGGGAGCTCCTGCTGACCGCAATCCCGACTGCATTGGTTCCCGCAAACGTCACGACCCTCTTTTACGACACTGCGACGGCGGCCATAAGGGATACGGCTGTAGCCACTTTGGTGCTCGCGTTGGCGATCGCTGTCGTCGGGTGGCTCGCCGGACCCTTCCATACACCCCGCAGGCTGCGCGGGCTCTACACCGACGGCATCGCCGGCCTACGGCGCAACGCCGATCAGCATGGAGTGACCACCGGGCGGGCCGGCAACTGGGTGTATGCCCAACGCCGGCTGCTGCACGTGCTCATTGCCTTGGCCGCCTCGGCTGCCATCATCCTTCTCCGGCCGCTGTCGGCGGCAGACATCGTCTGGACCCTGGTGATCGCCGTACTCGCGCTCATCGTCGTGTCCCTGGTCGAACGGCCCGAGCAGACGGTGGCGGCAGAGCCGGACCCGGAACCGGCTGCTGCCTGAGACTTGTCGGATTCCGAGCTCACGCTTCGGCCGTGCTGGCGTTGCCGCGTGCCACACTTCGGATTCGCGATTCGTGCGGCGAAGCCACGTACCGTCCGCATGATGCGCTTCGAATCGTCACCAGCAGGGCTGGAGATCAGGGCACTGTGACTGTGCGGGGCTGCTTCTCTGGTGACGTTGGTGTTGCCGGTGTCGAGTGGGAGGTGGTCTGAGCATGCTGTCGGCGCTCGGACAGCTTCTGCCCATAGCCATTGCTGTTGCGGTGAGTTCGTTCCCCATCATGGTGACGATCCTGATCCTGCTGTCGCCAAGCGGAACCGGGTGGCGATCCCGTTTCTGATCGGGTGGGTGGTCGGCATGGCCGGCGTCGTCATCGTGGCGGCATACGGCGCCAATGCGCTTCCGATCAGACCGCTTCGGGCCGAACAGAAGGCGATCGGCATCGCCGAGATCGTCGTCGGGGTCGCGCTGCTCCTCACCGCAGTGCTGGCCTGGCGACGGGCGGCACCCAAACCGGCAAGAGGGTGAAAGCCGGTGGCTCGCGGCAGTCGAACGGATGGGGCCGGTAACTGCGGTTGGGCTCGCCATCCTCTTGAACCTTCGACCGAAGGGACTGCTGCTGGGAATCGCCGCTGGCCTCGCGATCGCCGGCGCCAGGCTGACCGACACCGATACGGTCATCATCTTCTTCATCTACCTTGCGGTGGCGTGCTCCACGGTCGTGGTGCCGATCATCTCGACGATGGTCGCGCCGACTCAGATGCAACCACGCCTCATCTCGGCACGGGATTGGCTCGAGCGCAACGGCGGATACGTGACCGCGGTGGTGTTACTCGTCGTGGGCTTGGTGATCCTGGTCTCCGGCATCAGCCGGCAGTAGGGATCGCAAGCACCGGTGCCACGGGCATCCACGTGAGAGCATGGCGGACGTAGCCCATGCGGGTTGCAAGGAAATGAGGTGGAGCGCGTTGAGCGATTCAGCTTCTCGACCAGTACTGCATGTCAACCGCAACCTGCTGGCCTCAGGCGTGGTCTTGCTGTGTGTCGGTGGTGCCGTATGGCTCACCGGTGCCGCTCTGACCGCTGCCGCGTTGGCTCAAGCGGGCAAGAGGTGGATCGACCAGATGGACGAGTCGCCATCCGACATGGCCCTCAGACGATTTGATCAACTCAAGGCTGCCGCATCGGCGGGCTCGAACGCATGGCGGCAGCAGTCCCGCTGACTCTTCCAGGCCAAGCCAGCTCGACGCGCGCCATCACGCTCTGGTGACTCTTCATCGGCCAGATCAAGTCGCAGGCGCGACCTCGGATCCAGCGGGCCCCCCGCTTTACGTCCCGTGTAGCGGCGCCGATACTTGGCCCGTGAAAGGCCAGCGACGCCGCCGAGGTACACCTCGCCATGTGACGCGTCCAGCGTCGGCCCTTGCTGAGCGGTGGACGACGATCGAGGGTGTCGACGTCTTCTATCGTGAGTCGCCTGAACCGCCGGACGCCCAGGTGATGATGCATCTGCACGGCTTCGGCCTCTCGGGTCGTTACCTCCTACCGACGGCCGAACTTCTGCGCAATGAGTTCCACACCCTCGTCCCAGACCTGCCCGGGTTCGGACGGAGTGGCAAGCCGTCTCAACCGCTCGACGTGCCGGAACTGGCGCATGCCGCCGCAGCGTTCCTCGACGACCGCCAGATCCATTCGGCAACCCTGGTCGGCAATTCGATGGGCTGCCCCGTCATTCTGGAGTTCGCTCACCACTATCCGGACCGCCTCGAGCGGGCGATTCTCGTCTCGCCCGCTGGTGGTGCGACCAACCAGCCCCTGCGACGTGCGATCCGGCAGCTCACCACCGATGGCCCTCGAGAGCCGAGCCGGATGGTTCCGGTGGCCGTGCCCGACTACGTTCGCTTCGGTATCCCGAGCACGCGGAGAATGTTCCGCGCGCTCACCCAGTATCCGTCGTTGGAACGGTTGCTCGAGCTGAAGGTCCCTACGCTCACGGTCCTTGGAAGCCGGGATCCGCTGATGCCCGCCCCTGCCCGAGTCAAAGAGATCGCCGCCCAAACCGATACTCACGTTTCGTTGGTGGTCATCGACGGAGCGGCCCATGCGATCAACTTCAGCCACCCGGGCGAACTGGCCAACGTGATCCGATTGTTCATGGCCGACCAGCCGATCGTGGATGACCCCGACTCCCCAGGGCACGCCACCGTCTACGAGATCCATCGCGGCAAGCATCTTCCCCCGCACAAAGCCGGTAGATCCCACGCCAAGAGCTACCACGGATTAGGCGCCTACACGCCCGCGGTATCCTGGCGTCACAACAGCGTCGGATCACGAAGAGAACAACAGCGGGTCCAGGCACTGCAGCCTGTCAGGGCAAGTCGCAAGACCTCATTGTCGGGCCATGGCGATCTTGAGGTCGGTGTCGGTGTCGACGATCAGGTCGCCGGAGAGGTCGATCGTCACGTCCTTGATGGTTCCGGTGAAGGCGAATGCGTCCTGGTATTCATCCGGTGCAACACGGCTGCCGCCGTCGCGGCCGCACGTGAGGCCCTCGGTGCTGAAGATGTTGGGCACGGTGTCGGCATCTCGACTGCCCCGACGAGCTTCCCGTCGATGTAGAGCTGACCGTTCGCGGGTACCCCCTTTCCGGCTGCGAAGTCGGGTTCTCCGGTTGGTTCGAACTCATAGCGAAGCGATGTGTCACCAGCGGGCACCACGCTCGTCCGACACGACGGTGAAGAAATCACGTCCGAGGAAGTTGTAGACGAAGTGCAGCCGGCCATCCTTGATAAAAAAGGAGTAGCCGCCGGTCCGGCCGCCGTGCGCGACCAGGACACCTTCGGCGCCGCCTTCAGGGATCTGCACCTCGGCGGTGATGCTGAAGGCGCGGTTGTAAACCTTCGGCGCAGCGGAGAACGGCACCGGTGACCCACCGGGGTAGTAGACGAAGCTGTCGCGCGGCTTGGCGATCGTCGGACGCTCCACTCTCAGGCGTTCCAGCATCGAGCCATCGATCGGCATCACGTTGTACTTGCCGGCTTCGGCCCACCACCGTCCGATCATCTCGATCACCTTGTCGCGATGTTCAGCAGCCACGTTCTTTGTCTCCGCATAGTCGTTGGTGAGGTCGTACAGCTCCCAGTCGTTGGCCTCGATCTCGGCCAGCACAGCTCCGTCGATCGGGCTGCCGTAGTGGCGGCCCTTCTCACGCCGCCTCGGCGAAGCTCGGGCCGGGCCACGGGCAGACCGCGCGCCAGCCGTCGTGGTAGAGGGATCGGTGCCCGAACATCTCGAAGTACTGGGTGTGGTGGCGCGTTTCGGCGTCGGCCTCGTCGAAGGTGTGGGCGAAGCTCACACCCTCGATCGGCGACTGGGTCACACCACGAATCGTGGCCGGTGGCTGGATCTCCAGGGCGTCCAGCACCGTGGGCACCAGGTCGATGACGTGCCCGTACTGGGTGCGGATCTCGCCGCGGGCGGTGATCTTGTCCGGCCAGGACACGATGCACGGGTCGGTGGTGCCGCCGCGGTAGGTCTCGCGCTTCCAGCGCCGGAACGGGGTATTCCCCGCGTTGGTCCAGCCCCAGGCGTAGTGGTTGAAGACGTTGGGGCCGCCCAGCTCGTCGAGTCGCGCCAGGTTCTCCTCGATCGACTCCGGGACGCCGTTGAAGAACATCATCTCGTTCAGCGACCCGACCGGGCCGCCCTCCGAGCTGGCGCCGTTGTCGGAGATCAGCAGGAACAGGTGTTGTCGAGTCGCCCGATCTTCTCGAGGAACGTGACCACCCGACCGAACTGGTGGTCGGTGTAGCTCATGAAGCCTGCGTACACCTCCATCATCCGCGCGTACAGCTTCCGGGCGTCTTCCGACAAGGTGTCCCACTCCGGGACATCCGGTCGTGCGCAGACAGTTCTGTACCCGCCGGCAGGATGCCCATGTCGAGTTGGCGCTGGTGAACTACCTTGCGATACTCGTCCCAGCCCGCGTCGAACTTGCCCTTGTACTTGTCCGCCCACTCCTTGGCGACATGATGCGGCGCGTGCCCGGCGCCAGTGCAATAGTGCAAGTAGAACGGCTTGTCCGGCGCGTTGACGTGCGCGTCCTGAATGAACTCGATCGCCCTGTCGGCCAGGTCGCTGCTCAAGTGGTAGCCATCCTCCGGCTGCGCCGGCTGCTCCACCGAGTGGTTGTCATAAACCAAATCTGGATACCACTGGTTGGTGTCGCCACCGAGGAACCCGTAGAACCGTTCGAACCCGCGCCCGAGCGGCCAACGGTCGTATGGCCCAGCCGCCGTCTCGTGCTCCGGCGGCGACAGATGCCACTTGCCGACCAGGAACGTGTTGTAGCCATGCGGCAGCAGCATCTCGCTCAACATGCCCTTGTCGAACGGCAAGATCGCGTTGTAGCCCGGGTAGCCGGTCGACGTCTCCGCGATCGTCGCCAATCCCAGCGAGTGGTGGTTCCGGCCGGTCAGAATGGCCCCACGCGAAGGCGAGCAAAGTGCCGTCGTGTGCATGTTGGTGTAACGCAACCCGTTGGCAGCGAACCGGTCGATGTTCGGTGTCTCCACGAGACCCCCAAAGCACGACAGCTGTCCGAATCCAACATCGTCGAGAACGAACATCAACACGTTCGGCGCTCCCTCAGCCGCCCGCGGCGGCGTCGGCCACGCCGGGCTCGACTCATCGGCCGTCCGCCCGATACTCCCGGAAAAGGATCCCCATCCGCATACGTGACCAATCGCTCACACGCCTCAACCTTCCAGTATGAAGATGCCAACCCGGACAGCAAATTTCCGACCGGTACCGCAGCCTGTCGACATGCAGAATGCACGAGAGCCCCTGCAACGCCTGGTCAGATTACCCTCCCTCTCGCCCCGTGCAACGTCAGTCCGTGCCACATCTCGCGTCCGCTCCAGCTGGTACGGCATGAGGTACAGGACCCACCGATCGCCCCCCAAGGGCGGGCTGGTCAGGCGGATCTTGTCCTATCGCAGAACTTGGCTCCCTGCAGAGCCGAGACGCGGTCTGGTGAGCTGGCGGTCGGTCGCTCGAACTCAGCCGTTCGGCGTCGCTGGTGCCGTCGATGTGGCGACTTCGTCCGGGCCGACGGGCCGGGCGAACAGAAGGACAACGCTGACCAGGAGCACCCACGCAGGAAAGACCAACTGGGTCCACTTGAGCTCGGCCGCGGCCAGGATCAGCATCAGGCCCACGACATATCCCAGGTAGCACACCCACCGCGGCAAGGACCCGGTCCGGAGGCCGACTGTGCTCACCGAAAGAGTGAACACCGCCGCCATCCTCATGGCATAGACCGAGATGAGTGCCTGCGAGGTGGTACGGCCGAAGGCGAACACCTCGATCTCCGCGTCCGACACGGTGAGCACGCCCACGAGGCTGGTGGATGTGGCCGCGCCCACGAACAACATGGCCAGGAAGAGCAATCCACTGCCGAGGAAGACGGTGGAGAACAGGCGGTCCTCGACCTGGCCCAGCCGGTCGCGGATTACGCCGATGAACCAGAGGAAGGCGATACCGGCAAACGGCACCAGGTTGAGACTGAGTCGAAGCAGGGCACGCCGATCGGCATCGACGCGAAGCGCTTCGAGGCTGTCGTCGGACAAGGCGATTCGTGTCATCGTGAGGGCTGCTAGGAGTAGGACGGCGAATACGATTCCGGCGATGGCCGCTGCGTGACGGCTACGCCAGAGCGGGGTGGTCAAGACGGGCGGGCCGGCGGTCATGTCGGCAATCTAGTGGATCGCCGTAGGGCCGACCAGGTGCTTGGTGAATGCCGGAGTTCAGCCGCCTGTTGCCTCGTGTTTACCGAACGGCTGGCAACAACATCAACACGATCCGCCGCGACTACGACCAGCCCTACGAGCCTTCACGCATCGTCGTTGTCCTTCGCGACAAGGGAACCTTCTCCTGTAAGTCCCGGAAGAATCTGCTGCGCCAGGCTGGTCCATCCACGCAGCAGACGACCCGGCCGGCTGCTGCGTGTCCAGCGCATGAGGTCCCCGCCAAGACTGCTAGTCTCCCCGTGCGGTGGCGGGACGTCCTGATCCGTTTGTAGTGAACTCTTTGCCGTGGAGGCAGAAAATGTGGTCGTTCGGAGATTTTATTTGGTTTCTCCTGTGGAGTTACCTGTTCATCGCGTATCTGATTGTGTTGTGGCAGATCATCAGCGATCTGTTCCGCGATCATGAGCTGAACGGCTTTGCGAAGGCTGTCTGGTTCATCGCCTTGATCTTCCTGCCGATCCTTGCGGCCATCATCTACCTGATCGCCCGGGGACACGGGATGGCCGACCGTCAGATCGAGTCGATGCGGCGCCGCCAAGGCGAAACCGACCAGTACATTCAGTCGGTGGCAGGCCGGGCGAACCCGGCCGACCAGATCGCCTCAGCCAAGGCTCTGCTCGACGCCGGAACTATCACCCAGGCCGAGTTCGACAGCCTGAAGAGCAAGGCTCTCGCCTGACGGTTCGGCCGCCCCGGAATCCCTTGTCCGCAGTTCGGATCGGCCGAATTGTTGACAAACCGTGGGCGGCCGGACGCAGCGCAGCTGGAGCCGCGGTCACCGGCGGAGCCCCCTCTTCGCGTCGGTCGTCCTAGATCTGCGTGGCTGGTTAATCGTGTGACCTCACCGCACCCGCTGGGGGAGCAATCGGCTGGCCGGGCCGCCGGAGGCGCTTAGTCGCCCGTCCGGCGGCGCGCGGCGAGGAACACGATCCGGACGACGGCACCGAGCACGACGAGGTCGAGCAGCATCTGGACCGACGTGACCAGACGCGCCAGCGCGGTCAACGGAACGATGTCGCCGAAGCCGACGCTGGCGAACACGGTCACCGTGAAGTAGAAGGCACTCGTGTGATCGAGCACTTCGGAGAACGTCCCGGCCGACGCCTGCGAGAGTGACAGATAGAACGAGGCGAACAGGACCAGGAAGAACGGGATCAGCATTCCCAGCGCCTCGACCGCTTGCACCGTGGGAAGCCTCGCCTTGCCGATGCGCCGTACCTGCCAGGCCAGGGCCAGCACGAACAGCACTGAGGTGCCGACAAGAAACAGCAGAACCGGGCGGCCACCCAGGACCCGGACTGGCGCAAGGTAGTAGCCCCCCCACAGGGCAACCCAAACTGCGAACACCTTGACGAGTGCCAAGACCAGAGCACGGCGGCGCTCGGCCTTCGTTAGGTCCGACAATCGTCCGGACACTCTAGACTCCTCACCCCCGACCAACGCTCGGGGCACCCATTTGAGTCCAGAGTGGGCTCGCCAGGCGGTCAGCCTAACGAGCCACTCCGTCCAGAGGGGCTTCGCGGAAGTCGAACGCCTGAGCGGGCGCTTTTGCGACGCGATCGGCTAGCCGCTCTGCTGTTAGTCGGCGGCTACTTTCGGCCCCGATGAGAGCGCCCAGATGACCAGAATGTCTACGGCGATTGCCAGAAGGGCCCACCACGGCGTGTATGGAAGCCAGGAGAAGTTGATCAGGGCCGAGATACCCGCCACCACGATGCCGGCGATCCTGCCCCAGCCCTTGTCCAGCACGAGGGCGATGCCAACCACAACCAGGATCACGCCGATGAGGAGGTGGATCACTCCCCAGACCGTCAGGTCAGCGGAGAAGACGTAATTGGGCAAGACGAGCAGGTACTTGTCGTTGACCAGCGCGGCTATGGATTGGATGACTTGGAACGCGCCGCCGATGATCAACATGATGCCAGCGAATGTCTGCACGCCGTACGCGACTACGCCGCTGTTCTTGTTGTCTGCCATGGTCCAACCTTTCGAGTATGTGAGGACTAGACCGCCTATTGGGATTGTGCAGCCGTCGGAGCCGGGCAAGGGTGATTTCGCCCGCGTGTCAGTCCTCGGTGAAGATCTCGCGGAGTTTTGCCTCTTGATCGGACGCAAGGTCACTCGTGATCAGTTGCGGGCCTAGGCCGGAGAAGACGTCTTTGATCTGGTCCATGCGTGCGTCGGTCGTGAGAAGGAACAGCGCGGAGGTCCCCGGTGTCACGCTTTCCTTGACGGCTTGGACGAAGTCGTCGTCAACTCCAGCATCGCCCAGTGACCAGGTGAGGGCGCCGACCCCCGCGCCAATCGCCGCTCCGAGCAAGGGTGCGAAGAACAGCAGGCCGAACAGCATTCCCCAGAAGGAGCCACCGAGGGCTCCGGGGCCACTGAGATGGCTCAGATGGTGCGTCTTGGGCTTCTTCTTGTCGACCGGCCAGGAGACCATGGCGGCGTCCTGAAGCTTGATCAGGTCCTGCTTCTGGAGCTGCTGGACGTGTTCGACGGCCTTCTCGGCTCCGTCAACAGTCGGGAATGCCCATGCGGTGAGCGCCACAGCGGTCCTCTCTCAATGTGTTGGGCAGCCTAGCCGAGGGTCAGTCGGTGGGGAACCCGTCGCTGATCGACCCGAGGGGAGTTGCCCGAGCCGGCGCAAAGCGGTTATCTGGAAGGGATATCCGTCGCCGTGGCGACGTTTACGTTTCGGGGCAGCAGGAAAGCCGCGACCAGTCCGATGACGCCTACAACTGCGATGGTGATCATCGCCAGGCCGTATGCGCGGCTGGGCGTGGTAGTGATGCCGGCCACGAGGATGGTGCCGGCGATGGCGGCGCCGAGTGACGAGCCAAGGTTGGAGACGCTTCGCGACAGACCCGAGATCTCACCCTGCGAGTCCTCGGTGAAGCTTGACTGGACGACATTGACCGACGGCGTGAGCATTCCGCCGAGCCCAAGGCCGATGAGGAGTAGGCCGGGCACGAAGGCCCACGTGCTCTGGGTGCCGCTGACCATGAACAGCAGGACGCAGACGCCTGCGATGGTCACGACGAAGCCGACGACGATGAGGTTCCGTTGGGGTTGCCGCTTGGCGAGCCGCTCGGCGGCGAGCGACGACACGAGCAGCCCTACGGTGGCGGCGGTGAAGACGACGCCGGTTTCGATGGCGTTCAGGCCACGGACGACCTGCAGGTACGCCGACACCACGAACGACACGCCCATGAGGAGGAGCCACTGGGTGTTCTGGGTGACGAGTCCGAGGTTGGACGTTCGATTGCGGAACAGACTCGGAGACAACAGCGGCTCCTTCCCGGCGCGTTCCTTCGCCCGCACCCACACGAAGAACAGGGTGAGCACAACGGCCCCGCTGAGGATCAGCGCGAGCATGAGCCAGCCGTTGTTGTCCGCTGCGAGGATGCCGAGCACGACCAGAATAAGACCGACGGAAGAGAGGACAGCGCCACCGACGTCGAAGTGCCGAGTGGGGTCAGCTGGCAGTGGATCCTTGATCCCTCGGGCCAACCAGACGATGACGACGATCACTACAGCCTGGAAGAGGAACGCGGCCCGCCAACTGATCGCTGACGTGATCAGACCACCGATCAGCGGCCCCGCGGCGGCACCTACGCCGCCCAACGCGCTGATCAGGCCGAACGCCCGGGCTCGGGAACTGAGGTTGGTGAACAGCAGTGTCGTCAGGATGTAGACCGGCGGGATCAGTAAGGCGGTACCCACGCCCTCGAGGATGGAGTTGCCGATGATCAGCATTCCGAGCCCCGGTGACACGGCGCTGATCAGCGCACCCACGCCGTAAATGACGAGGCCGATCGTGAAGCAGCGTTTGCGGCCGAAGCGGTCGGTCAGCTTCCCGCCGGGAATCATCAGAGCGGCCATGACCAGCAGGAAGATCGTGATCGCGACCTGCACGCCCTGAACGGTCGTGTCGAGATCCTCGCTGATGTCGGTGATCATCACGTTCATGTTGGACCCGGCGAAGCTACAGATGAACTGTGCAAGGGCAAGCGGAATGAGTACCCGCCCAAACGACGTGCGCTGTGTTCCGGATCCGATCGGCTGCGTCACTTATGTGCCTGCCCTTGCTCGAGACGCAACCAAGTAGACGCAGCGGGGCGCCCGCGGGTCAATGGCTGACCATTGACCCGAGTTGGTGGGGGACGCGTTCCACGGCAAAGAGGTACGCCTCCCACGCCTGCAGTTCGACGTACAAGCCGAGGTCGGCGACCTCGAAGCCATCGCGGAGAAAAGCGCCGCCCGTGAGCAGGTCGTCGAATCTCAGGGCCCCTGCGGGAGGGTCGCCGCCCCTGTCCAGGTGTACCCGGGCCTGCGCCGGATGTGCGGAGAAGTTGACCACGACCATGTGTGTGTCGTCACCGCCGCTCCACGACCAGGCGAGAACGTTCTGGCACGACTGGTTGTCTGGCCAGCCGGTGGTCTCGAGCAACTGCCAGCGCCCACCCTTCACATCGCGGGTGCTGACGGTCGTGAGCAATCGTCGATACCAGGCGGCAAGGTGTTGGTCCAGCTGCTCGTCCGGACGTCGCGACAAGAAGACCGGCGGTCGCACCCGTCGGCCCTCGAACTGTCCCTCGTGCCACAGGGTCCCACCCGGCAAGGTTGCGATGGCCACCGCGGCCGCCATCTCGGCTTCGACGCCAAGGCGGGCTGCGATGCGCGGCTCATCGTGATTCTCCAAGAATCGCAGCAACTTCGACTGGTAACCCAGGTCGGCACGTAGATGTGCATGGACACCGGGTGCGTCAATCGCGACGATGCGGTCGTAGAGCCGCTTGTCATAGCAGTAGTCGAAACCTTGTTGCATCAGCTCCGACTCCAGATCCCAGTACGCCTCCGCGATGAGCACGATGTCGGGGTGCTCTGCGTGTACGGCGTCGATCACCTCGGGCCAGAACTCCTGGTCGGGCACGTTGCCGGCTCTTCCTCCCCACGTGCCGCCGAACACGCGGTTGATCATCAGCATGGCCATGTCGCAGCGGATCCCGTCGCACTGGCTCGCGATGTCGATCAAGGTCTTGGTGCTGGCGGTCCGCAGTGCGGGGGCGAAGGCGTTGAGCTGGACGACATCGGGCCAGGGTGGGAAGTAGGGATCCCGCCCGCGCGCCAGGACGTGATCGCCGGCCACGACCCACGCTGTCGAGTCAGCCTCGACGTCGTGTTGGTCGCCTTGGATGAACAGCTCTGGTCTGGTCGAGACCCAGGGGTGGTCCGGGGCGACATGGTTGGGCACATAGTCGAGCACGAGTCGCATCCCACGCTCGGCCAGGGCAGCGCGGGCCGACGCCAACCCGTCCGGACCACCCAAGGCAGCATCGACGACATAGCGCCGCACGCAATACGGCGAGCCGATGACATCGGATCGACGCAGGTCAGGCAGCGCATCCCGGAAGGAGGCCTGGAGCTCCGCATTGTCCTCGGCGATGGCGATTCCGGCCGGGCTGCGCTCCCAGACGCCCATCAACCAGACGGCGTCGGCTTCTGCAGGAGTGGCGGCATCCCAGTCGGCGGGACCGACGTCGGCGAGTGTCAGCGGCCGACCTGCGGTACGGGAAAGGTCGTTCAGCCAGACCGCGGTGTTGATCTCGTGGATGACTGGCTGCCCGGGCCACGTCACGGTCGGACTCCGACGGCGGCCTCGTGGTTGAAACGCTGGGGCCAAGCGATCGCGTCGCCGCGGGACAGCAGCATCAGCAGGGCCACGCCTCCGGTCCAGCCGGTCTGGTGACTGGCGCCGATCCCTGCTCCGTTGTCGCCGTGGAAGTACTCGTGGAACAAGATCAGGTCTCGCCAGTGCGGGTCGTTCTGCGGGATCGATTGACCGCCGTAGACCGGCCGACGTCCGTCGGCATCTCGGACGAACGTGCTGACGAGTCGGTCAGTGAGCGCCCTGGCCACCTCAGCAAGGTTGAGGTAGGTGCCGGAGCCGGTCGGGCACTCGACGGTGAACTCGTCGCCGAAGTAGGCGTGCAGGTTCACCAGGGCTCGGACCAGCATCATGTTGATCGGCACCCACACCGGACCGCGCCAGTTGGAGTTGCCGCCGAACATGCCACTGTCGGACTCGGCCGGCAGGTAGTTGACGCTGTACCGCTGCCCATCGACGTCCATGACGAACGGGTTGTCGGCATGCCACCGTGAGAGCGACCGGATCCCGTGCGGTCCCAGAAACTCCTGTTCGTCCAGCATCCTGTGGAGAATCCGGCGCAGCCGTGCTTCGTCGAACATCGCGAACAGCACTGGCCCGCTGTCTCGACGCTGCCCCGGGAGGGCGGCTGCCACGGCCGGGTGCCGGGCCAGGAACTCGTTGGCACCCTCCACCAGCTCAGGGAATTCGTCTCGGACCGTGCTGTCGAACACCGACGCCGCCACCAGAGGCATCAACCCGACGAGCGAGCGCACCTTCAGCCGGGTGCTGCTCCCGTCCGGGCGGCGGAGCACGTCGTAGAAGAAGCCGTCCTCCTCGTCCCACATGCTCGCGTCATCAGAGCCGACGTGATTCGTGGCCGCGGCAATCCACGCGTAGTGCTCCAGCATGGTCTGCGCGTGCTCGACATACGCGGGATCCTCACGTGCCAGCTCGGTCGCGATCTGCAACAGGTTCTGGCAGTACAGGGACATCCAGGCCGTCCCGTCGGCCTGGTCGAGCGTGCCTCCGGTGGGCAGTGGCGCGCTGCGATCGAACACACCGATGTTGTCCAGACCCAGGAACCCACCCTGGAAGATGTTCCGCCCGTCCGCGTCCTTGCGGTTGAGCCACCAGGTGAAGTTGCGGCTCAGCTTGTGAAACGCATTCTCCAGGAAGGCGCGGTCGCCCTTTCCCGTCCGAGACTTCTCGATCTCGTACACGAACAGCGTCGCCCAGGCGTGCACCGGAGGGTTGACGTCGGTGAAGTTCCACTCGTACGCCGGCAGCTGCCCGTTGGGGTGCTGGTAGCGGCGGGTCAGCAGCAGATTGAGCTGATGCTTCGCGAAGCCCACGTCCACGACCGCGAGCGCCACCGCATGGAAAGCGAGATCCCACGCGGCGAACCACGGGTACTCCCACTTGTCTGGCATGGAGATGATGTCTTCGGCGATCAGGTGCCGCCAGTCCTCGTTGCGCCGCCCCGAGCGTGGCACCGAGCGGGTCCGCGCCGTGACCAGTGAGCCAGGCCTCCACGTCGTAGTTGTAGAACTGCTTGGACCAGAGCATCCCGGCCAGCGCTTGGCGCGCAACCAGCCGCTCGTCCACGCCGAGGTCACCGGCCAGGAGGTCGGCGTAGAACTGGTCCGCCTCGGTGCGACGCTCGCTCATCACCTGCTCGAAATCAGCGACTGGCTCCCGTCGATCTCCGTTGTGGCGCGCAACCGCCGGGGTTGCCGAGGACAGTCGCACGCGCACCACGCTGCTACCACCCGCCGGTACGAGCAGCGTGTGATGGAAGGCGGCTTTCGTTCCCACGCCCTCGGGGTTTGTCGCCTCAAGCTCCCCGTGCACGACAGCGCGATCGATACCGTCCTTGACGTACGGCTCATCATTCGGAGTTCCGAACGTGCGCTCGTTGTTCGTCTCGTTGCCGGTGACGAGTACGGGCACTGCGCTGGTCGCCGAGAACCAACGCGTGCCCAGTTCGTGGTGCTCGGCGCGCACGACGCTGCCTGTGCCGCCGTCTCCAAGCGATCGCAGTTCCGGACGCTCCGAGCCCCCGCCCCACGACCATGTGTGCCGGAACCACAGACGTGGGCAAGACATGGATCTCGGCGTCATCGGGTCCGCGATTGTGCACCGTGACCTGCATCAAGAGATCCTCTGGCGCCGCCTTCGCGTACTCCACAACGACATCGAAGTAGCGGTTGTCGTCGAATATGCCAGTGTCGAGAAGCTCGTACTCCGGTTCTGATCGGCCCCGGTTCCGGTTGACGGTGATCAGATCCTCGTACGGGAACGCTGCCTGCGGGTACTTGTAGAGCATCTTCGAGTAGGAACCGGTTGGTGTCGCGTCGAGGTAGTAGTAGCACTCCTTGACGTCCTCACCGTGATTACCTTCGGCGTTGGTCAGGCCGAACAGCCGTTCCTTCAGGATCGGGTCCTTCCCGTTCCACAGCGCCAAGGCAAGGCACAGCCGCTGCTTGTCATCACTGAAGCCGGCCAGGCCGTCTTCGCCCCACCGGTAGGCCCGATAAGCGTGCCTGATCATGCGTGAAGGACGACCAGGCGTCACCGCCGAGGCTGTAGTCCTCGCGCACTGATCCCCATTGCCGCTCACTGAGGTACGGCCCCCAACGGCGCCAATCGGCCTTGCCTGCGTCAGCGGCATCGAGCCGGCTCTGCTCAGCAGTCATCGTGTAGTCACCCTTCAAAGCCCATCCAGCAGTGGATGCAGCCCCTCGATGTCAGGTGCCACGTTGTTGCGCACCCCTCACACTGACTGCTGCGGAGCGAACCTACGTGAGCCGACATTGGTGTGTGCGACCGTCTCGTGACGCCCGGGCACACACTGGGGAAACGCCAGGTGACGCCAGCCAGTCGCCGAACTACCGGGGCTGGGGCCATCGGATCGACGCGACGAAAGACACGGCCGAACCTGCGCCAGCCACGCGACTCTGAGCGGTACGCTGCCTTCGACTTTGCCCCAAGTTGGACGGCCGCGGTCCCCCACGTCCGTGACTGACGGGTAAGGCACAACCGACTAGATGAACAGAGGTGCGGTATGGCAGATGTAACGGATACGCCTCGGCGTAACCCGGTGGCGAAGGGAGTCGCCGTCTTTGCGGGGGCGCTGATGTTGGTGTCCGGGGCGGCCCAGGCCCTCGCGGGCATCGCTGCGCTCGCCGACGACACCTACCTCGTCAAGGTCGATGGCTACATCTACGCCTTCGACGCGACGACCTGGGGAGTCATTCACCTGATCTTTGGTATTGCTCTGGCCGTCGTCGGCTTGGCCATCATCACCGCCAAGTCGTGGGCACTCGTGATCGGCATGGTCCTGGCCATCATCAACATCCTGCTCAACTTGATCTGGATGGCCATGGACCCCTTGGCGGCCTTTGCCCAGATCGCGCTCAGTTGTCTGGTCCTGTGGGCGCTTGCAACCAACCGAACGGACGCAAACCGGGTCTAGCCGTGCTGGCCGGAGGCGATGGTCGAGGTCGTGGGATGACTCGATCGAATCCGGCCTGTTGATCTAGAGAAAGAACCTCCGGCGTGGAGTGGGAGCTGTTCAAGGCCAACCACTTCACGACCGGAGGTTCTCCTGTCCCACGCCCAGGTGCTCCGTGAGTTCGGCGCCGGCACTAGGGGCGGGCGAGTCGGAGACACGTCGAGAAGGTCGTGCGACGGCATCGCCGAGTGCCCGCGTCAAGAACGGGACCCTCGGCTGGTCGGCCTCAGTCGGCCAGCGGCTCGCGTCGGTCTTCGCGCCGGTCCCCGCGGTCGTCGCGGCGATCGTCGCGGCGATCGTGTCGGCGGCCCATGCCGTGGGCGACAACCACGGCTCCGCCCACGGCTGCAATGCGCCTACGCCTGCGTCGGGCTGCAAGTGGCATTTCAGACTCCTCCTTCATCAGTTTCGGCGGCTTCTTCGGCGTCGGCTTCGGTCGGCCGCGATCACGGCTTGGATCGGGATGCGCCCGCTGGCCACCAGCTGTCCACCGGCCTTCCGCACCGCCGTACCGAATGGTGCGGCCCACAAGTTCTCCCACACGAGGACCGCGGCCGCACTGCCAGGCTCAATGGTCTCGGCGAGATCCGCGACGTCCTGCTCGCTGAGAACCATCGCCATAGCGGTCTCCAGAGCACGCAACTCGCCGAGCTCAGAATCCTCGAGGTCGGTTGCCTCGAACGCCTCGAAGCCGCCGTCCTCGTCCTTCTTCAGGAACAGCAGATCCAGGATGCGGATCAGGCCCCGCTCGACGTACTCAGCAAGGATGGGAGCAATCGTCCCGGTCAGCTTGGTGCCCGGGAATTCGACGACGATCCAGTCGACCGGGCCCAACTCGTCGAGGTTGACAGAAATGGTGTACCTCCCGTGATGCGCATTTGATATGACTGCAGTATTGGTCGAGAAGCGTCGCTCAAACGTTTAGAGCGGCGTGCAGGAATTAGGACTCAACTGCGGTGCGCTCACCGACTGTCGCCGACGCCGCGCACTACCTCGCACCCTTTCGCCAACGACTGCCCACCTACCCGCGGAGCCGCGGTCTCGGTGCGAATGATCGCCGCGAGGCCCGATGATGTCAAGGGTACTAGCGCCTCCCTCGGAGGCGGCCTCCGACCCGCCCGCGGTTCCGGGGGCCCGACTATCAGCTACCGCTCAACATCCAGTCATGGTGTTCAGACTCTCGGTCGAAGGCGAAACCGCACATCGCCCCAACGCGGGCCAGCCTGGCTACACCAGCACACCCTCACGCAGACCCCACCGCGATCGCTGGAAACACCCATCCAGCAGATCGAGCAACCTGACCGATCAGTGCTTCCAGTTCAGGCAGCCCCGGTGGCCGGGACGGGTTCTTCGCGTCGCCCGGCCAACGCCGCGATGAGTTCGACGATGCCGAAGGCGAGAAGGACAACCCCGCCGATGCGGGTGAGTACAACCAGGCTGTCGCCCGGGAAAAGCAGAACGACGACGGCGGCGATGATGGCCAGCGCGCCGAAGGCGATGAGCATGCCGCGCTCCAAGGGCGGGCGACGCACCACGAAGGCAGAGACCAACTCCGAGACACCGTCGATGATCCAGCCGATGGCCAAGATGATGGCGAGCACCACCAGTGAGGTGCCGGGCCGGAAGAGAAAGACGACGCCGGCGAGGGCGGTCAGCACGCCGAGTATCGCGGAAACTGTCCGCCACTTCCCTGGCAGCTCCTTCATGGAAACCGCCGCGATCACGCGTATCAGCCCAACGGCGACGAGTTGCAGCCCGAACACCAGCGCCACAACCAGCAGGGTGGCCTCGGGCCAGATCAGTGCAACGAGACCGAGGACGAGGCTGATGACGCCTAGGGCGACGCGGAGTCCTCTGGGTTCGGAGACAACGAGAGTTTGCCAATCTGACACGACGTGACCTTTCGCCAAGTGGGCCACCCGCATGGGCAGCCGAATGACCCTAGCGATGGGCGTGCGGGCGGGTCAACGGAGCCACCTCGAGCCGAGACAGGATTGACCGTAGGGTTGAAGGTGTCGATGTCCTCATCAGCTTGGAGCGACTCATCTGACTGGAGTGACTGTGCCCCCAGCTGAGTCCGCAGGGAGGTCGGGTGAGCGCGACGCGGGAGCCGCGTTCCCGTCGAGTCCGGTCTGCCGCTGGAATCTATGGCCTGATCGTGACTGCGTCTGTCATTTCCGTGGTGGGCCCGGAGATGCGGACATTTCCGCTGGCGCTCGCCATCTTTGTCACGTTGTTGGTCTACTGGGTGGCGGAGGAGTATGGCGGACTCGTTGAGCACGCCAGCGCCGGCCACCTGCCGACGTGGGCTCACACTCGCGCGGCGCTCAGGGCGAAGTGGCCGATCGTCAGTGCTTCCTACCTTCCACTGGTCTCCCTTCTGTTGGCGCGACTGTTCGGCGCGGAGCCCTCGACGGCGGCCGTCATCACTCTTGTCGTCATCGTGGTGCTGCTGACGGTGTACGGCTGGGCAGCTGGCCGATCGGCGGGGCTGCGTGGTCTTCCGCAGTTCGGCATGACAGTGCTCGCCGGCGGCTTCGGAGTGCTCATGATCCTGCTCAAGGCCGCGCTCAGTCAGCTGCACTGACCTTGCGGGCTCGGTGTCAGGCGCTTGCCTCGGGCCGGACGCCGACGGCAGTCTCGACCGTCTCGGCGGCCGGTTCCTCTTCCTCCGGGGCATTCGACAACAGCATCTGGAACCATCGATGGTCTGGGTCCACGTCCACGAACAGCGCCTTGACCAGCAGCGTCGCCGGCACGGCCAGCAGGGCGCCCACTGCGCCCATGATCGACGTCCAAACGACCAGTGAGACGAAGCTGAGGGTGGCCGTCAGCCCGACCACGATGCCGACCACTCGTGGCTGGATGACGCTTTGAATGACGATGTTGAGTACGCAGTAGATGACGATGATGGCGATTGCTGTTCCGGCATCGTGATCCACCAGAGCCAGGATCGTCGGTGGTATGAGCCCGATGATGAAGCCGACGTTGGGGATGAAGTTGGTCACGAAAGCCAGCAGAGCCCAGAGCCACGCGTAGCGAATGTCCAGGAAGACCAACGCGACGAAGTCAAGCAGGGCCACTCCGGCGCCGAACACCGTTGACACGCCCGAGGTACTGACGACTTCCGCGCGCAAAGAGTTCGAAGGCGCTCGCCAGTCGCTGGCCGGCAGGCGAGATCCGAGCGAGTCTTGAGGCGAAAGTGCCGGCGTCAGAGACGGTGAAGAACAGCAGCAACACAAGGAACGAAACGCTGCTGAGCACACCGGCGAGTCCACCCAACAGGCTCGCAGTGAAATCGATCAACTTGCCCGGATCGAGCCCGTTGGCGATAGCTTGAAGCTGATCCTGGCTTACTCCCAGCTCGGCCAACTTGTCGGCAGCGCTTTGAGCGAACGCCTGCACGTCCGGTGCAGACTCCTCGAGCAACACCGCCAGCTGGGCTCCCGAAAGCACCAGGACCAGCACCAATCCGGCGACGATGCAGTAGACGGCGATCAGGCTCAGGATCACGCCAACCCAGCCCGGCAGATGGAACCGACTGCTTAGGCGTCGCACCGGGTGGACGATGATCGACAGGACCACGGCCAGGAAGAGTGGGCCTACCACGTCCTGGAATGCCTTGAGGCCCAAGGCCGCGACCAGCGTGGCCGCAATACCGACAATCAGCAACAGCCCACGTGTGATTCCTGCCTTTGGCGCGGTGGTCACGACGCTCCCAGCTGGCGCATCGGATGCATCAGGACGCCCGGGCGTGGGAATTCCAGACATTGACCGCCCCTCTCAGGCAGCGGGCCGCTTGGCCTGCCAGGCGACATCGTGGCACAGAGTCGTGTGCTAGATGAGTCAACCGCGCGGGACGAAAAGGGCCCTGGCCAGGGCAACCTGGAAGGTCGGCCGACGGCTACATCGTCGAGCATCCGCCTACACTCCCGAGCATGCTGAAGCGACTCCACAACATGCCCGACGGGACAGTCGGCTTCCGGATTGACGGCGATGTGGAGGACGAGGATTACTCGGACATCCTCGTTCCCACGCTCAAGGCGGCGGTCGAGAGCGGCGACGGTCTGCGGGTCCTCTATCTGATCGAGGACTTGGATGATGTCGAGGGCGAGGGGTTTTGGGATGACACCAAGCTCGGCTTCAACCTCTTGGTCGAGCACCACCGGGATTGGAAGCGGTCCGCGATCGTGACCGACCTCGCGTGGATGGCTCGCGCATCGAGGTTGTTCCTGTGGCTCTTCCCCGGAGAGGCGCGACTGTTCCGTGTCGCCGATCTCGATCAGGCGAAAGCCTGGATCGCCGGCTAGAGGTCGATCCGACGAGCTCCTGCGCTCGGTGCCTCAGGCACCATGGTCTAGCCGCCTCGAAGCTGACAGAATTCGCGACGGCCGACCCCATCGGCTGACCCATCCGGTGAAGGCCTCGGCGACGACGACTGGTCGCCCCCGGCAACCCGAATGCAAGGAGGAGGACTGGGATGGCAATCGACACATTCATGGTCTATGTCGGCGTGTACGCCGATGTCGAGGGCGCAAAGGGCGACTACGAACTGATCAAGGACCTGCACACCAAGGCCGGGCTGATCGACGCCTACGACGCGGCGGTGATTGAGCGGCGCGAAGACGGCAAGGTCAAGATCGTCAGCAAGCACGAGACACCGACCCGGGTTGGTGGCGTGTTCGGAGGCGGCGTGGGACTTGCTACCGGACTTGTCGTAGCGCTGTTTCCGTTCGCCGCGATCGGAGGCGGGCTCCTGGCGGCTACAACGGCTGGCGGCGCAGTCTTGGGAGCAGTGGCTGGGCATGCCGCTGCGGGAATGAGCCGCAACGACCTCAAGGAAATGGGCGAGTACCTGGACAGTGGTCAAGCCGGGCTGGTTGTCGTCGGCGTGTCGGACATGGGCGCCAAGATCGAGCGAGAGATGCGCCGAGCCGAGAAGGTGCAGAGCAAGGAGCTCAAGGCAGACGTCGAGGAAATCGAGCGCGACGCCAAGACCGAGGCCTGACAGACGGCCAGGCGTCCCGTCAGGAAGCCTTTGACACGTCGCGCTCGGGGCCTGCTCCTCGTTCCGTAACCGTCGTTCGCTGCCCGACCGTGCGGAGCATCGCCACGAGGACGGCGTGCAGGCGATCGGCACCCTCGATGTGCTCGTCGGGCAGCACGTGCGCAAGTTCGCGAGGGGTCAACAGGAACGCGCGATCCTGCCAGCCGCCCAGACCTCCGTGTGCCCCGACGAGGGGCTCGAAGGCGGCAATGTCGAGCGTGACGTCATCGACGCGACTGTTGATGTAGAGATCGGGTGCCTCGGGCATCAGAACGGCCCGGAGAAGCACTCGAGCAGCATGGTCGCCGTATGGCCCGACTGGATCCACGCCCGCCACCTCGCCGGTGTCGAGACGCAGCCGGCCGTCGGCCCCGAACGCCCACGGCACACCCGCCGAGTCGAGACCCGCAATGAAGCCGACACCCTCGTGCTCGCACAAGCCAGGAATGAGATTGGGCCAGCGCTCGCCCATTTCGTCCAGCGTGAGCCGAACGGGAGAGTGGACGTACAGCAGGCCAAGGTTTCCCGAGCCCAGAACAGTGATGCCGGAGGTCCCAGAGTCGGCGCCGTCGTCAACGTGTCGCGTGCTCGCGGCGGCGGCACGCCTGGCGGCGCGACCGGAGATACTCGAACCCGCCAGGTCCTCGGCCATGGAGTCCATCCGCCCCCAGCTCTCGACGGGTGCATCGAGGGAGGCCACGCTTTCCTCCATCAGCCTCGTGCACAGTTCGCCGAGGTCCTCGCCGTAGCGGTCGGCGAAGGATTGGCCCTGCGACTGACCATGGTCAGACAGCACAACGAGGTGGTAGCGACGAGCGGCGTCAACAGACAGCCGCTCGAGCGTTCCGAGAACCCGATCCAGCCCATCAAGGGCTGCCATGGCCTCCGGGCGGAACATGCCGGCGTGGTGGGCGATCTCGTCGTAGTCGACGTAGTCGACGTAGATGCTCTTGGTCCCTTTGCGCATCTCCTCCGCTATCACCGCCGTGTTGAGGTCGCGCTGCAGCACGTTGGTGGCGGCCCGAAGTCCGGCGTAGGTCCACCCGCGGTGTCCGCGTGGATGGATGTCGAGCCGTTTCTCCCTGGCGGCCTGCCACCGCTCCTTCCCCACCTCCGCGACCGATCGCACAATCGCCCGAGTGAAGCCTTGGGGCGTCGCCATGAACCAGCCGAACGTTCGTCGCACCTCCGCAGACCCTTTGCCCTCGCCGAGGTGGCTCATCGTGAGGATGGTCCTGGGCGCATCGCCACTGAACAGGTTGCCGATCCCGACGCCGTCATCGGCAAGCAAGCCGTTTCCAGTGGTCGCTCGCTGCTCGACGATCGTGGCATCGTCCGGGCGGTTCGTGATCAAGACTCTCTTCAAGTCACGGTCATACCAGCGAAACGCCGGGATGCCCGCCACCGTGCCGTGCAGGATCCCCATCTGACTCGCCGGCGTCGTGCACGGCATCTGCGGCGTCCACTCGCGGAGTTCGTAATCCCCGGAGGTGACCCAACGCCGGAGGGTCGGGACAGCGCCGGCCTGGATGGCCCACATCAGGACCGGGAAGCCGACGCCGTCCATCTGGACGAACACGACACCGTCGACCTCGGGGTCCGCGATAGCGGGATGGTCGATTCGGCGTCGCTGCATCGAGGCCGTGAACGAGTCATCGGTGCCAGAACTTCCCAACCAGGCTGCGGCGGTGCCGATCACGGCGACGATCCAGGACGCCCAGAAGGCCGCGCCGGCGGTGGCGGTGATCCCGGGGGCGATCCAGATCGCGGCGTAGATCAGCAGAGCCTGCGCGATGAACCCCGCAAGAACGATCGCCAACCAGCCGATGCGGGCGGCAACGAACACGAGCGCCGGCCGGAACACCAGTCCAAGCAGGCCGGCCAGAGCTGTAGCCCCGACGTATGCCCAGGCTCCCTCGGCGGACAGATCCGACAACAGGGCATCGGCAAGTGCCAACGCCAGGGAGCAGACCAGCCACACCGCGAGCAGGCGGCCGATGTCGCCCGGTCGTACCCGGAAGTGCCGATCGGCGCTTGCTGGTTCGGTCGCCCTCACCACACGTGCTCCCTCACCTAGCGTCCGATGGAGACCAACGAGGCATGAATTCTTCGGCGCCGTGGCTGGCGGGCCACGGCGGACCGATGATGAAGTGTGACTCGGATCAGAACCTATCCGAGAACAGGTGCGAGACCGCGGCGCTGTTGCCTCCGTTCCGATGGCCTCCTTGGTGCCACGACTCCGGATATTCGTGGCGCGGGAGACAGTGGCAGAAGGTCGGTTCCCGCCTCACTTAGGGAGGATCTCCTCGCATTCGGGAGTCATTGTGGCCGTGGCGTGATTGGCTCGCTCAACGTTCGTTCCCGGGCAGTCACCGGGCGCTTGAAGGAGGACCTATGGACCGCTATCCGCCGATCGCCGAGCACGGACTCATCGGTGACCTGCAGACCGCCGCACTGGTGACGACCGACGGGAGCGTCGACTGGTTCTGCTGCCCGCGGTTCGACTCACCGAGCGTGTTCGCGTCGCTGGTCGACCGCGACAAGGGCGGGTACTTCCGGATCGCGCCAGAGGGAACCGACCACGTGACCCGACAGCTCTACTTTCCGGACACGGCCATCCTGATCACCCGGTTCATGACTCCCGGTGGGGTTGGCGAGGTGATCGACTTCATGCCGGTCGAGGACCCTCAGCAGGCAACCGATCGCCACCGCCTGGTTCGGGCGGTGCGCTGCGTGCGTGGCGAAGTGCGTTTCGTCGTGGACTGCGCGCCACGATTCGACTACGGCCGCCAGTCCCACGACGTCGACATCACCCAAGAGGGCGCGGTCTTCCGTACTCCAGCCCTCCAGCTCACCCTCCATGGACCAGCCGGCCTGGAACGTCACGGCGACGACGTGCGGGCCACCATCACCCTGAAGGCCGGGGACGTGGACGGGGTGGTCCTCGAGTCGTCGGCAGAGGACCCACCACGGCGTCGCTCGCGCGAGGAGCTGCTGGCGATGTTCGACGACGCCGCCCGGTTCTGGCGGGGTTGGTTGGCCCGCTCGACCTACCGCGGCCGCTGGCGCGAGATGGTCGCCCGTTCGGCGATCACGCTCAAGTTGATGACCTACGCCCCAACCGGCGCCCTCGTGGCCGCACCCACCGCCGGCCTCCCGGAGCAGGTCGGGGGCGAACGTAACTGGGACTATCGCTACACCTGGATCCGGGACGCCTCCTTCTCGATCCATGCGCTGCTCGGACTCGGGTTCACCGAGGAGGCTGCGGCGTTCATGGGCTGGCTCAGCGACCGTGTGGGCGAGCAGGCCGGCGAGGGATCCGGACCCTTGAAGATCATGTACCGAGTCGACGGGTCCTCCGACCTCGACGAGCTGATTCTTGACCACTTCGAGGGATACGCCGGCTCCAGGCCGGTCCGCATCGGCAACGGCGCCGCCGACCAGCTCCAGCTCGACATCTACGGGGAGATGCTGGACTCGATCTGGCTGGCCGACCAGCACGGGATGAGCGTCGGCCATGCCGGTTGGACAAAGCTCGCCCAGATGGCCGACTGGCTGTGCGAGCACTGGGACCAGCCCGACGAGGGCGTCTGGGAGACGCGCGGTGGCCGCCAGAACTTCACTTACGGCCGTCTCATGTGCTGGGTCGCGCTGGATCGCATGGTCCGGCTGGCCCGCAAGCAGGGACGGCCCGCCGACCTGGAGCGCTGGATCACCGAACGCGACCGGCTCTATTCCAAGATCATGGACCACGGCTGGAATCCGGGACGAGGCGCCTTCACCCAGCACGACAAGACCGACGTGCTGGACGCGTCACTCCTGATGATGCCGTTGACCGGCTTCGTCGTCCCCAACGACCCGATGTGGCTGTCCACCCTTGATGCCATGGACGGTGAGCTGGTTTCCGACAGCCTGGTCTACCGCTACAACCCCAGCGCCTCCCCTGATGGGCTGCGCGGCGAAGAGGGGACGTTCTCGATCTGCACGTTCTGGTACGTGGACGCCCTGGCGCATTCAGGGCGTCTCGAACAGGCGCGGCTCACCCTGGAAAAGATGTTCACCTACGCCAACCACCTCGGCCTTTTCGCCGAGGAGATCGGGCTCACCGGTGAGCAACTCGGAAACTTCCCCCAGGCATTCACCCACCTGTCCCTGATCAACGCTGCCATCAATCTCGACAACCAACTCGACCACGGCGTCGGCGACGGCGCTTTCGTCCCGCCGGCACCCTCTCGGACGGACGCATGATCAAGCGTGTCCGCGTAGACGAGGACAAGGTCAACCCTGGCTCAGGATTGGAGCAGGTGTTCCGGTCTGCCGGCTAGCCAGTCGTCGAGCGTCGCCACCTTCTCGGGATGCCGTCGGCTGCGGGCGAGGAAGCCGGCTCCGTGCTGGGGCATCGGGTCCTGGTCTGTGGGTTGGTATCTGAGGTCGACACTCCATCGCACGTGGTCTGAGTTGTTCGGCGTGGAGGAGTGCACGAGGCGGTCGTTGAACAAGATGGCGGTGCCGGCCTTGACGGTCAGAGCGCGGGCCTTGCCCGTGGTCAGGAGCCGTAGGTGCTTCTCGTCGACTTCGAGGAATCCCGTTCCGGAGTAGGACTCCTGGTGGAAGTCCATGACTCGGGTGCGTTGCGTTCGGGGCAGCACATGCAGACACCCGTTCTCCAGCGTGGCATCGACGAACGAGATCCAGACCGTGATCACGGGGTTGGAGTTCGCGTCCGGCCAGTAGCTCTTGTCCTGGTGCCACGGCACCGCCCCGGCCGCAACGCGCGGCACCTTCGGCCGCACGTTGTAGACCGGGTTGGCGAAAAGCTCGGGTCCGATGAGGCTCTCGACCACATCGAGGATCTTGGGATTGCTCATCAGGGTGTAATAGCCGGGGAACCGGTCGCGCCAGCTCCGGCCGTAGGTGAGGAAGTGCTCCCCGTCGAGACCCTCGAACAGCTTCGCCAGCCGCGTGCGGAAGGGCTCGTCCACCATCGGATCGCGAATGAGCCCCGCTTCGATCAGCTTCTCGGCGATCTGGTCGACCTTCTCGGTGAGGGCAGCCCGCACCGGCGCCATGTCGGCCTCGTCGAGAAGGTCCGGCAGGACGAGTACGCCCTCGTCGTCGTAGGTCGCGACCTGCTCTGTCGTCAGCGTGCCGCGGTTGCCGGCGCGCATCCGCTGGTTGGCCGTGGCGTCGTCTGCTCTGGTGCGGGCCGCTTGCACCGGATTCGCTGGTACGGCATCGGGCACAACGGTTCCCTCATGGGTCGACATGACGGACAGGCTACGTGCGTAGCCAGGTGCCCCAGTGGTTCGCGTTGCCCTTGTGCTGGTTGGAAATCGCCACGTCAGTCAGGCCTCGTTTGCCAGCGTCCGTTCGATAGCGCCTTGCGCTCAATCCCGTGGCACCGGGACTTCGCTCACCGGGGTGATCGTGCTCGTGCACCGGGTGAAGCCTGGCCACAGAAACCTGTGAATCGCGTTGACATCGTCGGCCTCGACCACCAGGAACAGGGTGTGCTGAGCGTTCGCGCCATACCGCCCGATCAGCGTGACCCCCTCGACGGTGTCGTCGTACAACGAGTTTGACCCGCCCTCATCCCGGGGACAGACCTCAGGACTGTGAACTTGGGTGATGTGAAAGAGCACCGAATCTCCTCATGCCGTGGTGGATGTGCGCCGCCCATCGTGGCCCGACGGCACAGGCTTGTCACGAGTCACGACACCTTTGGGCAAGATGTCCCCGAGGCGCAGTCGCCGGGCGGGATGAGAGATCCGTCGTTGGACAGCGTCCGACGACACGATCTCGGGAGTGTGCGGCTATGAGCCTGACCGTCACCTGGCTTGGGCACGCCACCGTTGTGTTCGACGTCGATGGCGTTCGACTCATCTCCGATCCACTTCTGGGCCGGCACGCAGGTTTCTTGCTCCGACGTGGGGTCACCCCAGACCCTTCGACATGGCAGGGGATTGATGCCGTACTCCTGTCGCACCTGCATCACGACCACGCCGAGCTTCGTTCGTTGCGCCGGCTCGGGACCGTGCCGGTGCTGACAGCTCCAGCGAACGCGGCATGGCTGCGCAAGCACGGTGTTCCGGGCGCGATCGGCCTGCAGGTGGGTGAATGGTTCACCCTCGGACAACGCGACGACGTGCAGGTGGGCCTTACCCCCGCCCTCCATGGCGCACGACCCATGCCGCATCGGCCGAACGAAGTGAATGGGCACCTCGTCCGGCACAACGACGGTGTCGTGTGGGTCCTGGGAGACACAGAAGCATTCCCCGGTATGAGTCAGGTGCTCGATCTGGCCGAGGCAGCCATCGATCTCGCTGTGGTCCCCGTGAGTGGCTGGGGACCACGACTGTCCAAGGGACATCTCGACTCACCTGCAGCAGCTGAGGTCTGCAATCTCGTCAGGGCCCGACACGCCATCCCGGTTCACTGGGGAACCCTCTATCCGCCAGGCCTTCGGCACTTGCCCCGCGGGTGGATGGACAGGCCTGGTGCACGATTCACGGGCGACATCCACCACTACGCGCCCCAATGCCACCCAGTCGTCCTGGCTCCTGGGCAGTCGTGGCTGGCGCCGTCGGCCGGCGGGTGACGATGCCTCATGGCTTCCCCGACCAGAGATCGAGGCGCGGATGCCGAGGCCGCCGACACCGACGACATTCCGGGCAAGATGGACGAACTCGAAGGCGTCCAGCAGTTGTCGCCCGTCGCTCTCCAGCGTGCGCCGGTAGGACCTGAGCAGCGTTCTCGAATCTCACCCACGGCATCGACTAGGGAGCGCAGGATTGTTGCCGATCCTCCAATGATCGTTCCGATCGAGGACGTGCCGAAAAGGCGACCGCGGACGCGCGACAACATGCTCCTGGCGACAGTCGCCTGGCCTTGGCCAACTGTTTCGCGCCACCGGAACGGCTCGAACAGCTATTCGGCCGTCGATATCGGTGAACCAGACGCTCAGGTTTCGCGTCCCGGCGGCGACCTTGTCAGAAACTGCCGATTCCCTTGCCGATGACGGTGACGCCGATGACCAGCAACAAGACCGCCATCACGGTGTTGCTGTTGTGGACCAGCCAGCCGCGGAGCGACTCCAGCGGCCCGGCCATGGCCTGGGAGGCAACCAGGTACGCGACCACCGGCACGGTGACCGTGCAGGCCGCGATGACGGTGAAGATGATCACGACGGTGACGACCGAGCCGACCGACAGCGAGGCGGACCCGATGATCACGCCGGCGGCGATCGCCATCAGGAGGTTCTTCGGATTGACCGCCGAGAGCAGGAAGCCCAAGCCGAATCCCTTGCCGGCGGTCATGCTGCTGATGGCGGACATCCACTTGGGCATCGGGGGTTCGACGGTGTTGTCGCGCGGCCTCGCCCGCCACTGCTTGAGTGCCATCAAGAGCATCACCGCCCCGAGCACGATCTTGATCACGCCTGCCACCGGCTGAGGCTCGTCGGATTCGTTCTGCGGGAGGACTGAGGCGAGCAAGACGAAAACGGTCAGGGCAATCACGATGCCGGAGATCCAGCCGAGCATGAACCCGACGCTTGCTGCTTTCGCCCTGGGCGACAGCAGCATCAAGATTGCCGCGATGACGGGGATCGGACTGACCGCGATTCCCAGGGCTAGCGGAAGAATCTCCCCGATCACCGATCCCATGAGTGGTTCCCCCCTGTGGGTGGTGCGACGCCGATGTTCGAGGGAAACGCTGGGAAACATCATCGAGAGATCCCTTCTCCGCTGTGGTCGGTCGGGCTCGGGCCACTCACCCTGCAGTTCCGTGCCGTCAACGCTGGCCGAGCTTGTTCATTGTGGCGGTATACGCGTCGTCGACGGTCGGGAAGATTACGTCGGTTGCATGGATGTCGATGGCCCAAAACGTCAGGACCGGGATGCCGGCGGGCAGGGTCAGGCTGTAGTCCTTTCCGCCGTCAAGTGCCGCGCGGTTGGCGCCCTCCGCAGTGAAGGCGTACTGCGATCCGATACCGACACCGGCGTGCGTCATCGCCGGAGTGATGCCGGTTGCGACGTATGCACCATCGCCCGGAAGACGCGCCCTCGGCTCACACGGTCACGCTTTCTGGCCGAATGATTGAATCGCGAGCCTGCGCCCGGCTCCCCGACCTTTGGCCTGGCGCATCGCGAGCGTTGGACCATGGCCTACGAGGAGCCAGATGGCCGAGCTGCCCTCCGGGACGGTGTCGATGGTCTTCACCGACATCGAAGGTTCGACGCTGCTGCTCGGCCGCCTCGGTCAGAACTACCTCGACGCCTTGGACGGTCACCGCCGGATCCTGCGAGCGGCGTGGACGGCTCACCAGGGTACGGAGATGGGCACCGAAGGGGACAGCTTCTTCGTCGTCTTCCCCACCGCGGGCGCCGCAGTCACCGCCGCCGTCGAGGGACAGCGTGGCCTCGATGCGCATTCCTGGCCGGGCGGCGAGGCCCTGCGGGTACGCATCGGGATCCACACCGGGTCGCCGGAGCTGCACGAGGACTCCTATTGGGGAATGGACGTTCACCGAGCGGCCAGGATCGCCGGATCGGCCCATGGCGGGCAGGTGGTGATGTCAGCCGTGACGGCGGATCTGGCTCGCGCGGACCTGCCGACCGGTGTCGCCCTCCGCGACCTCGGTCTGCACCGGCTGAAGGACATCCCCGCACCCGAGCACCTCTACCAGCTGGACCTGGACGGGTTGCAGCACGACTTTCCGGCCCTGCGGACGCTTGGCACCTCGTCGAGCCTGCCGCACGTCGCTACCCCGCTGGTCGGACGCGAGGACGAGGTCGCAGAGCTGACGTCACACCTGCGCTCGCCCGAGGCTCGCCTGGTGACGCTCAGTGGGCCAGGCGGCTCGGGCAAGACGCGGCTGGCCATCGCTGTCGCCGAACGGCTCGTGACCCGCTTCGTCGACGGAGTGTTCTTCGTACCCCTGGCAGCAGTGACCGCCGCCGAAGTGATGTGGACCTCGATGGCGGAGGCTCTGGACGTACCGCCACCTGAGCGCAGCCCGGCACGCTTTCTCACCCGCGTGGCTCCGCGGACGCTGCTGCTCGTGCTCGACAACGTCGAACAGGTCCACGGCGCGGACGAGATCGTGGACCAGTTGCTGGCT
Source organism: uncultured Actinomycetota bacterium (assembly GCA_963724495.1). Taxonomy (GTDB): domain Bacteria; phylum Actinomycetota; class Actinomycetes; order Propionibacteriales; family DAIQRJ01; genus CAVRUZ01. The sequence continues at coordinate 334,128 of CAVRUZ010000005.1, read as the reverse complement.
GGTACATCCGGTCTGGCGATCATCGTGACGTCACGCCAGCCGCTGGGGCTCCCGGCGGAGCGCAGATATGCGGTGGCACCGTTGCCCCTTCCCAGGGATGCGACGGTTGGCTCGGCCGAGGCGTCCAGCGCGGTGCAACTCTTTCTCCAGCGGGCCCAGAGCGTGCAGCCCCGCTTCCGGCTCACGTCGGACAACGTGCAAGACGTGGTTGCCATCTGCCGCCGGCTCGACGGTCTGCCGCTAGCCATCGAGCTGAGCGCTGCACGCAGCCGTGTGCTCAGTCCGAAGGCCCTGCTGGGCCGACTCGACCAGGCACTCGACATCGCGTCGACAAGCAGGCTGGTCCCGACGAGGCAACGGACGTTGCGCGACACCATCGCCTGGTCCTACGAGCTGCTCACCCCGACGCAACGAAGGTTCTTTCGACGACTGAGCGTGTTCGCCGGTGGGGCTGATCTCGACGCGATCGCCGCCGTCACGGACGACGGCCGAGTGCCGACGGGAGCAGACCCGTTGGACATGGTCGCCGACCTGGTCGACGCCAGTCTCGTCAATGTCTCCGAGGGAATCGACGCCGAGCCACGAGCGACTCTGCTGGAGACCATCCGTGCCTTCTCCTGGGACGAGCTCGAAGCAGCCAACGAAGTTGAGGACGCACGATCGGCACACGCGAAGCACTACGCGGGCCTTGCGGAGCGGCTCCAGGCTATGCGCGAGTCCCGTCACATGACGGCCCTCGGCTTGGCGGAGATCGACCTGGACAACTTCCGGGAGGCGCTGGACTGGGCCGTGCCACCGCCGGACGGTGCCTCGAGCGTCGGTGATCTGGCGACCGGACTGCGCCTGTGTGCCGCGCTGGGCTGGGTGTGGTGGATGGGCGGATATGTCACCGAGGGTCGCGACTGGCATGAGCGCGTCATCGACCGGGCGTCAGGCTCTCCGTCGCCACAGCTCGCTGCCTGCATTGGTGGTCTGGCCAATTTGCTCCTTGCCCAAGGGCACTCCGAACGCGCACGCGAGGTCGCCGAGGAGTGCCTCACCATGGCCAACCTCTTGGGGGACCGAGCCACGGCGGCGTTCGCCCTTGGGCTTCTCGGCACGGCCGAGCAGCAGCTCGGAGACATCGAGGCAGCCCGGGCGACCTTTCAGCGGGCGCTGGACGTGCTCCGCGAACGCGGGGACAAGGTCAGGCTCGGCCGGACGCTCGGCCACCTGGCCGGCATCGAGGAGACGCTCGGCCACTTCGACCGCGCCGAGGCCCTTTTGTTGGAGTCGTTGGTGATTCTGGACGGTCTCGGGGACATGCACGAGGCGGCAGTCCAGCGACAGAACCTCGCGAACCTGCTCGCGATGGCGGGCCGGATCGAGGAAGCCGACGAGCTGGCCCGAGGGCTGGTCGCCACCATCCTGAGGCTGCGCAGTCCCAGCCTGACCATGGCCTTTTCCAATACCTACATGAACATTCTCATCCGGCTCGGGGACCCGGTCCACGCAGCTCAGCTGTTCGGTGCGGAGGAGGCCATGCACGAGCGGCTGGCCATGCCCAACCCTTACCAGGACGAAGAACTCGAAGAGGCACTGGCCCTGGTTGCCGGAGTCATGTCACCTCAGGACTGGGACCGCCACCGCAAGGCAGGGCGTGGGAAACGCGTCGAGGACCTGCTGGCTGAGGTCGGTCAAGGTCGACCGACACTTGAACAAGGACCGGACAAGGCCTAGCCGGACGCACCCGGCGGTGGGAGGCGAAGCGGCCATCGCTCTGGTTCCAAGCTCACGGGCCAGCCTCGCTCTGGTCCACCCTCGGCTGGCTGTGCTGCCCGAGGCAGGCTCTTCTCGCGGTGTCCTCGTAAGTCAGATGGCGGAGGATGGGGGATTCGAACCCCCGAGGGCTTGGGTCTGAGATTGCAGCGCCCGCCACAGTCTGGCCGCCGGTGCCCGGGACGCATCTGTTGCTGGTGACGGGGGCGGCGTAGCTTCGGCGTGGCCGAGAGCGCTGTTGCGGCAGGGGAGCCGGGACGCGTGTGCCGGCAGGTAGCTGTTGGTAAGGGAGAGGGAGAGGCAATGAGTAAGCCGTTCAAGGGCACGATCAACGTCGACATTCGCGATTCCGTACCCGATTGGGATCCGTTCGAGCCGCCGAAGGCACCGGACGGTGCGCCAAGCGTGGTCTACATCGTGTTGGACGACGTCGGGTTCTCGGCGCTCTCCTGCTACGGCGGGCCGATCGACACGCCGAACATCGATCGAATCGCGGCGGACGGTGCCCGCTACACCCAGTGGCATACGACAGCCCTGTGTTCGCCCACTCGTTCCTGCCTGCTGACCGGGCGCAACCACACTCGCAATTCGATGGCCTGTATTACCGAGGCCGCCAGCGGGTTCCCGAACGCGAGCGGAACGATCCCGCCGGAGAACGGCATGCTTCCCGAGATCCTCGGCGAGCAGGGCTGGAACACCTACATGGTAGGCAAGTGGCATCTGTGCCCGACCGTGGAGATGAACCTGGCGTCGACGAGGCGGAACTGGCCGTCCGGTCGCGGCTTCGAGCGCTGGTACGGCTTCCTCGGCGCCGAGACGAACCAGTGGTATCCGGACCTGGTCTACGACAACCACCCGGTGGATCAGCCGAAGTCGCCGGAGCAGGGCTACCACCTCACCGAGGACCTCACCGACAAAGCCATGGAGTTCATCAAGGACGCGAAGACCATCGCCCCGGAAAAGCCGTTCTTCCTGTATTACGCGCCGGGTGCCGCACATGCGCCGCATCAGATCGGCAAGGAATGGGCCGACAGGTTCAAGGGCAAGTTCGACATGGGCTACGAGGCGATGCGCGAGCAGACCCTGGCCCGGCAGAAGCAGCTGGGCATCGTCCCGGCCGACACCGAACTCCCACCGATCAACCCGATCGGCACGTCCGAGACCCGCACCGGACCCGAGGGTCGGCCGTTCCCGCCGCTGGACGAGACCAAGCCGTGGGACTCGCTGAACGATGGCGAAAAGCGACTGTTCGCGCGGATGGCCGAGGTGTACGCAGGGTTCCTGGCGCACGCCGACCACCACATCGGCCGGTTGCTGGACTACCTGGAGGAGTCCGGGCAGCGAGAGAACACCCTGGTCATCGTGGTGTCAGACAACGGGGCCAGCGGCGAGGGCGGCCCGAACGGGTCGGTCAACGAGAACAAGTTCTTCAACGGCTTCCCCGACGACCTCGACTCGAACCTGGCGATGCTCGACGAGCTGGGCGGGCCCAGGACCTACAACCACTACCCCAACGGGTGGGCGATGGCGTTCAACACGCCGTTCAAGATGTGGAAGCGGTACGAGTTCAACGGCGGCACCTCCGACCCGTGCATCATCTCGTGGCCCGGCGCCGCAGGCGGGCAGGGCGAACTGCGCCACCAATACCACCACGCCATCGACATCATGCCGACGATCCTTGACGTGCTCGGCGTCGAACCACCCGAGGTGATCAAAGGTCACACGCAGAGCCGGATCGACGGCGTCAGCATGCGTTACAGCATCGATGACCCGTCCGCCCCCTCGGCACGACACACGCAGTTCTATTCCATGCTCGGCTCCCGCGGAATCTGGCACGACGGGTGGAAGGCCATCACCACCCACCCCACGATCAGTGGGTGGAGCAATTTCAACGACGACACCTGGGAGCTGTACCACGTCGACACCGACCGCTCCGAATCGCACGATCTGGCCGCTGAGCAGCCCAGCAAACTGCGCGAGCTGGTGAACCTCTGGTACGCCCAGGCTGGCGACAACGGCGCGTTCCCTCTCGACGACCGCTCCGCGCTGGAGATCATCCTTACGCCGCGGCCGCAGCTGACTCCCTCACGCGAGCGCTACACATACTTCCCCGACACCGCCGAGGTGCCGGAGGCCCAGGCGGTCAACATCCGTAACCGCTCGTTCTCCATCGGCGCGCTGGTCGACATCCCCGGCAAGGACGCGTCTGGCGTGCTGTTCGCCCAGGGCGCCTACTTCGGCGGGCATGCCCTCTACGTCAAGGACAACCGGTTGCACTACGTCAACAACTTCATCGGCCTGCTGGAGCAGAAGGTCGACTCGACCGAAGATCTCCCCATGGGCGAGAACCTCCTCCTGTCGGCGTCATTCGACAAGGACGGCGAAGACCCGCCTAACGTCGCTACCGGAATCCTGTCTCTTTACCACGGGGACCGAAAGGTCGGCGAGGCCAGAATCAAGACCCAGCCCGGCATGTTCTCACTTGCCGGCGAGGGCCTGTGCGTCGGCCGCGATAGTGGCGCACCCGTTACCAGCGACTACGAAGGCGATCACGGCGGCCGCTTCACCGGCGGCACGATCAAGCGCGTCGCCGTCGACGTCAGCGGCGAGCCGTACGTTGACCTGGAACGCGAGGCGCAGGCGATGCTCGCGCGAGAGTGAGGACGCTTCCTGCGCTCACGACACACTCGCCTCAGGCGAGCTGAGGCCTATCCGGACCTGCGGAATCAACCGCATCTGGATCGGTCCCACCGCACCCGAGGGCAAGGATCGAACTGGTTGCAGACCAACCCCGGCATGGGCTGGTTCCCGATCCTTCGCCCCTACAACTCGGTCCTGCCCTTCTTCAATAGAGCCTTGGTGACCTTCCGACCTCGAACCGATCTTAAGGCTCGCTCTGGCATCGCAAGATGCCGCCAGCCAAGCCTCCTCGGCGACCAGCCCGACAGTCTCGCTCGCGTCGGCTGGGTCCGGCAGGTGACGCGCACCATGGGAAGCGAACCGTTGTACTCTCACGGCTGCGCTCGCTTGGATTCCGCGGTTGACCAGGCGTTCGATGCAATGTTCGTCGCGTGCCGGCTAAGGCAGGCGTCGATTACCAGAACCGCTCTTTCAGCAAGGAAGCCACTCGACCTGGGAACCGTCCGGCTCGACGACCAAGAAGGAGCTCAGCTATGGCCACACACAGGATCCTCACCCTCGCGCTCTTCGACTCCGAAGCTGCCGCAGACGCCGCCGCCGACGGCCTGAAACACTCGGGTGTGGCCAAGCACGACGCGATCGGCATCCTCGCACTGGATGACGAGGGCAAGATCAAGATGCACAAGGTCGGCGCCCGGAGCACAGCGGCGGGTGCCGGGGTAGGCGCTGTCCTGTGGCTTCTCGGACCGGTCGGCGCCGGTGTCGGTGTCGTGGCCGGGGGATTGCTCGGCGCCCTTCACCACAAGGGTCTGGGCTTGGATGACGACGACCAGGCGCGTATCACGAAGGAGCTTGAGAACGGGCGCGCGGCCGTGGGCGTCTTGACGCTGCAGGACGACTGGTCAGCCGTATCGGACTACCTCGCGGGGCAGGGCGGAAAGACCGAGACCTATGAGGCGCCCGATGAGGCTATGGACCACGCGGCAAGGCACACGCTGAGCAGCTGACCGCCAACACCTACCACGTGTGTGCGCCTAGGTCGGATTTCAAGGAAACTGGTCAACGCCGGATGACGTGGCCGGTGGCGAGGAGCGCTGGTACGGCCAGCCTTGACTGAGCCGATCCGCGTTCCGCGACGTCGCACATCCGCCGCTGGCGTGAGCCTTGTCTGTGCCGGAAGCTCGCCCTCGGCTGCGGCCTCCGACCCGGACCGTCACGGGCTGGGCTTTGAGACCACCTGGCGATCGAGTTTGCCGACGGCGAAACCCGATTCGCCTGTTGCTTCTTCATTGCCGTGACTCTGCTACTGCCCAGGGAAACTGCGGCCGCCGCGGTTCCCGTGAACCAAGGATCATCAGCTGTGCGGTTGCGCCTCCTCGGCTGGGGTTGGCCGGGCGGGCTCAGGCCCGTTCGGACCCGGGACTGGGAGCACGTAGGTGACGACGAAGGCGACCGCTACAGCGACCACGACTTGCGGTGTCACCGTGATCCCGTCGGTGCCCAGCAGCAAGGTGGCCAGGAGCGTCGAGGTCAGCGGCAGCCGAAGCATGGCGGCGCACATGGCGCCGATACCCATGCCGATCGCTGGCGCCAGGTCCATGCCAGGTAGACCACTCGCGGCAATGCCAAGCGCCGCGCCGATGAACATCGAGGGGAAGACCGGGCCACCGCGAAACGCGCTCAGCGAGAGCGCGTAGGCGAATGTCTTGCAGACAATCAGAAGGATCAGCACGGCGAGTGAGTAATCGGCGGCGTGTTCGACCAGCCCTGGCAGTGCATCCTGGCCGGAGAACAGCACCCGGGTGAAGCTGTCACCCGAGAGCAGTTGGTACACCATCGCGATGAGGCCGATGAGCAGGCCGACCGCCGCGGTCACCAGTACGCGGTTCAGGTGCACGATTGGACGAAGTGCCAGTCCGACCCAGCGGATCAGCCACCCCAACAGCGCCCCGACTACTCCCATGGCCAAGGCCCAGGCCATGGTCGCTAGCGTCGGTGCCACGGGGGGTGGCACCGACGGCAGCGCCAGCGAGAAATTGCCGAGACCTGTCCAGTTGTCGAGACCGACGAAGACCAGGGCACCGAGGCCAGAGGCGAGCAGGCCCGGCAGCGCCACGAGGCTCAGCGTCATTCCCCCGATCCCTGCGGCCTCCATGATCAGGAACGCGCCGAGTACCGGAGAGCCGAGCAGTGTGCTGATCGCCGCAAAACTGCCAGCCGACGCCATGATCGTCTGTGCCATCGGCGGCGCGCTCTTCTTCGCGAGGCGTACGGTCAGCGCCGCAAGGCCGCCACCGATTGCGATCAGCGGTGCTTCTGGCCCGAGCACAGCACCGAGGCTCAGCGTGGTCAGAGCGGCAAGCGAGATCGTAACGAGCTCCCGGCTGCTGGGCGGACCGCCGCCGGCTTTGAACCCGAAGGCGGGTGAGTGCCCGCCGTTGCCAGGCAGGTACCGGACTGTCAAGCCGGTCAGCAGACCGCAGAGCACCAACCAGGGCAGCGGCCACCACGCGGGTGCAGGGCCCCCCAAGATCCGGTTCGGCAACTCGGAGAACAGCCACTGCTGGATCGCGGCGACCAATGCCAGGAAGCCATAGGCGACGGCCGAGATCGGGATACCCAGGATCGCAGCAAACGCCAGCGCTGCGGCATAACGCCTTGAACGGATCACCGCGGCAGGATCGATGGCGGCCGGTCCCTCGGACGCAGCAAGACCGGCAGGCTGGCCTGCTACCGGGGCGGCCCCCTTGGGACTGTTCGAGTCAGCCATCAGACGTACGTCTCCTCAATCCGCAAACAAAGTGCAAGAGGCGAACTGAGGAGTCGAGGAGGTGCCAGCATCACCCAACAGCTCTGCACACGGGAGTCAACATATCGCTGCAAAGCCTCCCAGCCGTTGTCGCTCCTCGATGAATGGCAAAGGCCCGGAAGTTTCTGAGTGACCGCTGGCTCGGTGCCTATCCTCGGCCGGTCACGTCAGCTGATCAGCTGGAGATATGGGGCAGGTCCCTCTGTGCTCAAAATCGTTGCACGGTCTGGACTATGGGTGGCTGGGCCCCGATGCTTGCCTTCCTAAGGTCCTGGTCCAGCATCCGTTGTTGGGTTCGCGGCCCGGCGAGCGAGCGCCGCCTGCATCCGGATCCGCGTCGGCGAAGCCGGAGCCTAATTCGTCCTGACCCCGACGCGGTCATGGTTGACAGCGTATGGACGGCGGTTAGCTCTGGAAGACGGATGTCCAGTCGTTCTTAATGCTGACCACTGTCCAGCCGTCGTCCGCAGCTTGACTGATTGCCTGCTCAGCTCCGGTCGTGTAGGCGAACTCCCGCTCGGCGTCGTCGTGCAGGACAAGGAGCCGAAGGGTCGGCCGGTCAGGGTGATGGGTGAACTCCAGCATCGCTGTGTCGCCGTTGGAGTTTCCCGCGGCAAGAAGTGGGCGCCGGCCGACGCGGTTCCAGATCCGTACGGGCTTCTCCGGGCCGTCGTCGAGGTAGTCGGCTTCAGGCTTGTGGGTGATAGTGCCGCCGTGGTCGTTGCTGGTGTAGGCGAAGGAGCTGCTGCTGCCGATGACGCGCTCGCGAGGGATTCTGTACATCTCTTGGCTGACGGGCCGCATGAAGTCCCGGCCGCCGCCGGAGGCAATATAGGTGGCAAAGCCGTTGGCCGTCAGGTAGTCGAGCAGCTCGACCATCGGTGTGTACGCGCACTCCAGATAGCCACGGCCGAGACTGGGATGCTGCGCGCTGCGCAGGAAACGATCCGCGGACTCCTCGAAATCCTCGACGCTGATCCCGGCATAGGCCGCCAGGATGCCTCGCGCCAACAGCCTCACATTGGTGTCGTCGCCGGCATAGTGCTCATCCATCAAAGCCCCGAACCAGCCATGGTCGCGCTCGGACACCGCCTTCCAGGGCTGCTCCGCGCCAAGCTCCGGCTGCGACGCCACCATCTCGGCGAGACGCCGAAGGATGAAATCCAGCTGAATCGGCATCGGCTTCTCACACCACAAGGTGCCGTCGTTGTCGAACACCGCAACGCGTTCCTCCGACGGCACGGCAGGTGAGCTGCCCTCCCCGCACGTGCGGGCCACGAAGTCGATGATCGCCTGTTTGGCTGAACCGTCACGCCAACTCGACAATTCCTCGGTCATGTCGCAGCCCTTCTGATTTGCAAGCTGGACGGACCCTATGCCACACGACGGGCACAATCACCATCTGTTGTGGGTGATCACTATCCCGGGCGTCTCCCGAGATGGATAGGCGAGCGCTACAGGCACTTGGGACCGATTCCAAGCTCCGAAGCGGCCAATCCAGTCACCTGACGTCCCACGGGCCGTCCCGGGCTGATGGCATTCCAGGCTGACACTGGGCGGCACTAACTTCCGGTCACACCCCGGTCACCGCCGACACCCGCAGACACCCGCAGACAGCAGCAAGGATCGTGGGACGTAATCCATGCACCTCATTTGAGATTCGACGTGCGTAGGTGGATCAGGGCTGCTGTGGCCCTGTTGCCGGGGGGTCGGAAGGGTCGACATCGGCGTTGCTCGGTGGGAGTTCCCGGAAGGCTGTAACAGCGTCCGGGATGCTGTCGTAGATGTGGTCGGCGGGAACTCTCGCCAGGGCGCCCTGCTTGGTGAGGTCGGCGCGAAGGTCGGGGTCAAGGTTGGCCAGCCCGAAGATCGCGCCCTTGTTGTGCACGAAATCGATCAGCCCTTCCAGGGCAATGACGGCGGAGTAGTCGATGTCAGGGATGGAAGAGCAGTCCAGCACCAGCAGTCGGACAGGTGTCGGCGCCGAGGCCACCATCTTCTGGACGTCGTCGGAGAACTGGTTGGCGTTGGCATAGAACAGGTCTGCGTCGTAGCGGAAGATGAGAAGCCCTGGTTGGCTCTCGAGCCCCGGAGTCGCCGGGGTGTATGTGCGGCTGCCGCTCGCGTCGACGCCCACGACGAAACGCTGTGGCCGATACTGCCTCCGGACCATCTCCACGATGGACAAGATCACGGCCAACACGATTCCCTGCTCCACCCCGACGGAGAATACGACGATTCCGGTCAGGGCAGCGATGACGAATTCGCTCCTCCGAGACCGCCTGATCCGACGCAAACCGGCCACATCGACGAGGTCGATGCCGACAAGGAACACGATCGCACCCAGGACTGCCTTCGGCATGTCGGTGAGCAGCTGGCTGAGGAACAGCACAACCGCCAGGACGACGAACGACATCGTCAGATTGGCGACCTGAGTGCGGCCCTTCTGCTCATCGAGGATCTGGGTCTTGGTCGGGCTCCCGTTGACCACGAAAGTGCCGCTCAGTCCGGCTGCCACGTTGGCTGCGCTGAGACCGAGGATGTCGCGATTCACATCGACTCCCTGACCGTGCCGCATGGCGAAACTCCGGGACGTCGCTGCGCTCTGGGCGATGATCAAGACGAAACACGAGAATGCCACCCCAAGCACGGAAGGAACGTCGGCCAACGCGATTCCAGAGGGGATACCGAGAGGGGGAAAGCCGCCCTGGACATCGCCCACGATCGCCACTCCCTCCTGCTCGACGTCGAACGCCGCGGACAAGGCAATCGAGATGACAACGGCGATAATCGCTCCGGGAATCTTGGGCAGGAACCGCTTGAAGCCGATGATGACTACGAGAGCACCGACGGCGAAGGCCACGGTCAGCAGGTTCGCGTCAGTGAGGTGGGTCAAGGTCGACCACTGTTGCTCGAACCAGTTGCCTTGCCCCTTGGGGATGCCGAGCATGTCGGGGATTTGACCGGTGAAGACCTGGATCCCCACCCCGGTGAGAAAGCCGATGAGCACGGAGGCGGACAGGAAGTCCCCGAGAAAGCCCAATCGCAACAGCCGCGCGATCAGCAACATGCCACCACAGACCAGCGCAACCAGCGAGGTGTACGCCAGCCACTCCGGAGAGTTGGGTGTGAGGCCCGCGATGCCAAGCGAGGCCAAGCCGGCGGCGAGGATGGCCGCCGTCGCCGAGTCGGCCCCGACCACGAGCAACCTGGAGGAGGCCAGCAGCGCGAAGATGATCGTCGGGAAAATCACCGTATACAACCCGGTAACGACGGGCACCTGGGCAATCGAGGTGTATCCCATGGTCTCGGGAATGGCGACCGCAGCGAGTGTGACGCCGGCCAGGATGTCCGTGCGGAGCCACGAAGGCTGGTATCCCCTCAAGGAGGTGGGGATGAATCGAGCCATGCCGGATGCGCTCATTGGACGGCCGGTGACTGACGCATGACGCCGTGGACGCATCGCGTTGACGGTGGGTGGGTCTTCCGCACCGTATAGGTGACCTCACGAGACAGAGATTGGTACACGTCTGCGACTGCCCCATCGGGGCGACGACAGCTGCTTCCGGCAAGCATCATCGATATCTCGCAATCAGGGTTGAATGAAACGGATGCCCTCTTGCTGGAGAGGGCGTCGTCGTCTCGGCGAAATGCTTGCCGTTGAGCACCGGCGACTGTGTCGACGTAGATGCGAACGTTGCCTTCGAGATGGCCCGATAGGACGAGCGTCTGGCTCGATAGGCCACAGTGGGGTCGCACGGGACGAAGCCGGAAGGGACCCTGAGTTGGGACAGGCTGCGCTGGATCACGACGCCCGGACGGCAGGTTGGTCTTTGCCCGCGTTTCCCGGCGCCGCAAGGTCTGTCTGTCAACAAGTGGATCAGCAGACTGAACACCGGCGGTAGAAAGATCAGCAACAGGCATGCGCCGGTCGAGGTCGGACTCCGTCGCTCGGGAAACTCCTCGAGAACCAGCAGATTGATCAAGGAGCAGAATGGTGCTGGCGATCGTGCGAGTGGGCGCTGTCATCCGTGTCCTTCGGTCTGGCGAAGACGCTAGCGCCCCACGAAGGATTTCGTATGCCGGGCCTGGTCAGCCGAGTCTGGTTCGTCCACTACGAGGGGTCGTCCGCCATGAACCGGCCGTAGGCGTCAGCCAGATCACTCTCGGCGGTGGCTGAAAGAACGCGCGGGCGGCCCCTCAACTCCGCGCGTAGCCCTTGGTCGTCGGTCTCCTCCAAGCGGAAGCCGTGGCGACTCGGGTGGTCTTCATGAGAACTGAGACCACAAGTGAGACCGACCGTCTGGCGCAATGGCCAACCTGGCCTCAGCGCCGACGATTTCGCAGATCAGGTGGCGGAGGATGGGGGATTCGAACCCCCCGAGGGCTGTTAACCCAACTTTTTCCAGATCTGAAGGGCGATGTTCAGACACGTTCGTCCCTATGATCTGAGTGGTGGACTGGGAATCGAGGACTGTCGAGAACGCCGGCGAACCGGGGCAACTGAGACTAGAACTGAGACTGATGCCAGCTCACCGCCAAGCCGGACGAGGGATCGACGGAATCCAGTCCTCCCGGCAATCGCGACGACGAGCCGAGTGTGCCCCTCCTTAGCTCGACACCTTCGTCCCGAACGCGGTCGCAGCATCAACCTAAGCCGGCGTTGCTCGCAAGGCACTGCAATGCGCACCGTTGGGGGGCAGTTGATGCAGGGCTGCCCTGCGGGTGCGGCCGCACATGAGCCGCATGCAGAGGTTCATGAATCGGCCTTAGCCTCTCGGCGCACGAGTGCGCCTTCCTTGGGCGGGGCCAGACGCGCCCAAGGGCTTCATGAATTGCCTGCCTGTCAAGCGACGGTGAATGGTTCGAGTCCAGTCGCGGGAGGCCCTCAAGAGTGAAGGTGAGAGGGCCCCTGACCTCCGAACCCAGCGCCGCGGCTCTTGTGCCGGCGGCTGACAACCAATAGCGTCCGGTGACCAGCAGTCAGACGGAGAGGGGACTCGGAATGTCGTTGAAGGGTAAGGCGAACCTCGTAATCTCCTGGACAGTGGATGCCGGCGACGAAGGTGAGTGGGACCGCATCTTCGCCAGCCATGGTGAGTGGATGACGGGCCATCCACGCGAGGGTGATGTGGCGCTGCTGTCGTACACGATCTCGAAGGGTCCGGAGCTTTCTAATCCGCTGGACCCCAGTTCCGAATCCACCGGTAGAACGACCTACGTACTCAACGAGTACTACGAGTCGCCGGCCGGCATTGCTCAGCACTGGGAGGCGGCCATGGACAAGTGGGCGGACGACCTCGGTGCGGTGATGCAGGCGAGCACCCGGGCGACGGTGTCGACACAACACCGCGGAACGGTTATCAACGCGCTCTGGTAGTGGCGCGTGTGATGGCTCCGAACTGCGCGGGTGCTCCAAGAGCTGTGCGGTTGAGGGCAGCAAGACGTACGCGTAGTGGCTGGTAGTTGGGCGCAGCAGGGACCGAGACCAGCCCTTGAGCAGGGGAGTTCAAATGCAGGTTTCATGTGCCTTCCCGACGACGATGGAGTCGCCTGAGCACGTGGTCATCGCCGAGGAGTTGGGTTACGAGCGCGCGTGGCTGTACGACACGCCGCAGCAGAGCCCGGATGTGTGGATGACGCTCGCCCTGGCCGCCCAGCGCACGGAGCGGATCGGCCTGGGGCCGGGCGTCCTGGTGCCTTCGCTGCGGCACCCAATGGTCAATGCGGCGGCCACGGCGGCGCTCGTCGCGCTGGCCCCCGGACGGGTCGCTGTCGGTTTCGGGACTGGCTTCACAGCGCGGCGCGCGATGGGGTATCGCGCGCTTTCGTGGGCATACATGGCTGCCTACATCCGCGCCTACCGCGCCCTGCTGCGTGGTGAGACGGTCGAGTGGGAGGGGTCCCGGATGCGGATGCTGCATCCGCTGGGACACGGTGCCGCGCGACCGGTCGAGGTGCCGGTCATCATCGCCGCGCTCGGACCCAAGGGAGCTGCGGCCGCGCGCGAGCTAGGTGACGGCCTCTTTGTCACCCTGATGATCCCCGAGTTCGCCAAGGAGTTCTCGTCCGTGTCCTATCTATTCTGGGGGACGGTCCTGGACGAGGGCGAGGATCCCGGGTCGGAACGTGTGCGCGCGGCCGGAGGGCCCGGGTGGGCGCTCGCCTACCACGGGGGGTACGAGTTCGGGGCGCCACTGGAAGACCTGCCCGGTGGCCCGGAGTGGCAGTCGGTGGTCGAGTACACCAGCCCACAGGAACGACACCTCGCCGTGCATGAGCAGCACGGTGTGGGCCTCAACGAAGCGGACCAGGCGGCATGGGACGCCGGCGGTGGCCAGATGTTGGAAGACGTCACGGTCAGCGGAACACCCGATAAGGTCCGCGAACGCCTCGCCGGGCTCGTCGACCAGGGCGTGACGGAGTTCGTTTTCCAGCCCGCCGGTTCGGACATCCGCCGCGAGCTCGAAGTGTTCATGGCAACAGCACGCGCCCTGGCCACGGTGTGACTGGCCGCGTCAATTGCGCCGGTCACTGACTCCGCACCAGCCACGGTGACGCCGCGTCCAGTGTGGTCGTTGCGGGGCACGACCAGAGATTCGGATCCAGCGCGCCGCGGGTCCTGGTCGGTCACGGGTGCGCCGTCTCCGCCGTGTCCACCAACAGCCGCGAGCAGAAGCTGACGGCGGAGAGCGCACGTGACCTCGACTCTTGCAGATGGGCCCAAGAGGACTGGACCTCTGACCTCTTCCTTATCAGGGACCTTCGGACACCCGCAATCGTTCTCGGGTGGCGCGGCGAAGAGCGCAGGCGGGCGCCTCATGTGGCGTCGGTGTGCGCCTGCGGTGGTAAGCAGATTGGTAAGGACTCATACACGAGTGCCGCTCCGACCCGAGTCGGCGAGGCGGACTTGTTGACCATCGATCCTGCTTGCTGATCCGTAGTTCTGGTCGAGCATCGCCGGGAGTCGTCAGCGACGGCTCGGCAGGCGTGGAACTGAATCTCGGAAGCCTGGCTATTGGAGGGATCGCAACGGGTTGCAGTAGCGGTTGCAGCACGGCCAGTTCCTTGCATCAGCAAGCAGGCCGGAGGTAGCGCAATGACTGACTTCCGCAAGCTCACGGCGACTGAACCGTGGGCTACACGACCCCAACGGGCGTGGCGACTCTTGCCCCGAGCCTGGGTTCGACGTGGGTTTCGCAGCCTCGCGGGGGCGGAGACCTACATCTGAACTGCGCTCAGGGCACGTGACGGCGCGAGCGCATGCTCGGGGTCCAACGCCCTCGTCCTGGCGCTCCCGCGCCTCCGGATCACCTTGCCGATCTCGACGACAATCGGGAGCATTGCCGCCAGACCCGCGCAGGTCAGCCACTGGAGCGGGGTGAGCGGGACGGTCAGCATCCCTGCCCGCAGGGTTGGCAGTTGCGTCGCGAGGAACAGCAGAGCGACCGTCACGAGGCTGATTCCGACTGCCCTCAGGATCGGCGTTAGCAGACCGCTGGTCGGATCGCGGCGATTGACCAATGCGTAATTGGCCGCCCAAACGGCAACAATTGCGGCCCTTTCGGTCCAGGTGGGAGACTCCAGGAGACGATGCATCGTGGCAAACACGGACCGGCTAGCTCCGCCGACCTTGGGGTCCGACTTGGGGCCAATGTCAAGCAAACGTGAATCGAGGGCCGTGGCGCTCAGCCCATGGCCACGGAGTTTCCTGTCGCGGCGTAGCGTCAGCGTGAAGGGCGAGGACGCCTCGTCGGGCAGAAGGGGCACCATGGCAGCCAACAACGGCGCACCAGGCTCGGACGCCGAGCGTGCGGCGAGCAAATCCGCCGCCGCTGACTACGCCGCTGAGATCGACGAAATGACCGAGCTCAGCCTGCCACGTCCCGCCGACACGGAGTTGGCAGACGCCTGGCGCCATCAGTACCCCTATGACACCAAGCTGTCACGACGCCCATACGAGAAGCACAAACGGCTACTCCAGGTCGAGCTGCTCAAGCTCCAGCTGCACGTGAAGGAGTCGGGCGCCAAGGTCCTCATCCTCTTCGAGGGGCGCGACGCGGCCGGGAAGGGCGGCGCGATCAAGCGCTTCACCGAGCACCTGAATCCGCGAGGTGCGCGCGTCGTGGCGCTGGAGAAGCCGACGGAGGCGGAGCAGCGCCAGTGGTACTTCCAGCGCTACATCCAGCACCTGCCGAGCGCCGGTGAGATTGTGCTGATGGACCGCTCCTGGTACAACCGGGCCGGCGTCGAACGCGTCATGGGCTACTGCACCCCGACCCAGTACCTGGAGTTCATGCGTGAGGCCCCGGAACTCGAACGCATGCTGGTCAACAGCGGTGTACTCCTGACCAAGCTCTGGTTCTCCGTCGGCCGCGACGAGCAGGCGGCTCGCTTCGCGCTGCGCCAGACCGATCCGGTCCGGCAGTGGAAGCTCTCCCCCACCGACATGGCGTCGCTGGACAAGTGGCCGGAATACACCCAGGCCAAGGAGTCGATGTTCTTCTACACCGACACGGGAGACGCGCCCTGGACCGTGGTGAAGAGCAACGACAAGAAGCGCGCCAGGCTCGAGGCGATGCGGCACGTGTTACACGTCATCGACTACCCCGACAAGGACCTTCGCATCGCGCACGAGGCGGACCCGCTCATCGTGGGAGCGGCCGCCGATCTGTACGAGGAAGGCGAGCACGCTGGTGGCCACTTCCCAGTCGTCCGACTCCCGAACGGTGACGGAAATCCCAATTCGCCCAAGGCGTCGTAGCCCCCCATCGCGACCGGCGATCGCGCACCGAGCGGGCGCGTTTCGGGGTCTTGCCGGAAGGTGGGATTCGCGTACTACATGACGCAGATGATCACCGCCGACGACGTCACATCAGAGGCCTGACCCAAACAGTCCTCCCTGCAACGTTGCGGGTCCGCCTTGACGTCCTGCGCCCGGTCCAATGACCCGATCGGACGGGCAGAGGATTCGCCGAGGGCTGCATCGCCGCCTACCTATCGTGACCTGGCTCCCTCTGTACAAGCGCGCACGGCTACGTCCTGACATCGTGGCCGGGGTGGTTGTCGCCGCCCTCGCGGTCCCGCAGTCCCTCGGGTACGCGTCCATCGCGGGGGTGCCTGTTCAGGTGGGCCTGTACGCCGTCCCCGTCGCTCTCCTGGTCTATGCGGCCCTCGGCTCCTCGCCGCAGTTGATTGTCGGACCCGTGTCCACCGTCTCGGTCTTGTCCGCGACGCTTGTCGCGAGCATGCATCCGGCCAACGTTGCCCAGGCGGTCAGCTACACGTCTGCCATCGTCCTGGCGGCGGGCGCCGTCCTGGTTCTCGCCGGGTTCCTCAGGGTGGGTTGGGTCGCGGAGTTCCTGTCCAAGCCCATCGTCACTGGTTTCGTGTTCGGCCTCACCATCCTCGTGATCATCGGTGAGCTACCCAACCTGCTCGGCATCGAAGTCACACCGGGCGACGTCGTGCACCGATTATCGGCCTTGGCGCTCAACATCGACCAAGTCGACCTACTAACGGCGACGGTAGGCGTCAGCGCACTGGCCGTGCTGTTCATCGGCTCTCGCCTACTGCCGCGGGTGCCGTGGGCGCTGGTCGTTCTCGTCCTCGGGCTCGCCGCCTCGCATTGGCTCGACCTCGCCGCTCACGGCGTGGCCGTCGTCGGTCCGGTGCCAAAGGGTTTGCCCACACCCACCATCCCGGTCGTGCCGCTGACCCAGCTGGTCGGCGTCGCCCTCGCCGGCGCCGCCATCGCGGTCGTCGGTCTGGCCGAGGGGTTGAGTGCCGGACGCCTGTACGCCACCAAGGGTGGCTATCGGCTGGACACCGACCAGGAGCTCATCGCTGCAGGCGGCGCGAATCTTGCCTCGGGCCTGTTCGGCGGCCTCGGAGTGGCCGGTAGCCTGTCCAAGACTGCCGCCGTGGACCGGGCCGGCGGCGGGTCGCAGGTCAGCGGCCTCTCGGCCGCGGCCATCGCGATCGTCGCGATCCTCCTCATCGCGCCGGCACTGTCCCTCCTGCCAAAGGCGGTCCTCAGCGCCATCGTGATCAACGCCGTATGGGGGCTCCTGGACCTGGCCGCCGTTCGCCGCTACATGAAGGTGCGCAGGAGCGACGGCGTCGGTGCCGTGGTGGCCGCCGGCGCCGTTCTCATGGCCGGACCCATGCTCGGCCTGGCGATTGCCATAGGGCAGTCCCTGCTCGGCATGGTGTACAGGTCGAGTCGGGTGGACGTGGAGGTCCTTGGCAAGATCCCGGGCGAGAAGTCGGCCTGGGGCGGCGTGCGCCAACATCCGGACCGCACCACATTCCCCGGCATTCTCGTGCTCCGGGTCAACGTGTCGCTGTTTTGGGTCAACGCCGCCGAGGTCCAGGAGGCGATCCTCCAGGCGGTCGAGGCGACACCGGATACCAAGGCGCTGATCCTGAACCTGGAAACGACCGACCAGCTCGAAACGACCAGCGCCGACATGTTGTCCGAGCTGCGCGACCAGCTTGCCGGGCGCAACGTCGACCTCTACCTCGTGCGGGTACGGTGGCCGGTCCGGACCGTCCTCGAGCATTCCGGGCTCCGCGAACGGTTAGGCGAGGACCACCTCTGGCACAACGTCGCACAGGGAATACGGGAGGCCCGCCGGCAGCATGGGATTGAGCGTCCCGGGCAGCCGGAACCCGAACCGGTCGGGGAAGAGACGGAGGAAGAGATCATCGTGACGCCAACGTTCGATGACGAGCCGTGGGGCGAAGCGCCTCGCCGCCTGCCCTGAAACCGCCGAAGCAAGAGAGCCTCAGACGCATAGACGAACTGAGCGAAGAAGCATCTCGTATCCACCCGGAAAGGGTCGCGCGGGCCCTCATGCCCAGATCCACCTGCAGAGTTGATACAGGTGCACGAGACCCGGAATGTCCGTGACCAGTACGACTCGGGGCCACTCACTCCGCTCCACGGTCAAACGGTGCAGAGCCGAACCTGGCATGAGTCAGGTGCGGGAATCAGTACGACATCAGCCCAACGAGCACGCAAGGCGTGTCGGGTGCGGCTCGAGCCACGACCGAGCCACGACTCTGGAACAGGTAGGAGCCCGGTGCGGCAAGCCAGATAAGGAATCGATGGCGCAGCTCCCTCCCTCCACGTTGTGCCGGTAGGGCGACGCCATTGGCTCAGCTCCGCTTGTCGAGGGCAAACCTTCGTCGTCGACCAGGCGCCAGGGATTCGCCAATTTGTCATGGCGGATCTCTGACGCCGATCAGCTCCGAGTGAAGGCTTCGACACCCTCAGAAGCGATGCTGGCCCGTCCTGCCGCCGCCGACCGCATGTTCCGCTTTGGTCGGATGCGTTCGGGCTGCACGCGTACAAGGTTGAGACTAGCTACCGTCGACTCGTCCCGCGAGAAAGGATGCCGGTGCTATGGCGCGGAAGCAACGATTGACCGGGACCACAGTGCTATGGCTCGCTGTGGTCGTTACAGTCTTCGCCAGCCTTATCGTTGTCGGTGGCGGCACCGCGCTGTGGCTGGTCGAGGGTGAGCGGCCTGATAGCACCATCCGCTCCTTTGGTGATGCGCTGTGGTGGTCGCTTACCACCCTGACGACAGTTGGCTACGGCGACCACGTTCCCGTAACAACGACGGGTCGTCTGATTGCCGCCGGTGTGATTGTGGCGGGGGTGGCAGTCATCGGTGCCGTGGCGGCAATCGTCACACTTGTCGTGGCCCTTCGAATTGCTCGCGAGGAGGAGGTGGCATTCGAGGCAGCGGCTGAAATCCTGGAGCAGCGCCTCGATGCGCGCCTTACTCGGATCGAGACACAGCTGGCTCGGTTGGATGCGCGCCTGCAAACGTGGTCGACGGTCCCAGTCGGTGACGCTGGTCGCAGCGGCCGAGACGACCAGTAGCGGCTGGGGGAGGTGCTTAAGGCCCAGGCAACGCCGAGCACGATTCTGGCAAAGGGGGCGCTCCACCTCCGCAGGAGCGGTGGCAGCGCGCATAAGGAACCGGCGATCGAATCGGTAGGGTCCTGAGTTGGACTCTTGGTGACGTCCAGGTGCACGCTGAGACACCGTTTGATGAGGCAACACCCAAGGACGCGCGGTGGCGAAGAAACGACCCACGGCCAGGAAGCTGGCAGCCGACGAACGTGTCCCCATCCCTGCGCACCTGCGCCCTCGTCCAGCCATCGACTACAAGCTCGACCAGAAGCCTGAGCATCGTGTCCGCTCCGTGCTGCGTGGACTCACGCCCGGCCTGAACTACCTCACCAGGAAGTACTCGGTGCGTTGGCTCCGCGCGGACAGCATCGCGGGAGTGGCCGTCGCGGCATACCTGATCCCGCAAGTGATGGCCTACGCGGCGATCGTCAACGTGCCACCGGTGGCGAGCCTGTGGGCGGCGCTTGCGGCGATCATCGGCTATGCCGTGCTGGGCAGCTCGCGCATCCTGTCCTCCGGTCCCGAGTCTACGATCGCCCTGATGACCGGCGTGGCGATCGCCCCGCTGGCCGCGCAGAACCCTGACCGAGCGGTCGCATTGAGCGCCACCCTCGCACTCATCGTCGCCGGGTGGGCACTGCTAGCTCGGCTACTGCGGGCGGGAATCATCGCCGAACTGTTGTCCACCCCGCTGCTCGTCGGCTACTTGGCCGGCGGCGCCGTACTGATGGTCGTCGGCCAGCTCGGCAAGGTGACCGGGACCTCCTTCGACGGCGGCACGATCGTGGAGGATCTGCGTGGTTTCCTCGGCGTCGCCACCGAGACCGACTGGCTGACGCTCGCAGTGGCCGCATCCACGCTGGCGGTGATCCTGGTGCTGCGCTGGTTAGGCCCGTCGCTGCCCGGTCCGCTCATCGCGGTGGTGCTGGCCACCCTGGCATCGGTCGTGTTCGACCTCGAGTCATACGGGGTGGCGGTGGTCGGCGAGGTTCCGTCGGGGCTGCCTGTGCCGGGGCTGCCCGCCGTGACGTTCGAGGACGTCAAGATGCTCCTGCTCGCAGGCCTGGGCATCACGATCGTCGGCTACAGCGACATCATGCTCATCGCCCGGGGATTCCCCCTCGCTCCCGCGGAGGGGGAGACCGCGGCCGACCTTCGGCCCGATCCGCAGGCCGAACTCGTCGCGATGGTGGGTGTGCAGGCGATGGTCGGCGTCTTCAGCGGGTATCCGGTGTCCGCGTCCGGGTCGCGCACGGCGCTGGCGATCGCCGGGGGCGCGCGCAGCCAGCTTTACTCCCTGGTCGCCGCGTTGTGCATCGTCGGTGTGTTGTTCTTTGCCGGTCCGTTGATGGCGCCGCTGCCCTGGGCCGCCCTGGGCGCGGTGGTCTTCTACGCAGCGGGCAAGCTCGTGTCCATCCCGGAGTTCCGTCGGTTGTGGCGGTTTCGGCGGCGCGAGTTCATTCTGGCCGTCGTCACACTGGTCGGCACCGTCGTCATCGGCATCTTGCAGGGCGTCGTTTTGGCCATCGCACTCAGTCTGCTGGAGATGCTATTCCGGCTGGCGCGCCCACACGAGGGCGTCCTGGGGCGGGTGCCGGGCGTCGCCGGCATGCACGATGTGGCCGACTACCCCGATGCGCGGACAATCCCCGGGTGCATGTTCTATCGGTATGACGCTCCGCTGTTCTTCGCCAACATCGGCGACCTGCGCGAGCGAGTGGAGAAGCTCCTCGACATCGAGAACGAGGCCTACCCGGACGACCCGGTCCGGTGGTTCGTGCTCAATGTCGAGGCCAACGTCGAGATCGACATCACCGCGGCCGATGGTCTGCGCGAGCTGGGCCGAGAACTCGCCGATCGCGGCATCCACCTGGGCCTGGCTCGCGTGAAGAACGACGTGTACGAGCCGCTGGACCGAGCTGGGGTCATCGACGTCATCGGCAAAGAGATGCTGTTCGCCACGCTGCCGGTCGCCGAGGAGAGCTATCTGCGCTGGGCCCTGGCTCACGAGCCAACGACTCCCACGGAAACGCCCGAGGACGCGATCGAGGACGAACCCGCCGGCAGCTCGCTGCCGTGGCAACGGCCGACTCCGACGACAAGTCGGCCGAAGGACGCGACCCCGGACACCGACCCCTAACCACCGCCCTCCTCGCGTCGGCCATCCCTGACCTAAGAAGCCGTCATCATCGTGTTGCTTAATGCCCCACCCCTTGCGGGCACCGCTCGGGAACCACTGCGCGGGACACCCTCCGAATCGCTGACGATCGGTGGAAGTCCGCGCGGCGCATCACCAGCGATTCGATGGGCGGATCCCGATGATGGGGCCTCGACGAAGTCCCCGGGAGGCAGATCACCGCACCGACCAGCCGCCATCGGATGCGAGGACCGCCGCGTTTGATTTCAATCCGTCCCCTGAGCAGAAAGGTGACCAATACGGCCAACTGTTCGACCGTGGCCGGCGACGGGATCGCGGAGTGAAAGGGTCGCAGCCTGACCGACCCGGTCTCCGACACGGGCGCGGACATCGGGGGATGCCCGTGGCGGTTTGTCGGAGCGTCGATGAGCTGAGGAGCGGAGGTAGGTGTGCCGGATGGCTGCCCGTTGAGGATGAGCGGCCGGCTTGCGGAGCGAGGACCGGCCCGCAGCGAGCGCAGCGGCGAGCGAAGCGAGCCGCCTTGACCATGTAGAGCCGGAATCAGCAATTGCCCCGCGGATCACACCCACCCGCGGATCACACCCGCGGATCACACCGTCAGTTTTGGATCGTCGGCGGGGTGATGATCGTCAACTCGACCACCGGCCAGTTGCGCGATTGCCCAGGTCGTCACCGGCATCGACGAGCACTCCCGGTTGTGCGTGATCGCCTCGGTGGTGGAACGCGCCATGAGCCAGCTGCAAGTCAGCTGGGACCCCGGGGTGCCGACGTGTTCATTCGTCCGGCCGTCGGGCTGGCCGTGGGCGTCCATGTCTGTGCCGAAGGACGGGCGGCTTGTTCCGCCTGACCGCGTTGCACCCGCACCTGTTTCTACGCTGAACGGGCCAGCGCGGCCGATGGCTCCCACAGGCGCCTGGGTCAGGTGTTTGGGTCCCTCGTCGCCCTGTCGAGCGCGTCGATCTCGTCCTGGGTCAGACGGAACGTCAACGCACCCGCGTTGGCGGTGGCCTGAGCCCGATTCTTGGCGCCTGGGATGGGCAGGACCGTCTCGTCCTCGATCAGCCAGCGTAGTGCCACCTGCGCCGGAGTCTTGTCGTAGCGCTCGCCGATCTCGTGCAGCAACCCAATGATCGCCTCGAGCCTTGCCAGAGCCCCGCCGCGAAACGGTTTCGTGAAGCGCCGCAGACCTCTCGGCCGGTGGGCCGGGGTGTACCTGCCGGTGAGCGCGCCGCTGGCCAGCGGTTGGTAAGCGATGAGAGTGACGCCGAGCTCACGGCAAGTATCGAGCACTCCATTGGTTTCTGGTCGGCGGTGCATCAGCGAGTACTCCACCTGATTGGACGCGAGGGAGACGCCACGCTGTGCCAGTGCGGCATGCGCCTCTCGCATCTGGTCGGCCGAGTAGTTGCTCACCCCGACGGCGCGGACCTGCCCGGCCGCGACGGCGTCCGCCATCAGGTTCATCAGGCGCGAGATGTCCACGCGCCTGGAGGGGAAGTGGTGCTGATACAGGTCGATATGGTCGCGTCGCAGCCGGGCCAGGCTGTCGGCGAGTTGGCCCGGCATGTCCTCAGCGGAAGCCCACAGGCGCGCCGGGAACTTGGTGGCGATCAAGGCCTCGTCACTGGAGAGGTCGCCGAGCCGCCGCTCCGACGCCCCACCGGCATACATCGCTGCCGTGTCGAAGAGCGTCACCCCTGCCAAGATGCTGGCCTCCCATGCACCGCGCTCCTCGTCGTGCGCCCTCGGCTCCGCCGTAGGCGGACTTCGCCGGATGAATCCTGGCCAAACCGTGCGCGTCTCCCCACGTCATGGCGCCGACGCCGAGCCGCGGCACCTGCAGGTTGCTCCGACCCAGCGGCTGAGTAGCTGACACGGGGACCGTCCGTCCTGTAGCCGTCGTACCAATCTAGAGGAGGAATAGTCGAGCCCACCGTTCCAGGATCCTCGCCGCGAGCCGACCAGGATTCACCGAGCGGTCCTGGCAACAGCCGATGAACACCCGCAGGTCGGACTCGGTGTGTTCACGCGATGTGTCCCGGTCGCGCGACAGATGAGCGACCGTCGCGAGACCCAGCTGTTGCGACGCGGCGAGAGAGGCGTCGAGGGCCGCCAAGCCACGAGTGTGCACCGCATCCGGAAGGACTGCCATCGTCCAGTCGAGTGACGTCAGCGGCAGATGCGTGCAGGTCTATGGGACGAGTGAGTTAGCGGCGCGAGCGATGTCCGGGGGAAGTGCTGTGGCACCCACATCAGCGGCGGCCTGCATGTCCGTGCTGCCTGCGATGGCGGTGCGAGTCACGGCAGTGAGCCGTCGAAGGTCATCGACATGCGTGGCTACCAGGGACGGGTTGGTAGCGACGAGGACGGTGAGCGCCGGCTGAATGTTGCGGACAGTGGCGTGGACGGTGTCCAGCGGGGTGTCGGCGCCGAGGAAGGTGACGCGCCAGCCACGTCGCGCGGCGAGGATCCCGAAGACGATGAGGCCTAGGTCGTGTGCCTCACCAGGAAGGCATGCGAGAAGGAGCGCAGGTCCGTCGCCACTGTCCCAGTCGCGGGCGAGTGCCAGTAACCGTCCGCGGAGGAGGTTGGACGCGAAGTGCTCCTGCGCGACGCTCGCCCGGCCAGCGGCCCAACGGTCGCCGAGGTCACGCAGGTAGGGCAGGACGATGTCGGCGAGCACGACGTCGATGGAGACCGACGCCAGCAACCGGTCGAATAGCAGAGTGCGCGCCGGCGCCGTCGAACTGGTCGAGCGAGGTGCGGAGCCGATCGGCGAGCTGTTCGACGATCGGCGTTTCGGCCGTGGCTTGCACCTCGTCCCCGGTGAGCGCCTGCCGTGCCGCCTCGGCTGCCGACACCCCGTCGCCGATCAGCCTGGTCATCCGACGTACCCGGCTCTCGTCCGCGGCGGAGTAGAGGCGGAACCCTCCGGGTGACCGGATGGGCTGGAGCAGCCCGTAGCGGGCCTCCCACGCGCGCAGCAACTCCGGCGACACCCCGGTCCGTCTGGCGAGCTCACCGATCCGAATCGTCCCAACCACGACCGTTACTGTACACATCCTCGACAGAAAAGTTCGACAAACTCTTGACATACTCTGTAGAAAGTTGCAGTCTACTTCCGACAGAACTTATACAAGGAGGGTCTGATGAAGCGTTTCACCATCGCCGCAACCGCAATCGCCGCCCTGGCAGCACCGCTGATCTTCGGCGTCGCCGCCCCCGCGTCCGCCGCCGAGGGCGGCGTCCCGGCCAACGCCAGCTGCGTCCAGGCCGGCATCGGGTTCCTGCGCGACAACGGCCTACTGCAGGCCGCGGCCCAGCACAAGATCGACTACAGCACGTTGGGCCCGGACGGCCTGGACCTCATCACGGTGCAGCTCCCAACGGGATCCTTCCTGTCGTTGGGACAGGTCGTGAAGCTTCACACCACCCATCCGGAGTACTTCCCCAACTGGTGCTGACCGGCCGTCGCGGCGCACCCGGATCCTGGGTGCCCCGCGTCGGGACGTCCGAGTTCGTTGTCGGCCGGCCAATGAGCCGGCATGCGCGCCGGCGAGATGAGCGCCCGCTCATCGGCAGATTCGTGCGTTGGTCGTTTGTGGGTGGTAGCAGGGGTCTAGGCCTCTCGCGCGTCAGGTGACAGCGATTTGTCGCAGATCTACCGTCGGATCACACCCCTGCTCGTGCAGGGTAGGCCAGCCCGACGTCGGCGGCCGCGCTGCGTTGATGACTCTGGATCCCGCCCCTCGCTCCGACGAGCCGGATGCCGTGCACGACACGAGGGTCGCGATGCGCAGGTTGCGGTCGATGTTGGCGACCTGTCGCAAGCTGTTCGACCGGGAAGCTGTGGAGCAACTTCGCGGGTCCTGGCTGGCCGGCACACTCGCACCGCGCGCGACGCCGAGGTCCACCGCGGACACATGCGGACCGCTCTTGCCCACAAGCGGGAGATCTACGAGCTGATCCGCTCGAACCGGTTGTTGACGGTCCAGCAGGGACCCCGCCGGCTTGTGCCAGCCGGCTCGATCGATCTCTACGTCGACCTGCTGGTACACGAGGCCGGCGGGGACGACCGTGACCACGCGGCGTAGCAACGGTGAAGGTGGCCTGTCGTGGAACGAGAAGCGCCAGAGGTGGATCGGGCGCGCCTCGATTGGCTACGCGTCGAGCGGGAAACGTCGCATTGCGACCGTGAGCGGACGAACGAAGACAGAGACGTTGTCCAAGCTCTCCGGCAGTTGGTGCGTGATCACCAGGAAGGGCTCGTGGTCGGACAACGCCGCTTCACGGTTGCGGAAGCCACCGAGTCGTGGTTGACCAACGGGCTCGCCGGGCGGTCCCCGGCGACGGTAGAGAACCGGCGCGTCCTCGCGCAAACGCACCTGATACCGGCGCTGGGTCGTCGCCAGGTGGCCGACCTGACGGCATCCGAGATCGACGGCTGGTTGGCCGGCTGTGCCACCAGGTTGAGTACCGACACGGTGCGCAGGCTGTTGTCGATCCTGCGTGCGTCGCTGCGTCGTGCCCAGGCGCGCGACCTGGTGTCGCGGAATGTAGCGCTGTTGTGTGACCCGCCGAGAGGACGTGTTGGTCGGCCCTCGAAGGCGCTCAATCTGGATCAGGCCGTACGGCTGATCTCCGCGGCCGAGCAGGACGCGACGATGCGCGCCTACGTCGTGCTGTCGCTGCTGACCGGGGCTCGCACCGAGGAACTCCGTGCGCTGACCTGGGCGCACGTGGACCTGGAGGGCGACTCTGAGGCCGAACCCGCCGGTTCCGCCTTCGATTGCGCTGTGGCGATCCGTCCGGGTGAGTGGCGACACGAAGACCCGCTCGTCTCGCCGGACCCTTGAGCTGCCCGGCCGCTGCGTCGATGTGCTCCGCGATCATCAGCGCGCTCAACTGGCTGGGCGTGCGTCAGTTAGGCCGGCCTGGGTCGACAACGGCCTGGTCTTCAGCACTCGGCTCGGAAGCACGCTGGACGCGGCCAACGTGCGTCGGTCCTTCCGTCGAGTCGTTGGCCGTGCGGGGCTCGATCCCGACGAGTGGTCACCGCGCGAACTCCGCCACAGCTTTGTGTCGTTGCTGTCGTCGAGCGGGGTGCCGATCGAGGACATCGCCCACCTGGTCGGTCACGCAAGTACCAGGGTCACCGAGACCGTGTACCGCAAAGAGTTGCGCCCGGTGCTGCGCCGTGGTGCCGCAGCGATGGACAGCCTGTTTCCCAGGGATACGCCGACGTTGGTAAGCAGATTGGTAAGCAGGAGGGCACAGAACCTGCAGCATCGCCTTGCCAAGAACAGCGGAGAGGCGGACGTGACCTGCGGTGTTGTGGGTGGGCCTAAGAGGACTTGAACCTCTGACCTCTTCCTTATCAGGGAAGCGCTCTAACCGAGCTGAGCTATAGGCCCTCGTCGCCGACGTAGGCTACCGCAGCGCTGAGAGGGCTCCCAAACGCGTTCGCCCGCCTCTGGCAAGCCGACGAAGTGCCACCGAAACCCTGAAAAGTGGTGGCGAGTTGCGTCCAGCGTGCGTTGCAGGCCGCAAGTCGACGACTGGCCGCCAGTTTTCAGGGTTTGGTGCCGACGAAGGCCCGGCTCAGTCCTCCTCGGCGAGCGTGACCTCGATGCCGCCCAGCAGCGATGCGGAGAGGTTGTAGAGGAACGCCCCGAGGGTTGCCAGGGCGGTGATCAGCACGACGTCCACGACACAGATCAGGGTCGTGACACCGGCAACGCGTTGCAGGCCGACGTAATCCATTACGTCGAATCTCGTCGTCGCGGTGGTGCCCAGCACGTCTGACACCGTGCTGTTGATCGACTCGAATACCCCACTGGCATTGAGCACGTTCCACACCAGCAGCACCGAGACCAGCGTCATGATCCCCCAGGCGATGGACAGCATGAACGCTGTCTTCATCACCGACCAGGGATCCACCCGAATCGCGGTGAGCCGAGCGCGGCGCGACCGTGGCTTCACCGGCGGTCGCCTTGGTGCAGCTGGCGGCGGACCAGGAGGAACGCGCGTTGGAGGCTGAGCCACCGCCTGCGGAGTGCTGGTGACGGTCGGCTGAGCCGTCGTCGCCGCGCCCGACTGTCGATCCACCCGCTGGGCCGGCGACGGACCAGCAGGCGGGCCGGCGGCAGGTGCCTGCTGACCATCCGACTGCGGCCGAGCTGCTGCTCCGGCCGCCGCGAACGTCTGGCCGAGACGGCGGCGGCTGCGTTCCGCGAACGAGTCGTTCTCCGCCACGGCCGGAGCCGGCGAGTCACGATTGGGTGCGGCGCCCTGACGCTCAGGCGTGGCGCCGGCCCGTTGGTCGGGCTTCACCGGCACCTCCCGGGTCCGGTCGTCGGCCTCGCTCACGCGCTACTCCTTTGGTGCATCGGTTCCGTCCGGAGTGTCGGCGGTACCGTCCGGCTCTTCAGG
Organism: uncultured Actinomycetota bacterium; assembly: GCA_963724495.1. Lineage (GTDB taxonomy): Bacteria > Actinomycetota > Actinomycetes > Propionibacteriales > DAIQRJ01 > CAVRUZ01. The sequence continues at coordinate 306,402 of CAVRUZ010000005.1, read as the reverse complement.
CGGTTGGCCGGGCAATTCAGCAGCATTGCCATCGTGGCCGTCACCTTCCGGGGCGACTGCCCCATTCGAGGCTGGAACCTCGGCTGCGTCGGTCGACGGGGACTCGGTCTCGGCGTCCGTCTCGTCGACGACGGCCTCGGCATTGCGGGCCACCGCGACGACGGAATCCTTGCCCTTGACCCCAGCGAAGATCACACCCATGGTGTCACGACCCTTGACCGGTACGTCCGCAACCGCGCTGCGCGTGACCTGGCCGCTGGTCTTGATGGCCAGCACCTCGTCACCGGCCGACACCACCAGGGCACCCACCAGCGAGCCACGCTGCTCCGCGACTCGCATCGCCTTGATGCCAAGACCGCCGCGGCCCTGACGCCGGTACTCGCTCACGCGGGTGCGCTTGGCGAAACCGCCGTCGGTCACGGTGAACACGTAGGCGTCCGCCGCCTGCTCGGCCTCGGAGCCCTCTTCCGGCACGACCGCCATCGACAACAGCTCGTCGTCGCCCCGGAACTTCATCCCGGTGACGCCGGACGTCGATCGGCCCATCGGCCGGAGCTGCTCGTCGTCGGCCTTGAACCTGATCGCCTGCGCATTACGCGTCACCAGCAGCAGGTCGTCGTTCTCCGACACCAGCGCGGCGCCGATGAGCGCGTCGCCCTCGGTCCGGAACTGAACGGCGATGACGCCCGCCTGGCGCGGGGAGTCGTAGTCGGTGAGGCGGGTCTTCTTCACCAGACCGGCCTTCGTGGCCAGCACGAGGTACGGCGACTGCTCGTAGTCGCGCAGTGTCAGCACCTGGGCGATCTGCTCGCCCGGCTGGAAGGAGAGCAGGCCGGCGACGTGCTGGCCGCGTGAGTCGCGAGCCGCCTCCGGCAGATCCCAGACCTTCGTCCGGTACACCCGGCCGGCGGTGGTGAAGAACAGGATCCAATGATGGTTCGTGGTCGTGAACAACTGGTCGACCACGTCGGCTTCGCGCAGGTTCGCCCCACGCACACCCCTGCCACCGCGACGCTGCAGCCGGAACTGGTCGGCGGGGGTGCGCTTGGCATAGCCACCGCGCGTGATGGTCACCACCACGTCCGAGTCGGGAATCAGGTCGGCCATCGAGGTGTCGCCCTCGCCGTGGACGATCTGCGTCCGGCGCGGGTCGGCGTACCGCTCACCGATCTCCGCGAGCTCGTCGGACACGATCTGACGCTGCCGCTCGGGCCTGGCCAGGATGTCGGTGTAGTCGCCGATCTCGGTCTCGAGCTCGGTCAGCCGGCCGAGGATGCGCTGCCGCTCCATCGCCGCGAGCCGCCGCAGCTGCATCACCAGGATGTAGTCGGCCTGTTCCTGGTCGATCTCCAACAGGTCCATCAGCCGGCTGCGCGCCTCGTCGGGCGTCTGGCTCGCACGGATGAGCGCGATGACCTCGTCGATCGCGTCCAGGGCCTTGGCCAGACCCCGGTACAGGTGCGCTTCCTTCTCCGCCTCCCGGAGCAGGAAAGCCGTTCGCCGGTAGACCACCTCGATCTGGTGGGTGATCCAGTGCGTGACGAACTGGTCGAGCGACAGCGTGCGTGGCACGTCGTCGACGAGCGCGAGCATGTTGCACCCGAAGGTCTGCTGCAGCGCCGTGTGCTTGTAGAGGTTGTTCAGCACGACCCGCGGCTGAGCGTCGCGGCGCAAGGTGACCACGATGCGCAGCCCGGTCTTGCCGGACGAGAAGTTCTTCAGGTCGGTGATGCCGGCGATCTTGCCGCCGTCGACCAGTTCCGCAATTGTGCGCACCACAGCCGCCGGCCGGACCATGTACGGCAGCTGGGTGATGACGAGGTTGGTCCGCCCCTGCTTGTCTTCGTCGATGTCGACGACTCCACGCATGATCACCGACCCGCGGCCCGTCCGGTAGGTGTCCTCGATGCCCTGGTGACCCACGATCAGGCCGTGCGCGGGAAAGTCCGGACCCTTGATCCGTTCCATCAGTGCAGCAAGGAGTTCCGGTCGGGTCGCCTCAGGATGCGCCAGCGCCCACTGGACACCGGACACGACCTCGCCGAGGTTGTGCGGCGGGATGTTGGTGGCCATGCCGACCGCGATACCAGCCGAACCGTTGACCAGAAGGTTCGGGAAACGCGCAGGCAGGATGACCGGCTGCGTGGTTCTGCCGTCGTAGTTGGGCTCGAATTCGACGGTGTCGCGGTTGATGTCGCGCACCATCTCCAACGCCAGTGGCGCCATCCGGCACTCGGTGTACCGCATCGCCGCCGGTGAGTCGCCGTCGGGCGAACCGAAGTTGCCCTGCCCGGACACGAGCGGGTACCGCATCACCCAGCTCTGTGTCAGCCGGGCCAAGGTGTCGTAGAGCGCAAGGTCGCCGTGCGGGTGGTACTGACCCATCACCTCGCCGACGACGCGCGAGCACTTGGAGTAGCCGCGATCCGGCCGGTAACCGCCGTCGTACATGGCGTACAGCAGTCGGCGGACGACTGGCTTCAGCCCGTCGCGGACGTCCGGCAGCGCACGTCCCACGATCACGCTCATCGCGTACTCGAGGTAGCTGGCCTGGATCTCGCCGTTGAGATCGATGGGCCGGACCCGGCGCTCGTCCTCCGGTGGCAGGATGCCGTCGGTGGTGGATGTCATCAGCTGTTATCCCTTACCTGGTTCAGAGAGCTCACATGCCCGGATGCATGGTGGTCCATCAGATGTCGAGGAAGCGGACGTCCTTGGCGTTGCGCTGGATGAAGCCACGCCTCGCGGGCACGTCCTCACCCATCAGCGTGGAGAACATCGCGTCGGCTGCCGCGGCGTCGTCGAGAGTCACCTGCAGGAGGACCCGGTTGTCGGGGTCCATCGTGGTCTCCCACAGTTCCTCGTAGTTCATCTCACCGAGACCCTTGTACCGCTGGATCGCGCTCTCCTTCGGCAGTCGCTTGCCGTCCTCGCGACCGATGCGCAACAGGCCGTCGCGTTCCTTGTCGGTGTAGGCCAGTTCGTGCGGGTGCGGGTTGAGCCAGCGGATCTTGTACAACGGCGGCTGGGCCAGATACACGTACCCGCCGTCGATGAGCGGCCGCATGAACCGGAAGAGGAACGTCAACAGCAGCGTGCGAATGTGCGCACCGTCGACGTCGGCGTCGGCCATGAGGACGATCTTGTGGTAGCGCAGCCGATCGATGTTGAAGTCCTCGTGGATGCCGGTGCCGAATGCCGAGATCAGTGCCTGCACTTCAGTGTTGGCCAGCACCTTGTCGATGCGCGCCTTCTCGACGTTGATGATCTTCCCGCGGATGGGGAGGATCGCCTGGTTGGCCGGATCCCTTCCCTGCTTGGCGGAACCGCCGGCCGAGTCACCCTCGACGATGAAGATCTCGCAGTCCTCGGGGTTGGTCGACTGGCAGTCGCTGAGCTTGCCCGGCAGACCACCGCCACCAAGCAGACCCTTGCGCTGGCGGGCCATCTCCCGTGCCTTGCGGGCGGCGATGCGCGCGGACTGGGCGTCGATCGCCCGGCGCACGATCAGCTTGCCCTCGGAGGGATTCTTGGCGAACCAGTCACCGAGCCGGTCGTAGACCGCCTTCTGCACGAAGGACTTCACCTCGGTGTTGCCGAGCTTGGTCTTGGTCTGTCCCTCGAACTGCGGCTCGGTCAGCTTCACCGACACGATCGCGGTGAGCCCCTCCCGGATGTCGTCACCGGTGACCCGGTCGGTGGTCTTCTGGATCATCTTCTGTGCTTCGGCGAATCCGTTGACCACGTTGGTGAGCGCCGCCCGGAAGCCCTCTTCATGGGTGCCACCCTCGTGCGTGTTCACGGTGTTGGCGAAGGTGTGCACCGACTCGGAGTAGCTGGCGTTCCACTGCATCGCCATCTCCAGTTGGAGATCGTCCCCGGCCGTTGCCTCGAGGCTGACCACCGACGTGTGGATGGGAGTCTTGGTGGCAGCGAGGTGATGGACGAAGTCGACGAGCCCGTTGGGGAACTCGAACACCTCCAGCTTCGGTCGGCCGGTGCCGTCCTCGTCGGCCTGGTCGGCTGCCTCGACTGCGGCAGAAACACCAGCGACGTCAGGCATGCCCTCGGCGGTGTCGAGCCCACCCTCGGCGACCTTCGGCACGCGCTCGTCTCGCAGCGTGATCCGCAGGCCCCTGTTCAGGTAGGCCATCTCGCGCAGCCGAGTCGAGATCGTGTCGTAGTTGTACTCGGTCCACTCGAAGATGTCCGGGCTCGCCCAGAACGTGATGACGGTTCCGCGCAGGTTCGACGGGTCGGGTTCGTTGGCCAGGTCGGCTTCCGGCTCACCGAGGTGGAAGGTCTGGAAGTACCGGACACCCTCGCGGTAGACCTCGATCGTCAGCTTCTCGGAGAGTGCGTTGACCACCGATGCCCCGACGCCGTGCAGGCCGCCGGAGACCTTGTAGCCACCACCGCCGAACTTCCCGCCTGCGTGCAGGACGGTGAGGATCAGCGTCACCGCCGGGATTCCCTCGGTGGCGTGGACGTCGACCGGGATGCCCCGGCCGTTGTCCCAGACGCGGACGCCGCCGTCGGCGAGAAGCGTGACGTCCACCTGGGTGGCAAACCCGGCCAGTGCCTCGTCGACGGCGTTGGCCACGCACTCCCACACCAACTGGTGCAGGCCGCGCTCTCCGGTGGAGCCGATGTACATCCCGGGACGCTTGCGGACCGCCTCCAGGCCCTCGAGCACCTGGATCTGGCTGGCGTCGTAGTCGCCTTCGATCAGGTCGCGGCGGGTGGTGTCGACGACCTCGTCGAGCTCGCCGTCTGCCCGGATGTGACCGGTCGCCTCCGCCCGCTGGCCGCCGCGCGAGGGCAGCTCGTCTTCGGCTGCAACCGTGGCCACCCGGCCGGGTGAAGTCACCGATGCCGGCGAGCCCGCAGTGATGTCGTCACCGGGCAGATCCTTGTCGTCGGGCACAGACTGACTCCTCGTGGTCGCGCTGGGAAGGGCACCAGACCGCCCTCACCGCTCCGATCGGGTTGACTGACCGGGTGGTCCAGCTGTCAGGTGTCGCGCGGGCAGGCTGCGGGTCCAGGCAGTTGGTGCACGGCTGTTGGTGCTCTGCCATCATATCGGGTCCTGGGGCGAACTGTGGGTATACACCCCTGGAAACCGGGGTGATCTGCACGCCGTGATGGCCCTGGTAGGCCAGAGAAGGCATCTGACACCCGCTTGCGGTCGCTTCTGAATGCCCTCCCTCACGGGTGGCCCCGGTTCCGGCCGCAGAAAGCCGTTTGTCAGGACCGGGACGAATCAGCCGTAGGTGTCGCGCGGGCCTCTGCCTTTGACCCGTCGGCCACCGTGTTTCCACGACGGTGTCGACGGGCCCTGCACGACGATCCGCGTCACTACGCCGTCGCCGATGTCGGCCGCGAGCTTGGCGACGATCACCGACGCCATCATCCGGACCTGGGTGGCCCAACTGGTGGAGTCCGCCTGCACGTACAGCACTCCCTCGGCGAACCGATCGGCCGTCGTGTGGGCAGCCAGCTGATCGCCGACGACGACAGGCCAGCGCGCAACCGCTGCTGCAAGCCGGAGGTCACCACGCCAGCCGCGCTCGTCGACCAACCGCTCGACGGTCTCGCCCACGCCCTGGGGGTCCCGCTCGTCCGGGCCGGACCCGGTGAAGCCGCTCGCGTGGCCGGATCGATCACGGCGCGACCCGTCGCCATCGCCTTGACCAGTGCGTGGGCGCCGACGTCGATGGCCGCGCCCCGCGATCTCCCCGGCCACCGCCTTGGCCAGGTCGAGTCCGGTCGGCTGCCACTCCTGCTCTGGTCCCGGGCCGTCGAGGTCCGGGCGACCGTCGGCGACGTGATCGGGGGTCCCGGCCTTCTTGTCCGGCTCGTCCGCGGCGGTTCCTGGCGCGTCAGACACGGCTGACCTCACCCGGGGACACCTGGTACCGGACGCCGCGCACGTTCATCGGCACATCGTCCTCCACCGCGGCCGTGATCAGTACCTGTTCAGTGCGTTCGACGCGGCTCGCCAGCGCGGTCCGCCTGGCGGTGTCGAGCTCGGCGAAGACGTCGTCGAGCAGGAGCACGGGCTGGTCACCGTCGGCCGCCAGCAGGTCGTGGGATGCCAGCCGAAGTCCCAGCGCGAGTGACCAGGACTCGCCCTGGCTGGCGAAACCGCGCGCTGGGAGGCCGGACAGAGTCACGACGAGATCGTCCCGGTGCGGCCCGACGAGGCACACGCCGCGGTCGAACTCCCGCTCCCGTACCCGGAGCAGCGCCGCACTCATCCGCGCAGCCACCGCGGCCTGCCCGTCGATCCGCGTCGGCCGCGGCCACCTCGGCCACGAACTCCTCGGCCTCCCCGGGCATGGCCGAAGCTGCCGCCTCGCCTCGTCCGGTTCGTCGTGAGCCGGGGCAGTCCAACCGGAACCGATCCAGCCGGCCCGGTAGGTCAGTGTCGGGTCACCCCGCCCGGGAGCGATCTCGTCATAGGTTGTCGAGATCAGCGGCGCCAGCTCATGGACCAGGCGGATCCTCGCCGTAGCCAGCTCGCTGCCCAGGCGCACCAACTGGTCATCCCAGATCGCCAAGGTGGCAAGGGCATTCTCGCGAGCGCTACGAGCAGCGCCGGAGCTGCGCAACAGAGCCGATCGCTGTTTGACCACCCGCTCGTAGTCGCTGCGGACGCCGGCGAATCGGGGCCACCGCAGTGTCAGCAGTTCGTCGAGGAACCGGCGGCGGCCGTCCGGGTCACCCTTGACCAGCGCAAGGTCCTCCGGCGCGAACAGGACCGCCCGCAGCCAGCCGAGCAACTCCCGGGCCCGCGTCGGCTTTCCCCTGTTGATCCGGGCACGGTTCGCGCGGCCCGCGGCGATCTCCACCTCCAGCAGCACCTGGCGTTCGTCGCGCACCACCTGGGCACGCACGATCGCCCGTTCGGCCCCCGCCCGGACGAGTGGGGCATCCGTACCGGTGCGATGGGATGCGAGCGTCGCCAGGTAGACCGCCGCCTCGACCAGGTTCGTCTTGCCCTGCCCGTTCGGGCCCAGGAACGTGGTGACGCCGGGATCGAGGGCGATGTCGGCCGTGACGTAACTGCGGAAGTCCGCGAGAGACAGGTGGCTGAGATACATGCGGAGTCAGGCCGAATCGCCAGTAGTCACAGCACAAACCGAAGACGCCGGGGCTGTCGCCGGCGTGGCCGAATCTCGTGAACGCACCGGGCGTTGGGACGGGGAACGGTGATATCGACCGGAATGTCAGTGCGGCATGTTGTCGGTCGGGCGCAGTTCGCCGTCGACGCGCTTCACGGCATGGCCGCCGAACTGGTGGCGCATGGCCGAGACGGCCTTCATCGCCATCGAGTCCTCCTGCCTGGACACGAACCGGGCGAACAGGGAGGCGGCGATCGCCGGGATCGGCACTGCGTGGTTGATCGCCTCCTCGACGGTCCATCTGCCCTCGCCGGAGTCGTCGACGTAGCCCTCCAGGCCGGCAAGCGTCGGGTCGCCCTTGAGCGCTTCACAGAGGAGGTCGAGCAGCCACGACCGGATCACGGTCCCGTCGCGCCAGGAGTTCATCGTCTCCGGCACGTTCGTCACGACATCGGCGGCCTCGAGCAGCTCGTAGCCCTCGGCGTAGGCCTGCATGATCGCGTACTCGATGCCGTTGTGGACCATCTTGGCGTAGTGCCCCGCGCCAACCGCGCCACAGTGTGCGAAGCCGAATTCGCTGTCAGGCTTGAGCGAATCGAAGATCGGCATCAGCTTGCTGACATTCTCCTCTTCGCCGCCACACATCAGCGCATAGCCGTTCTTGAGTCCCCAGATCCCGCCGGAGACCCCGCAGTCGACGAAGCCGATCCCCTTCTCGCCGAGCAGGTGGGCGTGCACCGTGTCGTCGGTCCAGCGCGAGTTGCCGCCGTCGACGATCACGTCCCCCGGCTCCAGCAACCCGGCCAGGTCGGTGATCACCGCCGTGGTGATCGCCCCGGCCGGCACCATCACCCAGACGGCTCTCGGCGCCGGCAGGCTCTTCACCATGTCCGCAAGCGATGTCGGCGTCACTCACGTCGGGGTTGTTGTCAAAGCCGACAACGGTGTGCCCATGGGCGCGCAACCGCTCGCGCATGTTGCCGCCCATCTTCCCGAGGCCGACGAGTCCGAGGTCCATCAGCACACCGAGCCCTTCTCGTGACGGGTCACCTGGGCACGCGCACGGGCATGATCAGGTACCGGTAATCACCGTTGGTGGAGGTTGGCGACGTGGTCGCGGCGTTGTCGGTGCCCGCATCGGACGCATCGGGCGCCTCGGCCACCGGCTTCTCTCCGGCCGCCGGCGTGATCACGGCGGGCCGGCTGGCCTGGGTGAACGACAGCCTGGTCACCGCCGACCTGACGGCCGACAGCCCGTCGAGGAGGTACCGCGGGTTGAACCCGGTCGCGACGCCTTCGCCTTCGATCCGCGCCGGCAGCGCCTCGGACGCCTGTGCCTCGTCTCCCGAACCCGCCTCGAGCACGACCTGGCCGTCGGCGAAGTTCAGCTGAACCGACGTGTGGCGTTCGGCCACCAGGGCCACCCGTTTCAGTGACTCGACGATGGCGGCCGTGTCGACGTAGGCCTCGGTGTGCTGCTCCGGCGGGAACAGCTTGCGGTAGGGCGGGAACTCACCGTCGAGCAGCCTGGTGGTGGTGTGCCGGACGCCGCCTGCCGCTTCACCGGTGAGCCCGAGCAATCCCTCACCGCCGGCGTCGCCGACACCGGACAGCGCGAGCGTGACCTCGGCCGGGCTACCGGCGAAGGCACGGGTGGCTTCGGCCAGGACTCGGGCCGGGATGAGGGCAGTGGCGCTGGCGTCCGGACGCTCTGGCCGCCACTCCAGTTCGCGAACCGCCAGGCGGAACCGGTCGGTGGCTGCCAGCGTGAGCTTCTCGCCGTCGATCTCCAGACGCAGCCCGGTGAACACGGGCAGCATGTCGTCGCGGCCCGCGGCGATGGCCACCTGCGCGACGGCATCGGCGAAGAGGTCGCCGCGCACCCGGCCGGTGGCACCCGGCAGGTCCGGCAGCGACGGGTACTCGTCCAGGGGCAACGTCTGCAGGGTGAACCGGGAACTGCGGCAGAGCAGGACGACGCGGCCGCCCTCATCGGAGACATCGACCGGGTGGGCTGGGAGCGCCCGCGCGATCTCGGCCAGCAACCGCCCGGACACCAGGGCCGCACCCTCGTCGGTGACCTGGGCCGGCACGCTGACGCGGGCCGAGGTCTCGTAGTCGAAGCCGGAGAGCGTCAGGGTCCCGTCGGACGCCTCGAGTTTGAGGCCGGAAAGCACCGGGACGCTCGGCCTGGTCGGCAGGCTGCGAGCGGTCCAGGTGACGGCTTCTGCGAGCACGTCGCGTTCGACGCGGAACTTCACCGGCGGGCCTCCTGCGCTGGTTGTGGCCTGAGTGGCTGGCTCGGGCGAAGAGTGGGTGGAGCGTGAAACTACCGGACCGTCTGGCGGTTGTCCCCAGGTCCGTGGGTGGAGGACTTCAGCGGTTCATCGTCATAGTGGTAAGTCAGCAGTGGTAGTCGGTGCGGTGGACACTGTGGACGGTCCTGCCCCGGCGCTGACCAGCGGGCCTGGTTCGTACGCACGTTCGGTGGACAACCAGTGGAGGCGTGCCCGGTTCGCCTGTGGGCAGGTGTGGGCGACCGCCCGGTTGTCCAGAGCGACCCACAACAGCTGGGTGAGTTCTCCGCCGGCTATCCACAGGGTCATGCACAGTTGTGAACTTCTTCACCGCTGCTGCGAATCCTGGTCGCCGGACTTGCGCGCCTGATGCTTGATGCGGTTGGTGAGCTCGGTGACCTGGTTGTAGGTCGCACGCCGCTCGGCCATCTGGATGCGGATCTTTCGGTCGGCGTGCATCACCGTGGTGTGGTCACGGTTGCCGAACTGCTGCCCGATCTTCGGTAGGGAAAGGTCGGTCAACTCGCGGCACAGGTACATCGCGATCTGACGGGCATTCACGAGGGTGCGGCTTCGGTTGCCCCCACACAGGTCGTCCATGGAGAGACCGAAATAGGTGGCGGTGGCGCCCATGATCGCCGAGGCGGTGATGTCGGGTTCGCCGCCGGCCGGGATGAGGTCTTTCAGCACTATCACGGCGAGGTTGACGTCGACCGGCTGCTTGTTGAGGCTGGCGAAGGCGGTCACCCGGATGAGCGCGCCCTCGAGTTCGCGGATGTTGGTCTGGATCTTGCCGGCGATGAACTCCAGGACTTCAGGAGGTGCGGTCAGGCGCTCCTGCACGGCCTTCTTGCGCAGGATCGCGATCCGCGTTTCCAGGTCCGGGGGCTCGATGTCGGCCATCAGGCCCCACTCGAACCGGTTGCGCAGCCGGTCCTCCAGGGTCTCCAGCCGCTTGGGCGGCCGGTCCGAGCTCAGCACGATCTGCTTGTTGGCGTTGTGCAGCGTGTTGAACGTGTGGAAGAACTCCTCCTGGGTGCCTTCCTTGTTCTCCAGGAACTGGATGTCGTCGACAAGCAGCACGTCGACGTCTCGGTATCGACGACGGAAGCTCTCGCCACGACCGTCGCGGATGGAGTTGATGAAGTCGTTGGTGAACTCTTCCGAGGAGACGTATCGCACCCGCGCGTTGCCGTAGAGCGAGTGGACGTAGTGCCCGATCGCGTGCAGCAGGTGCGTCTTGCCCAGCCCGGACTCGCCGTAGAGCATCAACGGGTTGAACGCCTTGCCGGGTGCTTCGGCCACGGCGACTGCGGCAGCGTGGGCGAACCTGTTGGACGACCCGATCACGAAGGTGTCGAAGATGTACTTCGGGTTCAGCCGCCGGCCGTCGTTGCCGGTACTCCGGGGGACGCCACCCCCGTGGACGCTGAACACCGGCTCACCGCCGGGGCGGCCCAGGTCGGCGAGCTTGTCGGACACGTCGTGCAGGCTCCGGGCGCGCTCCTCCGGATCTCCACCGCCACCGGTCCGGGAGTCGTGCCGATCGGCGTCCATGTCGGCGGCAGCCCGGTGGTCGGCCAGCGAACTCACCGACGCATGGTGCTCGGCGGGCGCGTCGTCACCTCGGAGATCCAGGCGGTCCGCGAGGACTTCACCGATGACCGCATCAAGGGCTTGGTCGGTCGGGTGGGTGGCGGTCGGGCCGCTCGAAGCCGGGCCGGCTGAAGTCGAGTCGGTGGTGCCGTCGGCAGGGGCACCGTCGGCCGGCGCCCGGTACTCCAGGTCGGGATCGACGGTGACCGCGATGCGGACAGGACTGTCGAGGATCCCCGACAGGGCCTCTTCCAGCTTCGGTCGCAGGCGGGTCTCGAGTTGGGTCCGGGTGAACTCGTCGCGCGCCGCCACCATCACGGTGTTCCCGTGGAGAGTCACCACTCGCGAGCCGTTCAGCCAGACCCGATGAGCCCCAGTGCTGCCCAGACGCTCGTAAACGCCTGCCCAGATCTGATCGAGGTCCTGTTCTTCAGCCACGCGCGTCTCCCCCTCGGCCACCGGAACGCACAGGCGTCGGGGCCACTGTCCACAGAATTGTCCACAAGATGTGGAATGCCGCAAGTCGTCCCTGGAACCAGCCGGCAGATCGGCTGAATGCCTTTTTCAGCGCGATTTTGGCCACTGTTTGTCACGATCTGTAACGACATCAGGCTGGTGCCGTAGCGGTCTGCTCAGGAGCCCGTCTTGCAGTTCTCGGACCCTACGTACTCCCAACGTTGGGGACAAGCCCACGCTCGCTGTGGACAAATGCCTTGTCAGGAAAGGGATGATCTGCGCATGTTTGCCAAAACTGTCCCCAGCTGGGTACAACGTTGTGGACAGCCGCTGATCGGGCAAACCAGCATCTTCGTGGCAGGAGTCGTGCCAGGCACGGTCGTCGAGGTTTGACCGGCCAGAAGGCGCCCACGTACCGTGTCCAGGTCCGGCACTTGCCGATCGATCGGGTCGTCGCACTTCCGCTCGACAGCACCGGCACCACAGCACCGGCAGCACAGAACGTCTCGAACATCACGCAGTTCCCATACCCGGGCAGCCGGCACTCCGGTAGTCCCGACAGCTCAGGAGTACCGCGGTGAAGCGCACCTATCAGCCGAACAACCGGAAGCGGCACAAGAAGCACGGGTTCCGGTTGCGCATGCGCACCCGCGCAGGCAGGTCGATCCTCAGTGCCCGCCGTGGCAAGGGTCGCAGCCGGCTCGCTGCCTGACCTAGACAGGTCGGTCGTGCTGCCCGCTGCCGTGCGCATGCGTGCGTCGGCCGAGTTCTCCGACACCGTCGCGCACGGTGCCCGTTGTGCTGTCGGACCGATCGTCGTACACCTGCACCTGCCGCCTGAGGCGGCCGTCGAGGATCAATCTCCCAGTCACGTCGGACTTGTCGTGAGCCGGGCCGTGGGCAACGCGGTGGTGCGCCACCGGGTGTCCCGGCGCTTGCGGCACCTCCTTGCCGACCGGGTCGCCGCGCTCCCGTCCGGATCGCGCCTGGTCGTCCGGGCGCTCCCCACTGCCGCCGGCGCGGACTCCGCGACGCTCGACGCGGCGCTCGATTCCGCAGTCACCCGGGTGACGAATCGAAGCTCGACGAGACCGCGTCGCCGCCGGAGGTGGCCGCCGATGAGAGCGAATCCGTTCCTGTGGCTTGCCATCGGGTTCGTCACCGTCTGGCGAAAGGTGGTCAGCCCGGCGTACGGACAGGTCTGCCGGTTCCACCCGAGTTGCTCGGCGTACTCCTTGGAAGCACTACGTCGATTCGGCTTCATTCGCGGCTGCTACCTGACGATCCGTAGGCTGTTGCGATGCCACCCATGGAACCCGGGTGGCTACGACCCGGTTCCTCGGGTCATGACCTGGCGCCGGCCCCATGACCTGCCGGAGCCCGACGTTGATGACGGCAATCCCGAAGCGGTCGATGCCGCGGGGGCGAGGAGCACTACCAGCCGATGATGCAGACGATCGACACGATCCTGACTCCCCTGACCTGGGCCGTGTCGGGGATCCTGGCCGGCTGGCACTGGCTGTTCTCCCACGTATTCGGCTACGACTCGGGGATCACGTGGGTCCTCTCCATCGTCGGCCTCGTGGTTGTCATCCGGACCTTGCTGATCCCGCTCTTCGTCAAGCAGATCAGGGCCTCGCGCAACATGGCCCTGATCCAGCCGAAGATGAAAGAACTCCAGAAGAAGTACGGCGACGACCGGGAACGGTTCGCCCAAGAGACGATGAAGCTGTACAAGGACACGGGGACCAACCCGTTCTCCTCCTGCCTGCCGATCCTGGCCCAGTCGCCGGTCCTGTATGCCTTGTTCCGCGTGCTCAACGAGGCGTCACACGGAAAGTCCGTCGGACACTGGATGACGCCCGCGCTCGTGGCCTCGCTGAACCAGGCGACCATCTTCGGTGCCGAGATCTCCGAGACCTTTCTGCGCGCCACCACGATCAACACGAAGATCCTCGCGGTTTTCCTCATCCTCGCGATGACCGGCATGATGTTCTTCACCCAGCTGCAGTTGATGCGTCGGAACATGCCGAAAGAGGCGCTCACCGGGCAGTTTGCGCAACAACAGAAGATCATTCTCTATCTCTTCCCGGTTGCCTTCGCGGTCGGTGGGGTGTCCTTCCCGATCGGCGTCCTGATCTACTGGCTGACCACGAACATCTGGACCGCCGGGCAGCAGTACGTCGTGATCAAGAACAACCCCACGCCGGGGACGCAGGCGTTCGACGAGTACGTGGCCAAACACGGGCATCCACCCAACGCGAGCCGAAAGGTGCGCAAGGCGGCCGCCGAGAAGCTGGCGGTCCAGGAGGTGGAGGCGTCGGAGAACGGGGGTCCGCCGCCACCGCCGGTCCGGGTGCAGCCGAAGAAGCAGACCCGCGACAAGCGGCGAAGCGGTGCTCCGGCGACAAAGGCTCCGCGACCGCCAAGTCCAAGCGAAACGTCGAAGGCCGATGGGTCACCGGTCTCCGACAAGCAACAACCTGATCCACGTCCATGAATCGCCTTCGCTGGTAAGGGCATTCGCCGCAGCACCGAGATCAGCCATCCAGATCGGTCGAACCAGAGGAGACATCCCGTGTCGCAGACGGACGAGGCGTCGGTCACGCCCGCAGCGGAGCCTTCGGTTGGCACGGACCCGGTGGCGGAGTCGCCTGCGGGCGACTCGCCGCGAGACCCGGCGGTGGCAGGGTCGGCCCGGTTCAAGGAGCTGGAACACGAGGGAGACATCGCCGCCGACTTCCTGGAGGAACTGCTCGACATCGCCGATCTCGACGGCGACATCGACCTCGACGTGGAGGGTGACCGAGCGATGGTGGCCATCGTCGGGGAGGACCTCGACTCGCTCGTCGGGCCCAACGGCAAGGTCCTCGATGCGCTCCAGGACCTGACCCGGCTGGCGGTACACCAGCAGTCCGGTGAGCGCAGCCGGCTGATCCTCGACGTCGCTGACTATCGGACCAACCGGCGCAAGGAGCTCGCCCTGCTCGCGGTCGAGGCCGTGGGTCAGGTGCGGTCGTCCGGTGATCCGGTGTCGATGAAGCCCATGTCGGCCTTCGAGCGCAAGGTCGTGCATGACGCGGTCGCCGCGGAGGGACTTGTCTCGGAGTCCGAGGGAGTGGAACCGCAGCGATACGTGGTGGTGCGCCCGGCCGGATGAGCGGGTCGCAGCCCGGTGGCGGAAGCCGTCCGGGCAACCCCGTAGCGGTGCCCGGCCCGCCGGTCGGCCTGCACCACCTGTTCCCGGCAAAGGCCGTTCCGAGTGTGCTGCGGTATGCCCACCTGCTCGCTGGTCCCGGCGTGGACCACGGCCTGCTGGGTCCGCGGGAGATCCCGCGACTGTGGGACCGGCACATCCTGAGTAGCGCCGTGCTGACCCGTGCACTCGCCGATCGTCCCGGCGAACCACTTGTCGCCGACGTGGGTTCCGGCGCAGGCCTGCCGGGGATCCCGATGGCGCTCGCCGACCCCCGCCTTCGCCTCGTCCTGCTCGAACCGGTCGAGCGGCGGGCGGCTTTCCTCAATGCCCTGGTCGGCGACCTCGGGCTGTCTGCTCGCGTTCAGGTCGACCCGGTCCGCGCCGAACAGGCCCCACGCCTGCGCGGCACCTTCGACGTGGTGACCGCCCGCGCGGTGGCGCCGCTGCCGAAGCTGCTCGGCTGGGTGGCCCCGTTGATGGGTCCATCGGGTCGGTTGGTCCTGGTCAAGGGCGCCCGCGTTGCCGACGAGCTCCTCAAGGCCGGGCCGGTGATCAGGCGACTGCACCTGTCCGCGGGCGAAGTGCTGGTTCTCGGTGAGGACGTCCTCACCGAGCCGACCACGGTCGTCTGCTTCGACCGGCAGGGTTGACAGTCGGCCGGCCGGGCCTTCTGCCGGCCACGTGACAGCGTCGATCAGGGACGGTCGGGGTAGGCAGGTGTCGGCGGCCGGACCTTGACGGTGGCATCGGCCGCGAACGTCACCTCACTGAGCCACATGGTCCGCCCGGGGAAGTCGCCGCCGATGGCATCCGGCAGCCACGCGTGGAACACCATCCACACCTTGCCGTCCTTCTCGATCAGTGCGCAGTGCCCCGGTCCAGCCGCGACGTCGTTGCTCGCCAGGACCGGGTCAGGGTCCTTGGCAAACCGGCCCAGTGGGCTCGCAGCTACCGCATGACCCACCGCGTAGGCGTCGGAGTCGTAGGCGTTTGCCGAGTAGAACATGTGGATCTTGCCGCGGTCCGCCCAGACGAAGGGGGCCTCGACCAGATGTCCCTCCCAGGGCAGGTCCTGCTTGAACAGGCGCTGCGGTCGACCGATCAGCTTCGTGCCGGTCGGGTCGAGCCGTTGCCCGGAGATGAAGGTGTCGACACCCACGGCGTTCCCGTCGTTCTTCCAGTACAAGTAGCGGCTGCCATCGGCGGCGGTGAAGGGGCTTGCATCGATCGAGCCGCCCTGTGCCTTCTCGCAGACGAGTGGCTTCGAGCTCTTGTCGACGAACGGGCCCAACGCCTTCGAACCGACAGCGACGCTGATGCACTGGATCTCCGGGTCGGGTGCCCGCGTCGTGTAGTACAAGAGATAGCCGACCGCCTTCGCCCACGGCTATCTCAGGAGCCCACACCTTGCCGGGACTCGACCATGACGGCAGCTGCGGCAGAGCGTCCTCTCCCTGCTCCCACTGGATCAGGTCCGTGCTGGTCATCGTCTGGACGTTGCTGCCGTTCCCGTTCGTCGCCACGGCCACGTAGCCGCCGTCGGCACCGGCGATGACCATGGGATCGGGGAAGTTCCCGTCGTAGACAGGGTTAGCGAAACCCATCTGCTCCCGCTCCGGTGACGGCCTCGGACTGGGCGTCGGGGTCGACTCCGGCGGTGCCGACTGACAGGCCGAGGCGACCAACAGACAGGCGATCAGCCACGGTCCCACCCGCCTGGCCCCACCGACACGCGCCGAAAGTTGCCAAAGTGTCACCACCGGGATCGCCTCGACTTCTCGATTTGGCGTTGCGTTCATGTGACCATGCGAGCAGCACGTGACACCTCTGTGCCGCGTCTAGGAACGCCAGTCCGCGCATCGTGGCACAGCCGTGCGGTTCGGCGCAGTTCCCTGCGCAGGTCCGCGGAAGCAGCCAGCAATGGGAGGAACCGGTATGACAACGACGTCCACCACATCCGATCAAGACGGGCCCCTTGACAGCACAGGCCCGAGCAGGCGGCGCCTTCTCGGCGGAGCGCTGGGAGCAGCCGCGGCATTCGGCCTTGCCGCCTGCGGACCAGGCTCGTCCGGAGGACCCGGAGAGGCTCCCCCGGCCGCCGGCGGCGGCGGCGCCGAGGAGTACACCGGCCCGAACGTGGAGCTGGCCTTCTGGAACGGCCTCACCGGTGGTGACGGCCCGATCATGCGCAAGCTGTGCACGCAGTTCAACACCGCGCACCCCAACATCAAGGTCACGATGACCGCCATTGCCTGGGCGGAGTACTACCAGAAGGTGCCGGCGGCGGTCAGCAACGGCAGGGCACCCGACGTCGGCATCATGCACGCGGACACCCTGGCCACCAACGCCGCGCGTCGGGTGATCGATCCCCTCGACGATGTCGCGACGGCGCTGAAGCTGACGGAGAACGACTTCACCGCGCTGTCGTGGAAGGGCGGGGAATACCAGGGCAAGCGGTACGGGATCGCGCTCGACATGCACCCCGCCGGCCTCTTCTACAACAAGACCGTGATGGAAACCGCCGGTATCGACCCGGAGAAGCCGCCGACGACCGGCGACGAGCTCATGGAGATGCTGGAGAAGACCAAGGCCAAGGGGATCCAGGGCATGTGGACGTCGGCTCTCAGCGTCTTCGGCCTGGAGTCGCAGACCCTCGTGTACCAATTCGGCGGAAAGATGGTCAACGACGACGGAATGACGGTGGGCTTCGCCGAAGAGCCGGCGGTCCAGGCCATCAACTGGTGGAAGGGCCTCATCGATGCGGGTCACAGTCCCAAAGAATGCGGCATGGCGACGGAAACTACGTCTCGTTCACCAATGACAAGTCGGCGTTCATGATCAACGGACCGTGGAACACCACCCCGCTGAACGCCATCAAGAAGCTCAAGTGGGCAGCGGCTCCGGTTCCCGTGATCGGGACTGTGCAGGCGACCTGGGCGGGCACACATCAATTCGTCCTCCCTCGACAACTGAAGCCGAATGAGAACAAGGCGCATGCCAGCAGGGTCTTCCTCAACTGGATCTCTCAGCAGTCACTTGCCTGGGCAGACGCCGGCATGGTGCCGGCGCGCAAGTCCGTGCGTGAGTCGGAGGAGTTCAAGACCAAGGGCGCCGTCAACGAATTCGCCAAGGAAGTCGACTACATCAGGTTCGTGCCGCCCATTCCGGGCGTCAACGACGTCATGCCCGAGTGGAATGCGGCTGTGAGCAAGGCGATGCTCGGCAAGCAAGGATACTGCCGCTGCCCTTGCTGAAGCGGCTGGGTCGCGCCAACAAGATCCTGGCGGCCAACGCGAAGAAGTACGGATGAGTGCGACAACTGCCGCCCGGACGTCGTCGAGTGTGGTGAAGGACGACCCCGCGGCGGCAGGTTGAGCGACTCCACCATCCACTCACGCCGTACCTGTTGCTGGCTCCGTATCTCCTGCTGCTGTTGGTATTCGTCTTCGGTCCTGCAGTTCTTCGGCGTCTGGATCAGTCTGCACGACTGGGACTTCATGCTGCCGGCCAAGCCCTTCGTGGGTCTACAGAATTACCGTGATCTGTTCGACTCGACCTCGGTCACCTTTCTTCAGTTCTGGCATGGAATGCAGGCTACGGCAATCTTCACCGTTGCCAGCGTTCCCTTCTTGATCCTGATCCCGCTCGGTATCGCGATTGATGCTCAACCGAAAGTTCCGCGGGATGGTGTTCTTCCGGGCGATGATCTTTGCCCCCTTTGTCCTCGGTATCGCCGTCATCGGTGCTCCTGTTCAATTACCTTCTCGATGCTCAATTCGGCCTGATCAACGGGTTTCTCGGCCTTTTCGGTATCCCGGCGATCGGCTGGACCCAGACTCATCCGTGGGCCTGGGTCGCGCTCGTCGGCATGACCGTCTGGTGGACGCTCGGTTTCAACTGCGTCATCTACCTGGCCGGGTTGCAGGAGATCCCAGGCCGACCAGTACGAGGCCGCTTCCATCGACGGGGCCGGATCGTGGGGAAAGTTCGTCCACGTCACGATGCCGGGGCTTCGAAACGTCATGGTCTTCACCATCACGACCACCGTCTTGGCCAGCGCCAACATGTTCGGGCAGTCGTATCTGGTCACCAACGGCGGACCGGGTGACAGCACCAGGACGGCCATCATGGTGATGACCCAGGAGGGTCTGCGCGGCTTCAAGATGGGTTCGGCGTCGGCGATGAGTTACATGCTCGCCCTCGCCCTCGCGATCGTCTCCATCATCAACTTCGCCCTGCTGCGTGAGAGGAGGGCAAGTCGTGACTGCGCAAGATGCGGGCCCGCGCCCCCGTTCAAACACGGTCGTCCACCGACGACGACGGCACGATCGCAGCGGCCCGGTTCTGTGGATCGGTCTGGCCATCCTGTCGTTCGTCTTTGTCGTGCCCCTGCTCTGGATGTTCTTGACGTCCTTCCGCACCATCGAAGACTCCCGCCGGATCCCCATCTCCCTCATCCCGGACGAACTCACGCTGCGCGCCTACAAGCTCATCGTCGCGGATGAACAGAATCCGGTGCTCTTGTGGGCGCTGAACTCGCTGCTCGCGGCCACCGCCCATGCCCTGCTGGTGATCGTCGTCTCCGCGATGGCGGCGTACGCGCTGGCCCGGATGACCTTTCCGGGACGCGACCTCATCTTCGGCCTGATCATCGCCACCCTCTTCGTGCCCGGCTTCATCTTCCTGATGCCGAACTACCTGATCATGAACCAGCTCGCTCTGGCTCGACACCCTGTTCGCGCTCGTCATACCCGGGGCGGCCGGGGCCCTCGGGGTGTTCCTATTGCGCCAGTTCTTCCTGGCCATCCCGCGCGAACTCGAGGAGAGCGCCCTCATCGACGGGGCGAACACGTGGCACATCCTGACCAGGATCATCCTGCCCATCTCCAAGCCCGCGCTGGCCACCCTGGGATTGCTGTCCTTCCTGGGGAACTGGAACGACTTCATCTGGCCGATCTTCGTGCTGTTCTCACCCGAGCGGCTCACCCTTCCGGCCGGGCTTGCGGGCCTGCAGGGTGCCTACAACATCGACTATCCGGTGATCATGGCCGGCGCCACCATCGCGTCGGTACCGGTCCTGATCCTCTACATCTTCCTGCAGCGCTACATCATCGAGGGATTCGCCACCAGCGGCCTGAAGGGCTGAGGCCGAGCCCTTAACGACCCGGCCGGGACGCCAGCGCGTCCCGGCATCGATGAGTCGCGCCGTCGCTAGGGTTCGTGAGGTGAAGGACGACGACCGGTGAGCGCGGCAGTTCCCACTCTCGGGGAGACGAATCCCACGGGCTGGATGGGCCCAGAGCCGGCCGCTGACAGCGCTCCCACTGGCTGGATCGCCCCTGTTTCACGTGAAACAGCGGCGGCGACCGCACCGGCGGACAGCCCGCAGCCGGTTGTTTCACGTGAAACAACCGACGGCGACTCGGCCTTCCCGGCTGTCCCTGGGGTCGCGCGTGCGGCCGACCTCGCCCGTGGCGACGGTTCGCAGGCGGCCACGCCGATGGCGCAGGCGGCCCAGTCGGTGGTGTCCCGCCGGCTCAGGCTGGCCGAGCAGCCGGCGCTCGATCCGCCCGAGCAGCCCCGAGTCATCGTGGTGGCCAACCAGAAAGGTGGCGTCGGCAAGACCACGTCGACGGTGAATCTGGCGGCGGCCCTGGCGATGGCTGGGCAACGGGTGGTGGTGCTGGACCTCGACCCGCAGGGAAATGCCGGAACGGCGTTCGGCGTCGACCACAGTGAGGGGACGCCGGGCACCTATGACGTGCTGATCGAGGGCGTGGCCATCGCGGACGTGCTCCAGTCGGCCGCCGACCTCGCGAATGTCCGAGTGCTCTCGGCCTCGATCGACCTGGCCGGTGCAGAGATCGAACTCGTCAGCATGGTGGCCAGGGAGACGCGGCTCAAGCGCGCACTGGACGCCCTCCTGGCCGACGACGACGCGATCGACTACGTGCTCATCGACTGCCCGCCGTCGCTGGGATTGCTGACCGTCAACGCGATGGTGGCGGCCCACGAGCTGCTGATCCCCATTCAGTGCGAGTACTACGCGCTGGAAGGGCTCGGCCAGCTCCAGCGCAATATCGAGTTGATCCGCGCGCACCTCAATCCCGATCTACAGCTGTCGACCATCCTCTTGACGATGTACGACGCCCGCACCCGCCTCGCAGCCCAGGTCGCCCAGGAGGTCCGCGACCACTTCGGCGACCGCGTGCTGCGCACCGTCATCCCCCGATCGGTACGGGTCTCAGAGGCGCCGAGCTATCAGCAGACGGTGCTGCAGTACGACGCGTCGTCGCCGGGGGCGCTGTCATACGCGGAGGCAGCGCGGGAGTTGGCAGGACCGCGGCCGAGTCGGCCCGACAGTCGAGCCTCGGACAGGCCCACGTTCGCCCGCTCGGGCAACCACTAGGAGGAATCCCATGCCAGCGCAACGACGTGGACTCGGGCGAGGGCTCGGCGCTCTGATACCCGCCGGCCCGCCCGGGCAGGATGCCGCCGGGGACCTGGCGTATGCCGACCCCGAGGCAGCCGGCCTGTCGCGGGACTCCCGCAGCGGCCGGCACGCCCATCGGGAGAGTCCGGTCAGCACCTTCTTGTTCCGCCAGGAACCACCGACCGCGTCGAACGGCCGCGCCGACTCCGGCGCCGACGGCGATCCCAACGGGGTTGGCTACTTCGCCCAGCTCCCCCTGGACAGCGTGCTGCCGAACCCGCGCCAGCCACGGCAGGTCTTCGACGAGGACGAGCTCGCCGAACTCGTGCACTCGATCTCCGAGATCGGGCTGCTGCAACCCGTTGTCGTGCGACCGCTCGCGAGCGGCGACGGCGAGCCCAAGTACGAGCTCGTCATGGGGGAGCGGCGATGGCGAGCCAGTCAGCTCGCCGCGACCGGCACGATCCCGGCCATCGTGCGGAGCACGTCCGACGACGCGATGCTGCGCGACGCCCTCCTGGAAAACCTGCACCGGGCCCAGCTCAACCCGCTCGAGGAAGCGGCGGCCTACGGTCAGTTGCTCGACGACTTCGGTTGCACCCACGAAGAACTGGCCATCCGCATCCGCCGGTCACGCCCCCAGATCAGCAACACCCTGCGGCTGCTGAAGTTGCCTCCGGCCGTCCAGCGCCGGGTCGCGGCGGGCGTGCTGTCCGCCGGCCATGCCCGGGCGCTCGTGGGCGTCCCCGACCCCGCCCAGGCCGATCGACTCGCCGCACGCGTGGTCGCGGAAGGACTCTCGGTGCGCGCCCTGGAGGAGATCGTCACTCTCAGTGACGATTCGAAGCCCATGCCCGCGCGCCGCGCCCACCAGAACCGGGCCCCCGACGAGGCGATGGCGGATCTGGCTGAACGACTCTCGGACCGGTTCGACACCAGGGTGCGCGTCGACGCGGGACGAAGCCGCGGCCGGATCACGATCGACTTCGCGACCGCAGACGACCTCGAGCGGATCGTGCAGCTGCTGGAACCGCATCCGCGGCCCTGACCGACGGATGGCTGAGGCCTAGCATGGAGCCATGTCACGCCGGCTGGTGACAATGACGCCCGCACTGGTAGCCCAACTCGCGGGCCCTTGCGATGCGTGCCAGTTCTGGCAAGGTGCCGGGGATTCCCTTGCAGGTAAGGAAGAATGGGCGCGAACGGTCCTGACGGAGTGGGGCCCGTTCGGGCAGGCGGTCGACATCGACGGTGCGCTGGTGGCCCACATCCTCTATGCCCCGGCCCGCTACCTGCCCAGGGTGGCCGCCTGCCCGGCTGGACCGGTCTCCGACGATGCTGTCCTGCTGGCCGGTCTGCGCGTGGCGCCGGAGGTTCGAGGCACGGGTCTCGGCAAGCTGCTCGTCGTGAAGGCAGCCGCCGACCTGATGCGTCGCGAGATCGGGGCGCTGGAGGGATTCGGGACCGTCGGCCGGATTCCAGGACTGCGCGCGGGCCAGTGCAGCGTCCCAGCCAGCTTCCTGCTGGACCAAGGCTTCGTCACTGTGCGTAGTCGCGGTGGGATCAGCCTGCACCGCCTCGACCTGAGCGCGACCGAGGCCCGCTACCTGGACCTGGAGCCGTTGCGGCGGCGGATCAAGGCACTGGCGAAGGCACCGGCGGCGCCCCGCGCCGTGGAAACGGCCCGCGACTGCGCGCGGGGCTGCCCGGGAAGAGCAGCGGTCCGGCTTGTCGGCTCCGTCGCGCTGGGTGGACGCGTGACCGGCGTCAGCCGCCGGCGCGTCCCAGCATCGCCAGCGTGAGGTAGCCCGTCTTTGCGTCGTCGTCACCGGCGAGATACAGCCGCTGGATCGCCACCACGATCGCTTCGGCGACGCTGTCGAGGAACTGCGGCTCGGCCAGCCGACCCGCGTCGCCGGCGTTGCCCAGGTACCCGAGGTCGATCTGCACGGCCGGCATCTGGGTGAACCGCAACAGGTCCCACGACTTGGGGTGCGAGCGGTTGTTGCCCATCCGGGTCCGGGCGCAGATCTCCTTGTTGATGAGTTCGGCCAGCCGCTCGCCGACCACGGATCGCGCCGGATGCCAGTCCGAGCCGTAGAAGTAGGTCGCGACCCCGTTGGCGGCCGGGCTGTCGGTGCGGTCGACGTGCAGGGAGAGCAGCACGTCGGCGTGATGGGAGTTGGCGAACTGCGCCCGCTGGTTGCTGTCGGGATTGCTGCCGCGGTCACGGGTGAGCAGGGTCCCGACACCGGCTTCGGCCAGCCGATCGGCAAGGGTCGTCGCCAGGGAGAACATGACCTCTGCCTCGGTGAGACCGTCGACCTGCGCCCCGGCGTCGTCTCCGCCCCGGCTGGGATCGATCACCACGAGCTTGCCGGCCAGACGGGGCCCGGCCTCGCGCAGTCGTTCCTGGTCGCGGAGCGCGTCGGCGCGCCCGCCGGACACGACGGGCGACAGGCGTTCCAGAGCCTTGAACACCGACGGACCGGCAACCCCGTCGGCCGGCAGGCCCATGTTCGACTGAAACTCCGCCAGCGCCGCAGACGTGATCGGGCCGAAGAACCCGTCCACCCTGCCGACGGCGAATCCCAGCTGCAGCAGGCGATGCTGCAGCACCGTGACGTCGTCACCACGCAGGAGCGGGGACGCGACCTCCAGGACGCGATCGCCGAGCTGCCAGGCCGCCTCTTCGAGGGAGGTCCAGGTGCCGCGCCCGACGATGCCATCGACCGTGAGTCCCCGAGCCTGCTGGAAGTGCCGAACTGCCGAGTCACACGCGTCGTCGAACACATCGTCGCTGGTCAGCAGGTCGCTGACGGAGCCGGTGGCCGTCAGCCGACGTTTCAACTCGACGACATCGTCACCGACATCCCCCCGATGCAGCAGGCGAGAAGTCACAAGGGAAGGTTCTCAGGGCTTGGCGTGGACGTCCAACTGGCGCTTCAGCACCGCCTTCGGCTTCGCGCCGACGATCGACTGGACGACCTCTCCGCCCTGGTACACATTCAACGTCGGGATCCCACTGACGCCGTAGGTCATCGGGGTGGCCGGGTTCTCGTCGACGTTGAGCTTGAGGAAAGTGAGCTTTCCGCCGTACTCGTTGGCCAGCTCCTCCAGGATCGGCTGCACCTGACGGCACGGGCCGCACCACTCTGCCCAGAAATCCACCAGGACCGGGGTCTCGGACTTCAACACCCGCTGCTCGAACTCAGCATCGGTCACACTTGCGATCGTTCCCATATTGCCCTGCCTCCAAGACCTGGTTCATGGACTGCTTCTCTGATTGTTGCTGCTCTAGCTCTTACGTGACCGGTCAACACCGTGGGCCCGCTCGGTAATCCCGGGTGGCTCACCAGTTGGGACAGCACGCCTGCCGGTCGTCCGGCGCTAGTGGATCATCCCGCGGGGACGGTCTCCACCGGCCGCGCGACCCGCTCGGCTTCATGCAGTGTCGCCAGGTAGCGCTCGGCATCGAGCGCCGCCGCGCAGCCGGAGCCGGCGGCCGTGACCGCCTGCCGGTAGGTGTGGTCGACGAGATCGCCACACGCGAACACACCGCTGAGGTTGGTCCGGGTCGATCTGCCTTCGACCAGCACGTAGCCCTCATCATCGAGGTCGACCTGTCCGTGCAGGAGTTCGCTGCGGGGGTCGTGGCCGATCGCCTCGAACACACCGGTGACCGGCAGCGTGGACCTCTCGCCGGAAATGCGGTCGGTCACAGCAAGACCGCTCACCGACTCTGCACCCTCGACGGAGTCGACGACCGTGTTCAGCCGGAAAGCGACCTTGTCGTTGGCCCGGGCGCGGTCAGCCATGATCGCGCTGGCGCGCAGTTCTTCGCGACGGTGGACGAGCGTGACCGAGTTGGCGAACTTGGTGAGGAAGATTGCCTCCTCCATCGCCGAGTCGCCGCCGCCGACGACGGCGATGTCTTGCCCACGGAAGAAGAACCCGTCGCAGGTGGCACACCAGGACACCCCGCGACCGGACAGCCGGTCCTCACCGTCGACCCCGAGCCGCCGATAGCCCGACCCCATGGCCAGGATCACCGCATCGGCGGTCCAGGTGGTGCCGTCAGCCACCGAGACCCGCTTCACCGGACCGGTGAGGTCGACCGCGGTGACGTCGTCGGGGACGAGTTCGGCACCGAAGCGTTCGGACTGTTCCCGCATGGCGGCCATCAGGTCCGGCCCCATGATCGCGTCGGCGAAGCCTGGGTAGTTCTCCACCTCGGTGGTGGTCATCAGGGCGCCGCCGGCAGTGACCGATCCCTCGAACATCAACGGGTGGAGCTGAGCGCGAGCGGCGTAGATGGCTGCCGTGTATCCAGCCGGCCCTGAGCCGATGATGATCACCTGCCGGTGCTGACCGGGAAGGTCGACACCTGACGGCAAAGCCTGACCTGTCACATCTCTCCTTCTGGCGGCGGGCACCTGTGATCGGAGACCACTGGGCGCTGCCGGCATTTCGGCACGGTGTCTCGAAGTATCGCAGTCGTGCGAACTCTTCGGCCTACGTCGTCTGAAACAGCGATGCAGACGCGGTCATTCCCTGGACGCCGGTCGCGCCACGCCCTCCCGGCCTGGACTGCGAGACAGCGCGCGGCAGCCCTGCTGGATCAGGGCAGGTCTCCGCGGGCCGCCACCTGCGGCTGTCCGGATGAGCACCCGGAGAGCGCAACGGCCGTCAACGTGCCGTCGTGCCTGGCCAACACGACGAGGACGCGTGTCCCGTCCAGGGTGAAGGCGCCTGACATGGCCGTCAGCGCGGCGTCCTCGAGATCGGTGCCGGCCAGCGCGTCGATGGCGCAGGTGCGCTGGGCCGACGTGAGTTCACCGGCGTCTCGGGTCCCGGCGCTGCGTAGGTCGGCGATCTCCTGGGCGAACGTCGCCTGGCTCAGGGCGATCGGGCCGGCCACCGCGCCGAGCGGGGTCGGCCTGCCGCCGAGGTCCGCGCCGGGAGCGGCGGCATCCTCCTGGGCCGACGTGCGCCCCGACTCGGCGGCCTGGTTGGTCGGCGCACCGTCTCTGACCAGGTTGGCGACGACCGTGGCGCCCCCGCCGACCACCACCAGTGAGGCTGCCGTGACCAGCACTCCGCCCAGCCTGGTGTGGCGAGCCCACCAGCCTTCGCGCCGGCCGGACCGCACCGGCGCCTTTGCCGGCGTGGCATCAGGGGAAGCGGACACGCGTGGGCGAGCTGCCGACTCGGCGGCGATCGCCTCAGCGAAGCGCGCCGCGATCGCAGCAGGCAACTCCGGTTCGGGGTCGGTGCGCAGGTACCGGGTGACGGAGCTGCTCGCGGTCGACAGGGCGGCGAGGCGAGCCGAGCAGTCGGGGCATTCGACGAGGTGCTCGGCAACGGCGGGTGCGGCGACGCCGGCGATCTCGTCCGCGAGTTCGCCCCTGTCCAGATGCGAGTTGCCGGCCTTACGGTCGGCGGAGTACGGGGAGCTCACCAGATCACCTCCCCGCCCATCCAGTGGTCGATTGCGCCAAGATTCGCTGTGTCCCCAAGATTCGTTGAGTTCCTCAACGGCAGTCCGACGCAGCGCAGGGCTATGCGGTTCCCGCCGGTGGCACCGTCGCCACCGGAAGGGCCGAGGTGGCCAAGCATCTCGGCAAGCCTGGCCCGGCCACGCGCGCACCGGCTCTTGACCGTCCCGATCGCGCAGTCCAGCACAGCCGCGGCATCCTCGACCGAGTAGCCCTCCAGGTCGACGAGCACCAGGGCGGCGCGCTGGTCGGGATTGAGCATCGCCAGGGCTGCCCGCACGTCGAGTTGCGTCTGCCGCGTCTCGGTCCCGTCGGGGACCGCGGGATCGATCGTCTGATTGCCCTCACTGTCGGTGAGCGGATCGGCGGGACGTGCGGCACGACGCCGCAGCCGGTCCAGACAGGCATTGACGACGATGCGGTGCAGCCAGGTGGTGACGGCCGCATCTCCGCGGAACGAGGAGGCATGCCGGAAGGCGGAGATCGCCGCCTCCTGCACGGCATCGGCCGCATCGTCGGGGTTGCGGAGGGTACGCAGCGCCACCGCCCACATGCGCTGCTGATGCCGCGCGAACAGGATGCCGAAGGCCTCGGGATCACCGGCGACGTGAGCGGCGAGCAGGTCGGTGTCGGATTTCTCGTGTCGGATTTCTCGTGTCCGATTGCGCGGTGTCGGATGCCGCTTCCGATCCAGACGGGTCACCCGGTGGCGAACCCTTCGCGTCGGCAGCGGGCGGCATCAGCCGCGGACCTCGATCTCGCTCACCCCGCCGCGATAGGTGCCGTCGCCATCGGGGGGCAGCTTGGTGAACCAGACGAGCACGAACCTGGCCTGGGTCTTGTCTTGGGGCGTCACCTCCGCGGATGCGGCAGCCCCTGCCTGCGCGCCGATCTTCCGCCACCCGGACAGGCTGTCCGGAGCCGCGGCCGCCTCCGGCTGGTTCGGCACGTACAGGCTCACGTCGGAGCCAGTACCCACCAGCTGCAGCTTCACCGAGGCGACGGTCTTCACTCCGCCCAGATCGACCCACAGGCCGACCCCGGGCTTGAGATTGCCCAGCTTGGGGCTGGTCTCGTAGGTGGCCGTCGACCAGGCGGTGGCCGGCTTGCCGTCATGGGCGAGGTCGACCTCGTCGGGATGCTCCGAGCCGTCGCCGTCCGGGTCGAAGTCGCCGGCGCCGGCGACCGTCAGTTTCGCAGCCGCCGCAGGTGGCACCTGCGCGGCCGTTGGCGTGGGGCTCTCCTGGGCATTGGTCTGGTCCCGGTCCCGGCGGAACGCAGTGGTTCCGAGTTGCCAGCCGAGGAGCACCATGCCGGCCAGGAGGAGCGCCACCACGAGGCCGACGCCGAGTCCGCGGCGGCGGGAGCGAGCCGCCTGGCCGGTCGCCGGATCACGAGGACGTTTTCCGGGCTTCGGCTGTGCACTGGACGTGGCGGATGCACCGACGGCCGGGCCTGCGTAGGTGGTCTGGTGCCCACGGTCGTGGCCTGCCTGGGCTGCCAGGGAGAATTGGGTGTCCTCCTCCAAGTCGGCACTGGGCGCCGGGCTCGGCGTCTCGTACCCGGCCGCTCCGGACTCCTGCGCATCCCGGCGGTTCTGCTCGGTCGGCACCACGGTCCCGGTGCTGAACGCCCGCGGCATCGTGGTCTGCACCGGCGGCAGGTCGAACGCGGGGATCGGATCGCCGGCGCCGGCGTCCACGAGGGCCGCGGCCACCTCGGCCGGTGAGGCGAGTGCGAGTCCGGTGTGCGGGTTGTCGTTCATGGCGCGATCGGTCACGTTGTCGAGCGAGCGGGGCAGACCGGCGCGGACCTGGCGCGGCGCCAACAGCCGCCCTTCGGTGTCGCGAGGAGCCTCGAACAGCCGACTTGGACCTGTTCCGCCCCACCGGGTGGTGAGGCACGCGTGCAGGATCAGTCCGAGATCGCGTGCGTCCTCGCGGGCCGCCGGGTCGATGACCTCGCCGCGAACGAGCTGGGCGGGCCCTTCGATGGCTGCGTCCATCGCGAGCCCCGCCACCTTCACGGTGTCGTCGCGCCCGATCAGTACGGAGAAGAGGTCGAGCCGGCGGTGCGAGAGTCCGGCGGCATGCGCGACCGCGAGCGCCTCGGCGATCTCCAGCGCGATCCGGGCTGCCCGGCGAGGCTCGAGCGGACCCTGACTGAGCACGGTGTCGAGGTTGTGGCCGTCGAACCATTCGCGGATCACGTAGGCGATGCCGTTGATGTGGGCGTCGTAGACGGCTAGGAGGCGCCGGTCGTTGACCGCCGCGGCCGAGCGGGCCGATTCGACCAACGCTCTGGCCCGCGGGTGATCACCGTCGATGACGTGCAGCGCGACGGGTCGCCACAGCACCTCGTCGAAGGCGCGGTAGATGCGAACCGGGCCGCCTGCCAGGTCGATCTCCGACAGCAGCTCGGCGCAGCGATAGCGCTCCTCGATGACGGTGGAGGGGCCCACATCATCCAGCTGCACGAAATCCATGCTAGGCGCGGCGCCGGAGCTGGCCGGTCACGAGTCTGCGGCGGTTCGACCCGGGTTCCGAAGCGGTGGTCCCCGACTCCGGCAACGGCGGAGACGTCACGACGGGCGCCGGTTGGCCTCGCCAGTCACGTGCCGGCAGAGCCGGACCAGGAGACCAACACCCGCGTACAAGCGTGCGTAACCGGCGTTCTAGGCCGCGCGTGCGTGGGCAACCGGTATCAGTCGGCCAAGCGAGGCGGGAAGCCGCCGGTGGCGATCGGGCCCCAGCGGTGCACCGTGATGGCGATCAGCGACTTGTCCTGGTCACGCATCGCCTGCCGGTACTCCGCCCAGTCGGGATGCTCGCCGGAGATGCAGCGGAAGTACTCGACGAGCGGCTCGACCGCCTCTTCGCCGTCGATCACCTCCGCGGTGCCGTCGAGCTGCAGCCAGGCGCCGCCGAAGTCGTCGGAGAGGACCAGCACGCTCGCCCGTGGGTCGCGGCGCAGGTTCACGGCCTTGGCGCGGTCGGGGTAGGTGGAGATCACCACCCGGCCGTCGGGGAGCAGGCCACCCGTCACCGGCGACAACTGGGCCGTCCCATCGGAACGGTGGGTGAGGAGCACCAGATGGTGACGCGGCCGGACGAACTCAGCCAGGCCCTCGGCGTCGACGCGGGTGTTGGTGGCGATGCTGCGGGCCATCAGGCTTCCTTTCGTGTTGGTGGACTAGTGGTCGTGCCGGCCAAGGGCGATGGCGCCGGTCAGCCAGGGGGTCGCCGACGGATCTGGCGGCCGACGATCGCGAGCATCTGGTGGATCTCCCGCAACCGGAGTGCCTTGGCCAGGGCGATGTAGGCGACGGCCACGACTGCGCTCCCGATCAGACCCATCAAGAGCACGCTGAGACGACTGTCGGGCAACACCGGCCGAAGGAGCCAGGCGGCGAGCCAGCCAAGCACTCCCGCCGCGCCGGCGGCCACAACCGTGCGGAAGTAGTGCCATGCCAGGGAGCGCATGCCGAGCCCGGCGGAGAGCCGTCGCCTGAGGATCAGCAGGTTGAGGACGAAGCCGGCGAGATAGCCGATGGTGAAGCCGAGTCCGACGCCGATGGTCTTCCAGAACAGCGGCAGCGTCTCGTAGAACAGGAACGCCAGGCCGCCGGAGACAGCGACGATGACCAACTGGACGAACACCGGCGTGCGTGTGTCGTCGACGGAGTAGAAGGCTCGGAGGGTCACGTAGTGGCTGGAGAAGAACAGCAGCGCAGGCGCCTGGGCAGCCAGCACCAGCCCGATGTAGCGCGCGTCGCCGGTGGTGGTGCTGCCGTTGGCGAACACGGCCTCGGTGAGCATTGGTCCTAGCGCGACGAAGACTGCCGCCGCCGGTGCCAGCGTGACCACGGTCGTGCGCAGCGCCTGGGCAAGGTCGGATGCGACTTCGCGCATCCGCCCCTCTGCGGCAAGGGCGGCGAGCGCTGGCAGCAGGGCAGTGACCAGACTCACCGTGACGATCGAGTGTGGAACCTGGAAGATCAGAAAGGCCGACATGTAGGGCGTGAGGCCGATGCCCTCGGTCAACCCCTGGCTGGTTGCCTGCGCCTGGGCACCCGTGGTGATCCGGGTGACCAGAACGAACCAGAGCTGATTGACGAGCACGAAGCCGAGCGACCACCCGGCCAGGCGAACCGGCGTCATCAGACCCTTGCCGCGGAGGTCGAAACGCAGCAGGAGTGGGAATCCGACCCCCTTGAGCAGCGGGACCAGGCACAACGCCTGGGCGGCGATCCCGATGGTCGAGCCGAGCCCGAGCAGCATGACGTCGAAGTCGGTGACCTTGTCGATGAACGGCCCGTGGCCCACGATCATGAACGCCGCGAAGACGGCCATCGAGATGACGTTGTTCAGCAGGGGAGCCCACATCATCGGGCCGAATCGGCCACGGGCGTTGAGGATCTGGCCCAGGATCGTGTAGAGGCCGTAGAAGAAGATCTGCGGCAGGCACCAGCGCGCCAAGGCCACCGCGAGGTCGTAGTACGGGCGGTTCTCGGGCAGCAGCAGGTCGTTGGAGGCCCAGATCCGGATGAGCAGGGGCGCAGCGAAGACCGCCGCGATCGTCATCAGGAGCAGGACGACGACCGTGAGCGTGAGCAGTCGTTGACCGAACGCGTCGCCACCGTCTTCGTCGCGCTTCATCGCCCGGACCAGCTGAGGCACGAAGATCGTGTTGATCGCGCCCCCGGCGATCAGGAAGTACACCGACGTCGGGATCACGTTGGCCAGCTGGAAACTGCCCGAGAAGACCCCGGTGCCGATCGCCGCGGTGAGCAGGATTGCTCGTACCGCGCCGGAGGTTCGTGAGAACACGGTGCCGACGGCCATCACCGCACTGCGGCGCAAGAGACGGGAATAGCGCGACTGCGGCTCGTCGCGCTCCAGCGGCTGTTCCCCGCTGCGTGGTGGAAGGTCAGAGTCCGCCGGTAGCGGAGGGGTGGGCGGCGTGGCAGTGCTGTCCTCGGGTGCCGTGCTGTCTATCGGTGCCGTGCTGTCCTCGGGTGCCGTGCGGTCCCTGGGTGCGGTGCTGTCTTTAGGTGCGGTGCCACCACCCTCAGGCGTCGTCACCTGGGTGCACCGCCGTCGTGCACGCGAAGGTCGCCGCGTCCGCTCGCCCGCCCGACACGATCGAGTGGGTCAGGACCGTCATCGGGGTCGTCACCGCCATCACGCGCGCGGATCTCGCCACCTCCTCGACGGCTGAGCTTGTGGCGGCGGAACAGCAGGGCCGCGACGAACAGCGCGAGCCCGGCACCGAGAATCGCCCAGCCCCACCATCCGTACGTGGTCACCCGGAGCGTGAACACCGACGGCGGACCGATCGGAGTGCCGTCGGGAGCCAGCAGGGTCGCCTCGACCGCGACCACACCTGAGCCGGAGGCGTGCGCAGTCACCCTCGAGATGTGTTTGCGCTTGCCGTCGATCGTGACCCGCTCGTCCGGCACCTCGGTGATGACACCTGGCTGGCGAGGGGTCAGACGGACGACCACGTTCACGGGAGTGTCGAGCTCATTCGACACGGTGATCGGGAACGCGCCGGAGGAACCGGACAACGTGGCGAACCGCGGGACCGTCAACTCGATGCCACGCAGCCGCTGGCGGATTCCCGCGGTGAGCAGGTCTGCGTACCGGCGGCCGCGCTGCTCGTCGCGCCGCCAGGCCACCGACGACGCGGCGAAGAAGTCGGCCGACAGGTCTGCCCGCATGACGTCGGCCCGCTGACCCGCGCTGCCGCTGGCAGAGCCGTCGGCTGTGCCGGACGTCACGGTCTGCAGTGCACCGGAGGCATCCAGCAACCGCTGCAGGCCTTCGGCTACGCTCGGGGCCGAACTCCTGCGCACGCTGACTGGCCGGGTAGGACAGCCGGCCGGTATAGGCGCTGCCCGCCCTGGCTGTCACCGTCGAGAGCGGCTGGGCCGTGACCCAGCGAGCACTCGCCGGGGTGGTGAGGGTGGCCGCGAGCCCGGAGGTAGTCCGGCCGTCTCGCGGTAGCACCGCGATGGTGCGGTAGGTCTGCCCCGGCTCGAGTTGCATGGCCCTGACGAGCGTCTCGGCCAGGAAGCGTTGCCGCGTCATCAGGTCGCTGTCCTGACCGAGCTGACCGGCCGCGAGCAGCGACGGCTCGTACACCAGCGCGGTGATCGGCCCCTCCGACGTCGTCAGCGGAAGGATCGGCCGCCTGGTGGGCGCCGACGAGGGCAGGTCCGGCAGGGCGTCGGTGGACAGGAGTACCCGGTCGACGCCATGCAGGACGAGCTCCTCCAACGTGGCCGCGTCGGCCAACCCGTTGGCCGGCCAGGCGGTCAACTGCCCGGCAGTGCCTCCGGCTTTCGCCGAGGCAGCGGTCACCGCGGTCAGCTCGGAGAGGGGCTGCACGAGCCGGTGGTGTTCCAGCGACTCGATGTCGGGGTCGCCGTAGGGCAGCAGGATCGTGTTCGAGCCGTCACCCGCTTCCCGGCTGAGGACCGTGAGCACGCGGGCCGCATCGGGATTGGCAGCGACCTGGCGACCGCCCTCTTGATGTGGCTTGGCCAAGATCGCGAGCTCGGCCATCGTGGCCGGGTTCACCGCGAGTGCCGCCCGGCTCTGGGCGGCGAGCTGGGCAGTCACCGCGAGCCGCCCGCCGGGCTGAACGGCGTCGGCGAGCGAGCCGTCGGCCAGCCTGTTGGCGGTGAGGGCGGTCGGTGCCGCCGTCACCGGCAGCGCCGTGGCGACCTGCACAGTGCCGGTCCCCTCGGGTGGGGGGTAGCAGACGAGTGTCCGTACCCGCCCGAGGGTGTCGCGGCCTTGTCCTGAGGGCGTACCGCGGATGTCGACCCCGAGCATGTAGACGCCGTGACCGGTGAGATCGAGCCGCTCGACCGGTAGTGCCACGCTGAACGAGGCGGCGGCGCCGGGTTCGAGGGACTTGGCGACCTGGTTGACGTCGTCGGTCTCGCTGGAGAAGCGCACGCCGAGCCGGTCGCCGGGCTGCTCACCGGCCGCCTCGACGACGCCTGCCTGTGTGGTGATCGGATGGGTGTTGATCCAGAGCGAGGCGTTGACCAGGCTGATCGGCAGGTCCCCGGTGTTACGGACCACTTCCCCGTGCGGTGACCGTGCCGCTGGCTGTCAGGACCGGTGTGACGTCGGTGAGAGCGACGGCGAGCTCGACCTCGGCGGCCCGTGCCGGGACGGGCGCGGCCAGCAGCAGACCGGCCACCAGCCCGGTGAGCACGACCACGACCCGCGTTCGCATGTGCCGAAGGCTACTGACGTCGGTAGCCTCCCCGACGTGTCCGCCGGCAGCGATCCCCCAATGAGCGATGCCCCAGATGCTGCCGACCATGAGCCGGTCACCCCTGTCGGCCCCCGCTCCGCGGCGGGCGTCGGGGCGCGGGACAACGGCGCGGTCGATCAGACCACAACGGCTGACCTCACCCGGCGCCTCGGCCCGGTGGTGGGCGATCTCGCCGCGCAATTCGCCGCCGCCGGACACGACCTCGCGCTGGTCGGAGGCAGTGTTCGCGACCTTGTGCTGGGGCGCAGGTCAGGAGATCTGGACTTCGCCACCGACGCCCGGCCCGAAGCCATCGAGACGATCCTGCAGCCCTTCGCTGACGCCACGTGGGACATGGGCCGCGCCTTCGGGACCATCGGCGGCCGCAAAGGCGACGACACGGTGGAGATCACCACCTACCGGGCCGATGCCTACGACCCGGAGAGCCGCAAGCCCACGGTGGCCTTCGGTGACAACCTGACCGACGACCTGCGGCGTCGCGACTTCACCATCAACGCGATGGCGCTGCGGCTACGGCCGGACCGACCAGAGTTCGTCGACCCGTTCGGCGGGATGGCCGACCTCGCGGCCGGCGTTCTGCGCACTCCAGCCGAGCCTGAGGTCTCGTTCGGCGACGATCCGCTGCGGATGCTGCGTGCCTGCCGGTTCGCCGCGCAACTGGGGTTCGACGTGGAGCCCGTCACGCTGGCGGCGATCGCGGCCATGGCGGCTCGCTTGGAGATCATCTCCGCGGAACGGATCCGCGACGAGTTCTCCAAACTCCTGCTGGCGTCCGACCCGCGACGAGGCTTGTCGCTCCTCGTGGCCACGGGCCTCGCCGACCACTTCCTGCCCGAGGTGCCGCTGCTGCAGCGCACCGACGACGAACACCGGCGCCACAAGGACGTATACGAGCACTCCCTCACCGTCCTCGAACAGGCCATCGAGCTGGAACCCGCCCTGGGCGACGGTCCCGACCTGACCAACCGGCTCGCCGCCCTGCTGCACGACATCGGCAAGCCCAAGACCAGGCGGTTCGAGGCCGGCGGCCGGGTCACGTTCCACCATCATGAGGTGGTGGGGGCGAAGCTGGCGAAGAGGCGGCTCGCGGCCCTTCGCTATCCCACGGCGGTCGTCAACGACGTGGGGACGCTGGTCGAGCTGCACCTGCGCTTCCATGGCTACGGATCAGGCGAGTGGACCGACTCGGCAGTTCGCCGCTACGTCCGTGATGCCGGACGGCTCCTGCCCTACCTGCACGTGCTGACGAAGGCCGACTGCACGACGCGCAACGCCCGCAAGGCACGGACTCTGCGGCAGACCTACGAGCAGCTGGAGCGCCGTATCGCCGAACTGCGACAGCAGGAGGAGCTCGACGCGATCCGCCCCGATCTCGACGGCAACCAGATCATGCAGCTGCTCGGCATCGGGCCTGGCCCGCTCGTCGGGCAGGCCTACCGATACCTGCTGGAACAGCGGATGGAGCACGGCCCGATGTCGGAGCCCGAGGTGTTGGCGCTGCTGCAACGATGGTGGCGCGACCACCGACCCGAGCAGGACAGGCAGGCGACGTGAGGCTGGTGACCGCTGGTCTGGCGGCCGATCGCGACAGGCAACGGCCACTCGTCGCTGCACCCCATACTTATCCGCCGACCGCCGGGATGCGACCCCGTCCGCTGTCCGTTCCGGCCCGAGGGGAGTAACCAACATGGCCACGAGTCC
This sequence comes from uncultured Actinomycetota bacterium, assembly GCA_963724495.1. GTDB lineage: Bacteria > Actinomycetota > Actinomycetes > Propionibacteriales > DAIQRJ01 > CAVRUZ01. Next base: position 270,799 of record CAVRUZ010000005.1, on the reverse strand, counting down.
ACCGGGGACGACAGACGCGCGCCGGCGGCGTCGCGAGTTCTACGTACGGACGGTGCGCCGCCTGTCGTCGGCCGTGGGTGGTCCGGTCGAGCGCCGGGTCGAGAGGGCACTGCTCCAGCGCGCCTGGGTGCGGGCATCGGCCGAGCACCTCGAGAGCTACCTCGTCGAGGACTACCAGAACCCCGTGATCAACCTGCAGAGCATCCTCGCCCGGCACGAGTTCGTCCGCGAGCTCGGCGTGGACCAGCCGGACCTGTGCGAGGACGAGTTGCGGTGGGCGGCGAACAAGCACCGCGAGCTGCGCCGACGGCAGCTGGACCTGCAACGCAAGCACGGAGTGGACTTCACGGAGCTGAAGACGTCCGGGATGTGGGGCCCGGTCTACCAGGAGATCCTGGCGGACGACGACCGGTTCGCGGAGGCCTGGACCGCTGCGCTGCACGGGCAACCCACCGGGGCGTTGTCGGTGGTGGAGGCCGCCTGCGGATCGGCCAACGACTATCGCTACCTCGTTCGATACGGACTCGGCGCGCCGCTCGACTACCACGGCTTCGATCTGACCCGGGCCAACATCGACAACTGCCGCCGGATGTTTCCCGGCGTCGACTTCCGGGTCGGCGACGTGCAGGCGATCGATGCGGCCGACGACTCCTACGACTGGGCGGTGGTGCACGACCTGCTCGAACACCTCTCCCCCGCGGCGATGGAGCGGGCCGTCGACGAGCTGTGCAGGGTGGCCCGCCGCGGCGTGCTGATCTCGTTCTTCTGCATGAGCGACATTCCAGAGCACCGCATCCAGCCCAAAGGCGCGTACCACTGGAACGAGCTGAGCAAGGACCGGATCCAGGAGCAGTTCGCTCGCCACTGCTCGGACATCCGATGGGTGCACATCCACCAGTACCTGGCCGACCGCTACAACGTCACGAACTACGCCTATCCCCGGGCCTGGACGATGATCGCTCGCAGCTAGCGAGGGCAACTGCCACGGACCAGCCGTAGGGCCGCCGACCCGTCGGTTTAGCGTTGCCGACATGACCGAAGCGTTCTCTGAACCCGAAGCCTCTACTGGGGATCCAGCCGAACTGATCGTCGGATATCTGGACGCATATCGGGTCGCGGTCGTGCGCAAGCTGATGAGCCTGGACGTCGACGATCTGCGTCGAAGCGTCGTCCCCACCGGTTGGACTCCGCTCGGCCTCGTCTGGCACCTCGCCCACATGGAGCGGCGGTGGTTCCAATGGGGATTCGGTGGCGAGGACGTCCCCGACCCCTGGGCGGACAGCAGCGGCGACCCCGACGGTGGCTGGACGGTTCCCGACGCCGTCACGGCCGCCGACGTGACCGCCATGCTGATGACCGTCGGGGCTGCGACGACTGCGCTGCTCCGGCAGACACCCCTGTCCACCGTTGCCGCGACGGGTGGCCGGTTCGACGACGATCCGCCGGCGCTCGCCTGGATCTGCTTCCACGTGCTCCAGGAGTACGCCCGGCATGCCGGTCACCTCGACGTCGCGGTGGAGATCGCCGGCGGGCACCGGGGCGAGTGAGCCTGGCCGTCGGGCTAGCCAGCGGAACGCGTCCTCGAGGATGTGCTGGTGAGCGGTGACAAGGCGAGCCCCGACCACGTCGGCATCGTGTCGGTGCTGGCGTTCGCCTGCGAGCTGGCGATGATCTTCCTTCTGTTCCTGGCGGGTTGGCGCCTGGGCCATGGCGGCCTGACGGGCGCCCTCGTCGGCCTGTTGCTGGTCGTGGCTGCCAGCGGGGTCTGGGCAGTCTGGATGGCGCCAACGTCGGCGCGGCGACTGGCCGATCCCGGGAGGCTGATCCTGCAGGTGGTGCTGTTCGTTGCGGTGGGAGCCGTGCTGATCGTGGCTGGCTGGATCCTGGCGGGCGCAGCGTTCGCGGTGGTTGCCTCCGCAGTGTTCGCTCTGACGCGACGGTTCGCCTAGCGCGCTTGGGTGCCGCCGGCACGGCTAGAGCGTGCTGATCTCGCGCGCCATCAGGTCGAACGTCTCGACCGCCGGCGGGTAGCCGACCAGGTTGAGGTGGCCGTGCAGGACGCCCGGCACCAGTTCCACCCGGACGTCCACCCCGGCCGCACGCAGTTGCTCGGCGAACGCCTCACCCGATGCCCGCAGGGAGTCGTACTCGGCGTTGACGATCACCGTGCGGGGAAAGCCGGTGAGGTCGGGTGCCAGAGCGGCGAACGCGTAGTGCTCGACACCAGCACCCCCGAGGAAGTAGTCGTTGATCGAGGCGACGTCGGGAAGGTCGATCACGTGGTCGGTGGGCGCCTCGGCCAGCTTGGCGGCGAGCTCGTCGGAGTAGGTCGGCAGCTCCACATGCACCAGCGGGTAGATCGGCAGCAGCAGCGGCAGCAGCGGGCCGCCGGCGTCGCGCAGCCGCAGCGCCGCACCGCAGACGAGGTTGCCACCGGCGCTCGCGCCGCCGAGGGCGATGCGGTGCGGTTCGGTACCCAGCTCGTCGGCATGCTCGACCGCCCACGTATAGGCGGCGACGACGTCGTCCAGCGGGATGGGGTACTTGTTCGCGTCGTCGGTCACCAGGCGATAGTCGACGCTCACGACCGTGCCACCGGTTCGTGCGGCCACGGCCCTGCTGGTCTGGTCGCCTTCCGGCATGTCGAGGTCGCCGAAGGTGAAGCCGCCGCCGTGACACCAGACGAGCGCCGGCGCCGGGCCGGTTGCGGGAGTCGGCTGCCGGTAGACGCGGATACCGATCGGACCGTGAGGTCCGGGTATGTCCTGGTCGCGCACGTCCAGCAGCGCGGGCTCTCCCGGCCCGTACGGAGTGTCGTAGTCGATCCCGGGCACTCCGGCCTGGATGGCGGCGAGGCGTTCGGCCAGCAGCTGTTCGAGTGGCATCGGTGTCTCCAGCTCTTTGTGTGGTGGGCGGCCGGCCGGCCGGTCAGCGCCGGCGCAGCCAGTAGCGCTCGAGGTCATCGGTCGCGGTCCAGCCGAGAACGTCCCTGGCAGCGTCGCTGCGGTACCGGTCGTGTGGGGCGTCGGCCAGGACGTTCACCAGCGGGGCGGGTCGAGGAAGGGCATCGACTGCTACCGCCGAGGCCATCGCCCGGGCGGCGTCCTGCCAGGTCACCGAGAACGACGGCGGCACCCACGACGGCGACTTCTCCGGGTCGAGGAAGGTGATGAAGAGCAGGATCGGGCAGGCGATCGCGTGGTGCTCGGCGAAGATCCGGCAGATCTCCAGCGCGAGGTACTTGGTGATGAAGTAGAGGTTGTCGCCGGGTCGCGGCGGCAGATCTGAGGCGAGCGCGGTGTCGTCGGTGTAACCCGCGGGGTGGTCGGCGAGCGTCATGGCCGGGCCGGTGTGTACCACCCGGCGGATCCCGTTGTCGACCGCAGCGGTCATCACGTTGTACGCGCCGAGCACGTTCACCCGGAAGGCCTCGACCGGATCTTCGCGGATCACCGTGCAGTTCACGATCGCCTGCATGTCCTGCGCTGCCTCGGTGACGGCGACCGGGTCGGTGATGTCCACCACCCGTTCTTCGTGCGGCGGCTGGGTGGGGATCGGCTTGGGGCCGTCCTGCTGGCTGACGAGCTCGGTCAGCGGGCCGATGTCGGTGAGCCGGAGGCGGTATCCGCGCTCGCGGTACTCGGCCGACGTCGCCGAACCGAGCGGACCAGCGGCGCCGAGGACGAGTACGCGGTCGACCGTCGGGAGGTCGGTGATTCGAGCCACCTTGGGGCGAGCCTGTCGGCGGCTGCGAGGTCGGCGAGGGCTCCGTACTCAGGTGCTGCGGCGAGAACGACAGCGGCGGCGACGCGGCAGCAGCCAGCGGGTACCTGCCGGCAGCATCGCCGCGGACAACGTTGGCGCAGCGCCACCTAGCTGTCGGCCGCTTCGGCCACGGGTTCTCGACCGCCGCGGTGATCGCCTGCACCGCGTCGTCCACGTGCAGCCATTCAGGTGACGACGGTGGCGCGTCGTCGCCCGTGACGATCTCCGGCAGGCGAAGCACGATCCCCTTGATGTGCCGCGATCGCAGGATCTCGCGGGATGCCACCTCCGCGAGATACGGCGCCAGCAGGTCCGGCTCGGGGGTCGGGAGCGGCGGGAACTGCTCGTCGAGGTGCCAGCCGGCGTCGTATCCCTCGAACAGCCGCATGGTGGAGAGCTGCACGTAGCGCGACGCGGCCGTCGTCGTGAGCAGGTTCCAGGTTCCCCGGCCGGCCAGGTCGATGGCCTCGAGCGCGCCGGCGCCAGAACGCAGACCGTGGACGACCACGTCGCAGGCTGCGGCTTTCGCGCACGCGGCGCGATCTCGGGGATCACCGTCGAACGTCGTCACGTCGTGTCGGTCACCGAGTCCGTCGCGGACCGCCGCGGCCAGCGGCTCCTGCACGTCGACGAGCAGCACTCTCATGGTCGCCCTCCCGGCATGCCTCCGGTCGATCACGACTGGTCCGGCAGATCATGTCCGCCCGGCGGCCGTCACGTCACGCGGGGGGTGATGCCAGCCTCACCGGCTCGGGGTAGCGGCTCCGGACTCCGGTGTCGGGCACGTCTGCCGCGGCTGCGTACGTCACGGCCAGGCCGGGATCGCGAACCGCAGCACCGCCGGCGTGCCGTGACCGCATCGCGGCATCGAGGATGCAGGTCGTGAGCAGCGTTCGCTCAATGGGGTAGGGCGATCGTCCGGTCAGCACGAGCGACTCGATCTGCCGGGCCAGGAAGGCGAAGTGGTCGGACGGCAGGCCTGGTCGGGCTCCGGGGAGCCACATCTGGCACGACATCTCGTGCCTCGGACCGCGGCAGGCCGACGCCCAGTTCCCGATCACGTCGCCGGCAGATCACCACGGACGACACGAGCCCGTCGACGTACTCGATCTGGAACACGTCACGCACGGCGTCGACGGCGTTGGCGCGGCCTTGCTCATCGAGGTCGAATCGCGCGAGCGCGGCGGTCAACAGTCCGGTATCGACGGTGCCGTCTCTGCATGCCGTCCGAGCGGCGTCATCGGTGAGGGCGCGCACGGACGCAACTCCGGTCTCGCCGCCGGACCTGCGTTCCACGTGCGCCTGATGCCCTTCCAGGGCGTGGAATCCGTAGCTCTCCACGTCGCCGTAGCCCACGGTGACGGACGCGGTCATCGGCTCCCCGAGCGGCCACTCGGTGGCGGTCGGGAGCCGCCAGGTAAGCGGGATCGTCGAACCCGCGACCATCGGCACACCCAGCCGACGCGCGGTACCGACGATCGACTGAGCGTCGGTGACGGAGTAACCCAGGTGCTTGTCGTTGAACACCGGCACGGTTCGGCCGGCAGCCACCATGGTCGCGACAGCTGCGTCGAAGAGCCGTCGGCGCGGGTAGAGCTTCTGCCCGTACTCGTTGTCTTCGTAGTCACCGTGCTCGCCGATGATCACCACGCCGTCCACGGCGACGCCGCCCTGCCCGAGTCCGATCGCCTCCCCAACGGTCGGGAACAGCGGCACCCCGCAACGCTTCGCGATGCCCACTCCTATGTCGGGCCGCAGTTCTTGCCCGGCCCGAAGCGGCGCGCCATCAGGCTGTTCCAGATACATCGAGGCGACCCGGACGCGCGGCTGCGCCACCGCCTCTCCCGCCCACTCGTAGCCCTCGATCAGCCGTGTGCCGAGCACGTCCGCGTGCGAGCCGAAGAAGTAGGAGGTCACGAGCAGGGCGACTGTGGGCCGAGACATTCCCTTTCCCTTCTGTCGATCTGGCTCCCTCTCGATCGGCGTCGTTGCGGCTCAGGGATCCGAGCGGTCGCTGTACGAGGCGAAGGCCTCGATCCGCTCTGCGAGGGCGTTCGCAAGCTGGTCGAGCAGGTGCTCGCCTACCTCGGCGCTCGCCTGGCCGGGGGAGTCGGTGTAGCCCTCCCAGTCGGACCAGACCCGAGCCGAGAAGACCTGTAGGCCGGGCACCGGGATGTTCGGCGGATACCCGTCGCGTCCCTGCGGATCGAAGACGAGGTCGGGCCTGACCGCAGACACGAGTGACGTCTCGAAGGCGCCTGCATGACCCGGGACCGCGTCGGCAGGCAGGCCCGCGACCCCGGTCGCCAGCAGCGGTGCCCAGTAGTCGAGGTAGCCGACGTCGAGGTCGAACCGGGCAGCGGCGGCGCCGGCAGCTGCCTGGCAGACACCGGTGTTTCCCCCGTGACCGTTGACGATCAGGAGTCGCCGGCCGCCGTCAGCGGTGAGGCTGCGGCAGATGTCCACGAGGACCGCCAGCAGCGTTTCCGGAGTGAGCGAGAGGGTCCCGCCGAACGGCAGGTGGTGGTCGGAGGCTCCGTAGGACAGCGTCGGCGCGAGGATCAGCGTCCGGCGGTTCTGCCCGTCCTGGCTCCGGTAGCGCTCGGCGGCCCGCTCCAGCACGGTCTGGGCGAGCAGCGCGTCTGTGCCGGTTGCGAGGTGCGGACCGTGCTGCTCGGTCGCACCCGTCGCGAGAGCCACGACCGCCTCCGGCAGCCGTTGCGTCAGCTCGGCACGGGTCAGTTCCGCCCAGCGGAGGACGTCGGTCATGGCAGTGATGCTGGCCGGTGGCACTCGCCGGGGTACGTGCGGTCGGCCATCCGGGCCGCAACTGGACACCGGGAGCGTGCTCAGCGACGCCGGCGCCGCCGTTGGGACACGTTGCGGTTCTTGCGGTGATTGACCCGGGGGGCAGACGGCTCCGGTTGTCGGACGGCCGCCTCGACCAGGCGCATGGCCTGCTCGGGCGAGGCGACCCGTTGCACGTTCCCGAGCTTGGCGAGCACCGAGCGCTGTCTGCGCGCATGACCCGTGATCCGCTCCACGACGCGTCCTCGCACCTCGTCGTGGTCGGCTCTCGACAGCTGGTCCAACGGGCGCCCACGGTCGCGCGCGACTTCGAACCACTCCGTGTACCCGTGCGTGTGCAGCACCTGGTTCGGTGCGGAGTCTCGTTCCTGGTGGAACTGATCCTCAAGCTCATAACGGGAATCCAGTTGCAGGACCTCGTCGTAGAGGCCGGCCGAGAGCTGTCGCGCGAACGTCTGGGCGATGCGGCGGTCCAGGTCACCCGGTGGCAGGTCCACGCCGAGCACCAGGCGGTTCACCTGCGGTAGGCCGGCATCGTCCTCGCCGGCCATCACCCGGGCGAGCGCGTTGATCACGCCGGCGTAGTTGTTGGCATGCACCTTGGCGGCGCCGCCTGGGTCCAGCCGCTCCAGGGTTGCGTGCGCGTCAACGGCCATCCCGGGTGGGAAGTCCTTTCGGAGGGAGGCTCGCAACGTGCCCACCCGGTCCACCTCCCAACCCTCCAGGAGGGCACGGACGTAGGTGCCGGTGCCGCCGACGACCACCGGGATCCCGCCCTCGTCGAGGCTGCGCTGCAGATGCTCCCGCGCCGCTGCCACGTACTGCTCCAGCTCGTACTTCCGGTCGGGTTCGGTGACGTCGATCATGTGGTGCGGGACGCCGCCCATCTCCTCGACCGTGGTCTTGGACGTGCCGATGTCCATGTAGCGGTAGACCTGCCTGGAGTCGGCGGAGATGACCACCGGTGTGCGGTCGAGCCGTTCGGCGATCAGCTGGCACAGCCGGACCGACAGAGCGGTCTTGCCGCTGGAGGTCGGTCCGTAGATCGCCACCACCAGCCGCATGGGCCCACTCTGGCACGACGGACCGCGGCGGCCGGAGTCGATCGAGTGTGCGGTTAGGTGGCGTGCATGACGCGTGATGCCACGAAGCTGCGACCGGTCCGCGTCTGCATGGTCTGCACCGGCAACATCTGCCGGTCGCCGATGGCCGAGATCATCCTGCGCCAGCAGCTGGAGCTGGCCGGACTGAGTGGCGGGATGGCAGGCGAACGGATCGTGGTCGACTCCGTCGGCGTCGCCGGCTATCACGTCGGCGACGGCGCCGACCCGCGGACCGTGCAGACCCTGCTCGACGCCGGCTACGACGGCAGCGCCCACATCGCGCGCAAGCTCGACCCGGCCGTCCTCGCCGAGCGCGACCTCGTCCTGGTCGCGGACTCCGGGCACCTGGCGGCGGTCCGGCGACTGGCCCGCGGCGTCTCGGGGGCAGGTGAGGTTCGCCTGCTGCGCGAGTTCGATCCGGAGGCCGTGGCCGCTGGCACGCTCGAGGTCGACGACCCCTACTACGGCGACGCCGCCGCGTTCAGCCGCTGCCTGCGTGAGGTCGAGGCCGCCTGCGCCGGCCTGGTGGAGCACCTCCGGTCGCAGCTGTCCTGACCCACGCGCCCGCATTGACCGTCGAGTGGGCGCGAACTGTTGCCTGCGGCGGCGCCAGGCGACAGATAGCGCCCACTCGTCTCGGGACATTGCGCGGTAGATCGATCCAATCCATCCGGTCGTCCGCGCCGAATGGCAGTCGTGAGACAACTCCTGGACAGGCGTGGGCGGCGATCGGCTGTCGCCGCAGTCGTGGCCACCGCCGTGGGTCTGTCCGTCGGTGAACTTCTCACCGCGCTGATCCCGTCCACCGCGTCTCCGTTCGTCGCCGTCGGAAACCAGTTGATCGACCGGACACCGCGTGCGGTCAAGGACTGGGCCATCGAGCAGTTCGGCACCGCCGACAAGCCGGTCCTGCTCGGCAGCATCGCTTTCGGCCTGCTCGTCGCCACGATCGTCGTCGGCCTGGTCGCCGGGAAGCATCCCCGCGTAGGCGTCGCGATGTTCGTTGGAGTCGGGCTGATCGGGGCGGTAACAGCGGTCCTCGACAGGTCAGCCTCGGCTGCTCTCGCAACGCGTGTCCTGGTGGCAGCCGCGGCGCTGACCATCGGCCTGCTGGCCTTCCTGCTCCTCCTACGGCTGGCACGCAGACCCGAGCAGCCGACACTCCACTCACCGTCGACGTCGGTCGAGCAGGGAACGGTCGAGCGGCCGGACGGCACCGTCGGACCCTTCGACCGGCGGGCGTTCCTGATCACAGCTTCGGCGCTGGGAGTCGCCGCTGTCGCAGGTGGCGCCGCCGCGCAGGTCGTGAGCCGGTCGGCCACGGGCTGCGGCCATCACCCTGCCAAGGCCGGCCGGCCCGGCCAAGGCCATCCCGGCAGGCACAGCGCTCAAGGTGCCCGGCATCACCAGCTACATCACGCCCAACGACACGTTCTACCGCGTCGACACCGCCCTGCGGATCCCCCGCCTCACCATCGCCGACTACCAGTTGCGCATCCACGGACTGGTCGACAACCCGCGCACCTACTCCTTCGCCGACCTGCTCGGCCGGCGCCTCGTCGAGCGCCGCATCACGCTCACCTGCGTCTCCAATCCGGTCGGCGGCCCGTACGCGGGCAACGCCACCTGGCTCGGAGTCCCGCTCCGCGAACTGCTCGCCGAGGCCGGCGTGCAGGACGGTGCCGACGCGGTGAAGTCGACCAGCGCCGACAAGATGACGATCGGCACGCCTCTTCAGGCGTTGACCGATGGGCGCGACGCCCTCGTCGCTATCGGGATGAACGGTGAGCCGCTTCCCGGCGAACACGGATTCCCGGTCCGCATGGTCGTTCCCGGCCTGTACGGCTACGTCTCGGCCACCAAGTGGCTCGTCGACCTCGAGGTCACCAGGTTCGCCGACTTCAAGGCCTACTGGACCAGCCGCGGCTACTCGGCAGAAGGCGCCGATCAAGACGGCGGCTCGCGCATCGACGTCCCGCGTTCGTTCGCCCGGGTACAGCCCGGCGCTGTCGACGTCGCCGGCGTCGCCTGGGCCCAGCACCGCGGCATCTCGAAGGTCCAGGTCCAGGTGGACGACGAGGCCTGGCAGGACGCGGACCTCGCCGACTGCCGACGGCATCGACACCTGGCGGCAGTGGCGCTGGTCGTGGCCCGCCGCCGGCGCGGGCAATCACCGGCTGCAGGTCCGCGCGACCGATGCGGACGGCAACACCCAGGACTCCCGACGGGCGCCGGTTGCGCCCGACGGGTCGACCGGCTGGCACAGCGTGAGCGTGACGGTGGAGAAGTGACACCACCAGATGTGACACCGCTCGCGCTACCGGCCACATCCCAACCGACGGGATACGCCCGTGGGTCAGACGAAAAGGACCGGAACGTCATGAGAAATGCACAAGGAATGGGCTTGATCCGCAAGCTGGTGATCTCCGCGGCACTCGTGTCATCGCTCGCGCTGAGCGCCTGTGGTGGCAGTGGCGATGACAACGCCGCCGCTCAGCCGCAGTCGCCGATGGCCACCGAGAGCCCGATGGCCAGCGAGACCCCGATGGCCGACGCCATGATGGTCGGAGCAGGTTGCTCCGCCTACGCCAAGCAGGTCCCGTCGGGTGAAGGATCCGTGGCCGGCATGGCCAAGGACCCGGTCGCCACCGCAGCCAGCAACAACCCGTTGCTCACCACCCTGGTGAAGGCTGTCTCTGGTCAGGTCAACAAGAAGGTCGACCTTGTCGACACCTTGAACAGCGACGAGTTCACGGTGTTCGCGCCGGTCGACTCGGCGTTCGCCAAGCTGCCTGCCAAGACCGTCGCCTCCCTCGCCGAGACGAAGAACGCGACCACGCTGACCTCGATCCTGACCTACCACGTCGTGCCCGGTCAGATCGCTCCGGACAAGATCGTTGGCGACCAGAAGACCGTTCAGGGCGAGACGGTGAAGGTCACCGGCAGCGGCGACGACCTGAAGGTCAACGGCGCCACCGTGATCTGCGGCGGCGTGCAGACGGCCAACGCCACCGTGTACCTGATCGACTCGGTGCTCATGCCCCCGTCGATGAAGTAAGCGACACCACTAGCTCCGGTCCAACGCCGGGTCCCGATCATCTCGGGACCCGGCGTTGCCGTGTTCCGTCGGTTCCTGGGCTGCGGGCTCGGGCTCGTCCGCCTCGTGCAGCGTGGGCATGTCCTCGTCGATCAGGGCGTTGGCGGGTCCGCTCGAACCGGCCGGGTACTCGCCCATCGGCACCGCACCGGAGCGCCACGCGTCGATCACCGGCTGCACGATGCGCCAGCACTGCTCGGCCGAGTCGCCCCGAACCGACAGCATCGGGTCACCGGTGAGCACCCCGGCGAGGACCTCTCCGTACGCCGGGAGTTCTCCCGGCCCGAATGTCGCCGACATCGAGGCCCGGTCCAGCTCGTAGGGGTCGCTCGGGCCGTTGATCGTGAGATCGAGGCGCAGTTGCTCGGTCTCGTCGAAGCCGATGAACAGCCGGTCGCGCTCGTCCTTGTCCGCGCTGAAGCCCTCCGGCAGGAAGTTCGGCGGCTTGAAGGTGATCACCGCCTCCTTGCGGGGCCGCCCGATGGCCTTCGCCGATCGCAGGACGATCGGCACGCCGGCCCAGCGCCAGTTCGCGACCTCGACGGTCATTTCGGCGAAGGTTTCGGTGTCGTTCGCGGGATTGACGCCCGGCTCGTCGACATAGGCCGGCAGGTCGCGGCCGGCCAGGTTCCCGGCGACGTAGCGCGCGCGTCGCGACGTGGCGACCGGGTCGTTCTGCCAGATCCGCGTACAGCGGAGGATCGCGGACTTCCGCTCACGGATGTCGACGGACGTGAGCGCAGGTGGCGCTTCCATCGTCAGCAGGGCAACCACCTGGAGCAGGTGCGACTGGATCATGTCGACCAACGCCCCGGCACGGTCGTAGTAGCCGGCCCGGTCCTCCAGGCCGAGGGACTCGTCGAAGACGATGTCGATCCGCTCCACGTCTTTGGCGGTCAGCAGCGGCTCGATGGTCCGGTTGCCGAACCGCAGCCCGAGCAGGTTCAAGACGGTGGACTTGCCGAGGAAGTGGTCGACGCGGTGGATGTGCTCCTCGGGTACCAGGGCGGTCAACGTCGCGTTGAAGGCCCGGGCGCTGGCCTCGTCGGTGCCGAACGGCTTCTCGACGACCAGGCGAAGGTCCGCTGGCAGCTGCACATGCTGGAGGGCGGCGCAGGCGGCCATGGTGACCACTGGCGGAAGCGCGAAGAAGATCGCCACCTGTCCTTGCAGATCCGCGAGCACCGAGGTGAGGTCCTCGGCTTTGGTCACGTCGGCGATCCGGTACCGCGTGTTCTCCAGCAGTTCCTTCACCTCTGGCTGGTCCTTCGCGCCCACCTTGGCGAACGACGTGGCCACCCGATCACGCCACTGGTCGGCGCTGAGGTCGACGTTGCCCACGCCATGGAGCCGCAACTGCCCGGCCCGGCCCTGGGCGACAAGCGCGCCGACGCCAGGAAGAAGCAGCCGGCCGGTGAGGTCACCACTCGCTCCGAGGATCAGCAGGCTGACGTCGCGCGACGGGTCGACGCGTCGGCTGGGCGGAGGTTCCTTCGCGGACTCGGTCACGGCGGTCAGCTAAGCACCGGCTGGGCCATCAGAAGTAGACGGGCGGGCGGCACGGAGTCAACGGACCTGACGCCGGGACCGCCAGGCCGTGGGGCTGGCCCCGCGCCGCCTGGTGAAGACCCGGGAGAAGTACAGCGGGTCGGTGAAACCGCACGCCCGGGCCACCTCGGCGACGCTGAGATGGGTGGTGGACAGCAGCGTGTCCGCACGGTCGACCCGAAGCTCTGCGACCCAGTCCGTTGGCGAGCGGTGCAGGTGCTGTCTGAACAGCCGGTGCAGGGTGCTGACCGAACGCCCGCTGATGGCTGCCATCGACTGGAGCGTCATCGGCGAACCGAGATGGTCCTTCACCCAGTGCAGCACGAGCGCCAGCTCGGCCGGCAACCCCGGGTCGTCGAACGGCTGCGACAGCGGCGGCCGCACCCATTCGCGTGCGGCTGTCGTTCCGAGTGCGAACGCGATGTCGGGCACCAGGGCGTCGAGGCGCCAGAGTTCCAACGCATACAGGCCAAACGCGAGAAGAGCCGGCCGCTCGGACGTCGAACCCGTGACGATGCCGGGTGGTCCGACCGGGCCGTCACGACGGTCCGCCGAGCCAGCCAACGGGTCACGCGGGCTGTGTGCCGCCCGCATCACGACGGGGACGCCCGCGCGGTGACGAGGGATCAGGTGCAGGCCCCAGACCCGGAACGGCTGGTCGGCTCGGGTCTGCGCGTGTACTCGATCTCATGACAACCCACGGCAACAGGTGGACGAGAGCGGCTGCGGACCGGCAATGTCCGCACGTGCAGACGATTCGCCACACTCAGAGAAGTGGCTGTCATCATCCGAGGATACGCGGTTGATCGGGTCCAGTGAACACCACGATCTACGCCAAGCTCGACGGCTCGGCGGCGGCGTTCACCGTCAGTCTGCCGCGTCCCGACAAGGCAGATCCCCATGCTCCAGCGAACCGCACAGCATCAACGGCAGCCCGCGTAACGTCACGTCGCTGACCGGCAGCGGCGAATAGAAGGAAGCCCAATGATCCGGGGCGATCACACCTGACCGGCTTCCGAGGGGGGTGATCTCTTTAATGCGGCGATCCCGAAAGCAGCCAGTCCACTCCGCGGTGGATGAAATGCCGATCCCGCGGCCCAAACGTCAAGGTCGCCGGACTGGAGCCGTAGGTGACGACTCGGACACGTCAGCAAGAGAGGTATTGCGGCTGCCCATGGCGGGATATCTCCATGCTTTCGCATCAAGCATGTTCCCAACAGAATCAGGCCTATTGGCTCGACGGAATGCAGTCCGTAGTACGCCTCAAGGAGTCCGACGAATGAGCCAATCGCGAACCGGCTGTGGCGCGACTGTTGCCCCTCCGGTCAAGCCAGCACCGAAGCGTGCCAGACACGAAGGGAGTCTGCCCGCGAAGTGCAAGTAGATCTGCGAATACGAGGACCCCGGCAGCGGCGAAGGCCACGCGAACGACAAGGATTCAATATCCCGCCCTGTCTCCAAGAGGCTGACCGCCGCGAGCCAGCAAGCACCGCCGATCAGCAATGCCCAGCCTGTTCTCCACATCGTTTCAGCGTAGGACACCTTCCACGGACAGGCCTCGAGGATGCCACCTGCTACCTGCTGTCGAGCGTCCTGCGCGGGCCCCACGGCCTGCCCGGCATTCCACCCGGGCGGGCCACCCGCTTACCAAGAAACGGACCACATGACCGCAACACCGCCCGACGATGACAGCAACAGCCGCGAATATCCGAGCGGTGGCTGACTCGGCAACAGGCCGCCGCCGTGGCGGCAGCACGCCCCGCCGAAGCGGCAGCGTCGAGTGCTGGACGGAATGAGGGACGACGAATTGCTGATCGCGCTCAACTACACGCTGGCAAGACGAAAGGGTCACCTGAAAATGGCAAGCATTTTTGACGCGAAGCAATTGCTGGAATCTGTCCAAAGCTCGGAGTAGAACCGCCGCAGGTTCTGAGCGATCTGCTCGATATCTTCGACGCGTTGCAGGCCGCGAGCGCAGAACTCCGCTCGATGATTCCGCCTTGCTGGATGGCCTGCGCGACGGCAGCTTGACGGCACGGGTGCTTACGCCGAGCCCGGAGACCGCTTCAGATCTGCGGTCGGCTCCACCCCTTTTCCACTTGCCGTGGATACACGGCTCCCGCCGCAATTGATTGGAGCCGCGGGCGCTGACGTCGGTGCCGCCACCGATGCGGCATCGTGGAAGTCCTCGACAGCGACGCTTCCAGCCAGAACAGAACATTGACTATGTCGACCGGCGCCCAATCAGGCCGACATTACGGGGCAGTGATCGCACAGTACGCATGGACATGGGGTGAGTGGACGCCCTGGTAGGGGTGACGACCGCTTCGAGTAGTGGACCCCATTCGCCTGATCACACAGCGCAAACGTACCCAGGCGGTCACCCATTACACGCCGTCGTCTGTCCTGGCGCGCGTGCATCACAGGTGCGATGCACGTCGGATCGCCTCTCACGGACACTGAGGCCCTGAATCTCTACCAATCCCGTAGACATTGGAATCGTACGCAAGGTGAGGCGCCAAACACTCCGGTCGCGCCACAAATGGGTGATCGGGGGTCTCCCCCCGGCAACGGATATTTCGGCGGACTCTCGATCTGTATGCAGACCGCTCGGCGGGCTGGGGCCGGTGCTGCAGTGCTCGCTGTCGGGCGAGGCATTCGAACACGCACGGTGCGTCCGCAGCCACGCGGAGTCATGAGAATTCCCACTGCAGTAACAGGATTACAACGATCACGGCGGATCGGCACAGATGGAGTGAGAGCCATCTAGACAGGCGCAAGCGCCTCGGGCGCTTCCTGTCCGACTACGAAGGGTTGCCCCATGCTTGTCCGTCGCCTGTCCACCATCGCCGCCGTCGCCGCCGCGACCCTCGTGCTCACCGCCACCGGCGCGACTGCGCACTTCTGCTCTTCAACGACCCGAACCCGAACGGGAACGCAGGGCGCGCGGGCTCCAACGGCTACCTGTTCTTCGGGCAATCGCTGCTTCGGAGGGGATCTGCCCCGCCGGCGCGGAGGTCCTCGCCGACGCCGTGGGCGTCACCACCAGCACGCTGATCAACGCGCACGGCGTGATGGCTGGACCCACGGACGGCAACAAGGTGATCTCGCACCTCGACTTCGCGCCCTCGAGGCGGCGTTCCCCGCCGCAGCGGCGGCCTGCGCGTAGCACGCCTCACGTTCGGGCTGCGATGCAGAGCGGGCACCCGGAAACGGGTGCCACGCTTGCCGACTTGATCGCCCGGTTGGGGCACAGCTCGCCCGCATGCCGCGATGTGCCGAAGCGCTCCGGTCCGCTATGGCGTCGCTGCGGCAGCCCGGCGCTGATCCTGCCTGCGTCGCCAGTCCCGGACAGCGACTACGACGACGCCTGGCGCACCTATTCATCGGCGCGCGGCGAGAGCCTCATGCGGTGCACGAAGGCGATCGCCTTCGGGCGACCAGTAGGAGTGCACGATGCGGATGATGTTGAAGGCCAGGTTGGACACAGCAGTCTCTACCAAGGCAATCCAAGATGGGCGGCTCCCCAAGGTCATGCAAGCGGCGATGGAGCAGCTGAAGCCGGAGGCCGCCTACTTCGGTCCCGATGGCGGACACCGCACCGCATTCATCATTTTCCAGATGGATGACCCGTCACAGCTACCAGCAATCAGCGAGCCGTTCTTCTCGGAGTTTGGGGCGCACCTCGACATCTTCCCCGTCATCGACAGGGCAGACCTTGAGCGGGGCTTGTCAGCCCTCGGCGGCCACGACTGACGTGCCCCGTCCCTCGCGGGAGCGCGAGTCGCCATCACGCGTCGATGGCGGCTCGTAGGCTGTCGAAGTCGGGGGCCCCCAAAATGGCCGTAGCAGTCCAGGTGGTCTTGGCGCTGGCGTGCCGCCCGTGGATGGCACGGCCCGCCGCCTGTAGTGGCACGAACTGTGGCACGGACCACCAGTAAGACTGTCGAATCCCATTACCTGCGAGGCGCAATTGGCTTTGCTGCCTGGAACTTCATCCACATCCAGGGCAGCAAGAAGGCATGGACGGCATGGTTCCCGTTGGGCGACTGCCCGGTGGAACTCGGCGGGATCACGCCGATGGTGGGCTCGCAGGCCGACGGTGTGCTGAGCTACCACGCTTCGGAGGGTCCGGGTGGGCTGGAGGCGTACCTGTGCGAAATGCCGTACCCATGGGCCGTCGGTGACTACGAGGCCGGTGACGTGATCACGTTCTCCTGCCGCACGGTGCACCGCGCCCTGCCCAACCTTCGCCCCGAGTTCGCGCGTCTCTCCGCGGACTTCCGTTATCAGCCGGCGAACGAGCCGGTGGATCCGAGCTCACTCAAGGTGCACTGCGACATCGCGCCATGGGAGGAGATCTACGCGGACTGGGACGACCGCAGCAATTGCTATCACTGGCAGGACAAAGTCGTCGGGCTCACCGAATGGGACGAGCGCATCCGGTGGCAGCAGGACAAGATCTGCTGAGGATCGTCAATCGGGGTTGACCGGCTCGGCCCAGCCGGGACGGTTGATCAGGCAGAACAGGTGACCGGCAGGGTCGGTGTACACGTGGCCGTCAGGTGACTCGAGTCGGACGGCGCCGAGACCGACGACAGCGGCGTGGGCCGTCGCCAGGTCATCGACCATCACGTCGAGGTGCACCTGTTGCGGACGGCTCGGGTCGCCCCAGCGCGGCGGCTGGTAGTCGGGCGCGAGCTGGAACGCCAGTCCGGAGGCCTGCTGACTCGAGGAGACGACCACGAAGTCGTCGGAGTCGTAGGTGATGGGGAGACCAAGCAGCTCGGAATAGAACCCAGCCAGGCTTCGCGGATCCGGGCAGTCGAGGATCACGTGGTGCAGGCGGCCGATCATGTGCTCATCCTGCTCCCGTCGGCCATCAGGTGGTCGCCACCCCGTTGCGCCAAGCCGTTCGCCAGGTCACCGACCCGCGCGCGCCACACGCGGGCGAAGACAAGGGCGATCAGCAGATACCAACCGCCCAGGGCGAGCATGACCGCCACCGACCTGCCCGTTGTGGGTAGGACGACTGTGGCGATGACGGCGGCGGTCACGAAGACCACGTTGAAGACCATGTCGTAGAAGGCGAACGCCCGCCCGCGGTGGACGTCGTCGACGGACAACTGGACGACGGTGTCGACGCAGATCTTCAGTCCCTGCGCGCTGATCCCCATCAGGAACGCAGCACTGACCACGGCCGGTCGCGTGAACCAGGGTGCGGCGACGAGCACTGCGCAGGCCGACAGCAGAAGCACGCTGACGATCGCCCGGGGGATACCGATCGAGTGGATCAGCCGGGGCATGGTGACGGCGGCGACCGCGAACCCGAGCCCCGAGGCGCCGACAGCGAGAGCGAAGCCGCCGAGTCCGGTGCCGCCGTCCGCGAGAACCGTGCGGAACAACAGGGCGGTGGCGACGAGGACGAGACCGAATCCCAGTCGGTGCGCGGCGATCACGCCGAGGCCGAGCCGGGAGGGCGGCGACAGGTGCCGGACGCCGTCGACGAGCCCGCGCACCACGTTGCGCATGGCGGCGCGCACGGCAACCGACGCGTCAGCGAGATCCGGACCCAGAAAGGGCAGTCGGAGGGCGAGGAGGCCGGCAGCGAGGAAGCCCAGGCACGCGCAGACGGCCACCGACACGTCGTTGCCGAACTGGTGCACCAGGCCGCCGGCCGCCGTGCCCACCAGGTTGGCCATCGTCCCGCACGTGGGGGTGACGGCGTTCGCCATCACGAGCCGGTCGGCCTCGACCACGTGGGGGAGCGAGGCCGACAATCCCGCCAGCAGGAACCGGTTGACAGCGAACATCACCAGCACGAGCAACGTCAGCCGCCAGTCCACGGCGTCGATGGCGATGACGCCGGCGACTCCTGCACCCAGGACCGCTCGTATCAGGTTGCTGACAACGAGGATGCCGCGCCTTGACCACCGGTCGAGCAGCACACCGGCGAACGGCCCGACGATGCTGTAGGGGAGAAGCAGGATCGCCAGGGCCACCGCGATCGCCCCGGCCGACGGCGCGCGCTCGGGAGAGAAGATGACGAACCCGGCGAGCGCAACCTGGAAGATGCCGTCGGAGAACTGCGACGCCAGGCGCACCCCGAACAGCCGCCGGAATCCGCCGTGACGCGACAGGTCGGCGAGTTCGCGGAAGAAGGCCACCCCTAGCCCTTCGTTCTCGCAGGAATCGGTCCAAAGGCCACGTCGGAGCCTACGCGGGAGCTGCCGCCGGCCTCCCGGCATGCGACGCCCTGGCCGTAGGTGCCGATACGGATACGCGGCGCCGGTTGGTCACCTGACCACCCAGTTCTTTCCCGGTGCCGGAGTACTCAACCGGCGCTGGAGCCGACTAGGTGTCGACGGGCAGCCGTGGCGGACGTGGAAGGCGGAGCCCAGCTCGCTAGTGCGCGTGGGCTTCGCGTCACAGACCAGGCCGGAGCGTCGCCTTCACCTGCAGGTAGTCGTGGTCGGTGTACGTAGCGGGGATGACCTGTTTCGAGGGAGAAGCGAAGGCGTTGACTTCGCCGTACGCGTGCTGGATGCCCTTGGCCTGCGTGGCGTCCTCGTCGCGAAGGGTCCAGAAGCTGTCTGAAGCACAGGTGGTCTGCCGGTTCATGTCGCCGGACGCGATCACCTTGCTACCGGCCGTTCGGGCCTGCAGTACCTGGCCGAACTCGGCGCACTGGGCATCCTGGTTCGCGCGGTCGGCCGATCCGGCCGCACCGCCGAGCGCGAGGTGGGTGGTGCACACGGTCACGCGGTCGGGGCCGCTGGTGACGCAGATCCAGCGCCGCTGCTCGCGGCCCAGCTGCGAGGCATACGGCTGCGCCTCCACCTGCACGTGAGCGGACCGGGTGAGCACCGCGTTGCCGAAGAAGCCGCGGCCGGTCGGGTTGGTACAGGGGAGCTCCGCGCCGTCGTAGATGACCCTCGTGAAGCTGGCGTGCATGCCGGTCCGCTTTGCAATCAGGTCAGCGTCACCGGAGCAGCCCTCGTTGATCGCGACGGACTCCGGCCGGGTCTTCTTGATGTGTGCGACGGCTTCGTCGAGGACCTTCGGGTACTCAGTGCGCGGAAAGCAGCCCGCGAGACCCGACAGGCAGAGGTTCAGCTGCAGATGGGTGTACGGGCGTCCCGGAGGAGGGGGTGGCGGCGGGGCGGCCGTGGCGGACGACGTGGGCAGCACGATCAGCACGGCGGAGACCAGCGCGAGGATCGGCAGGAGGGGTCGGAGGCGCATGGGCCAGGACCCTAGGCCGAGCGGGTCCGGCATCGGCAGGATTTGTCCGATACCGGAAGTAAGCGGCAGCGCCCCTCGGCGGGCTACCGCGCGTCAATGGTCAGGCGTCGCCGCGGATGAACGCCTCCACCAAGTCGCGTGCGGTCTGGTCGTCGTACTGCTCCGGTGGTGACTTCATGAAGTAGCTGCTGGCGCTCAACACCGGCCCGCCGATGCCACGGTCACGGGCGATCTTGGCCGCACGGATGGCGTCGATGATGATGCCGGCGGAGTTGGGCGAGTCCCACACCTCGAGCTTGTACTCCAGGCTCAACGGCACGTCGCCGAAGGCCTTGCCCTCCAGGCGCACGTACGCCCACTTGCGATCGTCGAGCCAGGCAACGTAGTCGCTCGGTCCGATGTGCACGTTGTCCGCGCCGAGGTCACGGTCCACCTGAGAGGTGACCGACTGTGTCTTGGAGATCTTCTTGCTCTCCAGACGATCCCGCTCGAGCATGTTCTTGAAGTCCATGTTCCCGCCGACATTGAGCTGCATGGTCCGCTGCAGCTCCACGCCGCGATCCTCGAACAGCTTGGCCAGAACCCGGTGCGTGATGGTGGCGCCGACCTGCGACTTGATGTCGTCGCCGATGATCGGCAGACCTGCCTTCGTGAACTTGGACGCCCAGATCGGATCGGAGGCAATGAACACCGGCAGCGCATTGACGAACGCACATCCTGCGGCGATCGCGCACTCGGCGTAGAAGCGTGCCGCCTCTTCCGAACCCACAGGCAGGTAACACACCACGACGTCGGCGCCTGAACTCTTCAACGCTGACACGACATCGACGGGTTCCTCGTCGGACTCGTCGATCGTCTCGCGGTAGTAGCGGCCGAGGCCGTCGAGGGTCTTTCCCCTGCTGACGTTGACACCTGTACGAGGAACGTCGGCGAACTTGATCGTGTTGTTCTGGCTGGCGCCGATGGCGTCCGCGAGATCCAGACCGACCTTCTTGCCGTCGACGTCGAACGCCGCAACGAAGTTCACGTCGCGGATGTGGTAGTCACCGAACTCCACGTGCATGAGACCGGGCACCCTCGTGCCGGACTCTGCATCGCGGTAGAAGTGCACGCCTTGTATGAGCGAAGCGGCACAGTTGCCTACTCCGACGATCGCGACATTCACTGCGGGCATAAAGAATTACTCCTCGGCCTGGATGTACTGGCACCTGGATGTACGGACATGGCATGGGGGACGTAGCAAGACGAACTGAGACCGTAGGCGACAATCAACCTGCTGTCATGACCGGACATGCCTCACTACCCTTGCCCGCATGGCCCGACCGAGTGTGCTCACGCCACGCGCGACCGACTTTCCGCGCTGGTACCAAGACGTCGTCGCGAAGGCTGAGCTGGCCGACAACGGGCCGGTGCGCGGCACGATGGTGATCCGCCCGTACGGCTACGCGTTGTGGGAGCGGATGCAACAGCTCCTCGACGCCCGGATCAAGGCGGCAGGCGCGAAGAACGCCTACTTCCCGCTGTTCATCCCCGAGAGCTTTCTCCAGCGCGAGGCCGAGCACGTCGACGGCTTCAGCCCCGAACTGGCGGTGGTCACTCACGCCGGCGGGAAGAAGCTGGAGGAGCCGGTGGTGGTACGGCCGACGTCGGAGACGGTCATCGGCGGCTTCATGGCCAAGTGGGTGAACAGCCACCGCGACCTCCCGCTGCTGCTCAACCAGTGGGCGAACGTGGTCCGGTGGGAGCTCCGCCCCCGCGTCTTCCTGCGGACCAGCGAGTTCCTCTGGCAGGAGGGGCACACCGCACACGTGGACGAGGCAGACGCCTCGGCCTACGCCCGGCGGATCCTGCACGAGGTCTACGCCGACTTCATGCGCCGGGAACTCGCGGTTCCGGTGGTCGCGGGCCGCAAGACCGTGCGGGAACGGTTCGCGGGCGCCACCAACACGCTGACGCTCGAGGCGATGATGGGCGACGGCAAGGCCCTGCAGATGGGCACGAGCCACGAACTCGGCCAGAACTTCGCGCGAGCATTCGACATCGGGTACACCGCCGCCGACCAGAGCCGCCAACTGGCGTGGACCACGTCGTGGGGCGTCAGTACCCGCATGGTGGGTGGCCTGATCATGACCCACGGCGACGACGACGGCCTGCGGGTGCCGCCACGGCTGGCCGCCACCCAGGCGGTGGTGAGCGTCGTCAAGGACGGGGAGGGCGTCGCAGCCGCAGCAGCGCAACTGCTGGCGGATCTCACCGCGGCCGGTGTCCGCACCGAGCTCGACGACCGGGTCGACACCCCGTTCGGTCGTCGGGCCGTCGACTGGGAGCTCAAGGGCGTCCCTGTCCGCGTCGAGGTCGGGCCGCGTGACCTTGCCGCCGGCACCGCGACGCTCGTCCGCCGGATCGCCGGAACCAAGGAGTCCATGGCGCTGGCGCAGGTGGTGTCGACCGTTCCGGGTCTGCTCGACGACGACCAGAACGCCCTGTACACACAGGCAGAACAGCGTCAGCGCGATGGAACCGTGGAGGTCAGCTCCGCTGCAGAGGCGTTGGAAGCGGCGGCGAGCGGGTGGGCCCGGCTGCCGTGGGCAGACCTCGGACCCGAGGGTGAAGCCAAGCTTGCGGAGCAGGCAGTCAGCGTGCGGTGCCTGGTCCGCGAGGACGGTTCGCTGCCGGACTCCGACGACGAGCCGGGGATCCAGGCCGTCGTGGGGCGTAGCTACTGACCGGACGGCGAAGGCGTGCTGCGGTAGCGTCCGGGAACTCCCGCGAGTTCAGCCCGACCCCAGTCCGCCGGCCAGAAGAGGTGCCAGCGATGCCCACGATCACACCCCTGCCGAGGGGGGCCGGTGCCTGATCGCGGCAGCCGCAGCACCAACCTGGGCGACGCAGCGGTGGAGCTCCCGTTCGAGATCCGAATCAGCCGGGTGCTGCTCGCGACGATCGTGATGGCGGGGGTCATCGCTGCCGCGTCGCTGATCGGCGGGGTGGTGTGGCTGTCCACCGGCGGCTCGATCGTCTCCTCCGTGCTCCTGCTGGTCGGAGGTTCGATGCTGGCGCTGGTCAGCCGAACGGGGCTGATGCGGGTCCCGACCAGGATCACGATCGACGATCGGGGCATCACCTGGAAGGGCGTCGCCTGGTGGGAGCACCGGATGGAGTTCACCGACCTGAGCCGGGTGGGCGTGGCCAGCAACAGCGGCCGCCTCGCGGTGATCGGCATCCCGGCGAAGGGTGCGAACACCCAGCGGCCCAATCCGCCGGCGTACGACCGGCAGAACGGCACGTTCACGCTGATCGTGCTGAGCTCGGAGAACTCCAAGAGCCCCTACTCCTGCAGCGCCGCCGACGTGACGGCTGCCATGCGGAAGGCGGCAGGAAGGCGCTGGAAGGACGACGCGACCTGAGCGGCGACCTGACCTGAGCGGGCCATCCGTCCTGACAAGCCGTCTGCTCAGAGGAGTAGTCGCCCCGTGAGTGGAACACTGGCCAGCGTGTTGACCTCCAACGGGTACACACTCGACGAGTCCGAATCACGACTCGGGGAGTTGGCCTCGGTCCCCGACGACATCCGCCACGACCGTGATGCGCTCTGGGCCCGGTTGCGCCGGGACGGCTACCTGCTGCTGCGCGGCCAGCTCGATCCTGCTCTGGTCGAGGGCTTCCGCTCCTACTACTTCCGCTCGCTCGAGACCACCGGGCTCACCCGGGCCGGCACCGATCCGGCTCTCGGCCTGGACGGCGGCGGCGAGGTCGACCGCCAGACCATGCGGTCCATCCTGTTCACCGACATCGTTCCCGGCGAGGCCTATGCGGCGCTGTGCGCGACGCCGGGCATCCGCGACTGGTTCTCGTGGTTCCTCGACTCCGACGTCCACCTGCACAAGCGCAAGATCATTCGGCACATCCGGCCCGGCGAGCAGGGCGTCGGCACGTCCACGCAGGCGCACTACGACCTGGTGTACCTGCGCGACGGCACCGACCGGGTGCTGTCGGCCTGGATCCCGCTGGGGGACTGCCCGGTGGAGCGCGGTGGGCTGGTCTACCTGCAGGAGAGCCACCGGTGGGCGATGGCCGACGAGGCCGCCGGCATCCTGAAGCGTCCGGCCGCCTCGATGACGGCGGACCTTCCGGGCCTGGCCGACGAGCACGACAGCCGCTGGCTCGCGACCGACTACCGCGCCGGCGACGTGGTGATCCACTCGGCCCACATGGTCCACGCGAGTACCGACAACGTGGACAGTCGCGGGATCGTCCGGTTGAGCACCGACATCCGCTACCAGCGCATCGGCGACCCCATCGACTGGCGGTGGCAGAACGACTGGCACCCGGACGACGGGCTGTAGTCGTCGGTGAACACCGCGCCGGAAACAGGCAGAACGCCTGCCTGAGTGCCGGTTATGTCATGCCTTGTCGGTATTTGCCCGGCTGGCCTGCATGTTCGGCGGCCGCGGTGAGCGGCCGGGCGCCGACTGCAGGCTCACCGTCCCGGCCGCGTCGCGAGGCACGGACACCAGGTTCGCGCGGATACGCTCTGCAGGTTTGGTCAGGATGCGGCCGATGCACCGTCGACGAGCCGGGGCTCGTAGTGAATGCGAACAGATAGTGAAAGGGAACAGCTGACGTGGCGAACGGCCTGCCCGCAACCGACGCGCCGCCCCCGGGTCCGGCTGCCTCCGCGCGCGGCCGGGTGAAGAAGCCCCGGTCGCGACGGCGCAAGGTCGGCCGGGCTGTGCTGTTCAGTCTCATCCTGCTGGTGGTCGCCGCTGCCGCGAGTCTGGTGATCGGCTACGCCATCACACCTGTCCCCGACCCGAACAAACTCGTCACGGCCAACGCCACGATCGTCTACTACGCCGACGGCAAGACCCAGATGGGCACGTTCGCGGCTCAGAACCGCACGACGGTCTCGCTGAACGAGGTCTCCAAGGCGGCCCAGGAAGCCACGATCGCCGCGGAGAACCGCACCTTCTGGACCGATCACGGCGTCTCGGTCACCGGCATGGTCCGCGCGGCGTGGAACGACATCCGCGGCGGCTCGACCCAGGGCGCGTCGACGATCACCCAGCAGTACGTGAAGAACTACTACCTGACCCAGGAACAGACGGTCAGCCGCAAGGTCCGAGAGCTGTTCATCACGCTCAAGGTGCAACGGCAGATGAGCAAGGAACAGATCCTCGCGGGCTACCTCAACACCGTCTACTACGGGCGCGGTGCCTACGGCATCGAGTCCGCCGCGCAGACCTACTTCGGCGTCAGCGCCGACGAGCTCGACGCCGAGCAGGCCGCGGTGCTCGCCAGCCTGCTGAAGGCACCCTCGCGGTACGACCCGGCTGTCGGTACCGCGAGCAAGAACCGCCTGGTCGACCGCTACCACTACGTCCTCGACGGCATGGCGGAGGCCGGCGTCTATCCCGCCGCGAAGGCTTCGAAGGCGAAGCTCCCGGACATCAAGGGTGCCGACGTGCAGGAACAGTTCGCCGGGCCGACTGGCTATCTGCTGGCGGCAATCCGCAACGAACTGCTCGTCGTAGGCCGCCTGACCGAGCAGGAGATCACCGCGGGTGGGCTGCGCGTGGTCTCGACAGTGGACAAGAAGGCGCAGGCGGCAGCGGAGAAGTCGGTCGCGGACAACCGTCCGACCGCCGACGCGGCCGGGGTCCACATCGGGCTCGCGGCCGTCGAGCCGGGAACCGGCAAGGTGGTGGCGGCCTACGGGGGCCCGGACTATCTCAAGCGTCCCTTCTCCGATGCGACCCAGGCGCAGTTCCAGCCCGGCTCGTCGTTCAAGGCATTCACGCTGGCCGCGATGCTCTCCGACGACGTCTCGCTCAAGTCCCGCTTCGAAGGAAACAGCCCGCTGGAGCTGCCTGACGGCGAGGTGGTCAACAACGACGGGGACGAGGACTACGGCTCGAGCGTCGACATGCTGACCGCGACCGCAAAGTCGATCAACACCGCATTCGTCGACGTCACGCAGACCATCGGGCCACAGCGCGTGGTCGACGCCGCCATCGCGGCAGGGGTGCCCAGGGACCCCAAGGACCTGGTGCCGGTACCGGTCGTCACGCTCGGGGTCTCGTCCGAGACTCCGCTGACGATGGCCAATGCCTTCGGCACGTTCGCCGCCGAGGGCGAGCGCGCCACGCCCCATTTCGTGCAGCAGGTCACCTCGCGCGGCGGCCGGACCGTGTACGAGCCCGAGGACAAGACCACGCGGGCCTTCGACGCCGACATCACCGCCGATGTGACCTACGCGTTGCAGCAGGTCGTCGACCACGGCACCGGCACCAAGGCGCAGTCGGTCGGCCGGCCGGTCGCGGGCAAGACCGGCACGCATGAGGACCAGACCGCCTGGTTCGTCGGGTACACGCCGCAACTCTCGGTGGCGGTCGGGACCTATCGCGAGGACTCCAAGGGCAACCGTCAGTCGCTCGACGGCGTAGACGGTCAGTCGGCGATCTTCGGCGCCGACTATCCGCTCGACATCTGGTCGGCGTTCATGAAGTCGGCCATGGAGGGCAAGAAGGTCGTGGACTTCCCCGAGCCGGCCAACGTCGGCGAGTCCAACGCGCCGACCCCAACACCCACCCCGGAGCCGGAGACCAAGAGCCCGGAGGCCACCCCGACGCCGACCGAAGAGCCGACATCCGACACCGACGCCCGAGCCGACCGAGGAGCCGACACCGACCCCCGAGCCGTCGCCGACCGCCGAGCCGACGGACGAGCCCGAGCCGCCACCGTCGCCCGAGGCCACGCCCGAGGAGGAGCAGGATCTGCTCCCGCCGTCCGGACTGGCACGATGGCCCGGTGACTGACGCCCGAGCGCCGGCCCCGCCGTCGGCGACCGACCCGTTCGTGCGCCGGATGTCGGGCTGGCTCGGCGGCCCCACCGGGCGCTTCGCCCGTCTGGGCACTAACTCCAAGGCGCCGATGATCGCGATGATCCTGGCGGTCACGGTGACCTCGGCACTGGGGATCTGGCAGAAGTCCAGCTGCTACGAGATGGGCTGGGACCGCGCCGGTCCCACCCCGAGCGGGCCGGACGACTACATCTTCACCCACACCTGTTACTCCGACATCGCCGTGCTGTATCGCGAGCGTGGGTTCCAGTTCGGTGCGGTGCCCTACTTCGACAAGGGCTCGAGCTATCCCTCGCTGGAGTACCCGGTTCTCACCGGCATGGTCATGTACGTCATGGCGACGCTGACGCGGCTGTTCGGCAGCAGCGACCCCATGGCCGACTCGGTGCGGTTCTTCGCGTTCAACGCCGTGCTGATGTGGGGGCTGGCCCTGCTGGTGGGCTGGTCGCTCATCCGGCTCGCGCCGCACCGCCCGTGGGACGCGATGCTGTTCGCGGCCGCTCCGGCGCTGGCGCTCA
The DNA here is from genome assembly GCA_963724495.1 of uncultured Actinomycetota bacterium. Classification (GTDB taxonomy): domain Bacteria; phylum Actinomycetota; class Actinomycetes; order Propionibacteriales; family DAIQRJ01; genus CAVRUZ01. Next base: position 243,852 of record CAVRUZ010000005.1, on the reverse strand, counting down.
CGGCGACGATCAACTGGGATCTGGTGGTCGTCGCGATGACCGGCGTCGCGATGGTCTTCTGGGCCCGACGACATCCGGCCCTGGCGGGGATGATGTTGGGCCTGGGGGCCGCGACCAAGCTGTACTCGGTCTTCCTGCTCGGGCCGTTGATCGTGCTGGGCCTGCGAACGGGGCGGATCCGTGAGGTGATCCGGGCCGGCATCGCCGCGCTGGTGTCCTACGCCGTGATCTCCCTGCCGTTCGCGCTGGGCGCCTACGAGGGCTGGCGGAAGTTCTTCGACTACAACAACGAACGCCAGGCCGACTTCGGCTCGATCTGGCTGGTTTTCGTCGAAGCAGGCCATGCGGTCCGCCACGTGAACGAGGTCAGCCTCGTCCTGTTCCTGCTCGGCTGCGCAGGAGTCCTCGCACTCGGGCTACTGGCACCGACTCGGCCGCGGCTGCCCCAGCTGGCCTTCCTGGTGGTGGCGGCCTTCCTGCTGGTGAACAAGGTCTACTCGCCGCAGTACGTGCTCTGGCTGCTGCCGCTCGCCGTATTGGCGCACCCGAGAGTGCGCAACGTGCTGATCTGGCAGGCCTTCGAGGTCCTCTACTGGCTCGGCGTGTGGATGTATCTCGCCGGCGTCTTCAACGGCCAACCGATCGGCCGCCTGTACTGGCTGGTCACGATCGCGCGGATGCTGGCCGAACTGTGGTTCTGCAGCCTGGTGGTCCGCGACATCCTGTACCCGCGCTACGACCCCGTCCGCAGCCCACAGGGTGTCCAGATCGTCGACGACCCGGCGGGAGGAGTCTTCGACGGAGCCGACGATGTGCCGTGGCGACGATCCCTGACGCTGTTCGGATCCGGCTCCCGCTCAGGCCCGGGATGAGCGAGGCCGCCTCCGCACCGGCAGTCGGCACCAGGCCCATCGACCCGGACCTGACCGCGGCGCAGGCCCCGCCGCACACACGCTGGTGGCAACTGGACTCCCTCGACCGGCAGGCGCTGTGGCTCTGGCTGCTGTCGCGAGTTGCGCTGCTGATCGTCTCGCAGTCCGGGCCGTTCCTGCTGTCGAACCTCGACGAGACGGCGCACGGTCTGCGCGCATGGGAACGGTGGGACTGGTTCCACTTCAACGACATCGCGCTGAACGGCTACTTCGACCCGCTGTGGGACACCCCGACCGAGGCGTTCTTCCCCGGCCTGCCGATGGTGATGCGGTTCGGCTACCAGGTGTTCGGCCTGCCAACGGCAGCCACCGGGATGATCCTGTCGTTCGTCGGCGGCGCGATCGCGTGCATCGCCTTGTGCCGGCTGGCGAAGTTCGAGTTCGGTGAGTCAGCGGCGATACCAACCGTGGCCGCCTTCGTCGCAGTCCCGACGACGGTCTTCATGTCCGCGCCCTACACCGAGGCACCCTTCCTCATGTTCGCGCTGCCGGCATGGCTCCTGGCCCGCAAGGACAAATGGGCCTGGGCCTGCATCCTCGCGACCTGCGCCGCCGTCTTCCGCATCTCGGCGTTGTTCCTCGTCGCGGCGATGGGCGTGCAGTTCCTGGTGTCCCGCGACTGGCACCGGATCCGCACCTGGTGGCCCAAGCTGTTCCTGTTCCTGCTGCCGGTCCTGCCGGTGGCCGGCTACTTCACCTGGCTGCACCACCGGACCGGCGACTGGCTGAGGTGGCAGCACGCCCAGTCCGCCGAGTGGTACCGCGAGTTCACCTGGCCGTGGGAGGCGTTTGCGACCACGTGGCGTGCCGGCCACGGTTCGATCGCCCTTGGGCAGGGAACGCCGGTGGGCTTGCTGGAGGCCTATGCCTGGATGTTCCGCGCCGAACTGGTGGCGATGGTGATCGGCGTGATCGTCACCGTGCTGCTGTTGCTGTACCGGCGCTGGGGTGAGGCGACCTGGGTGGGCCTGCCGGTGGCCGCTCTGGCGACGTCGCACTGGTTCTTCTCCGTGCCGCGGAGTGCGCTGCTGTGGTGGCCGATGTTCCTGCTGATCGGCTGGGCGGCGGCGAAACGCCGATGGGTGCTCTGGGTCTACCTGGCGATTTCGTTGCCGTTGGCGGGGGTCTGGGCGACGTCGTTCCTCATCAGCCGCTGGTCGGGCTGACGTTTCGGTCGGGAGCCGGCGTCAGCGCAGTCGCTCTCGCAACCAGGCGATGTCGCCGCCCTGGCCGTCTGCTCCACCCGGCGTCTCGACGACCACCGGGGCACCGGCCGCCTGTACGACCGCGAGGATCGCATCCGGGTCGATCTCGCCGGACCCGATGTTGGCGTGCCGGTCGGCGCCGGAGTCGAAGGCGTCCCGGGAGTCGTTGCAGTGCACGAGATCGATCCGGCCGGTGATCGCCAGCGCCCGCTGCACTACGTCGGCCAGGTCCTCGCCGCCGGCGTGGGCGTGGCAGGTGTCGAGACAGAACCCCACGTCGACCGCCGGGTTGGCGGCTGCTGCCGCCTCCCACACGCGGGCAAGCCGGTCGAAGCGGCGGGCCATCGCATTGTCGCCACCGGCGGTGTTCTCGATGAGGATCGGCAGGTCGGCCTCGAGCCGCTCGACGCACTTGCGCCAATTGTCGAAGCCCACCTCCGCGTCGTCGCCGACGCCGACGTGGCCACCGTGCACGATGAGGCCCTTGGCGCCGATCGAGGCAGCGGCCGTTGCCTGCTGTTGCAGGAGTTTGCGGCTGGGAATGCGGATCCGGTTGTTGAGCGTCGCCACGTTGATGACGTACGGCGCATGCACGTACAGCTGCACGCCGGCCTGCGCGGCATCGGTCCGAAGTCCGTCAGCACCGCCCGCGTAGGCGAACTTCGGTCCCTTCCACCCCTGTGGGTCGCCGAGGAAGAACTGCACGAGATCGGCCGACCGAGCACTCGCTTCGGCCAGCGGATCGGTCTGGTCGACGTGCGCGCCGAGCGTGAATTCCATGCCGACCACCCTAGGGGTCGGAACCGACGACACGGAGGCGGTTGCGGCCGCCGCTATCCGGCCCGCTTCGCCAACGCACCTGCGTCAGTCGTCGTGCGCCTCGAACGGCGCCTGCCACGAGTCGCCGACCCTGCGGCCGGCGTACTGGCGGGCTTCGGAGCTCGACCCATGGTCGTCGACCATCGGATTGAGCGAGCCCTGCAGGGACTGATCGCGCTGCCGGATCTTGTCGCGCATCCGCTCATAGCCACCCTCTGCGCGGAGCCGTTCGAACTGCTCGTGCAGGTTGAACACGAGCACCGGAACGGGCGTACGGCGGGCGATCCTGGATGCCTTCGGGTGCAGGCCCACGATGAAGAACGGCACGCCGCCGTGGCTGAAGGCGAAGTGCGCGCGAGCGGGGTCGTCGGCGACGCCGTCCGCCCAGGGCTCGTCGTCGGAGTCGTGCAGGTGCTGCAGCACCGACCACAAGCGGTTCTCGAAGTCCTGCTCCGAAGCGATTTCCGGGTGGCGGAAGGCTGCCACGAGCGACACGAACGGCCCTGCCGGGTCACTTGCCCGCTCGAAGGCCGTCAGCGCCTCCGACAGCTGGGTCAGTGACTCGGTGCTGCTCATGTCATCCAGCACCACCAAGGTGGCCGCACCCCGACGGAAGACCGATCGCGCGCCGAGGCAGGGGTATGCGGGATGGGCCACCATCTCCTCGACCGCCGCCACGATGTCGGCACCAGGTGCACGCGGCAGGTCTCCGTCCGCCTGGTCTGCGAGTAGCGACGAGAGGGACTGGTCGACGTCGAGCACGGTGGCCTCCTTCGACGGAGCAAGTCGGGCTAAGGAATCGAGCAAGATGTTGCGCGAGTCCCGCCGAGTTCTGGCCGCTCACACAGCGGCTACCCCAGAGGTGCATGGCATACGTCGGCGTGCCGGGTATGGGAGGAGTGACCGGCAACCCTGCCAGGGCCGGATCCAGGTCGACTGCCGTCGTTGAGCCGCTCTTCAGGCTGTCGTACACTCCCTTACATCGTAAGGCTCAGCAGCTTACATATGTAGGCACAGCGGACAACCAGAGAGGGTTCTCATGACCAGTGAGACGCCGAGTGGACCAGGCCAAGGACACGGCCCTGGACAAGGTCGACGAGGCCAAGAGCAAGGGGGCCGATCTGGCCCGTGACCAGGTCGACCAGCGGTCGACGCAGGCAGGCGAGACAGTCGCATCGACGGCCGACGACGTCCGTGCGGTAGGCGAGACGTTGCGTGACCGTGGCAACGACACGGCGGCCAGGGTGGTCGAGCAGGCAGCCGGGTACGCCCAGCAGGCGGCGGACTACCTCCGCGACACCGGTCCGAACCAGATCCTGTCCGACGTGGAGACGTATCGCGCGCAAGCAGCCGTGGGCGGTCGCCCTCGGCGGGCTGGTCGTCGGGTTCGCCGGGTCGCGGGTCCTGCGGTCCTCGGCCAGGAGCGATCAGGATGATGACGACGGCGCCGACCTCGGTGACCGGCTGCGTACGCGCCTGCCCGGCGACAGTGGCAGTGATCAACCTCTGCACCCGGCCGACCGGATGGGCGCCGATGCACCCACCGTCGTTCAGCGGGCAGCCGAGCGCGACGCGTTCACGCCGCAGCCTGGGCTGGGCGAACCGGCCTCTGGACTGGCCCAGCCGGCCGTGGCACCGGGCGTTGCCCAGGGTGACTACGGCGACGGTCCCGCGGGAGCGCGTGCGACCACCCCGGGTGGGTTGGGAGGTACGCCGTGACGTTGACTCCTGAACCCGGCGTCCAGCGCGCCTCGGAGGAAGTCAGGAACGAGTCGATGGGCCAGCTCTTCAGCGAGTTGACCAAGGACGTCACCACCCTGTTTCGCCAGGAGATCGAGCTGGCCAAGGCAGAGATCTCGGTCAAGGCCAAGGAGGCGGGCAAGGGTGCAGGACTGCTCGGGGGTGCCGGTGTCACCGGGCTTGTCACGCTCGGGTCGCTCACCGCGTTCCTGATCGCCTTGTTGTCTGAATGGATGGACGTCTGGGTCGCCGCGCTGATCATCACGGCCGTGTGGGCAATCGTGACGGCCATCCTCGCCCAGGTGGGGCGTTCCCGCCTGAAGGAGGCGGGACCGCCAGTGCCGCAACAAGCGATCGATTCCACCAAGGAGGACGTGCAATGGGCCAAGACCCAGCTCAAGTCAGAGAAGAGATAGAAGAAACCCGCGCGCGGATGGGCGAGCATGTCGATGCCCTTGCGTACAAGGCGGACGTGCCCTCTCGGGCCAAGGACAAGGTCGGTGGACGTGAAGGACCGGATCGCGGCCAAGGTGACCGGAACCGTGCCGGACTCGGGCAGACGTCAAGAACCAGGCACGCAAGGCCAAGGGCCTCGCCCAGGACAACCCGCTCGGCCTCGCCATCGGCGCTGTCGCTGTCGGTTTCCTTGCAGGCCTGGCGATCCCCGCCACGCGGATCGAGAACGAGCGGATCGGACCGGTGGCCGACAAGGTCAAGGACCGGGCACGTGACCTCGGCAGCGAGGCTCTCGAGCACGGCAAGGAAGTTGCGAGCGACGTGGCCGACGCCGCCAAGGATGCAGCGAAGGAGTCCGGCAGCACCCACGCCGACGAACTCAAGAGCGAAGCCGGCGAGCAGGCCAAGGCGGCCCGCAGACGACGTGAGCAGCGCAGACCAACGCCTGACAGGTGACGTCTCGGCGGACGGGCCTTCCGTCCGCCGAGCGACAGCGGTGCGAACCAGCACCTGAGGACGCCGCGACGAGGCGGCAGAACAGGAGTCACTCATGAGCACAAGCGACCGCGCTGAGCACGGTGCCGAGGAGCTCAAGGGCAAGGCCAAGAGTGGCCTTGGCGACGCGCTCGGCAACGAGCAGATGGAGGCGGAGGGCAAGAACGAGGAGTCTTCCGCTCAGGTCAAGCAGGCCGGCGACAAGGTCAAGGACGCTGCCGGCGACGTCAAGGACGCCTTCAAGCGCGACTGAGCGCCAGAGGCACCAAGACCGGCAAGCCGGGGAGGCATCAGCAAGCGCTGCTGCCTCCCCGGCTTTCGCCGTGTGGACTTGCGAAACCTCTGGAGGCCGCCTACCCGCCGACGCGGAAGTCGATCGGCTTGCAGACTCCGTTGTTGGACTTCTCCGCTGAGCATGCGGTGACGCCGACGAGGAGGTCCATCTCTGCGCGGATCGTCACCTGGTCGCCGGCTCTCGACGGCGGCGGATCGATGTGCAGCTCTCCGTCGAGGTCGGTCCACACGTCCATGAAGATGTTGAGCGTGGTGGCGATCTGGTCAGGGCTGATGCCGAAGGGAGCGAAGGCGCCGGCCAGGTTGGCGAAACAGCTGGGGTGTGCGGCTCCGCCGAACTCGGGGTAGAGGATGTCGAACGTCTGCTGGCTGCAGGGTGTCAGCGTCATGTCGTGGACGCCGCACGTGTCGGCGACGATCGTCGCCATCACGCCGCTGCGGTTGCTGTAGAGCAGGTCACCGCTGCCGACGTAGAGCGAGTTCTTGTAGTCGATCGTGCGCCCGCTGGAGAACCACTCGGCATGGTCGGCCGCGGCGAAGCAGAAGAAGTCGCTGACCTGCTCGCCGGTCGGATCGACGATCGTGAGCGTCTGCCCGCGCTGCAACAAGCAAGCAGTACCGGTCTGTGGCGCTATCCGGGTGAAGCCAACGGCAGGTTCTGCAGTCGTGCCCGCATACGGCTCCGGCAACTGGTCGGGGGCAGGAGTCCGTGGCCGCAATCGCTGTGCTGACTCGGGTTTCGTGCTGCTGTCCTCGGGAGTCACGGCGTCATGACCACCTTGAGACAGCCGTCGTCCTTGCGCTGGAAGGTCTCGTACATCTGTGGTGCCGCGGTCAACGAGACGCGGTGGGTCGCCAGCGACTCCAGTCCGAGTACGTCATCCGGCTGATTGACGATGTCGAGCAGCTCATCGGTCCACCGGCGTACGTGGCACTGGCCCATCCGGATCGTGAGCCCCTTGTCGAACATGTCCATCATCGGCATCGGGTCGGCGTTGCCGCCGTACACCCCGCTGATGGAGACCGTTCCGCCGCGCCGTACCGCTGCTATTGCGGTGTGCAGTGCCGCCAGCCGGTCGAGTCCCGCCGTTTCGACCGCCTTGCGCGCCACCGGTCCCGGCAACCGGCCGATCGCGGAGATCACCTTGGCCACGACCGGATTCCCGTGCGCCTCCATGCCCACGGCCTCGAGCACAGAGTCCGGGCCACGCCCCTGGGTCATGTCCACCAGTGCCTGCACGACGTCGACGGACTCGTTCAGGTCGATCGTGCGGGCGCCGGCCGCGCGGGCAGTCTCCAGCCGCTCCGGCACCAGGTCGACCGCGATGACGTCGCCTATCCCTCGATGCAGTGCAGAACGAATGGCCAACTGACCTACCGGCCCGGCGCCGATTACGGCGAGGGTGCCCTCCTGGGGCACATCGGCGTAGACGACGCCCTGCCAGGCAGTCGGCAGGATGTCGGACAGGTACAGGTAACGCTCGTCGGCGTGCTCGGCCGGCACCACGATCGGACCGAAGTCAGCGTGCGGCACGCGGACCAGATCCGCCTGGCCACCTGGCACAGCGCCGTAGAGCGAGGTGTACCCGAACAGGCTGGCCCCCTTGCCCTGTTGGACATTCTGGGTCGTCTCGCACTGCGCGAAGAGCTGGCGGTCGCACATCCAGCAGTGCCCGCAGGAGATGTTGAACGGCACGACGACCCGGTCGCCCACGCGGAGATTCGAGATCTCCGACCCGACCTCCTCGACGATGCCCATGAACTCGTGACCCAGGATGTCCCCGGCGGTGAGATAGGGCGCGAGGACCGAATACAGGTGCAGGTCGGATCCACAGATCGCGGTCGAGGTGACGCGGACGATCGCGTCGGTCGGTGCCTCGATCGTGGGGTCGGGTACCTCCTCGATGCGAACGTCTTGGATGCCTTGCCAGGTGAGAGCCTTCATACGGGCGACGGTAGCCAGAATGCTGGTAGCTAAACGCTCGACGGTCAGCTGCCGGGCCTGGATATCGCCGACATGACTTCCGCCCGGCAGGTGTGGAAGCCGATCACATGGGTACCAACGAAAGTGGGCCCGGCGGCCCTGTGCCCCCGTGCTGCCGCCGGGCCTCTTTACCTGCCCGCAGCCGGGCTCACCAGCCGCGGAGGTAGCGCAGGTAGGTCTCCTCGTCGAGTGGGTTCCCGTCGTGACGCGGGGCGGTGGGTGCCTCGGCGGCCTGGAGCCGGCGATCACCGCCCGGAACAGCCACCCAGGCGGCCTCGCCCCGGGTGAGGCCGGGGAGTGCGTGCCGCAGCGTGGGGATGCGACGCAGCGGGATCTCGCCGCGTACCCGCCAGACCGTGCCGGCGGTGGCCGACTCCGTGACCTGGGCCTCGTGCCGGTTGAGGGCGGCCAGCACCGGCCCGACACAGTCCGGCGGGATCTCCAGGTCGAAGGCGTGCAGCGGCTCGTACACCTGGGTCCCGGCCCGTCGCAGCGCCGCGAACAGCGCGAGCGGAGTCGCCCGGCGGAAGTCTCCGGCGGTCGAGGACACCGAGTCGTACGCGGTCTCCACCACGCTGACGACGATGTCGGTGACCGGCCAGCCGGACAGGCCCTGCGCCAGGCTCTGCCGCACGGTGTCCCTGATCGCCGTATGGAACGACACCAGCAGGGAGCCGACCTCCGACTCCACCTGGTAGGTCAGCCCCGACCCGGGTGGCCCCGGGTCGATCCGGAAACCCACCACTGCGCTCATCCCGAGGGGATAGCCGTCGCAGCGACCCGTTCCGGTGCCGATCGGCCGCTCCAGGTGGCGCAACTGTGCGTCCTCGAACGTCACGTCGACGCCGTACTCCTCGGCCAGCGTGGCGCCCAGCACCTCCTGTTGGACCTCCCCGAAGAGCAGGACTCGCGCCGCACCCTCGTCCGCGACGTCCACGCTGATCAGCGGGTCCTGGGCACCCAGCTCGCCGAGCGCCTGGAACATCCGGGGCGCGTCAGCCGGGTCCCGCGGCCGGACGACGGTCTGCAGGTCCGGCCTCGGCAGCGCTGCCAGGCCGCGCAGGTCCACGACGTTTCCGTCGGCCCCGACCTCGTCATCGGCCTCCGGGGCGGAGTCGGCCCGCAAGGCATCGCCCACCTGCACGGCACCCAGCCCGGTGAGCCGGACGATGTCACCGCCGCGGGCGGTGGCCCCGTCGCCGCCGATGACCTCCACCTTGGTCACGCGGTGGCGGGTCACGTCGATGCCGCCGTCGCGCAGGTGCCGCAGCAGGCTGACGTGGTCGCGCACGCGCAGCATTCCCTGGTCGAGGCGCACCAGCGGCCGAGCCGCCTTTCCCCTGCCGGCCGACCGGTCGAAAGCGAACACCCGACCGCGTGGTGGGGCGTCCGGATGCGACTCGGCCCGAGGCATCAGCTCGCGGACGACGGTGAGGAGGTCCGCCACGCCGACGCCTGTTCTGGCCGAGCCCATGACCAGCGGGTGGACCTTGCCCAGCCGCACCTGTTCGCGCAGTGCCGACCGGATCGCCGCCAAGCTCGGCGGTGGGCCGTCCACCACCGCCCGCAGCATCGCGTCGTCATGCAGGGCGAGGAGCTGCACGGCCTCGCCGAGCAGTTCGGGATGATCCGGCCAGCGGCTCTCGATGCTGACCTCCGGGGTGCCCGGTGCGGTCGCGACGTTCACCGGGAGAACTCCGGCAGTCAGCCGGTCACGTATGTCGGCGACGAGGTCGTCGGTGCGAGCGGCCCGCCGGTCCAGCTTGTTGACGAACAGGACGGTGGGAATCCCGAGGCCGGTCAGGCTCTTCATCAGCAACCGGGTGTGCGACTGGATGCCCTCCACCGCCGACACGACCAGGACGGCGGCGTCGAGCACGGCGAGAGCACGCTCCACCTCGGCGACGAACTCGGCGTGCCCTGGTGTGTCGACCAGCGTCACCCGCAGGTCGCCCAGGTGGAAGGCGACGACGCCCGTGCGGATGGTGATGCCCGCGTCGACGCTCGATGTCACCGCTGTCGGTCTGGGTGTCACCGGCGTCGACCGCACCGAGGTGGTCGGTGACGCCCGTGTCGAACAGCAGGCGCTCGGTGAGGCTGGTCTTGCCGGCGTCGACGTGGGCGACGATCCCGATGGTCGTGCAGGGAGACCCGATCGGCGTGCGCTTAGGGCCGATCGTGGTACTGGGCTGATGCTGCATGGAGGACTTCCTCGAAAACCGCGATCCCGGATAGGAGATGGGTTGTTTCGAGGTACCGGCCCACGCGCGTGCCTTCCTGTCGGAGGATTCGATGAACGGGCACGGCCTGCCCGAGTCCTTTGACGCTAGACCCGGGATGGGCCCTCGGCAAGGGATTTCGGGCTGCCGGGGCTCTAGCCGAGGGCGATCGCGGCGATGCCGACCAGGACGACGACCGCACCGGCCAACCGGCGCGCGGGATTGGGCTCGTGCAGGACCAGCCAGCCGAGCAGGCCGCCGAAGACGATGCTGACCTCGCGGGCCGGTGCCACCAGGCTCACCGGCGCGCGTTGCAACGCGAACAGCACGAGCAGGTAGGCCACCGGGGATGCGATCCCGATGATGATCGCCTCGACCTTGTGGGCGTGCCAGATGCGGGCGGTCCGCGGCCGGTACCGGAGCGCCATCGGCAGCATCAGCGTGCTCTGCAGGAGCGTCGCGGCGCCGAAGTAGATGACCGGTGGCACCGCGAGAGCGGTGACCGAATGCGCGTCCCAGAGCGTGTACGCGGCGATCACGGCCCCGGTCAGTACGCCGAAGGCGATGCCGAGCCTCCGCCTGGACGGCTCTTGCCCGGCCGCAGCCGGTTGACCGAATCCGATCACCAGAACCCCCACCACGATGAGGAGTCCGCCGAAGAGCGCGACCGGGCCGGGTCGCTCGTGCAACACCACGACGGCGAACGCTCCGGACAGCAACGGGCCCGTTCCTCGCGCCAAGGGGTACACGACGCTGAGGTCACCGACCGTGTAGCCACGTTGCAGGACGACTCCGTAGGCGATGTGCAGGACGGCGTTGCCGAGGATCGCCAGCACCCAGACCGGCCGCGGCTCGTAGGAGCGGGTCAGCAGCAGGATCGCCAACACCGGCAGGAACACCACCGCGCCGACGGTGTAGTAGCACCAGACGAACAGCGCGCCTCCGCCGGGAACGCGCTTGGCCGCGAGATTCCACCCCGCGTGGATCAGCGCCGCCGAGAGGACGAGCGCTAGCGCGGTGGAGTCCACAGCTGGTCAGCGTATGGGCGGCAAGACCGGAATACCCGGTATGTGTGCGGCTGCGGACCCCGAGATCCGGCGTTTGGAGGCCGGCCGCATCATGGGTCGGCCAAGACCTCGACGAGCGGGTTTGTCGAACCCATCCTGGGCGGGAACAATCGCGGAACCAGCCCGCTTCCGTGTGGCCGGGCTCGTCACCAAGGAAGGCCTCTCGTGCCGTTCGACATCCAGCGTTTCGCCAGCACCTCGGCGCGCGTCAAGGTAGACGACGTCGACTACGAGGCGTTCAAGGACAGGCCGCTGTCCGCCGAAGCCCTGCGGACGCTTCGCTACATGTCCGACGTGGAGAGCCACACGATCTGTTACCTGCGCGACCTACTGGTGACGCCTTCCCACAAGGATCCCGAGGTGACCGCGTTCCTCACGCACTGGGCGTTCGAGGAGTTCTGGCACGGCGAAGCCCTCGACAAGGTCCTGCGCGTGCACGGTCAGGACGCCGATTACCGCCACATCCGCAAGGTGCGCATGTCGCAAGGGTTCCGCGACCGGGTGGCGCCGATCAACCAGGCGCTCGCCGCGAACATCATCGGCGACGACTTCGTGGCCGTGCACATGTCCTGGGGCGCCATCAACGAGTGGTCGGCCCACGCCGCCTACCAGCGGATGATCGACCGCGAGCAGCATCCCGAACTCACCAAGCTGCTCCGGCGCGTGCAGTCGCAGGAGAGCCGGCATCTCGCCTTCTACGCGAGCCAGGCCAAGGACCGACTGGCCAAGTCCGGGGCTGCCCGCCGCCTCACCAGGTTCGCGATGAAGCTGGCCTGGGCACCGGTCGGGTCAGGCATCGAGCCCAAGGAGGAGACGGCCTTCGTGCTCGACTACCTCATGGGCGGGCCGCAGGGTGCCGACCTGATCGAGCGGATCGACGCCAAGATGGACGAGCTGCCGGGAATGGCCGGGCTGCACCTGATGCGGAGGGCGGTCGGCAAGTTCGGCGTGGGGCCAGGCGCCGTCGAGCACGTCAGCCGGTGGCAGGTGCTGAAGTCCCGCGTGGGCTTCGCCTGATCCGCACGAGCCTCGGGCCATCGCTGCGTGGCGCTCCCGGGCTCGCTGGCTTCGGATTCGCCCGATGTCTGTGGGCGCCCGTAGACTCTGCGACTGGCCTGCCGGCTCCTGAATCTGTACCTGTTTCAGCAGCTGTACGGCCGACGCTTACGAGCCTCCTGCCGGGGAACGTCCCCGGCCGCCTAGTCCGAAGGAGGTGGCTTCGACATGCGTCACTACGAGCTCATGCTCATTCTCGACTCCGATCTCGACGAGCGCACCGTCGCGCCGTCACTGGACACGTACCTCAACCTGGTACGCGCCGACGGTGGGTCGGTCGAGCGGGTCGACGTCTGGGGACGTCGCAAGCTCGCCTACGAGATCAACAAGAAGAGCGACGGCATCTACGCCGTCCTCGACATCAGCTGCAGCTCCGAGGCGGTGGCCGAACTCGACCGCCAGCTCGGCCTGAACGAGAACGTGCTGCGCACCAAGGTCCTGCGACGGGAGAAGTAGGCATGGCCGGCGAAACCAACATCACCATCATCGGCAACCTCGTCGACGATCCCGAGCTGCGCTTCACCCCCTCGGGTGCCGCGGTCGCGTCGTTCCGCGTGGCTTCGACGCCGCGCAACTTCGACCGCCAGACCAACGAGTGGAAAGACGGCGACACGCTGTTCCTCACTTGCAACGTCTGGCGGCAGGCCGCTGAGAACGTCGCCGAGTCGCTACAGCGCGGCACCCGCGTGATCGTCAACGGCCGGCTGAAGTCGCGTTCGTTCGAGACCCGCGAGGGTGAGCGGCGCACGGTCTTCGAGATCGACGCCGACGAGGTCGGGCCCAGCCTGCGCAACGCCACCGCAAAGGTGAACAAGGTCAGTCGCTCCGGCGGCCAGGGCGGCAGCAGCTTCGGCGGCAATGCTCCCGCGGGCCGGGACGCGCCTGCCAGCGGCGGCACCGACGACCCATGGGCATCGGCACCACAGAGCGGCGGCAACCGGCCGACGGGCGGCGACGCCTGGAACACCGGCGGCGGCGTCTCCGACGAGCCCCCGTTCTGATCAGCGGCCGGCCGGCGCCGGCCCATCGCAGCACCCCCATCACTTGGCACTTGGAGTAGGCAATGCCCAAACCACCAGTACGCAAGCCGAAGAAGAAGGTCTGCCAGTTCTGCCGGGAGACCGAGGTCTCCATCGACTACAAGGACACCGGCCTGCTGCGGAAGTTCATCTCCGACCGCGGCAAGATCCGCGCCCGCCGGGTCACCGGCAACTGCACCCAGCACCAGCGCGACGTCGCCACCGCGGTGAAGAACGCGCGCGAGATGGCGCTGCTGCCGTACACGAGCACGGCCCGGTAGGGAGACGAGACGATGAAGTTGATCCTCACGCACGAGGTCGCAGGCCTCGGCACTCCCGGTGACATCGTCGAGGTCAAGGACGGCTACGGACGCAACTACCTGATGCCGCGCGGCCTCGGCGTCAAGTGGACCAAAGGCGGGGAGCGGCAGATCGAGTCGATCCAGAAGGCTCGTCAGCTGCGCACCGTGCACGACATCGACGAGGCCACCGAGATCAAGAACCGGCTGGAGAACCTGCACGTGGTCGTGCCGGCCCGTTCCGCGCAGGGTGGTCGGCTGTTCGGTGCCGTGTCGGTCACCGAGATCGCGCAGGCGATCGCTACCGCCGGTGGCCCCTCGGTCGACAAGCGACGCATCCAGATCGCCCAGCCACTCAAGACGATCGGCGCGCACCAGGTGATCGTCAGCGTGCACGACGACCTCACCGCCGACGTCCGGGTCGAGGTCATCAAGGCCTGACCGGGTCCGCCCGGCTCGAGGCGCTCGCAACGCCCGTCGAGTGCGCGCAATCTGTCGCCTGCGAGGCCCGCAGGCGACCAGATTGCGCCCTCTCGACTGACCGTTGGACACCGGGACCGCCTGATTGCGGCGAAATCCCGTGGCCGGGCAGCAGTCCATGCGCTTCCCTTGCGCTGTGGACGTTCCTGTAGGCCTGACCACGCGGCCACTGACGCTCGCCGACGCCGGTGCGGTGGCCGACGTCATCGCTGCCCAGGAGGTCTTCGACCTCGGCGAGGCGATGATCGAAGAGGCCGACATCGTCGGCGATTGGCAGCGACCGTCGTTCGACACCTCGGCCCGGACGATCGGCATCTTCGAGGGCCCACGGCTCGTCGCCTATGCGGAGGTCAGCGGGAACGGTCGCGGCGACGCGGCGGTCGACCCCGACTTTCGTGGCCGCGGCCTCGGCACCGCGCTCGCGGCGTGGACGCAGGAGACGGCGCGCCGACACGGTGACACCACGATCGGCATGCCGGTGCTCGAGGGCTCGGCCGGAGAGAAGCTGTTGCGCTCGTTGGGATACGAGCCGCGTTGGACCTCGTGGGTGTTGGCCCTGCCCGAGGGGAGCGCCGTCCACGCTCAGCCGCTCCCGGACGGGTACTCGGTCCGGGCCGCAGAGCCCAACGAGCACACGGCCGCCTGGACCGTTGCCGAGGACGCGTTCCTGGAGTGGTCTGTGCGGGACCGACAACCGTTCGACGACTGGAGTTCCAGTGTCGTCGACCGGCCGGGCTTCGAGCCGTGGATGCTCCGCGTCGCCGTCGACCCACACGAGCAGGTGGTCGGCATCTCGCACGTCGTGATCGCCGAGGGCTGCGCGTACGTCGCCAAGCTCGCGGTTCGTGCCGACCAGCGCCGACGCGGCCTCGCGCGGGCGCTGCTGGCCGATTCGTTCGCGGTCGCGAGGGAGCACGGCTCGCACCGCTCGGAGCTGTCGACCGATTCGCGCACCGGCGCACTCGATCTGTATCTGAAGCTCGGAATGCAGGTGACCTCGACGTGGGTGAATCTGGGGATCACGCTGTCCTGACTTTCGTAACGGGTCGGTGTCGGTGCACACCCGGCCATGGGCTGAGGCATGTCGCCTCGTCTACCGTGACCCGATCGTTTTCATCCGGTCGCGGATGCTCGGAGGGCAGCTCGCGTGGATGTCGTCGAGTTGGTGGCCGCGCATGTCCTGGTGATCGACCCGGAGGAGCGCGTCCTTCTGGTGCACGGCTCCGGGATCGGTCCCGCGGCGGGCTACTGGGTGCTCCCCGGTGGGGGCGTCGAGCCTGGAGAGACGCCGCTGCAGGTGGCGATCCGGGAGGTCCGGGAGGAGACCGGGCTCCAGCTCACCGAGACCGACGTGACCGGCCCGATCGGATCAGGGCAGGTCGCCTTCAGCTTCGGCAACGTCGCCTACCGCCAGCAGCAGCACTACTTCGCCACCTGGGTCGGCGGCCTCGACCCGCTGACGACCGGCATCGGCGGCTTCGACCCCGACGAGGTCGGTTCCGAGCAGGAGAGCCGCGGAGCCCTGAGTTTCAGCTGGTGGTCGCTGGACCAGGTCCGATCACACCTGGGAAGCGGTGACGTCCTGGCTCCGCCGGACATCGCGCGAATCCTCGCGTCGCATCTGGGCCGCTGAGGCGTCAGTACCGACCGGCCCTGCCCGGTGTCTTCTTCCGGGTGACGCCGTCGACGATCTGAGCTGCGAGATCGCGGAGCTTGATGTTGCGGTGCTGCGATGCCCGGCGCAACAGGTCGAAGGCCTCCTCGGCCGTGCACTGCTGCTGACCCATGAGGATGCCGACGGCGTTGTCGATCGTGCTGCGCGACGTCAGCGCGACGCGCAGGTTGGCCGCCTCCTGGCTGTGCTCGGCCAGGCGCAACGCGACCGCAAGCGCGCCGGCGGCGTTGGCGGCCAGCTGAGCGGCTCTGGCCTGCAGGCCCGCCTCTGGCGTCATCGGCTCGAAGGCATACAGATTGAGCGCGCCGATGGACTGCCCCTGGATGATCAACGGATACGACATCGACGACGCGGCACCGAGCTCCGCGGCATGACGGGGGTACGGCGCCCACCGCGTCTCGGCCCGCATGTCAGGCACCACGACCGGGAGGCCGGTCCGCAACGCCTCCAGGCACGGACCACCTTCGTCGGCGTACTGCTGCTCGTCGAGCTGCCGGGTGCGGTGGTCGGTGCTCGCCACCGTGAAGAAGCGCGGACCGGCCGACGTACGGGCGGTGATGCTGCAGGAGTGTTCGGTCACCTGGCCGGCGTGGATGACGAGATCGTGCAGGAAGCGGTCGACCGACTCCGTCGATGCCAGCATCCGGATGAGTTCGGCCATGCCGGGCTGATCGGGCCGGCCGTCGTGGCTGGACGGCTCTCCGTTCGTGGAGCCGGCGTCGGCCGAGCCACGTTCTGCCTGGCCATCGTTCGCCGGGTCAACTTCAGCGTGGTCCGTGTTCGCCGAGACGTGACCCATGGGTGTCGTCCTCGCGGTTGGCCATCTGCGCCGGTTGCTGCGCACCGAGGACGGCGTATGTCCGGATCATCAATACGCGCGAGGTATCCACCGATGTGACCATCATGCCCCACCGACGGCCCGGCCCGCGGCCGTCTGCTGCCCCGGGTGGCCGGCGTTCTCGGGACCGCCTGTCCGGCAGCTCTCAGCGCCGGCGAGCTCACCAGCCCCGATAGCTGACCCGGCCGGCCACGACCGTGCCGGCGACCGGCATGTCCCGCAGGACGGCGGCCTGGGCCGCGCTGCTCTCGCCCGGCGCATAGGGACTCTTGTCGAGGACGGCGAAGTCGGCCGTCGAGCCCGGACCGACGGTCCCCGCGCCGTTGGTGCTGGCGGCGAGAGCCTCGCGCGCGGTCAGGGCTTGCTCGGGGTGCCAGGCCGGCCGATCGTCACCGCTGCGGTGCACGGCCGCGGCCATCGCCAGCCAGGGGTCGAGTGGCGCGATCGGCGCGTCGGAGCCGAACGTCAGCCTCACCCCGGCCCGCAGCATCGAAGCGAACGCGAAGCTTCGTTCCGACCGACCGGCCCAGACCCGGTCCACGGTGTCGCGGTCATCGAGCAGGTGGGCCGGCTGGACGCTGGCGCGCAGGCCGAGGGTCGCCATCCGGTCGATGTCGTCGGCCAGCGCAAGCTGCGCGTGCTCGATGGCGCCGCCAGCACCGGCTGCCTCGAGGCTGTCGAGCGCGGTCGAGAGTGCGCGGTCACCGATCGCGTGGACCGCCATCTCCAGTCCGTTGCGGTGCGCGCGGCGGGCCAGGTCGGTGAGATCGGCTGGGGAGATGTTGCCGACCCCGTGCGAAGGCGCGCCAGGCGGATCGGAGTAGGGATCGAAGCACAACGCGGTGCGTGAGGAGAGTGCGCCGTCGGAGATCACCTTGACCGGCCCCACCGTCACCAGTCCGCCGCCTCCGGGCAGCGCCGCACCCGTCCGATACCCGGTCTCCAGCAGTGGGTCGACCAGTCGTGGGTAGGTCGCGGCCACGACCCGCAGTCCGTGGAGCCCCCGGCTGACGCGTTCGGGCCACTCGATCGTGTTCGCCGCGTCCTGCATGTCGACGATTCCCACGAGGCCCCGCCGGGCGGCATGCTCGATCCCCCGCCGGTACCCGTCGTCGTCGATCCGTAGTCCGGCCAGGTGGGCCACCGCATCGTGGATGGAGAACCAGTCGTTCTCCTCCAGCGGTCCGTCGCGCGGCGCGAGCCCGAAGTGGCGCAGCAGGGCGCTGTTCACCCACCCGGTGTGGCCGTCACCCGAGATCAGGGCGACCGGGATGTCCGGCACCACCACGTCCAGGAGTGCCACTGTGGGGAGTTCGGCCCACGTGGCCGAGCGGTGCCCGAACCCCACGAGGGCTCCAGGTCTTGATCCGGTGGCCGCCAACTGGGCAAGTCGCGCCCGGACGATGTCAGCCGCTTCCTGTGGCCCCCCGGCGCCACTGAGGTCGAGCCGTCGCCGCGCGATCGTCCACGACCCCATGTGTACGTGCGTGTCCCACAGGCCGGGAATCAGGAACCGGCCTTCGGCGTCGACGACCTCCTCGCCAGCTGCCCGGCCGAGCCGTGGCGCGATCTCGGTGACGGCACCCGCGGTGACGCGGACGTCGACGGTCGTTCCGGGGATCGGCTCAGGCGGTCCGCCCGAGCGGTCGACCGGCACGAGCCTGACCCGCCGCAGCAGGAGCGAGCCGACCAGCGCGTCGTGCTCGGCAGTCAAGGCTTCGGGCTAACCGGGGATGCGGGGCACCCGGGCGAACACGCGCTGCGTCTCCTCCGGCCAGGCGGCGAACACGGACTCGCTCACCTGCATGCTCGAGTGCTGCCAGCCGAGGAATCCCCGGTGGTACACGATCGCCAGCATCGTGCGCTGATGCGCTGACCTGTTGGGCACCCCTCGATGCCAGACCCGCAGGTCACGCAGGACGATCGAGCCCGCCTTGACGTTCACCCGCGCCGACGCGAGCGGTGCGACGCGCTCGTCGAGCGTTGCGGTCTCGTCCGGCTGATCCACGATGAGGTGGGTGCCCGGCCATACCTCGGTACTGCCGTTCTCCAGCGTGAAGTCGATCAGGGGAATGTTGACCACGATGCCGACGGTCGGCGTGGCGACCCCAACCTCGGTCCCGAACAGGGGCGACGTATCGCGATGCACCCTCTGAAAACTGGAGCCTGGCAGCGCGGTGTTGGAGTTGTAGTAGCAGCAGGTGAAACTCTCGCCGAGCAGAGTGCCCGCCACCTGACGCACCGCGGGGTGCGTGACCACGAGCGGGTCGGAGAACGGCGGCTGGATCGGCAACTGCATCTGCAGGTGCTGTTCACCGGACGTGTTCTGCACTCTGCCATCGGGACTGCTCTCCAGCAGAGCGTCGTAGGCCGCACGCAGGTTCTCGATCACGTGCAGGGGAAGGGCATTCTCGACAATCGTGAGCCCTGCATCGCGCATCTCCCGCAGCGCGACAGCTAGTGCAGGAAGGCCGAGCCCAAAGCTTTCGACGTCGGTGTCAGTCGTGGTTGGTGCCGGCTCAGCCGCGTCTGGCGGACGGGCGGTCGGGGTCATGCTCGTCATGGGACGTCAACTCCGCTGGGAATTGGGACCTCTGGTCGGCCCCTTGCCGCTCACCCTCCTGCGATCCGGGCCCGACCACAACGCAGCCGCCATCCGCGGACCGGAACCAGCCAGCAGGCCGCCGCCCACCATCAAGCATCGATGGTGGGCGGGACCACCGGCGTCAGAGGTTGTGCTGGTCGGGGTTGTTCCAGAAGAACGTCGCCGGGTCGTACACGGCTGGCGTGGGGTGGATCCACGGCGCGGTGAAGCCGCCGAGCGCCAGGTTGTCGCGAAGGGGCACGTTGCCCAGGTCGATGTGCCGCAACATCAGCGTCGGGACGTTCGCCACCGTTCCCTGCACGAACGGGCCGTTCTCCATGTGCACCTTGATCAGTTCCCAGACGGACTGGTGGCGCTTCATGGCGTCGGGCTCGGTCTTGGTCTTCTCGTAGATGTTCCACAGCTGCTCGACCGCACCACCCTTCTCGGGCATCCGCCGCGGCGGGTGGCGCTTCCAGGGGTCGACGTCCTGCTCGGAGGTGTAGGCGGGCGTGCCCTTGCTGTTGTACATGGCTCCCTGGAGCGGCCCCCACCGCGTCGGCTCCATCGGCAGCAGCCACTG
This sequence comes from uncultured Actinomycetota bacterium, assembly GCA_963724495.1. Lineage (GTDB taxonomy): Bacteria > Actinomycetota > Actinomycetes > Propionibacteriales > DAIQRJ01 > CAVRUZ01. The sequence continues at coordinate 224,107 of CAVRUZ010000005.1, read as the reverse complement.
TGGGTACAGCAGGCAGTTGGGTCCGTCACCGATGCCCCAGGTGCAGTTCGTCATGTACTTGCCAGAGGCCCAGTTGTCGTCGTACGAGGTCGGCGGCACCGGGTTGATCTGCAGCCGGATGCCGATCGCCTTCCAGTCACGCACCAGTTGGGCGTTCTTCGACTTGTGCTCCTGCACGGTGTCAGCCTGCTGATCCGCGCGCAGCGTCAACTTCTTGCCATCAGGGAACTCGCGGAAGCCGTCACCGTCCTTGTCCTTGAGCCCGATCTCGTCAAGCAATCCCTTGGCGGCTTCAGGATCGAACTTGACCGCCGAATCACGCCAGTCGGCGTAGACCTTCTCGCCTTCGGCGTTCACGTGGAACTCGATGGCCTTGGGACTCATCGTGCCGGTGGTGACTTCGCCCTGCTCGAAGTAGATGGACTTGCGGGCTTCTTCCCGGTTGTAGGCCATGGAGAGGGCTCGCAGGAACTTTGTCTCGCCGAACAGGTCGCGGTAGTCCTTTTCGATGTAGTCCTGGCTGAAGAAGATCGATGAAGCAGTTCCGTCGCCGCCGTCCCAGAACAGGACCTCGAGATTGGACTTGGGGGTCGCCTTCTTCAAGGTGGCGACGTCTGCCAAAGCGACGCCGTTGAACCCGCCGAAGCTGAGGTCGATCTGGCCGTTGCCCATCTGCACCTTGCCGACCTGGGGGTCGCCCACGATGGTGTGCTGGATCGCGTCGACGTAGGGGAGTTGGTCGCCGTCCTTGGTGACCTCGTAGCAGTAGGGGTTCCGCTCCCAAGACAGTGACCGGCCCTCGGAGTACTTCGTCAACTTGAACGGGTTCAAGGTCGGCGCCTCGGTGCTTTGGCGGAAGCTCATGTTCTTCTGCCAGAACCCACCCTCCGACGTCCAGTCCGATGGGGTGTCCTTGTTGTACTTCGGGTGGAACTTCTTGGCGTAGTGGGCCGGGACGATCCAGACGGGCCCGTTGCCCTGGTAGCCGTTGGTCCACATCGCCATCCGCTCAACGGTCAGCGGTGCGGGCGAGTCGAACGTCATCGTGAAGGTGTCGGCGCCTTTGGCTTCCAGTTTGCAGATGGTGCCCTTTCCCGACTTGCACTCATCCGGAGCCGACTCGATGGTGTAGCCGCCGCTTTCCGGCTTGTAGTTGATCATGTCGTTCCACCAGAACATGATGTCGTCGGTGGTGACCGGGTGGCCGTCGGACCACTTGATGCCCTTGCGCAGCGTGAAGGTCCACACGCTCGCGTCGTCGTTGGACTCCCACTTGGTGACCCAACCCGGCCCGATGTCCGCCCCGTCGTTGAGGAAGCGCACGGGTGAGTGTGCGTACCACCATTCAGCAAGGGCACCGTCGGTCGACTTCGTGGCCATCATCCGCAGCGAGCCGCCGTACTTACCCTTCTGCACCCAGTTGTGCGGAATGACATAGGGCTCCGGTCCGACGCGGTCGTCGATCGCAGGCAGGGAGCCGGCCTTCACCATCTCGGCCAACGTGGGCGACTCGTTCAACGTGCCCGGCTTGGCCAGCGGAGTCTTGGCGGAGCCCTTCGCGGCCGCATCGTCGCCCCCGCCGCCGTCGCTCCCTGCGGTGTTGTTGTCGTTACCGCACGCGGCCAGTGTCACTGCGGCCGCAGTTCCGGCGGCTGCAGTGAGCAGCGCGCGGCGCGAAATCGTGGTGGGTTCCATCGGATCTCCATCCGGCTGGCGTCGGCCCCGACAGCCGGCGCGGTGGATCGGCCTTCTGCCTCGGGAGCATACGAACGCCTCCCGCCCTGTGGTGGGAATCTCGTCCGAGCGTTGCGGATTCGCAATCATGCTCTGTCCGCTTGCGGACAGAGCATGATCAGCGGGCTCCCAGGCGCATCCACGAGGTGCCGTTGACCCGCAGCAGCAACGTGGCGAGCCGGGCCACCATGAAGGCGCCGAACGACCACCACAGCCACGTCAACCCTGCTTCTGTGTGCCAGACCGCGAGCGCCATCGGCACGAACACGACGAGGGTGATCACCCCCGCGACGGCGAGGTAGCGAGCGTCACCGGCCCCGATGAGGACGCCGTCGAGAACGAAGACGACGCCGTTCACCGGCTGCCAGGCCGCCTGGACCAGCAGCACCGAAGCGAGCAGGGCGCGCACCTCCGGATCGGGACTGAACAGGCCGGGGATCACCTGGTGCCCGGCAAGGAGGAACAGCCCGAGGATCAGTCCGGCGCCGGCACCCCACCAGGTCATCAGGCGCGTCAGGGCACGGGCGCGCACGGCATCACCTGCGCCGAGTGCCTGCCCGGTGAGGGTCTGCGCGGCGATGGCGATGGCATCCAGCGCCAGCGCCAGCAGCCCCCAGATGTTGGTCGCCACCTGGTGGGCGGCGAGTGCGGCCGGCGACTGTGCCGCCGCCACCACAACGGTCACGAGCAGCGCGATGCGAAGCGTCAGCGTGCGGACGATCAGCGGTGCCGATGCCTGCGCCGCCTGCAGGACACCGGGAAGGTCCGGCGCCAGTGATGTGCCAGCGCGACGGGCGGCACGGACCATCACCACCAGGAAGGCAAGACCTGCCAGCCACTGTGCGAGAGCCGTGCCCACCGCAGAGCCGTTGAGCCCGAGGCCGTCCCAGCTGCCGATGCCGTAGACGAGGACCAGGTTCAGCACGGCGTTGGCCGACTGCATGGCGACCGCGATGGCCAGCGGTGTCTTGGTATCCGCGACCCCTCGGAGCATCCCGGTCGCCGCCATGCCGACGAGTAGCGCCGGGAGGCCGAACGCCGCGATCCGCAGGTAGCCCGCCGCAAGGTCGGCCACTGTTTCGGTGGCGTCGAAGGCACCCACCAGCTGGGACGCACCCGCCACCAGGATCACGACGGCCACCGCACCCACCGCCAGGGCGAGCCAGCAGCCGTCGACCCCGTAGCGGGCGGCGCCGCCGGCATCGCCAGCGCCGACCCGTCGCGCCACGGCCGCGGTCGTGCCGTAGGCAAGAAAGATGGAGAGGCCGACGACAGTGCTGAGCACGGCTCCGGCGATGCCGAGGGCCGCGAGCTCATCGACGCCGAGGTGTCCGACGATCGCCGAGTCGACCAGCAGGAACAGCGGCTCCGCGATCAGGGTCGCGAAGGCGGGAACGGCCAGGGCACCGATCTGCCGAGACGGCGTTGGAGCCCGGTCACCAACGGCTGGCACGCGTGAGTATCCAATCGTCGTGCTCGGGTGCGGATGTGAGCGTCGCACTGGAGCAGGCAGTCGCACCACGGCCGGCAGTTGCGCTGATCCCCTCAGCGCAGCAGCGGCGCCGGCCCCGCCACTGCCGTCCCGGAGGCTCGGGATCGCCCGGATAGCCTCCCAACATGACCGCTCCCGCGCCGGCTCGCCCGACGCGACCGCACACCCGCGCGGCCTGCGGAACGCTGGTCGTCCTCTTGGTGGCGGTCAGTCTTCTCCCGCTGGTCACCGGCAGGTCACCCATGGACGGGTCAGCTTCGGGAGCTGCCAGGGGCGGGGCGGGAGAGGCGATCACCGACTACCACGTGACGCTCAACCCGCAGTCGGACGGGCGGCTGCTGGTGCACGAGAAGATCGTCTACGACTTCACCGCCGGCGCGACCAACAAGCACGGCATCTATCGGATCATCCCGCTGCGCACGTCCTGGGACCGCGACTACCACCGGGTCTGGGAGCTCGACGACCTCACTGTGAGCCAGGACGGGGCCGAGGCCGAGTTCGACACCAAGTCCGAGGGCGGCGACCTGGCGGTTCGGGTCGGGGACTCCGACACGAAGGTGAAGGGCGTTCACACCTACGACTTCAGGTATTCCATCGAAGGCGCCTACCTCGTCCGCAACGGTCGCATCGAGCTCGCGTGGAACGCGATCGGGACGTCGTGGCCGGTCCCGATCGAGTCGGCGGTCGTCTCGCTGGATCCGGCCGGTGTTGCCGGGTCGGCGCTGGCCTGCGTCTACGGAACTGTCGGTGGCAACAAGCCGTGCGCGACGTCGGGGACGCGCTACACGGCCGCGAACGTGCAGCAGTACCAGGGCATGACTGTCGGCTACGCGTTCCCGCTCGGCAGCATCGCCGCCACCGAACCGATCCTCGAGCACCGGCTCACGCCGTCGTGGGTCCTCTTCGGCCGCGGCTGGGCGGTCGCGCTGGGCGCATTGATCGGGCTCGGCGGGCTCGCTTTCGCCTTCCTGAGCTGGTGGCGGCACGGTCGCGACGAGAGCTACGAGGGCCAGATCCCCGGCCTCGTTCCCGCTGGTGGCCAGTCGGCCGGTGTGGTGGTCGGCAGGCGGCCCGGTGAGACCTCGGTGCAGTTCACCCCACCCGCCGACGCACGCCCGGCCGAACTCGAGGTCCTGGTGACGGAGAAGGCCACGAATGCCGGCGTCACCGCCACCTTGCTCGATCTCGCGCAGCGGGGTGCCTTGACGATCCGGCAGGTCGAGGGCGGCCGGCAAGGCGACTGGCGACTCGAGTTCGCGGACAAGCCACCGGCCGACATGGAGAAGTGGGAGCGGCACCTCTACAACGGCATTTCCCGCAAGGCGGGCGAGGACAACGCGGTCCAGCTGAGCGAGGTGCGGTACTCCTTCGCCACCGTCGCCGCCGCGCACCGAACGGCCGCGCTCAGGTCGGCAACCAAGAAGGGATGGTTCACCGTCCCGCCGGACGAGCATCTGATGCCCATGAGCCGCTGGGGCATCGTGGCGATCGGGCTGTCGGTAGCCGGGATCATCCCCGCCATCGTGTTCGCGATCGGGGCGTTGGTCGTCGGGCTTTTCGTCGCCGGCCTGGCGATGCTGCTCTTCGGGCGCAAGATGCCGGCCCGGTCGGCGCTGGGGAGCGCCGTGCTGGCGGAGTGCCGCGCCTTCCAGCGTTTCGTCGAGACAGCGGAGCTCGAGCACATCAAGGCCGACGAGCGGCTCGCGGTGTTCCACCGATACCTGCCGTTCGCCGTCGTGCTCGGGCTCACCGACCGTTGGGTCCGCACCTTCCAGCCCGCGCTGGCCGAGGCGGCCGAGACCGGGGCGAGTTCGACGCTGCCGGTCGTGTGGCTGGCCGGCGCCTCGATGTCGTTCGACAACTCCTTCTCGAGCTTCACCTCCGGCCTTGCTGGCAGCATGAGCGTCCAGTCGTCGTCGTCAGCCGGGGGAGGCAGCTTCTCCTCGGTCGGTGGTGGCGGCGGTGGCGGCGGTGGTGGGTCGTGGTGAGAGTGCCTCGCCGCAATTGCGGGTGCCAGTCGTTCCCGTCGGAGGAAGGCGGCCGGCGAACCGTGTCGGGTTGACAGCTGACCGCTGAGACGGCGAGTTCTCGAGGGGGAGAGTCGGTGCAGAAGAGTCGAATCCGCCAGCTGACCACGGTGCTGGTCGCGGCCCTGCTGGCGATGGTGGTCCTGGCAACACCGGGGTCGGCAGCCGTCGAGGACGGGCGCATCACCGACTACCGGGTGGAACTCACGCCGCAGCGCAACGGTGACCTCCGCGTCCGTGAGGTGATCACCTACGACTTCGGACCGTTCAAGCGTCACGGCATCTACCGCGTCATACCGGTGCAGTCGGACTGGCCGGCCGATCGCGACTACAACCGGGTGTGGAAGCTGAGCGACCTCAGCGTGACCCAGGACGGCGAGAAGGCCGAGGTCGCGGAAGAGCGAGACAACGGCAACTTCGGCGTCCGCGTGGGCGACGAGGACGAAGAGATCACCGGCTCGCACGTGTACGAACTCGCCTACACCGTCAAGGGCGGCTTTCTCGACCAGGGCGGCAAGACCGTCTTGAGCTGGAACGCGACCGGCGCGTTCTGGGACGTGCCGATGGACAAGGTGACGGTGGCCTTGGGCGCCGGTGCCCTGGCACCGGAGGACACGACCTGCAGGTATGGCCCGACGGGCGCAGGGCGCGCCTGTCCCGGCGACGAGCCTTCGTTCACCGTCACCGGAGTGGAACCGCGCCAGGGCGTCTCGCTCGACTACATGTACCCGCAGGGTGTCGTCCAGAACGTCGGCCCGATCCTGGAGCACCGGGTGACCTTCGAGTGGGCGATGGCCGGTCACTGGTGGGCTCCCGTGCTCGGGCTGCTCGCCGCGGTCGTCGGATCGGCGATAGCGGTCGTGCACTGGCACCGCCACGGCCGGGACCGGGTCTTCGCCGGGCAGATCCCCGGCCTGCAGCCGGCGCCCGGTCAGGAGGCTACGGAGGTCATCGCCGGCACCGGCGGGGTGACGTCGGTGCAGTTCACCCCACCCCAGGGGGTCCGGCCGGCGGAGCTGGAGATGCTCAAGAAGGAGACGTCCGGCAGCGCGGGGATGACGGCGACGCTCATCGATCTGGCGAACCGGGGCGCCCTGCACATCGCGCAGGGCACGGAGAAGCGGGAGAAGGACTGGCGCCTGGTGTTCGACGGCCGGACTCCCGCCGACGCCACGTCGTGGGAGACCGGCCTGCTCGACGGTCTCGCCGAGAAGGGCGATGGCGGCGAGCTGACGATGGAGAAGGGGAAGACCGACCTGTCCGCGGTCGCGGCCGAGCACGCGAAGGGGGTTCGCGAGTCCGTGCGCTCCCGCGAGTGGTTCGTCCGCATGCCCGGTGCCGCACGGGCGCCGATGACCGTGGTCGGCGCGGCGGTCCTCGTCGTCGGCGCGGTGCTGTTCGTGCTGGGCCTGCGCGGCGGCTTCGCCTCCATTGGCGTCGGCCTGGCGATCGCGGCGATCGTGATGATCGTCTTCGCCCAGTTCATGACCGCCCGGACCGGTGCCGGTAGCGCCGTTCTCGCCGAGTCCAACGCGTTCCAGCGGTACCTGCAGACAGCAGACCTCGACCAGATCAAGGCGGAGGAGCGGCTGAACATCTTCCACCGCTACCTGCCCTATGCGGTGGTGTTCGGGCTGACGGAGGTGTGGGTGCGCACGTTCGAGCCCGTGCTGCAGGAGGCGCAGAACTCCGGCATGTCGATGCCGATCCTGTGGATGGCCGGGACGTCGCACTCGTTCGACAGCTCGTTCTCGTCGTTCTCCTCGGCGATGTCGAGCAGCATGTCGTCGTCGTCCGGCGGGTCCGGCGGCTCCGTCGGCGGTGGTGGTGGCGGCGGCGGTGGCGGATCGTGGTGACCTGAGCCGCTCCCCTGGCTCGGGTCCGACAACCCGCTTGCGGCGTCAGCTCACCGCTTGTTTCACCAGCGCGCCGATCCGTGCCTCGTCGGCTGCCGTCAACTCCGTGAGGGCGAACGCGGTCGGCCACATGGTGCCGTCGTCGAGGGTCGCCGTGTCGTTGAAGCCGAGCGTCGCGTACCTGGACTTGAACTTCTGTGCGCTCTGGAAGAAGCAGACGACCTTGCCGTCCTTGGCATAGCCAGGCATCCCGTACCAGAGCTTCGGTGACAGGGCCGGTGCACTGGCGGTGATGACGGCGTGGACCCGTTCCGCCATCGCGCGATCAGGCTCCGGCAGCTCGGCGATCTTGGCAAGAACCGCGGCCTCGTTGTCCACGCCCTTGCCGCGCGAGCCGCGGCGCGCGGCCGCCTTCAGTTCCTTCGCGCGCTCCTTCATCGCGTCGCGCTCTTCGGCGGTGAATCCTTCGTAGCTCTTCTCTGACTTCTGCGCGTCGTTCACTGGAGGCTTCCTTCGCTGCCGGCTGGGTGGGGCGGAACTCATGCTAGGGAGCGGCCGGGGCCAAAGCTTCTTGGAAACTGATCGGTGACTCGCCGACGGCTGAGAGTTCACAGCTGTTCACCTGTTGGACACCCGGCAGAAATCTCGTCGCCCACAACCGGTGGACGGTGTTCGTGCAGGTCACAGTGCCCGGGCCAACAGGCTGATTCGGTCTTGTGCACAGGTTTGTCCCCACGTTGTGGACAGGATCGCCAGTTGTGCACAGGGAGACCACAGGGGGCGGGTTGCCGACACTCGCGTAAGCCCGGAGTCCGGCGGTAGCTTCACCCGTCGAGCGCTGCCAACCGTGATCCTCCCTCGGTCATCCGGGCGCTCAAGGGGGCAGTCGCAGTTCACGTACGGCGCCGTTCCAACCGACGGTGCCGCGGCCTTTCGTGCCTGCGCGGGCGGTGGGTACGGATTGTCGGTGGGCCCAGATAGAACAGACGTACGACCGAGACCTGCTCGTGCCGGCAAGCTTTGTCGGCGGATGTGGGTCTCGACGGGGATGCGGGCGGTATGAGCGCGGGGAACGGGGAGGGCGGAACCAGTGAGCCGTAACTCATGAGCATCACCGAGATTCCGACCGCCCGGGCAGACTCGCGAGGCGACCGGCTGCCGCCGCAGGACATGGCCGCCGAGCAGTGCGTCCTCGGCTCGATGCTGCTGAGCAAGGACGCGATCGCCGACGTCGTCGAGTACGTCAAGGGCGCCGACTACTACCGGCCGGCGCACGAGACCATCCACGACGCGATCCTCGACCTGTACGGGCGGGGCGAGCCGGCAGATGCGGTCACGGTGGCAGCCGAACTCGGCAAGCAGGGCGAGCTGGGTCGTACCGGTGGAGCCCCCTACCTGCACACGCTGATCGCGTCGGTCCCCAGTGCAGCCAACGCCGCCTACTACGCAGAGATCGTGCGGGAGAAGGCGATCCTGCGCCGGCTGGTCGACGCCGGCACCCGCATCCTTCAGCTGGGCTACGGCGCCGAAGGTGAGGTCGACCAGATCGTCGACGCGGCCCAGGCGGAGATCTACGGGGTCACCGAACGGCGGGCCTCGGAGGACTATGCGCCGCTGTCGGAACTGCTCGAGGCCACGCTGGACGAGATCGAGGCGGCCAGTACGCGCGACGGCAAGCTCATCGGCGTCCCTACCGGGTTCGCCGACCTCGACCGGCTCACCACGGGCCTGCACCCCGGGCAGCTGATCGTCATCGCCGCCCGCCCCGGAATCGGTAAGTCGACGCTCGGGCTCGACTTCGCCCGGACGGCCGCCATCCACCACAACCTGCCGACGGTGATCTTCTCCCTGGAGATGGGTCGCACCGAGATCACCATGAAGCTGCTGTCGGCGGAGTCCAGGGTGGCCTTGCAGAACATGCGCCAGGGGTCGATGCACGACGAGGACTGGGTGAAGCTGTCGCGCAAGATGGGCGACGTCAGCGAGGCGCCGCTGTACATCGACGACAGCCCTAACCTGTCGATGACCGAGATCCGGGCGAAGTGCCGTCGGCTGAAGCAGCGCAACAACCTCAAGCTGGTGATCGTCGACTACCTGCAGCTGATGACCTCGGGCAAGAAGGTGGAGAGCAGGCAGCAGGAGGTCGCGGAGTTCAGCCGCTCGATGAAGCTGCTGGCCAAGGAGCTCGAGGTCCCGGTGGTCGCCCTCAGCCAGTTGAACCGGGGATCTGAGCAGCGCAACGACAAGAAGCCCCAGCTGTCGGACCTGCGCGAGTCCGGCGCGATCGAACAGGACGCCGACATGGTGATCCTGCTGCACCGCGAGGACGTCTACGAGCGCGAGTCCACCCGACCCGGCGAGGCCGACTTCATCGTCGCCAAGCACCGCAACGGACCGCTCTCCACGGTCACCACGATCTTCCAGGGCCACTACTCCCGCTTCGTGGACATGGCCAGCGGGTAGGAACCAGCCCCCGCCGGTCGTTCCACGGGCGGCCCCTGAAAGTGGCGGCGCGTTGACGAAACCCGCCAGCCGGAGCGCCGATCGGTCCACCAGCCGCACGTTTTCAGGGAATCGGGCGGTCGAAGGCATGCTTCGCTCTCGCACCCCGCCGACGACCACCAAGGAGCGCTCCGTGACGCAGGCCCAAACCGACGCCAACGCCTGGGCGAACGCCATCAAGGCCATCACGCTGGTGGTCGACGATCTCGAGGCGGCCAAGGGCTTCTACCAGCGGGTGTTCGAGACGCCGGTGGTCTTCGAGGGCGAGACCTCCTGCGTCTTCGCCTTCGGCGGAACGGTCGTCAACCTGCTGATCGCGTCGTCAGCACCCGAGCTGATCGACCCGGCGCCTCGTCGCGGCTGCCGAGGCAGGGTCCCGCGTCGTGTTCACGATCGAGGTCGACGACGTCGACGCCGTCTGCGCGCGGTTGGCCGATCGCGGAGTCGAGCTGCTGAACGGGCCGATGGACCGGCCGTGGGGCATCCGCACGGCCAGCTTCCGTGACCCGGGCGGCCACATCTGGGAGATCGCCGCCTGACCCGTCCGCCCGCCGATCCACGACCAATCTGCCCTCTGACCTTCGGCAACCAGGAGAACCCATGAGCACGACCGAAGCGGAGCGCTCGATGCTCCTCGACTACCTGCAGGCACAGCGCCGCCACGTGTTGGGCATCCTCGAGGGGCTTGACGAGGAGGCGCTGCGCCGGCCGGCGCTGCCGTCCGGGTGGACCCCGGTCGGGCTCGTCAACCACCTGAGCGTCGACGTCGAGCGGTTCTGGTTCCGCGCCGTCGTCGCGGGTGAGCCTGAGGCCGTCGAAGGGGTCTTGACGGCGACCTCGGACGGCTGGCAGGTCGACGATGCCATCCCGGCCGCCGAGGTCCTGGCCACCTATCGGCGGGAGATCGAGCTGGCCGACGCCATCGTGGCCCGCACGTCGGTCGAGGCGAAGCCGGCATGGTGGTCGGAGGATCTGTTCGAGGGCTGGCATGTGGAGAACGTGCGGGAGATCCTCCTGCACGTGATCGCGGAGACCGCCTGCCACGCCGGGCATCTCGATGCCGCCCGCGAGCTCCTCGACGGCAGGCTGTGGCTCGTCCTTCCCTGAGTCACACCATCCGGAGCAGGGCGGTCGTGCGGGCAGGCGGCTAGTCCACCGCTGCGCTGTCGCGGCGGCAGGGCATGGGCCAGACTCGGCCCGTGACCGGGCCGGCGGAGGTGTCGCGCGCACCCGTGCAGTCGTGGGTACTGCATGTGGACCTCGACCAGTTCATCGCCGCAGTGGAGGTGCTGCGGCGTCCCGAGCTGGCCGGCCTCCCGCTGATCGTCGGCGGGCGAGGCGACCCGACGGAACGGGCCGTCGTCTCCACGGCCTCCTACGAGGCAAGGGAATTCGGCGTCGGATCGGGCATGCCCCTGCGACTCGCGGCGAGAAAGGCGCCGACGGCGGTCATCCTGCCGGTCGATGCGCCGGCCTACAACGAGGCGTCCGCCCGGGTGATGGACGCCCTCCGTTCGACCGGCGCCGTCGTGGAGGTGCTCGGCTGGGACGAGGCCTTCCTCGGCGTCTCCACCGACGACCCCGAGGCGTTCGCCGCACGGACTCAGGCTGCCGTGCTCGATGCCACCCGGCTGCACTGCTCGATCGGCATCGGTGACAACAAGATCCGCGCCAAGATCGCGACCAGCTTCGGCAAACCCCGCGGTGTCTACCGGCTGACGGCCGCGAACTGGATGCCGGTCATGGGCGAGCGGCCGACGATCGACCTCTGGGGTGTGGGGTCGAAGGTGTCGAAGCGGCTCGCGGGTCACGGGATCCACACGATCGCCGAGCTCGCCCGGTGTGAGGAGCAGGTGGTCGTCGGTGAGTTCGGGCCGCAGATGGGTCCGTGGTACCGACAGTTGGGCCGGGGGATCGGCTCCGCCACGGTCGACGACACGCCATGGGTCGCCCGCGGCCACAGCCGGGAGACGACCTACCAGCAGAACCTCAAGGAACCGGCGGAGGTCGAGGACGCGATCCGGCGACTGGCGGAGCAGGTGCTCGACGACGTGCTCCGCGAAGGCAGGCCGGTGATGCGGCTGACGCTCAAGGTGCGCTACGCGCCGTTCTTCACCAAGACCTTCAGCCGCAAGCTTCCCGAGCCGACGAGCGATCTGGCCGTGCTGGCCGGGGCCGCTCTCGACCTGACCCGCAAGTTCGAGCCCGGACGCGAGATCCGCCTGCTCGGCCTTCGAGCCGAGATGACCCCACCGCCCGAGCAGGCGCCGACACCGCGAGACGACGAGCCGGACGAGCCCGGCCACCGCTGGCGGACCTGACCTTCGCGCGCGGCCGGTCGCGAAACATGCAGCAGCGGGCCCGATGTCGGACATGTCCGCCCATCTGGGCGCGCGGACGGGCTGGTTTGCATGTGTGGTGACGGCGGCGGGCCGACGGCCGGGCCACGGCGGCGCGCTGCCCGGCTGTCACGGCCGGTCGCGAGACATGCAGCCGAGGGCCCGATGTCGGACATGTCCGCCCATCTGGGCGCGCGGACGGGCTGGTTTGCATGCGTGGTGACGAGCGGGCATCCACGGATCGAAGGGGTCGGACTGCCGTCTCGAACCCCGGCTCACAATGGACCGACCGCAGACCGCCACCTGACCTCGGAGACCGATGCCCGACTACGGCCACGACATCGAGTTCGGCCTGTTCCCGACCCCTTCGGCACACGACGTGCAGGGCGTCCTGGACCTGGCCGCGCTTGCTGAGGTGTCCGGCCTCGACCTGGTGTCGGTGCAGGACCACCCGTACCAGTCCAGGTTCCTCGACACCTGGACGCTGCTCTCGGTGATCGGCGCCCGCACCACCGCGCTGCGCGTGAGCCCCAATGTCACGAGCCTGCCGCTGCGTCCGCCGGTGGTCCTTGCCAAGGCGGCGGCGACTCTCGACCTGGTCACCGGCGGCCGGGTGGAACTCGGGCTCGGCGCAGGAGCCTTCTGGGACGCCATTGTTGCGGCCGGCGGACCGAAGCGAAGCCCCAAGCAGGCCGTCGATGCACTGATCGAGGCGATCGCGATCATCCGGGGCATGTGGCGCGGCGGCTCGCTCACCTACACCGGCGAGCACTACCAGGTGAAGGGACTGCACGCGGGTCCGAAGCCGGCCCACGACATCCCGATCTGGCTCGGCGCCTACAAGCCGCGGATGCTGCGCGTCACCGGTGAACTGGCCGACGCCTGGGTGCCGAGCATGGGCTACGCGGAGCCTGCGGCCCTACCTGGCCTGCGGGCCCAGATCGACGAGGCCGCGATGGCGAGCGGCCGGACTCCTCAAGCAGTGCGGGGCATCTACAACATCTCCGGGCAGTTCGGTTCGGGTTCTGGCCTGTTGCAGGGCAGAGCCCGCGACTGGGCCGAGCAGCTCACCGGCCTCGCCCTCGAGACAGGGATGAGCGTGTTCATCCTCGGAACCGACAGCCCCGACGACGTCCGGCAGTTCGCCGGCGAGGTCGCGCCGCTGGTCCGGGAACAGGTGGCCGCCGAGCGTCTGGGCGGACTGAGCGATCGGAGCAGAATCACCAGCGGTGGTTAGGGATTCCAGCACCAGAACGAGCGGCGGCGCGCGTCCGGCCGACACCGGACGACGGCATCCGGCTGAGCGACAAGACGCTGTGGGACGAGTCCACCCGGCCGACGGTCGACCGCCAGGCAGCGACGAGTCAGCGGGCCGTTCGCCGGCGGCGGCTCAGCACCTGGTCGACATCCACGACGCGCTGCGGGCCGAACTGGAGCAGGTGCGGTCGGTGCTCGGGCAGGTGGCCACCGGGCACCTCAGCGTCGGCGCCGCGCGGTCGACCATCAACACCATGGCGATGCGGCAGAACAACTGGACGCTCGGCGCGTTCTGCCAGTCCTATTGCCGCATCGTCACCGGCCACCACACGCTCGAGGACCGCAGCGTGTTCCCGCACCTCCGCCGCCGCGATCCCGCGCTGGCGCCGGTTCTCGACCGCCTGCACGAGGAACACGAGGTGATCGCCGACGTCCTCGACCGACTCGACCTGGCCCTGGTCGGCCTGGTCGAGACCGACGGGTACGGCACTGCCGGCAGGACCGTGCTCGACGATCTGCGCGAGCAGGTCGATCTGCTCACCGACACCCTGTTGTCGCACCTGGCCTACGAGGAGCGCGAACTCGTGCCCGCCCTCGCCGAGCACGGCTTCGGCTGACCGTGCGACGTCTGCCGATCACTCAACCCGACGCCAAACATGCAACACAGGCAGGCGAATCCGGACACATCGGCATATCCGCACCACCAGTTCGGCCCTGCTGCATGTGTCGTGGGCGCGATCACCCCTCGGCGAGCAGCTGGCTGAACCGCACCTGGTTGCCGGCCGGGTCGCGGAAGGCGCAGTCGCGCACCCCGTAGGGCTGGTCGATCGGCTCCTGGATCACCTCTGCTCCCGACGCGGACACGTGCTCGAACTGGGCGTCGCAGTCGGCGGTCCTGAAGATGACCGCGTTGAGGTAGCCCTTGGCGAGCAGGTCCTCCATCGCGGCCACGTCGGTCGCAGAGATGTTGGGGTTGGCGTTCGGCGTCTCGAGCACGATCTCCAAGCCCGGTTGGGCGGGAGGGGCCAGTGAGAGCCAGCGCATCTGCTCGAACTGGACATCGTTGGTGACCTGGAAGCCCAGCACGTCTCGATAGAACTCGAGGCTTCGGTCCTGGTCGCTGGCGTAGAGGAAGCAGTGCGAAACAGTGAGATCCATGGCGGACAAGCTACGAGTCGGCCGCCTTCTCCGCTTCTCCGATCCTGACCGATTTCTCGCGACCGAGGTCACGACTTCTGACCGGCCTGGCGTAGACCTTGGCCATGCATGCGGGGATCGCGGCGGCGGCAGCATGGTCGCGCGCCCGGTAGGCACTCGGTGACTCCCCGACGAGCTCACTGAACCGCGCACTGAACGAGCCCAACGACGTCGCACCCACGGCCAGGCAGACTTCGGTGACGCTGAGGTCACCACGGCGGAGCAACGCCTTCGCCCGTTCGATGCGCCTGGTCATCAGGTAGCTGTACGGCGTCTCGCCGAAGACCGCGCGGAAGCTCCGCGCGAAGTGCCCGGGTGACATCAGGGCGTCCCTCGCCAGGGCAGCGACATCGAGCGGTTGCGCGTAGTCCCGGTCCATGGTGTCGCGCGATCGGCGCAGGCGAGCGACGTCGTCAGGTGTCACCACCGGAGCTTCGCACGGCGGCCCGACAACGTGAACCCCGTGGCTGGCGGCGCCGAAACCCGTCATCCGGTTCTCCACAGCTTGTGCCACGTCACGACCGCGATCCCGGTGACGTCCGTCCAGTACACCTGGCTCTTCGGCCGGAGCAGGGCCAGCCACGCTCGGCGTGACCGATGTCTCGAGGGTGTCACCGGTGATCAGGAGCGTCTCGGGATTGCTGCGCCTGGTGTTGGTGTAGATCGACAAGCCGATCCCGAAGGGGTCACCGCGGCGGGCGCGAGCGACAGGCCGCGGTGACCCGTGGCGAAGGCCGTGACCATTCCCGCGAACATCAGCGCGGTGACCACGACGCTGAAGATGGTCGCGCCCGACCACGGATTGGGCGACCGGCGCACGGACAGGGCCGCCGTAGATTTGCCGGGCAGGGACATGGGCGCGCTCGTCTCCGTTCGTCCGATCTCGGTGAGCACCCGACCGTAACGCCTCGAGTGGAACCGCCCAGCCGTGCCGGCGCCGGTTGTGGAACGCCCGCCACTTGGCCGGAAGGCTCCGTCCGTTTCGAGAGTAACGTCCTAACAATCCGGTTAGGAGGCACCGTGACCCACCCCGATTCGCCTGCGGCGGGCAGCCGCGTCGTGGTCGTCACCGGTGCCAGCGACGGCGTCGGCGAAGCGGCTGCCCTCGCGCTAGCCAGGACCGGCGATCAGGTGGTCGTCGTCGGCCGCTCACCGGCCAAGACCCGGGCGGTGGCTGCGTCGGTCGGCGCAGCCGCGGGCAGTCCGGTCCGGCACCACACGGTGGACTTCGCCGACCTCGGCCAGGTCCGTGAGCTCGCAGCCGAGCTCACCGCGACCCACGAGCGCATCGACGTTCTCGTGGACAACGCGGGTCTCATCGCCGGCCGGCGCACGGTCACCGGCGACGGCCACGAGCTCACGATGCAGGTCAACCACCTGGGTCCGTACCTGCTCACCCGGCTGTTGCGCGATCCGCTGGTGGCGGCCGGTGGGCGGGTCATCGTCACCGCGAGCGCGGCCGGCAGCGGGTCACGGGCGGTACTCGACCTCGACGACCTGGAGAACGAGAAGGACTACACGCCACTGCGCGCCTACGCCCGCAGCAAGCTCGCCAACGTGGTGTTCGCCCGTGAGCTGGCCAACCGGTGGGGACCGTGACGGCGTCACCGCAGCGTCATTCCATCCCGGCCTGGTCAGATCCCGCTTCGGGTCGAGCAGCACGCGGCTCGTGCGCGTTGTCCTGGCATCTCCGGTGCGGCTGCTCATGCGCTCTCCCGAGAGCGGCGCCGACACGATGGTGTGGCTGGCAACGAGTACGCCGAAGGTGGACTGGAGGTCAGGTGGCTACTACGCCGATCGCAGCCCGGCGCAGACGCACCCGCAGGCCGACGACCCGGTGGTTGCGGCGGAGTTGTGGAACCGGTCGGCCGATCTGGTCGGCCTGCCCGCGTAGCCGGCACGACGGACTCCGCAGCAGCCCTCCCCTCAGAACGTCACGGTCCAGCCTTCCTTGGCCGCGTCGGCTGCCGTGTAGGCCACGCCGTCCACCTTCTGCCCACCGTCATCGAGCAGGGTCACCGTGCCGCCGCCGTTACCGAGCACGACGGACCCGGCGACCGGTACGCGCCGCGTCTCGCCCGCACCCAGTGGTCCGCCCGGCACCGGGCAGGTGTGGCGAGCGCGGTCGGCGATCCGCCACCCGGTCAGGTCGACCGGCGCCGGGGAGGTGTTGAGCAGCAACACGCTCTCCACCTCGGGCGTTGGACCGACCGGGTTCACCATCGCCGCGATGATGCGAATCGCCGCCGGGGCTGCCGGCTCCTCGAGCGAGTGGCCGGTCACATCGTCGGTGTGGAACGACTGGCTCTGGAAGGCGAGAAAGATCGCCACCCAACGCGATGGGGCCGGGAAGTGCAGGAGCAGTGCCCCGTCCTGGCGCACGCCGTTGTCCGCGGCGAACCGTCCCGCGTTGCCCTGGTTCATGTGGATGTCGTGCACGCCGTTGGAGGGGCTGAAGCCGAACACCGCGTCGGTGACGCCGGCCGCGGGGCCGAAGCGCTGGCCGAAGGCGTAGACCGTCACCGCCGGATCGGCGACGGCACGGTGCAGCCAGCCGTCCAACAGGTCGGCGAGGTCGTTGTCGGGACCCGCCAGCGCCGGCGGCAGGAGGCGCAACCTGGCGCGGTCGAAGAGGTTCCCGCGGATGTAGTCCAGGTGCGGTCCGTCCGTGCCCGGTTCGAGTGCGTGCCAGCCTGAGCCGAGGGACTCGATCTGCGCTGTCACCGGGTGCAGGAAGTCCTCCACGACGAGGTACAGCAGTTCCGAGGGTGCGACCTGCGACTCGACGTTGACCGCGATGCGCCAGTTGAGACCGGTGTCGTCGACGAGATGGACCTGGTAGTGCGGCTTGGCGGTGCCGTCCTCCCGCGCCACGCCGAGTGCGCGAGCAGCGAGTGCGCCGTAGCCGTCGAGGGGCATGTCCAGATGGTCGGTGCTGTGCTCACGACGCGCAATGGTCTGGCAGGTGAGAACTGCCGACCCCGTGTCCTCGTCGGAGCACTGGCAGGGCACACTCCCGAAGAGGTGCACGGCTCCGGAGTCGATCATCTGGTGCTGCGCCCGGAATCCCCGTTCGCTGTCGCGCTGATCGGAAGTGGCCCCTGTGTCCGTCCTCGACAAGTTCTCCCTCGCCGGCAAGGTCGCCTTCGTCACCGGCGGTAATCGCGGTCTCGGTCGGGCGATGGCGCAGGCATACGGCGAAGCCGGTGCAGCGGTCGCCGTGACGGCTCGCGACGAGGCAGACGCCGTGCGCGCTGCGGAAGAGCTGCAGGCGTTGGGAATCACGGCAACCGGCGTGTCCCTGGAGGTCACGGAGGTCGACTCGGTGGAGAAGGCGGTCGCGACAGCCACCGAACGCCTCGGACCCATCGACGTGCTGCTCAACAACGCCGGTGTCTCCGCGGAACACGCTGCGCTCGAGGCCGATGAAGAGACCTGGTCCACCATCCTGCGCACGAACGTCGACGGGGTCTGGCACTGCAGCCGGGCGGTGGGGCGCCAGATGGCCGAGCGCAGAACAGGGACCATCGTCAACGTGGGCTCGATGTCTGCGTTCATCGTCAATCGACCAAGGTGGCAGCCCGCCTACCTCACCTCCAAGGCCGCGGTGCATCAGTTGACCAAGGCACTGGCCGCCGAGTGGGCTCCGCTGGGGATCAGGGTCAACGCGATCGCCCCTGGCTACTTCCTCACCGAGATGTCACCGGTCGACCAGCCCAGGTTCAAGCCCTGGTGCGTGGATCCGGCACCGATGCAGCGGTTCGGTTACCCCGAGGAGCTCGGCGGGGTTGCGGTCTTCCTGGCCAGCGATGCCTCGAGCTTCATGACCGGGTCGATCGTCACCGTCGACGGCGGCTTCACGCTGTTCTGATCGGGAGGGCGGAAACGCATGTTGACGTTCGGGATCGTGGGCGCAGGCCTTCGCGGCCGGATGTACGCAGCCGCCTTGGGCAATCTCGCCGGGGTGGAGGTGGTGGCGTTCGCCGAGCCCGACGCCCGTGCTGCAGCCGCGGTGGCCGGAACTCCGGTGGTCGGCTCGCACGAGGAGTTGCTGTCGCGGTTCGATCCGGATGCCGTCGTCGTGGCCACTCCGGACTTCGCGCACCGGGACGCTGCCGTGGCAGCGGCCGCCGCCGGCAAGCACCTGCTCATCGAGAAGCCACTAGCAACCTCCCTCGACGACGCCTACGCCATGAGGGACGCCGTCTCAGCCGGAGGCGCCCAATGCCTGGTGGGCTTCGAGAATCGTTGGAATCCGCACGTGCGCACCGCCCACGGTTCGATCGCTGCCGGCGACGCAGGCGCACACATCACCTCGAGTGCCACGCTGTCCAACACCTGGTTCGTACCCACCGAGATGCTGAGCTGGGCCGCACAGTCGTCACCGGCCTGGTTCCTGATGCCGCACACGATCGACTTGCTGATCTGGTTCGCGCAGAGCACACCGGTCTCGGTCGTGGCCGTTGCGTCGAGAGGTCACCTGGCAGCGCGTGGCATCGACACCGACGACGTGGTGCACGCACTGGTCACCTACGCCGACGGCACCACCTCGTCGGTGACGTCGGCGTGGACACTGCCGAGCGCCGGATCGGCCATGGTCGACTTCCGGTTCGAGTTCATCGGGACGAGGGGTTCGCTTGCGGGCAGCCCGATTCGCCAGGGTCTGGACCTTGTCACCGACCGCACCCGGACGCTGTCGCCGCTCGGCGAACCCATCGGCCGCGCACTCACCGGTGCGCCGGTGTGGATGGCGCAGGAGTTCGCGCTCAACCTGCGTGACGGCAGGCAGACGGGTCCCGACATCGAGCAGGGCGTGCTCGTCACCGAGGTCATCTGTGCGATCGAGCAATCCGTGCGGGAGGGGCGAACGGTCCGTCTCGACGACCTCCGCAGCAGTCACGGGTGATCGGTCGGTCAGCCGGAGACCTGGTCGAGGTGCTGGAGCAGGTCGTGAGCCGCGAGCTCGACCTCCTTGTGCCGCCACTCCGAGGCGCGGTACACACACGCGATGAGCGCGGTCCGGTGCACCCGGCGGAGGTCGCCGTAACCAAAGGCATACCTGGCCTTGGTCTCGTCGTTGGCTCCCTCGGTCAGTCCGAGGTGCCATAGCGCGTAGTCCTCCCACGAATGTGCTTCCAGATAGGCGTTCTGAGCATCGGCGTCGGGCTGGACCTCACCCCAATTGCTGTTCAGCACGTACTGCTTCTTGTCGATGAGCGCGCGGGCCCGGAGCACGGCATCCGGATTGACTGAGTAGGTCGCCATCGCGACATCATGCACGGCCGGACAGAGCGCCTCGATGGGGGCGGCGCTGTCGTCGCGCTAGCCGGGCCGCGTCTCGCGGACCGCACGTATCCGGCCCCGGAGAAACTCCTGCTCTCGTTCGTTTCCCGTGAGCTCCAGCGCCTTGGCGTACGCAGCGATCGCCTCGTCCTGCCGGTCCGCCCGCCGGAGCAGGTCTGCCCGAACGGAGTGGTAGAGGTGGTAGCCGGGCAGGTCCAGGCCCTCGACGAGCGACAGGGCGACCTGCGGACCGTCGAGTTCGGCCACGGCCACGGCGCGGTTCAGTGCCACGACGTCGGACCATCCCAACGCGAGCAACTGGTCGTACAGCGCGACGATCTGCCGCCAGTCGGTATCGCCGACGTCGGTGGCGTCGCTGTGCACCGCGGCGATCGCCGCCTGGATCTGGTAGGCACCAGGGCGGTTGCGCGCGAGGCAACGCCGCACGATCGCCTGTCCCTCGCTGATCAGAGTCGCATCCCAAAGCCGGCGGTCCTGATCGGCGAGTGCCACGAACGAACCGTCCAGAGCGACGCGGGCCGGGCGGCGTGCCTGGGTGAGCATCATCAATGCCAGCAGGCCGTCTGCCTCCGGCTCGTCGGGGAGGAGCTCGACCACCAGGCGGCCGAGGCGGATCGCTTCCACGCTGAGCTCGTCACGCACCAGGGCGCTTCCGCTGCTCGCCGCGTAGCCCTCATTGAAGATCAGGTACACGACCGCAAGGACGGCCGTCAGTCGGTCGGGCAGGTCCGTCAACGTGGGAACGCGATACGGGATCCGGGCAGCACGGATCTTGCCCTTCGCCCGCACCAGCCGCTGCGCCATCGTCGGTTCGGGTACGAGGAAGGCCCTCGCGATCTCGGCTGTGCTGAGTCCACCGAGGAGGCGGAGGGTGAGGGCCACCCGGGACGCCGGCGCGAGCGCAGGATGGCAGCAGGTGAAGATCAGCCGGAGGCGGTCGTCGTCCACCGGACCGTCCGGCTCACGCGGGTCGGGTGCGTTCAGCATGACTGCCTCCGCCTGGCGTCGGTCCCGGGAAGCCTCCCGGCGATGCCGGTCGATCGCCCGGTTGCGCGCGGTGGTGATGATCCAGCCGGCCGGACTTGCCGGCACTCCCGCGGACGGCCACCGCTGCAGCGCCTCGGCGAAGGCGTCCTGCACGGCGTCCTCGGCGGCGGTGATGTCGCCGAGCTGACGGATCAGCACGGCGACAGCACGCCCGTACTGCTGCCGGAACACCGCCTCGATGTCGTCGCTTCCCATGGCCCGGCCGACTGTCGCCCTGCAGCCATGCCTCGCCGTGGAGGGCGGAATGGTCAGGCGTCAAAGACATTCCGCCCTCCTCAGAGAACCGACCGGGTACGGGAGGTCAGACCTGCTCCCAGTAGAAGGGACGCACCTCGATCGGCAGGGTCGTGGCCTTCGCGGCCTTGCGTCCCCACTCCAGCGCAGCGTCCAGGTCCGCTGCCTTGATGATGCTGAGGCCGCCGAGGTACTCCTTCGCCTCGAGGAACGGCCCGTCGGTGACCAGCACGTCGTCCGCAGTGGCCGTGAGCACGGTTGCCGTCGACGGGGAGTGCAGGCCGCCGGAGAACACCCAGGCGCCGGCCTCCTTGAGCTCGGCGTGGTAGGCGTCCACCCGATCCATCACCTGCCTGAGTTCTTCGTCCGAAGGCGGGTCACCCTCCGGCTGCATCACGCTGAGCAGGTAGTACGGCATCACTTGCTCCTCGGTCGGGACCGTGGTTGTCGTCTGCGTCATGATCGTCCTCCTCGGGTGCTGGCCGGTCGGTCCGGCCCTCACCAGCTACACGAACGCAGGGCGGCGATATCGACATCGGTCGGCAGATTCTTTTCGAGGCCGCCATCAGACAGGCAACCGGCACGATGTAGAGCGCCCGGAATGTGCCTGCATGTCGGCATCCGGGCGTTGTCACTGCCTGTATGGCGACCAGCCCCGGGGCGGCCGGGCCGGCGTCAGGCGCTCTTGGGCGCGGCGCAGTCGAGTAGGACGTGCGTGTACGGCATGCGCAGCAGGTGATGGTGCACAGTCACGCTCACCTCGTCGAACCACTCCCGGGCGAGGGCCACGTAGTGACTGTCGGCCCGGACATTGGCCCCACGATCCTTTCCGACCACGAACCGGCTGAGGGCCGACTGCCCGTCCGCGTAGCCGGCGTCGAGCGTCACGAACCGCCCGCCCGGGGCCAGGATGTGCGTCACCATTTCAAACAGCCTGCTCGCCTGGGTGTCGTCGATGTGGTGCAGCAGGCTCTTGGCGATGACGATGTCGAAGACACCCATACGGTCGGGATCGAGATCGTCCACGCTGGCTGCCGAGAACGTTCCCCGGTCGCCGTACTTCTTCTTCGCCGACTCGATGTAGCGCGGGTTCAGATCGACGCCCGTGTAGGCGACCTCGGGGAGGAAGTTCAGGATGTCGCCCGGCCCACAGCCGATGTCGAGCAGGCGGTCGCCCTTGCGGGGCCGCACGTGATTGTCGATGAATTCGTGGCGCACGTTGGGCGAGCCGACGATCTGCTGGAACAACTCGTACACGGCGGGCAACGACAACACCGATCGCACGCCGTGCGTCCGCTCAGCCACAATCCGTCGCCTTCCAGGTTGTTCGGGCCGGTCAATATAGCGTCAGCCTGATGGATATCGACGGTGACCGCGCGCCCGACGGCGAGCGACAGGCAGCTGCCACGGTCGGTGTTCGTGATCGTCGTGGCTGGCTCTGGGCCACCGCAGCGGTTCTCGTGGTCATCGTCGCAGGCCTGCTTCCGCTGCTGTTCACCGCGCACTACTACTGGCGTGGCGACACCCAGATCGCCTACTTCGGCGCCTACTACCACCTCGGCGAAGAGCTCCGGCAGGGGCACTACCCGCTGATGGAGCCATGGGCCTGGCGCGGTGGCAATCACATCGTCGAAGGAAACTTCGGGCTGCTCAGCCCGATCGTCATGATCATCGGCATCGGCGCGACGATGGCGAGCAACGCGATCGTCTACATGACCGTCGCGAAACTGGTCTTCCTGGGCGTAGCGGCCCTCGGTGCCTACCTGCTGACCCGCTCCTACGGTGGCCCGCCGCCGCTGGCGTTCGTCGTCGGCGTCCTCGTCCCCCTGTGCGGCTTCACCCTGTACCTGGACGCCCCCACCTGGTTCCCGGGGCTGATCGTCTCGGGGATGTTGCCGATCGTGTGGTGGGCGATGCGCGGCTGCCTCTTCCACAACTGGAATCCGCTGTGGGCGCTGCTGACCGGGGGCCTCCTCGCCACCATCGGGTACGTCTTCGGCACGGTGATGCTGGCCGTCGTCGTGGCCGCATGCGTCATCGACGCCCTGCTGGCCCGCCGCTTCCGCGCCGCCGTCAAGGGCCTCGCCCTCGGGGTGCTCATCGGGCTCCCGGCCGCCGCAGTCCGCCTCCCGTTCGTCCTGAGCGCAGAGGTGACATCCAAGCCCGCGGGCGGTATCCGCACTGGCGGCAGGGGGACCACCGAGATCGGTGACCTGCTGACCAGCATGCTGCCGACCAACGGCACCGGTGTGGTGCCTGTCTTCTACGTCGCGTGGCTGCTGCCGTTCCTCGTCTTTGTCGACTGGCGGAAGCTCCGCGGATCCAGCCGCGATCTGATCGGCCTGGTGCTGGTCTGGCTGGTGGCGATCGTCTGGGCGTTCGCGCCGAGCCACATGGGCCCGCTCCGGTATCCCATGCGGCTGATGCCGTACGTCGTGCTGTGCACGGTGCTGTTCGGAGCCATCGCGTTCGCCCGGGCCCGCTGCCGTCACCTTTCCGGCAAACGCCTTCTCCTTGCCCTGTCCGTGACCGCACTCATGGGTTACATCTCCGCGACCGACATGCCGGAGCGCTGGCGCCAGCAGGCCGCCGTCACCGCCGTTGTCGCGGTTGGGCTGATCGTCTTGTGGTTGCTGCTTCGACAACCGTCGCCGAGCACGGCGGGGCAGATGGCCCAGGGCCGAACTGCGCACGGCCGATCCGCGGCGTTGGCGGCAGCCTTCGTCGGACTGTGGACCGTCGTCGTGACCGGGGTCCAGCATCACTACGAGCCGAACACCTATGCGGTCGACCGCGGCATGCCCGGCGACATCAGCGCCTACAAGGAGCAACTCCCAGCGGCGGTAGGCGACACCTTCATGGTCGGCCGGGTCGACCGCGTTGTCGAGCCAGGCTCCAAGCCCAAGCCGCTCGTGCTGATCGCGAACTCCTGGTACGTCAGCGGGCTGCAGATGAACAACGTGCATGCCAATACTGGGAACCGCGCTTTCACCAAGCGCTACTGCATCGACTACCTGGGCCTCACCTGCAAGGACGCACTCGACACCCTGCTGTCGACGGAACCGCACACCGGCCTGCCCCGCGTGGACCTGCTCTCGGTGAGCAGCATCGTGTTGCTGAAGTCCGACATCTCCGAGTCGGTGGCCGAGGATCCGCCGGATGGCTGGCACATCGCCGAGGACGGGCAGATGAGCGTCACCTGGGTTCGCGACAAGCCGCTCCCGACTGCCGGCGGAGTGGTCTGGACCACCGAGGGACTGGAAGTGTCCGAGGTGTCCCGCGACGACGAGTCCGCTCGGCTCCGTGTGGGGAAGGTCCCTGCCGGCGGCGGCGAAATCGTCCTCAGCCGAATCGACTGGCCCGGGTACCAGGTGAGCAACGCGACCATCACGGATCCCGTGGACGGCTACCTGCTCACGCTGACGGTGACTCCCGAGGACGCCAACCGCGAGATCGACATCCGGTACGAACCTCCGCACTGGAAGGCATTGCTGGATCTCTGGCGGCTGCTGGAGTTATCAGCCTGCTCTGGGTGGTCTTGTCCGCAGGCCGACCGATCGTGGAGCGGTGGAAGAGGACATGCTAATCCCTTCCAGACCGCGTGACCTGGCGAGGATTGCGGTGCAGCGCTCGGCGTTCACGGTCCGATCGAACCCTAGGTCCGGTCACCGAGGAGATCAGCCGGGGTTGCTGCCCCTGCTTTTCGACACACCTGACGTCGGGCGGACTCGCCTGGGCCCGTCGACCATCCTGGTGGCGGTGTCCGACCTCAGCGGGTAAGGCCTGCATCGTCACAGAACGGCGGGGCATCCTCGCTGACCATCGGGGCTTCGGCCGTCCTGGTCGCGCTGAAGTCGGGGGTCCAGGTGCCCGACGGCGCCGTCGCCCGAATGGGTAGCCTCGCGCTCGGTGACCAGTGACCAGATCACAAGAACCCGTAGCGTCGCACGAGCCAGCACCGAGAGGATCAACCGATGGCTGGCACACCAGCGTTGAGGACACGGGTCGGGGGGGGCGTCGCAAAGAAGGTGGTGACCCGCATCCTGCGCGGGCTGCCGAATCCGTCCCGCTACCGCCTGCGGCAGTTCGCCGCCAGGGCGGCTGCCCAGGGGAAGTCCAAGGAATTCCGGGTGCTCGACGCGGGCGCCGGCAAGGCCCCCTTCCGCAAGCTGTTCGACCACGTGACCTACGAGACCGCGGACTTCGGCCAGGTCAGCAACAAGGCGTACGCCCCACTCGACTACGTCTGCGACCTGACCGAGATCCCGGTCGCGGATGCGTCCTATGACCTGGTGCTCTGCACCCAGGTGATGGAGCACGTGCCCGACCCGCTGGCGGTGCTGCGCGAGCTGAACCGGGTCCTGAAGCCGGGTGGGCAGGCGTGGCTGAGTGCGCCGTTGTTCTTTGCAGAGCACGAGAAGCCCTATGACTTCCACCGCTTCACCCAGTTCGCGTGGAAACGGATGGCCGGGCAGACGGGGTTCCGGGTGAAGAACATCCAGTGGCTCGAGGGCTACTACGGCACCGTCGCCTACCAGGCACGGATGGCGTCGCAGAAGCTCCCGAACCGGTGGCTGTTCTGGCGGATCTTCCTCGCACTGCTCGCCCGCAAGGCGACGAAGGCGGAGATGAAGAAGAAGCTGATCGTCGGCATGCCGAAGAACTACCGGGTGGTGTTCGTCAAGATCTGACGCGGCGTGCGCCAACCAGGAACGTCCGCGGTCAGCTGCCGTTGTGCCGCCCGCGAGGAGTCTGCCCAGCTTGACTCTCGCACTCGGCCTTCAGCCCGTCGGTCTCCCATCGGAGATAGCGCCTCGTCAGCCCGGCCGTCAGCACGCCGATGAGAAGGCCGACCGGACCGTTCTGTTCGAGCCGGGACGTGGCAACCGATCCTGAACCGGTGTCGCCTTCCACCACATGCCATCCGACCGTGGTCACGCCCGGGCCCTTCGCCTCCCAGACGAAGTAGTGGTCGGGCACGATCTCCACGACCGTCCAGAGGGCTACGGGCAACCGCGGCTGGCGGATCCTCGCCCGGCTGCCCACTCGCAGCGGGCCGGGGTCGAGCAGACGGACCCACGTGATCGACGGTGTCCATTGCGGCCACTTCTCGACGTCGCTGAACACCGCGAACACCCGCTCCGGCGGCGCGGCGATCGCGACGCTGCGCATGAAGTCCATGGGGCAAACGTAGGCGCCGACTGCCCTGCGAGCGCACGGGATCGCTGCTGGGCGGCGGCGCCCCGTTGCCAAACATGCACGGCAGTGCCGCAGATCCGGACATGTCGCGCCATCAACACCTGCCTGCCATCGCCGGTGCATGTCTCACGCGAGCCGCGGTGGCCAGTGGCATCGGGAATGCCGCGCCTGCGACGTAGGGGAGGATCGTGGCGAGGCCGCCCCGCACTGGAGCATCCACGGCTGACCAGAGAAGGACCGACCCGATGAGCTCGAACACCCGCCTGATCAACGCCACGCCCGGCAGTGTCTGGGCCGTGCTTGCCGACGGCTGGCTCTATCCCACCTGGGTCGTCGGTGCCAGCCGGATGCGGGCCGTCGACGCGGCCTGGCCGCAACCCGGCAGCCAAGCTCCATCACTCAGCGGGCGTGTGGCCCGCAGTCATCGACGACAACACCGAGAGCCTGGAATGCGTTCCAGAACGGATGCTGCGGCTGCGGGCTCGCGGGTGGCCGCTGGG
Source organism: uncultured Actinomycetota bacterium (assembly GCA_963724495.1). GTDB lineage: Bacteria > Actinomycetota > Actinomycetes > Propionibacteriales > DAIQRJ01 > CAVRUZ01. The sequence continues at coordinate 197,419 of CAVRUZ010000005.1, read as the reverse complement.
CGAGGCCGAGGTGACGATCGATCTCGTGCCCAAGGACGGCGGCACGCTCGTGGAGATCCGCGAACTCGCGGTGGCCGGCCCGGCGCGGCTGTTGCCCCGGCCCGCTCAGGACGTCGTGCTCACGGCACGCAACGCAGAGACACTCCGTCGCCTCGCCTACGTCGCCGAGGGTCGGTAGGTCTCGAGCAGCCTGCTCGGCTGGCCGTGTCGGGCCCGTCGCGCGATCGCGACGGGCCGACCATGCGGATCAGACGTCGGTTGCGGCCGACCGGCGGCGCCCGAGGGCGAAGCCCAGTGCCACCATGCCGATTCCGAGCACGAGGTGCAGCCAGTTGTCGGCATTGTTCACCGGCACGAAGTTGGCACCGGAGTCCTGATCGATCAAGAGGCCGTACAGCCAGAGCACCAGGTAGATCACGCCGCCGACGATCAGGTACCTGCGCGCATTGAGTGCGCTTCTGGCAGCAGCAAGGCCCACCACACCGAACAACAGGTGCACGATGTTGTGCAGGATCGACACCTGGAAGATGCCGAGCAGCTCGGCCTCCGATTCATGTCCGGCGAAAGTCATGTCGCTGAAGTTCGTGGTGACTCCCGGGATGAACCCGAGAATGCCCACGAGGACGAACACTGCCCCGACAAGCCGCGCGGCCGTGATGATCGGATCCGATCGCCGCGTCGTTTCTGCATTACTGGTCATGAGGAACAACTCCGTTCCGTGCATTCATATCGGCCCATCCGAGCGCGACCGAATGCCCCAGTAATACCCGGGACGGCGGAATTCAACCCTCGTCCCGTTCGCCCATTGATCTCCTGGCCTGCGTGACTTCGGGCCTAGGGCCAGACGGTGGCCTTCTCGTCGAAGTCATCGGTGTGCGGGGGAATCACGCAGAAGACCAGACCACCGGGGTCCACCATCTGCCAGTACTTGCCGTCGTCGAAGCTCTTCAGTCGGGTGGCACCCAGTTGTTCGAGACGTTCGACCTCGGCGTCCACGTCGTCGGTGTCGATGTCCAGGTGGACCCTGGGAACGGTGTCGTCGCCGACCCGCTGCAACGCGACATACGAGGCCCCGCTGAACGTGCCCACCTCGCGGTAGGGATCGTCCTCGTCGCGCGTCACGCGAATTCGGCATGCCGCCGGTGGCGGCGATCCAGAAGGCCAGGCTGGCCTCGAAGGCGGCTGGCGGATGGTCGATGAAGATGCCCCCGATGCGGCTCTTGTGCATGCGCGGACCCTACTGCTCTCACGATCGATGGCAGGGGCAGGTCCCCATGGTCACCGGGCGACTCAGGAGTCTTCTTCCGGAAGGTGTTGACGCGGGAAGTCGAACGCGGTCTGACTGTGCGGGTTCTTGCCGAACGCGAGAACCTTGGTAGCCGCAACCCGGAAGACCACTGCCTCGCCCGCCTCGTGTTGGAAGGCATCGTCGCCGTGACCGAAGTCCCAGGCGCCGTCGTACTTCTCCCGATACGCGTCGGCCACCGGACCCAGAACGTCACTTCCGACAAGCCGGACCGCCGTTCCCTCGATCACCACGTCGAGGCCCTGCTTCCACGTGTTCGTGCCCGTGGTGACGGCGAGTCGCGGGTCGTGGTGCAGGTTGAAGGCCTTCTGCTCCTGAAATCCCGTGCAGAAATGGAACGCCTCGTCGTGCCAGACCCCTACCAGCGGCACCACGTGCGGTCGGCCGTCGGCGCGCACCGTGGTGATCCAGTACAGCTCGGCGGACTCGAGAGCCCGACGGGCATCGTCCCAACTCGTCGCCTCGGCGTTCTCATCGCCGAATCGCTTGTCCTGGCGGGTGATCGGCTCGGTCATGAATCCTCGATTCCCGTGGAACTCAGTGGTGGGTGGACGCACGACACCGTAACGCCGACACTGGCGCCGACCAAGAGGTCGACGCCAGTGCCAGTTTCCGTCAGCGGTTCAGCTCAGTGCATCAGAACCGGTGTGGCTTCCTCGATGTCAGCGCTTGGCTCGATCCGCTTGCGCGGCAGGAAGAACGCCGGGATCAGCGTCAGCACGACCAGCCCGGCAGCCACCACGAAGGTGTGGCTGAAGGCCGTGGAGGCGAGTTCGAGGCCCTCCTTGATCAAGGCGTCGGGCAACGGGAACGGAATCCCCAGCTGACCGGCGAGGCCGGCCGCCCGTTCCGGAGACGTGTTGCTGAGGATCGCGAGCCCTGACTCGGCGTGCTCCTTCAGGTTGTTCGCGAGGATCACCGAGATCACGGCGCTACCGATCGAGGTGGCGGTCTGCTGCACCACGTTCATCAGCGTCGACCCGTTGGGCACCTGCTGCGGCCGCAAGGTGGCGAGGGCCGCGGACATCGTCGGCATCATCGTCATTCCCATGCCGAGACCCTGCACGAACAGCGCCGAACCGAGCACCCAGTACGAGGTCTCCGGGCCCAGGAACATGAACCCACCAAGGCCGATCGCGACCAACACGAGCCCCGTGACCACGAACTTTCCGGGTCCGATGCGGTCGGTCATCCGTCCGGCGATCGGCATGGTGATCATGGCACCGATGCCCTGTGGCGCGACCAGGAGGCCGGCCATGAGCGTTGTCTCGCCGCGCACGCCGATGTAGTACTGCGGGTACAGCAGCATCGCGCCGAACACACCGATCGCGAACAGCGCCATCGTCACCACGGCGATCGTGAGCCGGGGGTTGGCGAACAGGTGCAGGTCGAGCAGCGGTGTCGGCGTGCGGAAGGCGTGCCAGACGAAGGCGCCCATCAGCACTGCGCCGACCACCATCGGGACCATGACCCGAGCGGCCATGAAGGTGCCGCCGACCGCGTTGGTCGAGCTGACGCCGAAGAGGAAGAGCGCCAGGCCTGGCGAGAGCAGCAGGAGCCCGGCGATGTCGAGTCGGGGCGGCCGGACCCTCGCCTCGCCCTTGAGGACGACCATGGCGTAGATGAAGGCGCCGATGCCGATCGGCACGTTGATGAGGAACACCCAGTGCCAGGAGGCGGCCTGGATCAGCCAGCCACCGAGGATCGGACCGGCGATCGGGCCGAGCAGCATGGGGATTCCCAGCACCGCCATGACCGAACCGATACGGCCCGGCCCCGCGGCCTTGGTGAGGATCATCATTCCGACGGGCATCAACAGCCCGCCGCCGAGACCCTGGATCACCCGGAAGGCGACCAGCGACTCGATGCTCCAGGCGAAGGCACACAGAACAGAGCCGGCCGTGAACAGCACGAGGGACAGGAGGTAGACGTTCTTGGTACCGAACTTGGCTGCCGCCCAGCTGGAGATCGGGATCACCGCGGCGAGTGCCAGCGTGTAGCCGGTCATCGTCCAGGCCGCCTCGGCGGCGCTGGCGTCGAACGTGTCCTGGAAGGTGTTCTGTGCGACCGCCACGACGGTGGCATCCAGGATCGACATGATCGCGCCGAGCACGACCACGAAGGCGATACGGATGACGCCGGCGTCGAGCTTGCCGGGCCTGGTGTCGGGAGGTGGGGAACTGACGTCAGTGGTCATGCGGATCGCTTTCGGGTCGTCGGCTCTTCGGCCGAGCGGGAGCTGAGGTAGTCGCCCTGCAGGATGGGGGACAGCGCATCGACGAGCTGCGCCCGCAGGTCGGCGGGGAGTTTGCGGACGAAGGCGCGGACGTGGTTCTCCTTGCCGCCGATGTGGGTCTCGACCACGGCGTGGCCCTCGTCGGTGAGCGTGACCCGCTTGACCCGGCGGTCGTTCTCGTCCTCGCGGCGGTGCACCAGCCCCGCCTGTACGAGCTTGTCGACACTCCGGCCGGTGGCCGCGAGCGAGAGTCCGAGCACGTCGGCGAGGTCGTGCACGGAGAGCGCACGCTCCTGCGATCGCAGGATCAGGATGGTCTTGAACTGGGTGAAGGTCAGGTCGGAGATCGGTACGCCATCTAGGGCGTCTGCCTCCACACCACAGAACAGCCTGGTGAGGAACTCTTGCAGGGCCTGATAGGTACGGGCAGGCGTGGCTGGGTTGGGCACTCCGAAATAGTAACGCGCACGCAACTATCGGCGCCAACGCAATTGTTGTGGTCTTGCTTACATTGTCGTGCGCGCCTTGTTGCCGGTGGTCGCGCCGGTGCGCGCTGCCCCTGCATTGCGTTCGATCAGTCGCTCGATGCCGTCGAGGACCAGCCTGAGTCCGAAGGCAAGCTCGTCAGTGAAGAAGTCGTCGTCGTCTTCCTCCAGGGCAGGTGTCGCGGCGACCAGCGCCGGGAACGTGGCTTCGTCGATGAGCCCGCCGATGTTCCACTGGATCTCGGGTCCCGCAGTCGGCCCGACGGCACCGAGCTGCAACGACTGCGCCACATGGGAGCGGACGTATCCATCGGCGGTCAACAGCGCGGACAGCTTCTGCTTCTCACTGAGGTTCGCGGGGGAGAGTGCGCGCAGGCCGGCGTCGGTCCAGCGCAGAGCGTTCGGCGTCCTGGGTGGACCCGTCATCGGGATCCGGACCGTCCAGGGGTGCGCCAGGATCAGGTCCGCGATCGCGAGACACCAGCGCTCGAGGCGGCCGCGCCAGCTCCCCCGGGCGGTGAGCGCGGGATCCGGCACGCCATAGACGCAGTGCATCATCACCTCGAACAGCTCGTCCTTCGCGTCGAGGTAGCGATACAGCGACATGGTGGTCATTCCGACCTCGTGCGCCACCGCCTTCATCGACACCGCGTCGAGCCCATCGGCGTCGGCGATGCGAACGGCCGCCCGGCCGATGCTCTCGATGCTCTGGCCGGGCTTGGGTCCGCGCCGGCCCGGCGTCTCGACTCCCCACAACAGCTGCAGGTACCGGGGCAGGTCGGCGTTCATACGGGAGAGCGTAACTAACTGCTTGCGCGATACACAGTGGCCTGCCTAGTATCCGTGTGCAAGGTAGACAGTGTGTCTCGTACGCAGTTACCAAGGCACGTATGCCGGCGTCCGGCCGACCTGGCCGCTGCCCGGGAGGAGAGCCGACATGTCCATGGCAACGCAGGTGGAGACGCCGCCGGGTCCGACCAGGCGATCGTGGATCGCGCTGGCGTGTCTTTGCCTGCCGGTGCTGATGATCTCGATGGACGTGTCGGTGCTGTTCTTCGCGGTTCCGTTCATCGCCAACGACCTTCAGCCGTCGGCGACACAGCAGCTGTGGATCTTCGACGTCTACGGGTTCGTGCTCGCAGGGCTCCTCATGACGATGGGAGCCGTCGCCGACCGGATCGGTCGGCGGCGGCTGTTGATGCTCGGCGCGTTGACGTTCTCCGCTGCCTCGCTGGTTGCCGCCTGGTCGACGAGTGCCGAGATGCTCATCGGTGCACGCGCGCTGATGGGAATCGGCGGTGCCACGCTCATGCCGAGCACGCTGGCGCTGGTGCGCAACGTCTTCCCAGACCATCGTGCCCGCAGCAAGGCGATCGGCATCTGGAGCGCGGTGATGGCCGGCGGCGTTGCCCTCGGCCCGCTGCTCTCGGGAGTGATGCTCGAGCACTTCTGGTGGGGTGCGGTCTTCCTGGTGAACGTGCCGGTGATGGCCGCCCTGCTCATCGCCGCGCCGTTGTTGCTGCCCGAGTCACATGGCGACCGGCGTCGGATCGACGTCGTCAGTGCCTTGCTGTCGTTGGGTGCGACCTTGCCGTTCATCTACGGGGTGAAGGATCTGGCCGCCGGCGGCTGGTCGTCAGAGGCGGCTGCCAGCGTCGTGATCGGGCTCCTGCTGGCGCTGGCGTTCGTCGCCCGGCAGCGGACTTCGTCGGCTCCCATGCTCGACCTCACGCTGTTCCGCAATCGGGGATTCTCCGGCTCGGTGTGCATCAACCTGATTGCTCAGTTGGCCTTGATGGGCAACAGCATCCTGATCACCGGGTACCTGCAGCAGGTACTGGGCCTGCGTCCGTTCGTCGCCGCGCTGTGGTCGGTCGCGCCCTCGTTGCTGGTCGGTGGCGCTGCCCCGCTGGCCGCTTCCATCGCCGGCCGGATCGGCCGGGCGCCGGTGATGGCCACCGGCCTCGGCCTGGGTGGTGCCGGCTTCCTGCTGATGAACCTCGTCCAGGCGGACTCACCGGTGTGGGTCTGCCTCGGGCCGACGACCATGATCGCGGTCGGCCTCGTGAGCGTGCTGACGCTCGTCACCGAGTTCGTCATCGGCACCGTCCCGGCGGAGCGGGCGGGAGCCGCCGCAGGCTTCGTCGAGACCACGAGCGAGTTCGCCGGTGCGCTCGGCATCGCGCTCTTCGGCAGCGTCGTGAATGCCGTGTACCGCGTGGCGATGGAGACCGGCGTGCCCTCGGGGATCACCGGCGCCCCGGCCGAGCGGGCTCAGGAGACGCTGGTCGGGGCCATCCAGGTGGCCGCGACCGACCCGTCCGGGCCGGCACTCCTGCACGCGGCGGAGGCGGCCTATGTCAGCGGCATGCACCTGGCCTACGCCCTGGCCGCTGTGCTGATGGTCGTTGGCGTCGTGGTGGCGCTCACCCGCCTCCCACGCCAGGTCGGATGACCCGGTCACGTTGGTCCGAGCAGCACCCATCGGGCACTCAACGTCCCTATCGGAGCGCCGCGGCCTCGTGGTGTGCTGAGCCATGCCGACCGAGAGCCAGCCGCCCGATCCACACAAGATCGGTCCGGACCTGCTGCCCACGCCGTTCTCCGCCGAGGAGATCCGCCTCGGCTGCCCAGCCGGCCGGACGATCCGGTTGCGGGTGGAGTCGGCAGGCGGTCCGGACGTAATCCGCACCAGTTGGTACGTCCGGGTGGACCGCGATGGGGCGGAGATCGAGCACACGACCTACACGGCCAACGGCGAACACCTCGGCGAGCCGCGCTCCGCCTGGTCGACGTGGCGACAGCTGCAAGAGCACGCCGCGTTTCCCGCCGCCGTGACGACCGTGACGGAGGACGAGCTCACCATCCCGCTCGGACTCCTTCCGTGCAGGCTCTACACGATGACCGACGGCACGACCGTGCACCGGTTCTGGTTCTCCGACGCGCATCCCGGGATGCCGGTCCGTTACAGCATTGAGGATTCCGGCACGGTTGTCAGCAGAGTGACGATGGAGGCCGACGACCTTCCGGATTCCCATCGACCTTGAGTGGGCGCAATCTGTTGCCTACGTGCGCCGCAGGCACCAGCTGGCGCCCACTCACGCAGCGAGCGGGCACGAGATCGGGGTTATCCGGCCCGCATAACCCCGATTTGCGCCCGCTCGGCGGGGTGGGGGTCAGGCCGAGGGGCCCTTCTCCCGCGCCTCGCCGACGGCGACGAGCGCGTCGCGCAGCTTGTCGAGCCACTCCTTCTCGTTGCGGCCTACCAGCCGGACGCACCACGCCATCGCGTCCGCGCGCGACCGGGCGACGCCAGCGTCCACCAACGTGTCGAGTACCTGCCGCTCGGGTTGGCGAAGCCTGGTCATCACCGGGATCGCCAGGTGGGTGAACAGCACGCTGGTCTCCCCGGAGGTGGCGCCCCAGGCGACCTTCCGGTCGAACTTGAGCTCGGCCTCGTCGGCGATGTCCATCCGCCGCTCGCGGGTGCGTTCGCGGAACTCCTTGATCGCGTGCAGGGCGGAGCCGGCCGCCTCGTCGCCGGTGGTCTCCGGCGCCGCCAGGGGAAGGACGACGGTGATCTCGTCCTTGTCGATTCGTACGTCGGGCGAACCGGACAGCCAGTCGCCCGGAAGGGCGCCGGTGAACCAGCTCTCGATCTCGTTCTGCAAGTCAGCCATGTCTGATTACATGATTACAAGCTGACAAAGTCAAGAGGGAGCGTCCAGTCGCTACCAGTGCGGCGGATCCCAGCCCGGCTGGAACCGGCGCATGTAGCCGGTGTCGTCGCGAGCGGTGAGACCGGACCGGACGTACTGCTCGTGCCGGCGGCCGAGTGCGTCCTCGTCGAGCGTGATCCCGAGTCCCGGCCCGATAGGCACGGCGACCGAGCCGTCGTGGAAGGCCAGCGCGCCTGTCTCGATCACGTCCTCGTCGGAGGGCTTCCACGGCCAGTGGGTGTCGCAGGCGTAGGTGAGTTCGGGTGTCGCGGCGGCGAGGTGGACCATGGCCGCCAGGCTGATACCGAGGTGGCTGTTGGAGTGCATCGACAACCCAAGACCGAACGTGGCGCAGATCCCCGCGAGGCGGCGTGATCGTTGCAGACCGCCCCAGTAGTGGTGGTCGGACAGGATCACCTGCACGGCGCCCTTGGCGACGGCCTCGGGGATGTGCTCGAAGTCGACCACGCACATGTTCGTTGCCAGTGGCATCGGGACCGCGGCTGCGGTCTCGGCCATGCCGTCGATGCCTGCGGCGGGATCCTCCAGGTACTCCAGCACGCCGCCGAGGCGTCGCCCGATCGCGATGGACGTGGCCGGACTCCAGCAGGCATTGGGATCCAGCCGCAATGGCACATCCGGGAACTCGGCCCGCAACGCCTCGATGGCCGCTGCTTCGTCCGCCGGCGGGAACACGCCGCCCTTGAGCTTCAGGGCGGTGAACCCGTAGTCGTGCAGCATCCACCGCGCCTGCTCGACGATGCCGGCCGGGTCCAGTGCGGCACCGAACGCATCGTCGGGTTCGCCGGGATGCCCGGCCCACTTGTAGAACAGGTAGGCGCTGAAGGGAACGGAGTCGCGAACGGCCCCGCCAAGCAGGTCGCTGACCGGACGGCCGAGTGCCTTGCCCTGCACATCGAGACAGGCGATCTCGAACGACGCGAAGACCCGGTCGATCGTGCCCGATGCCGTGATCGACCCGGTCAGGCCGTGCCGGTCGCCACCCCGCACACCCGCCAGCGTCTCGGCGACGATGCGGCGAATCTCGTGCAGGGCAAAGACATCCACACCGACGATCTGCTCGGCCGCGGCCCGGAGGCGCTGCACGTGCGCCTCGTCGCCGTAGGTCTCGCCGAGCCCGCTGATGCCGGCATCGGTCGAGAGTTGCACGACTGCCCGCAACGCCACCGGCTCGTGCACCCCCACGCTGTTCAGCAGCGGCGGATCGGTGAAGCCGACGGGCGTGATGTCGATCCGGGTGATGGTCAGATCAGCTGCAGGTGTGGGCATCAGGACTCCACCAGTGTGAATCTGCGCAGGCGGGCCAATGCCGAAGCCGTGAGCGCCTCCACCTCGGCCAGGTCGGCCGGGCTCGCCTCGACAAGGGGTGGTCGGACCGGACCGGCGTCGAGCCCGCGGACCCCCACCATCGCCTTGACCAGCGACACCGCATAGCCCGGCACGCGCCGCCGGACGGCGACCAGTGGGTGGTAGAAGTCGGCGAGGAGCCACTGGGCCGTCGCGAGGTCGTTCGTAGTGATCGCCTGGTGGAACGCAGTCGCAATCTCTGGAGCGAAGGCGAAAACGGCGGAGCTCCACAGGTCGACGCCCACCGCGCGGTAGGCCGGAACGGTCACCTCTGCCGTCGGCAGCCCGTTGAAGAACGTGAACTCACGGTCCGGGTCAGCCGACTCGGCGATCGCCCGGCGGACGGCCGACACCGTCAACGCCACCGTCTCGATGTCGCCGGAGCCGTCCTTGAACCCGACGACATGGGGCATCGCCGTGAGCTCCACCGCCGATGCAACGCTGAAGACGGCCGTGTTCCGGCTGTAGACGATGACCGGCAGCCCAGCCTCGGTTCCGATGGCTCGGACGTAGTCGAGAAGACCGGCCTGCGAGCCCGAAACGAGATACGGCGGCATCAACAACAGCCCGTCGACTCCTGCCGACCTGGCCGCGTGCACTTGTTCGCGCGCTGTCGCCCAGGTGCCGCCGGCACCGGCGAACACCGGCACCCGCCCGCCGACGACGCGAACCGCGGTCGTCACGACGTCGCGGTACTCGGCGAGCGACAGCGCGTTGAACTCCCCGGTCCCGCAGGCGACGAAGACCGCCCCTGGCCCGTCAGCGAGCCGCTCCGCAATGTGCTGTTCGAGCCTGGCGGCATGCACTTCCCCGTCGGGCCAGAACGGCGTGACCGGGAAGAACAGAACGCCGTCGAAGCGGGTGGGGGCCGAAGACATGCGCCCGAGTGTCGCACCGCCAGGTGGTCGATGACCTTGCCCGGCGGTGGCGGACCGGAAGCGGCTAGCCGATGCTCCCGATGACCGGCGACCAGTCGGCGATCGACACCACCGTGACGCCGTCGGCGCGGTAGTAGGGATCGTCCGCGATGGCGGCCTCCACGGCGGCTCGATCGGCGTCGAACAGCAGCAGTGCTCCGGACTCGTCGGCGTACGGGCCGGCCGCGATGAGCGTTCCCTCCGCGAGCAGGGCGGCCAGCCTCTCCCGGTGCTGGGGTCTGAGAGCGAGCCGGGCTTCGGCTTCGGGAGCGAAGGCGACCTGGACGGCGATCATGCGCCACACCCTAGGAGGCGGCCCGAGTTCCTCCGACGCAGGTCACGCACGGAGCTCGTGGTCGGCGATGACCTCGTCGATCTCGCGGCGCGGAACTGCGGCGGCCGCGGGCTCCGAGTCGATCTTCTGCACCAGCGTGATGAGCGCCTTCCACAGTTCCCAGCCCCGTGCGCGGGCCCAGGTGCCGGCGTCGAGCGGAAGGGCCCGCCGGAACGTCTCCCGGCTCTCACCCGAAAGCAGCGTCCACGCGATGACGAGGTCGCAGGCCGGGTCGCCGACACCCGAGGTTCCGAAGTCGATCACGGCAACGAGCCGCCCGTCCTCGACCAGGAGATTCCCCGCGGCCACGTCACCGTGGAACCAGACCGGGTCCTGGGTCCAGGTCGTGGAGAGCGCGGCCTCCCACACCGCGAGCGCCCGGTCCGCGGGGATTCGGCCGGCAAGAGCGTCAATCGAACGCCTGGTCTCCTGGTCGTAATGGGTCAGCGAGGCCCCGCGGTAGAAGCTGTGCGCACCGGCCGGCGGACCGCTGCTGGCATCCACTCCCTGCAGCGCAAGGAGAAACCCGGCAAGGGTGGTGGCGAACTCACTCAGATCGTCGATCCGATCGAGGCTCGCGGTCTCGCCGTGGAGCCAGCGGTTGATCGACCAGTGGTGGGGGTAGCCCTCGCCCGGCTGCCCCTTGGCCAGCGGAACCGGAACCGGGAGCGGCAGGTGCGGAGCCAGGAACGGCAGGAAGCGTTGCTCCTTCTCCACCGAGGCCGCATAGCCGGCTGCGCTCGGGAGTCGGACGGTCATGTCGTCGCCGAGGTGGAAGGTCCGGTTGTCCCAGCCGTCGACCTCGACGGGAACGACCGGTAGGTCGCCCCACTCGGGGAACTGGCTGCGGACGAGTCGACGAACGAGGGCGGCGTCTATCCCGCCACGCCCGTCGGGTCGGCTATGCGAGCTCGCAGCCAAACTCTCTGTCACCGTTCGAGCCTCGCCAACCGGCCGCCGTCCGGGCAAGCTGTTTTCCCCCAACGGACAGGCTGAACACACTGCGGGAGTACAGATGACCACGCTTCAGGAAGCGGCAGCACTCGGTCGCAGCGAGCAGGGGCTCGCGATCGTGTCGACCCTGCGCGCCGACAGCACCATCCAGTCCTCGCTGGTCAACGCCGGGGTGCTGGACCATCCCTCCACCGGCGTGCCAGTCCTGGCCTTCGTCACCTACGGCAGGGTGAAGATCGCGAACATCCGGGCGCGACCGCAGGTGACCACCACCTTCAAGAACGGCTGGCAGTGGGCAACGGTCGAGGGCAACGCCGAGCTGGCCGGCCCGGACGATTCGCAGCCCTGGCTGGACCCGGAGCGTCTGCGGCTGCTGCTGCGCGACGTGTTCACCGCCGCCGGCGGACGACACGACGACTGGGACGAGTACGACCGGGTGATGGCCGAGCAGCGGCGCACGGTCGCGCTGATCACGCCGACGCGGGTCTACAGCAACCAGGGCTGAGCCCTAGCCGCCTCAGCCCGCAGCAGTCCCCGGTGGCTCGGTCGGCTCATCCGAGGTCGCCGGGGGACTCGCATCAGGCTGCATGCTTCGTGAATCGCGGCGATCCTTCAGGCGGTCTCTCGCCTCGTCGCCGCCGATGCCGATGCCCTTGTCGACGAGCTTCTCGCTCAGGGTGGTGGCAGTGTCGATCACCGTCGTCCCCGAGCCCGTAGTGACGGTAGTGACCGTGTCGCCGGCGGTGCCGACCACTGCGGCGGCACTGCCGCCCTGTCCCTCCAACATCGAGGTGAGCTCGCTCGAGGTCATGTTGCCTTTTTCACCCATGGGAACTGTGCCTTTCGTGTGTTGTGCATGCGGATGCTGTGGCGTGTGGAAGTTGAGGCCGGGTCGTAACCGTCACGGCACGAGCGTTCCGGTGAAGGACCGGCTTGCACCGGCCCGCTCGAGTGATGATGTGCTGCTGCACCGGATCATCGCGAAGCCTGGCGAGATTGTCTTGACGGTGACCGTGCGAGCCGACACCGTGACTGTCGCCTCGAAGGTGTCACGATTGTCGAGGGACTTGCATCGCGCGGCGTTGCTCGCAGCCGGGTATGAAGTCCGATACGTGCCGGGTGAGCCGTCCCCGGCGTTGACGGTCACGCCCTGCGGCCAGGGGTAGCCGGAGACGATCAAGGAGCAAGCCCCCGTCTGGCAGATGATCCTGGCGTCGGCCGGGTTCCGGCTGACAGAAGACCCCTGACCCGAGCTGAGAGGGATCCCCCGGAAGACGAACGTGCCGCGGTACACGGGTGGGGCCGCCGGCACAACCGTTGTCGATGAAGGCGTCGTGGAGGCGGCGCCGGGCGTGGAGCCGGCTGCCGGGCTCGTGGCCACTCCGCCCGCCGGAACACCGGCGAGGGCCTGCGGGTCCGGAGGCTGTTGGCGGTTGCGGGCCACTGCCACACCGGTGGCGGCCACGATCAGGACTCCTGCGGAAACTGCGACGACCATGACCTTCAAGCGCTTCCTGGGCACCTTCGGGCGTGGGACAGCCAACCGGGCATCAGCCGGCCGTGGCTGCCGACGGGAATCGTGCCGCTCGTCGCGCCGATCCTTGGATTGCCGATCGGAACTACCTGCTTGCGGGATCACCTTGCCGGTGCCGACGTCACGCTCGGCGGGAACCAGAGCCTCGGGCCGGATCGTTTTCCAGCCGCCTGGTCGACGGGTCTGCCCCGACGCACGCAACTCATGCGCCACGGGACACGCCCTATCCCGGGATTTGTCCCCGTTACCCGAGTGTGAGCACTGCGAATATCTACGTCAATATGCTGATAAAACGAATACGCCCCGTTATGGGAATTATCGCACCGTGTTCAGTTTCCGCTTTCAAGTCCGCCGATTGACGAATGCGTGCTCGGCCGGCAACGCAGACAGGCTCAGCGAGCACAGCAGCCCTCCACGGCGGCTCCCGCGCACATCGTTTCGAGACAGCGGATTCGGATGCCTGGTGTGGGGACGAGCTCGCCGCGACGTTCGAACGAGAAATTCCGCACGCGTGCGGAACGCCTAGGGTCGGCGACTGTGACCACACCCGTGGCGGGTCGACTGTGACCACATCCGTGGCCGGGCGACTCCTCGAGGCCTACCGGATCCGGCTCGCCCGCGGTGCCCGACCGGGCCGCGACGAGCTCGTCGACGGATCCGGCGTCCGCTCCGCACAGCACGGAGTCGGGCAGGCGATCGACGAAATGGGGCTGTCCGGGCTGCGTGGCCGGGCCGCCCTGGCCCACCGGTACGCCCAGGACGACGGCATCACCTACGGCGGCCGCGGGACCGGCGGACAGGGTCGCGACTGGCCGCTGGACCCGCTGCCGGTGATCGTGGATCGACCCGACTGGGATCACCTCGTCGCCGGGCTGCGCCAGCGGCTGCACCTGCTCGACCTGGTGCTCACCGACGTCTACGGCGATCGCCGACTCCTGCGGAGCGGCGTGCTGCCGGCAGAGGTCGTGCTCGGCCATCCCGGCTTCCTTCGCCCCGTGGACGGGATCCGGTTGCCCGCGGCGCGCCAGCTCGTGCTCGCCGCCTGCGACGTGGTCCGCAACGCCGACGGCTGGTGCGTGCTCACCGACCGCACCCAGGCGCCATCGGGTGCGGGGTACGCGATGGCTGGTCGCCGCATCATCACCCGGGTGATGCCGGAGCTGCACCGCCGCACCGACCTGTCGCGGCTGCGGGGCTTCTTCCACCTGATGAGCGAAGCCCTGATGGATCTGTCGCCGCCCTCGGCCGAGCCTGGCCGCGGTGTGCTGCTCACGCCAGGAGCCGGCAGCGAGACGGCCTTCGACCAGGCGTTCATGGCCACGCTGCTGGGCTTCCCGCTGGTGGAGTCCGACGACCTGACGGTGCGCGAGGGGCGGGTCTACCTGCGCACGACGGGGCGCCTGGCCCCGGTGTCGGTGATCTACCGCCGGGTCGACGAGGACTGGTCCGATCCGCTCGAGCTCCGGCCGGAGAGCCAGCTCGGTGTCCCAGGCCTCATCGAGGCGGTCCGGCGCGGGACCGTCAGCGTCGCCAACCCGATCGGCGCGGGCGTGCTGGAGAACCCCGGCCTCCTGCACTTCCTGCCGGGCATCGCGCGGGCGTTCCTTGGCGAGGACCTCTCGCTGCCGTCGCCGACCTCCTTCTGGTGCGGGGACGACACCGACCGCCAGCACGTCCTGGCCCGGCTCGACTCGCTGATCCTCAAGCCGCTGTCCCGCGGCATCGGCCAGACCACCCACTTCGGCTGGGACCTCTCGGCCGCGGCCACAGACGACCTGCGTCACCGGATCGGGGCCGAGCCGTGGAACTGGTGCGCGCAGGAGCCGGTGGAGATGTCGACCGCGCCGGTCGCCTCGTCGTCGGCCCTCGAGCCGCGCCGGATGGTGCTGCGGACGTTCGCGGTGGCCCGATTCGGCGAGTACGTGGTGATGCCCGGAGCCCTCGGCCGGGTGGCCAGTGATGCGGACAGCTTCGACGTCTCGACGTCCGGCGGAGCGGTCGCCAAGGACGTGTGGGTCCCCGCCGACCCGGCCGAGCGTGCCGGCGAGCGGCGGCCGGCCGTCCTCCGTGGGGTTGCCGGTGCGCTGGTCGACGCCGGTGCCGGTGTCGCTCCCCGGGTCGCCGAGGACCTGTTCTGGCTCGGCCGCTACACCGAAAGGGCCGAGGGAACCGGCCGGTTGCTGCGCGTGGCCGACGACCTCAGCGAGGACCATGCCGCGCGGCCGGGGACGCCGGGAGCCGCTGCACTCGACGCGCTGCTGCACGCCGCGACACAGGTCACCGACCTCCAGTCACCCGGGCTCACTGCCGGGTCGTCGGCCGACACCTCGCGGGACCTGTTGCGGCTGCTGGTTCTCGACGCCGACACCCCCGGCAGCGTCGCCTTCGCCATCGAACGGCTGGTCGGGGCGGCGCACGAGGTGCGCGACCAGATGTCGCTCGACACCTGGATGGTGCTCGGCCGGCTGGAACGCCTCCTCGCCTCGCGGCCGGACACGAGCGAGATGCCGCTCCAGCACCTGCTGGGGCAGATCCTCGAGGGCCTGCTGGCCTTCGCCGGGATCGTCGCCAACGGGATGATCCGCGACCTCACCTGGGCCTTCCTCGATGCCGGCATCAGAATCGAGCGGACCCTGCACACCATCTCGCTGTTGCGGCACACGGTCGCGTTCGAGCGGCCGCCGGTGATCGACGGACAGGTCACCGAGTCGGTCCTGCTGGCCGCCGATTCGGTCATCACCCACCGTCGCCGCACGGCGGCCGGCATGGGACCAGCATCGCCCTCCCCGGCCTGCCTCGCTCTGCTGCTCCTCGATCGCACCAACCCCCGGTCGGTGATCTTCAGCCTCGACCAGTTCGCCACTGTGCTCGCCCAGATCGGCGACGACGAATCCGCGCAGGCAGCCCAGGAACTCGTCGCGCGACTGGAGGAGGTAGACCCCGAGGACGTCAGCGCCGGTGATCGCAGCGACCTGGTGGCCCTGCTCGACCACCTGCACGCCGACGCAGCTGGGCTCGCCGCAACAGTCGAGGAGAAGCACTTCGTCCGCAAGGCGCCGCAGCGCGCGCAACTGGCGGGCTGGACGCTGGCCAAGGACGGCTCCCAGACCGACAGCTCGGGCAGCGGCCGGTCATGAGGGCCCGGTCATTGAGGGCCCGGTCAACAGGGACACAGCCATGAGGCCGCAGGACGAGACCCACTTCACGCCGCGGAGCTATCGCATCAGTCACGTGACGCGCTACACCTACGACGGCGACGTGACCGGCTGCTACGAGCGGGGACTGCTGTGCCCCCGGGAGACCGCGCAGCAGACCGTGCTGTCGAACTCGGTGCAGGTGGATCCGCCCGCGGCCGTGGTGTCGGAGCACATCGACCACTTCGGCAACCACAGCCACTACCTGGAACTGCGGACCCCGCACCGGTCGCTGACCGTGTCCAAGGTGAGCGAGGTCGACGTGCATCCGACCCGCTACGACCCTGCGGTCCTCGACGACTGGACGGTGGCCGCAGCCGCCTGCGGCGGTGCAGCAGGAGGCGGATCCGGTCGAGCATGCCGAGTTCCTGCTGCCGTCGCCGCTGGTCGGACCGAGTAGCGAGGTGGCCGACTACGCGCGGGGCGTCCTGCGGCCCGACCGGCCACTCGGTGAAGCCGTCACGGCGCTGGTCGACGCGATCCACGACGACGTCACCTACGCCAAGGGCTCGACGTCGGTCCGCACGACGTTGCGCGAAGTGCTGTCCGCGCGCCGAGGTGTCTGCCAGGACTTCGCTCACCTGGCCGTCGGCTGCCTTCGCGCCGTCGGGTTGCCGGCGCGATACGTGAGTGGCTACCTCGAGACCACCCCGCCGGCTGGCCGAGAGCGGTTGCGCGGCAGCGACGCGTCGCACGCGTGGGCCTCGGTGCTGGTGCCGGGCGGCGCCTGGGTCGACCTCGACCCGACCAACGACCATCTGGCCGATGCCCGCTATGTGACCACCGGCTGGGGTCGGGACTTCGGCGACGTCTCGCCGTTGAAGGGCGTGATCTTCACCGAGAGCACGACGTCGCGCCTCGAGGTGGCGGTGGATGTGCAGCGAATCGCCGACGAGCTGCCGCTCTGACCGACCGCAGCGGAGCCGCCCGGACACCGTGGAGGGCTGACCGGTTCCGTCGCTAGGCTGACCAGCCTTACAACCTAAGTCGCCACAGGCGCAGTCGTCGTCAGATGTCGTCGAGAGCGAATGACCCGGGAGCGAGTGACATGGACACGCCAGAGATCGTCCGCAACGCCGAGGCCAAGTTCCGCCTGCCCGACGGCAGCGGCGGCTTCCCGGCCCAGCAGCAGGAGCCGCCGGGCCTCACCGACGTGATGGATCCGGTGCCCGACCACGGCGAGGAGACCTACGTCGGTCATGGCCGCCTAGCCGGCCTGCGGGCGCTGATCACCGGCGGCGACTCCGGGATCGGGCGCGCCATCGCGATCGCGTACGCGCGCGAGGGCGCCGATGTCGCCCTGAACTACCTGCCGGCAGAACAGCCGGACGCCGACGCGACGGCCCACTGGATCACCGAGGCGGGACGCAAGGCCGTGCTGGTGCCGGGCGACCTCACCGATCAGGCCGCCTGCGAGCAGGTCGTCAGCGACACCGTCGGCCAGCTCGGCGGCATCGACGTGCTCGTCAACAACGCGGGCTACCACTGGGGACGCGGCGAGGGTGGCATCGAGGGACTGCAGTTCGACGAGCTCGATCGCACGCTGAAGACCAACCTGTACGGGCTGTTCTGGCTCACCAAGGCGGCGTTGCCGCACCTGAGCAGTGGGTCCTCGATCATCAACACCAGTTCGGTTCAGGCCTACGACCCGTCGGTCCAGCTGGTCGACTACGCGGCCACGAAGGCGGCGATCAACAACATCACCGTCAACCTGGCCGAAGAACTCGGTCCGCGCGGCATCCGGGTGAACGCGGTCGCGCCCGGCCCGATCTGGACGCCTCTGCAGCCGGCGACTCGGGAGAGCGACAAGGTGCAGTCGTTCGGCGCCGAGACACCACTGGGCCGGGCGGGTCAGCCGGCGGAACTGGCGGGTGCCTACGTCTTCCTCGCCGCTCCGGCCGAGGCCAGCTACGTGTCGGGCACGGTCGTCGGGGTGACGGGCGGGCGACCGGTCTTCTAGTCCGGCCGGCGGCGGCGGTCGCGGTCCGGGCGGAACCCAGGACCCGGCACAGCGGGGCTGCGCCACCCGGCCTCGCACTTGCGGCATGGTGGCGGCGTGGTGATCGTCCTCGGACTGTTCGCGGCGCTGGCCTACGGGCTCAGCGACTTCATCGGCGGCCTGGTGACCCGCCGGGTGCCGGTCTGGCAGGTGGCGTTCCTCGCCCAGATCACCGGAACGCTGCTGGCACTCGCGGCGGTCCCGCTGTTCTCCAACGATCTGACGGTCACGACGGTGCTCTGGGGCGTGGTGGCCGGGATCTGCTCCGGAGCCGCGAACGTGGCCATCTACGCCGGGCTCGGCGGTGGCCGGATGGGAGTGGTGGCGCCGGTGTCCGGCGTCGGCGCCGCCGTGATCCCGGTGCTGGCGGGTGTTCTCGGCGGAGAGCGTCCCAGCAGCACGGCGTGGCTCGGCGTCGGACTCGCGCTCCCGGCCATCTGGCTGGTGGCCTCGGGTGCGTCGTTGCCGGTGCCTTCCGAAACCCTGAGGGGGAAACACGCCGACGTCGCCCTCGGGCTGCTGGCCGGGCTCGGCTTCGGTGGCCAGTTCGCGGCCCTGGGCCAGATCCCCACGTCCGCGGGTGTGGCGCCGGTGGCCATCAGCCAGCTGACGTCGGTGTTCGTGATCGCGGGCGGTGCGGCACTCGCCGGAGCCTCCGTCATCCCGCGGGCACGGGGAGCTGCCGGCGGCGTGATCGCCGGGGCGCTGGCAGGGGTGGCGACGCTGACCTTCCAGCTGGCGGCGCAATCCGGTGACCTCACGGTCGCGGGCGTCCTCGCCGCGCTCTACCCGGCGGTGACCGTGCTGCTGGCCTGGCTGGTGCTCCGCGAACGGATACGCGTCGTGCAGGCGTTCGGGCTGGTGCTGGCGGCCGCCGCGGTCACGCTGGTGAGCCTCGGCTGACGGATCCCGTCTGGGCAGCGGGACCGTCCGGGAATAGGCGGACCGCATGTGCGCTTCGATAGGGCGTGACCTCCTCCGCTGTTCCCGACACCCGCCAGCCCGTGCTGTACCTCTCGCACGGTGCCCCGCCGCTGGCCGACGACACCACCTGGACCGCGGAACTGGCGCGCTGGTCGGCGTCGCTGCCGCGGCCGCGCGACATCCTGATCGTCTCCGCGCACTGGGAGGACGCACCGCTGACCGTCGGGGCGACCCGCGACGACGCCGGGCTCCTCTACGACTTCTGGGGATTCGCGGAGCGCTACTACCAGGTCACCTACGAATCGCCCGGCGCGCCGGACCTCGCCGACGAGGTGGCAGCGCTGGTGGCGGGCTCGACGCCGGTGCGGCGCGACGAGAGTCGTGGCCTCGACCACGGCGCCTATGTGCCACTCAAGGAAATGTTCCCCGAGGCCGACGTTCCCGTTCTCCAGTTGTCGATGCCGACTCTCGACCCGCGGGCCCTGTTCGAGTTGGGACGTCAGTTGGCGCCGCTGCGCGACCGCGGCACGCTGATCGTCGGCTCGGGCTTCACCACCCACAACCTCGCGTGGTTCGACCCGCGCGCGGGTGCAGGTGCACCCCCGCCCGCCGCGTCGGCCGAGTTCGACGCGTGGGCCGCGCAGACCCTCGACGCCGGCGACATCGATGCGCTGCTCGACTTCGAGAACAAGGCACCGGCGGCCCGGCAGGCGCATCCGCGCACGGAGCACTGGGCACCGCTCTACGTGAGCCTCGGCGCCGCTGACGCAGGCGACAGCACGTCGGTCATCGACGGCTTCTGGTACGGACTCTCCAAGCGGAGTTGGCAGTTCAACTGATCGAGCCGACTCCTCGGGTCTGGTCAGCTCCGGCCCGTGCGGCGATTGCGCTTGCCGCGCTCGACTTCCGTGCCGAGGGCGGCGAGCCCGTGCTCCCACATCCCGCGGAACTGCTCCAGCCAGCTGTCGACCTGAGTGAGCCCGGTCGGGTCGACGGCGTAGAGACGGCGGGTACCGGCCGCTCGCACGGTCGCGAACCCGTTGTCGCGCAGGACCCGCAGGTGCTGCGACACCGCGGGCTGCGAGATCCCGAACTCCGATCGGATCAGGTCGACGAGGTCACCTGAGCCGAGCTCCTGCTCGCGCAGCAGTTCGAGGATCCGGCGCCGGACCGGGTCGCCGAGCACATCGAAGGCGTGCACGCCTCAGGTCTCGGTCGGCTCACCGGTGTAGGCGGCGAAGCATCGAGCAGCTGCCGCGGCGGCGAGGTCGGGGTCGGTACCGAAGGCGACATCGGCCTGCCGCCAGCCTTCGCTGCTCGTGGCCATGAACGCCTTGCCCTCGTCCGACTGCATCCAGGCCATCGACTCAGCGGGATCCATCGTGACCCCGGAGGTGAGGTAGAGGCCCAGCCCCAGGAGCGCACCGTCCCAGCCCATGCCGACCGCGCCGGGGCCGAACTCCGACCAGCGGGACTCGTCGACGTGCGCGATGTGTTCGAGGGTGAAGGTGGTCTCCGACTCTGTTCCAGACCCGGACGATGCCAGCGAGATCTCGACCCAGGTGACCTCGCCGCCGTACTCCCAGGTGATCCGGTAGCCGCTCGGCGGATCACACGACAACACGGTGCCGCTGGCGTTGCCCTCGAGGCTGTACTGGCCGCCCTCGCTGAGGTCACCGCTCACCGGCAGGAACCAGCGCGAGATCCGGTCGGCGGTGGTCACTGCATTCCAGAGGTCGTCGATGTCGGTGGGGTAGGCCTGCGCCACCGTCAGGCAACGCGCCGGGCGGCCTTCATAGTCGAGTGATCGGAGGCTGCGGGTGACCTGGCCCAGCTGATCGAGCGCTGACATGTCGTCTCCTTCGGTGTCGAGGCATCCTGCTCAGAGCCAGACACTATAAGACGAACTTATATAAGCGCAACCTTTTCATTCGACGGCTTTCGCGCCACGCATGCAGCGGGGAGGCGGCCCGGACCGGCATGTGGCCACATGTCCGGATTGGTCCGAGTCGGCTGCATGTTTGATGCGCTGGGAGACAGTGCCTCGGCAAGGTCAGGCGACCGCGAGCACCTCGGCGTGCAGGATCCCGAACCACGCGTCGTCGACCGCTGCCCATGCCTGCCAGGCCGCTGCGATGTCAGTGAGCTGAGACTCCGTCGCGTGACCGCCGGCAAGCGCCTGGGCCGCGAATGCCGAGTGCAGACAGCGATCTGCCCACAGCCCGCCCCACCAGGCGCGTTCAGCCGGCGTCGAGAACGTCCAGGCACTGGCCGAGCACCGCACGTCGTCGAAGCCAGCCTGGAGCGCCCACGACCGAAGCTCCCGACCTGCGTCCGGCTCGGCGTTGTTGCCGCGGGCGACCCGGTGATAGAGGTCGAGCCAGTCGGTGAGACCGCCGTTCGCGGGGAACCAGGTCATGGTCGCGTAGTCGCTGTCCCGCACCGCGACCAGGCCGCCCGGCCGGCACACGCGCCGCATCTCCCGCAGGGCGGCGACCGGATCGGTGAGGTGCTGGAGCACCTGGTGCGCGTGCACCACGTCGAAGGAGTCGTCGGGCTGGTCGAGTCGGTAGACGTCGCCGGTCTCGAACCGGGTCGTGTCGTCGCCCTGTTCCGACGCGCGGCGTTGTGCCTGTTCCACGATCTCGCCGGCCGTATCGACACCCAGCACGCGGCCCGGGGTCACCAGCCGGGCGAGGTCGAGCGTGATCGTGCCCGGCCCGCAGCCGACGTCGAGGAGGTCCATGCCCGGCCGGAGGTGCGGCAACAGGTAGGCGGCGGAGTTCTCGGCCGTGCGCCACTCGTGGGACCGGAGGACGCTCTCGTGGTGGCCGTGGGTGTAGGTGTCCCGCCGGCCGGTGTCTGTGTTCACCCGTGCAGGCTGCACCCGCGGATCGAGTGGCACTAGGGCCATTCGCATGTCGAGACGCGCGTCTCGCTATGCGGTCACCAGGCCTGGCATCAGTCGCTGGAACCTCAAGAGCACTTGAGCTTAGGCTGGTCTCTGTGACGACCGTGGACACGCATGCCCCGTTGACGATCTCCGAGGTTGCGGCCCGTAGCGGGTTCGCCCCTTCCGCACTGAGGTTCTACGAGGACGAGGGACTGATCGCGGCGACCAGGACATCCGGGGGACAGCGCCGGTACCAGCGCAGCGTGCTCCGGCGGCTGGCGTTCATCCGGGCCGCGGGCAACGTCGGCCTCACCCTCGACGACATCCGGGTCGAGCTGAGCCGGCTCCCCAGCAACCGCACCCCGACCAAGGCCGACTGGGCACGCATCACCCGGCACTGGCGGGGCCGTCTCGACGAGCAGATCGCCGCCCTCGAGCGGCTCCGGGACGGTCTCGAGTCGTGCATCGGGTGCGGCTGCCTGTCGCTGAAGCACTGTGCGATCAGCAACCCAGGTGATGCCGAGGGAGACGGGAACCGCCGCGCGGGTGCGCGCCTGCTCCCTCGCGCCCTCCGAGCTCAGGACGCCGGCGATCTGCCCGCGCGAGTAGGCACGCGATAGCGAACACCGGACCGCTGGTTGACGCGGCCGCCGCCTAGCCTAGAATGAGAACCGTTCTCATTTACCTCAGCGAGCCGAGCGGAGGTCGTCATGCGTCGACGCGGCCGCCTGGCACTGCTGCTCGTGCTGGCACTCGCGACTGCCGGCTGCGGCGCAGAGGCCGATCCGCCCGGTGGTGAGGCCGGCCGGGTGCGGGTCTTCACCTCGACCGATGTCTGGGCCTCGGTGGTGCAGGCAGTCGGTGGTCCGGACGTCGAGGTGACGGCGGCGATCTCCCGGCCCGACCAGGACCCGCACGACTACGAGGCGACGATCCGGGACAAGCTCGCCGTGAGCAAGGCGGCGGTCGTGGTCTACAACGGCGGCGGCTACGACGACTGGGCGGCGCAGCTGACCCAGGGCACGCCGGGCGAGCGGCACGTCGTCGACGCGGTCGCCACGAGCGGGATCGAGACGCAGCGGAGCTCATCCGGCCAGGAACCCAACGAGCACGTCTTCTACGACTTCCGCGCGGTCGCCCGGGTCGCCGACGCCGTGGCCTCGGCTCTTGCGGCGGCGGATCCCGATCACGCGGCGGCCTACGAATCCCGCGCCACGACGTTCCGCGGGGACCTCCGCTCGCTCACGCGTGAGGCGGCAGCGATCGGCACTGCAGCACCCGGGGCTCACCGCGGTGGCGACGGAGCCGGTCGCCGGCTACCTGCTGCGGGCGATGGGCATCGACGACCTGACTCCCTCGGGATATGTGGAGCAGTCGGAGTCCGATGCGGGTCCGTCGGCGCTCGTCCGCAAGGAGACCGTCGACGTGCTCACGTCCGGCCGGGCCAAGTTGCTGGTCCGCGGCGCCCAGACCGAGGACCAGGTGTCGCGACAACTGGAGGACGCGGCGCAGAGCCGGGACATCCCGGCGGTCGAGGTGGCGGAGACGCTGCCCGACGGCGTCACGACCTACCGAGGCTTTGCCGAGAAGGCGATCTCCGACTTCGCGGTCGCGGCGCGGGCGACGTGACCGACCCGGCCGTCGAGGTGGTCGACGCCACGCTCGCCTTCGGGGAGCGCGTGCTGTGGCGCGATCTGACCCTGTCGGTCCAGCGCGGGGAGTTCCTCGCCGTCCTCGGGCCGAACGGCTCGGGCAAGAGCTCGCTGCTCCGGGTCCTGCTCGGCCAGGTCGCGCTGACCTCCGGCACCGCGCGCGTCGCCGGCCGGCAGGTGCGGCGCGGGTCGGCCGAGGTCGGCTACATCCCGCAACAACGCCCGGTCGACACCTCGGCCACCATCCGCGGCCGCGATCTGGTCCGCCTCGGGCTGGACGGGCACCGCTGGGGGCTGCCGTTGCCGAGCCGCCGGGCGAGCAGCAAGGTGACCGAGGCGATCGCCGCCGTCGACGCCGGCAGCTTCGCCGACGCGCCGCTCGGCCTGCTGTCCGGAGGCGAACAGCAACGGCTCCGGATCGCGCAGGCGCTGGTGAACGACCCGGCCGTCCTGCTGTGCGACGAGCCGCTGCTCAGCCTCGATCTGCATCACCAGCGGGCGGTCTGCGAGCTCATCGACACGCAGCGGCACGCTCAGGATGTCGCGGTCCTGTTCGTGACGCACGAGATCAACCCGGTGCTGCCGATGGTCGACCGGGTGCTCTATCTCGTCGGTGGCAAGGCCCGGCTCGGGACTCCCGACGAGGTGATGCGCTCGGACGTGCTGTCGGAGCTCTACGACTCGCCCGTCCAGGCGCTACGCCACGAGGGCCGCATCGTGGTCCTGGGCGGCGACGACGCTCCTGCGCACGCGCACGAGCACGACGAGTCCGAACTGCAGGGGCGAGGTCGTCATGGGTGACCTCCTGCAGCAGGTGGTGAGTTTCGACGGACTCGTCGAGCTGCTCCCGATCGCGCGCCAGTCATTGCTCGCCGGCGTGCTCCTCGGCGTGATCGCGGGAGTTGTCGGTCCGATGATCCACGCGCGCGACCTCGCCTTCGCGGTGCACGGCACCAGTGAGCTGTCGTTCGCGGGCGCAGCATGCGCGCTGTTTCTCGGCTACAACGTCGTCGGCGGCGGGCTGATCGGGTCGCTGCTGGCGGCATCGGTGTTCGGCGCCATGGGGGTGCGCGCCAAGGAGCGCAACTCGGTGATCGGCATCATCCTGCCGTTCGGACTCGGCCTCGGAGTGCTGTTCCTCGCGCTGTACCGGGGCCGCAGCAGCAACAAGTTCGGGTTGCTGGCCGGGCAGATCGTCGCCGTGGACAACTCGCAGCTGCTCGCCCTGACCGCCGTTGCCGTCGTCGTGCTGGCGATCCTGCTGCCCATCTGGCGGCCGCTGTTCTTCGCCTCGGTCGACGAGCAGGTCGCGGTCGCGCGCGGCGTCCCGGTTCGGACGCTTGTCGTTCGTGTTCATGCTCGTGCTCGGTCTGGCGGTGGCGATGACCGTGCAGCTGGTCGGTGCCCTGCTGGTGATGGCGATGCTGATCACGCCGACCGCCGCGGCCGCCCGGGTGACGGCGCGGCCGGCGATGCTGACCCTGCTGTCGGTGGTGTTCGGCGTGTTCGCCATGACCGCCGGGATCGTGCTGTCGCTTGCGCCGGGGCTGCCGATCAGCCCCTACGTCACCACCATCTCGTTCCTCGTGTACCTCGCCTGCCGATGGATCGGCTCGGTGCGTAGCCGCCGGGGCTGGAGTCCGCGCCAGGTCGCGGCGGCCTGACGCGAGCCCGATCGTCGCCAAACATGCACTGCCCTCGCTCGGGCGCCCGCCATATCCGGCCTTGTCCGGATCTGCGGCATCGCCGTGCATGTCTGGTGCGGTGGGTCGGCGTGGGCATCGAGGGAATACCCTGGTAGCCGAGATCGTTGCCTATGCAAACATCTCGGCCACATCCGGAGGAGCGCGCACACCATGCAGTTCGGCATCTTCACCGTCGGCGACCTGACCCCCGACCCCACGACCGGCACGGTGGTGAGCGAGCACGAGCGGATCAAGCACACCGTCGCCCTCGCGAAGAAGGCAGAAGAGGTGGGCCTCGACGTGTTCGCCACCGGCGAGCACCACAACCCGCCGTTCGTGCCCTCGTCGCCGACCACGACCCTCGGCTACATCGCGGCCAGCACCACCACGTTGCAGCTCTCGACGGCCACGACGCTGATCACCACCAACGACCCGGTGAAGATCGCCGAGGACTACGCGACGCTGCAGCATCTGGCCGACGGCCGCGTCGACCTGATGCTGGGCCGCGGCAACACCGGCCCGGTCTATCCCTGGTTCGGCAAGGACATCCGCGACGGCATCGACCTCGCGATCGAGAACTACCACCTGCTGCACCGGCTGTGGCGGGAGGACGTCGTCGACTGGGACGGCAAGCACCGCACGCCGCTGTCCGGGTTCACCTCGACGCCCCGACCTCTCGACGGCGTTCCGCCGTTCGTCTGGCATGGCTCGATCCGAAGCCCCGAGATCGCCGAGCAGGCCGCGTACTACGGCGACGGGTTCTTCGCCAACCACATCTTCTGGCCCAAGGACCACACCGAGCGCATGGTCGACCTCTACCGCCGGCGGTTCGAGCACTACGGCCACGGTCAGGCCGACCAGGCGATCGTCGGCCTCGGTGGCCAGGTGTTCATGCGGCCCAACAGCCAGGACGCCGTCCGGGAGTTCCGCCCGTACTTCGACAACGCCCCGGTCTACGGCCACGGCCCGAGCCTGGAGGAGTTCACCGCGCAGACGCCGCTGACGGTCGGCACTCCGGAGCAGGTGATCGAGAAGACGCTGCGGTTCCGCGAGTACGTAGGCGACTACCAGCGGCAGCTGTTCCTCGTCGACCATGCCGGTCTGCCGCACGAGGTCGTGCTGGAGCAGCTGGAGATCCTCGGGGAGCAGGTCGTGCCGGTGCTCCGCCGGGAGTTCGCCGCGATGAAGCCGGCGCACGTGCCTGAGGCACCCACGCACTCCTCCCTGCTGGCCGGTCGCCGGCAGGCCGAAGCGCTGGCCACCACGGCCGGATCGGACGACCGATGACCCGCAACCTCGTCGTGGTGTCGGGTGGACTGAGCCAGCCCTCGTCCACCCGGCTCCTGGCCGACACCCTTGCCGGCGCGGCCGTGACCGCGCTGGGCGAGAGCGACACCGTGGTCACCGTCGTGGAGCTGCGCGAGGCCGCGCACGACATCGTCAACAACCTGCTGACCGGCTTCGCCTCGCCGTCGCTGCAGGAGTCGCTCGACGCCGTGACCTCGGCAGATGCCGTTCTCGCCGTGACACCGGTCTTCGCGGCCAGCTACGCCGGACTGTTCAAGTCCTTCTTCGACCTCCTCGAGCCCGACGCCCTCGCCGGGATACCCGTTCTCGTCGCAGCGACCGGGGGGACCGAGCGGCACTCGCTTGCGCTGGAGTACGCGCTGCGTCCGCTGTTCACCTACCTGCGCGCCGAGGTCGTGCCCACCGGCGTCTTCGCCGCGACGAGCGACTGGGGCGCCTCGGGCGAGCCCGGGGCCGAAGGTCTCGTCGCCCGCATCGACCGGGCCGCAACCGAGCTGGCACAGGCCGTCCAGCGCCGGGCACCTCGTGCCGCCGGCTCGGGTGGAGCCGTAGAGGTCACGCCGTTCGCGGAGCTGCTCGCCCGCTGACCGCCCACCCCTGCTGACAGGTCGGCAGGTCGGCTCAGATCGTGACGACGATGCCCTGCGTGTACTCGCCCTTCACCTTCCGCGGCAGCGCCACCTTGTAACGGTCGCCGGCGTCCTTGATGAGGTCGGTGACCCGGTCGGTGACGTAGTTCAGATAGAACGTGGGCTTCTTCTGGGTGACGATCACCCGGGCAAGGCACTCGGGGTCGGGATGACCGAAGACAGCGCCGTTGGTGCTCACCAACCACTTCTTGCTGCGGATCATCTGACAGAGCTCGAGGTTCGTGTTGCGCCGGGACCCGTGGTGCGACAACTTCACCGCGTCGAAGTCGTACGGCCCGTCGCCGAGGCGCCGGAGCCCGGCGATCACCTCGCTCGCGGTGGCGTCGCCGAGGAGCAGGAGCCGCTTGCCGTCGAACTCGGCGATGGCGGTGATGCTCGACCCGTTGGGCGGGCTGCGGTCGGGCGAGAACTTGGCCGTGGCGAGCGTGTCCGGATCGAAGCCGAGGAACTCGTCGCGGAGCCAACCCTTCCGGATGATCGGAGCTCCCTGCCCCGGCTCGATACCTGCGCGACGGCAGGCGGCTTCCCACTCCGGCGCGAGGCGGTCGAGGGCCGCACGGCTGGGTGTCAGCACGGTGAGACGCAGGCCGTCCCGCAACGTGACCACCGGCAGGTCACCGTCTGGCTCGGTCACCACCGCCTTGCCCTTGAACGCGCGATTCCAGCGCTCCGGCTGCGTGCGCAGTGCCGCCGTCAGCCGTTCGCCGTCGACGCCGCCAAGGACGTCCGGGCGGATCTGGTCCCAGCCGTTGAACCAGATGTCGCGGAACAGCTTGACCCGGCGATGGTCGCTCAACAGCGAGACCACGCCCTGGATGTGGTCGGCGTCGACGTGGGTGATGGCGAGGAGTTCGACCCGGCTGTCCCGGCCGGGCAGTGCCTTGATCTTCTCTTCCAGAGCGGGCACCACCTTCGCGATGGTGTCGGACGGTCCACCGTCGATCAGCACGTGCCGCTGCCTCGCGTCGGTGCCGTAGGTCAGCCAGAGGCAGTCGCCCCGCTGGGCCGGCAGCATCTCGAGCGTGAACACCTCACACCTGCCACTCGGCGTCGCCGTAGGCCGTCACGGCGAGTGCCGCCAGTAACCCGCCGCGAAGTGCCTCGCGCCGGAATCGCTGTACCAGTGCCCCCATCGGTTCCGCCTTCCGGTCCTGGTCGAGCAGCAGGGTGGACAGCTGACTGCTCAGTGCCGCCGCGTGACTGGCGAGGAGCATCGTCAGCGTGGAGAAGACGACAGCGGCCTGGCGCACCATGAACCTGGTCGCGTAGCCGGCCGGATCGTCGTCCGAACCCCCGGTGTCGCAGCCGAACAGCATGACGAGTGGCTGGACGTCGTGACCTCCGGTCACGTGTCGGGCCTCGACCCGCCCGCGGCGCAGCCAGCTGTCGTCGATCTCCATCGAAGCCGCTCCAGGGTCGGTGTGCGGCATGAGCACCAGCAGGTCGCGCTCCTGCGCGTTGAGCACCTTGACCCAGTCGGCCCAGTCCTTGGCCACGGCCGCAGCCGGTCCCAGCGCCTTCTGGGTGACGGACACGTCCGCCGGCTTGACCTTCGCGCTGTGCCCGAGAGCCGGATGTGCCAGCACGAGCTTTGGTCGCCTTCCGGTAGGCGCCGCGTAGACCACGATGCCGGAGCCGACCGAGGGATCAGCGTGCTGACGTTCGATGATCCGGCTCATCCCCCAGAAGACCGACGGGCACACCACGGTGGTGTCGTCGTCGTCGGCGAAGCAGCCGGGGCCGCACTCCTTCCCCTCGATCCAGTTCACGCACAGTGCGGCATCGTCGTCGGGAGCCGGCCTCCCGTAGAGCAGTTCCAGCGGCATGAACCGGTCGGGCCGGGCCGACACCACCTGGATGGCCTTGACGTCGTCGAGATCGCCGAGGAAGTCGCTCAGGATGCCCTGCAGGTCGCGACCCTCGACGGCGACATCCACCAGGGTCTTCCGCAGCAGTTCGTCCTTCGCCTTGGCCGATCGGGGAGCCGACTGGGTCGCCTTGATCAACAGGGTGCGGATCCGGGCGACGGGTTCGTCGATCTCGGGCATCGGCTGAATGACCGTGCGCTCCTCCCGGTGACCGATCACCGACCGTGCACCGGATCGGTCGTGGTTCAGCACCAGCGAGACGTCTGGTCGGACGACTGACTCCGGCCGCTCGCCCGGGCTGCGCAGCACCAGCGTCTGCAGGGTCGCGCGTCGGTCGACGGTGCCCGAGAGGACCGCGGTCTGGATCACCCGGACGCCGTCCAGGAGCGTCAGTCGCGCCTGGGCCCGGCGACGATTCTCCGGTATGTGCCAGATGAACCCGGCCGTGCCCGACCGGCCGCTGCGCGGAACCTCCAGCGGCTGGCGCATCACCTCACCGGCGGGAACCTGCGGAATCAGTTCGACGGTGAGCCTCACGGTCTCCTGCTCCGGCTCGAGAAACCCGAGTTGCAGGTTGGTCACCACCGCTGCCTGCAGCGCGGCGACCTCCATCGGCCCGACGAACACGCCGACGCTGTTGTCGCCCGACTGCAACACGTTGGTCTCCTGGCCAGAGGTGGCGCTGACCGAAGCCCCGGCGTTCAGCTCCACCTGCAGGAGGCGGACCTCCTCCGGCTCGGTCACCGCGTCCGGCTCGAGCCCCGGCGGCTCCGCCTCCGGCAGGGGCGCCATCGCCACGTCGTCTCCTGGCGACGCCCCGGTCGAGTCATCGGGAACCTGAACCGGGGCACCCGGAACCGGCGGCGGTGGCGGTGCCATCGGAACCGGGGGTTGCTCTCCTATCGGGCGCCCCATGGGTGGTCTGGGCGGCGCGGATCGCGGTGCCGCCCGCGGTCCGCGCCGGCGAAGCCTTGGCAGGGGATGCTGGCGCAGCCAGTCCATGGCGCTGTCCAGTACCTGACCCAGAACCGCACCCGCATGCTGGGCCCGCGTGGGCGGTTCGGCCCTGGGCGGGGGGTCGGCCTGCTGCGACCGGCCGGCCCCGTACTGCGGGCGCGCCCACTCATCAGGTCCCATCCGGACGAGCGTGACCACCGCCGGCGTGGAGTCGAGCCGTTGGAAGATCGCCGCCATCTCTGGTTCACGTACGCGCAGGACGAGAGAGGCGGGCGGGGCGTCCCGTACCCAGCCGGCTGCCTCCGTCTGCATCATCGCGGCAGCCGGATCGCTGGGGAGTGACGGCATTCGCCAGTCGACCGGCGTTGCCGGATTCTCCCGCCAGGCGCTCAGGTCTGCAGGTCGCGCACCCGCGAGCACCAGAGCGATCGCCGCGTCGGACCGGTCGAGGCCGGCGCTCCATGCCTCGATGCCCTGCCAGGTGACCTCCCGGCCCGACCAGGAGGGTTCCTTTGCCGGCATGGACGGTTGCGCCGTCGTCACGTCGCACCGAGTCCGGAACCGGGATAGGGGAGTGCTTCACCGACCGGTGTCGACGGGTCCACGTAGGAGCGGAGTGCGGAGTCGGCCGCCAGGTAGCCCCAGTTGACGACGGCTTCGGCCGTGCGCCCATCGATCTTCGCGAGCCTGGTGGGGACTTTTGCCAACGCCATCGTCTGGTCCGGCGGGCAGTCGATGCCACCCACGGCCGGGAAGGACGATCGCAGCGAGTTGATCGCCCAGAACGCTCCCGCGCGCTGACCTGCTGCCAGCGCACCGACGACCTGGCGTCGGCGCAGGCGGCGGACCTCGACGTCCATCACCATCAACACCCTGATCGTCCCTCGGACCCAGTCGCGGTGCGGCCGTTCCTGTTCGGCGAACATTCCGCCACCGTCACTCACCAGGACCGTGTGGCAGTTCTTCACGACGGGTTCCAGGCCGAGGTTGTCGTACACGCCGCCGTCGGTGAGCGTGTGCTCGACACCGCCCGGGAGTTCGAGGATCGACGGGGACAGGACCGGTGGGAAGGCCGAGCTGGCAGCCACTGCATGCGCCAATGCGACTGTGGGGTTGAGGATCGGCTCGGTCTTCCAGTCGCGCATGTACGGACGGGAGAAGCGCCAGAGGGTGCCGTTGGTGAGGTTCGTGGCCAGGATGATGAAGCGGGGCCCGTGGTCGTCATCGGGAAGGTCCTGCAGCGTGGCTCCGTGAAACAGGTGCCGGTCGTAGGCCGTGGCGACGCGCTTCGACACCGTGCCCGGGAGGAACAGGCCCTTGAGGACCGCACCGGCGTCGATGCCCACACGCGACAACGCCACTACTGGTGCGAGGACCTCGTCCGCGAAGTTCTCGGCGCAGCCGTCCGCGTCGAAGCGCAGGTGCTGCCAACGGAGCCCGAGCTGGCCGGCGATGATCGATCCGCCCGATACCGAGGTGACCCTCGTCAGTTTCGGAAGCCAACCGGCTTCGTTCAACCGGGCGATGGACCCGGCGTGGAACAACATGGCGCGATATCCACCACCGGACAGGCACAAGCCGACACCGTCCGCCGGATCGGCACTGGCGAAGTCGATGTCGTTGGCCGAGGCAGCAACAGGTGCGCCGGCAGGATCCTCAGTGCTCATGTGCTCTCCTGTACTGCCGGTCGTGCGCAGTGCGCCGACGAGCTGGGGGCATCGGCGCGATCCGATAGTCCACCGCGACCTCCCGATAGACAAGAGGCCCGAGCACGTGCATTACGGACAACCAGAGGCCTACCAATGACCTCTGGCGCCGGTTGTTCACGTTGGTACCCGGTTACAACACCCGGCGCCTGCGTACCTAGCCGGCCCGCTTCCCGGTGTGGCCCCGGCGGTTTATCCCGGTGGAGTGAGCGATTCGTGCGCCGGCGGATCGCCGAACGGCGACATGCGCATGACCTCGGGGCCGGGATGGAGACGTTCGTCGGAGCGGTACCACTCCAGGAGCTCGGATTCTGCCTCCTCGTCGCCCGCGTCGGAACGCACCAGCAGATCGGCGAGGCGGTCGGTGAGCGCAAGGAGTTCTTCGGACATCGGCTCGTCGGGTGCCGCCATGGCGCCCCACCCGTCCCACAGCAGCAGCTCGTCACCGAACCTGGTGGCCACCTCGAGGATCACGTAGCCCTGGACGAACCAGGCGCCGGAGATGGGCGATCCGGGAAACACCCCGTAGGTGTTGATGTCCAGCGTTCCGGCCCGGTAGCCCTGCCAGACTTCCGCGGCGGTGACGAAGGGGGCGGCGGGACCGGTCGGGACGTCGAGCGGGTCGGCCAGGCTCTCGAGCGAGCCCATGACCTCGGGTTCGAACCGGCGCCAGCGGTCACCGTCGCGGTACTCCACGATGACGTGGTCGACGTTGTAGCCCGGGGCGAAGTAGGAAGCGAAACCCACTCGATTCCTCGCGGGAACCCCGTGCTGGCGCAGGATCGCCGTGGCCAGCAGGGAGTGGTCGCGACAACACCCCTGCACTCGTTTCGCCTCCTCGCGAGGGGTGTTCAGCGGGCCGGGGTGCCGGGACTGATCCAGGTCGAGGGTCCGCGAGAGCCAACGAGCGTCGATGTCCGACCGGTTCTCCTGCGGCAGCTCCACGTTCGCGCCGCGGTAGTGAACGATGATGTTGCGCACGGTCTCGCTGACGGCCGCAGGATCCGGGGGAATCGCTTCGAGCAGGTCGGCATGGCCGCGGGGGTCGGAGTAGGCGCTGTGGGCGCTCCAGTCGAAGACCTTGGACTCAGATGTCATGGGCGAAGGGTGCCACCGAGGCCCGACATCGGACCAGGGTCCTCCATGCCCGGCTCAGGTCACGGGTGAAGCCGACCACGCCGCGGGAGCATCACTGGACGAACGCCGAACCCCGCTGGACGATTGGGCATGACGTCCCTCCTATCGTCCCTGCTCGACCACCCGGAGCCGTCGGTGCGATGGCGGGTACGCACGGGGGTGCTGGGCGAGGACCCGGGATCCGAGCCGATGCGTCGGCTCCGGGCGGAGGTCCGCGACTCGGGCCCCGCCAAGGCTCTGCTGGCCGGCCACCACGACGTTCGACCGAACATGTACGCGAAGTGGCAGGGCGCCCACTGGGTGCTGATGAGCCTCGCCGATCTCGGCTATCCGCCGGCAGCTCCAGAAGTCGAACCGCTGGTGGACGAGGTGCTCGACAACTGGCTGGCACCTCACTTCCAGACGACGGTCGAGGCCGCCAAGGTCACCAGCAGGACCTGGAGGTCCGGCGTACCCGTCATCCAGGGACGTGCCCGCCGGTGCGGCTCACAGCAGGGTGGCGCCCTGCTTGCCCTTGTCCGATTGGGCTTTCTCGACGACCGTGCCGACCGGCTGGCGGAACTGCTGATGGGCTGGCAGTGGCCGGACGGCGGGTGGAACTGCGACAAGGACCCGGCGGTAGCCATGTCGTCGGTGTACGAGACGCTCCTGCCGATGCGCGGGCTGGCGGCATGGGCCGATGCTCGTGGTTCCGAGGATGCCGCTGCGGCCTCGCGACGGGCCGCCGGTGTTCTCCTGGAGCGTCGCCTTGCCTTCCACCGCACGACCGGCGAGCCCATCCGCACCGAGTGGCTCACGTTGCACCACCCCGTGTACTGGCACTACGACATCCTGGCCGGACTCGTCGGCCTGTACGAGGTCGGGCTGCTCGGCGACCCATCCTGCGCCGATGCGCTGGATCTCCTGCAGGACAAGCGGATCCCATCACTTCGAGGTCAGGCAGACGATGGCTGGCCGGCTGGTGCCCGCTTCTACAAGGCGGTGGGAGAGCCCAAGCGGTATGCCGACCACGTCGACTGGGGTCCGGTGAGCAGGCGCAAGGCCAACCCCTGGGTGACTGCTGACGCGGTCACGGTGCTCGCAGCCGCAGGGCGCCTGGATGAGACGGACCTGTCCACAGGCTGAACGCCGGTGACCATTGCGTGGGACGGCTCTAGCGTTGAGAACATGGACACATCAGCAATTCTCGGATTCCCCAATCCGGTGAACGAGAAGGCGGCCCGCGTGGTGGCGGGTGGGGTCGCCCTGCTGGCTGTCGTCACGCTCGCGACCGGGTGGAAGTGGCTCCTCGTGCTCATCGCGCTGGGCTTCCTCGCTCGCGTGCTCACCGGTCCCAAGCTCAGCCCGCTCGGTCAGCTGGCGACCAGGGTGGTGGCACCGCGACTCGGACGCCCGAAACTTGTACCCGGCCCGCCCAAGCGGTTCGCCCAGGCCATCGGCCTCGCGCTCACCACGCTCGCGGCCGTCGCCGCCCTCGCGTTCGGAGCGACGACGCTGACCACGGTGCTGCTGGTGATCCTGCTCGTGTTCGCCACGCTGGAGTCCGTGGTCGGCTTCTGCGCGGGTTGCTGGCTGTTCGCCCGGCTGATGGCGCTCGGCGTCATCCCCGAGGCGACATGTGAGGCCTGCGCCAACTTCTCCACGGCCAACTGACAAACCGCGGTCAGGTCAGAGGAAGCTCACACCCTGGGCGAGGGTGATCTCGCCCGAGTAGTTCACCGTCGTGGTCGTGCGGCGCATGTACGCCTTCCAGGCGTCGGAGCCTGACTCCCGCCCACCGCCGGTCTCCTTCTCGCCGCCGAACGCGCCGCCGATCTCCGCGCCCGATGTTCCCGCGTTGACGTTGACGATGCCGCAATCCGCGCCGTCGGCCGCGAGGAAGCGCTCGGCCTCCGCCTGGTCGGAGGTGAAGATCGCCGAGGACAGGCCCTGCGGCACATCGTTGTGCAGGGCGACGGCCTCGTCGAAGGTCCGGTAGGTGAGCACGTAGAGGATCGGTGCGAAGGTCTCCTGCTTCACCACGGCCGTCTGCCCCGGCATCCGTACCAGTGCCGGCGCGGCGTAGAACGCGTCCGGCCACTGCGCGCCCAGCCGGCGCTCGCCGCCGGCGAGCACCTCACCGCCTTGCGCCTGCGCCTGTTGAAGTGCTTCCTGCATCTGCTCGAACGCGGCCGAGTCGACCAAGGGCCCGACGAGCGTCTCGACGGAGCGGGGGTCACCGACCGGCAACTTCGTGTACACGCTGCGGATCCGCTCGACGAGGGCGTCGGCGACGTCCTCGTGCACGATCAGCCGGCGCATGGTGGTGCAGCGTTGCCCGGCCGTACCGGCCGCTGCGAACACGATCGCGCGGGTGGCCAGTTCCAGGTCCGCAGATGGGGCCACGACGGCGGCGTTGTTGCCGCCGAGTTCGAGCAGGCTGCGTCCGAAGCGGGCCGCGACCCGGGGACCGACCGCACGACCCATCCGGGTGGAGCCGGTGGCACTCACGAGCTGGACCTGCGGCGAGTCGACCAGCGCTTCACCCACATCGGCGGCACCGATCACCAGACGGTGCACCTCGAGCGAGTACCCGAGGTCGCCGAGAGCCCGGTCGAGCAATGCCGAGCAGGCAAGCGCGGTGAGCGGGGTCTTCTCCGACGGCTTCCACACGACGGTGTCGCCGCAGACCAGAGCGACCGCGGCGTTCCAGGCCCAGACCGCGACCGGGAAGTTGAAGGCGGAGATCACGCCGACCACGCCCAAGGGCAGCCAGCTCTCCATCAGGCGGTGACC
The DNA here is from genome assembly GCA_963724495.1 of uncultured Actinomycetota bacterium. Lineage (GTDB taxonomy): Bacteria > Actinomycetota > Actinomycetes > Propionibacteriales > DAIQRJ01 > CAVRUZ01. The sequence goes on along the minus strand of CAVRUZ010000005.1, from coordinate 161,818 downwards.
GGGGCGTTCCGACGGCATCGTGCGGCCGTAGAGCTGGCGGGACAGGCCGACGGCGAAGTCGCAGACGTCGATCATCTCCTGCACCTCGCCCTGCGCCTCCGAGGTGATCTTGCCGGCTTCCAGCGTGACGAGAGCCGCGATGTCCTCGCGGTGCTCGCCCAGCAGCTCACCGAGTCGCTTGACCAGAGCGCCACGTGCGGGTGCGGGCACCAGCCGCCAGTCGCGGTAGGCGGCGTCTGCCTGTTCGACTGCACGGGCGACCCCGGCTGCGTCGGTGGCGGGAACCTCCAGCAGCGTCTCTCCGGTCAGTGGGCTGCGCGCCGCGAACGTGCCACCGGCCGAGTCCAGTCCGGTCAGGTCGACGCCACAGGCGGCAAGAGACCTGCGCGCGTCTTCGGCCAGGCTGGTGCTGATCGTGGTGCTCATCGGGTGCCTCTCATTGCTGGAATGCCTCTACTGACAGGAGAAATCTCGGGTCGGTGCTCACGCCGAGGCACCGGCCAGGGGTGCCGGGAGCCCGAGCCTGGCGATCGCCTGGCGGAGCGACTCGTCGCGCTCGGCGGCGTACAGCGCCATCGGGTCGGCCACGTCGGCCTCGACGATGCCGCTCATCCAGTCGAGGTCGGCCGCATCGCCCGCGAGCGTGTCGTCGCGTGAACCTGCCGCGGACAGGTTCGACTGGAAGATGCCGGCAGCCGACCGCGGGAGGAAGTCCTCGTAGACGATCGGCTCGCGGATCAGCAGTCCGGCATCGACCAGGTCGGCCACCGAGGAAGGCGTTCCGGTCGCGCCGTAAGCGCTCGACGCCTGGCCGTTCTCCCGTGCGTGGTAGGTGAAGAAGCCGAGCCCACGGCTGTCGAGACCCTCCTCGTTGCGAGGGAAGTTCTCGGCCCACACCTCGACGGCGACGTCAGCACGGTTGCGGCTGCCGGCTGTGTCGGCCACCCGGTGGTCGATCTCGATCAGGGCGGCGTCGTAGATCGCGCGACCAGCCGGGGTGAGTGCGACTCCGCGCGCCTCGACCTCCCCGAATCGCACGCGCAGGGCGTCGGTGCTGACCGAGCCGTCAGCCGCGCGGAACCTGCGCGGCTCGGCGAGCGCGCGAAACGACGTCTGCCGCAGCAGGACATCGGGTCCGTCCCAGCGGGGTGGTCCCTGGATCTCGTCGATCATCGCGATGCCACGGTCGGTCATCTGCTGGTAGAGCGCGTCGATGTCGAGCACCCGCGGGGTCAGGTGGTTGAGGTGGGTGGAGCCGACCCCACCGATGTCGGCGGCGACCGCCGAGATGGCCTCGAGCGTCGTGTACCAGTCGCGGTCGACCGGCTCGGTCGAGAGCGCGAACACCCCGGTGGCCAGGCGGACGAACATCTCCGCGTCTGCACCGCTGAGGCCGTCGTCGGCGGCAGACCGGCGGGCCAGGTCGAGCAACTCCGGACTGAACAGGTGACGCTTCGCGAATCGACGGCGCAACTGCTCCTGCACGTCGGCGGAGAAGAAGCGCCTGTCCTCGCTCATCAGCACCGACGTGAAGACACGGAACGGGTTGCGGGCGAGCTCGGCTCGGTCGGTCGGCCGGAAGGCGGTCGACGTGACCGGAACCGAGCTGGCCGACGCGTCGCGGAGGTCGTAGAACCCCACCGGGAACATGCCGAAGCCGGCGAACAGCGTGGCGACGTCGCGCATCTCCCCAGGTGTCCCGAGCCGGATTGCTCCGTGACGTTCGGCCGTCACCCGGTCGATGCTGCCGAACCGCTCGGCGGCGGCGCCGGCGCTCTCGAGCACGGCGGCGTTCACGCTGGTCGCGACCTCCACCAGCGTGGTGTAGGCGGGCACCTCGCGGCCGTACATGTCCGACAGTGACCGCGCGAAGGCCGCCCGCAACTCCGTGCGTGACGTCATCTGCTCCTACCGTCCCAGGCTGGACAGCACCCGGTCCAGGGCCGCGACCCCGTCGGCGAGCTGCTCGAGGCCGACGGTCAGGGCAGGGCGGAACCGGATGCTGTCGTCGCCGCAGCCCAGCAGCAGCACGTGCTCGGTGTCGCGCGCGGCCGCCACCACCTGGTCGCGCAGCTCAGTGGACGGAAGGCTGAACGCGCACATCAGGCCGCGACCGCGCACGTTGGTGATCGCGGGATGGTCAAGGGCCAGGTGGGCCAGCATCGCGAGCAGGCCATGGCCGAGCTCGGTCGCGCGGGCGAGAAGGCCGTCGCGCTCCATGACCTCGAGGATCCGGCGTGAGCGGACCATGTCGGTGAGGTTCCCGCCCCAGGTGGAGTTGATCCGCGAGGGCACGTGGAAGACGTTGTCGGGAACGTCGTCGACCCGGCCGCCGGCCATCACGCCACACACCTGGACCTTCTTGCCGAAGGCCACCACGTCGGGCTGGAGTCCGAGTTGCTGGTAGGCCCAGGCAGAGCCGGTCATGCCGCAGCCGGTCTGCACCTCGTCGAGCACGAACAGCGCGTCGTGCGCGTGGCACATCTCCTGCATGGCTTGAAGGAACTCCGCGCGCAGGTGACGGTCGCCACCCTCGGCCTGGATCGGCTCGGCGATGAAGCAGGCGATGTCGTCGGGTGCGGCGGCGAACGCGTCCGCAGCCTGGGCAAGCGCCGCAGTCTCGGCGGCCTCGATGTCCACGCCGTCGAACTGCGCTGGGCTGTCGATGCGTGGCCAGTCGAACTTGGGATAGCGGGCGGTCTTGTTGGGGTCGGTGTTGGTGAGCGACATCGTGTAGCCGCTACGACCGTGGAAGGCGTGCCGCAGGTGCAGCACCTTCGTTCCGAGTGCAGGGTCGAGGCCCTTGCGCTCGTTGACGCGGCTCTTGTAGTCGAAGGCGATCTTCAGCGCGTTCTCCACCGCCGCAGCGCCGCCCTCGATGAAGAACAGGTGCGGCAGTCGCGGGTCACCGAGCACGCGGCGGAAGGTGTCGACGAACCGGGCCATCGGCTCGGAGTAGACGTCTGAGTTGCTCGGCTTGTTCAGTGCGGCCGTGAGCAGGTCGCGCCGGAACGCCTCGTCGTCGGCCAGCGCGGGGTGGTTCATGCCGAGGGCATTGGAGGCGAAGAACGTGAACAGGTCGAGGTAGCGGGTCCCCGTGCGCTTGTCGACCAGGTACGACCCGGTGGAGGCCTCGAGGTCGAGCACGAAAGCGAACCCGTCGGCCAGCATGCTGCGCTGCAGGACGGCATGCACCTGGTCGGGCGGCACGACCGGGCTGGAGAGATCGATCTGCGTCATGTGGCCCATGATCGCGCAGAATTTCCGTACTGCCAACTTTCTTACCGGAAGATCTCCGGCTTATCACTGGATGTGCGGGATGATCTTCACAGTTTGGCTCACGCCGCCCGCCGCCGGTGTCTCAGCACGCACGTGCCGAACCTGACTCCAGATGCTCATTGCGTCGTCAGCCCAGCGCACGTTCTGAGCGAACGCGCAATCTGGCGTCCGATCTGGCACGTCCGAGAAGTCAGCCCAGCGAGAGCGGACTGCGGTGGTCGTCGGCGGGCAGCCCCGACCCGGCGTAGGCGGTCACGGTCACCGAGCCGAACCGAAGCTGGCCGTGGTGGGTGGTGAGGAAGGCGGTGTCGGCGGCGTCGCGACCGGTGGCCACCCGCAGCAGGGTCTGCCGGGGCGCGCGTTCGGTGGCGTCGACGACCTCCCAGGTGCCGTCGAGAGCCACTTCTGCCACCGCATGGAAGTCCATCGGCGTCAGGCCGGGCGCGTACACGGAGGCGATCCGGGCCGGGACGCCGCGCGCCCGCAACAGGGCGATCACGAGATGGGCGAAGTCGCGGCACACGCCCTGCCGGGCGAGGTAGGTCTCGACCGCGCCGTCGGTGAACCTGCTCGAGCCGCTCAGGTACTGGAGGCGCTTGTGCACCCAGTCGCGGACCGCCGCCACCAGTTCACGGCCGCGCAGGGTGCCGAACTCCTCGTAGGAGACCTGGGCGAGCCGATCGGACTCGCAGTAGCGACTCGGCCGGACGTAGGTGGCCACGTCGAGATCGGTCACCTCGATCGGCGTGCTGCGGCCGGCGACGGTGGCCGAGTAGAACACCGACAGAGCACCCGGTGGGACGTCGCGGCACAGGTGCAACCTGCTCCCGCCCGGCGCCAGCACCTCGGTCGGCTGCACAGCCAGGCCGTCGACGGTGATCCGGAAGTCCTCCGCGACGCGATCGGCGTCCTCGGCGACGGCCACGGAGAACAGCAGTTCCGACGGTTCCAGCACGGTGCCGCTGAGGGAGGCGGTCACCGTGCGGTCCATGCTCGACTGCTCCATACAGGGATGCTGTCAGGGAAACCTCGCTGCAGCCGCATCCGTCCGCAGCGAGCGTGTGGTCAGGTTCTGTGGCCGCCCACGCTGGGCTTCGCCGACCGCCCTACACACGACACATGCAACCGACCAGGACCAATCCCGACATGGGTGCACATACCGGTCGGGGTTGAGGCACCGATGCATGTCTGCCGCGGGCTCGGCCAGGTAGCTGTCGGCTACGAGGCGGTCTGTAGCTGCGCCAGGACCGTCGCCGCGTCGTTCGACTGTGGCTCGGCCCGCTCCTTCGCCATCGCGACCGCCAGCCGGCGGATGAGCTCGTTGGCCGGGGCCGGGTGACCGATCTCCCTGCCGATCCGCACGATCTCGCCGTTGAGGTAGTCGGTCTCGATCGCACCGGTGCCACGCGCGAGGCTCTGCCACGACGAGCTGCCGCCACGCGTGCGGTTCTCCCGGGGATAGCGCTGCAGGATGTCCCCGCGGCGTTCGCGGTCCTCCGCGGTGGTGGCGACGTCGTAGCCGGCGGCCGCCAGCACGCTCTCGCCTTCTGCGCGGACCTGGCGGAGGAGCTCGTCGGCCGCCTCACCTGGTGCGCACGCCGCGTTGACGGCGTTGCCGAGGTTGGAGATGAGCTTGCGGTTCTTCCATCGCATGATGTCGTCGCGCGGCACCGACACCATGTTCGCCCGCTCGAGGGCTGCGGCGATCTCGGGCGCGGTGTCATCGACGCCGCGGGGGTATCGGCCGATGTCGAGGATCGCCGCGACCGGACCGCAGTTGGCCTCGACCACGCCCGGCTCCAGATGAGTCGTCGGCGCCATCACCGTGATGCCGTAGACCTTCTCGAACCACCGCACGGCGGCAGGCTCGTTCGCGATCCCGTTCTGCAGGCAGACGACGCTGACCGACGGTGGCGCGACGGCTGCGAGCTCCGGAACCAGCGCGTTGGTTGCGTCGGACTTGGCCCCGAGCAGGGCGACGTCGTCGTCGCGCCAGTCGACCTCCGCGACGCTGCCGACCGCGGTGACCTGCTCGTCGGTGTCCCCCTGGAAGGTCAGCAGGCGGAGACCGTGCTGCTGGATGTGCTCGAGGTGGGCACCGCGCGCGACGAGCACGACCTCAGCCCCGCTCCTGTGCAGCAGTCCACCGACCACGCCCCCGACCGCTCCGGCACCGATGACCACGAATCGCATGCCGCAGGTATAGCAACGCGCACGATCAGGCGAAGGCAGGTTCCAGGGTGTGACCGGCGTCAGCCACCGGCCAGTTCACGGCGCCGCGCCTCCCAGCCCGACGCCATCCGGTCCATCTCCCGGGTGACATAGAGGAGAAACTCGTGCGACAACTCCAGGCGCTTGCCCGCCGCGGTGTCGTGGCCTCCACCTGACGGACGCGATCGCTCCCTCAGCGGGTCTTGTCGTCCGTCAAGCCCTCGACGATGCGCGACGCGCGCTGACGTCTCCGTTCGGGTATCTCCACACCTTGTGCGGATCTCAACTTCCGACCACCATCAATATGACGACGAATGAAACATCATCCGAGCCTTCCATCACCTGCAGGCTCTCGGCCAGCCGGCGAAGCTCGGGGTTCCGACTACACGGGGGAACAAGCCAATGAGCAACGCCGGAGTCACTGGGCCCGCTATTCGCGTGGCCACGACCATCGGGGTCATCAAGTGGATCCTGGTCTGCCTTGCTCTGCTCGGCAGGGGTGATCACGGTGATCGCCCTGTTCGTCGGACGAGACCACGTCCTCGAGTCTCATCGGGGTCGGCGGGTGGCGTCGCCGCGATCCTTTATGCTCTGCATGGTCTGCGGTGTCGTTCGGCTGGTTCGAGCACACCTTGCTGGGCCCTGGCAGAAATCGAGCAGACACGCGCACTGCCGGCCACGGCTACGCAGGTTCCGCACGTTCGACCATGCGCCGCACGCCCCGGTGGAGACAGGTGACCGCCGGCGGACCGGTCGCCCTGGTGTGCGTCACCGCAGCCCTGCTTGCCGGCGCGATGCTGATGTTCCGGCGCCGAGACCTCAGCACCTGACGGACGCAGACCCAAAGTGGTCGGTCCTGATATCTGGCTCAGGTCGTCGTGGCGTCCACGTCGTGCAGGTGGTGCCGAAGATCGTGCAGGACGTACTGGCCGAGTGTCAGCACGGTGAAGTGTGAGCCGTTGGAGCGCACCCCACTGCGAACCCAGCCGTCGTCGGGCACGCGGAGGAATGCCCGAGCCAGGCGATCGGCAGCCGACCCGAGTTCGGCCGCGACCGAGGCCGGGTCCTGCCGCTCGTACTGTCCGGCTCTCGCTGCGTCGTCCTGGTCCCAGTTGTCGAACGCCGGTTCGTCACGGTCGAGCAGGAGCTCGACCCGAGTCTCGAACACCCGGCACACGTCGCGAACGTGACAGCCGTACTCGAGCACCGACCACACGTGCGGCGCAGGGCGAGTCCGGACGTCGGCTCGCTCGAGGAGATCGGGCCACGGTGCCGTGAGTGCCAGCACCATGCCGGCGATCTGGTCGGAGGCGACGTCGGTGGCCACGAATCCGCAGTCGGGACACGGGCGCTCCAGGACCCAGGTCCAGTCCTTCACGTCCGGGACGATCTCGTCCTGCGGTGTCGGCGCATCGGCGGTCTCCACCGTCGCGATGCGCTCAGTCCGGTCGGGCGGCTGGGTCGCGTCCAGCGGTCCCGTCGTGCCCAGCGGTGCATCGTTCATGCGCGGAGCCTAGAGGCGCCGACCAGGCACGGCGCACCCGTCCCGCGAGGATGTGCCGCTGCCAACTGATCCGCCCGTTCGCACCCAGGAGAACCCTGGCGCAACGTAGCCGCGGGCACTACGAGACGCTGTGCCGACAGGGTGCCCCATGCCCAAGAAACCTTCAGCTCAAGGAAGCTCTGTGCTCAAGGAAACTCTGTGCAGCAAGGAGGTCCGGTGTCGTCGACCGCGCGGATGTTCGTCGCCCTCGTTCCGCCGGACGACGTGACCGCCGACCTGGCAGGCCGCCTGAGGCATCCGGACATGGAGGTAGCAGGGCTGCGCTGGACCGCTCGGCAGAACTGGCACGTGACGCTGGCCTTCCTCGCCGCGGTGGCCGACACCCGGGTGGATGCTGCCGTCGCCGAACTCGCCGAGGTGGCTCGCGACGCCAGACCATTCGTCCTTCGCCTGTCCGGCGCAGGTGCATTCCCGCGCCCGCGCAGGGCCGGGGTCGTGTGGGCAGGTGTTGGCGGCGTAACTGCCGACGACGCCAAAGCCCTTGCCCGCTTGGCCAAGCACGTGCGGATCGGTCTGCGGCGCGCGCACCTTCGTCCGGACCGGACGCCGTTCCGGCCGCACCTGACGCTGGCCCGTGTGCGCCCCGCGGCCGACGTCACCCAGGTCGTGAATCACCTGGCCGGCGAGCCGTCTCCCGCCAACGGGCCTGACTGGGCGGTCAGCCAGCTGCAGTTGGTGGAATCCCGACTCGGCGCCGGGACCGACGGAACCTCGTCCTACGTGACCGTCGCGACGCTGGCCCTTGGCCGGTGAAGGGCCGCTCACTCATTCCCGGCTCTCGGGTCGGTCGACCAACCGGCCCCGCGCAGGCTGTCGGCGACCGGGTGCAGAATCCCGGACATGAGCAGCTTCGTCGACCCCGTCCCGTCTGAGTTGGGGGCGTGCACGATCGTCCCGCGCTACCTGCTCGAGGCCTTCGCGAATCATCCCGATCCCGAGATCGCCGAGCGGGCCCGGCGCACGCTGGCCACCGACGCGCGCCGGCCGCCGTTCCGGGCGCCCGCGCGCGATGTTCCGGCGACCCCCAGGGAGGGGCTGCAGCGCACGATCGCCGACGCCAAGAATGCCGAGCAGCTTCCTGGCGAGACCGTCCGTACCGAAGGTCAGCCGGCCACCGGCGATGCCGCCACCGACGAGGCCTACGACGGTCTCGGCGACACCTATGCCCTGTTCAGCGAGGCGTTCGACCGGGACTCCCTCGACGGCAACGGCCTGCCCCTGCTGGCCACGGTCCACTACGGCCAGGACTACGAGAACGCCTTCTTCAACGGCGAGCAGATGGTCTTCGGCGACGGTGACGGCATCACGTTCAACCGCTTCACGATGAGCCTCGACGTCATCGGGCACGAGCTCACGCACGGCGTCACCGCCTACACGGCCAATCTCGAGTACAGCGGGCAGTCCGGTGCTCTCAACGAACACGTCTCCGACGTCTTCGGCTCACTGGTGAAGCAGCGGAAGCTCGACCAGACCGTCGAACAGGCCGACTGGCTGATCGGCGCCGGCCTGTTCACGCCGGCGGTGCAAGGCGTCGCGCTGCGGTCGATGAAGGAACCCGGCACTGCCTACGACGACGACCAACTCGGCAAGGATCCGCAACCCGCGGACATGGCGGGCTACGTCGAGACCACCGATGACAACGGCGGCGTGCACATCAACTCCGGAATCCCCAACCGGGCTTTCGCTCTCGCGGCGACGGCCATCGGCGGCAAAGCCTGGGAAGGCATCGGCCTCGTCTGGTACGACGTCCTCACCGGCAGCATCGAGACAACGTGCGACTTCGCGACCTTCGCCGGGCTCACGGTGGCTGCCGCCGGAGCCAGGTTCGGCGAAGGGTCGTCCCAGCAACGCGCCGTGCAGGACGGCTGGGTGACCGTCGGTGTGATGGCCGCAGAAGCGGGACCCACGCCCGATCCCGTACCGGCACCCGACGATCCGACGCCATCTGATCCCGACGACACCGCGCCCAAGCCAGGACCCAGATCCGGCGATGGTCCGGTGCCGCCGTTGGATGCCCAGATCGAAGTCCGCCGCAGTGGCGGAGTCGCCGGACTGACCCGCCAACGCACGGTGACGCTGGCCGAACTGCCCGAGGACGAGGTCCACCATTGGCAGGCGGTCTTCGCGCAGGGCGTGCTCCGGTCCAGGTCCGGCGGTCCGTCCTACCCGGACGCGTTCGTGTACTCGATCGTGTGCGTGTCGGTCGATGTCGACGTCACCGTCGCCGAGCCGGATCTCCCGCGACAGGTGCGGGATCTCCTGGTCCGCACGCTGCAACTCTGATGGATCAGGTGGTGCGGGAGCCATGGGCACGGGCTCCCGGCGGGTCTGCGCGTCGTCCTCATGGCGCGTCCGTCTGCCCGGAATGCATCCCCACCGGCAGCCGAGGGCAGACCTACACTCCCCAGCATGGCCGCCACCGAGACGCGTTTGCTGCTCCTCGGTGCCGTGCACATCTTCGGCCCGGTGAACGGTTATCAGGTCCGGCAGGAGCTCATGTCCTGGCGGGTCGACGAGTGGGGTCATATCAACCCCGGGTCCATCTACAGCGTGCTCAACACCCTTGCCCGGCAGGGACATGTGCACCGGCACGCTGTGCCGGACGGCGGCCGCGAGGTCGGCGTGTACACCCTCACCGAGGCCGGCACCGCGGAGTACCACCGCCTGCTCGAGGAGTGCCTGACCACCGTGGACGAGTTCGACCCGATGCGCTTCCACACGGCCGTGAACCTGATGGGCACGGCCAGCAGGGCGCAGGTCTCCGGCTGGCTGGAGCGGCGCGAGGCAGCTCTGAGCCAGCACATCGAAGGTCTCAAGGAGACCCGCCGGGAACTTGCCAAGCCGCTCTACCCGTCCCACCTGCAGTCGATAGTCGACCTCGGAGCGAAGACCGCACGGGCAGAACGCGATTGGTTGCGGGGCCTGCGGGCCGACATCGCCGACGGCAGGTACTCCTTCGCCGGCGAGCAGATGGACTGGTCGCCCGAGGTCGACGAGCACACCGCCGAGATGGTCGCGCAGAACCAGCGGTACCGCGAACTGCTGGGGCTGGACGATGGAGCGACGCCGGTCGTCTCGCCGGCTGTCCAGGAGACGAGCTCGACGCGATCCTGACCAGCGCCCGCGTCAGCCTGCAAGCCGGCGGTATTCAAGCTTGACTACAGCGCTTGTTCAAGCTTGAATACTCGCGTTCCCCTCGATCAGGAGTCTCGATGACCAGCACCCAACTGCACTCCCGCAAGATCCAAGCCCGCGGACTGGTGCAGACGTTCCAGACCGGCCGCGGGAAGACCAAGTCAGAGGTACGGGCGGTGAACGGCGTCGACCTCGACGTGGCCGAGGGCGAGGTCGTCGCCTTCCTCGGTCCCAACGGCGCGGGCAAGACCACCACTCTGCGGATGCTGACCACACTGCTCCGGCCGACTGCCGGCACCGCGACTGTTGCGGGTTACGACGTGATCCGCGAGTCCGAGCAAGTACGCCGGAGCATCGGCTACGTGTCCCAGGCCGGCTCAACCGGCAGCACCGCGCGGGCCGGTGAGGAGGTCATGGACCACGGGATGCTCTATGGCATGTCGATGGCCGACGCCAAGCGACGCGGACAGCAACTGTTCGACGAACTCGACCTGACCGGAATGTGGGAGCGACAGCCCAAGACGATGTCGGGCGGGCAGCGTAGGCGCCTCGACATCGCGATGGGGCTGATCCACGAACCCACATTGGTGTTTCTCGACGAGCCGACCACCGGACTCGATCCGCAGGCTCGCGCCAACCTCTGGCAGCACATCAGCCGCCTGCGCACTGAGCGGAACGCAACCGTCTTCCTCACCACGCACTACCTGGACGAGGCCGACGTGCTGGCAGACCGAATCCTCATCATCGACAACGGGCAGATCGTCGCCGCCGACACGGCCGACAACCTCAAGGCCGGCCTGGCCGGAGACCTGGTCGACCTCGAGATCACCGACGCGGAGCAGGTGAGCCGAGCTGCTGCGAAGCTGCAGACGTTGATCAACAGCGCTGACGATCCGGTGGAGGTCCTCGACTCACACGTACGCGGTCGCGTGCGCCGGGCCGGGACGGCCATTCCGGGCCTGCTGCGCGACCTCGACCGGGACGGGATCCTCCTTACCCACATCGAAGTCCGACGCCCGACGCTGGACGACGTGTTCCTGACCCTCACCGGGCGCTCTCTCCGCGACGGCTGAGCCCGCCGTGCCTGCCCTCCAATGACTCTTCGCCAACCGTCCTTTTCGAACCGGAGCTATTGATGTCCTTCTTCCGCGAGAGCTACATCGTCTTCCGCCGGCAGTTGCGGATGAACTTGCGCAACCCCGCGTGGGTGATCATCGGCCTCCTGCAGCCGGTGCTGTACCTGCTGCTGTTCGGGCCGCTGCTCAAGCCACTGGCCCAGCAGTTCGGGGCCGCGAACGCCTACACCTTCCTGGTTCCGGGGCTGCTCGTGCAGCTGGGTATCTTCGGCGCCTTCTTCGCCGGCTTCACCCTCATCGGCGAGTGGCGCGATGGCGTCATCGAGGCCGAGCGGGTCACCCCGGCCAGCCGCACGGCCCTGCTGGTGGGCCGGCTCATGCGCGACGTGCTTCAACTTGGCGTGCAGGCCCTCGTGCTCGTGGCGCTGGGATACGCCATGGGCATGGAGGCACCGATCTGGGGCGCGTTCCTTGGTGTCGTGCTGACCATGCTCGTCGGGGCAGCCTGCGCGGGCGCCTCGAACGCGCTGGCGCTGACCACGAAGAGCGAGGACGTCATGGCGCCGGTGATCAACATGGTGATGATGCCGGTCCTGCTGCTCTCGGGAATCCTGCTGCCGATGACCATCGGGCCGGCCTGGCTGCTGCGGACCAGTGACTTCATGCCGGTCCGCCACATCGTCGACGCGGTCCGTGGCTCGTTCCTCGGTGACTTCACCCAGGGTGCGTTGCTCTGGGGATCGGTCTGGACCGTCGGCCTCGCCGTGATCGCCATCTGGTGGGGGACCAGCACGTTCCGCCGCGAGAACGCCTGAGCCTCGCGAGGAGCAGGAGACCGGCCGGCTGCGCCTGCGTGATCCGGGGTGGTGCTTACGGCTTTGCCCCACCTGATCGCGGCTCTCTAGACTGGTCGTTCCCCTACCGAGGAGTGAAGTCCGCGTTGAACATCTGAGGTCGTTCCCCGTTCCCGCAGCCCACGCACACGTGGGTGCTGCTGTGACCGCGACCTCTCGGAGTTCTTCATGTCTGTTCTCGCTGGCCAACAGGGATCGGCCGCATCGGGTCGGTCGGCCGTCGTCTGCACCGGTCTGACCTTCGCCTGGCCCGACGGCACACCGGTCTTCACCGATCTCGACATGACCCTGTCGACCGGCCGGACCGGACTGATCGGCCGCAACGGCAGCGGCAAGTCGACGCTGCTCCGCCTGATCGCCGGTGACCTGCAACCCCAGGGTGGGTCGGTGTCGATCACCGGCTCGCTCGGTTACCTGCCGCAGCAACTGAGCATCGACGCCCACGCATCGGTCGAGCACGTGCTCGGCATCGATGCCATCCGGGCTGCGATCCGAGCGGTGGAGCACGGGTCCACCGAGACAGCCGACTACGACCGCATCGGCGACGACTGGGACATCGACGAGAAGGCACGCGCCACGCTCGACCGTCTTGGCCTGGGCCACGTGGAACTGGAACGGAGCATCGGTGGGCTGTCCGGCGGCGAGGCGATGCTGCTGCGGCTGGCGGCCGAAGTGCTGCGTGGCCCGGACGTCTTGCTGCTCGACGAGCCGACGAACAATCTCGACCTCAGCGCTCGCCGGCGCCTCTATGCAGCCGTCGATGCCTGGCGCGGCAGCCTGCTGGTGGTGAGTCACGACCGAGACCTGCTGGAACGCGTGGACCAGGTGGCCGACATGCGGCCCGACGGAGTACGCGTCTTCGGCGGCACACTGACGGCCTACCTGTCCGCGCTGGCGGTGGAGCAGGAGGCGGCCGAGCGGACGGTCCGGGCGGCCGAGGGCGAGGTGCGGCGCGAGCGCCGGGAGCTGACCGAGTCGAAGACCAAGCAGGCCAGGCACGACAAGCAGGGCCGCCGCGCCGCTGCCAGCGGCATGCCCAAGATGGTCGCGCACGCCCGCCGGCGGGCGGCGCAGGAGACCGCCGGTAAGTCGGCGGACGTGCACGAACAGCGGCTGGCCGCGGCGCGGGAACGGCTGGAGCAGGCTGAGGCCGCGGTCCGTGATGACGACGTCATCCGCATCGACCTGCCGGACACCGTCATCCCGAACGGGCGAATCGCCTTGTCTGTCTCGGACCTGTACCTGCGCACGGGTGACGTGGTGTCGATGGAGGTGCGCGGGCCAGAACGGATTGCCCTCGTCGGCGCAAACGGCTCGGGCAAGACCACGCTGCTGCGCACGATCGTGGGCGAGCTGGCCGCGGAGCCGGCGGAGGATGCCGTACGGGTCCCGGTACCGGTCCGGTACCTGCCGCAACGCCTCGACGTGCTCGACGAAGGCCTCAGCATCGTGGACAACGTCGCCCGCTTCGCGCCGGATGCGACCGAGAACCGGATCCGTGGCGCCCTGGCTCGGTTCCTGTTCGTCCAGCGGGCCGCCGAGCAGCGCGTCGCGAGTCTGTCCGGCGGCGAACGGTTCCGGGCGACGTTGGCCGCCCTCCTGCTGGCCCAACCGGCGCCACAGCTGCTCCTCCTCGACGAGCCCACCAACAACCTCGACCTCGACAGCGTGGCGCAGCTCGCCGATGCCCTCACCGCCTACGCGGGAGCGCTCATCGTGGCCAGCCACGACCTTCCGTTCCTGCGCCAGATCGGCATCACCCGCTGGCTTGAGCTGCGACCGGCCGACGGGTACGGCGAACGCGCTGCACGACATCGAACCGCCGGAGGCGGATGCGGCCCCGCCCGGGGGCGGCTGAAGGGCACAGCCTGGGGGCGGCTTAGGGGCGCAGCCCGGGGGCGGCTGAAGGGCAGTCTGGAGCGCTGACTGCCGGCGGCTGAGGGCACGACCACCACAGAAGTGGCTGCAGCGTTCACAGGGGCCGCACAGAATTCACACAGGCCCGGCCATGGTCGCGTCGCCACGATTGACCCATCAGCCGGAGCAGCCGGCGACGACGAGGGAGTACCAGCCATGCGCTCTACCGATCCAGACGACTACGCCGACCCTGACTCCTTCAAGGACAACGCGTCCTACGTGCGGGCGGTGCACGACCGGGGTCTCGCCTTCGACCTGGCGACAGTGAACCGGCGACGCATGTTGGCTCTGTTCGGGGGCGGCCTGTTCGCGCTCGCCGGGTGCGCCGCCGACCCCGACGAGCCGGCCGGTACGGCCACATCTCCGCCGGCGACCACACCGACGGCCACACCGACGGCCACCCCGACCGCCACTGAGGAGACCGCCGACACGGCGACGATCGACGTGGACGAGGTACCGGACGAGACCGCCGGGCCCTATCCCGCCGACGGATCCAACGGGCCGGACGTGCTCACCGAGTCCGGGATCGTCCGCTCCGACATCACCACGAGCTACGGCTCCTCCGACACCGTGGCCGCGGGGATCCCCATGACGATCAAGCTCAGAGTCGCCGATGCCGACAGCGACCAGCCGCTCGCCGGTGCGGCCGTCTATCTGTGGCACTGCGACCGGGAGGGCAGGTACTCGCTGTACTCCAGCGGCGCCGAGAACGAGAACTATCTGCGCGGGGTGCAGGAGACCGACAGCTCGGGGACCGCGACGTTCAAGTCGATCTTCCCGGCCTGCTACTCCGGTCGCTGGCCGCACATCCACTTCGAGGTGTTCGAGAGCCTGGACTCGGCCACGTCAGGATCGGGGCAGATCGTGAAGACATCGCAGATCGCCCTGCCGGAGGACGCCTGCCAGCAGGTGTTCGCCTCCGACGGCTACGAACAGAGCGTGCAGAACCTCTCCCAGACCAGCCTGGAGTCCGACAACGTGTTCGGTGACGACGAGGGCGTCGACCAGTTGGCCACAGTGGCCGGCGACCTGACCGGCATGACCGTGTCACTCACGGTGGGCGTCTGACGCCCCTCATGTCAGGGTCGGCGTCTGACGCCAGTCAGGCGACGGCAGGCACCTGCTCGTTCTCGCGGACCTGGCCCGGAGGGGTTCCGTCGCCGAAGGGGCGCCCGCCGAGGGCCTCGCGGCCGTGCGGCTCCAGCCAGCTCGACAGCTCCGGGCCGTTCGGCACGATGCCGGAGGGATTGATGTCGGTGTGCACGACGTAGTAGTGCTGCTTGCACTGCTCGAAGTCAGTGGTGTCGCCGAATCCGGGCGTCTGGAACAGGTCGCGGGCGTAAGCCCAGAGCACCTCGTTCTCGGTCAGCTTCTCCCGGTTGCAGTTGAAGTGGGAGTGGTAGACCGCGTCCCAGCGGACAAGGGTCGTGAACAGCCGGATGTCGGCCTCGGTGATCGTGTCGCCCACCAGGTAGCGCGATGTCGTCAGCCGCTCGGTGACCCTGTCGACCCGGCGGTAGAGCTCGCTGTACGCGCGGTCGTAGGCAGCCTGGTCACCGGCGAAGCCGCAGGTGTAGACGCCGTTGTTCACGCCGAAGACCAGCTCGATCACCTCGTCGATCTCCTGGCGCAGACCCTCCGGGTAGAGGTCGGGTGCACCGGCGCGGTGGTAGTCGTCCCATTCGCTGCCAAGGTCGAGCGTCATCTGCGGGAAGTCGTTGGTGACGACGGCTCCGGTGGTGGTGTCCACGATGGCCGGCACGGTGATCCCATGGGCGTAGTCGGGGTCGCGCTTGAAGTAGGCCTCCTGCAGTCGCTCGATGCCGAGCACCGGATCGACGCCCCCGGGGTAGAGGTCGAAGGTCCACGAGCGCTCGTCGTGAACGGGACCGCAGAGCGCCAGCGGCAGCGCGTCCTCGAGGCCGAGCAACCGGCGCACGATGATCGTGCGCTGTGCCCACGGACAGGCCCGAGCGGCCACCAGGCGATAGCGGCCCGGCTCGACGGGGAACCCGTCCGCGCCGTCCTTGGTGACGCGCGTCGTGAGGTAGGACATGTCGCGCTCGAAGTCCGAAGACGCGCGGTAGCCCCCGCTCTTCTGCGTGCGCTCGGTATTTGTCATGTGAAGCATCTTACGGTGAGCACACATGAACGCCGAGTGACGATCACACCCCGGGATGCCGCATCAGCGAGGGTTTTTAGGAGCGAAGCTCTGATTCTTGGCGCATGGCGTCGTAGCGGTCCTGCAGCCGGCGGCCGGCCACGATGCGCCAACCGTCGGTGATCACTTCACCGATCTGCGGCCAGGCGTCGCCTGCGCTTCCCGGCGCTCCCGTGGCAGCCGTGTCCAGGAAGACGCCGACCCATCCGCGAGTCCCGACGTAGGGAGGCACGAACCAGAGCAGGGGATCAGCGGCCACCAGCGCCTGCTGATCGTCGCGCGAGGCCGAGATCCAGCAGGCCAGGCGGTCGTCGTGATGATGGTCGGCAAACATCGCGAACATCTTCTTCCCGCCGGCGAACCAGGCAGGTTCACCGTGGCTCGGGCGTTCCTCGGTCATCGGGTAGCGCAGGCAGAGTTCACGGATGAGATCGATCTGGGCCATGCGAAGTGAGCCTGCCAGGCTCCTCGACGGGAGGGCAGCAGTTCCACCGTGTGGTCGTGTTGCAATCCGGTCTCGGCCGACGCCCAATTGTTTGACCGAAAACGGCGTGGGTACTAACTGCGTTTGACGGGGCCAAAGGCACAGGAGGCACCATGGTCATTCTCGGCATCATTCTGGTCGTTCTCGGGTTGGTGGTCGAATCACTGTCAGTTCTGCTGTGGATCGGTCTTGTCCTGCTCGTGGTCGGCCTGATCCTGAACTTCGTCCCGCTGGGCGGCAGCCGGCGCAGGGTGTTCTAGCCCGGACCAGAACGAAGCAGGTACCTCAACTGAGATCGGGGCCGGGCGGATTCTCCGCGCGGCCCCGTTCCGGTTTCCCGGGCGGAACTCCGGTGCGAGCCACCGGCCACCACCACTGCTGCCACGACTCCTCGATCCTCCTACCGGCGGCCCCGAGCGGGGACGCTTCCCGCACCCATAGGCTGGCCACATGCCTCAGCTGCGTCTCGCGCTGGCCCAGATGAACGCGACCGTCGGCGATCTCGTGGGCAATTCCCAGCTGATCCTCGAGGCAGCCAGGACGGCTCAGGCGGCAGGTGCGCACCTGCTCGCGACGCCGGAGATGTCGCTCACCGGCTACCCGGTCGAGGACCTCGCGCTCCGGCGCTCGTTCGTCGCGGCGTCGCAGCACCGGCTGCGGGAGCTGGCCCGCGAGCTCGATGAAGCAGGACTGGGCGAGCTGCCTGTCGTCGTGGGGTATCTGGGCACGGCAGCGGCGGGAATGGCCGACGCCGACCCCAACCGGCCACTCCCGCAGAACCGCGCCGGTGTTCTCTACCGTGGTGAGGTCGTGGCCCGCTACGCCAAGCACCACCTGCCCAACTACGGGGTCTTCGACGAGTTCCGCATCTTCGCCCCGGGTGATCGTCTGACCGTCGTGCGCATCCACGGGGTCGACGTCGCCCTGGCGATCTGTGAGGACCTGTGGCAGGACGGTGGTCCGGTCGCGGAGGCGAGTGCGGCGGGTGCGGAACTCCTGCTGGTGATCAACGGGTCACCCTACGAACGGGACAAGGACGACACCCGGCTAGCGCTGTGCCGTCGTCGCGCCGCCGAGGCCGGATGCACGCTGGCCTACCTGAATCTCGTGGGTGGACAAGACGAACTGGTCTTCGACGGTGACTCGATCGTCGTCTCCGAGTCCGGCGAGGTCCTCGCCCGCGGCCCGCAGTTCCGGGAGGAGGTCCTGGTGGTGGACCTCGACCTGCCGGTCCGTGCGGTGAAGGCGCCACAGCCGGACGCCGAGCTCATCGTCCTGTCCGACCACGAGGTTCCTGCCTACGAGCCGGTGCCGGCTCCCAACGCCGCTCGCCTCGATCCCATCGGCGAGGTGTACGAGGCGGTCAAGCTCGGTCTCGGCGACTACGCGCGCAAGAACGGCTTCCGGTCGGTGCTGCTGGGTGTCTCCGGCGGCATCGACTCCACGCTGGTCGCGACCATCGCCGCCGACGCCCTCGGTGGAGAGAACGTGGTCGGAATCTCCAACCCCAGCGACTATTCCAGCCAGGGCAGCATGGACGACGCGGCCGAGCTGGCAGCCAATCTCGGCATGGACTACCGCGTCATCCCGATCGCGCCGATGGTCGACGTGTTCCAGAAGAGCCTCTCGCTGAAGGGGATCGCCGCGGAGAACCTGCAGGCACGGATTCGCGGCGTGATCTGGATGGCCCTGAACAATGCCGAGGGCCACCTGGTGCTGGCCAACAGCAACAAGAGCGAAGTCTCGGTGGGCTACTCGACGATCTACGGCGACGCGGTGGGCGGCTTCGCGCCGATCAAGGACGTGCCGAAGACGGTGGTGTGGGAGCTGGCCCGATGGCGCAACGCCGAAGCGGAGCGCAAGGGGGAGAAGCCACCGATTCCCCTGGCCAGCATCACGAAAGTGCCCTCAGCGGAGCTCAGTCCCGGCCAGACCGACCAGGACGTCCTGCCGCCGTACGACGTGCTCGACGCCATCCTCGACCGCTACGTCGAGGGTGCGGAGGGGCGGGCCGGACTCATCGACGCCGGCTTCGACGAGGCGATGGTCGACGAGGTGGTCTCGATGGTCGACCGGGCAGAGTGGAAGCGGCGGCAGTTCGCACCCGGCCCGAAGATCACCGAGCTCGCGTTCGGCCGGGACCGGCGGCTGCCGATCACCAGCCGATGGCGCGAGCAGAACAGCTGAGGGGTACCGACCGCTGGAAACGTGACTCCCAACGGCCGATTCGGCGTTGCAGCACGCGCATCGGATGTCGAGTGGCACGTTCTCAGCACGACGACAGGAGTAGTGACACCAGATGAGCGAAACGGTGAAGACGCCGGACTACACCACCCAGGACCCGGCCAGGTGGCGCGAGCAGATCCAGACGTTCGGGTACGTGATCGTGCAAGGCGTCGTGCCGCAGGAGAACCTGCAGGCGACGATCGACGACGTCTGGAGCCACTCAGGGGCCAGCCCGGACGATCCGGAGACGTGGTACCAGCCCGACATCATCCGACCCAACGGGATGCTCGAGATGTACCACTACCAATCCATGTGGGACAACCGGCAGCACCCGGCCGTGTACGACGTGTTCCGGGCGGTTCACGGCACGGATCGGCTGTCGGTTTCCCTCGACCGGGTTGGCCTCAAGCCCCCGGTCGACACTCGGCATCCCGACTACGACCACCGGGGAATGATCCACTGGGACGAGGACATGAGCTACTACCCGAACATCCCGTTCCGGGTGCAGGGCGTCCTCGCGCTCACCGACACCGAGCCGGACATGGGCGGGTTCCAGTGCATCCCCGAGACGTACCAGAACCTCGAGGCCTTCCTCGCGACCCAGTCTCCGGAGCAGATCGCCTCCCGGAACCCTGACTACACGGGCTATTCCGTCACCCACCCGCGTCTCGCTGCCGGCGACCTGCTGATCTGGACCACTCAGCTGCTGCACGGCAACGGGCACAACACCTCCAGCAAGCCTCGGCTCGCGCAGTACATCAGCATGAACCCCGCGCGTGCGGACGAGGAGACGCGCCTCGATCGGGTGGATGCCTGGCGGCGCAACACCCATCCGGGCGGCAGCGCGTTTCCCGGTGATCCACGCGGGATCGAGGAGCAGCGCACCGAGCCCGCCGAGCTCACGCCGCTCGGCCGGCGGCTGTTGGGGCTCGATCCCTGGGCTTGACGCCGATACACTGACGATATATCGTTACTGTGTCATGTACGAGTAAGCCCAAGGAGGTTCACATGGCATTCGCATACAACTTCGACGACGACCTCGCTCCGGGTCGTCGCCCTCACCGGCCCGGCCGGCGAGGACGCAGGGGCAACGCGGGACCGGGTCAACCAGGTCCGCGCTTCTTCGACGCCACGATGGACGCCGGGAGCGCTCCCGCCGACGGCGGGAACTCCGAACGTCACGGTCCGCGACGCGGCTCCGGCCGCGGCCGACGTGGCGGATTCGGACCTGCCGGTCCAGGCGCGGACTTCGGTCCGGCCGGTCCAGGCGCAGGGTTCGGTCCCGGATGGTCCTGGTGGCTTCGGCCCCGGACACTTCGGCGAGCGCGGTGACCGCGGCGGACGCGGACCACGTCGGCGAGGCCGACAGGGACGTCGGGGGGCACGCGGCGACGTTCGCGCGGCCATCCTGCTCCTGCTCACCGAGGAGCCGATGCACGGCTACCAGCTGATCCAGCAGATGGCCGAACGCAGCAGTGGCGTCTGGCGCCCGAGCCCAGGTTCGATCTACCCGACCCTGTCTCAGCTTGCCGACGAGGGACTGATCAAGGTCACCACGGACGAGGGCCGGAACGTGGCGTCTCTCACCGAGGAGGGCCTGGCCTACATCGAGGAGCACCGCGACCAGCTCGGCACACCGTGGGACGAGGTGGCCGGCAGCGTCAAGGAAGAGGCTTTCGACGTCAAGGGAGAGATCGGCGCCCTGATGGGCGCGGTCCACCAGGTGCTGCGGGTCGGTTCCGCCGACCAGGTGGGCCGGGCGACCAAGATCCTCGCCGACACCCGCAAGGCGCTGTACCGGATCCTCGCCGACGACGACGTCCATGGCGACGATCGCGGTCAGCCACCCACCGAAGAGAACCCCTCGCCGACCGATCAAAGGTGAGCCAGGCTCCGCTCTTCGAGCGGAGCGGGGTCGCAAACGCCGGCCGAGCAGAAACACCGACCGACGCGTGACCAGATCAGGCTGCCGGAGTTGTGGGCCACCCACGACTCCGGCATCTTCTTTCCAGGAGTTGAGTTCGGTCGTTCCGGGCAAGAGAGCTGTCGTTCCGGCCGACGGCGGGACCCCTGGGCGGCACCCCGAGGACGAGGAGAGCGGTCGTGACCAACTGGAACGGGCTCGGCGTCGAGCGGGGAACCCTGCCGCGGCTATCGACGGCACGAAGCCGGTCGATCAGCGCCGAGAACCCGCACGGCGAGAAGGGCGGCGGCGCCCGAGCGGTCGAGGGCACGATGGCGAAGGCGGCCAGGGATCTCGGTGTCGGCTGGAAGATCTCGCCCTGCATCGACATCGAAGCCGGCGAGACCGCGTTGCTCGCGGACATCACCGGGCCGGGATCGATCAACCACATCTGGATCACGGTCGACTCGCGGCGGTGGCGGTCCCTGTTGCTGCGGGTGTACTGGGACGACGAAGAGTCGCCCTCGATCGAGGTACCGCTCGGTGACTTCTTCTGCCTGGGCTGGAACCAGCACGCCCAGATCAGCGCGATCCCGGTGTCGGTGAATCCCGAAGGGCGGCTTCAACAGTTATTGGGAAATGCCGTTTCGCGGGCGCGCCAAGATCACGGTCGAGAACGTCGGCGCCTCGTCAGTCGGCGGCTTCTTCTACCAGGTGGACTACGCGCTGACCGAGGTTCCTGACGACTACGCCTACCTGCACTGCCAGTGGCGTCGCAGCAACCCGGTGCCCTACGGCGAGGTGCACACGATCCTCGACGGGGTCCACGGTCAGGGTCAGTACGTGGGCACGTACCTGGCCTGGGGCAGCAACAACAGCGGCTGGTGGGGCGAGGGCGAACTGAAGTTCTACCTCGACGGCGACGCGGAGTACCCCACGATCTGCGGGACGGGAACCGAGGACTACTTCGGCGGCGCCTGGGGTTTCGTCTACCCACAAGGAACGCTATGGGACGTTCACCACGCCCTACCTCGGCATGCCGCAGGTCATCAAGGGCGATGGCTTCATGGACAGCCAGCAGCGGTTCGGGCTCTACCGCTTCCACCTCCCCGACCCGATCCGGTTCGAGTCCGACCTGCGCGTGACCGTGCAGGCACTCGGCTGGCGGAACGAGCAGCGGTTGCTCCCGCTCCAGGACGACGTGGCCTCGACTGCCTGGTGGTACCAGACCGAGCCGCACGCGTCGTTCCCGGAAGTCCCTGGCCCCGACGGCCTCGAAGTCATCTGACCTGAAGGAGGTGCGGTCGTGGCAGGACGCTGGTCGGTCGACCCAGGCGGGCGCTTTCTGCGGCGAGACGGTGAACTGTCGCTGCTGCTGGCAGACACTGCCTGGGAGTTGATCCACCGCCTGCGGGAAGAGGAGGCCAAGGTCTTCCTCGAGCGCCGGTCGGAGCAGGGGTTCAACACCGTCCTCGTGGTCGCGGTCGCGGAGTTCGACGGGGTCACCGAGCCAACCCCCGACGGCTTGGTGCCCTTCCCCACGATGGATCCGGGCGCGCCAGGCGAGCCCTACTGGCAACACGTCGACCGAGTGGTGGCCCTGGCGGAGTCGGCAGATCTCACGGTCGGCCTGCTCCCCACCTGGGGACGTTGGTGGCACGCGCCGTTCGCCGATGGGCCGCCGTTGCTCAACCCGGGCAATGCCCATGCCTACGGCGAGTTCCTCGGGTCGCGCTACCGCGACGCCGACGTGCTGTGGGTTCTGGGTGGCGACCGGGTGCCTACGACTCCGGATCACTTCGAGACGATCAGCCTGCTGGCACAGGGAATTCGTGCGGCAGGTGCTGAGCAGATCATGACCTTCCATCCGGCAGGGGCGAGGTCGTCGTCGGACACGCACGCAGACGCGGACTTCATCGCCTTCGACATGTGCCAGTCCGGGCACAGTGGCTGGGCCAATCCCAACTACCAGTACGTGGAGCAGGACTACCGGCGCGAGCCGCACCGGCCGACGATGGACGGCGAACCCAACTACGAGCACCACCCGGTGATGACGCCGAAGTGGAAGCCGATGGAACAGCGCTTCGACGAGCGTGACGTGCGCAGGTCGGCCTACCACGCCGTACTGGCCGGCGCGGCCGGCCATGTCTACGGCTGCCACGACGTCTGGCAGATGTTCGACCCGACGCGCACTGGTCCTATGTCAGAGCCCATCAACGAGGCGAATCTGCCGTGGCGACAGGCGATCGACCTTCCCGGAGCCCAGCAGATCGGGCACCTCGCCACGCTGGCCACCGACGTCGGTCTGTTCCAGTTCGTTCCCGACCAGTCGCTCATCGCCTTCGGGGCCGGGGTCGCCGCGTCCCATCAGCGGGCGATGCGCACCGACGACGGAGCCCTCGTGTACGCGCCGGGCGGCCGTGCGGTTCATCTCGACCTGTCGCAGTGGTCCGGCCAGATGGAGGTCCGCTGGTTCGACCCACGCACGGGTAAGTGGCATCACGCCGACGGAGTCCAGGCCGGCCGCCGGGTCACGGTTCCGCACGCTTTCGACGGGGACGACGGCGTGCTGCGTGTGGCACAGCACTGACAAGGTCCATGTCAGCGATCGGGCACGTGGCCTGACTCACTGTGCTCACACACCAGCGCCAAGCAACAGCGTGATCACGAAGATGGCGGGGATCGACAACAGCGTGGTGATGAAGACCGAATCGCGTGCGAGCGCAACGGCGCGGTCGTAGCGGATGGCGTAGACGAACACGTTCTGTGCGGTCGGCAGGGCGGCGACCATGGTCGCCGCCAGTAGCTCGGTGCCCTGCAGCCCGAAGCCGAAGTGGGCGACGGCCCAGGCGGCGCAGGGCTGGACGACGGCCTTGCAGAAGGCCACCCAGGTGAGTTCCGGCGTGGCGCCACCGGCCCCGATCCGCGGCGAGTTGTGCAGGGACACGCCGTAGGCGATCAACGCGGCCGGCACGGCCATGTTGCCGACGAGCGTCACCGGCGCCATGACGAGCGCGGGCACCTGCCAGCCGACGATCGCCACGGCCAGGCCCAGAAGGGACCCGAGCGTCACCGGGTTCTTCAGCGGGATCTGCACGAGCTGCCATGCCGACGGCCGGTGCTTCGTGGCCGCGGTGTCCAGCAGCGCGAAGGTGAGCGGCGCCATCACGACCAGCTGCAACAGCATCACCGAAGCCACCGCACCGCTGTCGCCAAGGACGAACAGCAGCAACGGAATCCCCAGGTTGCCCGCGTTGACGTAGCTGGCGCAGATCGCGCCGATCACCGTGTGCGAGCCGCTCCGATGCCACGCCAGCCTGGCCACCAGTGCGTAGGCCAGCACCGAGGCAACAACGCTCGAGGCCGCGATGACTAGCGAACTGGAGAGCAGCCGGCGCGGGTCGGCCTCCTGCAGGGTCACGAACAACAGGCATGGCGTGGCCACGAAGAACACCAGCGTGGCAAGGAGATTGCGGGTCTCCGGGCCGAGAATGCGCAAGCGGGCGAGCAGGTAACCGACGATGATCACCGCGGTGATCGTGGCGAAGCCCTGGAGCACCCCCAGCACTGTGACAGGACCGCCCGGTCAGCCGAGGCTGGTGCGAAGGGCGTTGACCAGTGAGGCGGCCCGAGTGTCGGGATCGGTGCCGAACCAGTTGTTGAGATAGGCGAAGCCCACTTCCGCGTCGTCGTCGCCGAAGGCTTCCTTGCCGCCCGCGCCGCCATGCCCGAAGCTCCGTGGCCCGAGCATCGGCTGGTCGGGACGGGCGATCCCGAACCCGGTGCCGAAGTCGGAGAGGTCCTCCGGGTCGAACACCGAGGGTCCGCTGCTGACCGACCGGGTCGCGTCGGTGACGCTCTCCCGGGTGAGGAACCGGTCGGCACCGGCCACCGCGCACGAGTACAGCCGCGCGAGGCTACGAGCGGTGGCCACCCCATTGGCTCCGGGGAACTGGGCCGACAGGATCTCGGGCTGGGTGAACACCTCGAAGACGTCCTCGCCCGAAGTGGCCAGGCCCCCGTTGAGGCTCACCGCGCGCTCGAGGATCTCGTCGGCCTCGGTGCGGGCGGGTACGGGTGCCGCCAGCTGCTCCGGTGACAGCGTGGGCGGCAGGATCCTGGCTACCCGGCCGTGTTCTGAGGCAGGTAGTCCGATCCAGAGTTCGAGCCCCAGGGGCCCGGTCAGTCGGCTGGCAAGGAAGTCACCAGGCAGCTGACCGCTGATGCGGCGGATGATCTCGCCGGCCAGCCAGCCGAACGTCACCGCGTGGTAGAGGTAGCCGCTGTTCGGTTCCCACATCGGCTTCTGAGCTGCCAGCCGGCTGGTCATCAGGTCCCAGTCGAGAACGTCTGCCCGCGTGGTCGGGCCGTCGAGGACAGGCAGCCCCGCGCGGTGCGCGAGCGCCTGCCGGACCGTGAGCCGGTCCTTGCCTTCTGCGGCGAACTCGGGCCAGTACGCCGCCATCGGCTGGTCGAGGTCGAGCAGACCGTCCTGGACGAGCAGGTAGAGGCACAAGGTGGTGACGCCCTTGCCACAGGAGAACATCACCGCGAGCGTGTCCGCGCGCCAACGCCCACCGCCCTCGGCTGCATCCGTGCCGTCCGGATCGGCGTCGCCTGCCCACAGGTCGACCACGCGGGCGCCGCCAACCTCGACGGCGACGGCCGCCCCGACCTCGCCCGCGTCGAAGTTGGCCGCGAACGCGTCTGCGACCTTTCCGTACCCGGGTTCGGCGAACCCGTGGACCTCGACGTCGGTCATGCTTCCTCCGTTGGTCGGTCAACTTCAGCGGCGGCTGCCATCATGCCGGTCCGCCGCACTGGCGCCGACATCCCCTCCGACGCTGCTCTCGGCCTTGCCGCGGGCAGACTGCGCGCATGAACAGCGGGGAGCGGAGCGTCGTGGTCGGCGGCATGCCCGTTCCGGCCGCGCTGACCCGGTGGCTGCTCTGGCAGAACGACCAGGCGGGCCCGTTCCTGGATGCCCTGCCGGACCTGGCCGACTCGCTGCTGCGCCGCTGGGACCTGGCTCCCGACCCGTCGTTCAGGCCGCGGTCGGGCGCGAACGCCCTGGTCATCGGCGTGTCCAGGGCGAGCGAGTCGCTGGTGCTGAAGCTGTCGATCGATCCGGCCGAAGTCGTCCTCGAGGAGGCGCTGCTGCGCCTGTGGGACGGCGCCGGTGCGGTGCGGCTGGTCGACGCGTCGGCAGCCGAAGGTGCCCTGCTGCTGGAGCGACTCGACCCGTCGGAGTCCCTTGCCGGCGTTGCGATGCCTGCGGCCGGGGAGTTCGCGGGGGCGCTGTTGCGGCGACTGGCGGTCCCTGCGCCGGCAGACCTGCCGCTGGTGCGCACTCTCGAGATTGCCGGCGCCATCGCCGCGGCAAATCCGGTCGAGGGGGAGTCGGAGCTGATCGAGCCCCGGCAGAGCGACCAGGTGCGGAGACTCGCCCAGCAGCTCGCTGACGACGACCCCGGACCTGCCGGCGACCTGGTGGTGCACGCGGACCTCCACTACGACAACGTCCTGGCCGGCAACCGCGAGCCCTGGTTGGCCATCGATCCACGGGCCAGACGCGGGTCGCCGGAGATCGCGGTGGCCGAACTGCTGTGGACCCGGGCCGACGAGGTCGGCGACGGGACCGGCTTCGCCGACCTGCTGGCGGCTGTGGTCATGGCCGGAGAGCTGGATCCCGACCGCGCCAGGGCCTGGGCGGTGGCCCGGTCGCTGGACTACCTACGGTGGGGGCTCGCGCACGGGCTCACCGAGGACCCGCCGCGGTGTGCGCGCATCATCCGGGCGCTCGTCTAGAGCCTGCGCCCACTCCGGCTGGAAGGCGTTCCGCGTGAGCAGCATCGTGGTCGTGGGCAGTGCCAATCTCGACCTGGTCGTGCGGGCGGACCGGTTCCCCGGTGTCGGAGAGACCGTCACGGGCACATCGTTCGGCACCGGCGTCGGCGGGAAGGGCCTGAACCAGGCCGTGGCCGCCGCCCGGCTCGACGGGCAGGTCGGCCTGCTCTGCGCGGTGGGTGACGACGACGCCGGCCGGCAGATCCGCGGCACGCTGTCCGACGCCGGAGTCGCCGTGACCGGTGTTCGCGTGGTCGGCGAGCCGACGGGGACCGCCCACATCACCGTGGATGCTGCCGGGGACAACACGATCGTGGTGATCCCTGGCGCCAACGGCTCGCTCACGTCGATCGACGACGACGAGCGTTCGGCGATCGATGCGGCAGCGATCGTCTTGGCAGTGTTGGAGATCCCCCTCGCTCGGGTGATCGCCGCCTTCACCGCTGCGCACTCGGCCGGGGCCCGCACTGTGCTCACGCCCTCGCCGGTGCAACCCCTCCCCGACGAGCTCATTCGGGTCACCGACCTGTTGGTGCTGAACACCTCCGAGGCGCAGGCCCTGGGTAGCGACACGACCGACGCCATCGGAGACGTCGTCGTCACTGCCGGTGCCGACGGCTGCCACTGGCGCAGTCCCGACGGCACGATCCGCCACCTGCCGGCACCGGAGGTCGACGTCGTCGACACGACGGGGGCCGGCGACTGCTTCGCCGGTGCGCTGGCGGTCGCCCTCGCCGACGGAAGGCCGATGCCGGCTGCGCTCGACTTCGCCACGGCCGCGGCGGCTCAGTCGGTGCGCAGACCGGGAGCGGCCGCTGGCATGCCGACGCGAGCGGACCTCCCCGGCTGACGTCTCAGCGATCGGGTGAGCTAGTTGTGACGCGAGATCCGCCAGGCCAGCGGCAGCAGAGCGGAGGCGAGGGCACCCTTCACCAGACCACCCACCAGGAACGGCGTGAACCCGGCAGCCACGGCTGCCGACGCATCGAGGTGTGCCACAACAGCGAGCCAGGGCACGCCGAGGCCGAAGATCACCAGCTGCCCGAGAAGGAACACCGGCAGCGCTTTCAGCGGGGTTCGGTCCCAGCCGCGCTCCGCGGCCCAACCCATGACCGCCGCCGCCAAGACGAACCCGACCAGGTAGCCGCCCGTGGCTCCGAGCACCACGTGCATGCCCGAGCTGGCATCTGAGTACACCGGCAGGCCGATGAGCCCGAGCACCAGGTACAGGCTGATGCTCGCCACGCCGCGGCGCAGCCCGAGCGCAGCGGATACCAGGCAGACCGCGAAGGTCTGCCCGGTGATCGGGACCGGACTGCCGGGAACGGGGATCGCGATCTGGGCGCAGAGCGCGGTCAGCACGGCTCCGCCGGCGACCAACAGGACATCTGCTGTGCGGGTTCGGGTGAGCGGCTGGAACAGGAAGCGGGGGGTGGGCGATGCCGGTGCGGAGACGGCGGCCATGGGAACTCCTCTGCGGGCGACGATCCCGGCCGATCATGCCGTACCGCGCGCTGGTCGGGCTCCTGGCCGCCGGCGCACCGCGTGCAAGGATCGACGATCGTGGTCGGCCTTCTCACGTTCGGCATCACCATCGCGTCGGCCTTGCTGGCGCTCTACGTCGTGGTGCTCGTGATCCGGAAGCGGCCCGTCGACAATCCGGCGGTCTGGGCGTCGATGGTCATCGAGGTGGCGGCGCTGGTCTTGCTGGTGCGCGGGCTCATTGGCGTCTTCGCCGGCGCTGTCGATGAGCCGGTCACGCTCGCCCTGTACCTGTTGCTCGTTCCGTGCGTTCTGCCGGCCGCGCTGTTCTGGTCCGCTGGCGAGAAGACCCGGTCGGCGACGGCGGTCGTACTCGCCGCCCTGCTCGTGCTGATGGTCTTGATGCTGCGGATCGACTCGTTGTGGCTGTCGCTATGAACCGAGGGACGCTGTGAACACGGCTGAGCCCGGCACGGCAGCCCCGACGAAGCCCCGGTTCGACCCGTCGATCCGGTCGGGTCTCGGCCGCTTGCTCGTGTTCCTGTACGCGGTTTTCGCCGTCGGCACCGTGTCGCGCTCGGTCGTGCAGATCGCCACCGTGTTCGACGAGGCGCCGCTGGCCTACACCCTGTCGGCCGTTTCGGCGGTGGTCTACGTCGTCGCGACCATCGGCCTGATCCTCGGACTCCGCCGACTGGCGGTGGCCGCCTGTGCCTTCGAGTTCGTGGGTGTGCTCGTGGTCGGTGCGCTGACGGTGTTCGACGCCGCAGCGTTCCCTGACCAGACCGTGTGGTCGGACTTCGGCAAGGGCTACCTGTTCATCCCGGTGGTGCTCCCGCTCGTCGGCCTGTGGTGGCTTCTGCGCGGAAGCCGACGGCCGCCGGCGGTCAGTTGATCCCCGCAAGGAATGCGAGCGTTCGGCTCTTGACCTCGCTGGCTGCGGCCTGGTCGAAGGCGGGCAGCGACGAGTCGGTGAAGAGGTGCTCGTTGCCCGGGTAGACGAACAGCTCCGCCTGGTCGGTGGAGGCGACCAGTGCCCTGGCGGCCTCGAGGTCCTCCTCGGCGAAGAACGGGTCGCCGTCCATCCCGTGCACCTGGACCGGCACCCCTGCCGGCCATGCCTCGCCGAACTCCGACACCGGCAGGCACGCGTGGTAGAACAGCGCACCCTTGGCCCCGGCACGGGTCTGGGCCAGCTGCTGGGCCGGCATCACGCCGAGAGAGAACCCGGCGTAGACGAGCCCGTCGCCGAGGTCGGCCGCGGCGGCCACGCCGCGCTCTGTGACCGTGTCGAATCCGGTCGTGCGCGCGTAGTCGATTCCCTCGTCCAAGGTCTCGAAGGTGTGTCCTTCGTAGAGGTCGGGCAGGTGGACGGTGTGGCCGGCCTCCCGCAGGTCCGCGGCGAAGGCCTTCATCCCATCCGTCAGCCCCTGCGCGTGGTGGAACAGCACGATCTCGGCCATGGTGATCTCGCTCTCGTTGTCGGCTGCAAACGGTCAATGATCCAAAAATTTCGAACGAACCGTGATGTTAGTCTGATCGAACCATGTCAGGCAATGCCCCGGTCCCCGACTACGACCTCGAAGACGAGATCGAGCTCACGACCGCCGAGCAGGTGCGCGCGATCAGTGATCCCCTGCGTACGACGATCCTCGGCCTGCTGCACGAGCGGGCGGCCACCGTGACCGAGCTGGCCAGTGCGGTCAAGCGACCCAAGAGCACGGTCGCGCACCACGTGAACGTCCTCACCGCCGCCGGCATCCTGCGGGTCGTCCGCACCAAGCGCGTCCGCGCGATCGACGAGCGCTACTACGGCCGCGCTGCGCGGATGTTCTACGTCGGTCTCGGTCGGCGAGCCGACCGGGCGCTCCCGGAGGACTTCAACGACTTCGAGGTCGCGGCCGAGGAGTCCGGCCCTGCCTACGAGGCCGGGCAGATGCGCTCGTTCATCCGGCATGCCCGGATACCCGACGAGCGGGCGGCGGAGTTCTGGGCCAGCGTCGAGGCGGCGATTCACGAGTTCGACCAGCTCCCACGATCCGGCGACGTTGTCTATGGCTTCACCGTGGGCCTCTATCCCATGCCCGACTACCCGACGCTGCCGCCACCGGCCGAGGAGAGCTGAGCCCGACAGACGCCGGTGATCTGTGCGTCAGGTCGCCCAGCCGCGCCTGCGCGCCAGCCATGGCAGAACCACGTCACCCTGCAGCTTCTGCCAGTCCCGGACCGTCGGGAGCCCGGGTGGTGGCGGTTGCCGCCAGGCATGGCTGAAGTAGCTGGCCAGCAGTGCCAGGGCGGCATCGATCGCGGTCGGATCCGCTTTCGCCAGCACGGGTGTCGATGCCATCAGGGCATCGATGTCGTGCCCGCCGTACACGGCCACGTTCAGCAGCAGGAGCAACGAGTCGAGCCAGGCCGCGCCGATGCAGGCGTGCGGCCAGTCGACGAGCACGACCGTGCCGTCGGGTCGCACCAGCAGGTTGTCGGCCCGGATGTCCATGTGCACCAGCGTGTCGCCGCTGATGGCCTCGAGGGAGTCCTCGGCCAGCTGCAGCAGTTCGGGCAGATGGTCCGTGACCAGAGGCTCGAAGTCGTCGACACCTGCGTCGAGGAGCCGGCGAAAGCCCGCGGCATCGAGTTCGAGCGCCGCACGCGCCGTCGGCACATCGAGGTCGGGCGCCGGCGTGAGTTCAACGGCGAGCTGACCGAGGGTCGCGAGGACCGCGTCCAGCTCGTGGCGGACCCAGGGAACGTGCGGGTGCCGGCCATCGACGTCGGCCAGGACCAGCGCCACCCAATCGCCGTCGTCGTAGCAGCCGATGAGGTGGGTGGCCGGGACCTGGGGCGGCAGGGCCGCGGTGATCTGCGCCTCGCGGCGGTACATGCCCGGCGTGTGCACGTTCAGCGCCAGATTCCCGGCCTTGACGAAGGCACGGCGCCCGTCGGCGAGGACCAGCCGTTCCGCTGCTCCCGGTGAGAATCCGCCACCCTGTGGCGCGTGCGCCGCTATCGGCGCGCCGAGGATCTGCGCCACGGCCTCGCGCACGTGCTCGGGCACGTCGGTCCAGCCGATCCGCGTCCCCTGCACACCCACCATCGCGGCAGGATGCCAGGCAGCGACGTCGCGACGCATGCGGATTCCGGTGCTGGGTTGGGCTGCGGGCATGGCGACTGACGGTGCGAAACCCTGAAAAGTGGCGTCTGGTTCGACTATGCGGGCGCTCAGCGACCGAGATCCGCCGCTGGACACCAGTTTTCAGGTGATCGCCTCAGGGCCGGTCGCCCAGACTGCGGTATGCCGTCAGTTCGGCCTCGGTGTCGATGTCCTGGGCGGCGTCCGGATCGGTGATCACGCCGATACGCGCACCCTCGAACAACGCCCGCGCCGGCCGGTCCTCGACCTCTTGGTCGAGCAGGGCCGTCAGGTGCTCGGCCCGGTAGACGCCGGCCAACGGCTGCCTCCGATCGTCGTCATCCACCAGACAGGCGCCGTCGAGTGCGGCGGCCCCAGCCTGTTCCGGGTGGGTCACCAGCGTCACCAGCCTGGGCAGCGCCGAGCCCACCCTGGGCATGTCCGCCGCCACCACGGCCACCAACCGAACGTCCGGTCGCAGATCTACCAACGCGCGGATGCCCGCAGCCACGGCAGCGATCGGGCCACCGAGGGGTGGCTGCTCGCGAGTCCAGCTGACGCTCCGGCCGGGCGGAACCAGGTGGCTCCGTTCCGGCCCGACGCAGACCACCGGCCAGCCGGTCGGCAACGAGGCCAGCACGGTGGGCAGTAGGTGCTCGATCTTGTCCGAACCGAAACGACGGCTTGCCCCGCCCGCCAGGACGATGACCGCCGGCGGCTCGCCATCGCCTTCCATCGATGCGCTCATGTGACCCGCTCGCCGGCCGCGTAGATGTTCAAGCCGCTCCCCCTGACGAACCCGGCGAGCGTGAGGTCGCTTGCCCTGGCGAGCTCGACCGCGAGGCTGGAAGGCGCCGAAACGGCCGAAAGGATGGGAATTCCCGCCATAACGCCCTTGTGTACCAGTTCCATCGACGCGCGTCCGCTCACTTGCAGGACGTGTCCGCGTAAAGGCAGGAGTTGCTCGCGCGCCGCGAACCCGACCACCTTGTCGACGGCGTTGTGCCGGCCGACGTCCTCGCGCACCACCACCGGCGTCCCGTCCACGCGAAACAGCCCGGCCGCGTGCAGACCACCGGTTCGCTGGAAGGCTGCCTGGGCCGCTGCCAGCCGGTCCGGAAGCGAGAGCAGGGTCGTGGTCGAGACGGTGCAGTCGTCGTCGGCCAGCCGCCAGCGAGCCTGCCCCAGGACCGCGGCCAGACTGTCGGCGCCGCAGACGCCGCAGGCCGACGACACCGGAAAGGGCCGGTCGGCCGGCGGAACCGCGTTCGGCTGCAGGCGAACCTGCACCGAGGCCTCCCGCTCGAGCCCGGCGCCACGGCTGCGCGCGGTGACCCGGTCGACCTCGGCGACCGAACCGATGACCCCTTCGCTGATGAGCCATCCGAGCAGCAGGTCGACGTCGTGGCCGGGTGTGCGCATCGTGAGGGTCCGGACGATGGGGCCGTCGCCGGCGGCGACGCGGAACTCCAGCGGTTCCTCCACCGCCACGGCGTCGGCAACGGACTGCCGGGTCGCGCTGCCGTCCTCGACCCGGCGGACCCGTTCGAGCCGTACGGGCTGCGACGCTCCGCTCATCTGGCCCGCTGCCGCATGAACCGAACTCTGGCACGCCCGTGCTTCGGCTGTCGCCGACGCACGATGCGGTGAGACTGCGGGGCCCGGCAGCGGGCTCAGGCGCCGGCGGCCTGCCCCGGACGCCCGCGACTGCGGCTCCGGCGGGCGCGCGCGGGCTCGGGTTAGCGTCGATCAGGTGACCTTCAGCATCCCCAGCCCCCGGGCCTCAGCGCTCGACGTCCTCGCCGCCGGCATCGACTCCTACCGCGCCTTCTTGCGCGAGGACGGCGAACTCGTCGATCCGGTCGCTCAGGCACCGACCCAGTACGGAACTCCTTACCATGCTTGGGGGAACGCCGTACTCGCCCGGCACGGCGACCCTGCCCGACGAGACGATCGCCTGACTGCTGCCCTCCGCGGCCTGCAGGCGTCCGTGCGGCATGTGGCCGACCCGACGCTGCCGGCCACCTGGTCGGGCTTCGACCGGCCTACCGGTGGCGCCAGAAGCAACGGCTCCCATCGCGACTTCTTCTGGCCCCCGATCCTCAAGACCTACCTGCTGTTGCGCAGCGCCGGCGCGAACGACGAGGCTCTCGACCAGATCTGGCGGCAGATCAGCCAGGTCGACCCGTCTGCGTCGTTCCGGTCCCGCCCGCCTTCGAACTGGGCGATGGTCTGGTGCAGCGGTGAGTACCTCCGGATCCGGGAAGGCGGCTCGCGGCACACGATCGACGACCTCGACGGCTGGCTCGACACGTTCTTCGAGCAGGGCTTCGTCGACGAGCTCGGGCTCTACGTCGAGCGAGGAATCCCCAACGCCTACGACCTGTTCACCCGCGTGCACCTGGCCGAGATCCTGGTGGCCGGCTACGGCGGCCGGCACGAGCCACACATCCGCTCGTTCCTCACTGCCGGACTGCGCCGCAGCCTGGACTTCCAGATGTCGGACGGTTCGCTGGCCTCCGGCTACCGCAGCACCGGACAGACCTGGACGCTGGGCGCGCAGGTCGCGTTCTTCACGCACGCCCAGCACCTCGGACTGGGCAGTGACGCCGACCGGATGGAAGCGGCGTCGGCGGCCGAGCGCACGCTCACGTCGCTCGCGCTGTGGCAGCGCGCCGACGGTCCGTACTCCCCAGTCCTCAACCGCCAGCCGGGCTGGCGCCGGGTGGGCTACGAGAACTACACCGCCGACGGGCACTACGCCAACCTGGCTCTGGGATTCCTTGCCTCCGCGGTCGACGCCGGCTTCCGGGGCTGCGCCGAGCAGGGAGCGAACGACCTCGACGGTCGACCACCTCGGGTCCGGGTCGAGCACGAGCCAACCTTCCGCGCGGCCGCTCACCACGGGCGGTACTCCATCGGTGTGCAGGCACAGGCGGATCTCGTCTACGACGGCACCGGGCTGGTCGACCTCACCGTGGGTGCGGGGCGAGTGCTGCAGATCGCCTCGAGCGCCCGGCACCTGTCGGGCGGGCCATGGTTCAACCCCGGGTTGGGCATCCGGGCCGAGCCTGGTCGCACTCCGACATCAGTGGTCTCCGCGCATCGGCACGCACTGTCCGGCGAAGGGCTGCGTGCGGATGCCGGAGCGATCGCCTTCGACTCCGAGATCGCCGGTGACGATGACGACGACCCGATCGCCGGCTGGCCCTATCGCTTCCACGCCGCCGTCGGGGCGGACGGCGTCGACGTGACCGAGGCAACGCCGGGTCATGCCCATCACCCGGTGCTCTTCGTGCCCTACCCCGCGGACATCGGCGACGGACTGGTCACCCGGGTCACGTGGACCTCGGACGGCGCGCGGTTCGATCTCGACGGCGCGCATGGACGGGAGTCCCTGCTGCTGCAGGTCTTCTCGCCGATCGAACTTCGTCAGAACCTCTCGGCCGACTACACGAACCGCAGGGGGATCTGCGGTCTCGTCCGGCTCGATCTCGAGGGTCCGGCTGAAGAGGTGCGCTGGCGGGTCAGCGTCGGCTGACCCGCCACGACTGCCCTGCGTCACCGAGGTCGCAGGAGACCTCAGTCCTTCAGGAACAGCTCGATCACGGGCACCTCGACGTCGGGCGCCCGCGATGGCAGGCGAAGGCTGAGCACGTCTCCTTCGAGTCCCTTGACACTGATGTGCCCGTGCGATGGGGCATCCACCATGAACACCTCTGATGCGTCGTGCAGGAACTGCGCGTACTCGACCTTGCCCGCCAGGCCGGGGAGGTGCACCATCCCGAAGGGCCAGGCGAACAGGTGCAGGTAGAGCCGATTCCCCTTCTGGGTATAGCGAGCGTCGGCCGGAGCGGTGAACTGCGACGGCCCATTCCCGCGAATCGCACGTTCGTGCAGCTGCATCCACTGACCCACGCCGCGGAGCGTGTCGATCGCCCGCCGCTCCCATTGGCCACGGGCGTTCGGTCCGACGTTGAGGAGCATGTTGCCGCCCTTGCTCACCGTGTCGATCAGCATGCGGATGATCAACCCAGGTGACTTCCAGTCGTGGTTGTCACGGTCGTATCCCCAACTACCGTTGAGGGTTTGACACGCCTCCCACAGCTGAGGGCCCTCGCCCGGCGTGACCACGTTGCCGACCGGCTGCACCTGCTCGGGCGTGGTGAGGTCGGCGTTGTCGAGGTCCAGGCGATCGTTGACGAGGATGCCCGGCTGGAGTTCGCGGGTCATCGCGTCGAGCGTTTCCGACTGCCAGTCGTCGCGGCCCTTGCCGCCCGGCATGTGCGGGTAGCTGAAGTCGTACCACATCACGTCGACCTTGCCGTAGCGCGTGAGCAGCTCACGCACCTGCCCGTGCAGGTACTCCGCGTACTTGGTGATGTCCCGATCGGCGGTCGCCGCCTTGTACTCCTCGTCGTCGCGACGTGGGTGGACGGAGTCGACGGGGAACTCGGGGTGGTGCCAGTCGATCACCGAGTGGTAGAAGCCGACCCGGTGTCCCCGGTCGCGGAAGGCCTCGACCATCGGCCCGATCAGGTCCTTGCCGTAGGGCGTCTTCGTGGCCTTGTAATCAGTGAGGTCGCTGTCCCACAAGGCGAATCCCTCGTGATGCTTGCTCGTGACCACGAAGTAACGCATGCCCGCGTTCCACGCCTCGTCAGCCCACGCCTGTGGGTCGAACAGGTCGGGATCGAAGTGGTCGAAGTACTTCTGGTAGTCCTCGTCGGTGATCCGCTCCCGGTTCTTGACCCACTCGTGTCGGGCCGCCGCGGCGTAGAGACCGAAGTGGATGAAGAGTCCGAACCGAGCCTCGGTGAACCACTCGGTGTCTGGTGCTGCGTAGTCGGGGTGGGGCATCGCGGGTGCACTCCTTGAACTGATCGGACGGACTGATCGAGGCCGGCCCGGGGCGCGGCAGGACGCTCAGCGTGCCACGAAATCCTATAGGATCTGGTCGGCTCAGCCCGGTCGCCCGTTTCCGGCCATGCCCTGCCGGTGCCGCGGACCGCCTCGAGCGCCGGTTAGGCACGTAGGTGCCCAGAAACGTCTGGGTACCGGACTGCGTAACCGGCGCCTGGGTGGGCAACCGGCCCGCATCCACCCCCGCGGCTGCCGCTAGGCGAACGCACCGAAAGCGCGGCCGACCAGGTACGTGATGGTCATCGCGAGCGCACCACCGACGACGTTCCGGATCACTGCGCGTCGTACCGGGGCACGCCCGATGCGGGCCGAGACCGAACCGGTCAACACCACGGCCAGGAGGACGGCGACGAACGTGCAGACCACCCGGACCGCCGGCCCGAGCAACGTGATCGTGAGCAGAGGCAGCAATCCACCGAGGGCGAACGAGAGCAACGACGCGACCGCGGCCTGCCAAGGGCTCGTGAGGTCGTCGGGATCGAGACCGAGTTCAGCGTCGGCATGGGCGGCCAACGCGTCCTTCGCGGTGAGCTCCTTCGCCACCTGATCGGCCACGTCGCGGGACAGCCCCTTGTCCATGTAGATCTGGACAAGCTCCGCGAGCTCCTCCTCGGGCTCCTCCTTGAGCTCGCGCCGTTCCAGGTCGAGCATGGCGCGTTCGGTGTCGCGCTGCGTGCTCACCGACACGTACTCGCCCACGGCCATGGAGAGCGAGCCGGCGGCGAGACCCGCGATGCCGGCGGTGGCCAGCGCGGTGACGTTGGTGGTGGCACCGGCGACCCCGATCACCAGACCCGCGGTGGAAATAATGCCGTCGTTGGCTCCGAGAACCCCAGCGCGCAACCAGTTGAGCTTGGCATTGAGCGACCCGTCGTGCGGCTCGTCGCTGTGCAGGCCGTGCTCGGTCACTTCGCTGGTGTTGGTCACGCTCCGACCATAGGCACGGGCGGACGATTCGTCATCGAAGGAAAGGCTCACCTGACGTGACATCCCTCGACTGGCGAGGCGCGCCGCCCGCATAGCCTGGGTCGATGCCCTCAACGCCTGCCGACGTGCGCCGGCTCGACGGCACGCTCGCAGCAGTTCCAAGGGCAGGGATCGTCGACGCGGAGCACGGCATCCTGCTCAGGCCTCCTCGGGCGACAGATCGTCAGCGGTGGTTCGACTTGCTCCACGACGATGCCCACGTGCGCTTGGCCACTCCGGCGTTCCTGTCCCTCCCCGACACACCGGACCAGCTCTCGACGGCCATCACCGAGGCAGTCGAGGCTCACGGCGGCGGGCAGCCGGCCACGTTCGTCATCGCCGAAGCCAGTGACGCCGCACGTCTCCTGGGCACGATCAGCTGGCGATCGACCGGGCATCCGTCGATGCGCAATGCCGACCTCGGGTACGGCGTGCATGCGGACTCGCGTGGGCGTGGCGTCGCCACCAGCGCGGTGCGACTCCTGCTCCGGTGGCTCACCACTGCGGCCAATGGTCCTGAGGCAGGTCGCGTCCAACTCGACCACAGTGTTGAGAATCCCGCGTCCTGCAAGGTGGCTGAGCGCGCTGGCCTGCCGAAGGAAGGAGTTCGCCGCGGCTACCTCCCGCTCTGGGACGCTGCGGCCGACGGCGGCTCTCGACGGCACGACGTCTGCATGCACGGACTTCCTGCCGACGACGTTCCGGCGCCGCGACGGCACCGGTCCGGCGCCCTGCCCATTGCCCGTGGACGGGTGGCCGCGATGCGACGCGTCCGCCAGGGCGCGACCTACCACGTGGCCTTCGGCGGTGGAGTCGATGCAGGCGAAT
Organism: uncultured Actinomycetota bacterium; assembly: GCA_963724495.1. Taxonomy (GTDB): domain Bacteria; phylum Actinomycetota; class Actinomycetes; order Propionibacteriales; family DAIQRJ01; genus CAVRUZ01. Next base: position 123,829 of record CAVRUZ010000005.1, on the reverse strand, counting down.
CAGTTGAGGAGGCGGCGGCACGTGAGCTTCGTGAGGAGTCTGGACTGACGGCAACCGTGTCGCCAGCCGACCTCCTCGTGACGCTGTTGCACAACGATGCTTGGCAGTACCACCACACGGTCCGCAGCTGGCGCGGACGGTTCGGGACCGGGCAAGGCGCGGAGTTCGCAGCTCCGTCAGCGAAAAAGGGCACCTACGCACCGGTCTGGATAGACATCATGAACGAGTCTCTCGATCAGGATCTTGCCTGTCGGCCGATGGAGGTCTGGCGGCTGCTGGCGGAAGCTGAGCGCCTACGGACGTCGACGGTCAGGTGATCGGCTGACGAGCGGGGTTCTCGGGTGCGGTTGGGCTCAAACGGTGTCGAGCGTGGCCAGAGCCCGCTGCATCACCTTGGCCGCGGCGCGAAGGTCACGCTCGGCTACTGCGCCGAAGGCAGTGTCCTCCACGCCGCGCACGACCTTGTGTGCCTTGACGACGGTGACCTTTCCCTTACGGGCAAGCATGACGTCCTGGATCCGGCCGTGCCGGGGATGGGCCTTGCGGGTCACCCAGTCGTTGCGTTCGAGCAGCGCCACTACGCGATGCATGGTCTGGGCGGTCACCGAGCAGCGCCGGGCCAACTCGGCGTTGCTCAGCGTCCCGTCCGAGGCCTCGAGCGCGGCGAGAGCGCTGTACTGGGCCAGCGTGAGGCCTACGGACTGCAGCCGGCGTTCTGTCGTCAACTCGAGGGCGTGCTGCGCTCGCTTGAGCAGGAAGCCGAAACTGTCGTCGTAGTTGGCCATGTGGCACCCTAACCCCGCCGGCACGGTCGGCACACGCGTCCGACTGCCTGCGAATTTCAGTTTGCTGAGGGCATCAGGCTGCTGATACCTGGTGACCCTCACCCAGGGAGGCAGCGGTGGACGTGCTGGCGGACATCGGAACCGTCACCGTGGTGATGCTCGTGATTGCCGCCTTTGCTGCCGGTTGGGTTGACGCCGTGGTTGGGGGTGGCGGACTCATCCAGCTACCTGCGCTGATGCTCGGCCTGGGCGGTCACTACCCCGTTGTGACGGCGCTGGCCACCAACAAGGTCTCCTCACTGTGTGGCACGTCGACGAGTGCGGTGTCCTACTACCGGCATGTGCACCCCGACCTGCGAACAGCGCTCCCGATGGCAGGCCTGGCGCTTATCGGTTCCGTCGGCGGCGCGGTGGTGGCCTACCGGGTGCCATCGGAGGTGTTCAAGCCGGTGATCCTGCTCCTGCTCGTGGGGGTGGCGATCTACACGTGGCTCCGGCAAGACCTGGGATCGGTCGAGCAACTGAGATTCGACGGCCGAGCGCACTACGTGACGGCAGCCCTGGCTGGATTGGTGATCGGCTTCTATGACGGGATCGCCGGTCCGGGAACAGGTTCGTTCTTCGTGTTCATGTTGGTCGGCCTGCTCGGCTACGCGTTTCTCGAGGCCAGTGCCAAGGCCAAGATCGCCAACGTGGCCACGAACGTCGGCGCCCTCATCGTGTTCGTGCCCCAGCACGCCGTGCTGTGGACCCTGGGCCTGATCATGGGCCTGGCCAACCTCGGCGGTGGCCTGCTCGGGGCCAGGTCTGCGGTCGCGCGCGGCAGCTCGTTCGTCCGCGTGGTGTTTCTCCTGGTGGTGAGCGCTCTCATCCTGCGGCTCGGCTACGACGTGGTGATCGAGCTCACCAGCTGAGGCACTTGCGGAAGCTCGGTCGACCCTCAGCTGTCGTTGCGGAACGGCCGGTTGTCGCGGTCTCCGCCGAGCAGTGAGTAGAGCAAGCCCGAGACGATGCTCAGGATGAGGCCGCCGAGGAGAGCGGTCCAGAAGCCATCGACGTAGAACCCGACGCCGAGCTGCTCGCAGAGCCACGACGTGAGGAGCAGCATCAGCGCGTTGATCACCAGGAGCATCAGACCGAGCGTGAGCACGATCAGCACGCACCCGACGAACTTGGCGATGGGCTTGACGATCGCGTTCACGAGGCCGAAGACAGCCGCAACGACCACGACGGTCAACACCTCGTTGAGGGTGGTGGACGCAGTCACGGTGATGCCCGGCAGCAGCCAGGCCGCCAGCGCCAGCGCGAGCGCGTTGGCGATGAGACGAACGACGAGCTTCATGCGGCCACTCCTGCCTCGGACCATGGCTGCCGCGACGAATGTCGGCTCGACAGACCGGTGACTGGTGCTCTCGACCAGAACTGGCGGTCATCTTGGCACGGCCGTGGTCGGCCGAGTCGCACGCGCCTCTGGCAGCGGAGCGGGTCTCGTAGGTACGCAGCGAGACCACATGCGCCAATGCCCGGTACCGGACACGCCCGCCGGATCATTGCTCTGCGCCGGACTGCGGGGGTTCTATGTTCCTGCCGCCCAAGTTACCGACCGGTCCGCGGCGTGAAACGACGCTCAGGAGGCTCTATATGGCTGAAAACGGGGAAATAGGCACCGGAACGTCGCGACGGCGGTTCCTCTCGCTGGCGGCACTGGCGGCCTTCGCGGGCGCCGGAAGTCTCGCCGGCTGCTCCACGAAGCTGAAAGACAACAGTGGCTCCACCGGGGAGGCTCCCGCCGGCGGTGGCAACCCCGTCGGCAAGGGCCGCGAGGGTATGTCGGGCGACACCCTGTTCATCGCCGGGTTCCAGTGGGGCGCCCCACCGCACTTCAACCCGCTGGGAACGAACATCGGCTGGCCGGCGGGCTTCGACAACATGCAGCTCATATACGAGTCACTGGTGCGGTTCAACCTGCTGAACGGCAAACTCGACCCCGGTCTAGGGACCGGCATCGAACAGGTCGACGACGCGACCATCAAGATCCCCCTCCAGTCGGGGGCCACCTTCTCCGACGGCAAGCCTGTCACCGTCGACGATGTCGTCTTCACGTTCGAACTGGCCAAGCGCAACGACGAACTCTCCTACGCGACCTTGTGGAACTACGTCACCGACGTGTCCGCCGAGGGCGACTCCGCGGTCGTCTTCAAGCTGAACCCCAAGCGCCTGAATCCCAACAACGTAAAGTCGAACATCGCCGGTATTGGGATCCTGCCGAAGCACGTGTGGGAGCCGATCGAAGCGGACGGCCAACTGCAGAAGGCGACGAACCTCAAGCCCATCGGGTCGGGGCCGTACGTGATCGAGAACGCCGACCAGACCCAGGTGGTCCTCAAGCGACGCGACGACTACTGGGGCAACGAGACCTTCGGCGGACAGCCCCAACCCTTGAAGATCGTCCACCCGATCTTCAAGGACAACCAGGGTGGCGACCTGGCGTTCGAGAAGGGCACGATTGACGTCAGCCAGCAGTTCACCCCCCAGATCTGGAAGATGTGGGAGGACAAGGGCGCTCCGGCGTCCACCTGGTCGAAGAAGCCGCCCTATCACCTGCCCGGTTCGATTCCGTGGCTGCAGATCAACATCAAGAAGAAGGGCCTCGACAACGTCAAGGTCCGCCAGGCCCTGGCCTACTCCATCAACTACAAGCAGATCGCCGACACCGCGATGTCGAAGTACTCGATCCCGTGCAAGGCATCGGTGATCCTGCCTTCGGGTGCCGAAGAGAAGTACTTCGACGCCGACAAGGTCGAAGCAGAGGGGTGGACCTACGACCCCGACAAGGCGATCGAGATTCTCGAGAAGGACCTCAAGTGCACGAAGGGCTCCGACGGGATCTACTCGTTGCCCGACGGCACCCGACTCGGAACGTGGACGGCGCAGACCCCCACCGGATGGTCGGACTGGCAGGCTGCATTGCAGGTTGTCGCGACGTCGGCCAAGGCCGTCGGCATCGACATCAAGACGTATTTTCCGCAGGCACCGAACGTCACCAATGCCATGAACAACGGGAACTTCGAGCTCGCCTGCTGGTACTTCGCCGGGGTCGCGGCAAACAGCCCCTGGAACCGATTCCGCGACATGATGGACATCCGTGGTGTCGCCGACATGGGCAAGGTGGCGTACTGGAACTACAACCGGTTCTCGCATCCCGAAGTGGCGGGCCTTCTGGACGAGGCCGGTGCCTCGACTGATGACGCCAAGCTGAAGGAGACGTACTCCAAACTCGACAGCATCTACCGCGAACAGGTCCCCTGCATCGGGCTCATGTACCGCCCGCTGGAGTTCTACGAGTTCAACCAGACCAACTGGGAAGGCTTCCCCGACGAGAACAACCCGTTCGCCCCGCCGCAGTTCAGCGGCGCTGGGGTCGAATGGCTGTTCAAACTGAAGAAGGTCCCCACCAGCTGAAGTCAGTCGTCGGGCCCGCGGGTGCCTGGCCGGCGCTCACGAGCCCCGACTCCGATCGGGGTGGTGCATGGTTCTCGCGAAATACCTTCTGCGCAAGGCGGTCTGGTACGCGGTCGCCCTCCTGGTCGCCGTCTTCCTGAACTTCCTCCTGCCTCGGCTTGTGCCCGGGAACCCCGTCGACGCAATCATCGCGCAGCTCGGGCGCGGCGGCGGGGTGGAGGGCGAACAGATGCAGACGATCTACCAGCACTACATGGCGGAGTTCGGGCTCGACGAACCCATGTGGAAGCAGTTCCTCATCTACCTGCAAAACATTCTGCACGGCGATCTCGGCACCAGCTTCTCGCAGTATCCGGCCAAGGTCGCCCCGCTGATCAGCCAGGCCATCCCGTGGAGCATCGCGCTCCAACTCCCGGCCGTTCTCATCGGCTGGCTGGTGGGCAACATCCTCGGTGCGCTCGCGGCCTACAAGGGCGGTTGGCTCGACAGCGGCGCCTTCATCGGCTCGCTGTTCCTCACATCGATGCCCTACTACTGCCTGGCGATCCTGCTGCTGTACCTGTTCGCAGTCACGTTCGAGATCTTTCCTACCGGAGGCGGTTACTCGTTCGGGCTGACCCCTGAGCTGACGCTGGCCTTCATCCGCGACGCCCTGCATTACTACTGGCTCCCGTTCCTGTCGCTGGTGTTGATTTTCATCGGCGGGCAGGCCGTGGGGATGCGGTCGATGGCGATCTATGAGAACAACTCTGACTACGTGAACTACTCCCGTGGCCTCGGCCTCGCCGACGCTCGCATCACCCGCTACATCTTCCGGAACGCGATGTTGCCGCAGCTGACCGGGCTCGCCCTCTCCATCGGTGGCCTGGTAGGCGGAGCGCTTGTCACCGAACTCGTGTTCTCCTATCCGGGCATCGGATCGGTGTTGTTCAACGCCATCCAGACGAGCGACTACCCAATGATCCAGGCGGTGACCCTGATCATCGCGATCGCCGTTCTCGTGGCGAACTTCCTCGTCGAGGTGGCGTACGGCTTCGTGGATCCGCGCATCCGCGCCGCCGCCACTGGCGACAGGTGAGGAGCAGACAATGAGGCGCTTTACTCCCCGGTTCTGGTTCTCCGCCGTACTGGTGATCCTGGTCCTGCTGCTCGGCTTCGTCGGACCACTGATCTATACGGTCGACCCGTTCGCGGAGGTCGGCGGCCTCTATGACCCGCCCTCGGCCGACGCACCCCTCGGGACGGACAACATCGGGCATGACGTGCTCGCCAATCTGATGGCGGGGACCCGCACGTCGCTCACGATCGGACTGGTGGCAGGCATTCTGGCCAGCGTCATCGGCGTGGTGATCGGCACCGTGGCCGGCTACACCCGCGGCTGGGTCGAGGAAGGCCTGATGGGGATCACCAACGTGGTCCTGGCGATTCCCTCCATCGTCGTGCTGATCCTGTTGTCGATCGCGCTGGGCTCCAAGTCCCTCTTCACCATGGCCTTCATCATCGGGATCACCTCCTGGCCCTGGACCGCGCGAGCCGTCAGGGCGCAGACGAATTCGGTGGCGACGCGCGAGCACATCGACGTCGCCCGGCTGTCGGGGGCTCGAACGCCGAGCATGCTGGTGTTCGACGTGCTGCCATACCTGCTCAGCTACGTGGTGATGGCATTCGTGCTGCAGGTCTCCGGAGCGATCCTCGCGGAGGCCGGGCTCAGCCTGCTGGGGCTCGGGCCGTCCAGCGGGACCAGCCTCGGCATCATGCTGCATTGGGCGCTGGCCTGGGGCTCGGTGCAGTCCGGCGCCTGGTGGGCGTTCGTGCCGCCGACATTGGTCCTGACCGTGATCGCCTTCGCGCTGCTGTTGATGCAGGCCAGCCTCGACGAGGTGTTCAATCCCCGGCTGCGCGGCGGCCGCGGGAACAAGGAGGTCGCACCCAGGGCTGGCGCCGTCGTGCTTGTCGACGCACCCGAGCCGGTCGAGGAGCGCAGATGACCGCCATCCAGGCACAACCCGGGCAGACCGGCGGCCGAAGGCTGTTGGTGTCGGCCCGCAACCTCAGGGCCGCGTACTCCGGGCCGAGTGGTGACGTCGTGGCCGTCGACGACGTCAGCCTCGACATCGGCGAGGGCGACGTGATCGGCGTTGCCGGCGAGTCGGGCTGCGGCAAGTCGACGCTGGGCGCCATCCTCTCGCTCACGGCGCGCGCGCCGTTGCGGGTGCTGTCGGGTGAACTCGATGTCGACGGGGAGGTGCAGGACCTCACCCGGATGGACCGCCTGGCCCGCACCTGGCGCGGCTCGGTGGTGTCCCTCCTGCCGCAGGGAGCGCTGAACTCCCTGAGCCCGACGGTGCGCATCCGCGACCTCGTCGTCGACGTGGTGCGTGCTCACCGCCGCGACACCAAGCGCAGCGATGCGCTCGACCTCGCGCGTGACCGCCTGACCCAGTTGGAGCTCCCTGCCCGCGTACTCGACGCCTACCCCCACCAGCTGTCCGGCGGCATGAAACAGCGCGTGGTGACCGTGATCTCCACCTTGCTGAACCCGAAGCTGCTCATCGCCGACGAGCCCACTTCCGCGCTCGATGTCTCCAGCCAGAAGAACCTCATCGAGATGCTGCAGGCGATGCTCGAGCAGCGGATCATGAGCGGCGTCATCTTCATCACCCACGACATCCCGGTGCTGCGCACGGTGTCCACCCGGCTTGCGGTGATGTACGCCGGCAAGATCGTGGAGATCAACGACACCGAGACGCTGGTCACCGCACCGCGCCACCCCTACTCGGCGGCGCTGCTGAACTCGGTGCTCGTGCCCGAGCCGCAGCTGCGCCAGCGCCGGGTGCAGTCGATACCCGGATCGCCCCCCAACATGCTCTCGCTGCCGTCCGGCTGCCCCTTCCACCCGCGCTGCCCCTACGCGATGGACGAGTGCAACGAGGAGTTCCCGCCGCACGTCGGGTCACCGAGTGCCTACTCCGCCTGCTGGTGGGCGGCCAAGCACGAGGGCGAGTCCTTGGAGGTGACCCCATGAGCGCGGCCGACGAGATCATCGACCTGCCCAGTGCCGCCGACGAGGAGGGCCTGCCACCCGCTCTGGCGGGCGGGGAACCCGGCGAGGTCCTGCTCGAGGCGAAGCGGGTCACGAAGGTCTTCGGCCACGGCCACTCAGCGGTCCGCGCCGTCGAGGACGTCTCGTTCGACCTGCGCACCCGCGAGGTCGTGGCGATCGTCGGTGAGTCCGGCTCGGGGAAGTCGACGCTGGCGCGGCTCGTCCTGCGCCTCATGCCGGTGACCTCCGGAACCATCTCGCTGGCCGGCAAGGACGTGACCGGCGATCCGCGGCTCGGAGCTGCGGGATCACTGGCGGAGTGTCCAGGCGGTGTTCCAGGACCCGTTCGCGTCGTTCAACCAGTTCTTCACCGTCCGGCGGCTGCTCATGCGGTCGAGCCGGCTGCGGGCGGTGAGCGACCTCGATCTGGAGAAGGCGCTCGGCCACGTCGGGCTCAAGCCCGACGACGTGCTGGAGAAGTTCCCGCACCAGCTGTCCGGCGGGCAACGCCAGCGGGTGATGATCGCCCGGGCGCTGCTCCTGACGCCCAAGCTGCTCGTCGCCGACGAGGCCACCTCGATGCTGGACGCGTCCCTGCGGGCCAACATCCTCAACGTGCTCTCCGACCTGCGCAGCGAAGTGGGACTCACGGTCCTGTTCATCACGCATGACATCGGGCAGGCGTGCTACATCGCCGACCGCGTCCTGGTGATGAGCAACGGCATGCTGGTGGAGCAGGGCAGCACCGACGAAGTGATCTTCAACCCGACCCACCCCTATACCAAGCGATTGCTCGCCGACGTGCCGAAGCTCCACCGTGGCCCGTCGGAGGTCGGCTAGCTCTGGCCTACGACTCAGGCCCGGCAAGTGACCGTGAGGTAGGCCCAGCGGCCGAGGGCTATCCGTCCCCGAGAGAATGGGCGGCATGCCGACGCCCGAGCACGACCGCCCACGTGCTCGAACGGCGCTGGACGACATCCCCGCGTACAAGGCCGGCCGGTCGGCACTGGGCCCGGACGGCGTGCCGTTGGCCAAGCTGTCGTCGAACGAACTCCCGTATCCGCCGTTCCCTGAAGTCGAGGCGGCCATCGCGCGAGCAGCCTCCGCCGGGAACCGCTACCCCGACCCAGGCTGCGTGGAACTGAAGGCCGTCCTGGCCGAGCGCCACGGCGTGACGCCAGACCGCATCGCACCTGCGACGGGGTCCGTTGCCGTCGTGTACCACCTGCTGCAGGCCTTCTGCGATCCCGGTGACGAGGTCGTCTACGCCTGGCGGTCGTTCGAGGCCTACCCCATCGCCACTCAGCTGGTCGGTGCCCGTTCGGTGCGCGTCCCGTTGACCGCCGACGCTCGGCACGACGTGACCGGCATGCTGGCGGCCGTCACCGATCGCACCCGCGTCGTGCTCGCCTGCACCCCCAACAACCCGACTGGTCCCGCGATCACCCAGGACGAGCTGGACGCTCTGGCCGACGGGCTGCCCGGCCGGGTCCTGCTGGTGATCGACGAGGCGTACGAGGAGTTCGCGTCGCCCGACCCGCATGTCGCCGGGCGCGGACAGCCGCTGCTGGACCGCCCGAACGTGGTCAGCCTCCGGACGTTCAGCAAGGCCTATGCACTGGCGGGCTTCCGGGTCGGCTACGCCGTCGGTTCTCGGGACGTGGCCGAGGCGGTGGCCAAGTGCGCCCTGCCGTTCGGGGTCGGGGCAGCAGCGCAGGCCGCTGCGATCGCCGCGCTGGGGGTCGAGGCTCACGTCCGCGACCAGTTGGCCCTGGTCGTTGCCGAGCGGACACGGGTACTGGCGTCGATCCGCGGCCTGGGTCTCGACGTACCGGACAGCCAGGCGAACTTCGTCTGGATAAGCCTCGGCGAGCACTCCACCGCGTTCGCCGAGCACTGCGAAACTGCGGGCTCCGTGGTGCGCCCGTTCGCCGGGGACGGCGTGCGCATCAGCATCGGTCTGCCGCCGGAGAACGACGGCCTGCTCGCCGCCGTGGCCGCATGGGTGAACGAGATGTCACCACGTTCTTGATCTGAATGAGGTGGGCTGACCCGGTCCGCGGCGACGGTCTCGCCAGCTGGATCGGCATCTCTTCGGCGCTAGCACCGACGATGTTGTGCCCTGCATAGCCGAATCCGCCACGCCAGGAACAAGTGTGGCTGCAGGGTCGTTGCTCTAGCTAATGAACTGGACTAGTTAGCGTGCCTAAGCATATGCTGTGACCCTGCCGGACAGGGTCGTCCAGGCGCCGAGCACCCTCCCCGTGGTGTCGGGTACGACGATTTCCAGCACGAGCCGACCACGCAACGAGAGAGTGAATTCCCGCACCCATGCCGCAGATGTCGACTGCCTCCGCTGAAGAGCTTGCTGATACCCCCACTCCCCTGACCGAGACCGCCGCCAAGGTGATCACCGTCGGGCACGCCCCCTATGCCTACGACGCCAACAACGTCGTGCCCGGCCCCGACCAGGGTGGACGCAGCTTCGGGCGGTTCACGTCGCTGTTCCGGATGCGCCGCTACCTCTACCCGTTCAAGTGGCAGTTGGTCCTGATGCTCTCGGTCGCCCTCATCGGCACCGCGGCGTCGATCGCGATCCCGATCGTGACCAAGCACGTCATCGACGGGCCGATCGCCAACAAGGATCCGGACGGCCTCTGGGCCCTCGGTCTGCTGGCTCTGGCGCTCGGCGCGATCGAGGCGTTCCTCCTCGGTGTGCGTCGCTTCACCCAGAGCAAGGCCGTGTTGGGGCTCGAGAGCAACATCCGCAACGACCTCTACTACCACTTGCAGCAGCTGCCGATGGCCTTCCACGGCCGCTGGCAGAGCGGGCAGTTGCTGTCGCGCGCCACCACCGACCTCTCGCAGATCCGCCGGTTCTGCGGGTTCGGCGTCGTGTTCCTGATCACCAGCATCGCCCAGGTGATCACCGTGACGATCCTGCTGTTCCGCATGTACTGGCCGCTCGGTGCGGTCGTCCTGCTGTCCTGCCTTCCACTGGTCTGGCTCACGCTCAAGTTCGAGACGACCTATCGGCGCATCTCCCGTTCGCTCCAGGACCAGCTCGGCGACCTCGCCACGACGATCGAGGAAGGCGCGGTCGGCATTCGCGTCATCAAGGCGTTCGGCCGGCGGAAGTACCTGGAGGAGCGGTTCGACCGGGGCGCTCAGACCGTCCTCAAGTCGTCGCTTGCCAAGGTCCGGGTGTCGGCGCGGTTCTGGACGCTGCTGGAGTTCATCCCGAACATGACGCTGGTCCTGGTGCTGCTGATCGGGGCCTACGCCGCGGGAAGCAACCAGATCACCATCGGCACGCTGGTGGCGTTCATGACGCTGATGCTCCAGCTCGTGTGGCCGATCTCCTCGCTCGGCCGGATCATGGCGATGGCGCAGGAAGCCGGCGCCTCGGCCGACCGGGTCCTGGAAGCGTTCGACACGCTGCCCGAGGTCGAAGGCGGCGACAAGGAACTGCAAGGAGCCAAGGGCCTCCTGCGCTTCGAGGACGTGTCGTTCCGCTATCCCGACTCCGACGTCGACGTGCTCAGCCACGTGAACCTCGAGGTGCGGCCTGGCGAGACCGTCGCTGTCGTCGGCGCCACGGGCACCGGCAAGACACTGCTCACCTCGCTGGTCCCGCGTCTGTACGACGTCACCGGCGGACGGATCACCGTCGACGGCCTGGACATCCGGGAGCTGACGCTGCCGGCACTGCGCCGGATCGTGGCGACTGCCTTCGAGGACCCGACGCTGTTCTCCATGAGCGTGCGGGAGAACCTCACGCTCGGCCGGATCGAGGCCACCGACTCCGAGATCGACGAAGCTCTCCGCGTCGCACAGGCAACGTTCGCCTACGAGCTGCCGTGGGGGTTGGACACTCGCGTCGGGGAGCAGGGCCTGTCGTTGTCCGGTGGCCAGCGGCAGCGCCTGGCACTGGCACGGGCCGTGATCGCGCGACCCAAGATCCTGGTGCTCGACGACACGCTGTCCGCCCTGGACGTCGAGACCGAGGCGCTGGTCGAGGAGGCACTCGGACTCGTCCTCGAGCAGGCCACCGGGATCGTCGTCGCCCACCGCGCATCCACCGTGCTGCTGGCCGACAAGGTCGCGCTGCTCCAGAACGGCACGATCACTCACGTCGGCAGGCACAGCGAGCTGCTGGCCACCGTGCCCGCCTACCGGGAACTGCTGTCGGCCGACGCCGACTCGAGCGATCCCAGCCGGCTGGCCGACGCCGAACACGAACGCGAGCGCAAGCTGCAGGAGGCAAGCGCATGACCACCACCACCGATCGGACCACCGACCGGACGCCCGAGGAGGTTGCGGCCGACGAGGCGGCGCTCGAGGAGCAGAAGTCGGAGGAGGAGAAGGCGGCGGACCGCGCCGAGCGCGACTGGCGTGGGGTGAACGCGGAGAACCGCGAGGACATCCAGGCAACAGCTTCGGTCAAGCTCCGCGACCGCTCCCGCCGCCTGCTGGGCGATCTGCTGCGCCCGTACAAGAAGTGGCTCGTCGTCCTCACCGCGATCGTGGTGGTGGAGAACGCAGCTCGGCTGGCGATTCCCTACCTGGTCAAGGAAGGGATCGACTTCGGCATCCCGCCGATGATCGCCGGAGAAGGTGCGCAGCGGCTGATCGAGGTCGTCATCGCGCTCGCCGTGGCCGCCACGTTGCAGGCCAGCACCCGGGTGCTGTTCCTCAACGTGTCCGGACGCATCGGCCAGAACATCCTGCTGACGCTGCGCCGGCGGGTGTTCCGCCGGTTCCAGAAGCTCGACCTGTCCTTCCACGAGAAGTACACGTCCGGCCGGGTGGTGTCGCGCCAGACGTCCGACGTCGACGCGATCCAGGAACTGCTCACCAACGGTTTCGACGGTCTGGTCAGCGCCGTGCTGACGTTGGTCGGTACCGCGATCCTGCTGCTCACGCTCGACGTGAAGCTGGGCCTGGTCACCCTGATCAGCTTCCCGCTGCTCGCGATCGTGACCATGTGGTTCCGCAAGCGGTCCACCGTGGTCTACCGGCGCACCCGTGAAACGGTCGCCGCGGTGATCGTGCACTTCGTCGAGTCGATGCAGGGAATCAAGGCGGTACAGGCCTTCCGGCGCGAGAAGCGCAACGGCGAGATCTTCGAGGACGTCAACGACAGCTACCGCGAGGCCAACCTGGACTCGTTCCGGCTGGTGTCGGTGTTCATGCCCTCGATCAAGTTCATCGGCAACGCCACCATCGCGGTGGTGCTGCTGTATGGCGGCTTCCTGGCCATCGAGGGTGAGGTCACCGTCGGGGTCCTGGCTGCGTTCCTGCTCTACCTGCGTCAGTTCTTCGAGCCCATGCAGGACATCAGCCAGTTCTACAACACCTTCCAGTCGGCGAGTGCGGCTCTGGAGAAGCTGTCCGGCGTGCTCGAGGAGCCGCTCGGCGTTCCCGATCCGGACAAGCCGAAGGAGATCGACGCGAAGGGGCGGGTGGACTTCGACTCGGTCGAGTTCTCCTATGTCGCCGATCGGCCAGTGCTGCACGAACTCGACCTGCACATCCCAGCAGGCCAGACCATCGCGCTGGTTGGCGCCACCGGTGCGGGCAAGACCACTCTGGCCAAGCTCGTGTCCCGGTTCTACGACCCCACGTCGGGATCGGTCCGCCTGGACGGCGTCGATCTGCGCGAGCTGACCGAGGAGGAGCTGCGCCAGCACATCGTGATGGTGACGCAGGAGAACTTCCTCTTCACCGGCACGGTGGCCGAGAACATCCGCATCGGCAAGCCCGACGCAACCGACGAGGAAGTGCACGCGGCGGCGCATGCGATCGGTGCGCACACGTTCATCGAGGCGCTGCCGCACGGCTACGACACCGATGTGGCCAAGCGCGGCGGCCGGCTGAGCGCGGGCCAGCGGCAGCTGGTGGCCTTCGCGAGAGCCTTCCTCGCCGATCCCGACGTGCTGATCCTGGACGAGGCGACCTCGTCGCTCGACGTGCCCAGCGAGCGGCTCGTGCAGCAGGCCCTCCGCACGATCCTGTCCAAGCGCACCGCCCTGATCATCGCCCACCGATTGACGACCGTGGAGATCGCCGACCGGGTGCTGGTGATGATGGATGGGCGGCTCGTCGAGGACGGCTCTCCCGAGGAACTGATCCAGGGCGGTGGGCAGTACGCCCACCTGCACCAGGCCTGGGAAGACTCCCTGGCCTGAGCCTGGAGGCCTCCCGGGGTGGCCCCTGGGAGGCCGCTCGCGACATCGAGCGTGCGTGGCCGCACGCCGCCGTCCGTACGCTCGTACACTGCGCAGTATCACTTTTTCCGGTGCTGAGCGCGGACATCGGCGGCTGTCGGCTGGATCGGGCGGCCGACCCGGGGCCGGCGCGTACTGTGGCGAAGCCGCTCCGCCCTTCGACGCGTTGCGGCGGAGGGAGCCAGCGTGACCCGGACGGCAGCCGACCCGGACACCACACCAGGTGACGACCGGGCTGCGGACCTGACCAGGGCAACCGCGGACGTGCAGCCGACCGGGCCCGCTGGTTCCGACGCATCGGCGGACCCGACGACCGCAGTCACGGACCCGACTTCCGCAGCCGCGGACGAGGGAGCGCCAACCGCAGCATCGGCACCGGCAGTGCCGCCCTCAGAAGCAGTGCCGCCCGCAGAAGCAGTGCCGCCCTCAGAAGCAGTGTTCCCGGATCCCGGCCGCGACGAGCCGATGGTCCGGCTCCTTTCTCCCGACGGCGAGCGCGTCGAGCACGCGGACTACGACAGCGACCTCGACGCCGGCGCACTGCGCGCGATGTACCGCGACATGGCACTCGGTCGCAGGATCGACCTCGAGGGCACAAACCTGCAGCGCCAGGGCCAGCTGTGTCTCTGGGCGCCGCTGCACGGTCAGGAGGCCGCCCAGATCGGTGCCGTCCACGCCCTTCGCGACACCGACTTCGTCTACCCGTCCTATCGCGAGCTCGCGATGGCGATGGCCAAGGGGATGGACCCGATGGACGTCTTCCGGATGTTCCGCGGGGTCGAGCACACCTCCTGGGACGTCCACAAGCACCGCTTCGGCCTCTACTCGATCGTCGTCGGTGCGCAGACGTTGCAGGCCGTCGGCTACGGCATGGCGGTCAACCTCGACGGCTCGGACGAAGTGGTGCTGTGCTGCCTCGGCGACGGCGGCTCCAGCGAAGGTCACGTCAGCGAAGCGATGAACTACGCCGCGGTGTTCAACGCGCCGGTGGTGTTCCTGATCCAGAACAACCAATGGGCGATCTCGGTTCCGACGTCCAACCAGTACAAGGGTCCGCTGTACCGCCGGGCGGAGGGATTCGGCTTCCCCGGCGTCCGCGTCGACGGCAACGACGTACTGGCGGTCCGGGCCGTGACCGAAGAGGCCGTCGAACGGGCGCGCTCCGGCGGCGGGCCCACGTTGATCGAGGCGTTCACGTTCCGGGTCGGGGCCCACACGACGGCCGACGACCCGTCCAGGTACCGGGAGAAGGTCGAGGAGGAGTACTGGCTCGCGCGCGACCCGCTTGCCCGGCTCGAGGCGCACCTGCGTAAGCATGCTGACACCGGCGACGACTTCTTCGATCAGGTGAAGGCAGAAGGCGACGCCATGGCTGCTGATGTGCGGGCTCGCGTCCTCGCGCTGCCGGAGCCCGTCCTCACCGATCTGTACGCGGATGTCTTCGCCGAACTGCCGCCCGGGCTGGCCGCGGAGAAGAGCGCGATGGAGTCCTACCTCTCCTCGTTCGGATCGGACGCCTGATGGCTCAGCTGACGATGGCCAAGGCCCTCAATGCCGGACTCGCCAACGCGATGGCGGGCGACGACAAGGTCGTCATGCTCGGTCAGGACATCGGCCGGCTCGGGGGCGTCTTCCGCGTGACCGACGGGCTGCAGGAGCGCTTCGGCGCCAAGCGGGTCATGGACTCCCCACTGGCCGAGGCCGGCATCGTGGGAACAGCCATCGGGATGGCGATGCGGGGGTACCGGACGGTCTGCGAGATCCAGTTCGACGGCTTCGTCTTCCCGGCCTATGACCAGATCGTCAACCAGGCTGCGAAGTTGAGGGCGCGAAGCCGCGGTGGTGTCACCGCACCGATCGTCATCCGGGTGCCCTGCGGCGGTGGCATCGGCGCCATCGAACATCACGCGGAGTCGCCAGAGGCGCACTTCGCGCCGGTGCCGGGTCTGCGCATGGTGACGCCGTCGAACCCGGCCGATGCCTACTGGATGATCCAGCAGGCCATCGAGTCACCCGATCCCGTGCTGTTCTTCGAACCCAAGCGCCAGTACCACTCCGGCCGCGGCGAGGTCGACCCCGAGGCCCCGCTGGACGCCGCGCCGACGCGTCTCGATCAGGCAGCCGTGCTTCGGCCAGGACAGCTGGTGACGCTCATCGGGTTCGGACCTACGATCTCGACCCTGCTCAAGGCCGCGGACGTGCTGTCCGACGAGGGCAGGTCGGCCGAGGTGATCGATCTGCGCTCGCTGGCACCCATCGACTACCCCACGCTCGAGACCTCTGTCCGCAAGACCGGCAGGGTGATCGTCGTCCACGAGGCACCTCGCACCGCCGGCATCGGAGCGGAGATCGCGGCACGGCTGAGCGAGGCCTGCTTCTACTCCCTGGAGGCTCCGGTGATGCGGGTCACCGGTCTCGACATGACCTACCCGCCGTCGAAGGTCGAGGAGGAGTACCTGCCCAACCTCGACCGGGTCCTCGACGGTGTCGACCGGATCCTCAGGTACTGATGGACTTCCGCTGACGAGGGTCCCGGCTACGTAGCCGGCAGCCGTTGACGGATCCACTGCACAGACAGGAGCAACTGGTGGCGAGCGAACGCTTCGCACTCCCCGACGTGGGCGAGGGCCTCACCGAGGCCGAGGTCGTGGCCTGGCGCGTGCAGGTGGGCGACACGGTCGCGGTCAACGACGTGCTCATCGAGGTCGAGACCGCCAAGTCGGTCGTCGAGTTGCCGAGCCCGTACGCCGGAGTCGTGCAGGCGCTGCTCGTGGACGAAGGCCAGATGATCGAGGTCGGGACCGACCTGATCGCCATCGGCGACGCGAGCGACGAGCCTTCCTCGAGCGGGACCCAGACCGCGGGAGAGAAGCAGGCTGCGAGCGTGAGTGCCGTCGAGGCTCCCACCGAGAGCGAGGGCGCGGCAGCCGACGCCCAGGAACATCAGCAGACGTTGGTCGGCAGTGGCCCAAGAGGGAGCCGCGCCACCAGGCGCCCGCGAAAGACGGCGGCCGCGACCCTCGCGGTCGCTCCACCGCATCCGGCATCGGTGGACACTGCGGGCGGCGCACCGGCCGTGACCGCCGCTGAGCCGACCGGTCAGCCCGGCGGGGAGTCGACCAACGCGCGGGCCCTGGCCAAGCCCTCGGTCCGCAAGCTCGCCAAGGACCTCGGCGTGAACCTTGCCGAGATCACCCCTACCGGCCCGGACGGCACGGTCAGTCAGGACGACGTCACGGCCGCCGCTACGGCCGCTGCGGGCAGCGGGAACGGCGACGGGTCCGGCGGCACTGCGCGAGGCTGGTCGGGCTTCCTGGCCGAACGCGGGGAGACCCGCATCGACGTGAAGGGCATCCGCCGCGCCACCGCGCAGGCGATGGTGCGCAGCGCCTTCACCGCGCCGCACGTCACCGAGTGGACCGAGGTCGACGTCACCCGCCTGGTCGAACTCGTCGACAAGATGAAGGGCATGCGGATGTTCCGCGACGTCCGCATCACGCCGACCGTGCTCGTCGCCAGGGCGGTGTGCCTAGCCCTTCGGCGCAACCCCGAGCTGAACTCCACCTGGGACGAGGGGGCCGGCCAGATCGTCCGCAAGGGCTACGTGAACCTCGGGATCGCGGCCGACACTCCGCGCGGCCTGTTGGTGCCGGTGATCACCGATGCGGACGCGTTGTCCACCTACGACCTGGCCAAGGCACTCAGCGAGCTCACCGCGACAGCACGGGCGGGAAAGACCCAGCCGAACCAGCAGACCGGCGGCACCTTCACGATCACCAACATCGGGGTGTTCGGGATCGACGGCGGTACCCCGATCCTCAACCCAGGGGAGGCCGGCATCCTCGCGCTCGGCAACATCGCGAAGAAGCCGTGGGTGGTCGACGACAGGATCGAGCCACGCTGGGTGACCACGCTGGCCCTCTCGTTCGATCATCGGATGGTCGACGGTGCCGAGGGATCCGCCTTCCTTGCTGACATGGCCGCCATCCTGAACGACCCCGGGGCGACGCTGATCCTGGCCTGACGCAGGGGTTCAGGCTGGCCGGCGCGCGGCGGCGCGGCGGCTCTCGCGCGAGGCATGCAGCCGGCGTGGTTCGGCGGCCGGTTTGTTCTGCAACGTCCGGTTTGCCCGGTCGGACTGCATGTATGGCGGCCAGGCTGGTCGGCGCGCGGCGGCGCGGCGGCCCTCGCGCATGCAGCCGGCGGTTCGGCGGCCGGATGGTCCGCGGCGCGGCGCCTCGCGCGAGGCATGCAGCGGCGTGGTTCGGCGGCCGGTTTGTTCGGCAGCGTCCGGTTTGCCCGGTCGGCCTGCATGTATGGCTCCTAGCGTGACTCGGGGCACAATCCCGGCAGAACGGGCGTTATCTGCTGCTGCGCCGCTAGGCTGCGCATCGGATCGGCCGAAGTCGGACAATCTGTTCGCAGCGACCGGCCAGGATGTTTGAACGCCCTGCACCCCGGCAGGGCGGCCGTTTCCAAGAACCCTTCGCTGGATCCCGCGCCCTGCCGCTGGGAGGCCAGGTCGTGAATAGGAGTCAAATCCATGCATTCGAATCGGATCGGAACGCGCCGCCGCAGGCGAAACGGTGCCATCGCAGCCGCCGTGTTGACCGCCGCGATGGTGGGTGCGATGACGGCCCCGGCGACGGGTCACTCCTCGCCTTCGGGGAGCTCAGCCGGAGCGTCCAGACCAACCGAGACGAAGCAGCAGTGCGTGATCTCCGTGAAGGACGGCGGGGCTGCCCAGCGTTGCTTCGCCACGTCCGCGGAAGCGATCGCATACGGATCGGGCGGCCAGATCCGAGTGGCTGCGGATGCCACGACACACGACGCGGTGGTCGCGCTGCGGGCCCATGACGTCGCCGCCGCGCGCGGTCTGGCTCCCAACCGGAAGGCGGCCCTGGCGAGCAACATCATCGGGATCGAGTACGACGGGTCGTACCGATCCGGGGCGGCCAAGTACTTCTCGGTGAGTGGTGACTGCTACTCCGGCGCGACGTACGGCTTCCCGAAGCTGAGCAACTACGGCTGGAACGACCGGATCAACTCGGCGCAGACGTTCGTCGGTTGCGTGGGCCAGCACTACGACGACACGTACTACTCCGACACGGTGGTCTCGGTGTTCGGTACCAGGGACGACTTCGGCGGCCAGAACAACAAGACCAGCTCGATCAAGTTCATCTAGGCAGGGCGGGCAGCGCCCGATCGCTCCGAACAGCTAGCCCGCCTCTGCCCGGGGCAGGCCGAGCCGCGCACAGGTGGTCGAGTCGCCGGGATAGACAGCGGCCCGACCGGCAAGCGTGCACGCGACCAGATCCGGAACCGCGTGACCGTGCTCTGGCCGGGGGGCCTGCCCGAGCATCTGGCGGTCAGGGATGAGGACTCCCTGCTCCCAGATGTCGCCGCACACCTTCACCGGGTCTTCGATCTTGCTTTCACGCAACAGGTTGGGTCCGATGACATCGCCCGCATAGGACACGTCGGCCGCGTACGTGGTGTCGGTCGTGACCTTCGTGAAGCAGTGGGCTGAATGGGTGCGTGTGGGCGCCACGATCTGCTGCGCTGCGCCGGCCAGGACCGACACTCCGACGGCGGTTCCGACGGCAACGGCGGCCGGGGCCTGCCACCACGGCCGACGGCTGGCGCGGACCTCGTCCATCAGCATCGTCTTCACTGCGGCCCGGCGCGCGGACGGGAACGGTCGGCTCGCGGGCACGTCGACGATCTTGTCGACGCTGCCCTCGAACTCCTCGTGCCGATCCATGCAGTCAGTCCCCTCAGTGGTCTAGCTCGTGTCACGGACTTCCGGGCTCGTGCCGAACTACCGGGCTAAGGCTGTCGCCCGGTTCGGACCCAGGCGCGGGACCCCCCGTCAGTCCCGCCCCCGGATCCACTCCGGCCAGCTTGCGCAGGTGCTCCCGCGCACGTGCAAGCCGCGACCTGACCGTGCCGATCGGCACGCCCAGGGCAATGGCCGTGTCGGTGTACGACAGGCCGGCCCAGACGACGAGTGCGAGTACGTCCTGCTCGTCCGGTACGAGGCGGGTGAACACCTCGAGGACGCGTTGCATCGCGCGCTCGTCGTCCAGTCGCGCCACCGCTTCCTCTGCAGGATTTGCGGTGACCACGGCAGGTGGAAGCTTCGCCAGCAGGCGTCGATGCCGCCGGAGGCTGCGGTCCCGGTTACGGACCACGTTGTTGGCGACCGCCAACAACCAGGGCAGCAGCGACTCGTCGCTGAGCTTGACTTCCCGCCGCTTCCGCCAGGTTTCGAGGAAAACGACCGAGGTGAGGTCCTCGGCCGCGGTCCACGAGCCGGTACGGCGGAAGCAGTGGTTGTAGACGCGTTGGGAGTGCCGTTCGAACAGTGCACCGAAGGCCGACGGATCCCCCTTGCCCGCCTGCGCCCACAGCACCGAGTCGGAAGGCCCTCCTCCCGCGCCGACACCCTCTCTATGTCCGGCACCGGGGGGCGGGTTCGGCGTGGTCACGCTATTTCTCTGTGACGTGTGTCACATCGAGCGACGATTGCGGCCACGGTCATCCCCGGTAGTCCTCGAGGAAGGCCTTGGCAACCGGGCCGGCGACCTTGGCACCAGAGGACCCGCCTTCGACGATGACGGCGAAGGCGAGGTCGCCCGAGTAGCCGACCATCCAGGCGTTGGTGGCTGCCCCCTTTGCCTTCGAGCCTGTCTCCGCTGTGCCGGTCTTCGCCCCGTCGGCGAGGCCGGCCAGGATCTTCGCGGTTCCCGTGGTCGCGGTGTCGGCGAGCATCGCGCGCAGTGCCTGGGTCTGCGCGATCACCGGCCCGGCAACCGTGTTGGCACCGGCAAGGAGCGTCGGCTGGTGTGAGCGCCCGCTCCGGACGGCTGCGGCGACCTCGGCCATCGCCAGTGGACTCACGCTGATGCGGCCCTGGCCGATCATCGAGGCGGCGAGCTCGGTCTGACCCGCCGGTTCGGGGACCTCGCCCGACCATGCACCGAGTGGCAGGTCCCAGTCGGCGCCGATCCCGAAGTCACCGGCCATGGTGGGCAGCGCATCACCGTCGACCCGGTTGCGTTCGCGGATCAGGGCCGTGTTGCACGAGAGCGACACCGCGTGCGCCAGGGTGGTGCGCCCCGGAGCCAGGAGTGCGTCGTAGTTGCCGAACGTGGCGCCGTCGACGACGACACGGTCGGTGCAGTTCACGCTGGACGCAGACGTCATTCCGCTGTCGAGCAAAGCGGCAGCGGACACGATCTTGAAGGTGGAACCTGGGGCATATCGACCGGTGAAGGCCCGGTTCTCGTTGACCAGCCCCTGCCCGTTGGCCACCGCCAGAACCTGTCCGGTGGAGGCCTGCACGGCGACGATCGACACCCGGGCCTTGCCAGGTGCCGCGTCGAGGGCGTTCTCGGCCGCCCGCTGTGCCCGGGCCTGCAGCGTGGTGCGAAGCGACTGTCCGGGCTTGCCCTTCGATTCGGCCAGCGTCGCGACCACTTTCCCGGTGGCCGGGCTGACGATGCGGACCGCGGTCGTCGGGCTCCCGGCCAGCCGCCGCTGGAAGGCGAACTGCAGGCCGAACGCGCCCACCTCGTCGCTCGCGATCGCGCTCGGCCCGGCGTTCTTCAGGGTCTCCGCGGTCGCGGGCACCACGATGCCGAGGACGCTGCGGCCGAACTGCGCGTTGTCCGCCAGCGCCCGGCGTCCCTCGATCACGGCCAGCCCGGTGATGCCGCCGATGCTCGCCTTCACCTGGTCGTACTCGCCCTTGCGCAGCACCAGGGCCTCGACGAACTGCGACTTGCCGGCCGCCTTCAGCCGTCTGGTCAGGTCGCCGGGGTCGATCTCGAGCTTGTTGGCGAGCCTGCGGGCACTCGCGGCGGTGGCCTTCCCCTTCTCGAGTCCCACGTACACGACCGGCCGGGACGACATCAGCTTCACCCCGTCGCGGTCCAGGATCGGAGCCCGGTCCGGCAGCTCGCGGACCCGCCGCAGGCGGGTGCCGTCGGTCAGGTCGGGATGGATCGACTCGGGGTCGGGCAGGACGTCCCATCCGTCGGCGGCCTTCACCGCACCGAGGCTGGACGTCCAGCGCGCCTCGCCAAGGCCCTTGAGGTCCACGGTCACCGACAGCGACTGCCGGCAGCGGACACTCGTCCGGCACTCGGGCCCGTGTCCAGCCTCCGGAACGACGTCCACAGCCGTCACCTGCATGGTCGTGCCGACGTCGATCAGCCGCCCGGCGAAGGCCGCGTCCCCGGTGAGATCGACGACGGCCTTGCGGCCGTCCGCGTTCGCCGAGTCGAGCCAGACCGCCGACCATGCGGACAGGTAGGACGCAACGGTGGTCTCGAAGGTGCTGCGGTCGAGCACCAGCGGAGCATCGGCGGGGGCCGCTGAACTGGGTCCGGCGGGCAGGCTCGTCGCCGGTGCAGGCGCCGGCGGTGACCAGGGTGACCGCGATGGCCAGCGTCGCCACGGCGCGTGCCACCCAGGCACGGCGGGCAGCTCGCATCTCCGGTCTCCTCAACCCCTCGTCAGCGTCGGCGTTCACGGTATGTGGTCAGCGCCCAACAGGCAGTGCTGTGGCACACGTCGGACCGTGAGCTTGCGCTCACCTCTCGGGAACACCCGGCGTCGCGCTCGGGTTGGATGAGGCCAGGGTCTCGACGGCCCCGCATGTCTCGACGGCGTGCGACGCGGCGGAGGAGTGACCAGATGAGTGCGCAACGCGATCTTCGTCGCGCCACGCGGGTGCGAGCGCCAGAGCTCTCCGGCCGCGGCTGGCTGAACACCGGTGGGCGACAGCTGCACCTCGCCGATCTTCGGGGTCGGTTCGTGATTCTCGACTTCTGGACGTTCTGCTGCGTGAACTGCCTGCACGTCCTCGAGGAGCTGCGCGACACCGAGCGGCGCAGGCACGGGGAACTCGTCGTGATCGGCGTGCACTCGCCCAAGTTCGCGCACGAGGCCGATCCGGATGCCTTGGCGGCGGCGGTCCAGCGGTACTCGGTCGAGCACCCGGTGCTCGACGACCCGGACCTCGTCACGTGGGGCGCCTACACCGCTCGGGCCTGGCCGACGCTCGTGCTGATCGATCCCGAGGGCTATGTGGTGGCGCAGTACGCCGGCGAGGGCCACGCGCACGCCATCGAGCGCATGATCGACGACCTCACGCCGCGCTACCAGGACGCCGGATCGCTGCAGCCCGGCGACGACCCATACGTGGCACCGCCGGCCGCACCGGGAACGCTGCGCTTCCCAGCGAAGGCCATCCGGCTGGCTGACGGCTCGGTGCTGGTCGCCGACGCCGGCTCGAACCGCCTCGTCCAGCTGGCCGCCGACGCCGTCGGCGACGAGGCTGCCGCTGAGATCCGGGTGATCGGGTCCGGCCGGCGCGGGTCCGCCGACGGCGGACCAGGCGAGGCCGAGTTCGCCGAACCCAACGGGCTGTGCGTGCTGCCGCCGGCGGTGGCCGAGCAGGTCGGGTACGACGTCGTGGTCGCCGACTCCGCCCATCACCTGCTCCGAGGTGTCCGGCTGGCCGACGGCACGGTCCGCACGCTCGCGGGCAACGGTCGGCAGTGGATGCAGGGCGGCGGCACGACCTCGCTCTCCACGCCGTGGGATGTGGCCTGGTTCGCCGACCGCGTCTGGATCGCCATGGCCGGCATCCATCAGTTGTGGACCTTCGATCCCGCGTCCGGAGCGGTCGAGGTGGCCGCCGGGACAACCACCGAAGGGCTGGAGGACGGTGCCGCGGAGGCGGCATGGTTCGCACAGCCGTCGGGACTCGCGGTCTCGGCCGACGGCTCGACGCTGTTCGTCGCGGACGCCGAGACCTCCTCCGTGCGGAGCATCACGGCCGACGAGGACGGGACGCTGCAGGTCGCGACGCTGGTGGGCCAGGGCCTGTTCGACTTCGGGCTGGTCGACGGCCCAGCTCCGCTGGCTCTGCTGCAGCATCCGCTGGGCGTCACCACGTTGCCGGACGGGTCCCTCGCCGTGCACGACACGTACAACGGGGCGATCCGCCGACTGCGCTTCGATCCCTCGACCGCCCTGCCGGTGCCCGAGCCCGAGGCGCCGGACGAGTACGGCGACGTGGTGGCGCCGGAGGACGACCCGCGACAGGGCTGGCACCTCAGCACGCTGGCCACCGGCCTGGCCGAGCCGTCCGGTGGCTTTGTCGATGGCGACACGCTGGTGGTGGTCGAGTCGTCCGGCCACCGGCTCACGCGGGTGCCGCTCGGTGCCGCGGTCCATGCCGACCAGTCCGCGCAGCACGCCCATCGCCCGGCGATCGAGCTGTCGCCGGACGGGATCGACGTGTCCGTTGTCTTCACGCCACCGCCCGGGCAGAAGCTCGACGACTCGCTGGGGCCGTCGACGCAGGTGATGGTCGACTCCAGCCCGCCGGGACTGCTGTTGCACGGCGCCGGTACTTCGACCGAGCTCGTCCGGGAGCTGACGTTCTCCGACGAGTTCACCGAGGGCGTGCTGCACGTGTCGGCCCGGGCTGCCAGCTGCGACATCGACGCCGAGCACGGCACCTGCCACATCCACCAGCAGGACTGGGGAGTCCCGGTCAGGCTGGTCGACGGGGCGGCGGAGTCGCTCGAGCTGGTCCTGGCCGGCTGAGCGCACCCGGTCTTCCCGTTGGCACGGCCGTCAGGACCGGTGCGGCGACGGTGTCGGGTGACTGGCCTATCGCTGCCGGCCGGGTGCCCGCCGGGACCCGGACGGTCAGCACGCCGGGCACCACCGTGGCGGTCAGCCGCCGACCGCGCGTGACCACGTCACCGTCGAGTTGACGCGGAACGGGCTCCTCGTCCAGCACCGAGATCCGGACCGAGGCGCCCGAGCGGAACGTGAGCCGGTCGTAGCCGCGGTGTCGCTTTCTGAGCAGCGCCAGCACCATCCGCGACCAGTCCAGGAGGTGGGTCGGCGAGACCACCACGACGTTCAGGAGCCCGTCGTCGGGAAGGGCGTGGGGGATCAGTTCGACGCCGCCGGTGAGCGTCCCCACGTTGCCGATCATCACCGACCGGGCCCGGAAGCGTTCCGGGGGTGCGCCGTCGATGACGACCTCCACGTCCACCGCCGGCAGCGAGAAGTGCCGGGCGCCCGAGACCACGTAGGCCATCCAGCCGACCTGCCGCTTGAGCCGGTCACCAACCTCGCTCGCGGCGGCGTCGAGCCCGAGTCCCGCCATCACCGCGAACCGCTGCCGCGGCAGGTTGTCCCCGGAGCCCACCAGCATGTCGATGATGCGGTCCTCGCCACTGAACGCCACCAGGATCGCTTCGGGCTGTTCCAGGGGCAGGTCGAGGTTTCGGGCCAGCAGGTTGCCGGTGCCGGTGGGCACGATGCCGAGCGGGATGCGGGAACCAGACAGCTCGCTGCAGACGGCCCGGACGGTTCCGTCCCCGCCGGCCACGAGCACGAGCGATGGGCGCGACGCGATCGCCTCCTTCGCCATCGCGTGACCGGGATCGAGAGCACTCGTCGACAGGAACACCGGCGGTTCGTAGTCGGCGTCATCCGCGGCCGCGGTGACCAGTTCCCGGAAGTCGGCCTCGGACGCCATCTTCACCGGGTTGTAGATCACCGCGACGGTCGGGCGGGTGCCGGGCAGGTGGTGCGCTTCGCGGAGCGGGAGCGGACGGCGGCGGGCGTGCGAGACGCCGAACGCCAGGCAGGTAGCACCGAGCACGCCGAACCCGAGCAACCAGCCGCCGACGATGTCGATGGGTGTCTGCAGGCCGAGGACCAGCTGGCTTCCTGCTGCGACGACTACGACGGTCACCGCCAGGCTGCGGGCGAACCACTGCCAGCGGGGCCAGCTCAGCACGGCCACGATCAGGAGCGCTCCGATCGTCGAGACCGAGACGGCGGCGTAGGGGGAGGGGAACCCGGTTCCGGCGACGATCAGTGCGGTAAAGGGTTCCGGCCGGTCGATCAGGGACCGCACCAGCTGGACCATCACCCAGGTGAGCGGCGGCGTCACCGCCAGCCAGGCGGCCAGGCGCCGGGCTCTCCGCTGCACCAGGATGATCGCCACGGCCCCGGCGGCCAGGACGCCGACCGGTGGGGAGACGATCCAGCGGAAGAGAGCCACGACTTCGATGGACGTCGGGTGGCCACGGAGCAGATCGCTGGCCCGTTCGGGCAGCCACAGGTCGGCCTGAACGAGCCACGGGACCTGGGTCGCGGCGCCGATCAGCAGCAGGAGGAAGAGGGCGCCGGCCACGGCCATCGCGACAGCCATCGTGAACGTCGACGGTGGTCGCATCGACTCGGCGCCGCTGTCCACGCCGGCCGGGATCCGCCGGGCGAGGCGACGCAGGCCTCGCCGTCGCAGCAGGTCCCGCTGAGCGCTCACTCGTCAGTTGTACCTGCCAGGGCGTGGTTCGCAGCCGGACATCCGAGCAGAAGTGGCCGCCAGTCGCGGGAATCGCTCCGCGAGACGGCAGTCGCGCGACCTGGTGGCCAGACTTGCCCGCCGCCCGCGCACCGGAAACCGGGCGCACACCACACCGCGACGCAACTAGCGTTGGCTCCGCCTGCCCTGAGGAGGATGCATGATCGACGTGACGATGCTCCGTGAGGAGCCTGACCGGATCCGGGAGAGCCAGCAGCGGCGCGGCCTGGACCCGTCGTCCGTCGATGATGCCGTCGCCGCCGACAAGGACCGCCGGAGCGCGATCGCCGAGTTCGAGCGGTTGCGCGGTGAGCAGAAGGCGTTCGGCCGGGAGATCGGCCGGGCTGCCGGTGACGAGAAGGCGGCCCTGCTCGCTCGAGGCCGGGAGCTTGCCGACGCGGTCAAGGCGGCCGAGGGGAGGCAGACCGAGGCGGCGGCGACCTTCGACGCCCTGGTCGCCCAGATCCCCAACGTTGTCCTGCCGGAGGTACCGGCCGGTGGCGAGGACGACTTCGTGGTGCTGGAGACCGTCGGCACACCGCGCGACTTCGCCGCGGAGGGGTTCGAGCCCCGCGACCACGTCGACCTCGGCCGAATGCATCAGGCCATCGACATCGAGCGCGGCGTGAAGGTGTCGGGAGCGCGCTTCTACTACCTCGTCGGTGTCGGCGCCCAGCTGGAACTTGCGCTGATCCAGCTCGCCATGGACACCGCGCGGTCGTGGGGGTTCACGTCGATGATTCCGCCGGCGCTGGTACGCCCCTCCGCGATGGAGGGCACCGGCTTCCTCGGCCAGGCGGCCGAGGACGTGTACTACCTCGAACGCGACGACCTCTACCTGGTCGGGACGTCGGAGGTGCCGCTGGCTGCGTTCCACAGCGACGAGATCCTGGAGGCCGGCTCACTGCCGCTGCGGTACGCCGCCGTGAGCCCGTGCTACCGGCGCGAGGCGGGCACCTACGGCAAGGACACGCGCGGGATCATCCGCGTGCACTGGTTCGACAAGGTGGAGATGTTCGCGTTCGTACACCCCGACCAGGCCGAGGCTGAGCACCAGCGCCTGCTGGAGTACGAGAAGGACTGGCTGACATCGTTGGGTCTCGCCTATCGCGTCATCGACACCGCCGCCGGTGACCTCGGCCTGTCGGCGGCGCGGAAGTTCGACTGCGAGGTCTGGATCCCGACCCAGGGCAGGTACCGCGAACTCACGTCGGCGTCGAACTGCACGGAGTTCCAGACCCGGCGGCTGAACATCCGGCAACGCGGGGTCAAGGGGACCGAGCCGGTGGCGACCCTGAACGGCACACTGATGGCCGTGACCCGGACGATCGTCGCGCTGCTGGAGACGCACCAGCAGGCCGACGGGTCGGTGCTGGTCCCCGAGCCGCTGCAGCGCTACCTGGGCACCGACCGACTCGTCCCGACCGCGCAGTGAGCGCGCTCGACATCGAGCCGGACGAGGAGTGGGCACCGAAGCTGGTGGCGCTCGACGTCGACGGGACCCTGCTCTCGCGCGACGGTGAGCTGGACGCCGACCTGCGGGCTTCTGTGCAGCGCGTCGTTGCCGCCGGGATCCCTGTCGTCCTCGCCACCGGCCGCACCTTCCGCACGACGATCACGGTCGCGACGGACCTCGGCCTGCCGGCTGGCTTCGCCGTCACCCAGAACGGTGCCGTGTCGGTCTCCTACGATCCCGCGCAGCCGGAGCAGTACGAGGAGTTCGGCCGCCAGGTGTTCGATCCGGCACCCGTCGTGCAGGCGGTGCTCGACCTCCGGCCCGGCCTCGCCATCGGCGTCGACCGCCCGGACGGGTACTGGGTCAACCGGCCGTTCCCCGCCGGCGATCTGTCCGGAGCCGTGAGCGTGCACGCGCTGGAGGATCTGCTGAGCGAACCCGTCACGCGGGTGATCGTCCGCGACGAAGATGGCACCGAGGAAGAGATCGAGCACCTGGCCCAGCAGCTGGGCATGCACGACATCACCTACTACGTCGGCTACTCCGCCTGGCTGGACATCAACCCGCGCGGGGTGTCCAAGGCCGCGGGACTCGACGAGGTCTGCCGGCTGATCGGCGTGCACCCGGGTTACGTCCTCGCGATCGGCGACGGCCGCAACGACATCGAGATGCTGCAGTTCGCCGGCCGCGGCGTCGCGGTGGGCGACGCTCCGCCCGAGGTGCAGGCGGCCGCCGACGCGGTCACCGGCCGGTACGACGAGCAGGGGACAGCAGCCGAGCTCGACCGCTGGTTCGGCCCGGCCTGACGCCAGGCGGCGGCCGCGACCCCAGCGCCCAACAGGCCGATCGAGTGGGCGCAATCTGTTGCTCCGAGCGCCCGCAGGCAACAGATTGCGCCCTCTCGCCGCGAGCGAGTGGGTGGCGCGGCGTGGTTGGCGAGGTCGGGGCGTCGAAGCCCTAGATGTCGCGGCCCAGCGCCTCGGCGATGCGGACCGGCTGGCCCGACTCGAACGCGAGGTTCGCCGCGGCGCCGATCCCCATCGCGTGCACGCCGTCGACCTCGCCGGCCTGCAGCCGCAGCGCCGGGTCCGAGGGCGTGATCTCCGAGCCTGGCTCGGGGCCGAACAGGTCGGTGAGCAGGCGAACGTCACCGCCGCCGTGCCCTGAGTGGTCGAACACCACGGGCACCTCGCGCGGCGGTTGCCAGTGCGGCCGCAGCAGGATGCGGGTGCCGCCTGCGTTCTCGGCCGCCTCGGTGCCGTGGATCGCCGGCGCAGGTGTGCTCGTACCGGTTCGGGGCCGCGTCCAGACGCTCTCGTTGTTCTCCAGCTCCAGCCGGCCCTTCGTGCCGTTGACCATGAACCGGTAGCCCTCCCACGGCGAATACGCGGTGAGGTGGTAGGTCAGCGTGGCGCCCTGCCGGTACTTCACGAGCACCGCCATGTCGTCCTCGATCGTGATGCCGTCGCCGAAGACGTTCTGGTCGCGGATGTAGCCGTCGGACGACTCGGCAGCCAGGTACAGGTCGCGGTGCTGCTCGGTCGACGACAGGTCGATCGCGAACGGGTCGTCCGCGGCCGCAGGGCTTCCGGACGCTCGCTCGTAATCGTGCCGCAGGTCGAGCCGTTCCCCGTTCTCCCTTCCGTAGAAGGCGAGCCGCCCGTAGCCCATCACCTCGTCGGGCTGCTGGCGGATGCTCCAGTTGATCAGGTCGAAGTGGTGACTGGCCTTGTGGATCATCAGCCCGCCGGAGTTCGCCTTGTCGCGGTGCCACCGGCGGAAGTAGTCGGCGCCGTGAGAGGTGTCGAGCATCCACTCGAAGTGCACCGACACGACGTCACCGATGGCGCCAGCGCCGATCAGTTCGGAGAACGTCGTCGCGATCGGGCTGTAGCGGTAGTTGAAGGTGACCGTGGGGTGGTTGCCCGTGCGCTCGACCGTGTCGAGGATCCGGCGGGCCTTGTCGAAGTCGGTCGTGAGGGGTTTCTCGGTGATCACCCGCAGGCCCGCTTCGAGTCCGGCCACGATGTAGTCGCTGTGCGTGCGGTCCACGCTGGTGACGACGATCGTGTCGACGTCCTGTTCGCGCACCATCGCGTCGAAGTCGTCGGGACCGTAGGTGGCGACCGCATCCCGTCCTGCCGCCACGTGGGCGTCGCTGTGGTACTTCATCCGGACCGGGTTGGGGTCGAGCAGACCGACGAGTCGCAGGTGGTCGCGCTTGGCCACCGCGCGGTTGTACATCAACCCGCGACCCCCGGTGCCGACCAGGGCAACCCTGGCCGATCGGTGGGTGGGATCCGCATGCGTGCGGTCGGCAGACTGACGGGTCACAGGGTTCTCCTCCGGCGGTGCGGGACTCGGTTGCGACGCTATCGGCGCCACTGCGCGGCCACGTCACCCGATCTGCCAGGTGACCCCACGAGGCCAGTCCCGAGAGCCGCGTGGCGGTGACGGCCCGCGATCGTTGGCAGGATGGAGCGATGACCCGAGACGGCGAAGTGTCGGCCAGGCCGTCTCCTCCGCCCCCACGTCGGCCAAGCTGCCGTACGCCGTCGTCGCGACCGATCTCGACGGCACGTTGCTCGACAGCGACCACGGCATCTCCGCCCGCACGGCCGGCGTGCTCGGAGATCTCACCAGGAGCGGGGTGCACCTCGTCTTCGTCACCGGGCGGCCGATCCGGTGGATGAAGCACGTGGTCACCACCACCGGCCACAAGGGCCTGGCCATCTGCAGCAACGGCGGTGTGGTCCTCGATCTCGGGTCGATGTCGGTCATCCAGCACAGCGACATCCCGGCGAACGTGCTGGCGCAGCTGATCGACATCATCGGTCGGGAGGTGGCAGGCGTCTCGTTCGGCGTGGAGTCGCCGCTCACCTACACCGTTCCCGACGACTATCCGCACGACCCGCGCGACCCGGGACCGTTCGCGGTGGTCGGCGACCGGAGCGAACTGGCATCGGTGGAGCAGCCGGTCAAGCTGATCGCGAAGCACTCCAGGCGAACCGGCGACGAGTTGCTGGCCGCCTGCATGGGCGCACTCGAAGCGGCCGGACTCACGGGTGCCGCCGAACTCACGATCTCGGGAGCGGGCGGCCTGGTCGAGATCGCCGCGCCAGGCGTCTCGAAGGCGGCGACCCTGGCCACCCTGTGCGCTGAATGGGGCCTCGGCGCCGACGACGTGGTGGCCTTCGGCGATATGCCAAACGACGTGCCGCTGCTGCGGTGGGCGGGAAGGTCGTATGCGATGCCCAACGGGCACGAGCAGGCGCTCGCCGCGGCGAGTCGCACAGCCGAGTTCACCAGTGACGAGGACGGCGTCGCGATCGAACTGATCCGGCTGTTCGACCTCGACTGACGCACTGCCTGCAGGTCGACGCTGCCGGGCGTCTGCCTAGAGGTACATCCCGCCGCCCGGGCGGCCGGTGGGCGGCTCCGCCTCTTCCTCGCCCGGCTTCTGCTGCCTGGCCGCCTTTCGGCACCGCACCCGGCGGCAGCGCCCGCCGCATCTGCTCGAACTGCGCGCGGGCCGCCATCTGCTGGGCGAACAAGGTGGCCTGGATGCCGTGGAAGAGTCCCTCCAGCCAGCCCACCAGCTGTGCCTGGGCGATGCGAAGTTCGGCGTCGGAGGGAGTGGTGCCCTCCTCGATCGGGAACGACAGCCGTTCCAGCTCTGCAACGAGTTCGGGCGCGAGGCCGTCCTCGAGTTCGACCAGCGAGGCACGGTAGATCTCGGTGAGCCGGTCACGGCCGGCATCGTCGAGCGGTGCCGCCTTCACTTCCTCGAGGAGCTGCTTGATCATCGTGCCGATCCGCATCACCTTGGCCGGCTGGGCGACCAGTTCGCCGGGGTCCTCACCTTCTTCCGTGGGGACGACCAGGACGTCCTGGTGCTCCGGCGGCGATTCGGACGCGCCGGGCGGGGATTCTGCTCCTGGGATGGCCGTCATGCTGTCCATCGTGCCTCATCGGCTTTCTCTGGTGCCTCACCGGCAGCGCGCCCGGCGGTCACCTACTGGACCGTGATCTCCGCACCCTTGTCGGCCGACTCGTAGATCGCGCGCAGGATCTTCATCATCTCCAGGCCGTCGCTGACCGGGGCCAACGGCTCGGCGGTGCCCTTCACCAGCTCGACGAAGTGCCCGATCTCCTTGTGGAACGACCCCATGTCGAAGGAGAGCTTGTCGATCTGTGGGTTCAGGTTGAGCACCGTGTCGTACTTCTCGGTGACCATCTTCAACTGGGGCTCGAGTTCTGCCCCACCCTTGTCGCCGTAGACCGCCACGAGGATGCTGTCCTGCGGCGCGTGCAGCGAGAACGAGACGTCGACCAGCATCGACGAGCCGTTCTCGAACCGCACCAGTGCGTTGGCCAGGTCCTCCACCGTGTTGAACGACGGGTCGTAGTCGGCGGCCTTGTAGCGGCCGATGTTCTGGATGTTGCCGCGATTCCCCAAGCGGGTATACGTGTTGGCGCTCACTGTCGTGACCTTGGGTCCACCCATGAGCCACCAGGCCAGGTCGATGCAGTGCACGCCGATGTCGATCAGTGGGCCTCCGCCGGAGAGTTCGACGTCGGCGAACCACCCACCGGGGTTGCCCGTTCGCCGGATGATCGACGCCTTGGAGTAGTAGATCTCGCCGAGGTCACCACCGTCGACGAAGCGCTTCAGTACCTCGGCGTTGCGCGCGAACCGCCGTACGTAGCCGATCTCCAGATGCTTTCCGGACCGCTCGACCGCTTGCACGACCGCTTCTGCCTCCGCGACGGTCTTGCACAAGGGCTTCTCACACAGGACGTGCTTGCCGGCCTCGAGAGCCGCGATCGCCAGTTCCGCATGGCTGTCGTTCCACGTACAGATCGACACGGCATCGATGTCGTCGCGCTCGAACAGCGCCGCGGCGGAGTCGTGGTGGTCGGTGAAGCCGTACTCCTGCTGGCGCTGCCGCGCCCGGTCGGCGTTCATGTCGGCCACGGCCACGAGGTCCACATCGTCGCGTGCGGCGTAGGCGCTGAGATGGCTGTCGGAGATCGTGCCGGCGCCGACGACGCCGATGCGGACCTTGCCCATGGGGACTCCTAGGTTAGGGAAGCGAACGGGTCGAGGAACGTGGTGGAGCGGGTCGTCAGACTTCGTCGAACAGCCGGATCGCGTTCTTGATCCCGCGGCTGCAGCCGACGAGCGGGTCCTCGTGGCCCTCGAACTCGATCGAGACGAAGCCGTCGTAGCCGGAGGCCTTCACCGCACCGATGACGCCACGCATGTCGATGTCACCCTGGCCGACGATGGCACCGCGCAGGAACTTGCCGCCTCGGCTCTGGAAGAAACCTTCACCGGGGTCCTGTGTGCGGACGTAGAAGTCCTTGAGGTGCACGATCGAGGCGTAGGGCAGGTTGTTGCCCACGGCGACCACGGGGTCCTCGTCGGTGCAGAGGAAGTTGCCGATGTCCAACGTGGTCTTGAAGTTCGGCTCGTCGACGGCGTGGATCACCCGGCGGACACGCTCGCTTCCCTGGACGAAGTAGCCGTGGTTCTCGATGGAAGTCGTCACGCCCTTGGTCGCGGCGTACTGGGCAACTTCCTTGGCATGCTTGGCGATCACCGGCAGGGCCTCGTCGAACAGCGGCGAGTCGTCGCCGGGGTGGTTGCCGTGCGAGACGTCGTGACGCAACAGCTTGATCCCCAGCTCCGCGGCGAGATCGATGTGCCGCTTCATGTTGGCCTTCTGCTCCTCGACCTTCTCCTCGTCGTCCTGCCAGAGGTTTCCCGGAATGGCCAGCTGGGAGAGGGTGACGCCGGTGGCATCGATGCGCGCACTCAGGGCGTCGAGCAGTTCGTGGTTGTTCGGGAGGTCCGACAGGTCAGTGAGCGGGTTGTCCGTCTTCCCGACCACAGCGATCTCGAAGTGCTCGCCAGGGCTGTCCGCCACCCAGTCGACGACCTCGGGGAGGGTCATCCGGCCTGCGGATGTGGCGGCATGGAAGCTGTACGAAGAGAAGCCGATTTGCATCCTCGAACCCTATAGCTGCCCGAACTCGGGCCGGTCGACACCTGCGACCGGTGCCGGACTAGCCCGCCTTGAAGTCCGGAATGGTCAGCGATCCGTCTTCCTCGATGGTGAAACCGGGGTTGTGGGCGATCTCCCACGGATGGCCCTCGGGGTCGGTGAAGCATCCCGCGTAGCCGCCGTAGAAGGTCGTCGCTGCCGGCCTCGTGACAACGGCACCGGCTGCTTCGGCCGCGGTCATGATCTCGTCCACCTCCGCTGCCGACCGCACGTTGTGGGCAAGGACGATTCCGCCGAAACCACCCGCGGGGACGTCGTCGACCCCTGTGTCGGCCGCGAGCTTGGCCCTGCTCCACAGCACGAGCGGCGATCGTGCCGGCGCGGAAGAAGACCGTCTCCTCGACCTCCTCGCCGTGCCAGCCCAGGCCTTCGTAGAACCGGCGGGCACGCCCGAGGTCGACGACGCCGAGTGTCACGAGGCTGAGGCGTTGTTCCATGTTTCTCCCGGTCTGGTCGGTTTCTCGGTCGAGTGGTGGCCGCGTCAGACCGAGAGCAGGACCTTGCCGATGTGGGTGCTCTCGGCCAGCAGCCGATGGGCGGAAGCGACATCCTCGAGCGGCAGCACGCGGTCGACCACGGGAACCACCCGGCGGTCGGCCACCATCGGCCATACCGACCGCCGGACGGATGCCACGATCTCGGCCTTCTGGTCGAGCGGCCGCGACCGCAGGGTGGTCGAGAGGATCGAAGCCCGCTTGGCCAACAGCTTGCCGAGGTCGATGTCCGACCGCGCCCCGCCCTGGAGTCCGATGATCACCAGGCGCCCACCGGTCGTCAGAACCTGGATGTTCCGAGACAGATACGCCGCTCCGATGATGTCCAACACGACGTCCACACCGCGGCCGCCGGTGATGCGGGCCACCTCGTCGACGAAGTCGGACTCCTTGTAGTTGATCGCCGCGTCGGCTCCGAGGTCGAGGCATCGTGCGGCCTTCGCGTCCGAGCCCACCGTGACCGCCACGTGTGCGCCGAGCGCGCTGGCGATCTGGATGGCGGTGGTGCCGATTCCGCTGCTGCCGCCGTGCACGAGAAGCCACTCACCGGCGTGCAGGCCGGCCACGGCCACCAGGTTGGACCACACCGTGCAGGCGGCTTCGGGAAGAGCGGCCGCCGACACGAGGTCGACGCCGTTCGGTACCGGAAGGACCTGCCCCGCCGGAGCGCTGACCCGCTCGGCATATCCGCCACCTGCGAGCAGGGCACAGACCTCGTCGCCGACCAGCAGGCCGTCGACCTCGGGTCCCACCTGGGCGATGCGGCCGGACACCTCCATCCCGAGAACGCTGGAAGCGCCTGGCGGTGGTGCGTAGTTGCCTTCCCGCTGCAGCAGGTCGGCCCGGTTCACCCCGGCGGCGACCACGTCGATGACCACCTCGCCGCTGCCGGCGACGGGCTCGGGCAACGTGGTGATCCGGAGGGCTTCCGGACCTCCTGGTTCGGGGGCGATCACCGCCCGCATGCGCGACCTCGCATGGCCAGCACTGTGCCACCAGCAGCTCGCCAGTCGTCCGGCGGGTTGGAGCGCGCAGCACGGCGGCCACGGCGGCACCGGGGCGTGAGCACGGATGCCGTCGCCACGAGCCAGGACTAGGGTTCCGGCCGTGACGGGCGCAGAGCCGGTACCAGTGAGTTCAGCGGCCGCGGGGGACGACGAGGTCAGCGTCACCCTGCTGCAGCTGGCTGCCTCGATGGACTGGCGGCGCAACCTCGAGGTCGTGAGCCGGCTGGCACACGCGGCGCCGCCGACGGACTTGCCGCGGCTGATGGTGGCGCCGGAGGCCGCCATGTGCGACTTCGGCCCACCCTCGTTCGATCTCTCCACGGTTGCCCAGCGGCTCGACGGACCGTTCGTCGACGGCCTCGCCACCCTTGCCCGAGCAACGGGTGCCTGCGTGGTCGCCGGCATGCTCGAGGCACCAGGAACAGGCGAAGCGCCGCCGGGGCGGGTGTTCAACACCGTCGTCGTGCTGGGCCCGGACGGTGGGCTGGTCACCTCGTATCGCAAGGTGCATCTGTACGACGCCTTCGGGTACTGCGAGTCCGACCGGATCGCAGCCGGCTCCGACGCCAGCCTGACCTTCGGGTTCGGCGGACTCCAGTTCGGCCTGATGACCTGCTACGACCTGCGGTTCGCAGAGCAGGCGACCGGTCTGGCCGAGCGCGGCGCTCAGGTTCTGCTGGTGCCGGCAGCGTGGCTCTCCGGACCGCACAAGGCAGACCACTGGCGGACCCTGA
Organism: uncultured Actinomycetota bacterium; assembly: GCA_963724495.1. Lineage (GTDB taxonomy): Bacteria > Actinomycetota > Actinomycetes > Propionibacteriales > DAIQRJ01 > CAVRUZ01. The sequence goes on along the minus strand of CAVRUZ010000005.1, from coordinate 88,138 downwards.
TCCACGCCCGGGCCATCGAGACCACGTGTTACGTCGCGGCGACCGGGCAGGGCGGATCGCACTACGTCGGCGGGTCGACGCTGATCGATCCCATGGGGATCGACCTGTCAGCCCCGCTCGGAGGTGCGGACGGCACGGTGACCGCGTCGTTGTCGGCGGCACGGGTCGCCGAGACCCGGCAGCTGAATCCCACCCTGGCGAACCGGGGGCGGCAGCACGAACGGCAACTGCCCTAGGTTGACTTGACCTACCCCGGCGCGTGGCCGTTTCGGCACGTGCGGTCCGGGTACCGATCTGACTGGACGCTCAAGTGCTGAGGAGGAGCCCATGGCTTCGATCATGGAGTCCGTCGACGTCGATGTCGACGTGTCGACGGCGTACAACCAGTGGACGCAGTTCGAATCGTTTCCGCACTTCATGAGCGGCGTGGACAGCATCGAACAGCGAGACCCGACACACACGCACTGGAAAACCACGATTGCCGGAGTCACGCGCGAGTTCGACACCGAGATCAGCGAGCAGCACCCCGACGAGCGGATCGCCTGGAAGAGCACGGATGGCACCACCCATGCGGGAGTGGTCACGTTCCACCGCCTGGGTGACAACCAGACCCGGGTGACCGCGCAGATCGACTGGGAACCAGAAGGCCTGGCCGAGAAGGCGGGATCGGTGGTCGGCGTGGACGACCGGCAGGTGAAGTCCGACCTCAAGCGCTTCAAGGGTTACATCGAGGAGCGCGGATCGGCCACCGGTGAATGGCGAGGCGACGTGCCGCGACCGAGCTGACCTGACCATGCGCGTCGCCACGTACAACATCCACCACGGCGCCGGCGAGGACGATGTCTTCGACCTCGATCGGCTGACGAGCGCGATAACGAGGTTCGCTCCGGATGTCATAGGGCTGCAGGAGGTCGATCGCCACTTCGGCGATCGATCCGGCAACCTCGACACGCTGAGCCTGGTCACCGAGGCGCTCGGTCTGCACGCCACCTACGGGCCTGCCCTCGTGTACGAGGAAGGGTCGGGCACTGCGGTCTACGGCAACGCCGTCCTGAGCAGGTGGCCGGTGATCGGCTCCGAGGTGGTGCAGCTCCCGGGAAGGGAGGGACTGGAGACTCGGTCGCTGTTGGTCAGCACGATCGATACGGGTGACGTGGCCGGCCAGATCACCTTTGCCTGCACGCATTTCAGCTACGAGGAGCTGGAGGCCAGGGCGGCGCAGATGTCGGCAGCGGCGGCCGTGCTGGCGCAATGTGCGGCACCCGTCATCTTCGTAGGCGACTTCAACACGACGCCTGGCTCGCCGGAACTCGCTCCGCTGCTCGAGACGTTCACCGACTGCTGGGCCGCCGTGGGTGACGGACCAGGGCTCACGTGTCCCGCTGTTCAGCCCGAGGAGCGGATCGACTTCGTCCTGGCGGGTGCGGGAGTCGTCCCAGTGTCAGCAGTGGTGCCAGACACCGATGCCTCGGACCACCGGCCGGTCGTGGTCGACCTGCAGCTGTGACCGGATGGGAGGTCGTGAACGCCCGTTGCGTCGCGGGCGGCGCCCACCCGCTGGACGACCGGTTCGGCGTGGCCGGGGACTTCGCCTGGGTCATCGACGGTGCCACCGACCTCAGCCATGACGTGCTGTTCGCCGAGGCCGAGGGAAATGCCAGCTGGCTGGCCGCTCAGCTCGACTCGGCGTTCAGCCGCTTCGCCGTGAGCGGGATGACCGGCCCGGAACTGGTTCGGCGTGCCATAGCGCAGGTGTCGCTCGTCGCCTCCCTCGAAGGAGTCGACGAGATCGAGGACTTCCCCGTTGCCGTGGGCGTGGTGGCCAGGATCTCCGCACCTGCTGAGGTCGAGCTCACGCTGATCGGTGACTGCATCGCCGCAGTCGAGGAGACCACCGAGGCCGGGGTGGAACTGCGCCCGGTGACCGACCCGGCCTGGCCGGCCCTCCCTGACCCTGCGGTCCGAGCCGCCGGAACCGCCACCCGTGCAGCCGCACGCTGCGCCGATGTCGGCCCAAGCTCTGGACGAGCGGCTGGCGAGAAGCGTGGCGGCTCGCCGCCGCTACAACGGCGGTGGCGGCCGTTGGGTGATCCGACGTGAGCCGGAGGCGGCCGACCAGGCGTTTGTCAGCGTGCATGCGTTGGTTCCGGGTGCTCGCGTGCTGCTGATGTCCGATGGTGCCGAACGTCTGCTGCACAAGCCGGGTTACACGTTTGCCGACCTCTTCGACCGCGCCTTCGACGATCCCGACGCCTTGATCGCCGAGGTTCGCCAGTTCGAGGATGAGCAGGCGGACCGGTGGCTGGTTCGCCACGACGACGTGACCCTGCTGGCGCTGCGGCTGCCGGACTAGCCGACGTGCGGTGCGGGGTTGCTGGTCAGGCGCACCGATGACGCCTTGAGCGACAGCCACACCGGCGTTCCGGGCAGCAGGTGGAGATCGGCCAGCGCCGCGGGCGTGATGTCGACCAGCATCGGCGGGCTTCCCTCACAGCGCAGCCGGACGCGCTCACCGCTGGCTTCGATCCGCGCGACAGTCGCCGGCCAGACGTTGCGAGGGGAGCCCTCCGGCGGCCGGTCAAGGTGCACCACGACGGCCGCCGGTGGCACGAGCACCACCACCGGACCGGTGACGCCGGTGTCGGCGGCGGCCAGCGAGCCGCCGCCGGTCAAGGTCACCAAGCCGCCGTGCGCCAGTCCGGTGAGCAGGTTCAGGCCCAGAAGCCCTGCCACGTAAGGCGTTCGCGGGCTCTCGGCTACCTCGGCGGGCGTCCCTACATGCGTGACCCTGCCGCCTTCGAGCACGAGGAGCCTGTCGGTCAGCAACATGGCCTCGATGGCGTCATGGGTGACCAGAATCGTCGGCTTGCCCGTGCCCCGGAGGTGTTGGCGCAGGTCGCTGCGGATGTCGTCGCGCGAGGTCGCATCCAGCGCGGCAAGAGGCTCGTCCAGAAGGAGCAGGTCGGAATCTGCAGCGAGTGTTCGGGCCAGAGCCGTGCGCTGTCGCTGGCCCCCGGACAACGCCGTCGGCCGACGCCCGGCCACATCGGCCAGGCCCAGCCGATCGATCCAGACCTGCGCTGCGGCCCTGGCCTCGCCCCGTGGCCGGCCGCGGGCCCGCTGCCCGAAGGCGGCGTTCTCCAGCACAGTCAGGTGATCGAACAGCAGATAGTCCTGGTACATGACGGCCGCGCGGCGCTCGTGCATGGGGACCTGGGTTCCGGTTGCCGTGTCTGTGAGCACGCGACCGGACAACTCGATCCGTCCCGATTGCGGTGCGAGGGCACCGGCCAACGTGCGAAGCAGCGTGGTCTTGCCGGCGGCATTCGGGCCGAGCAGCCCGAGCACCTCGCCGTCGGACACCATCACCTCGGCGCTCAGTCGGAAGCCCCCGCGCTGCACCGTGACCTCGGCAGCGAGGCTCACGCGACGGCTCCCGGCAGATAGTGGCGCCGGAATGCCACCAACACGACCAGCGCAACGAGCAGGAGGACGACCGAAAGAGCCAATGCTGCTTCAGGATCTGACTGTTGGGCGAGGTACACGGCGATGGGCATGGTCTCGGTGCGGCCCGGGAACGAGCCCGCGAAAGTGATGGTCGCGCCGAACTCGCCGAGGGCCCGGGTCCAGGCCAACACGGTGCCGGCAAGGATTCCTGGCGCGAGCATCGGGAGGGTGACGCGACGGAACGCGTACAGGCCGGATGCGCCGAGGCTCGCGGCCGCTTCGTCGAACCGGTCGTCGAGCCGTTCGACGGCTCCGGCAACACTGATCACGAGAAACGGCATGGCCACGAACGTCTGGGCCATCACCACGGCCAGCGACGTAAACGGAATGCTCAGCCCAGTCAGCGAATAGAGCGGCCCACCCACGATCCCGTTCCTGCCGAAGGCCATCAGCAGCGTGATCCCTCCGACCACTGGCGGAAGCACAAGGGGCAGCGTGACCAGGGCCCGGAGGAATCTCATTCCCCTGCTGAGTGATCGGCCGATGACCCAGGCGAGCGGCACGCCGACCAACACCGAGATCAGTGTCGCCGTGCTGGCGGTCAGCAGCGACAGCCGCAGCGCGGGCCACACCTTGCCGCTCGCCAGCACTCGGGGCAGTTCGGTCCAAGGGACGCGGATCAGGAGGGATGCCAGCGGCACGACGAGTAGCAGCACGGCGATGACTGCTGGTATGAGGAGAAGGACCGGGACTCGTCGCTCACGATTCATTGCGTGTCGAAGCCTGCTTCGGCAAGAGCCTTCTGGCCGTCAGGTCGATCTCACCAGCGTGACGAACTCGTCGGCCAGGTCTTTGTGCTCGGACGCCTTCACCGTGGCGATGGGGTAGCTGGTGGAGACGTTGCTGGCGGCTGGGATCTCGACCGCTACGACGCGGTCGCCCGCGGAGAGCACGTCCGTCCGGTAGACAACGCCGGCGTCGACGTCGTCGGACTCCACCGTGGTGAGCACAGCCGTGACGTCGAGCGTGTACGTGGCTGGCTTGACGGTGAGATTCGCCTTGGCCAGCATCGCTTTCGCCGTTGCACCACAGGGCACGTTCGCCTCGCACAGTGCCACTGAGACATCGGGCCTGGCAAGGTCGGACAGCTGCGTCACTTTCGCCTTCGCCTTCGGTGATACCGCGATCGCCAGAGAGTTGGCCGCGAACACGACCGGATCAGCGACCGTGTCACCGGCAGCCTGCATGGTGGTCTCACTGGCGGTGGCCAGAACGTCCGCGGGTGCACCGCCCTTCACCTGCGCAGCCAACGTGCCGCTCGGACCGAAGCTGAACGCCACCTTGACTCCGTCATGGTCGGCTTCGAATTGCGTTGCCAGCTTGGGGAAGACATCGCGCAGGGACGCAGCCGCGAGCACGTCGAGTGTTGTGTCGTTGCTCTGGCATCCCGTGAGGAGGCTGGCAAGGAGAACGACGGCACAGATCAGGACACGCGTCGGGCGCGACTTCACGTCGGCCTCTCGACGACGACGTTCGTGGACTTGATCGAGGCGACGGCAAGCACGCCGGGTTGCAGGGCCAGGTCGTCGGCGGCCTCGCGCGTCATCAGCGACACGATCCTGAACGGCCCGGCCTGCATCTCGACCTTGGCCATCACGGTGTCGCGCACGACGTCGGTGACGATGCCGGTGAGCCGGTTGCGGGCCGACGCTCTCACGCGCGTCACCGGATCCGGCGGGGTCCTTGGCCAGCTCCCGGGCGAGCGCGGCGACCTCGGCGCCGTCGACCAGGTGCCGGCCCCGCTCGCGGCGGTCGCTCAGCCGGCCGGCCTCCACCCAGCGCCGGACGGTGTCGTCGCTCACCCCGAGCAGGGCGGCCACCTCGGCGATCCGGTAACTGGGCGATGAGGGCTGGTCCGGCGGCTGACTCCGACGCATGTGCGGTCACAGAGGCACACTACGCCGCATCTGCGGATCTTCGGGCACCACATTACGATGTCCCTCGCTGGGAGGGCTCGCATAGTGGCCTAGTGCGGCGGTCTTGAAAACCGCTAGGAGTGCAAGCTCCTCAAGGGTTCGAATCCCTTGCCCTCCGCCGTGCTGACCTGCACTTTCGCCTCTCGACGCCTCTCGACGCCGCTCGCGGAGCCGTCGTAGGTCTGAAGACTATTCGTCACCGCGGGCCCTTATCGCGCCGGCGAAGCCTGCCGCGAGACCGAATGGATGCCGGCGAACCGTGCTGTCATGCGCGGTGTCATGGCTGCTCTCGTTTCAGCCTTGCACTTTCGTGGTCTGGCGAAGTGCTGCTGCCCGGTACCAGTCGAAGGTGGTGGCGAGTGCCTGGGCAACTGGGGTTGCCTCACCGCCGAACGCAGCTCGGAATTTGCTGTCGTCGACGACCCAGCGGTCGGTGAACTGGTAGAGGGTGTGGCGGAATTCGCGCATCTCTGGTTTGACCAGACCAAGCAGTCGCAGCGTCAACGGTCCTGCTGCCATGGTGCGTGGTCGCGCACCGGCCAGCGCGTAGATGTCGTTGACTATCTCGCGGGTCGTGCGCGTCTGCGGCACCGGCAGGTGCCAGATCTCTCCGACCGCTGCAGGCTCGGTGCCGAGGGTGATGAGGCCAGCGGCTACGTCGGCTGTGTAGGAGTAGCTGTGCAGCTGGTCCGGCTTGCCCAAGACCTGCGCCGCCTTGCCGGCCACGGCTGAGCCGAAGATGGTCTCCCCGAGGGCACTGCGCGTGGCACCCGGTCCGAAAAAGTCCGAGGCACGCCCGATCGCGACCTCCACCTGGCCGCGGCCGTGTGCCTGCAGCAGTTCCTCGGTCATGGCTGCCCGCGTCGCGGACTTTGCCGATGTCGGGTTGGCCACCATGGTTTCAACCAGGTCCCTACCGCCCGGCGGGCCGTAGGAATAAGGTTGTCGAGCACCACGAGCCGAGCACCGGCACTGGCTGCGCCCGCAACCACCGCGCGCTGCAGTGGCGGAAACTCCTGGTCCCATCGCGTGTAGCTCGCAGCGTTGAGGCAAAAGTAGACGACGTCCCCGCCAGCGCTGACAGACGTGGTGAAGTCGCGATCACAGGCGTCACCACCGACGACATGGGCACCCGGGAAGGAGCCTCGGCCGGTCCGGTTCGCCGCGACGACGTCATGTCCCTGCTGGACTAGCTGCTCGATCAGAGGTCTCCCGACCTGACCGGTACCAAAAACGACATGACGACGCATGGAGTGCTCAATCCTGCGTCGGTGCCGACGCTGGTCAGTACGGGCAGAGCCATTGTGACGGCCGTGCGACCGAATCGGTGGCGCCAAGACTCAACGGACCACGAACACGCTGCCAACAGTGCGACCCTGGCACGTCGCACCGTGAAGAAGTCCCCTTTCCCGGCCAGCGCGGCTCCGCTGCGTGAGCCGGACGCCTTCACGTTGACGGCAGGCTCCGCGCTCGGTTGGCCCCACCAACGGGCCCAGCCTCGGACTTGACAACGGCTAGCTGCAAGGCTGGTCGGGTGGATCGCCGAGTCGGTGGAGATGGTGCGGCCGTGCGTCGTCCCAGCATGAGGCGACCGACAGAGCGTGTCCTCGACGTGCAGGGCGCGGCCGAGCACAACCTGCGCGATGTCGACGTGACATTCGGGCCAGGGCTGACCGCAGTCGTTGGCGTGTCCGGGTCAGGAAAGTCGTCCTTGGCGTTCGACGTGGTCTATGCCGAAGCTCGTCGTCGTTTCGTCGAGTCCCTGGCACTCGGTGCGAGCAGGCCGCGCGTACCCGCCGCGCAGGTCCGGCGCATCGACGGACTAGGTCCGGCCGTAGCGGTCGCTCAGAACGTGCTCAACAGCAACCCCGCCTCGACGGTGGCGACGTCGACCGGGATGCATCCATTCCTGCGGATCCTGTACTCGCGCTTCGCCGAGGTCGGCTGCCCGCGCTGCGGCGTGCAGGTGCGGGCGACATCCAGCGAGGAGCGCCTCGCGATCGCGTTGGACCTGCTCTCGACCAGGGACAGCCTCGACGTCGACGTTGCGGTGGTGCGCGGGCTGGCCGGCAGTCACGCGCGGTTGCTCGCGGGCCTGCGCGGGCAGTTCGCCAAGATCACGGTTGATGGACGGCCGTGGACGAGGCCCAAGTCGGCTCCTGTTCCGCGCCTCGACCCAGCGACGCGGCATGAGGTCGTTGTCCGGGTGGCCACCCTCCGCGCCGGCATGGCAGCGGCCGAGGTCCGCGCCACGTTGGAGCGGGCCGACGCCTTGGGCAGGCCCGAGGTCCGTCTTGGCGGTACGCCCGTGCTGCGCGCACCGGTCTGCCCCAGCTGCGGCGCCTGGGTCCGACCACTCGATCCGTCGGCGTTTCACGACGGCACCGACACGTCGTCGCATCGCATCGCCGGCGTCACCTTCGACGAGCTGCTGGCCCGCTCGGTGACCGAGGTCCTCGGGTTCGTCGAGCAACTCCCGGTCGGCCGGCGAGCCGCACGCCTGCAGGACGAACTGCTGCGGCGACTGCGGCCCCTGGACACCCTGGGTCTGGGTCACCTCGCGCTCGACCGATCGATGCCGACGCTGTCGCGCGGCGAGGCGCAACGCACCCGGCTCGCGGTCGTGCTGGGCGGTCGCCTCGAAGACCTCCTGCACGTCCTGGACGAGCCGACCATCGGCCTGCACCACACCGACCTCAAGCGACTGCTGGACGCCATCGCCTCGCTGCCGGGGCCGGTCGTGATGGTCGAGCACGACCGTTACGGCGATCGCCAACGCCGACGATGTCGTCGAGATCGGCCCTGCTGGAGGCCGCGGTGGTGGCGAACTCGTCTTCCAAGGGCCACCTGCCGCGCTGTGGCGGGCCGACACCGCTTCGGGTCATGGGTTCTCCACCATCAGGCGCGGTCGCCCCGCTCGCCGCCTCCCATCCGACGAACGGATCCGCATCAGCGGCGCCAGCCTGCGCAACCTGCGCGACGTCGACTGCGAGATCCCACTCGGAGCACTCACCGTCATCACCGGCCCGTCGGGAGCAGGCAAGACCACACTCGCTCGCGACGTGCTGCTGGAGTCGATCCGAGACAAGGCGCCGATCGGCTGCTCGACCTTCGACGCGCCAGTAGTGCGCGCGATCGCCGTCGATCAGAAGCCGCTCGGCAACAACCCGCGTTCGAACCCGGCGACCTATACGAAGGTGTTCGACCGGATTCGCGACGTGTTCGCAGCCGAGACCGGGCAGTCCGCGTCGGAGTTCACGTTCAACCGAGCCGAAGGTGCGTGCCCGGAGTGCGAGGGGATGGGGTCGGTCGCGATCAGCCTCAGCCACCTGGCGCCCATCTGGGTGCCGTGCGAGGCCTGCGACGGCAGCCGATACCGGCCCGAGGTCCTCGAAGCGACATGGCGAGGCCGCTCGATCGCTGATGTGTTGGAGATGAGCGTCGACGACGCCAGCGCGCTGTTCGTCGAGCACCGATCAGTGACGCGCATCCTCCAGACCTTGCAGGAGGTCGGGCTCGGCTACGTCACGCTCGGGCAACCCTCGCCCAGCCTCTCCGGCGGCGAAGCGCAACGGGTCCGCCTCACCCGCGAGGTGACCAGGGCCAAGACCGGCGACCTCGTGCTGCTCGACGAGCCCACCACCGGCCTTCATCCGAGCGACCTGGACCGACTCCTCACGGTGCTCGACAGGCTGACGGCCAACGGCTGCACGGTGGTCGTCGTCGAACACCAGGCCGACGTGATCGCCGCCGCCGACTGGCGTATCGACCTCGGCCCGGGCGGAGGGCCCGACGGTGGACGCCTCCAGCACTGCGGTCCACCCGGCTCCGAGAAGCAACCACGGGTGACGCCCCGCGCCAAGCCGCGGCCCGGCGGGCGGTCGAGCGATGCCATCCGGGTGCGGGGCGCCCGGGCCCACAACCTGCAGGGGGTCGACGTCGACTTCGCCAAGGGCCGATTCACGGTGGTGACGGGGGTGTCGGGTTCGGGCAAGTCGTCCTTGGTCCACGACGTCGTCGCGGCCGAGGCCACCCGGCGGCTGCTCGAGTGCCTGTCGGTGTACGAGCGTCAGTCCGTGCGCGAAGGACCGGAAGCGCCAGTCGACTCGCTCACCGGGCTGGGCCCGACGACGATCATCGACGCCGCCGGCACGCTGTCAGCATGGTGGTCGTCGGACGGAAGGGAATCGGTCCGGGCCACCGTCGGACGGGCCAGTGACCTCGACCGCCTCATCGCCCTCGTCCTGGCGCGGAGCGGTGTCCGCACCTGCCTCGCCTGCGGGAGTCACAACGTGCGCAGGACCTCGCCAGCCGCTGAGGCCACGTGGACGTGCGACGACTGCGCCACCCGCGCCGTGCCGATCGAGCCGCGTCACCTGATGGGGTCGCCGGTTGCGATCTGTCCGACGTGCCTGGGACAGGGCGTGACCCGGCAGTTCCACTTCGACAGGTGGGTCGTGCAGCCCGATGCACCGATCTGCGCCGGCTGCTTCCGCGGGAGCGGCGGGGGTCCGTCGGCGATGACGTCGGCATCGATGGCGCTACTCGGCTACTTCTGCAAGGACGGCACCGGCGGCAACGCCTCGCTACGTGCTTTCGCCGACCGCCAGGGGTTCGACCTCGCAACCACGCCGTGGTCGGGACTGACCGAGGAAGCGCGACAGGCGTTCATGTTCGGCGACCCGTCACCGACCAACGAGTTCTCGAGGGTGGCCTGGATCGGGATGAACCACTGGGCCCAGTACGACCTGGGCGGCGCGGACACCCAGGCGCTCACCTGCTCGGAGTGCGGCGGGCGACGGCTGCGCGCCCCCTACCTGGCGATTCGCCTCGACGGCCGCGACCGTCACGACCTGTACGCGGCGTCGCTCGCCGAGCTCGCGGACGTGCTCGAGTCGATCGGAGAGCCGGACGACGAGCACGCCGCGGATGCCCGCACGGTTGCGTTGCACCGCCTCGGCTTCCTGCGCTCTGTCGGGCTCGGCTACCTCCAGCTGAACCGGGCGACCTGGACCCTTTCCGCCGGCGAGGCGCAGCGGATCAAGCTGGCGTCGGTGCTCGGCGGCGGCCTCGTCGGCATGACCGTTCTGCTCGACGAGCCAAGCCGGGGCCTGCATCCCTCAGAAGTGGCAGCGCTCGCCCGCACCCTGACCGAGCTGCGCGACGCCGGCAACACCGTGATCGCGGTCGAGCACGACGCCACCCTCATTCGTGCCGCCGACGACGTCGTCGAGATCGGTCCCGGTCCCGGACGAGCCGGCGGCCGGCTCATCGACCTTGCCAGCGACGAGTCGGTCACCCGGGCGGTGCTGGACGGACGCATGCCGATCGCTCGCCGCGACCGCCGCGTGCCGACGCGGTGGATGCATGTCAGGGGAGCGCGGGAGAACAACCTGCGCGGCCTCGACGTGCGCATCCCGCTTGGCGTGCAGGTCGGCGTATGCGGGGTGTCCGGGTCGGGAAAGTCCTCGCTCGTCGTCGACACCATCGCGCTGGGGCTGGCGCGACCGAAGACCAACATCCCTGGCCGGGGCGTGATCCGCGTCGAGCCCGGCGTTCACGACGACATCTCCGGCGCGCCCACGCGAACGGTGGTCGCCGATCAGTCCCGGGCCGAGATCACGTCGCCCGGCATGTTCCTCGGGCTCATCAACGCAGTCCGCAAGTCGTTCGCGGCGAGCGAGGTGGCCCGCGAGCAGGGCATCACGATCAAGGACCTCACCTACGGCTGCGACGCCTGCAGCGGCAAAGGCGCGTGGCAGGAGGACATGTCGTTCCTGCCGACGGTGACCCAGACCTGCGACGCGTGCGGCGGCTCCGGCTACCGCCGCGAGATCGCCACTCTCACCGAGCGCGACCGAACTCTCGCCGACATCGAAGCCCTCACGATCGGCGAACTCGTCGACGAGTGGGGCGACGTCGACGCCGTGCATCGGGTGGGCAGCGCCGCGGTCGCGCTGGGCCTCGGTTACCTGATCGTTCGCCAGCCTGGTTGGAGCCTCTCGGGAGGCGAAGCGCAGCGCCTCAAGCTCGCCAAACAGCTCGCCCGCCCCGGCAAGGGCGACGTCCTCTACGTCCTGGATGAACCCACTGTCGGCCTGCAGGTGACGGATGTCGCGGTGCTCGCGGATGCGCTCGACGCCCTCGTCGACGCCGGCAACACGGTCCTCGTCGTCGAGCACGACCCTGCCCTCCTCGCAACGTGCGATTGGCTCATCGAGCTCGGTCCCGGCGCGGGACCCGACGGCGGGGCACTCGTCTTCGAGGGCCCACCGGACGAGCTCGCGAAGGGCGACAGCCCAACCGCGCCGTTCCTGCTGGAGGTCCTCGCGTGAACAGCGCAGCGCTCCTGCTCGGAGACCCGTCCCCGTCGTTGCGGTGGCGTGCAGCGGTCGAGCTCGAAGGCGCCCCGGACGACGACGACGAGGTCATGGCGTGGCGGGCCGAGATCGATGCCAGCCCCGACATCCGAGCGCTCGTCGCGCAACTCGACGCAGCCCGCGGCAACCCCCAGGCCGCCGGCTACCTGCTGTGCCAGCTCGTGCACCTCGGCTACCGGGGACCAGAGCTGTCCACGGCGGTCGAGGCGATCTTCGCCTTCCAGCAGCCCGACGGGTCGTGGCCGCTTCGCCCGACGACGAGCAGCCCGCCAAGCCCAGAAGGGGAGCACAACGGGGATCGGATGTACCCGAGGGCCCTCGGTTCGTCACCATGCAGACCGTGGTCCCGATGCGCGGCATCGCCGCCGCCGGGTTCGCCACCGACCCTCGCGCCGAGCACGCCTACGAGTGGCTCCTCAGCGTGCGGCTCCCCGACGGCTCGTGGCCGGCAGGCCCCAAGGCCGACCTCGGAGAAGGTGGCCGGCCCTCCCAGCCGGAGAAGGACTACCGGCGACTTCCCCGCGGCGAAGGGTGCCGTTCGGCGACAACCGGCGCGGTGGCGTGCCTCGCGCACCACCCCGAACGGAGGCGATCGGAGGGCGCCCGCATCGGCATCGACCACCTCCTCGCGCGTGAGACCAGGGACGAATCGACGCTCGGATGGGAGATCTCGCGGCTCGTCGGGCTCGAGCGAGCAATGGGGCGACTCACGTTCTACGTCACCTTCGATCTGGCCTTCGTTCTCGACCTCGCCTCCCGCTGCGGTGTCTCGGCCCAGGACCGGCGAGTGCGAGAGTTGGTCGCCTACCTCGAGACCCTTCGCGGGCCCTACGGCCTCTGGCAGCACCCGGCCCACCCGCAACTCTCCGGTTGGCTCACCTTCGACCTGGAGAGCAGCCTTCGTCGCCTCCGTGACGGCGACTGGGTCGGCAACGAAGAACCCGCGAGCTTCACGCCCTACCGACGCGGCCCACGCCGCTACTGACACGACCGAGAGACCGAGGTTCAACCAGATGAGTGACCAGACCGCTGCCGGCTCCGGCGACACCGACGCGACACCGGAGCCAGTCCGCGCTGATCCGATCGCAGGGAAACTCGTCACCGAGACCTTCGAGTACGACGGTGGACGGCAGGTCACGGTGTACGTGCCGCCGGATCCAGTCGAGGCGGTCGTGTATGCCGGTGACGGTCAGCTGATCGCGCAGTGGGGCGGGTACCTCGAGGCCGCCGACGTGCCGGCCACGATGATCGTCGGTGCCCATCGGACCGACGCCGAGGACGAGATGGTGCGCATCCGTGAGTACTCGCCGGACTTCGACGAGGACCGGTTCGCGGCACATGAGCGGTTCTTCGTCGACGACGTCGGCGGGTGGGTGCGGTCGCGTTTCGGCGTCGCGCTGCCGGCTGAACGCACCGCGGTGTGCGGAGTGTCGGCCAGTGCAGAGCTCTCCCTCGCCCTGGGGCTTCGGCATCCAGACGTCTATGGTGCGGTGTTCTCCGCCTCCCCAGGCGGCGGCTACCGGCCGCCTCCCGTGATGCCGAGCCCGCTACCGCGGACCTACCTCGTCGCGGGCACGTTGGAGCCGTGGTTCCTCGAGAACGCGACCCGGTGGGCGGACGCGCTGCGCGATGCCGGCGCGGATGTCGTGATCACGGAGCGCGTCGGCGATCACGGCGATCCCTTCTGGGCGGCCGAGTTCCCGCTGATGGTTGCGTGGGCGTTCGGACGCTGAAAGCAGTCGCGTTCGAGACCAGGTTGCGTTGTCAGCAAGGCAGATACCACACGTTCGTGGGCCGTTCTCCTTCACGATTCGTACGGATCCTCCAGGCACTTCGCAAGGTCTCGGGGGTCTAGTCCGGTGCCCATCATGGTGCGCTCCTTGACCCAGGCGGCCTGGCCGAACGTCGGGAACACCTCTCGCTCAGACGCACAGATGGGGCGCACGCTTTCGTCAGCCATCGAGGGCGAATTGTCGGAGGGCTCCGCGATCCGCGTGTAGTAGTAGGCGAGGTCGTAGGCACGCCAGCCGTACCCACACATGTCGAAGTCGAAGACGGTGGGCTTTCCCTCGGTGACAAGTGATAGTTGAGCTCCTGCGGGTCGCCGTGGACGATTCCCCAACCATCTGGCCCCGGATCGAAGGAACGTATGCGTTCGCGAACCTTCTCGATCTCGGTCCGGATGAACGTCACCAGCCCCGGATCGCTTCGCTGTAGAGCCGGATCCATGACCCTGAGTGGCCGATCCAGCAGCGTTTCCTCGCCAAGCTCGTAGCGAGGCCATCCAGTCCAAAGAGATCGGACCACACATGGATCTCGGCGATCACGCGACCGACCTCGTAGGCCTGCTCGCTGGACATGTCGTCTCCGCCCGGCACGCCGCTGGCCCAAGTGAACAGTGGTAGAGCTGCTCGGCGCCTTCGACCTGAGTCCGTCCCAGGGAGTCCCCGTTGCTCCTCGGTACCGGGTACGAGACCGGCACGCCGTGAACGTGCAATGTCAGGAGATCGAGTTCAACCGAAGGTCAGACTCTCCCTTCAGCCACCACTTGCCCAGGCCCTCAACCCGGAGGACATACGGCGCCTCGGGGAAGTCGATTCGGTAGACATCGTTCATTCCTTGGCTTATCACGACGCAGGCAGAGGGAGCACCGAAGCGGTACTCACGTTCAACCAGACAGAGATCGCCCGCCTGCTGGCCATGAAACCCATGAGATCAGATCCCCCGGACAGCGCAGCTGCCAACGCAGAGTCGGCACGATCGGCCAGCGCCGGCAGGCGAGAGATGAGAAAGCGGTCGATTACGGCGAGGTCAGGAGGGGACGACGACCACCTTGCCGAGAGCGCGGCCCTCACCCACACGGGCAAGAGCGGCGGGAACCTCGTCGAGCGTGAAGGTGCGGTCGATGTGGATCTTGATCTCGCCGGCGATGCACCGTTCGAGCGAGCGGCTGGAAGTGGGCGGGACCTTCCTTCACGGCCAGCACGCCGATGGAGCGTCCGGTGAGTCGTCCGACCACCGAGCCGACGATGAGCACGCGAAGCAGCGCGCGTGCCGACCCACCAACGATCCGATACGTGCCCGCCGGTGCGAGCGCACGCCGGTAGGCGAACACCGAGCGGTGCGCGGCCATGTCCAGGATCAAGTCGTAGGGCTGGGTCGTCTCGGGTGAAGTCGTCCCTGCGGTAGTCGATCACGTCGTCCGCACCCACCGACCGCATGAAGTCCTGCTTGTCGGCATTGTCGACGCCGGTGACGTGAGCGCCGAGCCCTTTGGCCAGCTGGATGGCGAAGGATCCCGAACCGCCGCCAGCACCGTTGATCAGCACCCGGCTGCCAGCAGCGCCCATCTCGTGCCCTGCATGGCGATCGCGCCCGCCTGCGGGATGGTCGACGCCTCGGCGAACGTCAGCTGAGCTGGCTTGCTGGCCAGTACGGACTCCGGTGCGACCGCATACTCCGCGAAGCCACCCATCCGCGCGAGGTTGTCGCCGTACACCTCGTCACCGACTCGGAACCCGGTCACCCCTTCCCCGACCTCGTCGACAACGCCGGCTATGTCCGAGCCCAGTGTCCGATGCCTGGGAACACCAGCCCGCCGATCCGCGAGTACGCCGGCGAGCCGCGCAG
The DNA here is from genome assembly GCA_963724495.1 of uncultured Actinomycetota bacterium. Taxonomy (GTDB): domain Bacteria; phylum Actinomycetota; class Actinomycetes; order Propionibacteriales; family DAIQRJ01; genus CAVRUZ01. The sequence continues at coordinate 72,705 of CAVRUZ010000005.1, read as the reverse complement.
GGACTCCCAGTCGCTGAGGTTCACCGAAGTCGCTGCGACGCGAATCCGTACCTGGCCGCGGACAGGAGTTGGCTTCGGGACGTCCTCGACCCGCAGCCGATCGGGCGACCCGTACCGGCCGTAGACGACCGCCTTCACAGTTGCCCCGCCGCGCATCCGGACATGCCAGGAACGTAGCAACCACTTAGGGCTGACGTGCCGGCAGCGACGTGGGAAGTGGCGGCACGCGCAAGGTCGAGAGCACGTGCGGCCCATCTGGCTAGACGGGCAGTTCGACGGCGAGCTCCGTTGCCAGATGCCGACGGGCCGCGTCCTCGAGTTCCTGCGGCCACTGCAGTCCACACCGCTCGTGCAGTTCACGGGCCAGGGGAAGGAACGCTGCGGCACAGGCGACATTGGCCGCGAGCACAGACTCGTGATTCGCGGCCATCGCCGGGAGGTCGACCAGCGTCTGCTGACGATCCGGCGGGAGAAGACGGTTGAGGTGCAAGGCACCGCCGCGGTCCTCGACAGCAACGTCCTGGAGCATCAACTGGATGAGCATCTCCCGCAGCAGTGTGGCGCCCGACACGCCCAGGACGTATTCACCGCGACCGACGACAACTGGCAGCAAACCCAGCACCCGAAGGAATTCCCGACCAAGGGCTTCGATGCGTTGGGGGTCGGGATGAAGGGGCGGCCTGGCTGACCGAGACCGGCGCTGAGCCCCTGTGGGTCGTAGAGCGGCTTGACGGTCGAAGTGGTGCGGTCGCTGACGTTCGCCGGTGTACCGATGGAGACGTCGAACCGCAGCCAGCTCGCGGTCACCTGGTTGAAGATCGGCCTGTCGCCGACCTGCTGACGCAGAACCGTCGGGGCGATCTCGTCGGAGATCGTCGGCCAGTCCGTGCAGAAGCCGGCGACGTCGTCCTGGTTCACGACCACCCAGAGATCGACATCGCTGAACCGATCATGGGTGCCAGTCGCGAAACTGCCGGCCAGCCACACGCCGAGCACGCGATCGTCGTTGCTCAGCACGTGCGTCGCCCGCTCGATCAAGTCTTCCTGCGGCGTGCATTTGGGTGTGGCTCTGAAGCCGGGTAGCCCATCCACAACGTCTTCGGCCATGAGGGTGATGCTCGCAGGCTGACCCGTACTGGCGCAGGTGATTGTGTCTGCTCTCACAGCAAGGAGGCCGCGGTGCGGACATGGATATCGGCCAGGCCGCGGCCGGCGACATGTCCCCAGCGTCCGTGCCGGGGACACACAGTTCCATCAACGTGGCTCGAATCGCCGCGTCGTGGGCGAATAGCCTCACTGCACCCCGACCTGCCCATGCCTGCAAGGCAGTGACGTGGTCATGGACGACGGGCATGGGCACGGTGATCTGGAGCACCGCCAGCTGACCATTGCTCCGCTTCACGGGGCGGTCCAGCTCGCATCACCGCCAGACTCGAAGGCTGGAAGCAACGTCAGGTCCCATTCCGAGACACAGCTCGCGATCAAGCCGGGCAACCTCTGCAGCCAATCCGGGCCAGTGGAAGCGTGATACGACCGGATCCGATGTTCGAGCGCCGGTGGGATGAGGCCGCCCCCTCCTGGCTCCCCGTCGGTCACGATCAGTCCCTTCCTCGCTGCACATCGCAATCCCGTTGCAGAGCCTTGGCGGGACCGCGAAGCTGGATCGCGTGTCCTCCATTCTCGGCGGTGTTTCGACGGCACCTCTGCCCGGTCCCCTGGTTCGTGCCGCGGACCACCTGGTCGGCTATGGGCACGACTGGGCTCTCTGCGGCGGGTGGGCAGTCGACGTGCTGCTGGGACGGCAGACGCGTGACCATCTCGATGTCGATATCGCCGTGTTCCAAGAAGATCAAGCAGTCCTGCGGAACCACCTCGACGGCTGGCGGCTGCTGGGCCACGACGACGAGGTTGCTGAGGACTGCCCCGACCAGTGGGACGGCCGCTGGCTCGACGTACCCGGCCACGTCCACGCGAACACGGCAACGATGGCCGGTACCGAACTGGACATTCAGATCTGCCGTCGCGTCGACGACGAGTGGATTCTCTCCGACGACCCTCGCGTAGCACTGCCGATGTCGGCTGCCCTCGGACCTGCTCGTGGGGGAACCTTCCGGTCGTCTCCGCCCCCATCATCCTGTACTACAAGGCAGTTCCCCCACGCTGGCGGGCGAAGCCCGACGATCCGCAGCCGAGCCAGACGCCCAAAGGACGAGGCAGACTTCACTGCGCTGTTGCCGACCCTTGGCCCGGAGCAGCGCAGCTGGCTGCACTCGGCGATCACCGCCAGCCAGCCGGATCACGACTGGTCGCGGCGGCTCCTAGCTCGGGATGACCCGCTGTCGACCTGACCAACGTCAGTCGCCTGTGGAAGCACTGAAGAGGTCATGGTCCGGCCGGGCTGACGAGGTCGCCGGTGCGCAGTTCGCGACTGTCGCCCCACGGCCAGACACCGCCGCGGGCGATGTGGACGTCGCGGAACACCATCGGGTACGTGCGCTCGGCATTGGTGCTCGCAGGGGAATCCTGGACCTGGAAGTGCAGGTGCGGTGCGCTCGAGTGTCCGTTGTTTCCGACCGCGGCGATCGGCTGTCCGCGACGGACCACGGATCCCACCTGGACTCTCACGCTGCCGCGTTTGAGGTGGGCCATCGACACGTAGCGATCACCACCGATGTCGATCACCAGGTGGTTGGCTTCGTCGCCGTTGGTACCGGGCGGAAGGTCGTCGTACTTGTCGGTCACCTCGACGATCCGGCCGTCTGCCGGCTGGTTCGTGCACGACACCGCACCGTGGGGCGACGATCCGGTGCCTCGCCACGAACTGCGCCGGATCGTCAGCTGCATACGTCGATGCCGACGACTGGAACTTCAGCTGGCCGACCGACCGCCGGTCACGGTGGAACCGTTGGGGTTGGTGCTCAAGGCCGGGTCGTGGAATCTCGTCGCAGGAAGCGACAAGGAGAATTCCGTTATCTGCTTGGACGAATTGCGCAGCGCGAGGCTGACGAGGCAACGTTTCGAGCCGCCTCAGGAGTTCTCCCTGACCGACTTCTGGACGGCACACGTCGCAAGCGGTTGACCTACAGGTCGCGCCAGCTGTAGGTCGGTGTCCAGCCGAACAGTGCCCGCATCTTGGCGCAGTCGAAGGCGGACGTCGGGTCCTCGTAGTCGCTCGCGAAGCTGTCGTAGCCGTCGTAGAACTCCGCCATGAGCTCGCGTAGTCCTCGCTTCGCGCGCGTGTCTGCCGCGGCGATCAGACACACCTCGTGCCCGCTGCTCGTGCCTTCCAGGGCGGCGCGATAGGCGGTGCCGACGTCGCGTGCGTCGATGTAGCTCCAGAAGTTGCCCTTGCTCCGACCTGGGTCGTCCCACTCGTCCCGGAACCGGTCGTAGGCGTCGGGCGGGATGACGTTGTTGATGCGGAGCCCGACCCATGCCGTCTGTGGATAGCGGATCGCGAGCGAGTCGGCGATCACCTCGCTGAGGTACTTGCTCAGGGCATACGCGTTCGGTGACGGGTACCGCTCGGTCTCGTCGAAGGGAATCCGCGAGGGAACCGTCCCGTCGGTCAGGAGTCCCGTCGCCATCTCGCTCGAGGCGTAGACGAACCGGGAGACCCCGAGGTCACCAGCCGCCTGCATGAGGTTGTAGGCACTCAGGACGTTGTTGCCGAAGACGTCGATCTGCGCCTGACCACTCGGAGCGGGGTTCGCCGCCAGGTGACAGATGCCCTCGGGGCGGAACTGGAACAGCGCGTCATAGACCTTGCCGGCATCCTCGAGCTCGACCCGGCAGAACTGACCCGGCAGCTCCAGCTCGGGTCGCTGGACCACATCGAAGTTGACGACGTCGTGGCCTGCCTCCGCCAGGAGTCGAACAACCCACTGTCCGGCCCGTCCCGATCCGCCGGTCACGACAACGCGCATGCTGGGACTCCCGTCGTTGGCAAGCAGTCAGCACTAAAGCACCACGTGCGACCACGAGGCGAGCAGAAGTGGCCGCCACATCCGCAGGAGGCGTTCCTCGGCTGGGATTCGGTCGTCTGGCGGCCACTATTGCCCGTCCCGACGAGCCGCCGCCCAGGCCCGATGCCCTCGAGGCACCGATGACTTCGCCGCCCGCGCGTGGTCTATTGGGGCATGAGCGATCTGACACCTTCCCAGACCACGAACCTGGACCGCTACGGAGATGCTCCGCTGGAGTGGGAGAGGGCCCGCGCCGCGCTGGCGGCCGACCCGACGACCGAGGTGACGCACTTCCTCGGCACCTGTCGCTCCGACGGCACGCCGCATGCCGCCGGAATCGGCGCGCAGTGGCTGGACGATGCCCTGTACTTCACCGCCGGCCCGGGCACACGCAAGGCGCGCGACCTCGCGGCCAACCCTCGCTGCACGATCGCGGTCAGCCTGCCGGGTATCGACCTGGTGCTCGATGGCTCCGTCGAGCTGGTGACCGAGCCCGAGACGCTCGAGCGGGTGGCGGCTGGTTACCGCGACGGTGGCTGGCCGGCCAAGGTCGAGGGGGACGCGTTGACTGCACCGTTCAGCGCTCCGAGCGCCGGACCGCCGCCGTGGCAGGTGTACCGGTTCCCGTTCCACACCGTTGTTGGCGTCGCGACCGCGGAGCCCAACGGCGCTACTCGCTGGCGCTTCCAGCGCTGACGCCGAAGCCTGGACCTGGTCACTTGGACGAGCCGGAGGCTCCCGCTTCGCGAGCCGCGACGTCATCGCCTGGAACCGCCGGCAGGTCGATTGCCGGCTCCGGGTCGCCGTTGGTGACCGGGGTGTCAGGGTCAACGCAGCTCGGTGACGAGTCGCCCACCGGCTGGTCCTCGGGCTGTGCGTCGGCCGGCTCGGTCACACCGCCCGGGTTCGGTTGAGCCTGCGAACCGCCACCGCTGCCCGCCGGCGGGTCCGTCGCCGGGTCGGGGCAGACCGTCACCGTCGGCCGCTTCGCCACCGGGGGCTTGGCGACAGGCTCCGGCACAACACACTCGGGTGCGGCTACGAATCCTTTGACTCCGTTGCGGCCTTCGCGCAGTTCCGGTAGCGCGACAACACCGGGTCGGGCGGCCTTCACGTCCTTCCGACCATCAGCGCGGACAGGCGGAGCGGGTTCGGCGCCGGTCGACGGGTCGGTCTGGGTCGTCGGGGCCGGCCGAATGTCCTTGGATGGCTTCACTGGGGCCTCGGGCCGGGTCGTGGTCGGCGCATCGAAGCCGCAATCCTGGACGACGACCTTCCGGGTCTGACCGGTGACAGCCGGCTTTTCGCTGTCCTCGCCTTTCGTGAAGTCGCCACCGTTGGTGACCGACGCGGGCTCGGGTGCACCGGCAATGTCCAAGGCGGGCTCCGTTCCGAGCGACCGTGACGGGGGCGCAAGGGCAGTGGCTGCAGTGCCATATCCCACGAGGGAAAGAGCCACGATCGCGGCTGAGGCAACAGCCACCCGCGCACTTCTGCTGGTCCGCCGGTACTGGGTCATGCGGGTCACCTCTTCGGCTCGCGTCGTGCACCACGACAGCCCTCTGACGCGTCGCAGTGGCATTCGGTTCCAAGCCAGTCGACTGCCGATCGAGTGGGCGCAATCTGCTGCCTGATCGCCGTCCGGACCACAGATGGCGCCCTCTCGACGGGATGGGAGGATCTGCGCCATGGAATACCGGACCCTCGGCAACAGCGGCACGGTCGTGTCCGCGCAGTGTCTCGGCACGATGACGTTCGGGTCGGAGGCCGACGAGGCGACGTCCGGCGCCATCCTGGAGGCGTTCGTCGAAGCGGGCGGCAACTTCGTCGACACCGCCGACGTCTACAGCGGTGGAGCCTCGGAGGAGATCATCGGGCGCTGGCTCGCCGCTCACCCGAGCCGAGGCGGCCCAGATCGTGCTGGCCACCAAGGGCCGGTTCGCCAAGGGCGACGGTCCGAACGATCTGGGCTCTGTCCCGCCGCCACCTGCAGGATGCCCTCGACGCCTCCCTGACCCGTCTCGGCACGGACCGGATCGACCTGTACCAGATGCACGCGTGGGACGGATTGACGCCGATCGAGGAGACGTTGCGCTTCCTCGACGACGCCGTCCGCGCCGGGAAGATCTGCTACTACGGCTTCTCGAACTACCTCGGGTGGCAGGTCACCAAGGCCGCCGAGACGGCTCGGAGTCACGGCTGGACCCGGCCGGTCACCCTGCAGCCGCACTACAACCTGCTGGTCCGCGGGATCGAGCACGAGATCGTGGCCGCCTGCCAGGACGCGGGAATGGGCCTGCTGCCGTGGTCGCCACTGGCCGGCGGCTGGCTGACCGGGAAGTACCAGCGAGACGTCACGCCGGAAGGCGCATCCCGCCTCGGCGACAACCCGCAGCGCGGCATGGAGGCGTGGGAACCACGCAATGCCCAGTCACGCACCTGGGACGTCATCGAGGCGGTCGGCGCGGTCGCCAAGGAGCTCGGCGCGACCTCGGCTCAGGTCGCCCTGGCGTGGGTGGCCGCCCAGCCGGCCGTGACTTCGGTGATCCTCGGTGCCCGCAACGTCGAGCAGCTCGCCGACAACATGGGCGCGGTCGACGTGGAACTCGGTCCGGAACAGCTCGCCCGACTCGCAGAGGTCAGTGCGCCGCGAGCGGACGACTATCCCTACGGCGCGCCGGCGATCGCCCAGCGCCACCGGGCGATCCCTGGCGAGGAATAGCCCCGGCGGTCAACGCCAGCCGTCAGGCATTCGGTCCCAGCGCGGGCGTGTGTAGGCGAACCAGATACGCCACTGCTCGACCTGGCCCGGATCGAGGCCCGGTACGTGCTGCTCGACCAGGTCGTAGGTCTCGTGGACGAGCGCCTGCAACTCCCCGGCCGCTCGGTCAGGGGGCAGCGTGGAGACCGAGTGGAAGCGCTCGGCGAACCGCTCCGGTGCCACCGCGCAGCGCTCGAAGATCGAGTCGAGGAACTTGTAGCCCAGTGGATAGCGGCGGTTCACGGCCAGGAGCATCTGCAGCACGTGCTGCTGGATGTTCCAGAAATGGGCCTGCAGCGGACCGGGATGGTTGCCGCGCGCGACCAGCATCTCCCATTGCCCGAAGAACTCGATCTGCCCGTGGCGTCGGACGACCGCCCGGGCCAGCTCGTCCGGATAGCTCCTGACGATGCCACGCCAACGCTCTATCCGCTCGATTCCGTGCAGGGCAACGGAATCGTCGATTCCCGACAGCAGGTTCAGGACGTCCTCGTGCGGGTCGGGATCGGTCTCGAGCCGGTCGAGGAGCCGGTCGATCTCCGTCGTGCGGATGTGGCTCATCTCGACGAACTGGCCGCTCTGCGGGCTGCCGGCGGCGTCGTGCCCGACGAACAGGCTGTCCTCCCAGTAGATGCCCTCGGGTTCGTACTGGAGGTGAAGCTGTCCGCCGGCAGCCGCGATTGCCTGCGCGCGTTCTGGCTTCGTCGGGGCGCGTCCCCAGAAGATCGCGATCTCGATGTCGCTGAACTGGTCAGCCTGTCCACGCGCCGTGCTGCCGCCGAGGAAGATCGCCTCGACGGCCGAGTTGACGGCGAAGGCGTCTGCCAGTGCACGTGCGATCTCGTGCCGCCATGAGGACCCGGTCATGTCGTCAGCCTGAGACGCCGGCCGGGATACGACAACAGGTTTGTCGTGTCCCGACCGGCGACGGGACCGCCAGGTGCTGCGCCGTGCCCTAGAGGAGGGACTGGCAGTCCCAGTCGTGGAATGCCTCGGTGAGGCAGGTGAGTTTCGGCGCCCAGTACGTCGGCGCGGCACCGTCGTGGGCGTCCTGGATCGGCACCAACAGCCAGTAGATGATGCCGGCCCGGTAGTCGTTGCAGAGGTCGGCCCACGAGTAGTCGCTGATGCCTCGGGCGAGGAGTTCCGCGTGATAGCGCGCCAGCATGCGCTGCTCGCGGCCGCCTTCGCGGCGTTGCTCGCCGGTCCAGAATGTCGTGCACAGATTGGCCAGATCGAAGGCTCCGATGTTGCCGGTGGGACACTGCCAGTCGAGGAGTACCGGTGAGGCAGTCGATTTGTCGTTCGGAACAAGGAAGTTCACGAAGTACGTGTCTCCGTGCATGAGTGTGAGCGCTCGTCGATCGGCGACCCGATCCCGCATGTAGGCGTCCCAATGACGACCGAATCCCGAGAGCACCTGTTCGACCGCGGCGCGCTGGGCCGGCGGCACCGGGTGCGCGCCCGCACTCACCGATTCCCATGACCTGCGGCGGTGCTGCTCGTAGGCGACCCAGCGCGCCTGATCACCGTTGAAGTCCAGCAGAGGAAACAGGCCGTCCCGAAGCAGCGGGTGGTCCCACCAGTAGGCGTGCAGCCGTGCCAACGTGTCGATGACCTGGTCACACGTCTCGTCGGAAGGCACGTCGCCGGCGACCTGGGCGTCGCGGTCCCGCGTCGCGCGGTGGTGTGAGTCCGACAGGTCGGCCAGCAGGATCTGCGAGTCGCCGGACACCATGTCGTAGGCGGCGCCCCAGCTCGTCGGAACCAGGTCAGGATGATCAGCGAGGCCGGCGATCGTGCGGTAGAACGTGACCTCCTGGGCACCGGCTGCAACGGCCCAGGCAATCGGAAGGTTCTCCTTGAGCAGCAGTCGCGGTGGTGCGTCCGCCGGATCGGCCTCAGTCGAGTACTCGAGGAGGAGCCGCGTGATCCGGGAGTTGTCTCCGGTGAGTTCCGCCCTGGTCACGTTGGTGATGTGGCCGGTCGTCAGGTGACCACCTGACCGCAGCAGCCGCTCGACCTGAACAGTGGTGGTGTCGGTCATCCTGATCAGCTCCATGAGGTCGAGAAGGGTGGCGGCCGCCGGCTGCCCGGTGGTGGGGAACGCGGCGGTGATGGCGCGGAGGCGTTCACGCAGGCGCCGGTCCTGCTCGATCCGCTCGTCGACCTGGCTCAACTGACGGTGCATCAGCTCCAGCAGCTGCGGCGCAGTGCCGTCCAAGGCGGTCGCGATGGCATCGAGGCTGAGACCCAGGCTGCGGAGAGCGACGATCCGATACAGGCGTTCGACATCGGCATCGGTGTAGCGGCGGTGCATGCCGCTCGACCGTTGCGGCTCGTCGAGCAGGCCGACCTGCTCGTAATGACGCAGCGTCCGCACCGTGACACCTGCCGCGCTCGCGAGGTCTCCGATCCCCCAGGGTGTGTCCATGCCGATGACGCTAGGACCTGCCGCAGCGTCAGATGCAACCCTTATTGCGCTACCGGTGCTGGCCTAGTGGGACTGCCAGTCGTCCTCGGACTTCGTACGTGACGTGACGGCCCTGGGCAGCTTGCCGTCGGCGAGGGCGCGAACCGTCACCCCCTCCAAGACGGTGCGCAGGCTCGTCCGGGCGGCGATCCAGACATGCTGGAGCACCTCAGCCGAGTCGTTGTAGGACACGGCTTCCGGGCGCAAGCCGTGAATGCTGACCAAGGGTCCGTCCACTGCCCGGATGACGTCGGCCACGCTCACGCTGGCCGCGTCACCGTCGATGCGCCAGCCACCGGACTGCCCACGCTGGCTGACCACAACACCGGCCCGTCGCAGATCGGCCAGGATCGACTGGAGGAAGCCGTAGGGGATCGCCTGGAGTCGTCCGAGTTCCTCGGCGCTCACCGCCGCGCCGTCCTCGCGACTCGCCAGTTCGATCAATGCGCGCAGGGCATAGTCGGCTTTCGCGGAGACTCTCACCATCTAAGTCTGTCAGATAACTAGACCTTGCGGCGCAGGACTCACGATCAACCAGCCCGACACGCGGCCGCGCTTCCAACCATTCTTGGTGAGAAAGTGCCACTAAGTCAGTCGAGTCTAGTGATCTAGATGACTTAAAGGTCCCAGCTCGCTGCCTGAGAGCGATTTTGACGGAGACGAATCCGCCTCCTCGACGACGGTCACGAGTGACCTAGTACCCGCTGACCGGCCTTGCCTCCGCTTGGTGGAGTCGGCCAGGATGCTCAGGCACCCAGGGAGGTCCCACGTGTCCTACGCAGACGAGCACCGCACGATCGCCGGCGTGTTCACCGAACGCGTCAACGGCGTCTCGCCGGGCGCCTGGGACAACCCCGCACCGGTCGACGGCTGGGTCGCGCGCGATGTGGTGCGCCACCTCGTCGAGTGGTTCCCGGCCTTCCTCGAGGCCGGCGCCGGCATCGATCTGCCCAAGGGTCCGTCGGTCGACGACGACCCGGTGCAGGCCTGGGCAGTGCACAACGACGCCGTCCAGGCCCTACTCGACGACCCCGCTACGGCCGACAAAGTCCTCAGCAACCGGCACGTCGGTGACGTCCCCCTCGACCGCGCTATTCACGATTTCTACTCTGGCGACGTCTTCATGCACACCTGGGATCTGGCCCGAGCCACCGGCCAGGACGAGCATCTCGATCCGGCCAGGTGCGAAGAACTGCTCCGGGGCATGGAGCCGGTTGAAGAGCTGATGCGGCAGAGCGGGCAGTACGGCCCACGCGTCGAGGTCCCCGAGGATGCCGATGTGCAGACCCGCATGCTCGGCTTCATCGGGCGCACGCCCTGACCGAATCCGATGTCGGGGATGTCCCCTACGTTGTCGCCATGGATGCGCCGCGACTGGAGCACGTACGGGTCAATGTGAGCGACCTGGACCGTGCGATCGCCTGGTACGAGTCGATCCTGGAACTGCCCGCCGAGAGCCACTGGCCGCCGGACGACCCGATCTACTGCCACTTCCAGACCGGCCCGACCCAGTTCGCACTCTCGGTGCTCGAGCCCGTGCCCGCCGCCGGGAGGTGCAACTTCAGCGTCGCGGATGTCGATCACTGGTGGGAGAAGCTTCGCGACCGTGCTGAGGTGGTGGAGCCCCTGTTCGACACGCCCTACGGCAGCCGGAAGTTCACCATCAAGGAACCGGACGGAAACGAGCTCGGCTTCGTCCGCGCGGTCTGACGCTACGAGCTAGGCAGGTCGTGCTGCCGCATCCTTCCGACGCCTTCGGCCGGCAGGAAGCGACCGCGCCAGACCCTCGAGGACGATGTCCAACCCGAACTCGAACTCCTCGCCGTAGTCGTAGCCGGCTTGAGGACGTGCTCGATCGAGAACTCGGTGAGGTGCGGGTAGGTCTCGGCTGAGACCTGCTGAAACATCTGTTCGGCGACCTCGATGACGGGTTCCGGTCCGTTCATCGGGAGCGATGCTTCGGACAGGGCGAAGCCGAAGACGTAGCTGTCGATCAAGGCGTAGGCGTGCGCGGTCATGGCCACCGAGAACCCGGCGCCTCGCAGTGCGCCGATGATCGCGTCGTGATGGCGCAGCGTCGCCGGCCCGGGATTGGTGCGCGACTGCAGCAGGGCGATCGCCCACGGATGGCGCCTGAGCACGCGGCGAGCGGAGTTCGCGCGGCGTCGCATCTCCGCGCGCCATTCTCCGCCGGGCTCCGGCAGATCGAACTCACCGAAGACGAGATCGACGATGCCGTCGAGGATCTCGTCCTTGTTACGCACATAGTGATAGAGCGACATCGGCTTGGCGCCCAGCTCCTGCGCAAGTGACCGGATGGTCAGCGACCCGATGCCCTGGGCGTCTGCGACCGCGATGGCCCCGTGCAGGACCCGGTCACGGCTCAACGGCACTCGACCGTCGCTCTTTGCGTCAGCTGGGCTGGTCATCGTGACCTGACGCTAGCAGTCTCGTACTTAGTACGCTATCCTCTCGTACTAAGTGCGATGGGTGTTCCCATCCCGGTGAAGGGAACAGGTCATGGCAACGCAAGCGAGCTCGGGAGCCGCCGACGTGAACGGTCCGACAGAGACAGCGAAGACGATGCGCGCCATCGTGCAGGATGCCTACGGCAGCGTCGACGTCTTGCGCATCGCCGAGGTCGCCCGGCCCGAGGTCGGCGGCAACGAAGTGCTCCTACGTGTGAACGCGGCGGGACTCGACCGCGGTGTGTGGCACCAGATGACGGGTCTGCCCTACTTGGGTCGCCTCGCGTTCGGCATTCCAGGACCGCGCAATCCCGTTCCGGGACTCGATGTGGCAGGCACAGTCGTTGCCGTTGGCGCTGACGTGACGAGGTGGTCCATTGGCGACGAGGTGTTCGGGTTCGGAAAGGGGACCTTCGCCGAGTACGCCACGGCCCGCCAGGACCGGCTCACCCGCAAGCCGCCCACTCTCACCTTCGAGCAGGCAGCGGTGCTTCCCGTATCGGGTGTGACAGCGCTGCTCGCCCTCACCGACTACGGGAAGATCCAGGCTGGCCAGAAGGTGCTGATCATCGGAGCCTCGGGTGGCGTGGGCAGCTACGCCGTGCAAATGGCCAAGGCACTCGGCGCGGATGTGACCGCGGTGTGCAGCACGGCCAAGGTCGACCTCGTGCGTTCGCTCGGTGCCGACCGGGTGATCGACTACACCAGCAATGACTTCGCCGATGGAACCGCCCGCTACGACCTGATCCTCGACATCGGTGGGGACGCTGCGCTTGCACGACTAAGGCAGGCGCTCACGCCCACCGGAACGGCGATCATCGTCGGCGGAGAGGGCGGCGGCCGCTGGACCGGAATGGGTCGACAGGTCCGGGCCCTGCTGGTGTCACCGTTGGTCAAGCAACGGCTGACCACGTTCATCGCCCGGCAGCGACCCGAGGACCTGGAGCGCCTTGTCACCTTCGTTGACGCGGGAACAGTCACGCCGAGCGTTGGCGCCACCTATCCACTGGACGAGGTACCCGAGGCCATGCGCCACCTGTTGGCCGGACAAGCGCGAGGCAAGACCGCCATCACCATCTGAGCGGCTACCGGGTCCTGCGCGAAGCCGGATAGCTCAACCTCGCGCTCGGTTCACCAGCGGCAGCTGAAATGCATCTCGCCCAACAGCGTCGCGCTCGTGGCGTCGACGAGGGCGAACGTGGCGCAGTCGGCCATCGCCATGCCGTTGCTGTTGGGCATCGGGCCGGCGGATCGCCTGGCCCCGGGAATGCGTTCGTGGGTCACGACGTAGTAGACGTTCTGGTTCTCGAGTCCGAGTCCCACTCCAGGTTCGCGATCATGGGCAAGCATCAGCGCGACAGTGGTCGCCCGCGCATGGTCGAGCCGGCCGTTCCCGGCTCTGCGCACCGCTTCCACGGCCCGGGAAGGCGTGACCTCGGCGGTCAGGCCGTCGCGAGCGAACAGGCTGACACCCCAGAAGTCGACGACCGGTCTGTCCGCTGGCGGGTCGGCTGCGGCCGGGCTCCTCGACGACGACCACGAGTTGATGGCCGGCCCCGCGAAGACGACGATAACGACGAGCGCCGCGGCCACCAGGGCGGGGAGACTCCTCGCCTGAGGTCGTATCGACTCGGACAGCAACGCCATGGCGGCATCCTCCATCGGCCCCGGCTACGACTGTGACAGCCGACCGGGGTGCCTCACAAGGTCTGGTCGGGGCTTGACGTGGCGATCGTGATCCGGCGATGCCATTACCCCTGCTCGTCGCGCGCCGCCGCTAGGCAATCGCCCGAAGGCCCGCCACCGCCTGCGTCGACCAGTGGTCGAAGACCGGCCAGCCCTGATCTGGGAAGAAGTCGTGCTGTGCGGTGACCGCCCAGTGCAGCAACTGCAGCCAGTAGGCACCGATCGGCGGCCAGTCGACGTGGTTGGCGGGGTCGTGCCCGGCATCCATCAGGGCGCTGACCACGTCCACCCCTGCGGTCGCCCAGACCGGCCGCTGCCAGTCGACCACCGTGTGGTGCGGTGTGCCGGCCTCCGGCACGAAGACCTGGTTGGCCGTCAGGTCGCCGTTGGTGAAGACGCGATCGGTGGTGAGGGCGTGCACCACCGAGGGCCGGCCGACCCAGTCGGACACGAACGCGAGGTCATCGGCTGCCAGCGAGGGCAGTCGTCCGTCGCCGACCAGAACCGATGCCATGGCGAGCACTCTTTCGGATATGGCCTGGATGCCAGTTGCGGAGCCGAGGTCGAGGTAGGTCGGGAGGTCGCCCTCGATCGCCGCGATCTCCCGGCTGAGTGCGCCGACCGTCGCGGCGAGTTCGGCTGCGGGCAGCTTCTGCTCGGCCAGGCTCGGTCGGGACACCCAGGGGAGCACCAGGTGGGAGCAGGGCCCCTCCGACAGAACCCGGGCGGGCAACAGCAGTGGCGACCGCGCCACGGCATAGAAGCGCGTCTCGACGCTCGGCTGCAGTTGTGCCTTGTAGGCAAGGCTCGTGCCGTCCTCGAGGAGCAATCGTTGAACGCACGACAGCGGCCAGCGGTGTACGTCTACGCGCTCGGCGACCACGGTGCCGAGCGCATCGGCGATCGCGGAGTCGGAGAGGGGCACCAGCAGGGACTGGTCCACCGGCATGGGGCGGCTCCTGTCGGCTCGTGGTCAGACGTCGAACGAGTCTCCCCAGTTGGTGCGGCGGGCCCGTCGGTAGGTCTCGCCCTGGCTCTTTCCGACCAACCGGGTCTCGAGCCCGTCGCGCGTGCAGAGCTGCAACGTGACGAGTCCCTTTCGTTGCGCCGGATGGCGGAGCACCCGGGCTGCCGGCGGCACTTCGGGCGGAAGCCGCGTTGCCGCCACGTAGCTGTACTTCTCGTCCTCGTGGCCGAGGTCGGCGCCTTTGAGCCGGCGATGCAGCGCTGAGCGCGCGACCCGGGCCGAGAAGTGGCACCAGTCGCCTGCCCTCAGTGGGCAGGGGGTCTGGACGGGGCAGGGAGCGACGATTCGCAGCCCTGCTTCGAGAAGACGGGCGCGTGCGGACATCAAGCGGAGATAGCCGGCCGGTGTTCCAGGCTCGATCAGCACGACTGTCCCGGCTCGGCTGACCCGATCGACGAGGTTGTTCTGCTCGGCTGTTTCGAGCTCCCCGAGCACGTACGAGACGGTGACGAAGTCGTCGGGCCCGACCGTCAGGTCGCCAGGCAGCTGCACGGCACGCCACTCCGCCGTCCGGACCACAGCCGCGTCGGCTGCCTCGGCCAGCTCGCGACCCAGGCGCAGCGCCGGAGAGGCTCCGTCGACCACCACGGCTGTGTGCAGCGAGGGCCAGATCCTGGCGGCCGCCCAGAGCGCGGCACCCGTGCCGCCGCCGACATCGAGCAGTCGAGTGGGTGCGAGACCGGGCTGCGCCACCGCAGTCGCCGCCATCGCGGCAGTGGCGGCGGCGTACGTGGCGGGCATCCGGTAGGCGGCGTAGACCGCAGCCTCCACGTCGCCGCCGATGATCAGGTGATCGGGCGCCGATCCGCTGCGATACTGCGCGATCAGTCTCTCCACGGTCGCCTGCGCGGCTCCTGCCGGGAACCGACGAAGCTCGCGCTCCAGCCGGTCGCTCAGCACCGCGGGCAGCAGCATGAGGGCGGCGTCAGTCAGGATCCGCCGCGTTCGCGGCGGCGGTTCCCTTCACCAGTTGGAAGATCGCCATCGCGATCACCACGACGATGGCGACCACGCTCAAGGCGATGACCAAACTGTCAGGGCCGCCGGCGAGTCCGATGCCGATATCCACCGCACCGAGAGCGATGAGCACTGGGCCGCCGATCCACAGAGACGGCAAGGTCGCGCGTTGGGCGGCGTCCCACGCCTCGTCGCTCCGCATCGCTGCGGAGGTTCGCATCCCCGCCCACCGATTGCGCGGCAGCTTGCCGGCCCGAATCCGCGTGGCGATCACCAGCATGACCAGGCCACCGGCAATGAACAGGACGCCGATGACAACCGGGCCGAGGATGGTCTGTGCTGTCACGCGTTCTCCGTCGCGAAGGTCGTGGCGAGGACCTGGGTTCGGCGAATCAGATCCGACAGGGCGAGCTTGTCGAAGCCGAACAGGGCACTGCGCACCAGGTCTCCGAATGGTTCGGTCCAGTGTGCGGGAACTCCGGCATCGGAGGCGAACACGCCGGCGATCGCACCTGCGTTGGCTCCGCTGCTGTCGGTGTCGAGGCCGCCCGCGACGGTCTGGCCGATGGCCGTGGTGAAGTCGTCGCCGGACGTGAGCAGTGCGGTCGACAGGATCGCGGCGTTGTTCACCGTGTGCACCCAATGGAGGTCGGCGTAGCGGGTGTGCACGTCCCGGGCGAGCCGCTCGAAGCCCTTGCCGGCCAGCTGTTCCGCCCTGACCCAGCGAAGGGCTTCGGCCAGCCGGGACCGACCCGGCACCACCGTGAGAGCCACGTCGAAGGCGTCGGCGATGGTGGGGCTGGTGAACGCTGCGGCCACGAACGCGGCAACCCACATCTCGCCGTAGATGCCGTTCGCCACATGCGAAAGCCGGGCGTCGCGATAGGCCATCCGGGCCGCAGCCGCCGGCCGACCGGGGTGGACGAACCCGTAGAGGTCACCGCGAATCTGCGCGCCGATCCACTCTCGGTACGGGTTGTCCGGGAAGGCCGCCACTTCGGGAGCCAGGCCGGCGACGAGGTTGTGGTACGTGGCCCGTTCCGCTGTGTAGGTGGCGTGATAGGGCAGCAGGTCCAGCCAGGACTGGGCGACGTCGCCCGTGGTCAGCCCCGCACCGAAGCGCTCCAGAAGGTGCAGGGTGAGGATCGTGTAGTCGACGTCGTCGTCGCGCGGCACCGCGGTGATCGCGCCCTTGACGGCACCGGGGCTGCCCAGCCTGATCTCCTGGTCGTTGGGCGTCAGCTCGCTGACGTAGTCGCTGATCGGGTAGTTCCCCGTCGCGACCAGGTAGCCCTTGAGCCGATCCAGATCGCGGTGCCCCTGCTCGACGGGCTTGCCCAGGCAGTTGCCGGAGACACGGCCGCGCCAGCCACCGGCGATCCGCTCGTCCACGTCGGCTGGGAGGGAGTCCGCGTCCTTCGGCCCGCCGTCCGGCCACTCGGCTTCGATGTCGGCCAGATCGGACGGCTCCACATACGGCCAGTCCTGAACGGGTGGCGCGACCGCGAGGCGGTCCAGGAGCCCGGCAGCCTCGGGTTGGCTGAGCGACTCGATGTCGCCGGCGGCCTCGGCGATCCGGCTGATCTCGAACCCCGACTCGGCCCGTTGGGCCAGTTCGTGCCGGAGGAGTTCGTGGACGGTCGTGTAGCGCTCCATGGCCCTCACCCTGCCATCTGCCCGCGGCTCCTACGATGCCGTCCGTGCCTGCCGTCGGCTTCTTCGCCTACCTGGGTGCGGATCGGCCGGCCGCCGACCTGCTGCGCGACACCCTGGCCCAGCTGGTCGCGGTGGAACAGGTCGGGCTTGACTCGGCGTGGGTGGCGCAGCACCACTTCGCCGAATCGGCCGGCATCGTGACGGGTCGGCTTCCGTCGCCGCTGCTGTTCCTCACGGCTCTGGCCGGGCGAACGGACCGCATCCGTCTCGGCACAGCGGTGGTGGTGCTGCCGGCCGAGCCGGCCCTTCGCCTGGCCGAGGACGCGGCCGTGCTGCAGGTGCTCTCGGGCGGGCGGCTCGAACTCGGCCTGGGCTCCGGGACCGAACCGGCCGTGTTCGCCGAGCTGGGCGTGGCTCCGGAGGACAGGTCCGAACTGATGGCGACGCACCTCGCCGTCCTGCAGTCATCCCTTGCGGGGGACCAGCTTCCGCACGGTCACCGGATCTGGCCGCCCGGGACCAGCGTCCCGCTGTGGCAGGGCGTGTTCTCCGCGGAACGGGCCGAGCAGGCTGCAGGTCAGCGATGCCACCTGCTGCTGCCCAAGCTCGCGCCCGGCGTCATTGCCGCCGAGCAGGCCGAGACGATCGACCGGTATCGGGCGGCCTGCCCGCCCGACTTCCGTGGCCGGGTCGCGTTGTCGCGGCTGGTGTATCCAACGGTCGGCGACGTGGCCGCGGAGATCGGCGACGAGCTCACGTTCCAGGTCGGCCAGATCAACCGGGCTCGCGCCCGCGACGGCCAGGAGCCGTGGACGCTGGAGGAGTATCTCGACGCCGGCCTTGGTGCGTTCGGTGCGCCCGCGAAGGTCGTCGAGACCCTGCTCGCCGATCCGGCTGTCTGCAGTTGCGACGAGGTCCTGCTCCAGTTCGGCCATGCCGGCCCTGAGCAGGCTGAGGCATTGCGCGCTATCGCGCTGCTCGGGAGCGAGGTCGCACCGGCGATCCGTGCGCTGAGGTCAGCCGGGCTGATCGACGGCTTCGGCTCACGGCTCGACGTCGACGCCAAACATGCAGCCGCGACGCCCGGATCCGGACATATGGGCATACGTCGGGCCGACCCGGCTGGCTGGTGCCTGTCTGGCGCTGGTGTTCGCGGCGGCCTACCGGTCGAGGGCGGCGAAACCGACGACCTGGCGCGGCCGGAACCAGCGCATCGACGGTGGCAGCCAGATCAGAACGACCGCCAGCACGCCGCACGCGACCTGTCCCCAGCCGGCGATCATCGCCCCGATCTCCTGGGTCTCCCCGATGCTGCGCAGGATCAGGGCCACGCCGACCAGGGCCGCCAGAGTCGAGACGACGCGGGCCCATTGCCGCCCCTGGCGCACGAAGAGGGCCAGCACCACCCAGATCGCGGCGCGTAGGGCATTGAGCACGATCTGTTCGACGATCGCGAAGGTGGTCGCGTTGTCGATCTTGTCGGGTTCCATCTTGGGGACGGTGTTCTCGAACAGCTCGCGGATGTGGTCCATGTTCGTGAGCGTGACCCCGATGCCCACCAGCGCGGCGACTGCACCGACGAACATCAGCAGAACGGCGAGCCGGACGGTGCTCGGCGCGCGACCGCGGTCCTGAAGCGTCCAGACGCCCGCGTACGGATCCGATCCGGTCATCTGTTTGGCCCCCTGCGGTCTTGTGGGTCGGCTTTCCGGCCCGCCGAACGTTAGTCGTCCCTATTCTCGAATGCGTGACTCGCGCACCGAACGTCGTCTACCTGCACACACACGACTCCGGCCGGCACGTCGGTCCCTATGGCCAGCGGATCCCCACGCCGCGCATGGATCAGGTCGCCCGTGAGGGGATGGTGTTCCACCAGGCGTTCTCGGCGGCACCGACGTGCTCACCGAGTCGCGCGGCGCTCCTGACCGGCCAGCTCCCGCACAACGCGGGCATGTACGGCCTCGCCCACCGTGGCTGGCAGCTGCACGATCCGTCGCAGCATCTCGCCACCACACTGCGCGACGCCGGCTATCGGACAGCGATGGTCGGAGTGCAGCATGTCAGCAGACAGACACCAGATGTCGTTGCCGGGTTGGGCTATACGGACTTCCTCGGCGACGGCCGCCTCGCCCCGGAGACTGCGCAGGCCGGAGCGGACTTCGTCCGGCGTCACTGCGAGGACAATCCCGACCAGCCGTTCTTCCTCTCGGTCGGCTTCATCGAGACGCACACGATGTCGATCAACGAGTACCTCTTCGGCTATCCGCCCGACGCCGACCTGCCGGTGGCACCGGCGCCCACGATGCCGAGCACGCTGGACACGCGCGCGGAGATGGGCTCGTTCGCCGCGGCTGCGCGCGTCGCCGATACCGCAATGGGCACCGTGATCGACGCCGTCGAGGCCGCGGGCCAGACCGCCGACACCCTGCTCATCATCACGACCGACCACGGTGTGGCCATGCCGGCCATGAAGTGCACCCTCACCGACCGAGGCCACGGGGTCATGCTGATCGTGCGTGGGCCTGGGGGATTCGCCGGAGGTCAGGAGTCAGACTCGCTGGTGAGTCAGATGGATCTCTATCCCACCATCTGCGAACTGGCCGGAATCCCCAAGCCTGCTTGGCTTCAAGGCACGTCGATGCTGCCCCTCACCGACGACCCCTCCGCCCGGATCCGTGACCGCGTCTTCGCGGAGGTCACCTATCACGCGTCCTACGAGCCCAAGCGGACCATCCGCACCGACCGGTACCGGTACTCGCGGCGCTACGACGAGCGGCGGACACCGGTCCTTCCCAATATCGACAACTCGCTGTCGAAGAAGCTGTGGGTCGACAACGGCTATGCCGACCACCTGCTGGCAGGGGAGGAGCTCTTCGACACGCTGTTCGATCCGAACGAAACCGTCAACCTGGTTGAGGATTGCGACTACGCGGGCGTCCTCGCCCAGCTCTCGGCTGAGCTGACCGAGAACATGAAATGCACCGGCGACCCGCTGCTCGACGGACCTGTGCCGTTGCCCTCGGGGATCAAGGACACCCCGCCCGACGGCTACGACCCGAGGCTGCCGGCCGAGGTGATTGCCGCGGGAGCCGACGAGGTCATGATCCCGCACCCCGGCCGTGCCCCGAGCCTGCCCGTCTAGACAGCGAAGCGCCGCTCAGGCACGCGGGCGCGGGAAACGACCGGGTGCCGGCGCACCTCACCGGCGCCTGACGACGGCATAGGGCGTCTCACAGCCAGCCGACGTGCGGAGCAAGGAACGCATAGCCGACGAAGACGGTCGCATCCATGACGAAGTGAGCGACGATCAGCGGCGCCAGCCGGCGGGTGCGCAGCCAGGCGGCGAGCAGGATCAACTGCATCGCGATGTTGCCGAAGAAGCCTCCCCATCCCTGATAGAGGTGGTAGCTCCCACGTAGCAGGCAGCCGGCC
The DNA here is from genome assembly GCA_963724495.1 of uncultured Actinomycetota bacterium. Lineage (GTDB taxonomy): Bacteria > Actinomycetota > Actinomycetes > Propionibacteriales > DAIQRJ01 > CAVRUZ01. Next base: position 52,280 of record CAVRUZ010000005.1, on the reverse strand, counting down.
ATGATCACGGCTGGCCATTGCCAGCCCGCCTGCCGGAGTCGCGTCGCGAGGTAGGCCACGACAATCGACTCCTCGACGAACGCGTTGGCCAGCGACGCGGACAGCAGGACCGGAACCGTCCACCAGTGGGCGTCCAGCGTGCTCGGCTGGACTTCCAGGGCCAGGCCGGCCGCGCGGAAGGCGAAGTAGACCCCGATACCGGGGATCCCGATCGCGGCGGCCAGGACGACGCCGCGCACGACGTCGCGCATCGGCTGGGTGCGGTCCAGCCCGACGCGGGCGAGGCGCGTGCCAGTGATGACGAGCAGGTAGAGCGCCATGGCACCCCAGGCCAGGTTCGTCACCACCCAGGCGAGCTGGCGGGCAAGGTCGATCCACGGTTCCCAGCTGAGCGGCCGGACCAGCGGGGCGGCCTGCGCGGAGATCGGCTCGGGTTGCAGATATGCCTCGACCAGGTCGAGCACCGACTGCCAGCCCGACATTCCCAGCGTCACCGTCAGCACGATCGTCACCTCGAGCAGCACGCGCCCACGGTTCCGGGTTTCGACCACGGGTCGCTGCGCTGCCAGACTCGGCACCATGCCCGCCTCCCCGACCTCGAGTACCGGCTCCAGTCCTGATCCCTCGCCCGACGACACCACTCCGTCGGCCGGCTCCAGCGCAGGCACACCGTCGACCGGCTCGAAAGCCGCCGACTCCGACTGGACGCGAGGAGGTCACCAGGTTCGGCGTGACCCGGCTCTACCTCACCAGCTTCTTCGGGCTCGCGATGATCGTGACGTTCACCGGCATCCTCCTGGTGATGCTCGGAGTGCTCATCGTGCCGGACAAGGCGCGGTGGCTCGCCATCCCCGGCGCGCTGTTGCTTGTGGCCGGCTTCGTCTTGGCGGTGGCGGGTCAGCTCGCTGTGGGAGGGAAGCGGGCCTGCCTGCTGCTCACCGACGAGGGCTGGCTGGCTCGCCCGATGATCGGTCGCAGCCGCAAGGGGTCCTGGCAGGGCGTCGAGCAGATCCGTTTCGGTGACGACGGCGAGTTGCTCCTGCAGCGAGCGGATGGCACCGGCGTCTCCCTGGCCACCCGGCACCTGTCGGGCACACGAGCCGAGTTCGCCGACGCGGTCAAGCAGCGCCTCGATGCCGCCAACGGCTACCGCACCCTGGAGCAGGCAGAGGCCGACGCCGACCGGGACTGACTCCGCACTAGGGTCTGCGGCCACCAGCCAGCCCGTCGAGTGGGCACCAACTGTTGCCTAGAGCCCGCCCCCGCGCAGGCAACAGATTGCGCCCACTCGACGCGTCGAACGCAGAGGAGTCCGAGCCACATGGCAGTGACCGCATTCGGGGACTTTCCGCTCGCCGATCGCGACCGGGAGTGGGACGGCGACGCCGCGGAGAAGCGGGTCCGTCGCTGGGCCGACGCCGAGGACGAGCCGAACGAGAAGTACCGCGACGCACACGTCTGGTACGACGCCGAGAAGAAGACCAACTTCACCGCCTACAAGCTGCTGATCGCCGACGTCATCGGCGGCAAGCTGCAGGCCGTCCCGCGTGGGGTGATGGCGGCCGCTGCGGTGATGCAGGGCTCCCGGGGTGGCGTCGACCTGCCCGAGAAGGACATCGATCGCGTCCGCAGCCACCTGGCCAAGTACTACGCCAAGATGGACGAGTCGGCGCCCTGGGAGTCGTCCGACTGACGCTGCGCTGGTGCCGCCTCCGAACCGAGCCCGACTCCCACCAGGCGCCGGTTAGGTGCTCCCGCACCGCGAAACGACCGGGCACCAACGTCACTCAACGCGCTCGCTGTCACGAACCGGCGGTCGGCGTGACGACGCAGCAACCCAGTCGGGCCTAGTCCGCCGCCGTGACCGGCTTGTAGGCGCACTGCTCGGCGTCGGTCGCGAGGGGATTGGCGCCCGGCTTCGCGGTGGGTGTGGCGGTCGGCGTGGCGGTCGTCCTCGGAGCCGCGTCCGGAGCCGGCTCCGTGGTCCGCTCCGACCGGGCGATCGCCTGCGCCGTTCTGCTCCTGATGACCTCGTAGTTGGGATTGCTGTACGACTCGTACACCGCCGGCGTGAAGACCACGCTGGTGAGCTTCGCGCTCTTGACCTTGATGCCCAGGTCGACGAGTGCGGGCAGGAGCGTCGACGGAATGTCGGTGACGAGCAGTTCCTTGGTCGCCGACGCGATCTGCTGGTAGCGAGTCAACACCGTCGCGGGATCAGCCTGGGCCACCATCGCACTGACGAAGCAGCGCTGGCGGTCCATCCGCGAGTAGTCGCCACCGACCACGCCATACCGGCCGCGCGCGTACCAGAGCGCGTCCTCGCCATTGAGATGCTGGGCCGGTCCTGGCTCGAGATAGCGGTCCGGAGCGATACCGCGATCGGTGTCGCCGCCCACCGGAATGCGGTAGTTGATGTTGAGATCGATGCCGCCGAGGGCGTTGACCATCTTCTTGAAGCCGGACAGCTCGACGAGTGCGTAGTAGTCGATCTTGATGCCGAGGGCGTGGCCGATCGTCACCTTCAGCACGTCCGCGCCCGGATTGTCAGAGCCCGCGTAGATCTCTGGGTGATCGGCCGGCACCAATCGGTACATCGCGTTGAGCATCCAGTTGCCTTCGGGTCCGGGCCCGAAGAACTCGGGGCCGTACGCCTTCGACAGCGGTGTGTTCGGCGGCAGGGGGACGTGCAGGAGGTTGCGGGGCAGGCTCAGCAGCACGGTGTTGCCGGTCCTGGTGTCCACGCTCGCGACGATCATGGTGTCGGTGCGCACGCCTTCGCGGTCGGAACCACCGTCGCCACCCAGCAGCAGCACATTCAAGCGTGGCTGGCCGGCGAACGGGTCGGCCTTCTGGATCTTGCCGTAGTCGATCGTGCCGCTCTTCTTGGCGGTGAGGGAGTCCGAGTCGTTGCCGAACACAGCGGTGATGAGGCTGCGCTGATCGGCGGCGTAGCGGGCCCCGACCGCGAACGGGAACACCACGATGGCTGCAAGCAGACCGGTCACCAAGACGGCGGTGCCGGCCCGAAGGAGCCCGCGGTCGCGAGGGCGCGTGAGCACGTAGGTGGCCACCACGGAGGTCAGCCAGACGACCGCGGCTGCTATCAGGACGTACCGGATCACTTGCAGCGAGCTGGGTACGACCAGCCAGTGGCGCACCGTCGGCTGCCCAACCGTGGCCGCCCAGATGACGAAGCCGTACGCCAGGATCCCGAACGGCAGGAGAAACCAGCTGTACCGCCGATACCGTGTCGCCAGCAGCCCGCTGCCCGGTAGGACCGCGCTGGCCAGCGTCAACAACAGGCACCGACGGAGGCTGTCGGTGGGCTGCTCTTGGGATTTGTGCCTCGGCCCCATAGGTCCTGGCGTCTGGTCGGGCACGCCGCAATTGAACCTCACGCGCGGTGACGACCCACTTTTTCAGGCGTCGGGCGGTCACTGCAGGGCCGTCGGCGGCCCGGCCGGAGAGGTCATCCCGGTCGGCTGGAAGCGTTTGGCCGCCCTACGGGGCGCCGCTAGGCTTGCCCGGCCTTGGAGGTGTCGCCTAGTCCGGTCTATGGCGCCCGCCTGCTAAGCGGGTTTGGGTCTTAAAGCCCATCGCGGGTTCAAATCCCGCCACCTCCGCCCCAAGCCCCGAATCGCCGGCTCGCCGATGTGCCTCGGTCGTCGGGCAGAAGTGGCCACTAGATCGTCTGGGAGCCGTTCAGACCGGCGAAATGAGGTTCTGGCGGCCACTTCTGCCCGAGTGACGCAGCCTCTACCTACTCCTTCGGCGTCAACGGCACCTGGCGCTGGACGAAGTCGAGGAAGCCCACCCAGTCCTCGTCGGTGACGCTGTGCCCGCCCTCGCGCAGGCTCCACTCCACCCGACCGCGCAGGTGGCTCCCGGCGGCCGGGAGCTCGTCGGGCGTGGGTTGCTCGAACGGCTCGTAGCGGGGATCGACCACCGCGTAGACCGGTTCGGCGGCAGCGCGGACTGCCAGCTGTCCGACCGGATCGGCCCAGGCATCCTCGACGGCGTTGCTGAACAGCACCGGTCGGGGAGCAGCCAGTGCGAGCAGGGTGTGCTGGTCGAACGGCGCGCGTTCGGGGTCCTCCGCGAGCGTCGAGAAGGCCGGCGTGAACCAGTGCGGGAAGCTCGCCGCGAGGTGCGATGGCTTCTCCGCACCTGGGTCGTTGCTCCGCAAGGGAGACGTTCCGCCCGCTCCAGCCTGGTGTGCGATCACGGCATCGATCCGGGCATCGGTCGCTCCCGCCAGCATCGCCACCTTCCCGAAGCGCGAATGTCCGACGGCGACCACCGACTGGGCAGCGATCTGCGGCTGCTGGATCACGTAGTCGACCACGCGGCTGAGACCCCATGCCCACGCGGTCAGCGAGCCAGGCGGGGCACTCGCATCCAAACCTGGCAGATCGTCGAACCAGGGCCGGATCCCGCCGTCGCGCACGTCAGGGTCGTCGATGTCGAGATCACCGGCGTAGAACGTGGCAACCGCACAACCGGCCGCGGTGATGTCGGCGAGCGGCCAGGACCTCGGGAGGCTGCCCCGATCACCAGGGACCGGCCCATAGCCATCGGGTACCTGGTCCGGGATGGCCACGCGCTCGTCATCGATCAACGTGTGGTTCCCGACGAAGTTCACGCCGACGAAGACGGGACGCTTCACCAGTCCATCGGCGAAGCCTGGCGGCAGCGCGACCAGAACCCGGATCGGCTTGGGTGCCGACCCGATCAGCAGGTCGACCTCTGCGAGCGTGCCGTTGCCGCCGAATGCGGCGTCGTCCCGGAATCGCACGCTGCGGTTGAAGGCCACCGGCGCCGGGGGAACCCCGTACTCGTAGTGGCGCAGCAGCGCGAGCAGCCGTTGACGACGCGCCACCCACTCGGTCGGAGTGGTGACCGGTCCGTCGACGGCCGAGGCCGCGAGCGGGTCGGGCAGGTCGGGCTCGACCGGAAGCTGATCGAGGGCGGGCAGGGCTGCCGGCGGCATGTCGAACTCCTTGTGATCTCCCGGGTCAGGGACATCCTCGTGCGAAGGGTCTGACCGTATCCGCGGCGGCCTGCCCGTCCTCGTCGTGTGGTGCTTCGGGCTACCGCGCCGACCCAACGGCGAGGTCGAACCGGTCGAGTTCAGTCACCTTGGTCCAGGCCGCGACGAAGTCGCCCACGAACTTCTCCCGGGCGTCCCGGCTGGCGTAGACCTCCGCGAGGGCTCGTAGCTGGGAGTTGGACCCGAAGATGAGATCGACCGCGGTCGCGGTCCACTTCACCTCATCGGTGGTCACGTCGCGGATCTCGTACACGTGCTCGTCGGACTCCGACGTCTTCCACGTGGTGCCCGGGGAGAGCAGGTTGGTGAAGAAGTCGTTGGTGAGCACTCCGGGACGGTCGGTGAGGACGCCGTGCTGGGCACCGCCGAAGTTGGCCCCGAGCGAGCGCAGGCCGCCGATGAGGGCGGTCATCTCGGGTGCGGTCAGGTCGAGCAGGTAGGCACGCTCGAGGAGCAACTCCTCAGGCCGAGCCTTCTCGCCGGGACGCAGGTAGTTGCGGAACCCGTCGGCGCGCGGCTCGAGGACCGCGAAGGACTCGACGTCGGTCTGCTCCGCAGTGGCGTCGGTGCGGCCCGGATGGAACGGCACGGTCACCTCGACCCCGGCGTCGCGCGCCGCCTTCTCGACGGCGGCCGAACCGGCCAGCACGATCAGGTCGGCGAGGGAGATCTTGGCGCCGCCTGAGTCGTTGAACTCCCGCTGAATGCCTTCGAGGGTGGACAGGACCGACGCGAGCTCGCTGGGCTCGTTGACCTCCCAGCTGCGCTGGGGCTCGAGCCGGATCCGGGCACCGTTGGCCCCGCCACGCTTGTCCGTGGAGCGGAAACTCGCGGCGGCGGCCCAGGCGGTGGAGACCAGTTGGGCGGTCGTGAGGCCGGTTTCCAGCACCTTCGTCTTGAGGGCGGCGATGTCGGCCTCACCCACGAGCTCGTGGTCGACGGCCGGCACCGGGTCCTGCCACAACTGCGGCTCGGCAACCCACGGTCCCAGGAAGCGGCTGACCGGACCCATGTCGCGGTGCAGCAGCTTGTACCAGGCCTTGGCGAAGGCCAGCGAGAACTCGTCGGGGTTCGCCAGGAAGCGGCGGGAGATCTGCTCGTACGCAGGATCGAAGCGCAGCGACAGGTCGGTCGTGAGCATCGTCGGCTTGTGCTTCCTGGACGGGTCGAACGGGTCCGGGATGATCGCCTCGGCGTCCTTCGCGACGTACTGCTTCGCGCCGCCCGGGCTCGTCGTGAGCTCCCACTCGTTGCCGAAGAGGATCTCGAAGAACCGGTTGCTCCACTGCGTCGGCTTGTCGGTCCACGTCACCTCGAGGCCGCTGGTGATCGTGTCAGCGCCCTTGCCGTTGCCATAGGTGCTCAGCCAGCCGAGGCCCTGCGCCTCGATCGGTGCGCCCTCGGGCTCCAGACCGACGTGATCGTCGGCGATCCCGGCCCCGTGGGTCTTGCCGAAGGTGTGGCCGCCGGCGATGAGGGCGACGGTCTCCTCGTCGTTCATCGCCATCCGGGCGAAGGTCTCCCGGATGAAGTGGGCTGCCGCCCGGAAGTCCGCGCTGCCGCGGGGACCCTCCGGGTTCACGTAGATGAGTCCCATCTCGGTCGCGCCGACCTCGGGCGCCATCTCCGCGTCGGAGATGTAGCGCTCACCCAGCCAGGTGTCCTCCGGACCCCAGATGATCTCCTCGGGCTCCCAGACGTCTTCACGACCGAAGCCGAAGCCGAAGGTCTTGAACCCCATCGACTCCAAGGCGACGTTGCCGGCCAGCACGAGCAGGTCGGCCCACGAGATCTTCTGGCCGTACTTCTCCTTGACCGGCCACAGCAGCCGGCGGGCCTTGTCGAGGTTGGCGTTGTCGGGCCAGCTGTTGAGCGGGGCGAACCGCTGGCTACCGTCGCCGGCCCCACCGCGGCCGTCGTGGATGCGGTACGTGCCTGCGGCGTGCCAGCTCAGCCGGATCATCAGACCGCCGTAGTGGCCGAAGTCAGCCGGCCACCAGTCCTGCGATGTGGTGAGGACTTCGACGATGTCCTGCTTGAGTGCCTCGACGTCGAGCTTCGCGAATTCCTCGGCGTAGCTGAAGTCCGCGCCCAGCGGATTGCTCTTGGACGACTGGGCATGCAGCACCGCGAGGTCGAGCTGGTGGGGCCACCAGTCCTTGTTCGTGTGTGGACGGCCGCCGGTCTTGGGGGTCGGCGAGTCGATCGCCGGGTTCTCGCTCTCGCTGCCGTGTGAGGTCACGGAGTCGTGCGCGACCGGGCAGCCGGCCGGGTCCACGCCCTGCGCGTTGGAGGTGACTTGGTCCTGGGTCTCGCTCATCTGCTTCCTTCCGAACTGGCTGATGCTTCTTTCGATCTGGCTTGGATCAGTGGGGAATGGGTTCGGTCGCGCACTCGGGGCACCGGCCCCAGTAGGTGACCTCGGCCTCGTCGACGTCGAAGCCCGCGGCGTCCGACGGTTCCAGGCACGGCGCCGACCCGGTGGCGCAGTCGACGTCGACCATCCGCCCGCAGTCGCGGCAGACCAGGTGATGGTGGTTGTCGCCGACCCTGGCTTCGTAGCGGGTGGGCGATCCGGCCGGCTCGAGCCGGCGCACGAGTCCCGCTGCCACGAGTGCGCGGAGCACGTCGTACACCGCCTGGGTCGAGACCTTCCCGAGGTCACCACCACGCACAGCGGCGGCGATGGCGTCGACATCGAGGTGGGGCGTTTCGAAGACGGTGGCCAGGACGGCGACTCGAGGACCGGTCACGCGAAGGCCGGCGTCGCGCAACGTGGTCGCCAGCTCTTCCCGGCTTCGAGGCGGGCGTTCCAGCAGGTCAGGCACTGCGACAGCAGACACCGCTTTCTGGAACGAGTCAAGTCTTGGTGGCAACGATGCGACCCCGTGACAGGAATCGGCCCCGGCGAGCGGGGAGCTCGCCGGGGCCGGCTCGTGCTGGTCTGCGGACTCAGACCGCTTGGGCTTCGATCCGCGTCGTTCTCAGACGGCGGTGGTCGACTTTCCGCGCCTCGACAACAGCACAGAGGTGATCATCACCAAGACGATGGCGACCACCAGGCTATGATCCAGCGCAGCCAGTCGATTCCGACTCCCGTTGCCGCCGACTCCGAGAAGTCCTGCGATCCAGAAGCCGATGAGTGACTCCCAGCGATGCCAACGATGATCGTCAGCCACGATCGGAATGTTGTCCTTGTCGCCAGGTGCGATCGACCGCCCGAGAAGACCGATGATGATGCCCGCCACGATGATTACTGCCAACGAATCTCCATGGTATGGCCCCTTTCCAGTCGACCAATGTCGTCGTCATTTAGCCCGCCGTGAAGCTCAGCACGCTGGGGCTTTCGCTACAACGAGCTGGCCCCGTGTCGCGCGAAACCCTACAACGTAAGCTTCGGCATGGCTCGCATCGTCAGCGGCTGGTCGTCGGGCGGAGACCAGGCCGGTCCGAACGGCCCCCTCGTACCGCGTAAGGTGGTCCGCTCAGTGAAGGTGCGGCCCCCAGCCATCCGGGCCGCCGAAGAGATGAGGTCGTCGCCATGAAGAAGCTTCTGTTGGTAGTCGGTGCCGCTGTCGGGTACCTCGTTGGGACCGAGAACGGCCGCGCCAAGCTCGCCGTGCTCACGGGGAAGGCCAAGCAGGCATGGAAGGACCCCAAGGTGCAGGAGAAGGTCCAGCAGGCGACCGAAACCGTGAAGGAGCAGGCGCCGATCGTGGCTGAGAAGCTCAAGGCCAAGGCGTCACGAGGCACGGATGACTCCGGTCCGGCCACGGGTCACGACGCCGGCGGCGACGCCGCGGCGGCCACGAACGGGGACCAGGACAGCACCGCTACGCGGATGAACGCCTCTGGCACGACCGGCGGTACTGGTGGCGTCTGACCTGACCGGCCGAGGGCCGAATCAGTCAGCAGTCAGCCAGAGCACGCGCGTACGTATCGACGACGGTCAGACGTCGTCGGATGCAAGCGTGGGTGAGCTCATCAGCAGTGCGATGGAGCAGTTCTCGCGGCTGGTGCGTTCCGAGATGCGCCTTGCGCAGGCGGAGCTTGCCGAGAAGGGCAAGCACGCCGGCAAGGGCATCGGCGCATTCTCGACCGCTGGGCTGCTGGCCTTCTATGCCATCGGCGCGGGCGTCGCAGCCGCGATCCTCGGGCTGAGTCTCGTCGTCGACGGCTGGCTCGCGGCACTGATCGTCATGGCCGCGCTGCTGCTCATCGCGGGCATAGCTGCGCTGGTGGGAAAGAAGGAAGTTCAACAGGCCAAGCCGGTTCCGGAACGGACGGTGGCCAGCGTGAAGGCGGATGTCGCCGAGATCAAGGAAGCAGGCCACCGATGAGCAACACCACCAGCCCGGGGCCGGACGCCGGCCCGGAGGAGATCCAGGCCGACATCGAGAGCACGAGGGCCCAGCTCGCGGCCACGGTCGACGCACTGGCGTCGAAGTTCGACGTCGGCGCGCAGGCGCGGGGCGCTGTGCATGACGTCCGGGACAACGTGGCCGACGCGGCACACGGTGCCGCCGGGCGCGCTGCCGGTGCTGCTGGGAAGGTCAAGGAGACGATCACCGGCGTGGCCGGCACGGCAGCGGATCGGGTCGAGAATGTCGCGCAGGCAAGCAAGGTCAAGGCCCGCGAAGCCGCTGGACAGGTCGCAGACGTGGCGGCCCAACTGCGCGAGAACGCCACGCCCGGGAACGACGACGCTGGACCCGATGGCATCACCGCTGGGCCTGCCCGGCATGGTCGTCCGTCCAGCCGGATCAGCGGCGCGACGTACTCGGTCACCGACGACGGTGCTCTTCTGGTGGAGTCGGTCCCGTTCTTCAAGCGCACCGAGTTTCAGCTGGCCGCAGGAGTGTTCCTCGTCGGGGCAGTGATCGTCCTGGTCCGCGGTCTGCGGTGAGCGGAGCCGACACCCTCCGCGCCGACACCGACGCGCCAGACCCTGATCACCCGGCCAAGCCCGACTCGCCGGCCAAGCTCAACGCCACGCTGTGGAAGTACGCACTGAGGCGCTCGGTCAAGGAGTTCTCCAACGACCAGTGCACCGACATGGCGGCAGCGCTGACGTACTACGCCGTGCTGTCGATGTTCCCCGCGTTCGTCGCCCTGGTTTCGGTCCTCGGCGTGTTCGGCAACGGCGAGGAGACCGTCGACGCCCTGATGGACATGGCGGAGCAGCTCGCACCGGGCGGCTCGCTGGACACACTCCGCACAACGCTCGACCAGCTGTCCACCAGTCCTGGTTCAGGAATCGGCCTGGTCGTCGGCGTGGTCGGTGCCATCTGGTCGGCCTCGGGATACGTCGGGGCATTCGGCCGGACCTTGAACCGCATCTACGAGGTGCGTGAAGGCCGGCCGATGTGGAAGCTGCGCCCGCACAACCTGCTGGTCACCGTCGTTGTGCTGGCGCTGGTGGCGCTCGCGGCGTTGAGCCTTGTGTTGACCGGACCAGTCGTCGAGGCGATCGGGGACGTGGTCGGGCTGGGTGAGACGGCAGTCACCGTGTGGAACATCGCGAAGTGGCCGCTACTGCTCCTGCTCGTCGTGATCATCGTCGCGATCCTCTACTACGCCACGCCCAACGTGCGACAGCCGAAGTTCCGCTGGATGAGCACCGGCGCATTGGTTGCCATCCTTATCTGGATTGTCGCCTCGCTGGGTTTCGGCATGTACGTATCGAATTTCTCCAACTACAACAAGACATACGGCTCGCTGGCCGGAGTCATCATCTTCCTGCTGTGGCTCTGGCTGGGCAATCTAGCGCTGCTGTTCGGCGCCGAGTTCGACTCCGAGCTCGAACGCGCCCGACAGTTGCAGGCCGGCATGGACAGCGAAGAGGAATTGCAGCTACCGGTGCGGGACGACCGTAAGGCGCGCAAGACGCAGGCGGCCTTGAGAAAGCTGACCGAGCAAGCCCGAGACCTCCGCCAGCGCTTCGGCCGAACGAACCGAACGGCCGACGAGGACGGGCAACTGCAGGACCAAGAGCCCTCGAAGGGACCATCATGAGTAACGAGCACCGAGCAGGACACGAGCAAGGCGGCGGCGCTGGCGTACCGGCCGATCGGCATCGTCGGCAGCATCCTCGGCGGCCTGGCCGCAGGCGCGCTGTTCAAGCAGATCTGGAAGCTGGTCGATCGCGAGGACGAAGCGCCCGACGCGCTGCAGGCGGAGCACAGCTGGCCCAAGATCCTGGTGGCGGCTGCTCTGGAGGGCGCGATCTTCGCGACCGTGAAGGCTGCCGTCGACCGCGGCGGGGCCTACGCGTTCCAGCGGTGGACCGGGGAGTGGCCGGGCAAGTAGGACTCGCGTTGCGTGCTCGGTCGATTGTGGCCCGTCGGGGCCGACCGGTAGGCTGAGCCCCCGAATGCGCTCGTAGCTTAACGGATAGAGCATCTGACTACGGATCAGAAGGTTGCAGGTTCGAATCCTGCCGAGCGCGCCACGTTCTCGCAGGTCAGAGGCCTGATGGCCATCGGAGTGCGGCTTCTCAGAGCGTTCGTCCTGCAACCAGTGCAGCAACGTGGGGCTCAACTTCCTTCCGGCGCCGGCTCTACCGCACCCGCAGCCTCGGTTAGCGCCGTCGGCATCACGTGGCTGTAGAGGTCCATCGTCATCGACCGCTGCGAGTGACCCGAGGATCTCCATGACAATCCGTGGCGGGACGCGCGCTACGCCAGCAGTAGCGAGGCGCTTGTGTGCCGCATACCAGCGCTTATCGCATGCCGCCGCCAAGAAACGGCCAGCCTCCCCAGGAGACCAGGCATGACCTCGTCGCGATGCTCCTGACGCAGCCTCACCAGCGCCGCAACGTTGCGCTCGACTAGCTGTTCCCGAAGGGCTTCTGCCAGACAGAGCGCAGAACTGCGTGTGTGCAATCCGTCGGCTACTCACCGAAAGGCCACGCGAGGCCAGCCCGACATGCTTGCTGCCGCACGTGGGGCAGAGTGAGCGCCGATAGCTTGACCTGGCCCACGTGCGGCTGCCGGCTACCGCGAGGTCGCGCACCAGTTGCGCGAGCTCACCCAGACGGGCAAGTACCCGGCTGGGGCGACGCTGCCTAAGCAGGCGGATCTCGCCGGCGAGTTCGCAGTCAATGTCAGGACGATCCGCAATGCGGTCGCCCTGCTGGAGGCCGAGGGTCTCGTGACCACCATCAGAAGGCGTGGAACGGTGGTTCGCGAGCGACCGCCCCTTCGTCGGCTGGGAGCTGATCGCTACGCCAAGAGCAAGTGGAAGTACGGCGACACAGTGGCCTTCGGAGCCGACCGAGAGGCTTCCGGACGAACGTGGGAACCGACTCACCAAACCCAGACCGTTGACCTGGTGCCCGCCCCAGTCCGCACGGCTGAGGTGCTCGACCTGGGCGCGGGCGAGCCCGTCTATCGACGCAGCCGCCTGATCAAAGACCAGGGCAGCCCCACCCACATTCTCACCAGCTACTACCGCCGCTGTGATGTCGAGAGCACGCCACTCGTCGATCCGACGCCAGGTCCAGCTGGCCGAGGGGGAGGTTTCGCAGTGCTCACTCTCCAAGGCCTCGAGCCCGACACCATCACCGAGACCTTCCACGCTCGGATGCCCACACCACAAGAGATCGTGACCCTCGAGCTGCCGGCCGGCGAACCCGTGATGGTGCTGGAACGCATCACCGGCACTCGCGACGGCCTGGCGGTCGAGCATGCTGACGGTGTCCACCGGTCACGTTTCGCCTGGACCTACACCTACGCAATGCCGGAGTAACTACATGGCCGACCTCGACGACGCCCAGATTCTGTGGGACTACCACCAGATGGGCTACCGATCCCGTCCAACGGACGTAGCCATCGGCCTCGGCAGCCACGACATCGGCCTAGCCGAACACAGGGCGGACCTCGACCACCACGGAGTGTTCCCGCTCATCGTGTTCACCGGCGCCAATGCACCCACAACGGTTGATGTGTTTCCGCGAGGCGAGGCGGTGCACTTCACGGAACGCGCAATTGAGCTCGGAGTCCCACCTGACGCAAACCTGACCGAAACCGAGGCACGGAACACCGGTGACAACTTCACGCTCACCAGGCAGCTTCTGCGCGACAACGGCCGCGGCGCCGGATCGGCAACAATCGTTTCCCGCCCGTACCAGCAGCACCGGGCCTACGCCACGTGTCAGAAGCTCTGGCCAGAGATCGAAGTGATCTGCAGCTCCCGGCCACAACCACTTGAGGACTACATCCTCACCATCGGCGATGCCTCGAAGGTCCTGAACATGCTGGTCGGTGACACACAGCGCATCTGGCTCTACGCCGACCAAGGCTTCGCAGTTCCACAGGAAATGCCCAACGAGGTCAGGGAAGCGTACGAACGGCTGCTTGCCCACGGATACTCGAAGAGGCTCTTGATCGAGAACACGGACACGCGGACCAGGCTCGGGACGACCTAGTTTCGCGGGCCGGGTCACCAGTCGTTTCACCTGGTGAGTGGTCGAGAGTCCTTGGGCATCAACTCGGCGAGCAGCCCTGCGATCCTTGCCTTGATCTCGTCTCGGATCGGTCGCACCTGATCGATGCTCTTGCCGGCGGGGTCGTCGAGGTCCCAGTCTTGGTAGCGCTTGCCGGGGAAGATCGGGCAGGTGTCGCCGCAGCCCATGGTGATCACGACGTCGGAGTCCTTGACGTCTTGGGTGGCTAGGAGTTTGGGGGTCTCGGTGGTTATGTCGATGCCTTCTTCAGCCATCGCTTGCGCGGCTACCGGATTGATCTGGTTGGCGGGTTCTGAACCGGCTGAGCGGACGTCGACGGCGCCACCGGATAGGTGGGTGAGGTAGGCGGCGGCCATCTGGGAGCGGCCGGCGTTGTGGACGCAGACGAACAGCACGGTGGGCTTGTCGTTAGTCACCGGTGGCCCTTTCCTTTGGGGTTACTTGAGGTTGTCGAGGACGTCGGCCAGGAGGCTGGTGACCCGGCCTTGGATGTCGTCGCGGATCTGTCGGACGACTTCGATGGGCTGCCCATCCGGGTCGGTCACGTCCCAGTCGAGGTAGCGCTTGCCGGGAAGGATCGGGCAGGCGTCGCCACAGCCCATCGTGACGATGACGTCTGCGGCGTGCAGCACGTCGTCGGTGAGGGGCTTGGGGAATTCCTCGGAGATCTGGATGCCGCGTTCGGCCAGGGCTTGGATCGCGGTAGGCAGGATGCCGCCACCGCTAGGGGCGGATCCTGCTGAGCGGACGTGCACGCGGCCAGCGGACAGGTGCTGGGCCAAGGCCGCAGCCATCTGAGAGCGGCCGGCGTTGTGCACGCACACGAACAGGAGTTCAGGGACTGATGTGGCCGCGTGCCCGCTGGCCTGCGCTGCAGCGAGGAGCTGATCTCGTGCGAACCGCTCCACCAGCACAGGAAGGAAAGTTGGGATGGTGGCGACGGGCTCCAGGGCCGCCCGAGCGGCATCCACCATCTCTTGCACGCGCTCCCGGGTGAAGGTGTTGGCGTAGCGATAGGAGAGATCGTCGACGATCCTGTTGTAGTCGGCGTCGTGCCCCTGGGCGGCGTTGTGACTAGGACTGGTGTTCATGCACGGCCTCCGGCAGGTCGAGCGACCGGGCGATGCCGGTCCGGGGAAACAGGACGATGGTCAAGGCGGCTCCGGCCGCAGCACCGAGCACCTGGGCTCCGATGAAGCCGGGCAGGCTCGCGGGGGCTATCCCGGCGAAGGAGTCCGAGAGGGCGCGCCCGATCGAGACCGCGGGGTTGGCGAACGACGTCGATGACGTGAAGAAGTAGGCCGCGCCGATCCATGCTGGCACCAGGATCGGTCCGAGGCGCCCGCGCCCGGTGCGGGTCAGGGCCCCGATGGTCAGCAGCAGCCCAGCGGTCGCGACGAACTCGCCCAGCCACACGCCCCAACCCGACCGATGATGGGTGGACGCGGCCCAGATCGGCAGGCCGAACATGACGTTCGCGAGCCCTGCTCCGGCCAAGGCGCCAATGAGCTGTGCAACGAGATACCCGCCTGCTTCGCCGGCTTTGAGGTCACGACGTGCCAGCTCGACCAGCGTGACTACCGGGTTGAAGTGAGCACCGGAGATGGGCCCGAGAACCGCAATGAGAACTCCTAGTGCCGCCACCGTCGCGAGCGCGTTCACCAGCAACTGAACCGCGACGTCGACGGTCAGGTTGGTGGCCGTGATGCCCGACCCGATCACCGCAGCGACCAGGACGCCTGTGCCCAATGCTTCAGCACCGCATCGGCGCAGCACCGGAGCCACAGGTCTGGCATGTGCATCGTCACACTGCAAGGGAGTGCTCATCAGCTCGTGGGCTTGACAGCACGCACGATGGCGCTGTGCATCCCGGATGCGGCTTCGTGGGTGAAGGTGACCTCGGCGTCGGTGAAGCCGACTGCGGCCAGTCCGTCGAGGTATTCCTTGCGGGACAGCGCGCCGGCGATGCAGCCGACATAGGTTCCGCGCTCGGCCCGCATCTGCGGTGTGAGCTCGTCCTCGGCCACGACGTCGGAGACGCCGATCCGCCCACCAGGCTTGAGCACGCGGAACATCTCGGCCAACACGGCCGGCTTGTCCGTGGACAGGTTGATGACGCAGTTGGAGATGACGACATCGATGACGCCGTCGTCAAGCGGCAGCTCCTCGATGAGGCCCTTGCGGAACTCGACGTTGGTGGCCCCCGCCTTGGTGGCGTTGGCGCGAGCCAGGTCCAGCATCTCGTCGGTCATGTCCACCCCGTACGCGAACCCGGTCTCGCCTACTCGCCGGGCAGACAACAGCACGTCGATGCCGCCGCCGGAGCCCAGATCCAGGACCGTCTCGCCGGGCTTCAGCTCGGCCACCATCATCGGGTTGCCGCATCCCAAGCTTGCGGCTAGCGCCTCAGCCGGCACTTCGCCTGCCTCGTCGGCGGAGTACAAGCCGGCTCCGAACGCTTCATCGACATTGGTGGTTCCACAGCAGGACGCCTGGCCAGCCGGCGAGGTTCCGGAGTCCGTGTCGACCGCGGTGCTCCCGCAGCAGGACGCCTGGCCGACGGTTGACGTGGCAGTCGCAGTTGGCGCCGGTGAGCAACACGAGTCACCGTCAACGACCTGCAGAGCCGCACGCGACGAGGAACCAGTCACGGCCTCGGCCGCTTGGGCGTAACGGGCGCGAACCTGCTCGCGAACGTCTGTGTCTGACATGCTCCACCATCCTTGATCGACAAACTTCGATGTATCGAACTAACCCGATGCATCGAGGTTTGTCAATAAGTGTGGCAGACTGATTCTCATGACGACCACCTTGCTTCCGGTCATAGATGACCTAGCTGCTGCCTGCTGCAGCCCCGTCACCGGTGGCGTCCTCGAACAGGCTCAGGCCGAGCGACTCGCGCAGATCTTCAAAGCTCTTGGTGATCCCACGCGGGTTCGGCTCGTGTCGCTCATCGCCGCGCATGAGGGCGCCGAGGCTTGTGTATGCGACCTCACCGAACCGGTCGGGCTGTCTCAGCCGACGGTGTCCCATCACCTCAAGCTGCTTGTTGACGCCGGGCTGCTCGCCCGGGAACAACGCGGACGCTGGTCGTTCTACCGGGTGGTCGATGGGGCACTGGACAGCCTCGCCAGCGCCCTCCGGCCATAGGCCAAGGTCGACGGACCTTGCACGGCCATGGGTCCAAGTCACCTGCCACAGGGCAAGTGTCTCGCCGAGGCCCAATCGATCTCAGGATCTACAACTTGATCCCTAGGTACATATTGCGAGGAGCCATGACCGGAGTAGACGCGAATTGGGTTCCTGAGGCGTGCACGTTGCCGACGGTGGATCAGCCGTTGCGACTCGGAGAATTCGACGACCTGTTCACCATGCATTTGCGAGGTCAGGAGCGCGTCTCGCCGTCGGTCCTACGTTGGTCGGTTGACCCGGTCATCGAGGCTGCCACTCGCGACCTGGCAGCCCGAGAGACTCGGTGCTGTTCCTTCTTCCACTTCGGTTTCACTGTTGGCGATGATGAGCTGATTGTCGATGTGCAGGTCCCTCCAGCACAGATCCCGGTACTCGATGCGTTGGCCGCGCGAGCCGCCTCAGGAATGGGCAGGCGATGACATCGGTGAGCGCGCCTTGACCTGGCCGGCTGGACCCGTCATGTCGTCACGTCCAAGGACGCTGCAACAGCGGCGAGTACCTGCTCCGTGAAAGTGCTGTGGAGTTGTCCGGCCATGGCATGGGCCTGGGCTGTCACCAGGTGGCGCCGGAACCAGTTCTTGGGGTCGTGATTCAGCTTCGCGGTGTCGGCGCGATTGGTTGCAGCTCCGGGAGGCGTGTCGGAGCGGTGGGAGTGATCCGCCGGGACGCTGTCCCTAATGATGTCCCGAGTGACCCGGAGCTGGCGACTCGCGGGGTCAGCGCGGGCGGCAGGGAGCACCGGCCACCGAGCAGCCTGGAGTGCCGGTGCCTCACGCCCAGGTGAGCAGCGTCGACGCGCAGCACACAGGGAGGCAGGCTCGGCATCGCTGTACGACGCTGCGGTGGGGGCGGGTAGTTTGACTGCGACAGCCATCGCAAACTCTTCAGAACCGTGTTCCCCCGCACCACAAGAGGATGTGAACCGGTCAGGACAGGCTGGCAGCCCAGGCCACTCGGGTAGACGCAAGTCCCCAACCGGGCAACAGGAAACCGACCAGAGGCATGCGCGGGGCACGGCAACCCCCGGACGACCAGCCCAACCCAGCAGCAGGAGCCAGGCGCGCCGCATCGCCGGCCTTTGTCGAATTGCATGCCTGGGCTCGGAGCGCGCCCCCACCGCGCCGGACCCGGTTACACCGCCCACCCACAGCCCGCTAGGACGGGAGTACTCCCTTCTCGGCCTTATCAGCCGGTATTCGGAGTGACGACCCGGCTGACGTCGCGGATGCCGAGGCCGATCAGGATGAAGCAGAGGCCGACCGCGGCAGCCATCGCGGCGACGCCGAAGGCGACGACTGAGGTGAACAGGGACGACTGGAGGAAGGCCGAGTTCATCGCGGTTGCCCGCAGGGGATCTTCCCGGTCGAGTTCGGCGTAGGTCTTGCCCTTCGTGATCTCCATGGTGTGGTGGTCGATCACCTTGGCCTGGCAGTAGGCGCTGATGGGTCCGCTCACGGTTGCGCCGGCCATGCAGCTGGCGTCTTCCGCGACCGTGATGTGCTGGTCGGAGAGGGTGTTGCTGATCATGATCCAGGTGACGATCGCGGCGACGATCATGACCGCGCCGAGCAAGAGCGATGCTGTGGTGGCGACTTTGCGCATGTTGATCAACCTTCTGTCAGGGGGAATGCCTCCGAGACTGGTCGATCACCGACCGTGACGCAAGCATGGGCGCTTGATTTCCATACGGGATTGGGCCGCACGACTCCTCGTTACTTCACTACTCCTGACTGACCAGGGCCCGGTACACCGACCACGACCCGCTAGGTTCCGGGGAATTCCCTTCCGAGGCGGATCAGTGGGGGTTCTCCCACTCGATCCACGCCGAGGCGTTGTCGTACTCCCTGCCGTTGCCCGGCCGACCCGCAGAGTCGTCATTCGCATGCCCAGCAGGCGGATGATCGCCTTCCTGGTCTCCACGTCGGCAGCGTCCCAGGCCTCGCGAACACCCGGCCCGGCGAACGCGGCCAGCTCGGAGGCGGGCTGAGCAGCCGCCAGCCGCGAGCGCTCGGCGGCAAGCTGCGGGCGGTGCCGGTGATTGATCCGCTTCACTTGCTCGGTGGTGATGATGTCGTCGGCGAACTGGTCCGCTGTGAGCGCCAGCTTGGCCTCTAGCTCGACGATGCGGGTCCGAGCCGAGTCGGCGGCGTGAGCGTCGCCGCCCAGCAGCCGCAGGCCATTCCGCTCCAGGACGCCCAGGACGACGCCCGTCACGTAGGCGTCCACGTCGGCCATGCGCCGGACAACCTTCATGCAGCCCGCGTGAGGGCACTTGTAGGAACGCGGGCAGTGCCGGGTGCAGCCGTTGGTCCGACGGCTTGCTGCTCGTTCGCGAAGAGCAGGGCTTGCATCCGAAGGACTAGCTCAGCATTCCAAGTACCAGTTCGTAATGCGTCCCTGGACCAGTGAAGAGTTCCAGCGCCGCCGTCGGGATCTGTCCAGGCGTGTTCCTCAATGCTTGCGCCATGGGCCCGTGATCGCGAACACGTGGCCGGGGCGGTAGATGTTGACGAACAGTGTCTTCTTGTTCTGTGAAAACGTCGGCCCGGCGAACTCGCTGTTGTTCAGCTGGTTGAGCGCAAAGAAAAACGTCTCGCCAGCGTCGGTCACGCCGACGATGTGCTGCTGGCCGTTGCCGTCCTCGGCGAGCACAACACCGCCGTAAGGCGAGATCGTGATGTTGTCCGGACCGTCCACGTCGACGTTCTGGTTGGGCGTGAAAGCGAACCACACCTTCAGCGTGAGCGTTTGCGCGATCGGGTCCAGGAACCAGACCTGTCCGTCGTGCGGGGCGGCGCTGCCATCCGTTGTGCGCGCGAACGAGGCCACGACGTACGCCCCGCCATCCCCCCACCAGCAGCCCTCGAGCTTGCGACTGCGGGTCGCGGTCGTGACCTGCCGCCGCAGCGCGACGGTCGTCGCGTCGCGCTCGGGCACAGCTAACCAAGTGACGTCGTACCTCGTGCCGGGCTCGGTGGCCACGCTCAGGTCGGGCACGAACACCCCGCCGGACGAGGCCCGCATCGCCTCCAGCGTCCCGCATCGTCGGGGAGCGCGCGCAGTGAGCCCTTCTCCAAAGGCAACGCCGAGGCCGGCGGTGTCCAGCGGTACAGCAGCCCGTTCGGTCCGGTGGTCCGTCCTCCGTCTCGTAGATCACGTGCGTGTCCGGGTCCACGGCCACGGCTTCGTGGGCGAACCGGCCGAGGAACTTCAGCGGCTTCGGGTCCAGGTTGTTGTCTGGCTTGTGCGGGTCGACCTCGAACACGTAGCCGTGCCGTTGAAGCAGGCCGTTGGCCGCGTTCGGCACGTTCTCGGTCTCTTCGCAGCTGAGCCAGGTGTGCCAGGGTGTCTTGCCGCCGGCGCAGTTGATGAAGGTGCCGGCGAGGCTGACGTACTCCCGCACCCGGTTGCCGTCCTTGTCGACCTCGAGGGTTGTGGTGCCGCCGAATGCGCGCCCGGCGTCATAGGTCAAGCCGTCCAGGTGCGGCACGGTCGCGCTGATTGGGGCGTTGATCTCGTGGTTGACCACCAGCACCGAGCCGTTCCCGCCGTGGCGAACGAAGCATGCCGTGCCGTCAGTGCTGTCCGGCGTCGGTTCACCACTGTCGAGCCTCGTCACGTTGGTCTTTGCCAGCAGCTTGTAGGAGAACCCCGCGGGCAACGCCAGCAGCCCCGCCGGGTCGGGCACCAGCGGCCCGTAGCCGGGCACCGAGTCCGCCGCAGTGTCGCCGCGCGCCGGGGAGGCCCCGAACACCGACCCGATGCTGCCGGTCAACGCGATCCCCAGCCCAGTTGCCGCGCCCCTGCCGAGGAACGACCTCCGGGACAGATCGTCGTCGGACGTGCGTGTTTCGTGCACCATCGCCTACCCCCTACCGCCGGGCCCACCGCAAACTGGTGGGCCAGTGGAGCCCCTCCGATGCACTCACCGTGGGGCCGCGTGCAGATCAGCGCAAGCATGCGGTTCCGCCTGCAGCGCACGATATCTTTGCCGCTGCCCAAAACCAGCACAAGGCCCTAGACGACCCAAAACGGACGACACGCAATGGCCTTCTGCGCCCTTGCGAGCGGGCAGATAAGGGGTCGAAGCAGCCGCGGGTTCTGGCTTGCGCGGAGGACCTCCGAGTTGGGGAAGCCGACACGACGGACCCGGAATGCCGGCCACCTTCCAGACCGGGCCGGTCTCGCCTGCCGTAACGCCAGCCTCCCTTTTTGTCGAAGGGGCCTCTAGCAGATGAAGGGCCGGGCTTCGCCCGGCCTGCCGTCGCATGTCCTCGCTGCGCTGCGCGCCGCTCCGTCAGTCAGCTAGACCGACGACGACCAGGGGTGGCGAGAACGGGAACAGATACTTGGCATTGCCAGCCTCCGGCGCGCGAGTCCCGCGGTCAGAATGTGGCGATCGGGTTGACCGGACTGCCGGACGTCCCGGCCAAGCGGACCGGCGCGACTGCGAGGTGGAAGTCCCACTGGCCGAGCTCGGCAGCAGTGGTGGCGCACGCCTCCAGGTCGCAGTTGTCGAGCAGCCACAGACCCATCGCAACGAGGCTCACGGCGTGAACCGGCATCAACACGTCTTCGTACCCCGACGGCTGAACATCCTGGGGAGTGTCAGCGCCGATCAGTGCGACCTCCCGTTCTTGCAGCCATGGCAGGCAGGACGCGTGCCAGCCGGCCCGCGTGAATCCGGAGGCCTCACCGGCCTCGTGCCGGACGCGGCCATAGCCGGTCCGCAGGAGTACCGCATCGCCGGATCGCACCCGCACCCCCTGGCGACGCTCTGCCTGCTCGAGATCGTCGGGAAACACACCCTGTGCCGGTTCCAACCACGGCACATCGCGGACCCTCGCAATGTCCAGCAGGACACCACGCGTGCTGATCCCGTTCGCCGCCGCCGTGACGGCCGCCCACGCCGATCCCGTTGCGGCGTCGACCAACGAGTGCGACCGCCCGTTGTACATCGTGCCGTCCCAGAAGATGTGGCATGGCGAGTCGACGTGGGTGATCGTGTTGCCGTGGAACATGATGCCGAGCCGCTCGTTCGAAAAGCCCCAGCGCCGGTCAGCGCGGAACGCCACCGGCATGTTCTCGGCACCCGGCATGTCGACGGCGCGCGGGCACGTCGTCGTCGACCGCTCCATGTCGTCCGGTGCGGCAACCTCCCATGCGCACGACACGCTCCTGCCGTGGCGCACGGCCCGCGCCGCTGCCAGCCGGACCTCATCGGTGATGTGGTTCAGAGTGCCGAGCTCGTCGTCGTCGCCCCACCGTCCCCAGTTAGACAGCGTGCTGAAGTACCCGAGCACGTCGTCCTGCGTGGGCATCGGTCGACCTGCCGTCATCCCGGCAATCGACTCCCTTCGGTCACGTGGTTCGAGGCACCACAGCCGCTGAACAGGCGCGACACTAGATCAGCGGGGCTGCCCAGGGTTCGACAGCGGGCCGTTTATGCCGTCCGGTAGCCGGTCCCAGTACGACGGAGGCGCTCGCGGGCCTCGCTCTCAGACAGTGAGGTGATGGGCTGTGCGACCGCGTGCTGATACTTGGCGGCGCAGGCCCTGGTCCAGACTCCAGCCGCCCACGACCGCTCGAGTTCGTCGGCGCTGTACTCCCGGCCACGGGCATCGCAATACGCGACGAGGAAGCGCTCAGTGTCCTCGACGGTGGCCGTCTCGTCCGCGCTGACCGCCGGATACAGAGCGGCAGCGAAGCCGACGAGGACAGCTTCACTGTCAGTGATCATGCTGTCCCAGTCGTGCACTACCAGCAGCTCGTCTCCGCTCCAGCGCAGGTTGCTGGCGAACCAGTCGCAGTGACCGGTCACGGCTGCGGACTCGCCCGCCCGCAGCCGGTCACGGGCGCGGCGCCCGGCATCGTCGATCCACTCCGGGCCGGCCACGTCGTCGAGGCTGACGTCATCTCGATGGGCTGAGGACCGACGTCCCGACTCCAGTCATGAGGTTCGGAGTCAGATCCGGCAGCCTTTCAATCTCCGTTGGTTGGCTGTCAGTGTCGATCTCGGATCGAACACCGTACGCCGCCAGGGTTTCGACGGTAGAGGACACAAGGTGTGGCCGGTACGGTCGCGATCCTAGACTCGCCCCAATGGCAGCGCAGGCGACGTCATGGGACTACGGAGGTGACGGTGACCGCGGGTGCGCAGAAGGTGGCTCGGTTCACTACGAAGGAACTGTCCCAGCGAACGTTCGCGGACTTCGAGAGGTTCTTCTCCCAGGTGCACGGCTGCATGTGCGTGCTCCATAGCCTCGGTGGGCACATCCCGAATCCAGGCCGCACAGCCAAGGAGATCGCCGAGCGGCTCGGTGAGCCCGATCGATCTCAGAAGCGCTTCCCGCTCCAGGAATGGAGGCATCAGCAAGAAGCCAAGGCGATGAAAGACCTGGTCTGGAAGGGCCAGGCCCACGGCATCTTGGTGTACGCGGCGGGCGAACCTGTCGGGTGGTGCCAGTACGGCCGAACGGGCGAGCTGCCGGTCGCCGGGACGAAGAAGATCCCGAGTCGGATGTTCGCCAAGGATCCCACGTCAGAATGGCGAATCACCTGCTTCACCACGCGGATGGACTACCGACGGCAAGGCGTGGCGACGATGGCCCTCGAGGCCGCCGTTGACGCGATCCGCAAACATGGCGGCGGCTGGGTTGAGGCAACGCCGATCGTCTTCGCCCACCACGATCCACAGCTCCCCAAGCTGAGAAGGACGTATGGCTGGCGATCGGAGGAAGTCAAGGAGTACCTGAAGTCGTGGCCGGTGAAAGACGTGCGCGGTATCGGGTCCGTTAAGGCCGCCGATCTCTCGCCAAGGACAGCGCCGCACAACGGGTTGATGTCGATGTTCGAACGCCTCGGCTTCGAACCTTCCCGGCGCAACGGCGAAGCCGGCGTCGTCATGCGCCTGAAGGTCTGACTTCCTCCACTTCTGCGTGACCTCCGATGCGTTCGGCCGAGCCTCAGGTCAGCTTGTCGGAGCGGCCGGCTTCGATGCGGGACCACTGGGCGATCGGGCGTCCGTTCGTACGCCAGACGTCGGGATTTGTGGCGTCCCCCCAGGGCTGGGGCCAACCTTCGGGGGAGTCCTCCCATGTCTCCTGGCGTCCGTAGACGGTCATGTCCAGCAGTCCGTGGGTGGGGGCCATGATCTCGACTCCGCGACCGCCGGTGTAGTACGTCTCGAAGACCCGCTCGCCGTCGCGGACGTAGCAGACGAGGTGGTGGCGCTGCCAGTCGCGGCCCTCCAGGAGTTGCGCCGCTGTCTTCTCGACCGAGTACCACGGCATGTCCAAACCCAGGAAGTCGCGGTAGCGGATGCTCTCGTCGTAGGGGCCCTTGCAGAGCGTGGCGTAGGTGGCGTCGCGGGAGTGGATGTAGGACAGCTCGCGGACCTGGCTGTTGAAGAACGTGCAGCCCTCGCATTGCTCCGCGGCGGAGAGGCCCGGCCACCAGGCGTGGAAGTACGCGATGAGCTGCTTGCGGCCTTCGAAGACGTCAAGGATCGTGACCGGTCCGTCAGGGCCGATGACCTCGATGGAGGCGTCGACCTCCACCATCGGCAGCCGCCGCCGCGCCGCCGCGATCGCGTCCCCTTCGCGGGTGTGCGCCTTCTCTCGTGCAAACAGCGCTTCCCTAGCCTCCTGCCAGGTCTTCCTGTCCACTACCGGCGGAAGGGCCGGGCTGGATCCTTGAACGGTCATGATCGCCTCTATTCGGTCGTTGCTTTTGCCCACCGACGAACGGGACCTTACGGGCCTGGGCATCCGGCTGGTTACGTTTGATCCATGAACGCAAGACTCGCTGCCGGTCCATTCGAGTCGACCATCGAGTCGCTCGCCAGGTTTGAGGTCCCCGACTGGTTTCGCGATGCCAAGCTCGGGATTTGGGCCCATTGGGGTCCTCAGTCGGTACCGCGCTTCGGTGACTGGTACGCGCGGCACATGTACCGCGAAGGTTCGGACCAGTACCTGTACCACCTGCGCACCTATGGGCATCCGTCGCGGTTCGGCTACAAGGATGTCGTGGCGCTGTGGAAGGCCGAGAGGTTCGATCCTGAGGAGTTGATGGACCGCTATGTCGCGGCTGGCGCGAAGTACTTCGTCGCCCAGGCGGTCCATCACGACAACTTCCTCAACTACGACTCGGCCTTGCACCGGTGGAACTCCGCCCAGGTCGGCCCAGCGCGCGACATCGTGGCAGCGTGGCGAGACGCCGCCGTCGCGCGGGGACTGCGATTCGGGCTCAGCGAACACCTGGGCGCATCGTTCAGCTGGTTCGCGACGAACAAGGGCGCGGACGCGAACGGGCCCTACAAGGGTGTCCCGTACGACGGATCCGACTCGAGCTATGAAGACCTCTACCTACCCAACCTGGAGCACCACAGCAAAGGCCTCGAGCCCGTTCAGGATCCCTGGTACACACCGAACACCTGGTGGCACGAACGCTGGCTCGAACTCGTCTCGGAGATGATCGACAAGTTCCAGCCGGATCTGCTCTACAGCGATGGGCCGCTGCCGTTCGAGTCCGACGGACGCGCAGCCGGCGCGCAGGCCGTCGCCCACCTGTACAACACCAGCGCCGCCGGTCATGGCGGAGTCAACCAGGCGGTGTACACGCAGAAGACGCGTGACGCGAAGCTGGTGCAGATTGGCGTGCTCGACATCGAGCGCAGCCAGGAGCCGGACATCCGTCCCGGCCCGTGGCAGACAGACACCTGTGTCGGCGGATGGTTCTACGACGTCCGCGCTCGCTACAAGACCGCCGGCCACGTGCTGGAAATCCTGGTCGACGTGGTCGCCAAGAACGGCAATCTGTTGCTGAACATCCTGCAACAGCCTGACGGCACCATCGACGACGAGTGCAGGTTCCTGCTCGACGAGATGGCCCGCTGGATCGCGGTCTGTGGGGAGGGCATCTTCGGCACCAGCCCTTTCCGAGTCTTCGGCGAAGGACCGAGCCGCGTCATCATCGACCACTTCCGAGAAGACCAGGTCCAGTGGTCAGCCCAGGACATCCGCTTCACCCGACGCGGCGACGTCGTGTACGCCTTCCTCATGCGGTGGCCCACGGACGGCTTGGCACTGATCCGTACCTTCACCCCGGCCGACAAGCTGCGGTCGGTCCGCCTGCTCGGCCACGGCGACGTCGGTTGGGAGCAGTCGGGGGACGGGCTCCGGGTGACCTTGCCCGGAGTCGGCCCAGCAGGTGAGCTGAACTGTCTAGCGATTCAGCTGTTCTGAACCACAACGAAGCACTTACTCGTTGAGACCTTCCTGGACTGCGTATCGCCTGTGCGGCCGACTACGTAGACGTCAATACCGCCTAGGACCATGCCCACAAGACCGGGCGACGTGGCTGGCAGACCTGTCCTCTGGTGGTAGAGGTCAGTCAGTCTGAGCTCCGACGCTGTTACGGGGCAAGAGATCGGCGTAGACAATGACCCATGCACGACCGTCCCGCGCTGCTCCGTCATCAGTGGGCGGACTCGTGTGCCCGATTGGGAAGAGTCGTTACGTCGTTGACCGATGCCGAGTTCTTCTGGGAGCCCTGTGCCGGCTGCTGGACGGTTCATCGACGAACCGAGACTCGTGCCGCCAGCGCCGACGGCTGCGGTGAATGGGTGATCGACTACGTGGTCCCTGACCCAGAGCCCGCACCGGTGACCACCATCGCCTGGCGAACAGTCCACATCGCCGCAGTCAACTACCTGTACTGGGACTACGCATTCGGCTCGGCGTCCCTCGGCTACGACCTGGAGATGCCAGGTACTGCCGACGCTGCCGTCGCATGGCTGGCCACGAGCCAACGGCCACTGAGTCGCACACTCGACGAGATGACCGAAGACGATCTCGACCAGGACAGGCTCACCAACTGGGGCGAGACGTGGCCCACGACCAGGATCTTCACGACCCTGATCAAGGAACAGACACACCACGGAGCCGAGATCAGCCTTCTACGAGACCTCTATCGCAGTCGCGAAGGGGCACCGCTGTAACTCCCGAGGCCCTACCGCTAGCCGGGCAGCTGTAGATGCCACACGGCAATCGTGGGACCCTCGCCCGCCTGGATCGCCTCAGGGATGAGAGGCATGAGTGACCAAGGCCAGTCCTTCCACGGTCCGGGTTCCAACGGTGCGTTCTCGACGCCTGCCGTCTCTTTGCCCCCGCTGTCATCGTCCGACGCCGGTTCGTCAACTTCAAGGACAGGCTCTAGGTACTGGCGAATCTCGAGGCCGGCCGACAGTGCGGCGCGCAGATAGTCACCCGTCGAGTGGCGGAACGTCGGTACGAGTCCAGGTTCGCCATCTGGCCCGAGCGCATGGACGACCGATCCGCGCAGGATCAACCCAGCAGAGACGTCGGAGATGACCAGGTGGCCGCCGGGTCGAAGGACTCGCGCGAACTCCAGCATCGCTGCGCCTAGGGAGGGCAGATGCGAGAGGGCCAGGGCACACGTCACAACGTCCATCGAGTCATCGGCAACCGGTAGCTCCTCGATCTCGCCCAGAAGGAACTCCGCCGAAGGCAGGCGGTGGCGGGCCACGTCGAGCATGTCCGGGGAACTGTCGACACCGATGACCTGATGTCCACGTGCGACGAGGCTGCCGGCGAACCGGCCGGTGCCGCACGCAGCATCGAGCGCATCGCCGGCAGGCAAATCATCGAGGATCGCGTGCACGGTCGGCTCGTCGAGGTCGAAGAGACCGTTGCGGGGCTCGTCGTAGGTGCCCACCCACTGTCGGTATCCCTCATCCAGAAGGCCGCGCCGAACGTTGACGCCGGGATGGGCCGCGAGCACAGGGTCGTCGATCAGTCGGCGAACCTCGGCCAGCCGAGCCTTCACGAAGTCCTCGTCGTAGTCACCGGCCCACCCGCGGAGCATGGCCTGACCCTCGACGCCGAGGAGATACGCCAGTGGGTGTTGGTAGATCACGGCCCGAACCTAGACGCCCGAACGAACCCTGGCCACGGACTTGTGTCCCGCGAGCGACCCCAGCGCCTGCCGCGTCAGCGTCGAGTGCCTATCCTCCCACCCAAGCCGAACAAGGTTGTCAGCTCAACCTCGTGTAGATCAGATCGAAGTCGTGCTCCCAGGTCGAGCCGCTGTGGCAGATCTCCCACGCACCCTCGATCGTCGAGCTGTCCTCGCTGAGGCGGCCGCGGAAACGCTGCCGGAAGTCCAGCGCCGCGAAGTCCGCGGTGTTCCGCTCGAGGGTCCATGTCGAGGCTGTAAAGCCCATCTCATAGACGCGGGCGACTCCGCGGGTGTCGAAGTAGTGCTGCAGATAACCGTCGCCGTTGGGATTCGGGCCAATGATCGCGATGCCGTCAGGGGCCTCAGGATGCGGGACCTGCCAGCGCTGGACAAGGAACTCCTTCCCTGGCATCCATTCGAACGTGACCCGGCCCGGCTCCCCGCCGGTCGGCAGGTTTTCGAACCGCGCCTCGATGCTCCACTCGCCGACCAACGGCTCCAGGGCTTCCATCTTTTTCCTCTCCTCGCGTTGTGCTCGCCTACCTCGAGTCAGACAAGGCTGGCGGCTGCAACTCATCGTTCAAGCATTGATTTGTCTCGGAGAACAGCGCTTGTCTTGCCGACGGCTTTCGTCAGCACACGCAGAAGATGTTGCCCTCGGGATCAGCCATCACCGGGACGTCGGGACGGTAGGGCCAGTCGACTCGACGTGCGCCCAGAGATTCGAGCCGTTTGATCTCCGCGGCGTTCTCTTCCGGGCTATCCGTGTTCAGGTCGAGGTGCATCTGGTTCCGCTCTGTTAGCTGGAACGCCACCCCGGCGCGGTTTCTCGGGAAGAACGTCGACGAATTGTGGTCTCTGTGCACGAGCTCGTACTGGGACTCGAGTGCCTGCTCCCAGAACTCCGTCGCTCTGCTGATGTCCTCCACATG
This sequence comes from uncultured Actinomycetota bacterium, assembly GCA_963724495.1. Lineage (GTDB taxonomy): Bacteria > Actinomycetota > Actinomycetes > Propionibacteriales > DAIQRJ01 > CAVRUZ01. The sequence continues at coordinate 23,656 of CAVRUZ010000005.1, read as the reverse complement.
CATGACCACAGATCCCAGCGTCACCATGTGCCTTCCATCCCTTCCTCGTGGAACCGATCGTCTGATCTAAGTCGCCCGGCAGCGCGGAGGACCCTTAGGGCGTTGAGCGTGACCATCTCGTTGGGCTGGCCCGAAGTGCTCCAATCGACGACGTCGGTGATCGGGCTGTCGGGTGATCGACCATTGGCCGTCTGCTGCCCATCGGCCATCCGGTCGGCGGCGACGCTCCAACGCGTCGAGAGCCTGACTGGCGCGCGGATCCCGGCCTTGCCCAGTCGGGACAAAACGAGCAGCACTTGATGGTTGTCGTAGTGCCAGTAGGACGGGCAGCGCAGCTCTAGCCAACGTCGGTTGATCACGTTGCCTGCTGGTGGACGGCGACGATGACCAGGTCTGGATGTCCCGGTCCCCGAGCTGTAGAGCAGGTTGTGCTCGAGCGGTTGAGATGCCCGCCATGCCCCCGAGACGTGCAGCCGCTCCACAGGTTGTCGTCGATGAGATGCCCGTAGAGGAAACCGAGTGGCACATCTGTGACGGGTCACGCCCTCGAGCGGACAGGCTATTGATCAGGCCAACTGGTGGACCAGGCTGGTGCTGGCAACCACGACGGGGTCGCCAGGCCGGCACGCCAAGGCGGCCGAACCCGTAGAGAACCACGCCGGGGTCACCGACACCGGGCCTGCTATCAACCTCATCCAGGAGACCACAACGACACTCACAAGTCCGTAGATCCAGGGGGCGGTCCGCTCTGGGGTCCGTAGGCGTCTTCTGCTACGCGCATCATCCATCCTGGGCCGCTTGGTTCGGCTTAATGGCGGCTGCGTTGCTGTCACCGCTCCTGTCCGGGACGCGGTCAAGTCATCCAAGCAGTTGTGATCCGTGAGTCTGGGAGGTAGACGCAGTAGATCCCCGTGCGGATAGCCCGATCGAGGTGCTCGCCGAGCGCAGGGTCGTGCTGACGGATCCGGCTCACGGCATGGCGGACTGCCCGCGTGACGCTGACTCGTGCGCGTTCCGAGGCCGAACCGGCCCGCCGATCACGCCCGCCCAGGCCGACAGCACGCGACAGCTCGCGGATGAGCCAGTCGCGTTCCGACTCGGCCTGGAGACCACGCCCGCTGTCATTCTGTAGACGCGCATCCTCGATGTCCTCGTCGATCTCGGCAAGCCGCCGGCGGTAGGCATCCTTGGCCTGGGCGTCGAGAAGGACACCCGAATCGCCCCATCCGGAAGATTTCACCTCTGGATCCGACGTGCCGGGAGGGGTTTCGGCCCGAGTCACCCCGCCGGCTACCAGGTCGAGGACGTGGAATTCGCGACCAGGGTGCGCGAGGAGCCGCGCCAGGTAGTGGAGGCCCTTCAGATTGCTCAGGGCAACGGTGTGGTCCTCGAACGACAGGGTCCAGTAGTCGCCGTCCCTGCGAAGGACATTGGGGTTCTGCTGGCCACCTACGTTCGGTGTGATCACCGGCGACGGCGGTGCTCCCAGCTTCGGGCAGACATCGACCTCAGCCCCGGGGTGTGCCTGCCCAAGCCCGGCTCGCGCCAACGCCACTTCGTGGGGAGCCCCCACCAGATTCCACAGCTGGACGGCAGTTTCGAACGCCTGCCGGGCACCCGCCAGGTCACCCTCCGCGAGCCTCACTTGTCCGTCGGCCATTGCCGCGCTGGCAGCCAGGGCCTTGCTCTGAAAGACTGCGGCCACGCTGGCAAGTTCGTCGGCAGCGTCGCGGGCACCGACGAGGTTGCCATCCGCCACTTCGATCTCGACTCGGGCGGCGAGCAGTGGGGCACGGCGCAGGTCGGTGTTCGGCGGCAGCTCTTTTGAGGGGACGGTCAGGGGATGGTCGAGTGCGTCTCGGATGGATGCCGCCGCCAACGCGACGTCGCCCTGAGCTAGTCGCAGCCGGGCGAGTCCCGGCTCCGGATCCCAGCCGGCCTCGCGAGCGGCGAGGAATGCCTCCTCAGCGCCTGGGAGGTCACCCAGCTGCAGTCGGATGCGGCCCAGCTCGGTGAGGGGCCAGCCGTACTCCCGCCGCAGGTAGGGCCTCAGCTCCGCGCATGCTGCCAGGGCCTCCTGCTCGGCCTCGGCGGTCGCCCCGCGGAGCCGAAGGATCTCGGCACGGTGCACGCGGCATCGGCCATGGGCGCTGCCGATAGCGCTTCGCCGGCTCCACCGCTCCATCGCCTCGGTCCACTCCTCGGCGAGATCGTGCTGACCGAGGCCCTGGAGCATGCACACCAACTCGCAGTAGAGCATGCCGGTCGAGACGGCATCGAGTTCACCGGAGATGGTGGCCACCCCTGCCTCGTCGACCAGGTCGAGGCCATGACGGACGTCGCCCCCCAGGATGACGGCGTGCGCCTCGGCCACCCGACCGATGGCAGCTGCCGCCGGGTTGCAGACCGATCCCGCCACGATCGCAGAAGCGGCCCAGCCACGGGCACCGACGACGTCGCCCCTCATCAGCCGGTCATAGCTCTTGATGAGGGCTAGCCAGGCGTGCGCCGGAGTCGCGTCGAACCCCTCGAGCAGACGCTCGGCTCGCCTCACCCAGCCTCGGATCGGGGCCATCATGGCGGTATCCATGAGGAGATGCAGGGCGACCCGAGTCGCCGCGCCAGCCGCTGCAAGTGAGTCTCCGGCGCGAACGGCCTCCGCGTGCGCGCGTTCCCATGCCACGATCGTGACGTCGAGGCGACCTGCGGCGTAGGCGACGTCGGCCAGTAGCCCAAGCTCGTCGATGGACAGTCGGCTGCGCTGGTCCGCTCGGACCAGCAGGCCGAACGCGCGCGGCCAATCACCGGTGGAGGCTGCGGTCCGTCCCTGCTCCACCAGATCCGTTTCGGCCACGCCGTTCATCGCTCACCGATCTGCAGGCGTACCCGTCTGCCCACGGTAACGCCGAGGGTCACCCCGGGTAACAGTCTTCCTCACGCATAGAGAGTGACAAGCCCGACAGGGCGACCACCAGATCCCCAAGTGAGGAAACCATGACGACGAATGTGGATCTCGCGCAATCGGGCACAGTCCAAGCGAACGGCCAGAACCTGTACTACGAGCTCCATGGAGAGGGACCACCGCTGGTTCTCGTGATGGGAATCGGATACGACTCATCGCTCTGGACGCTGGCGCAGGTCCCGGTCCTGTCCACCCAGTTCCAGGTGATCCTGGTCGACAACCGCGACGCCGGCCGCAGCTCGAAAGCCCTCCATCCATACACCATCGCTGACATGGCCGATGACCTCGCCGGTCTGCTCGACGCCCTGAAGATCCAGCGGACTCACCTACTCGGGTTGTCGATGGGAGGGATGATCGCCCTGGAATTCGCCCTACGCCATGGGGACCGGCTGGATCGGCTTGTGCTCACCGGCACTGGAGCCGCGCCCGCCCGCAGCGCCGTCGATCCGATCGATATCTGGAGCTGGCTCAAGGCGAACGACCCGACCGGCGACGTGTTCGGTGGGCAACAGTTCGTGTCACTCTTCTCCACAGCGTTCCTGCGGAACCACGACGCCGTGCGCGACACCGCCGCACTGCTGGCCAGCAACCCTTACCCGATGAGTCCTGAGGCGTACGGGCGACAAGCTGATGCGTACCGGCAGTTCGATGCGCTCGACCGTCTGGCCGCGATCACAGCCCCGACCCTGGTTGTCGTAGGCGAGCAGGATCTCCTGACACCACCCTGGATAGCGCGTGAGGTCGCCGAGGCAATCCCCCGTGCCCGGTTTGAAGTCGTCCGAGGAGAAGGCTCCTCCCACGTCGTGCCGATCGAGCGCCCCGACGAGTTCAATCGGCTCGTGCTGAACTTCCTCTCCGCATGAATCGACGGGCGATCTTGCCTACCCCGGGTGAGGACGTACCCCGTCACTGCGACTGAACCAACCCCATCCGTGTCAGCCGCAGGCCACGCAACGACGTGTCGGCGGACCGGACCCGGCCCGGCACGTTGCCCGGCGCCATGAGGTGCCCCGGCTGCCGCGACTTGGCCGAGGGCACCTACCTGTCGCCGTACCACTTCCACCCCGTGTTCAGGGCATCGTTGGGACTCGCCGCGCGAGTCTGCCCGAGTTCCTGTCCGACCCAGACAGCGTTCCGGAGACCGAGCAGCAGGGATAACCGGCATCCCTGTCGACGAGAGCGCCGACATCGGCGACCTGGCCGGGTACCGGCTCGCGGGCGGGCGGTTCCTGCGTCCAGTCGGACGGGGCTACCGGGTGCGACCTGTAGCCGGTATCCCCGACACTACCGGCGAACGGCGTGGCGGTCCCGGCACACGAGCCTTCTGCAATATGTCCAATTGCTTCGGCACCGTACCCGAAGGGTTAGGCCGTGACCGTCCCCGAAGCAGTGCTGCAACAGGTACAGAAACCTGCACCAATCCCAACCAATACTCACGACTGCCAAGTCCCAGTTTCACGCCTGCGGAGCCACCGCCAGCGACTCCCGGCGACGCTCGACCAGAACTACGGATCAGAAGGTTGCAGGTTCGAATCCTGCCGAGCGCGCCAAACGTTTGACCAGGGAGATTACAAAGCCGCTTACTTCTGCGGCTTTGAATCCCCGTGGGATACACCAGACTTGAAACTCGATCTTGAATGCCCGACCACCAAAGTGTGTTTACCAGCGCGATCCGCTGCTGTTGGGCAGCGATTCACCTCAGTCTTACCGCGTCAAGATTGCTACAGAACCTGGAGGCAGCCGACGCGGGTGACCCCCAGCGCTTTCCCTTGGACATCGACCACTTACCGGCCGTCCGGAGAGTCAGCACCGACGCTCCATTCGGCACTGTTGGATCGCACGCTGCGAGCGTCGGCCCTATCCGTGTTGTCCCGCTCGATGCCGGCTGCAGCCGCGTGCTCGCCCAATCGTTCAGCCAGATCGCTCGGCTCGCGATCTTGGGAGTCTCCCGCGAGCATCTTGGTGTGCGCCATCCAGAGCCGACAGGACGACTGAAGGACGTCAGGAGCCAACGACAACCAAGACAAGCCTTGCTCCCTTGGAAACAGCCATCGTCTTAATACGCAAGCCGAACGCAGTAGGCCACCGCGTCAAGCTGTAGTCACGAGACACGCACGTGCCGCACAGGCGATGCCCTGCGCACTTAGGTCATGGGAGCTAGTGCCGGTGTGCACGGCTGACCGGGTGGCCAGGATTCGTGGACAATGCGCACACGATGGATAACACTGCGTAATCAGGACATTTGACACGCGCCAAAGGGTGGGCAATACATGTCAGGACGCGCCGTTCGATCCTTGGTTGTCGCTGTCATTTCGCTTCTGCTCCTGACGACGGGGCAGGGTCTCGCCGTTGCCGACCCAGAAACCGCGACGCCCACCCCGACAGCCACCCCGGCTGCGAAAGCAAACCCCACCCCCAGCCGACTCCCACCCCGAGCCCGACGCCGACACCGGCCGACGACGCAACGCCAAGTCCAAGCCCGAGCCCGGACGCGAGCCCGACGCCGACCGCAACCCCGACGGCCGAGCCGAGCCCGCGCCTGAACCGATCCCGACCGATGAGCCCACGGCGAAGGCTGCACCGCGAGCAGAGGTCGCTCCGCAGCTCGTCCCACCGGCCACCGGCAACAACGCGGTGATCACGGTCAAAGTCGGTGGCAACCGGACCGGCGTCACGGGGTGACGGCCGTCCCCGGCGTGGTTCTCGGCTTCTACGAGGCGGCGACAGGTGGCACCCCGATCTTCACCTGCACGTCCGACGCGGACGGGGACTGCAGCATCACGGTCGGCGAGACCCAGACCGGGGGAGCCAACCGCGACCATCGGTACTGGGTTCGCCAGATCAGTGCTCCGTCGGGTTGGTACACCAGCGCCACGCTGCGCACGGGCCAGGCGACTGCGGCACGCACCGAGGCGACGCCGTACCGGTTCCAGACCGGAACGACGCTCCAGGCCGGCAACACCTACACCTCCACCGCGAACTTCATGGAGGACACCGGGGCGACCAACAGGTCGGCGTCGGGCGGCATCTGGCAGAACTCGCGCAACAACCCGGTCCTCCCCAGTACGTGCGGCCTCCGGGTGGGGCTGGTCCTCGACCTGTCCGGATCGACGGCCGGTGCCCTGCCACAACTCAAGACAGCCGCGAACACGTTCGTCGACGCCCTCGTCGGCACGCCGTCGTCGATGTCTCTCTTCTCGTTCTCGGCGGACTCGCCGGCCGCCGGCGCCACCCAGAACTACCCGACCCTGACGCCGCTGTCGACGCAGGCTCAGGCCGATGCCTTCAAGGCCCGGTACGCCAACTGGTCGTCGGGTGGTGGGACCAACTGGGATCGTGGGCTCGCCGTCGCCGCGGAAGCGGCCAACCGCTTCGACGTCGTCGTCGTCATCACCGACGGCAACCCGACCAACTACAGCAGCCCGCCACAGGGGAGCGGCAGTTTCAACCGGCTCCGCGAGGTCGAGAACGGCATCTTCTCCGCGAACGCCATCAAGGTCGAAGGGACGCGCGTCCTCGGCTTCGGCGTCGGCGACGCGATCACCGCCGACCCGAACGCGGGCCTGAACCTCCGGGCCATCTCCGGGCCCACCGAGTACAACGGGACCAACGGCAACGTCGCCGACTTCTTACCGAACCGCCAACTACGCCGCGGCCGGGGCGGCGCTGAAGGCGCTCGCTCAAGGCAACTGCCAGGGCTCGATCACCGTGGTCAAGCAGGTCGTGCCCTCGACGGCACCTGCGGGGTCGATCACCGGGGCGCTACCTGACGGCGGATGGGTGATGACTGCCGCCGGGTCCCCGGGCGTCACGGTCGATCCGCCGACGTCGGGCACGACTGCCGACGGCACCGGTGCGGTCAACTTCCCGCTGACGTTCGCAGGTGGCACCACCACCGGGCCGGTCACGGTCACCGAGACGCAGCAGGCGGGCTTCACCCTTCAGCAGGTGGCGGGCGCCAACGCGGTCTGTGTCCGAAGCGACACCGGAGCGTCGATCCCGGTCACCAACTCCGGTGCGTTGGGCTTCCAGGCCGCCGCCGCCACCAGCTACCCCCTGTCCTGCACGATCTACAACCGCGCACCCAGCCCGGAGGCGAGTGTCGTCCTCGACAAGACCTGGATCGTCGACGGCACGACCTACGCCGAAGGCGACCAGCCGCCCGGCCTCGTCGCAGTCGGCCGCATCGATGGCACCATCCAGGGCTGGGGGGAGCCCCGAACCGGGTTCAGCCAGGGCGACACGGTCGAGATCGACGAGATCGCGACCGACGACCGCGCGTTCTGCGGGATGTCGCCCGGCTGACCAGCCACAACGGGACGCCAGTGGACCGGCCGCTACCCCGACAGTCGTCCTGAACAACCAGACGAACCGCTATGGGATCACCAACATCGTCACCTGCACGCAGCGGCTGATCCTGGTGAAGCAGGTCGCCAACGGCAGTGCAGACCCGTCGGCGTGGAACCTCCGGGCCACGGCTCCCACGGGTGCGCTGCCGGGCCCAGACGGAACCTCCGGGTACCCGGGGCGACCGCCGACGTGACGGCCGAAGTCCCGTACACGCTCAGCGAGTCGGGCGGGCCGCCCACCTACATCCAGCGGGCCAGCCCGAACGCCGTGCCAATTCCTGGCTCCACGGTGAGCTGGGACTGCGTGATGGTCGACGAGGGCGGCACGGTGATACCCGGGTTCAGTGACGGCCTGAACGGTGGCGTCACCGTGCCGCGCGGAACCTGGGTCCGCTGCACGGCCGTCAACGAGACCGCGACCCTTCAGCTGCAGAAGATCGTGAACAACACCCACGGTGGGACGGCCGTCTCCGGCGACTTCACCCTGACCGCTACGCCCACCGGCCCCGACGTTCCCGCCGGGCTCGAGCCGGTGACGCTAACCGGCTCCGAGGTCTTCGAACCCTTCGAGGTCCGCCCGAACGTCGAGTACGTCATCACCGAAACCGGGCCCCCGGGCTACGAGCTCCAATCCGTCACGTGCGAGGTGACCTCGGGCTCTGCCGCGGGCCGACGGATCGATCGTCGTGCCACCGCTGCAGACGGGCAGCTGCACGGTGGTCAACGACGATCTGCCGGCACTTCTCACCCTTGAGAAGACGGTGACGAGCGACTTCGGCGGCACCGCGGAGCCGGGCGACTGGACGCTGTCCGCGACCGGCCCGACAACGATCTCCGGAACTATCGGGACCGACGCGGTCACGGAGGCCGAGGTGCCTGCGGGCACGTACACGTTGGCCGAGTCCGGCGGCCCGACCGGGTACACGGCCGGCGACTGGTCGTGCACCGGCGGCACCGTCACGGGCACGTCGGTCGTCGTTCCCCTGGGCGGTGACGTCACCTGCACGATCAACAACACCGAGCAGCCGGCACAGCTGACCCTGGTCAAGGAGGTCGATGCAGCGGCCAGCGGCTCGGGCAAAGTACCCGCTGACTGGACCCTCACGGCCACCCCCGTCGACATCGACGGTCAGGACGTGGTCACAGGAAACGGCGATCCGACCTCACCCGGCGGGGTCAGTGATGTGCAGGTGTTCTCCGGCGACTACAACCTGTCCGAGGACGGCCCGGCGGGCTTCGATCCCGGTGACTGGGTCTGTGAGGGCGGCGTCCTCGATGGCACGTCGGTGACCGTCCCGAGCGGTGGCGACGTCGTCTGCCGGATCACCAACACGGCTATCTCGCCGACCTTGACGTTGATCAAGAGTGTCGTCAACGACCACGGCGGCAATGCCGAAGCGATCGAGTGGGAACTCATCGCGGACGGGCCCACTCCGATCAGCGGGTCGACGGGTGATCTGGCCATTACCAATGCGGCGGTTCAGGTGGGAACCTACGACCTGTCCGAGACCGGGCCGCCCGGCTATGAGCCCAGCGACTGGGTGTGCACAGGCACTGGCACCCAGGACGGCGCCAGCGTGAGCCTGGCCGAGGATCAGCACGCGACCTGCGAAATCGTCAACGACGACATTCCCGCCAGTCTGACGCTGGTGAAGGTCGTCGAAGGCGCAGGCGCAGCCGAACCCACAGCCTGGACCCTCAGCGCGGACGGCCCGACGCTGATCAGCGGCGCCACCGGAACCGGCGCCGTCACGGACGCCACCGTCGAGGCCGGCACCTATGACCTGGCTGAGACCGGCCCGGCTGGCTATTCGGCCAGCGACTGGGTCTGCGTAGGCGGCACCCAACAAGGCGCGAGCATCACTGTCCCGCTCGCCGGCGAAGCGGCATGCACCATCACGAACACTCTCGCCGGCCAGTTCGACGTGACCAAGTCGAGCGACCCGCCGTCCGGCTCTACGGTGCAGCCGGGTGACGTCATCACCTACACCGTGACGGCGAGCAAATTGGCTGGTGTCGATCCGACCGGTGTGCTCGTCAACGACGACCTGTCCATGGTCCTCGACAACGCCACACTCGTCGAGGACAGCATCACCCCACCACGGGAACGGCCTCCGTCGCCGGCGCGACGCTCGCCTGGTCGATCCCCACCCTGTGCGGCACCGAGACCGTCAGCTACCAGGTCCTTGTCAACGCCGATGCCTGGGGCGTGCGCCTCCGGAACGCCGTCACGAGTCCGGGCAGCGAGACCTGTCCGGATCCCGATGTGGGCCTGCGCGCCCAAGGGTGGCCCGGCCCGCGGCGGCATCGAGAGCCCGCCCCTCGCGGCGGACCCGGACCCGTGCTCGACCACCCATTGACGCCTAGATGGCTGCTGGAAAAGACCAGTACCCCGGAGTCGGGCAGCACGGTCGATCCGGGGAGCACGATCACCTACCGGCTGACCGTGACCAACGTGTCCGAGGCGGTCGTGTCGAACGCCGTCGTGCGGGACGACCTCAGCGACGTGCTCAGCCACGGCAGCCTGGTCGAGGTGCCGCCCAAGCGACGCTCGAGGGAACGACGCTGGTCTGGCACGTGCCGTCCCTCGACCCGAGCGAAAAGGCAACGCTCACCTACAGAGTCAAGCTCGACGCGGATGCCTTCGACGTGTCGGTGACCAATGTCGCCACGCCCGGCACCGGTGGTGACTGCGACACGACCTGCAGCACGCACCACAACACGCCGCCGAAGGTCGTGCCCCCGCCGACCGAACCGCCGAAGGCACCGCCGAACGAACCCTTGGCCTTCACGGGCGGCGCACCGATCGGGTGGGCACTGGTCGGCTTCGCGGCTCTGATGGGTGGCATCGTTCTGATCGGGGCGACGCGGCGAGGGCGGCGAAATCGCAGGCCCTCCTAGCCGCGGCGGCGGACCCTGGATAGGCGAACGGCCCTGGTCTGCGAAATCTCGGGCGTAGGACCGACCTTCGAGCTCGCGCGGATCCGCGGACGGTGACGGTGCCTGTTGTGAACGACTGCTCCCAAAGCCGCCGCGGTGGTCCAGGCCGCTTCATGACGTGGTGAGGCCGGCTACTAGCTGCGCGATGCATGCAGAGGGCTAGGCCGGGCGCCCGCTACATGCCCGTATGTCCGGTTCTTGGCCTTGCGGCCGCATGCTTGGGCGCCGCCAACTGCCGCGATGGGGCCCGGTGACCGGGCCTCCCGTCTACTCTGTGGACGAGTTGTACCCAGGACTCTAACTTTGCGTTACGATGTTAGGAAGGTCGGCAATGGCGCGTGTGACTCTGAGCGACGAGATGGCACTCAGTGTTGAAACTGAAGGCCAGCTCAGTTGCACGAAGTTCATTGCTACCAAACGCAACGAACGCGTTCAGTAGGGTTCAGCCACCACCAGTGCCGGCAAGGCACGCGGAGGGGCGAGACCTTGAGCCTCTTGGGACCTCGCCGGACCCGAGGGATCTCCCCATCACTCGGCCGGCGCACGTGCCTAGTACCCAAGGAATCGACCCCCACCATGAAGAAGATCTCGCGCAACGTCATCGTCGGCCTCATCCTCAGTGCCGCCGGTTTCGTGGCAGTTACCGCCGTCCCGGCGTCGGCCGCCAACGCCGCCATCGCCTCCACGACGACCGTTCAGGCAGACGACACCCAGTCGTCCGCGAGTCTCACACTCAAGCAGAAGTCGGCTTACGTCTGGGAGTGGTGAGTGTGAACCGCCACGCTCGTCGGTAACGGATGGCACCTCGCGCCCCTCAGGTCCGGTTGCCGTATCGCGAGCGAACGGATCCAGCGGCAACTACCTGTCGGGACAAGCTCTGACACATCGGTGATTGACTTCGCCCTTACGCTGTCTCAACCCCACGAAGCATGTGTGGGCGGGGGAGAGGCTAAGGTCGACCATGGGCTCTGATTCGTACGCCGATGTCGTTGAGCGGCTGTTTCACGAGTTTGACTGGGCAGTCCCATTGCCCGACATCGCCAAGCTGGTGGGCCAATGCCGGCAGGACCGGGTCGGTTCCACGGAACTAGAGGGTCTCGAGAACGAGGCGCGGCAACGTCTGACCAACTTGTCGCTGGGTTCTCCTCCTGATCCTTGGCCCGCTCTCCCACAACGAGCCTCGGCCTGAGGACGTTGGCGGCGGTCGCCCGCCCCTCCGACAGTGCGTAGCCAGGGTCAGTCCCCGCCCATCCCGGTATCGGTGCGACCTGGCTGCCTACCTCCGCCATGACGCGCAGTGACGTCACACCGCAAACTGGCTCGCGGGTCGAGCGCGCGAGCTCGCTCATCTTGCGCTCGAGCATGAGCCGTGCGCCTTCTAAGGGTCTTCGGAGTAGGCATCGATTCCTCTGACCTGGTTGAGCAATCTTGGTCGCCGGATCGGGCGGTGACTGAGTGCTAGGGCCGCCAGGGACCGTGAGGCAGGAATCCTGGTGCGGGCTGGGGCCGGGCGAGGTCGAGCTCGTCCGCAGCCCAGCACAGCGACGCGAACGCCTCGCGCCGCTCGGTCTCGGCAAGGCGGGGGTGCACCGGCCCGTCGTGGTCGAGAAGGAACCAGACGATCTGCCCGGCCACGTACGTGGCCCATGATGCGGATCCTGGCGGAAGGACGACCCCGGCCGGACCGCCTGCTGCCCGGACTCCCGCCTCGCCCCATGCGACGCACAGGTCGCCGTTGCCGCGCCACGGATGCGCCCAGTCGACGATGACCGCGCCACGATCGGCGCGGCACCAGTTCTGAAGGAACAGGTCGCCGTGCACCAGACCGCCACCAGCGAGATCGACCGCGGACTCGGCGGCGACCAGGTCCGGGAGGCCCCGGGTCAACCAGGCGTCGTCCACCAGCCCGGAGGCGATGACCGCCCGCGGATCCTTGGCGAAGATCTCCCATTGGCGCCGGCCTTCCACGGGCGGTAAGCCCGCGAGTGCTCCCACGTCAGTGAGCGCCTGCAGCGCATCCCGCAGGAGTTCGGCGTCGTGGACGTCGACCGGTATCCCCCAGCGCGCCATCGACAGGTCCTCGATGACCAGGACCGATGCCACGTCGTCGTCACCGGGCCGATAACCGAACAGTTCCGGCAGCCACGGCGCGCTCACCTCGGCGTAGACGCGAGCCTCGCTGTGCAGCCAGGGCTCGGCCGCGGACCCGAGGGCCGCCTTGACGAACGCCGTCCGGCCGGACTCCGTCCCCACTACCCAGCGCCCGACGGGGGAGTAGCCACCTTCGACGACCGGTGTCCATTGCACCGGGGACGAGCCGAGGATCTCTCGAACGGCGGCAGATACGTGGTCCGGTGTGGGCAATCGGCGGTGCGGACCGGGCACGGGCAGGACCGTACTCGGCCGTCGCGTATCGACTGCGATGCCGACGGAACAAGACTGGGCGGGGTCGACGATCATCCTGGGACCGGCGCCGGTCAGACTCGGAGTCGGCATCGGCACTCCGATGACCGTCAGCTCAAGCAGAGAAGGGGGTTCACGTGCTCTTGCCCGCCGACAGTCACGTCCACAGCGAGTGGTCCTGGGATGCGCTGGACGGCTCGATGGAACGCACGTGCGCCCGGGCTGTCGACATCGGGCTGCCCGCGGTGGCCTTCACCGAACACGCGGACTTCACCACTTGGACCATGATCGCCGAAGACCTGGACGAGCGCCTGCAGCCCATGGTCACGCGGGAGGGGCTCCTCACGCCACCGAGGATGGACGTGGCCGGCTACCTCGAATGCCTCGAGCAATGCCGGGAGCGGTTCCCCGACCTCCGCATCATCAGCGGAGTGGAACTGGGCGAAGCCCATTGGCACAAGGACGTCGCCGCGAAGTTGCTCGAGGCAGGACAGTTCGACCGGGTGCTCGGGTCGTTGCATTCCCTGCCGGTTGGCAGCCAGCACCTGGAGATGCCGCCGCTGTATCTGCAACGGCCGGCTGCCGACGTCATTCGTGACTACCTCGCCGAGGTGGCTCGGCTCGTCGTCGGCTGCGATGCCTTCGCCGTGCTCGCCCACATCGACTACCCGGTTCGCTACTGGCCCGCCGAGGCAGGGCCGTTCGATCCGAGCGCCTTCGAGGATGACTTCCGGCACGCTTTGCGAACCCTGGCTGACAGTGGCCGCGCGCTGGAGATCAACACAGCGGTACCGCTCCACCCACAGGTCGTTCGCTGGTGGCGCGAAGAGGGCGGGGACGCGGTCACGTTCGGCAGCGACGCGCACGAACCACTGGTGCTCGCACGCGGGTTCACCGATGCGGCGGCCATGGTCGAGGCCCAGGGCTTCCGGCCCGGCCGTCATCCCTTCGACGTCTGGGTCAGCACGCGATGACACGGCGGAGCCGTGGAACGTCACGCATCGAGGTACAGCGTCGGCCGGGGTGACTCCGTCGGTCCCGCCCGCCGGGTGATTCGGTCGGCGCCTTCATTGCCCACTGCTCCAATTCGTGGAGCACGATCAGCAGTGGGAGGACCAGGAGCGGGAGGACCGTCCAGGCGCCCATCAGATATCGGGGTCGACGTGGCGATCCGCTTCTTCGCGGACAACCGGAGTCGTCCCGAGCTCCATCGTGAACTCTTCGATGCTCACGGCCAGCCCGAGGAGGTCTACGTCCACCGGTCCGACCGTCACCGAGATCCCGGCCGCGGACCGGACGACGTCGGCGGGCGCCACCGCTCGACGGCTGTCGACTCCGACACACGATCCGTCCGCGTCGAACAACTCCCCGGTGAAGACCCCGACAGCTCGCACTCGCCCCGAAACGAGGGCCAAGCGGTGCAGACGCATCGAACCCGACATCGTTCCCAGGCGTCCGCTCGGGCCACGGAACGTCCCACGCGTCGCCACGGGGCGGTTCCGCGGGTGGGCGAAGTCGGGTCTGGCCCGTCGACGGCCTCGCGCAAGCGGGATGGCAACCACGGCGTTGCTCCTTCGGTCTTGAACGTCGCTTCCGGTCCCCCCGACTGACGACGCCCCACCTGAACGGCAGGAGTCGAGTCCCCTGCTGGTGACGACATGTCACCGCCCCGGCCGGCCCCGGCAGAGCCCGGCAAGCAGTCGGACCTCGCGACTCTCACGTCGGTCGTCACTTCCAGGCTCGGCCTGCACGCCCCCGTGGAGGACTTCTGCGCAAGTCGCTGGGTGCGGTCAGCGTCCTCGCGGATCGATTTAGACGTGCCCGAGCCCTGGGGCATCGTTACGGCCCACAACATCATGGCGCCCGCGGCAGTGACGACAGGGTCTCACCCTCACACCGGTCCTCAGCCGGTCCCGGCCAACCGCCGGACACATTGAGTGGGGGCGCCAACTGCCGTCTGGAGTCCCGGAGCAGCAGCGGCCGCCCTCTCAAACTCGCATTTCGGCCGTTGCAACGCCGCCCGCAGTGGCTAGGTCGGGTCAGGCCTGGTCGTCGTCGAGGAAGGCACGGATGATCGGGACGATGAGGGGCGAGTCGAAGACGTTGTAGTGGGTCGTGCCAGGCACGATCGCGAGGGCGTGGCCACCCTTCGGCCGCCCCTCGCCCATCCAGCCGCCGTCTCGCTGACCGCCGTCGAGGAGCTCGAAGATCTCCACGAAGTGGCTGGGCGGTGCCATGTCGGCGTCGGCCGCGCCGATCAACGTCGGCACCTGCAGGCCGCGGATCTCCTCGGTGAAGTCGAAGTCCACCGACATCATCGCGCCGATCTTGTCCAGCAGCCGAGGGAAGTCTTCTGGCCGCGGGGCCACCCGGTTGTACAACTCGTACATGGGCGTGCCGACCATGAACTCCGCCGCAGCTGCGCTGACCTGGCCCTGCTGCTCGAGCATCTCGGGGTAGATCGCACTGCGCCGGCTGTTCGCGGAGAAGGCCACCAGTCTGCGGATCTTCTCCGGGTACTTCACTGCGGTGCGCACAGCCACGCCGCCGCCGAGCGAATACCCGACGACGTCGGGCGAGTCGAGTTCGAGGTGGTCGATCAGCGCCGCGATGTCGTCGGCCATGGCTGCCAGATCGAGCGGTCGATCGATGTCGGCGGTGCGGCCGTGACCCTGCAGATCCGGAAGGATCACCTGGTGGTGCTCGGCCAGGGCGGGGACCACCGGCCCGAACATCTCACCCGAGCCGAGTCCGCCGTGCAGCAGCACCAACGGCCGACCGGTTCCGTGCGACTCGTAGTACAGGTTGATGCCGTTGACCTCGGCGTACTGCCCCTCGACCGCGGTGGTGCTGGTCCAGTTGGTGCTCACGGTGAACTCCTCGTGTCGTGGTGTATGTATGCCGCTTCTGACTCGCGATGCCCGCGAAACTCATCGGTGGTTCTCGACGATCGACTCAGCCGGATGGCGGCGTGAACTGGCTGGCGGTGAAGACGGCTCCCTGCGGATCACGGACCAAGGCGGATCGTGTCCAGTCCGAGTCCTGTTGGTCAAGGATGGTCGCGCCGAGACGCTCGGCGTCCGCGACGGTCTGGTCGCGGTCGGCGACCGTGAAGGTCACGTGCCAGTGCGCCGGCTCCCCCTTGCCGGCCGGCGCGAGCCAGCCGATCGCATCCTCGAAGCCCGAGGGAGTGGACACGCTCGATTGGCGGGCCCGGATGTCCGGGTCGGTCGTCGAGGCCAGGTGATCGCCGTATCCCGGCCGCCGGATCATCGTGGCGAAGCCGAGATCGCTGAACTCCCACCCGAATGCCGCGTTGTAGAAGGCGATTGCCGCCTTGGCGTCAGTCGTGTGGATGTCGCTGAAGTTCCAGGCGCCCGGCTCGTTGGTCGCCTGCACACCCAGTCGCCGCCGGGGCTGCCAGAGGCGGAACTCGGCACCTTCGGGGTCGATCAGCGTGGCGCCACGCCCACCTTCGCCCGCGTCAGCGGGCGCAGATCGAACGGTGGCGCCCAGTGCTGCCAGTCGCTCGACCGCCGCGTCCGCGTCGTCAACGGCTACGTAGGTGTTCCACGTCGGTGTGCCCTCGTGCGGCCCGGCGATCGCCGCGACATCGCGACCCCCGAGCTTGGCGATGACGTAACGGCTCGGCGCCGCGGGAGGCATGGCGTCCTCGAAGGTCCAGCCGAGCAGGCCGCCGTAGAACTCGATGGCCGCATCGACGTCGGGTTGCTCGGTGTCGACCCAGCAGGTGACGCCGTGCGGATAGGTCCGGTGCGGAGCATTCGGTTGGCTTTCCATCGCGGCAGCCTAAGGTCCCATCGTGCAGATTGATGCCGTCGATTTCTTCTACCTCTCCATGCCGGTAGTCACCACCGACGCCGACGGGAGTCAGGACGCCCTCCTTGTCCGTGTGGTCGCCGACGGCGCGGTGGGCTGGGGTGAGTGCGAGGCATCACCGCTGACCTCCATTGCTGCGTTCGTCGCGCCGATGTCGCATGGTGCCTGTCGCCCGGTCGGAGCATCGATCGTGGGTCAGAAGCTCGACGGTCCGAACGACATTCGCAGGATCGCTCTCGACGTGGCCCGTAACAGCATGGACCTCCTGCAGGCTGCGCATACGTTCTCGGGCGTCGAAATCGCGCTGTGGGACCTTCTCGGCAAAGTCCGGGACGAACCAGTCTGGCGACTGCTGGGCTTTCGGTCGTCGGAACCGAAGATCCCCTACGCGTCGCTGCTCTTCGGTGAGACCCCGCAGGAAACGCTCGACCGCGGAAACGCTGCTGTGGCACGCGGATTCCGAGCGCTCAAGTTCGGCTGGGCGGGCTTCGGCGAGGGAAGTGTCGCGCGTGATGCCGACCAGCTGGTGGCGGCCCGTGAGGCGTTGGGTAGCGACGGCCACCTGTTCGTCGACGCCGGCCAGATCTGGCGAGAGGATGTCGACGCCGCAGCGCTCCGCATTGCTGACTTGGAGCGGGTCGATGCCGGCTGGCTCGAGGAACCGTTCGAGGCGGATGCCTATCACGCGTATTCCCTTCTGGGGCAGCGAACCAAGGTCCCACTCGCTGGCGGCGAGGGCGCCCACAACGTGCACATGGCGCGCAATCTCATCGACTTCGCCGACGTGGGATTCGTGCAGGTGGACTGCGGCCGCATCGGCGGGATCGGTGCCGCCGCCCTGGTCGCTCGCTACGCGGACGAGCGAGGGGTGACATTCGTGAACCACACCTTCACGTCACACCTCGCGCTCTCGGCCTCCCTGCAGCCGTTCGCAGGATTGGCGAACCACCGGATCTGTGAATTCCCTGCTGAGCCTCGCCAACTGGCCCTGGACATGACGACGGACCACCTCGTTCCTGACGCCGATGGGGAGATCCGAGCGCCGGACGATCCCGGGCTGGGCATGACCATCGACACCGCATCGTTGGAGCAGTACCTCGTGGAGGTCGAGATCGTCGCCGGAGGGCGAACCTTGTTCTCCAGTTCGCAGCACTCGCTCTCCGTGTCGTAGTCCCTTGATTTGCAGGCAAGCTGATAGGCCCTGCCACGGTGATATAACAAACCGCATGACCACCGACCAGCGGACCGGCGCCATGACCGACGAGCAGCGCTTCCTGTTCGACCTCAACGGTTTCGTGGTGATCCGGGGTGCACTCGACGAGGCGGATGTCGCCAGGTACCGCGATGGCATCTACCGCCTGGCGAAGGAGGATCTGCCCGAGGACCGCTGGAGCGACGCCGGTGAACCGCTCGAGCGCTTCCGCGTCCAGCCCATCCACCGTGACCCGATCTTTCTCGAACTCGTCGACCACCCGGTCAGCCTGCCGTTGGTCCAGAGCCTCGTCGGCGGTCCGGGCATCCTCATCGACAACGACGTGGAGCTGACTCCTCGCGACAGCCCGGTACTCGGATGGCACCGGGGGATCGGCACCTATGGCTACGCGCTGGACGGGACCGGCTTCCACTGCACGATGGTGAAGTGCATCTGGTACCTCACCGACTGCGGGCCGGGCGAAGGGCCGACGCGCATCGTCCCGGGCAGCCACAAGTCCCTGATCGAACCGCCCCCCTACGAGGAGGCGGTCGGACCGCCCGGAACCATCGAGATGGTGGTGCAGGCAGGCGACCTGCTGGTGTTCACCGAGTCGTGCCTGCACGCCGGCAACCTCAACAGCAGCGACCGCGTCCGGGCCAACATGTACTACAACTACGGGCCCAGCTGGGTGCAGCCGTGGGAGGGCTACCGCGCGTCGCCGGAGCTCGTCGCGTCGACGTCGGGCGACCGGCGGCAGTTGCTCGGCGGTGGCCGCATCTGGGAGTAGGTCAGGGCGACGTCCGCCAGGTCCGTGGCGTGAAGTCACCCGCCGCGAACTGCTCGGCCAGCAGGATCTGAACGCGCCACGGTCGTATCCGGAGCACATGGAATGCGGGATGATCGATGCCCTCGGCTCCGTAACCCGACATGTCTCCCCAGCCCAATGGTGGCGGTGCCGCGAAGAGCGCCCAGGCGTGCCGGCGTTCCGCGTCGTCGGTGGCCCACGAGGCCACGCAGTCGATCGAGACGGTGTTCTGCGCTGGACTCCAGTAGCAGCAGGCGACATGCGGGTTCGCAGCGAGGTGGCGGACCTTGACCGGCGTCCTGTCGGTGACCGACCATCCCTGCGGCTCGCCGTCGACCACTTCGAAGATCGGGTGCAGGACCCGCGAACGTGGACGGTGTCGCTCGTCCACCGTGGTGACGGTGCAGTAGACGATCTCGGCCGTCAGGCGCTGAAAGTCGTCTGCCATGTCGGCGAAGTCCACGACCGGGATGACGCTGCCATGCGTCAGTACTTGATCGGAACCCGCAGATACCGCTCGGCATAGCGGCAGCCGATGCGCTTACCTGCTTCGACCATCGCGGGGCCGACCTTGTGTTCGAGCATCCAGTCGGCGTCGTCTCTGGCTGACCCGTTCTGGCTGACGTGGCACATGATCGCGGCCATCTTGGTGTCGACCTGGTCCGTGACGTCGACGTAGAGGTCGGCGTCGCGGAAGGCGGAGGTCCACACCTCTGTCACTCGATAAGGGTCTAGTCCTTCTTCGAGGAGGTCGGGGTAGATCAGTGGCATGTAGCTCTCGGGATAGGCAGCGACGAGGGCGGCCTCCGAGGCAGCCATGTGGTCGGCGTGGAGGATGTCGACCGGGGCGTCCGGTAGCCGCTGGGGTGCCATCGTGAGGATGACGTCCGGGCGGAACCTGCGGATCTGCCGGACGATGTCGCGTCGGAGATCACGCGTCACCTCGAGTTCGTCGTTTCGGTAGCCCAGGAAGGCGATCTCCTTGACACCGAGGACGTCCGCAGCCGCCCGCAACTCAGCCGCACGAGTCGCGGCAACGTCGGCCGGCTTCAGTGACGTGTCGACGGTGCCGTTGGATCCGTCGGTGCACACCACGTAGTTCACCTCGGCGCCGTTGGCCGTGAGTCGGTCAACGGTCCCTCCGAACATCCACTCGGCGTCGTCGGGGTGGGCGAACACGGCGAGGGCATTCGTCACGTCGTTCAGCAGCATCAGTTGTCACCTGTTCGTTCGAGCTTGCAGGACTTGGGGACAGAACAAGGGCCAGGAGATCACGTGCTCCTCGGCGCGGGGTTGCGGCATGCCCGCGAACCGCAGCGGCAGGAGTGATCCGGCCACCTGCCGCCCACCTGGAAGAGGTAGTCGATCGTCAACTCCTCGTCGGCGGGGATGTCGCGCAGTGCGACCTGGGTGCCGTCGGCGGCACTCTCCACGACACTGGGCTCGCAGGAGTGGTTGAAGTGGTAGTCGATGAACTTCGGCCATACCCGGAACAGATCCGGCCCGACCTGGTCCTCGGCATAGACCTCCGTCGCAAGACCGTCCATGCCGGTCGCTCGTTCGGGGGACGACACGATGAGGCCGCCGGTCACCCGGGTCAGCACGTCGCCCGCCGCTATGGGTTCGATGGCGAACGTTCCGATGCCGTGGATCGGCGATTCGCGCATGACCAGCCGACGATCCGCCCACAGCTGCAGGTCCTGGCTACGCATGTGGTCAGTATTCCCGCCGAGTGGGCGCAAACTGGCGCCTGCGGGCCGGTGGTTTCAAGGGGTTGTTGCAACGAGGAGGTGTTGAGGGCCTGGGCCGGGGTGGTCCAGGCCAGTGTTTGGCGGGGTCGGGCGTTGAGTTCGGCGGCGATGGCGTCGAGGGTGTGCTGATCGTAGGTTCGGAAGTCGGTGCTGGAGCGGGGAAAGTACTGGCGCAGGAGCCCGTTGGTGTTCTCGTTGCTGCCGCGTTGCCAAGGCGAGTGTGGATCGCAGAAGTAGACCTTGCAATCGGTCGCCAAGCTGAACCGGGCATGTCGTTTAGCATCGGCTGCTGCTCCGCCGGGCCCACCCCGCAGTGATGACGGAACCCGTGGAGGTGTGGAGGAGCCTTACCCTGTGTGGCGGTTCAGGTGGTTGACACCCAATCGTTACATTTCTTCGGGCGTAAGTTTCCGCCATGTCCAGCCTTGGTAGACGCCCTCGGATCGCTGCTGCGCTCGTCGCAGCCTTGGCATTGGTCGTGGCGCCGCTGCTGATGACCGCCCCGGTGCAGGCCGAGGTCGACTGCACGCCCACACTGCACGTGCAGGGACAGGACTATGACAACGATGGACGGGTTGATCTCGTCCTCGACGGCAGTTGGCCCAAGTATTACGATCTCGATGGGAGCGAAGTGTTCGACCCCTGCCGCCCTGACGATGGCTGATTCGACGCGGGCACCAACGCCATCAAGGACATGCATGGCAGCGTGACGCTGGCCAATGGCAGCACGGATCGAAATTTCCACTTCTATTGGGACCCCGCCCCCGCTGATGGCATTTGGTTCGGTGGACAGGGACAATTCGAAGTGGATCGTTACCGGCATTTGTCCGTGCTTGGTCGAGCGACCCTCACCGTCTGGGCATCCGGCGGCACCCACAGCTGGATCTCGGGCAGCCTGGGCTTCAACATCCAACGCCGCGTGAGTTTCTCGGCATTCAACGCGAGCCCCGAACCGGTGCGGAAGGGGTCGCCACTCAAGCTCACCGGAACCCTGAGACGAGTGGGCTTTTACGCCTCCGGGGAAGCCGTCTATGTCCCCCTCGCGGGCAAGCCAGTCGACCTGTACTACATCCGTGACGGCTGGTCACAAGACCACTTCTATACCTCGACCACCACCAACTCCACCGGCAACTTCACCAAGACAGTCACCGCCACATACGACGCGTGCTGGAAGCCCATCAGCCCGCAGTCGGACCGCTATGTCAGGAGATACTCAGCGTTCACGGACTGCGTCGACGTCCGCTAGACGACGAAGAGCACAAGCCTGCGCCTACGACCGGACGGATCAGTTGCTGTCGCCGTTGATCTGGTCGAGCTTGTCAGCCGCCGCGAGGAGGTTCGTGGCGAGTGCGCGGGCTTGCGCGGCGGTCATCACGGCGCCGCTGTTGGTTCCGTTGATCCAGACGTGGATGCCCTCGAGCTCCACGTCCTCGGGTGTTCCGTCTGAGGCGGCCAGGGCGTAGGCGGTGACTGCTGCTCCGGTGGCGTCGCCGAAGTTGCATGTGTGGTCGCGCCCATAGGCGCCGACCCCGGCTTCGGTGGGCTCTTCGGTGTAGCCCGTGGCCGGCGGGCTCGTCCGCACCAGTCCGGGGCACGGTGTCGTGGTGGACTGGATGTGTGTGGTCGTCATGGAGTGAGGATATGAGCGATGACCGACAGTCTGGCCTCAGTACATGGTCCTCCCAACTTCATGCATCCGCTCCACTGCCGAGGCCGCATGCTGTCGGTGAAAGGCCCGCACTGCTGCGGGATGGCGCGAGACGAAGACTTCGCCGCACATGCAGCGGACGAAGTGCTCCTGGTAGGTGAGGGACATGCCGTATTCCTGATGAGTTTCGGTCCAAAACTCGTCTAGCGCGTGCTGTCGCACTCGGCCTCCCCGTGTCGTTGGTGCTGTTTTGTCCTTCTCTACGCCGGACCCATCGATCGTGCAAGGCATCCCACCAGGCTGGCACCGAGTGTTCATGCGACCGTCCGCAGGCGTCAGGCGAGGAAGTGACGGGAGGCACTGGACTGCATTGTCGGTGCCACCCCTGGGCGGTGGGGGTTGGCCCGGGTGGCAGGTTGCTGCTGCCACCCGGGCCCTAGGCCTGGCCAGCCCCTACGGCGGCCAATGTGCTGCATGAGGAACTCCCCAAAGCCCTGCGCAACACCCCTCGGCGGAGGTTCCCAGTCCGCGTCGGCGACCTACACCCAAGTAGACCCCAGGGCTTGGTCGGATGGACCTGAACATTTCGGGAACCCCTGACGGCCTGGAAGGGTCTGGCCCTCAGGTTCCAGGCTGGCCCTGTGGCGGGGTGGCAAGACCAAGACCAAGACCAATCCCATGCTGTCCAACAACGACGGCCGCTCCTGTTCACCAGCTACGACCACGGCAGAGGGGTGAGCCAGTGGGATGGGTTTGACGGGTTGGCGACCGCACCTCGGCGTGCGGGTCTACAGCGGTCACCGACAGCTAGTACGGGCCACGGCCCTGGCGCGCCTCAGCTACCTCACCGCACGCTCGAACGTCACGAGCACACCATCGACACCGCCTGGGCCGACCCGGCCCTTCACCTCTACGGCGGTGATGGCCTTGAGCTGCCAGCCCTCCTTCGCGTTGTCGTTGAGGACCGTCTGCAGCTTGTCGCCGGACATCTTGCCGCCCATCATGCCCTCGCGGATCTCCGCGACTAGGTACTCGTACATGGACACCACTCCTTGTTGGTTGGCTTCGACGAGATCGTGCCTCATCAGACCCGCATCCCTGTCCAGGCCGCAGGGTCGACCGCCTTGCTTGGGGTTGCGGCAAATTGGAGCCCGTTCACCCAGAATTCACTTAGTTCGTCTCTTTTGCGAAGTTTGTGGTCTTGAGCCGAGTCGGCGACTCGACAGACGCTGTTGGCATGACGCCCAAAGAGGAAGCACGGGCCTTGCAAGTCGTCGCCCAGCGCGTACGGGAACGACACCCCAACGTCGATCACGACGAGATCGTGCACCGTGTAAACATCCGCGCTCGGGAGTTCGACGGCAAGCCAATCCGCGACTTCGTCCCGCTACTCGTTGAACGGGAAGTCCTCGCCGAACTGCGAACCTGACATCGCCGGCCACCCCGGGCCAGCCGGCAGCAGCTACGGCCAGATGGATCTCGGGCCGCCGAGCAGTATCTCAAAGGCTGGCGTCATCGTTGGACGTGCTGAGCGGCCTTGCGCTGGCCGCCGCGAGTAGGTGTCTTGCCAGCTCGCGGGTTTGTGTCGCGAGGTCTGGCAAGCCGTGAACGATTCGGGAGTGAAAACGTATCAACATGCTGATATCAGCGTGCTGACGTCCAGTCCGCAGCCAGTCCGCAAGAAGTCCGATACGAGCCAACGACAGGCAACGGTGCAAACGGTATCGGTGCAGGTCAGAGGCCTAATCCAACGTCAGCCAACG
>CAVRUZ010000004.1:0-38648 GCA_963724495.1 uncultured Actinomycetota bacterium | reverse complement strand
CCTGGGCACCGACATCTATCCCCGCCTCTACCCCGACTGGTCAACCGGACAGGCCAAGGCGGTGCGCGACGTCTGCGCAGGTGACCACGTGTTCGTCGCCGACGTCGCCGGGGCGGTCGCGGGCTTCTCAGCGGTCGTGATCCGAGACGACGACCCGAGGACCGGCGAGATCGACATGCTCGCGGTCGACCCCGATCACCAACGCCAGGGAGTGGGGTCGGCATTGATCGAGCACTCGGTCGACCACCTGCGCCGCGCCGGTGTGGTCCTGGTCGACGTCGCCACCGGAGGTGACCCGGGACATGCGCCGGCTCGACGGGCCTACGAGCAGGCCGGGTTCACCCCGCTACCTCTCGTCCGCTACTACAAGGCGCTCTAGCTACCGGGCCGCCCAAGCCGATCACCGGCGCGGCTGCTCCGAGCGAGCACGAGCCGACCGCAGGGTGTCGACGTCGATCCGCCCCTCGACGAACGCGCGGGCCACGTCGGCCAGGCGCTCGCCGCGCGGCCGGGCGTAGTCGCGGAGCAGGTTGAACGCCGCGTCCAGCTCGATCGACTCGCGCTCGGCGAGGAGGCCCTTGGCCTGCTCGATGATGATCCTGGTGTTCAGGGCTCCTTGCAGCTGGGTCGTGACCTCCTCGTTCCGGATCACCCGGCGATGCTGCAGGATCGCGATCGTCGCGACATCCGCCAGTGCCTGTGCGACCCGCTTGTCGGAGTCGGGCATCGCCCCCGTGCGCTGCCTGAGCAGGTTCAGGGCGCCGATCGTCTGGTCGCGCAGACGCATGGGCACCGAGACGATCGAGTGATATCCGGCCTCGGCGGCAGCCGCTGCGAATTCGGGCCAGCGGGCGGCCATGGCGGAGTCGTCTTCCACTTCCACCGGCGCCCGAGTGCGATAGCACTCCACGCAGGGCCCATCGTCGGTCTGCAGCTGCAGCAGTTCCAGCAGCCTGGTCTGCTCCGAGCTGGCCGCCATCGTCTGTAGCTGACCACGCTGATCGACGACCATGAGGCCCGCGGCATCGGCTTCCAGCAGGTCCACGCACGCATCGGAGAGGTCGGTGAGCACGCCGACCACGTCGAAGCCGGTGACCAGACTGTCGGCCAGCATCACGAACGCCCTCAGCAGCCGCTGCTCGTGGCGTGTCTCGTCCTCATCCATCGTCGTTCCTCCTCGCGGAACGGGTTCCCCCGTGATCGTGCTCTGCCCCAGGTCCTGCGTGGTCCGGCACCAGCATCGTCAAGGTGTCCGGCCTTGCCCTGCTTCTCACTGTCTTGGTGCGGTTAGCGGACTTGCCCGGTTCTCAATGAATTGTCGTCACTCGTGGTCCTTCGTCAACCACAGGCGGTGGGCGAGGATGTCCTTGGAGACGACCGTGATGTCCTGGTCGTGCGCGTAGGCATAGGCCCGCAGCCGCGCGAGCGCCTCACCGCTGCTGACGCTGAGCTGAGCCATCAGCACACCGGATGCCTGGTACACCTGCGGGCGGTACGCGTCGCCGTCGTCCAGACGGTCAGTGACCTCGCCGGTGCCTCGGATCATGTCCAGCAGCGTGCGCGCAGCGGCATCCGCCGCCCGGAGCACCTGGGCGAGTCCTGTTTCGGTGAGCTCGAAAGGTGCGCGCGCGTGCAGCGTCAGTGCGCCGAACCCGTCGACGCCGACCTGGAGAGGGAAGACGTACAGGGCGACGACCCCCTCCGCCCGAGCGGCCGCGGTGAAAGCCGGCCACCTGCCGGGCTGACCGAGGCTGTCGTCGTTGAGGTCGGCCACGAGGACGGGACCATGGTCGCGCACGACATCGAAGGCCGGTCCCTCACCAAGGGTGAACTGCAGTTCGTCGATCCGCGCTGCCAGCGGGCCGGTCGCATACGCCGTCCCGTCGTGACCCTGGCCGGCCACGATCGACACGGAGACACCTACGTCCGGCAGGTGACCGACTGCTCCGTCACAGATCCGCTTCAGTGCCGTCGACGCACTGGGCCACCCGTTGATCGACGCTGCTGACAATCCCGGGCGCTCCCTCCTGCCGACCCCGCGGCCAGGCAGCCGAACCCGAACCACCGTTCAGCGAGAACCCTAACGGCGCGACCGTCGCCTCACGATGTCCCGACGGTCTTGGCAGAGCCCGCCGTGAGCTTGCGATGTCTGTCATGCTGAAAGCTGCTGTGTTTGTGCTGTCCCGGACTTTGGCGGCGCGTCGTAGAACACGATGCGATCGGAGAGTCTGATGACCGTCAGCACTGCCGCTGTCCCATCCCCTGCATCCCTGCCGCCGACTGGGCTGCCAAGGAGGCGGCGCGATCCCGGTGCCCCGTCGAGGGGCGCGACGGCCTTCGCTGCACTCTCTGTGCAGGTGCGCGAAAGCGGCCTGCTCGAGCGCCGTCACGGCTACTACTGGACCAAGATCGTGGTGATGGTCGTGGCCATGGCGATGGTCTGGGTGGCGTTCGCCATGGTGGGTAACTCCTGGTACCAGCTCGTCGTAGCCGCTGCGCTTGCGGTGGTGTGCACCCAGTTCGCCTTCCTTGGCCACGACGCCGCTCACCGTCAGGTGTTCTCCTCGGCAGCCTGGAACGACTGGACCAGCCTGCTGATCGGCGACCTGATGATCGGCATCTGTTCCGGGTGGTGGCTCAGCAAGCACTCGCGGCACCATGGGGCACCGAACCAGGAAGGCAAGGATCCCGACATCGCGTCGGGCGTCTTGTCGTTCACACCGGCTGCCACAGCCGGCCGGGGTCGCATCGGAGCAGTTCTCACCGCCCGTCAGGGCTTCTACTTCTTCCCACTGCTGCTGCTCGAAGGGCTGAACCTCCATGTACAGGGAGCCCGAACCGCGCTCGGCAAGGGTCCCGTGAAGCACCGTTCGGTCGAGATTTCCCTGCTCAGCTTGCGGATCGTGGGGTATCTCACTCTGCTGGCCGTGGCGCTGCCACCGGGGAAGGCCATCGCCTTCCTCGCGGTCCAGCTCGGTGTCTTCGGCCTGTACATGGGGTGCTCGTTCGCTCCCAATCACACGGGCATGCCGATCGTTCCGGCAAATCTCACCGTGGACTTCCTCCGTCGGCAGGTACTGATGTCACGAAACATTCGCGGCGGCAGGTGGATGACGTTCGTCTTCGGTGGGCTGAACTACCAGATCGAGCACCACCTGTTCCCCAGCATGCCCCGGCCCAACCTGCGCCGTGCCCGGGCGATCGTGCGGCCGTTCTGCCAGGCCCAGGGCATCACCTACACCGAGACCGGCCTGTTCCAGGCCTACGTGATCGTCGTCCGCTACCTGAACCAGGTCGGTCTGAAAGGACGCGATCCGTTCCAGTGCCCGCTGGTCTCCATCTATCGGCCGACGAGCTGACTGTTCGCCCACAGTTTCTTTACCGCCGACCGGTGATCAGCCCGGATGACTCGGCCACGTTGACAAGCTGAGGTCACGACCGGGTGCACTGGGCCCATGTCCGGGTGTCACGACGCCGGGCGGCGCGGATACTGCGGGAATGCGCCATCTCCGAAGGCACTCGCTTCTCTACGCCAACCTCATTCTGTTTCTGGTGTTCTTCGCCAGCATGGTCGCTTCGGGATTGGCTGCCTACAACCACGACCAGCTTCTGCACGATGAGTCGACGACATCCCTGGCCGGCTACCTCACCACGGGCGACTTCATGGAGGCCACGTTCGAGAACTGGGAGAGTGAGTTCCTCCAGATGGGGATGTACGTGGTGCTGACAGCCAGGTTGGTGATGGTGGGTTCGTCGGAGTCGAAGCCTCCGGAGGGCGGAACGGCACAAGACGAGGACCCTCGTCTGCATCGGGACGACCCCAAGGCGCCGTGGCCGGTTCGCCACGGCGGCCTGACCCTTCGCATGTACGAGCACTCCCTCTCTGCCGCCTTCTTCATCCTTTTCCTGTTGTCGGTTCTCCTCCATGGCATCGGTGGGGCGAGTGCCTACAACGACGAGCAGTTGGTTCACGGTGGATCCACGGTGAGCACAATGGGCTACTTCGGCACGAGCCAGTTCTGGTTCGAGTCGTTCCAGAACTGGCAGAGCGAGTTCCTGGCGGTCGCGGCGATCGTCGGGCTCTCCGTGTTCCTGCGCGAGCGTGGGTCGACGGAGTCCAAGCCGGTGTTCACTCCGCACGGGGAACAGGGCGGCTGACGCCCTGCTGCCCACTCGCCCTAGTGTGACTCGCCAAATTGAGAGCCGACCTCGCAATGTCGGCGTTGGAGGAGCAGATGCAGGATCGGACAGCGATCCAGGACGTAAGCCGGGCCCTGGTCGTCACCGCCCATCCCGACGATCTCGACTTCGGCGCGGGTGCCACCGTCGCGGCCTGGTCGAGGGCAGGCGTCGACGTGGCGATCTGCCTGGTGACCAACGGTGATGCCGGGCAACTCGGTTCGACTCCACGGTCCGAGGTCACGTCGGTTCGCCAGGCCGAGGCACGCGCAGCGGCGACCGAGCTGGGCGTCACCGACGTGACCTTCCTCGGGTACCCCGACAGCCGGGTCGAGGTCACCCTCGGCCTGCGGCGCGACATCGCGCGACAGATCAGGCGGATCCGTCCGGACCGCGTGCTCACCTGGGCCCCCGAACGCAGTTGGGACCGGATCGGCGCCGACCATCCCGACCACCGTGCCGTGGGTGAGGCCACGATGTGCGCGGTGTACCCGGACGCGGCCAATCCGCACATCCATCCCGAGCTCATGGCCGACGAAGGCTGGGAGGCCTGGCGATCTCCGGAGGCGTGGCTGATGTCGCCCGCCGAGGCCACGGCCTTCGTCGACGTGACCGAGACGTTCGATGCCAAGATCGCCGCACTCCACGCCCACACCAGCCAGACCTCCCATGACAGTGGACTCGAAGCCCGGCTGCGGGATTCCGCCGCCGCGGCAGCCGAGCGCGCAGGTCTGCCGTCGGGTCGGCTCGCGGAACTCTTCCGCGTGTTCTGGACCGGACGCTGAGCCGTCAGCCTCGTAGTCGGGCGGCGAGTTCGGCGTTGACGGCCGCGAAGTCGGTCCAGGCCGGAGGTGTCGCGGACAGGTGCTGGTCGGCGGTCGCCTTGGTGCACGTGACCTGACGCCAGCCGTCGAGCAGGCCGCTCCGGATCTCCAGCCGCAGCAGCAATCCGTCGCACCAGCCGGCCACGGTCGCGTCCACCGGCTCCAGCGACGCCATCCGCTGCTCCGCGGTGATCCAGGCGATGCAGGCGATCTCGTCCTGGATCCGCTTCGCCTGCTCGTATCGCTGCCCATTCGATGCCTCGTCCCGGAGCGAGACGAGCATCGCCTCCGTTCGGGCCACGGCTGCTGTGTCGCGGCCCAGCACAGCGGTGAGCTCGTGCAGGAGGCGGTCGCGGTCGGTCGCCGACACCAGGCGGATCTCGGCCAGATCCTGTTGTGATGCGGGCATGCGCGTGCCGGTGTAGCTCAGCGGCAGGACGCGATGCAGACCGGACAGCGCGGTTCGCACCTTCCACCCGCCGAGGAACGGCCCGAACAGCAGCCCACCTTGGCGATCCGGGCGATGAACCGCCGTGACAGCGGGGGTCGCCGTGCTGAGGTCGACGCGCACGTAGTGCGGCACTTCCTGCCCGGCGGCGGCCCGGTTCCACCTGGGCAGGCTCCGAGCGTGCAGATTTCGCTCGAGCCAGCACGCCTCGTGCACCGATGCACAGACGAGCGCCTCGACGCGGCTGATGCGGGCCACCATCCGGACCAGATGCGGGCGGTCGCGGATGTCGCCGAAGTACGACCCGACCCGGCCGCGGAGCGACGTCGCCCTCCCGCTGTACATGACCCGGCCGGCGTCGTCGCGGAACCGATAGACGCCCGGTTCGGCTGGGAGGCGGCGTACCCGCTCCCGCGCCGACGTCACGACTAGCCTGCCCGGCCGCTGAGCGACATGGCTCGAGTCTGCCTGGATCGTTGTCCTCCGAGGGGCAGCCTGTCGGCCGTGGCGCCACCCACTAGAGGCCGAGCGCCTGCCTGGCCTGGGCAAGCACATCGGCGGGCGAACGCTGTGCGTCCACCGACACCACCCGCCATCCGCCGGCAGCAAGGGCCCGCAGGTCCCGCTCGCCCAAGGGGCGACAGGCCCGCTCGTACGCCACGATGCGGTCGATGTCCGATCCAGGGGCGACTCCCTTTCCCTCGGCGATGCGCACCTGACGGGCGACCCACTCAGGACCCCGCTGTCGTGCAGCCCTGCGAATCGCCGTCTCGATGTCCCCGTCGAGGAACAACACCGTGGCCGGGCATCCGTCCGCCAGCTTCCGGACATCGCGGACGAGGCCGTCCAGCCGAGCGGGATCGGCCAGTGCCCAGGTCAGGTCACTGGCCATGCCTGCGCAGTTCCAGTCGCAGATCAGCCAGGCCTGGTTGGCAAGACAGCTGCCGATCGTCCTTTCGTAGGCGTCCAGGAACTCCTCCGGTGTCGGGTAGGCCTTGGTTCGGAACCCCTCCGCCACGACGGTGAAGTCGGTACGCGTGAACAACTGCTCCTCGGGGAACAGGTCGACGGCGATGCCCTCCGCCCGCAAACTGTCCGCCAGAGACTCGCCCAATGTCGACTTCCCGATGCCCGGCGAGATGCCGTCCATCATCAGCAATTGCGGTTCCCGCGACTGGCCGGTCACCGTCGCCCCAGACTGATGCCCAACTCGGTGGCGAGTTCCTCGATGCGTGGGCCGTCCTTCTTGGCGGTGCCGTAGTGGTCCGCGTGCAGGAACCGGAACGCGCGATAGCGGAGTTCCCGCGCGGCCCGAACCTGGATCACTAGCGGCAGTAGACCCATCTCCTTCTTGTCGACGAATCCGAGATCGATCAACCGCGCTTGGAAGACGTCTCGGAAGTCCGAGTCGCGAGGTTGCATCCATCCCGCCACGTCCCAGAGGACCGGGCCGGCGAGCACGCCACCCCAGTCGAGCAGGGCCAGCTCGCCAGTGGTCTGCAGGATCGCCTCGGTCCGTCGCCATAGCACGTGCCGTGGGTCAGATCGGCTGCCCGTACGTCGCCAACCACCGCCTGGAGTGCCGGTCGGATCGTGTCCTGGTAGGCGTATGCGTGGGAGTCGTCGGTGAGGTAGTGGAAGGGGTCGTGCCCGATCACCGTCGGCAGCGACCGCAGGGACGCATGGATGGTGGAGAGCAGGTTCGCCGCGGCGACGGGGTCGAGCTCCACCTTTGCTCCCGCCACAAAGGTCAACAGGGCAAGCGGATGTTCCTGCTCGGGGAACGTCGGTATCAGCACACTGAGGTCGGCATCTGCGGTCCGGATCGGTGCACCGGTGGCGATGCCGGTGGTCTGCTCGACATGCTCAGCAGCCGCGAGCCCGAACTCGAACTTGGGTCGGGTGTCGAAACAGAGCTTCGCCACGTACAGCCGCTCCGGAGTGTGCACGAGCCACACCTGGCTGGTGGCTCCCGGATTCAGACTCTCCACGTGGAGCCCAGATTCGGGCAGCCGCCAGTGTCGTGCGATCTGAGGCACGACCTGGTCGTCAGGAACGGTCAGCACCGAGGCAGTCTGCCAACGCCAGGGTCCACACCGCAGCCGAATATGAGGCGGCGTCCGCACCAGCCGACTCCGACCACCAGGCATGCACGACTGCGGGACGAAGAGGGACACAACGGGCATGTCTGGCGCGGTCAGGGCGTCGCGGCATGTTTGGGCGACGCTGCACCTGACCAGTGGCGACGTGGGCTTGGGGCACGATCGACGGCGTGATCGAAGGCCTCCCGACCTGGCTGCCCCGCTGGTGCGCCGAGAACGTCGGTGCCCCACCGCTCGACGTGTTGCTCGCCAGCGCGCAGATGGCCAGCGTCTTCGGCCTCCGTCTCTCCGACGGGACGGAGGTCGCGGTCAAGTCCCGGCAGGACCCGACCGGCCGGACCGCGTCCTGCGTCGCCGCGCAGTTGTACCTGGCCGACCACGGCTATCCGTGTGCGCGACCGCTGACGCCGGTGACGCAGGTAGGCGATCTCGCGGTGAATGCCGAGGAATGGCGCCCCGGTGGGCAGATGCGGCGAGGCGACTCGGCCGCGGAGGCCCGCCTGTGCGCGGCGGCGTTCGCCCGGCTGACGGCAGAACTGGAGGGGGTGCGGGTGGCGCCGCCGCTGCCGAACCCCTACTGGCTCGACTGGGACCACGGTGGCCCAGGCCTGTGGCCGGCGAAGCGGTTCCTCGAGGAGCGAGACCAGAGCCTGGTGCCCGACTTCGTTGTCGACTGCGTCGACCCGCGCCACGGCTCGCCTGCGTGCGGCGGACCTGCCGCATGTCTTGGGGCATGCCGATTTCGAGGCTCAGAACCTCCGCTGGCGTGGTCGCGATCTGTGGACGGTCTTCGACTGGGACAGCCTGGCGTGGATGCCGGAGGCGGCCCTCGTCGGAGCCGCCTCCGGTTCGTTCGCCAGCACCGAGATTCCGACCCTCGCACCGCTCGACAGTTCAGCCGCTTTCATCGCGGCCTACCAGTCGGCCCGAGGGCGCCGGTTCTCGCCGGAGGAGATCGAGGTCGCCTGGGCGGCCAGCATCTGGCCGGCCGGGCACAACGCGCGCGGTGAGGCGCTCTTCGGGTCGGAGCCGGCCGCCGGCCGACCGCTTCGCGAACAGGCGGCCGAACGGTTGCGCCGAGCCGGGGCCTAGCCGCGCCGAACATGCACAGGCGCCAGCTGGACGACCGACAAGTCCGGACATGTCCGCATCTGGGCGGTCGGACTGCATGTCTCCGGCCGACAGGTTGCGGCGGAGTGGCGCGGCTACAATCCCGCCAAGCCCCTCACGCGGCGGTACCCAGCTGAATCCCCCAGGGTCGGAAGGCAGCAAGGGCAGGCAGGCTCTACCGGGTGCGTGAGGGGCCCCTTCATGGCTGCGCCCGCTGGTTCACCGCTCTCACGGCCGACTGGTCGGCACCGAAACTGGCGACCAACTCCCGGTCAGACCTCGGTCGGGAGTTCCGCAGGCAGCCCGGCCAGCGCGAACAGCTCGAGGTCGAAGAACGCCGCCACGTGCGCGACCTCGCCGTCGACGATGTCGAGCACCTGCAGTTGGAAGGCACGGTGCACACCGTCGCCCCCGCGCATGTACACCGCGGCCGCCGGCTGCCCGTTCGCCGTGGTGGCCACCAGCCGCATGTCGCCGGCGCCCCGTGCCGGGCAGGCCGTGCGGATGAGGTCTCCGATCGCGTCCGAGCCGCTGTACCAGCCCACGAACGGCGGCATCTCCCAGGTGGCGTCGTCGGCCAGCAGGTGCACGATCGCTGGGACGTCGTAGCGGGTGAACGCGTCCATGAAGTCGTGGTAGAGCCGCTGCTCCCGCTCGGACAGGTCGGACACCTTGCGGCCTTCCCGCCTGCTACCCGACCCGATCCGGGCGCGCGCCCGCTGCAGTGCGCTGTTGCACGCCGCGACGCTGCACCCGATGATTGCGGCGGCTTCGGCGGCGCTGAACAACAACACGTCGCGTAGCACCAGGGCGGCCCGCTGCAACGGCGGCAGGTCTTGCAGCGCCGCCACGAGCGCCAGGCTGACGCCCTCGTGTGCCACCGCCTTCTCCGACGGGTCGGCCGGCTTGTTCGACCACAGCACGGCCTCCGGCAGCGGCTCGAGCCACGGCACCTCGTGGCTCGACGAGAGCGGCGCCGCCGGGTCGGTTGCCGGCTGGCCGAGGCCGGTGGGCATGGGTCGACGCGCCCCCGCCTTCAAGGCGGTCATGCAGGTGTTGGTGGCGATCGTGTACATCCAGGTCCGCACCGACGAGCGTCCCTCGAACCGGTGGTACGCCCGCCAGGCTCGCAGGTAGACCTCCTGGACCTGGTCCTCGGCCTCCACGACCGACCCGAGCAGGCGGTAGCAGTGCGCGAGCAGTTCCGGGCGGAGGTAGCCGGTCGCCTGCTCGAAATCCTCATCCGGTGGCGTCAGCGTTGTCGCGCTCATCGGTTGAAACCTTCCTTGCCGTTCAGGCGGCGACACTTCCTGGTGCGCCGCGGATGGCTAGCTGACCGTCGCATCTTCCTGCACCGCCGACTGGTCCATCCACAAGATCTCCCAGATGTGGCCGTCGAGGTCGGCGTAGGAGCGCCCGTACATGAAGCCTTGGTCCTCGGATCGGCACTCTGTACCACCTGCCGCGATCGCCCGGTCCACCAGGGTGTCCACTTCCGCCCGCGTACCGGCTGACAGGCAGACGAGAACCTCGGTCGTCGCCCGGGCGTCGGAGACCGGCTTGTCGGTGAAGACACCGAAGTACTCCCGGTTCAGCAGCATCGCGTAATGGGAGTCCCCGAGCACCATGCAGCTCGCCTGATCGTCGCAGAACTGATCGTTGAAGGTGTAGCCGGCGTCGGTGAAGAACTTCCGCGACGCACTCACGTCTGCGACAGGCAGGTTCACGAAGATGAGCTGGTGCATGGCGGCCTTTCCGGATCGTGGCTGCCCCGAACGGCAGCGCCCCTGATCTGGATAGACCGTCGACGGGTCCGGAACTCATCGGCGGACGGCAGCCGCGGGCTGCTCGCCCGGGTTCGCCCGGTCGGTGACCGCGACTAGGGTGCCAGCGTGGCTGCCCCGCTCGCGCTGTACCGGCGCTACCGCCCCGAGACCTTCGGCGAGATGGTCGGGCAGGAGCACGTCACCGGCCCGCTGATGGCGGCGCTGAAGAACGACCGCGTCTCCCACGCCTACCTGTTCTCCGGCCCGCGTGGGTGCGGCAAGACCACCAGTGCCCGCGTGCTGGCCCGCAGCCTGATCTGCGCGAAGGGACCGACGCCCACGCCCTGCGGGGAGTGCGAGCCTTGTGTCGCGCTGGCCCGCGGTGGGCCTGGGCACATCGACGTCATCGAGATCGACGCAGCCAGCCACGGCGGTGTCGACGACGCCCGCGACCTGCGCGAACGCGCGTTCTTCTCCCCGGTGCAGGCCCGCTACAAGGTCTACATCGTCGACGAGGCGCACATGGTGAGCGCGCAGGGCTTCAACGCCCTGCTCAAGCTGGTGGAAGAGCCGCCCGAGCACGTGAAGTTCATCTTCGCGACCACCGAGCCCGACAAGGTCATCGGCACGATCCGCTCGCGGACTCACCACTACCCGTTCCGGCTGGTGCCGCCGAAGGTCATGACCGACTTCCTCACCGGCGTCTGTGGCCAGGAAGGTGTCGACATCGAGGCCGGTGTGCTGCCGCTGGTGGTGCGCGCCGGCGGCGGCTCGTTCCGCGACTCCCTGTCGGTGCTCGACCAGTTGATGGCGGCGGCGGAGGCCGGTTCCATCGGCTACCCGGCGGCGGTCTCGCTGCTCGGCTACACGCCGGAGACGCTGTTGGACGAAGTCGTCGACGCGCTCGCTGCCTACGACGGGGCGGGCGTGTTCGCGGTGGTCGACAAGGTGGTCGAGTCCGGGCAGGACCCACGCCGGTTCGCGGAGGACCTCCTGCACCGCCTGCGCGACCTGGTGATCGTCGCTGCCGACCCCGAGGCGGCGAGCAGCGGTCTGGTCCAGGTGGCACCTGAGGTCGCTGAGCGGCTCGACTCGCAGGCCGCCCGGTTGGGCGGCGTACAGGCGACCCGTGCCGCCGAGACCGTGAACGACGGTCTGTTGCTGATGCGCGGAGCGGTTGCCCCTCGCCTGCAGCTCGAGCTGATCTGCGCGCGTCTGCTGCTGCCGGCCGCCGACGACTCGACGTTGGGTTTCGCCGCCCGGCTCGAGCGCATCGAACAGCGCCTGGCGGGCGGTGAGGTGCCACCCGCCCCGCGCCGGCCCGATCGACCGGTGACCACAACTCGGCCAACGGCAGAGCCGGACGAGGCCGCTCCCGTTCAGCCGCCCCGTCCCGAAGCGACGCGTCCCGACCCGCCCACCGAACCGGTGCAGCAGGACGAGCCCGACGACGACGGCACCAACCGCAGAACCGACCGCTTCGTCCCAGCCGGCCGCCCAGAAGGCCCACGAGCAGCCCGCGCCGGCCGAGGCGGCGGAGGACCTCCCTGGCTGGGGCCCACCGGTCCAGCCGGGTGCGCCGGCCGCCGACAGCAGTCAGGCCGATCGCCCCACCGACGCTGCTGGTGCTTCGGTCCTCGCCGGTGGTCTCGACGTCACCGACGTCCGCCGGCTCTGGCCCGAGGTCCTCGACAACGTCAAGGGCCGCAAGCGCATGACGTGGATGATCCTCAGCCAGAGCGCGCAGGTACTCGACGTCACCGGGGGAGTCCTGACCCTCGGCGTGGAGAAGGCCGGCACCCGGACGGGCTTCCTCAACTCCGGCAGCGACGAGGTGCTGCGACAGGCGCTGCTGGACGTCTTCCGCGCCGACTTCCGCGTGGAGACCGTCCTCGATCCCACGGCGGTGCCCGAAGACCGCGCGGCGACTCCCGCCAAGCGCGATCCCTTCGACGCACGGCGTGGCCCGGGCTCCGAACGGCGGAGCGAGACCGCGACGCCGACCGACGGTCCCGCGGCCACCCCGACCGATCACAACTTCACGCTCCGCGGGAGCTGGCCCGTCCGACGCCGAGACCCCTCCGCCCGCGGACCGCCGCAGCGGGCCAGCCGATGGCGACGGTGCCGACGTGCCCTCGCCTCAGCCGATGCGTGGTCGGGCGCTCGCGGACGCGGCCCGGCAGGGCGGGCAGACGGCAAGGACCAACCCGGACGAGGCGGTCGACATCGCCGGCGACCCCGTCACCGACGCCGGCGGCGAGACCCAGTCCGACCTGCTGGCAAGGGAGCTCGGTGCCACGGTGATCGACGAGTACACCGAGAACTGAGCGCTCCCGGGCCGGCGGGCTGGACTGGGTCGTGCCCCAGGGCGGTGACCCCGCCAGACCGTAGGGTGGGAAGACAGACCGCGCACGACAAGGCCATGGAGGATCGATGTTCGGCGACGGCACCAACAGCCCTGACCTCAACGCCCTGTTCGCCCAGGCTCAGCAGATGACCGAGCAGTTGGGCCAGGCCCAGCAGCGCCTCGCCGAGACCGAGGTCACCGGCACCGCCGGCGGAGAGCTGGTCACGGTCGTCACCACCGCCACCGGTGAGGTGAAGAGCCTGACGATCTCGCCGGAGGCCTACGACGCGGCCGATCCCGACGCCATGGCCACCATCGCCGACCTCGTGGTCGCAGCTCTGCGTGACGCCTCGGTGCAGGCACGGGCGTTGACCCAGGAGGCCATGGGTCCGCTGGCGGGCCAGGTGCCGGGCGGGCTGCCCGGCCTGCCGTTCGGCAGCTGACCCGGGCATGTACGAAGGCGTCGTCCAGGACCTGATCGACGAGCTCGGCCGGCTGCCCGGCGTCGGGCCCAAGGGCGCGCAGCGCATCGCCTTCTATCTGCTCGCGGGCGATCCGACCGACATCACCAGGCTGGCCGAGATCCTGGTGAAGATGAAGGAGACCGTCCGGTTCTGCGACCTGTGCGGCAACGTCGCCGAGGCCGAGCTGTGCCGGGTGTGCCGTGACCCGCGGCGCGACCTCACCGTCTTGTGCGTTGTCGAGGAGCCCAAGGACGTCGTGGCGATCGAGCGGACCCGCGAGTTCCGCGGCCGCTACCACGTGCTCGGCGGATCGATCAGCCCGATCGACGGCCGCGGTCCCGACGACCTGCGCATCCGAGAACTGCTCGGCCGGCTCGCCGACGGCGTCGTGACCGAGATCATCCTGGCGACCAATCCCAACCTCGAGGGCGAGGCCACGGCCACGTACCTGGCCCGCACGCTCGGCCCGCTCCAGCTGAAGGTGACCAGGCTCGCGAGCGGGCTGCCGGTCGGCGGCGACCTCGAGTACGCCGACGAGGTCACGCTCGGCAGGGCGTTCTCGGGCCGACGGCCGCTCGTCGGATGAGATGTGACGCTCGTTGTGAGATGTGACGCTCGTTGGATGACATGTGAGCTGTCGTCCGGCTCTGGCAGGATGACAACCCGATGACCGGCGGTCACCGACCGGGGAGATGAGAGCGACAGATGCCCGAGGCAAGCCTGGCCCGCAGCGCGGCCGCACTCGACGACGCGTTCGCAGATGACATCGCCACCCAGATCAGGGCGTTCCTGCTGTCGTTGCGCGAGATCGCCCGAAACGGTGACCCCGCGATCGGCGTCCCGTTGCTGCTCTTGGAAGTCAGCCAGCTGATGCTGGCCGGCGGCCGCTTGGGCGCAATCGACGACGTCGTGCCCAACGAGCGGTTCGAGCCCGACGCCGGAGTCGAACCCGAGCTCGACGAACTCCGCGACCGGCTGGCCACCATGCTCACGGGTCTGGACGAGTACATCGAGGTGTTCGACCCCTACACGCCCAACCCCGAGTTCGTGACCATGCGCATGTCCGACGACCTTGCCGACGTGGCCTCGAACCTGCAGCACGGGCTGGCGCACTACGCCGCGGGGCGAAAGGACGAGGCGCTGTTCTGGTGGCAGTTCGGGTATCTGTCCAGCTGGGGAGCCGAGGCGGGCGCGGTCCTGCGCGCGCTGCATTCCATCGCGGCCCACTCGCGGATCGACAGCGACCGCCCGGACCCCAACGAGGCTGACGCCGCCCGGCTCTGAGGACCCTGTTGCTAGGCCGGAGCGAAGCGCCGGCCGAGCAGGTCGAGGAGCCTGACCACGGCCGCACCGAGGAACGCGAGTCCGCTGCCGAGCTCGACCACCTCCTCCAGCGACTGCTGCACCCGTTCCTGCCCGACCGTCCAGGTACTCGGGTCGATCGAGTCCATCCCCACTGCCACCAGGGCAAGGCCGATGCCGCTGAGCATGAGCCACTGCGGCCAGTCGATCGCCGCGGAAGCACCGCCATACCAGCGGCAGGACCGCGAGCCCCACCAGAGCGACGAGCAGCAACAGGAAGTCACCGGCCGCAACCCAGGGCAGTAACGGGATGCGCACGCCGTTCGGAGCCAGGTAGCCGTCGCGGACTCGTTCGTGCACGCTGAAGCGTTCGTCGAAGGCCAGCGCCGCGAACCCCCATGCCAGTACGGCCCACGCCGTCGCAGGGTCGCGGCGGCGAGAGCCGACACGGGGGCCGGACGCCAACCGGGTCACGTAAACGGCCAGCAGGCAGGTGGCCGCGCTGAGCACCAGGACGACCGACTCCAGCCAGGTCATCGGTGATTCCTCCGGGGCTATCCAGATCCAGTAGCGGGGCCAGCGGGTCGCCGCGAGGATCAAGGGCGACACCATCCACACGACCGCGAGAGCGATGACGACTCGCGACCTGGCGGAGACGGCGATGTCTGGAGTCGAGTCGGCCGACTCGGTGGACACGGTCATCGGGGTAGGACCTCCGGTCGGGTGCGGACAACGTCCACGGGCTGGCCGCGTACGGCGGCGAGGATGGCCTCGCCGAACATCACCGAGCCGCGGGCCAGCGCCTCGTCCTTCCACCAGGCGCTGTGGGCGGTCTGCAGGATGCGCCCCTGGCTGAGGAGATCGGCGTGCTCGGCCGGATCGAGGACGATGTCGTCGACGGCGTAACCGCGGACGAGCCCGAGCCGGACTGCCGCAACCATCGCGTCGGTGTCCACGAGCACGGCCCGTCCCACATTCACGACGAACGCCCCCTGCGGAAGCTCCAGGAGTTCCTGCCGGCCGAGGATCGGCGGCTGTCCGGCGATGGTGGAGGCCGCGACGGCCACCAGGTTCGACGCACGGAGCAGGGTGGTGAGCGGGACCATCTCGACTCCGGACTCGACCGCCGCGGCAACCGCAGCAGGGTCGGTGTCGTTGCCGAGGACTGGGACCCCAAGACCGCGGAGCAGCTCGACCAGACGCGTGCCGATCCGGCCCACGCCGATCACCCCGGCCACCCGCTGGGTCAGCTCCACCCCGCGCAAGCTGACCTCGGTCGAGGTCAATCCCCGGCTGCGGTCGTTCGCCAGGGAAATCCGGCAGGTCAGGGCCAGCAGCATCGCGAGTGCGTGCTCTGCCACCGCGTTGGTCGCGTAGTGGGGCAGCACGCTGAGCGAGATGCCCCGCCGCGCGAGCAGCTCGGCATCGACATGCTCGTGGCCGGTGGCATAGACCACGACGTGCCGCAGGCCCGGGCACCGGTCGAGGAGCGAGTCGCTCAGCAGGGGCAGGGAGATGTTCGTCGCCGCCAGCACCTGCGCGCCCTCGAGCAGGGCGGCAGCAGCGGTCGGATCGGGAGAGTGCTGGCACACGACGAATCGGATCTCCGCGACGTCGTCGAGCTGCCGGCGTAGGTCGTCGGACACGCTGTGGTGGCCCGCCCGGCTCAGGACGATCACTCGAGGTAGTGCCATCGGCTCCTGTCCCGTCGTGCGTGGGTTGTCCTTCTCGGCGGGTATGGACCCATCAGCCTCGCGGAACGACCGACGTGGTGGTCGGCAGGCCGCTGTCGTCCAGGGTCACCAGGGCGACCGGGGGAGCACCCTCGATCACCGTCGTGTCCCCACCGGACGACTGGGGCAGCTCGGGTATCGACTCGAGCCGGCCCGAGTCCACGACGACGAGTGCCGGCCTGCCATCGGCAGCGCCGACCGTCACGGCCAGCGGTGGCGAACCGGCGGCATACCCGGTCCAGGGCACCGGCTTGCCGACCAGGACGCCGTCGGATCCGGCGAGCAGAATCGTCCCGAGGCTGGTGTCGAAGGTCCACCGACGCACGGAGAACGCGTCGACGGTGCCACCTGCCATGGACACCCGTCCACGGGCCTGCACTGCCATCGGCTCGTCCGCGCGGATCGCCACGTCGGTGGAGCCGCTGGCGCCGCTGGCGCATCCACGAGCGGTGTGGAGGGCATTCACGGCACCGGTGAGCCCGGTGGCGTCATTCGTCTCGACGGGCGCCTCCATGCCGGGCGAGGTGACCCCGCGGCCGCCGACTTCGTAGACGAGGCACTCCGGACGGTCGCCGCCGGCATCGGCAGGGACGTAGGCCAGGCCCTCGGTCACCGTCAGCTCGTCGGCCGCACTCGACTGGGCAGCACTGCCGTCGATGTCGTGCACGGTGATGTCGGGTGTGCCCTTGGCGACCATGACCACGGTTCCGTCGCGTTTGCCCTGTGGGTAAAGCAGATTCGCCGGACGCACGGGCAGCGTCATCACCGGGTTGCGCGAGGACCACAGGCCGCTCTCGGTGACCTGCCACGACCGGCCGACCTTCCACATCGTGACGACCTTGTTGGCCCAAGGGGCGTACTTCTCCTCGCTGGTCAGCAAGACGATCGTCGGGGTGGCCGCGGCGCCGCCGGGCCCGTACGCACTGCCGGCGAACAGGATCGACTGGACGTTGGTCACGTTGCGCAGGGCGTCGGTGACGAAGTCCGCGTCGCCCACGAGTTCGCCCTGTGGCGCCCAGGCCGGGTTGTTGGCGAGGGCGTTGCGATACGCGGTCTCGGCGCGCAAGCCGGCGAGGTAGTGCCGCACCAGGGCGATCGTGCCGAGACCGACGACGAGCGCGATGCAGACGCCGATGGCCCAGGTGCGCTTACGGACGTGACGCAGGGCCATGCCGTCGAACCTATGCGGCCGGTCGAGGCGACGCCGGGACGCACGACGGCAGCGGCCGGGAATGGCCGCCACCAGCCGCCGTCAGTCGGCGGCCGGGATCTGCAGGTCCGCCCGCACGAGGTAGTGGTCGCTCGGCCAGTGACCGTCGATCATCTCTCGTTCGACCGCCCATCCGGCGACGGCGATGTCGGGCGACACGAGGATGTGGTCGATCTGGCCCTTGTCGGTGCCGCCGGCGAAGGCGTGGTTGGTGCCGCCTGCCCCGTCGGGAACCGCCGAGACCCAGCCCTGCTCGCGCAGGAACTGCAGCGGTGGCGAGCCGGGCTCGAGGTTGAAGTCGCCGACGAGGATCCAGGCCCGGGCGTCGGCCTCGGCGGTGAGCCAGCGGTCGATGAGCCTGGCCGACTCCATCCGCGCGGTGTCGCCCTGATAGCAGAAGTGGGTGTTGGCGAAGCCGATCTGGGTGCCGGTGGGGCGATGCGTGGCCCGGGTGATGGTCACGATGCGCGGGAGGGTCGCGTCCCAGCCGACCGAACCGGGCGTCTCGGGCTGCTCGGAGAGCCAGTGCACGTCGGCGGAGTCGAGGGTCCAGTCCGGGCTGTTGACGAAGACCGAGCAGTGCTCGCCGGCCAGCAGTCCGTCGTCACGGCCCACCGACGCGTACTCGGTGTGCGGGATCTCGTCGCGCAGGTAGGCGAGCTGTAGGGGCACGACCTCCTGCAGACCGAGGAACTGCCAGTCGACGGCCAGCAGCTGATCACGCAGGGCGGCACGCCGCAGTGGCCAGGAGTTTTCGCCGTCGTCGGCGTGGCCGTAGCGAATGTTGAACGTGGCAACAGTGAGCGGGATGGTCGCGTCGCCGCCGCGACCATCGTCGGTGGCTGACGTCATCGCGGCATTCTGCGCCAGACGGCGCGTGGGACGTTGCGCAGGACACCGAACATCGCGCCCAGCTTGGCCGGGACCCACACCACTGTGCTGCCCTTGCGGAGCCCGCTCACCACGGCATCGGCGACCTGGTCGGGGCTGACCGCCATCGGAGCCGGCGACATGCCTTCGGTCATGCTGCTGAGCACGAAGCCCGGCCGGACCACCATGACCGTCGCCCCACTGCCGTGCAGCGCGTCGGACAGCCCGGTGGCGAAGCCGTCGAGGCCGGCCTTGGCCGCTCCATAGACGTAGTTGGCCTTGCGGACGCGCACGCCGGCGACGCTGGAGAGCACGACGAGCGTTCCGTGCCCCTGGCGCTTGAGCCGGTCGGCAACGAGCAGTCCCACCGACACGTGACCGCCGAAGTTCGTCATGGTCGACTCGGCCGCGTACACCGGGTCCCCCTCGAACTGCTCGTTCGACCCCAGGACACCGAAGGCGTCGAGCACGACGTCGACGTCACCGAGCACAGCGAATGCCTGCTCGATCAACGCTGGATGGGATTCCGGGTCGCCACCGTCGAAGTCGAGCGAGCTGACTTCGACTCCGGGGCGACGGAGCAGTTCCAGCGTCTCCTCGTCGACACCTGCACGGGCGGCGAGGACCACTCGGGTGGCGCCGTCGTTGACCAGCCGGGAGACCACGGCGAGCCCGATGTCACTCCGGCCGCCCAGCAGCAGCACCGAACGGACCCGGCCGAATGCGTCCTTCATCGCCTCACGCCTCGAGAAGTTGGAGTCGTCGGGCCAGATCGGAGACCATCCGGCGTCCTGGGTCGAGCCGGTCACGGACTGCCCGCCACTCCTCCAGCCGCGGATAGCCACGCCGGATCATGTCCGGGGTCGTGACCGAATCCTTGGCGAAGTAGTGGCGACCGCCGGCCCCGACCACCAGCTCGTCCAGCTGTGGGAGCAGCGTCGCCAACTGGTCCTGACCGAGGGGGAAATCCATGGCGAGAGTCCAACCTGGCTTGGGAAAGGACAGGAATCCGGGGTTACCTGGGCCGAAGCGTTTGAGCACGGTGAGGAACGTGACGACGCGGGACTCGGACAACTTTCCGACGACCGTGCGCAGTGTCTCCTCTTCCCCGTACGGCAGCACGAACTGGTACTGCACGAAGCCCGGACTCCCGTACAGCCGGTTCCAGCCCGACACCATGTCGAGCGGGTGGAAGAACTTCTGCAGGCCCTGAATCTCTCCGCGGCGCAGCTTGGGCGCCTTGCGGAACCACATCTCGTTGAACGCAGTGATCGTCAGGCGGTTCACCATCGGCGGCGACCACGGCGGTGCCGCCGCGAGGACTTTGGACTTGTAGGCCAGGGGATCCCTCGCCGGCTTCCCGTCGAGCTGGTCGAGCGTGGCGAAGTCGCCGCGTGTCAGCACACTGCGACCCATCGATGATCCGCGTGCCATCAGGTCGATCCACGTGACCGTGTAGCGGTAGTTGTCGTCACCGCTGGTCATCAGCTCGAGGGCCTCATCGAGGTCGGCCGCCCGTTCGGTGTCGACGACGCACCGCGACGACTCGATCGGCACGACCGAGAAGGTGGCCGCAGTTATCACCCCGGTCAGGCCCATGCCGCCGATCGTCGCCCAGAAGGCGTCAGGGTCGTCGCCGTCCGGAGCCAGCCTCCGTACCTCGCCACCAGGAAGCGCGAGGTCCAGCGAGGTGACCGCGGCGCCGAAGGACCCGTCGACGTGGTGGTTCTTTCCGTGCACGTCGGCCGCGAGCGCCCCGCCCACGCTGACCGTGCGGGTACCCGGTGTCACCGGGACGAAGAAGCCAAGGGGGACGAGCGTCTCGATCAGCGTGTCGATGCTGATCCCGGCGGAGGCCGTCACGGTGGCGGTCTCGACGTCGACGGAGAGGTCCGGCGCGAGTCCGGTCATGTCGAGCACGAGGCCGCCGGAGTCCTGGGCGCAGTCGCCGTAGCCACGGCCGTAACCGCGGGCGAGGCCGCCGCGCTCTGGCAGGTCCCGCAGCAGGGCGACCACCTCGGCCTGCGAACGTGGCCGCGCCACCTCCGACACCGTGCCCGCGTGCCGCCCCCACCCGGTAAGCAGCCGGCGGGTCAACGGCGTCCTCGACCCGACGTCAGCTGACATACACACCGATCCCCAACAGGACAGCGAGAAGCACGCCGCAGAACAGCAGTACTCGGTCCGAGAGCACTGCGTCCTCAGGCTCCTCGCCTCGGCCGATGTCGACGAGCATCGCGTACCGCAGGACGCCGACGGCGAACGGGACGATCGAAAGGCCGAACAGCAGCCGGTCGCCACCGGAGTGGGCCTCGAAGGCCCACATGCAGTAGCTCACCAGCAGGGCACCGGTGGCGGCGGCCTGGATGTAGCCAAGGAACTGCATGGAGTACCGCTGCAGGGTGGATCGGGTGATCTCGTCGCCCGCGTTGCGCAACTCGGCTTCGCGCTTCCCCGCCACCATGAACAGCGAACCGAGCGAGGCGACGATGAGGAACCAGCTGGACACCGGCACCTGCGTGGCCATCGCACCGGCGAGCGCGCGGAGCACGAAACCGGCCGCCACCCCGACGAGGTCGACCACCGGCTCGTGCTTGAGCCACAGGGAATAGGCAGTGGTGAGCGCGATGTAGGACGCCACCGTGAC
Organism: uncultured Actinomycetota bacterium; assembly: GCA_963724495.1. Taxonomy (GTDB): domain Bacteria; phylum Actinomycetota; class Actinomycetes; order Propionibacteriales; family DAIQRJ01; genus CAVRUZ01. The sequence goes on along the minus strand of CAVRUZ010000004.1, from coordinate 17,646 downwards.
CAGCAGTTGCCAGCCGGCGAGCAGCGACAGGGCCATCGCCAGGACGAGCAGCACGACGCCGCCGACGTAGGCCACGGTGGTCGACACCTGGCCGCTGGCCACCGGCCGGAAGCGCTTGCGCGCATGGAGCCGATCGGCGGCGACGTCGCGCGCATCGTTGATGTAGTAGGTGCCGCTCGCGGCGAGAGAGAAGACGACGAAAGCCAGCAGGGTGCGCAGCAGCTGTTCGGGCTGGAGGAGCACACCGGCGGCAGCGGGCGCCACGAACACCAGGATGTTCTTGAGCCACTGCTTGGGCCTGGCGAGTCGTACGAGCCCGGCCACCAGGCCACCGGTTGCCGGTGTCCCGGGCGTCGCCAGGGTGTTCGCTCCGGTCCGCGGGTCGGTTGCCGGTCCGTCGGTCATCGCCGACCCATCCGCGTCGACCTGGTCGCCCTGGCCAGGAGGTCGTCGTCACCGGAGGAGTCGCCGTAGGCGTAGACCTCCACGGTCGATGGATCGGCCGAACCGCTCGCGCGGAGCCACTCGTCGAGCCGGCGGACCTTCTCCGGGCCGCGGCAGTTCAGACCGTCGATCTCGCCGCTGACCGTTCCGTCGGGACGTACCTGCAGGCGGGTGCCGAGTCCGGCGCTGCCGCCGAGCAGGACGGCCAGCGGGTGGACGTACAGCTCCGGGGAGGCCGACACGATCACGAGTTCGTGGCCTTCGGCGACGTGTGCCCGCCACGGCTCGAGGGTGGTCTCGCGGAGACCGGTTGCCAACAGCTTGTGGGCGTAACGCTGGCCGGCCACACGCAGCTCTTCCAGGTCGCGACCGCCGAGGACCCGCCGAAGCAGCTCGGACTTCATGTCGCCGCGCCGGCTGTTGGAGTCGACCAGCACGGCCTGCGTCAGGGGGATTCCTACGGCGACCAGGCCCTTGGTGACCGCGAGCGGTCCGGCCGTCGCCAGGAGGAACGGCAGCAGCGTGTCGCGTCGCGTGAGCGTGCCGTCGAGGTCGAAGGCGGCGACGGTGCGCGTGGCTGTGCCGGGCATCGCAGACCGCCTCGCCTTCCGCACGCAGCCGATGGACTCCCGGCCTCGAGGCCAGGTCTGCGCCATCGTAGTCAGCGGGCAGGCGGGAGCGGGCCGTTGCCGAGGCTCGCGTGGCCGGGTCGCCCGTCGTGAGATCCGTCGGGGTACGACAGCCGGCCAACGTAAACTGCCGGAGCAATGGGTCCCCGTGGTCGATGACTCCGTTGTCGATGATTTGGGCGTCGATGGTCTGGGCGCCGATGACTTGGGCACCGGTCGCAGGACGGAAGGACGACCTCCAACGGCAGGAGTAGAGCAGTGGGCCTGGTCGTGCAGAAGTACGGAGGGTCGTCGGTCGCCGACGCCGAGCGGATCAAGGCCGTAGCGCGCCGGATCGCGTCAGCAAAGCTGGCGGGTCACGACGTGTGCGTGGTGGTCTCCGCGATGGGCGACACCACCGACGAGCTGCGTGACCTTGCCGAGCAGGTGAGTGCGAACCCACCTCCGCGGGAACTCGACATGCTCCTGACCGCCGGCGAGCGCATCTCGATGGCGCTGCTGGCGATGGCGATCGCCGAGACCGGTCACTCGGCCAAGTCCTACACCGGGAGCCAGGCCGGCGTGCTCACGACCTCGACCCACGGCAGGGCCCGGATCATCGACATCACGCCCGGCCGCATCCGCAAGGCACTGGACGAGGGCAGCGTGGCGATCGTGGCCGGATTCCAGGGGATCTCGCAGGACACGAAGGAGATCACCACCCTCGGGCGGGGTGCCTCCGACACCACGGCAGTGGCATTGGCCGCCTCGCTCGGTGCCGACGTCTGCGAGATCTACACCGACGTCGACGGCGTGTTCACCGCCGACCCGCGCATCGTCCCCACCGCCCGGCGGCTCCCGTCGGTGTCGTACCAGGAGATGCTGGAGATGGCCGCCTGCGGGGCGAAGGTGCTGCACCTGCGCTGCGTGGAGTACGCGCGGCGGTACGGAATGGCGATCCACGTCCGGTCGTCGTACTCAGACCAGCCGGGAACCTGGATCGCCGACACCCCACCCGACCCCCGCTGGTACCCCGTCGACCAGCAGGCCATCAACCGCGCCAACGGTTCAACCGACCACACGAAGGATGCTGCAGGCATGGAACAGGCGATCATCTCCGGCGTCGCGCACGATCGCAGCGAGGCCAAGATCACCTTGGTGGGGGTACCCCACCGCGTCGGCGAGGCTGCCGCGATCTTCACCACGCTGTCGGACGCCGAGATCAACCTGGACATGATCGTGCAGAACGTGTCGGCAGCGGTCCCGGGCCGCACCGACATCTCTTTCACGCTCCCGCGTGCGGATGGCCAGACCGCCATGGCCGCGCTGGCCCGCACCAAGGACCTCGTCGGCTACGACGAGCTGCTCTACGACGACGGCATCGGCAAGGTGAGCGTCATCGGCGCCGGCATGCGGACCAACCCGGGTGTCGCCGCCCGGTTCTTCGCCGCGCTGGCCGAGGCCGGCGTGAACATCGAGATGATCTCCACGTCGGAGATCCGCGTCTCGGTGGTCGTCGCCGAGGCCGACGTCGACGCCGCGGTCTCGGCCACGCACTCGGCCTTCGACCTCGATGCCAGTGAGGTCGAGGCGGTCGTCTACGGAGGAACGGGCCGATGAGCCGCGCCGTGAACGTCGGGATCGTCGGCGCCACCGGGCAGGTCGGCTCGGTGATGCTGAGGCTGCTCGCCCAACGTGACTTCCCGCTCGGGAAGCTCCGCCTGTTCGCTTCGTCGCGCTCGGCTGGCCGGAAGCTGGACTTCGACGGCCGGAAGATCGAGGTCGAGGACGCGGAGACGGCCGACCTGAGCGGCATCCACATCGCCCTGTTCTCCGCCGGTGCCGGCACCTCGCGCGAGCTGGCCCCGAAGTTCGCGGCAGCCGGTGCGACGGTGGTGGACAACTCGTCCGCCTGGCGAATGGACAGCGGCGTCCCGCTGGTTGTCAGCGAGGTCAATGCCAAGGCGATCGCGCAAGCCCGCAAGGGCATCATCGCGAACCCCAACTGCACGACGATGGCGGCGATGCCCGTTCTCAAGCCGCTGCACGACGAGGCGACGCTCGTCCGGGTCATCGCATCGACCTACCAGGCCGTCTCCGGTTCGGGGCTCTCCGGCGTCGAGGAGCTGGCCGGTCAGATCCGCCGCGCCGGAGCCGGAGCCGAGGCGCTGACCCACGACGGTCGCTCGGTGCGGATGGGTGAGCCGGCGAAGTACTCCGCCCCGATCGCCTACAACGTGCTGCCTCTGGCCGGGACGCTCCTTGACGACGGCTCGAACGAGACCGAGGAAGAGCGCAAGTTCGTCAACGAGAGCAGGAAGATCCTGGGCCTGCCCGACCTCAAGGTGTCGGCCACCTGCGTCCGGGTTCCCGTGTACACCGGACACTCGTTGTCGCTCAACCTCGAGTTCGCACGCCCGCTGAGCCCCGACCGGGCCAGGCAGATCCTCAGCCATGCGCCCGGCGTGAAGCTGGTGGAGGTGCCGACGCCGTTGCAGGCGGCCGGGGTCGATCCGAGCCTGGTCGGCCGGATCCGGGTCGACCACACCGTCGCGGGCGGTCGCGGACTGGCGCTGTTCGTCAGCGGCGACAACCTGCGCAAGGGTGCGGCACTCAACGCCCTGCAGATCGCCGAACTCGTGGCGGCCCGCCGCCGCTGACGGCACCAAACATGCACCGGCGCCGGGCAGATGCGGACATGTCGGCACATCGACGCCCGCACGACCGGGCCGGTGCATGTATGAGGCCGCGCGCCGGCCGTCGGCCTGAGGGACAATCCGCCCCGTGACCACTCCGCCGCCCTACCTCGCCGGGCTGGTGCTGGCCGGTCGGCGGGTGGTGATCGTGGGCGGTGGCGCGACCGTGGCCCGTCGAATCCACCGCTTCCTGGCAGCCGGCGCGGACGTGACGATCGTGTCGCCGGAGGTCAGGACCCTGATCGACGACCTGGTCCAGCGTGGACGGCTGCACTGGATCGAGCGCGAGTACGCCGACGGCGATCTCGAGGGTGCCTGGTACGTGATGGCGGCCACCGACCGCACGGAGGTCAACGAGGCCGTGCTCGCCGAGGCGGAGCGGCGACGGGTCTTCTGCGTTCGCGCCGACCGTGGCGCCGCCGGTAGTGCTGTGACGCCCGCCGTCGGCGGGCACGAGGCCGTCCAGGTTGCGGTGCTTGCGGGCGGCGACCACCAACCGCTCTGCAACGACGCGCGACTCCCTCGTATCGGCGCTCAGAACCGGCACCATGCCGGGCCGCAATGCCGCCGACGGCGCAGATCGGCCGACCGGCGTCGCGATCGTCGGAGGCGGACCCGGCGACCCAGAACTTCTCACCATGCGCGGCGCCCGGCTCCTCGCTCTGGCCGACGTCGTGGTGGTCGACCGACTGGCGCCCGGCGAGCTGTTGGAGGGTGTCCGTCCCGACACCGAGATCGTGGACGCCTCGAAGATCCCCTACGGACGGTCGATGGCGCAGGCCGCGATCAACGACGTGATGGTCGACCGGGTGCGCGACGGGAAGTTCGTCGTCCGGCTCAAGGGCGGTGACCCGTTCGTCTTCGGCCGCGGCTACGAGGAGGTCCTCGCGCTCGCCGAAGCCGACGTGCCGACGCTGGTCGTGCCAGGAGTGTCGTCCGCCTTCGCCGGCCCGGCACTGGCCGGCATTCCGGTCACGCATCGCGGGGTCGTGCACGAGGTCGTCGTCGTCTCCGGACACGTGCCGCCTGACCACCCGGACTCATTGGTCGACTGGCCCGCGCTGGGCCGGCTCCGCGGAACGGTCGTGATCCTGATGGGCCTGGCCAACGCCGGTGCGATCGCGGCCGAACTGGTCCGTGGCGGGCGCCCGGAGGACACGCCGGTGGCGTTGGTTGCGGACGCCTCGTTGCCGCAGCAACGCCGGGTCGACACCACGCTCGCGGGCCTTGCCGACGCGGTCACCGAATCCGGCATCGATCCGCCGGCGCTGATCGTGATCGGCGCCGTCACCCGGCTCTGATCCCAGCCGCCTGGGCATCCGCCTGCCCGGCCACCGGCGGCTCGTCTCAGCATGCGGTCGTGCCGGTTTCGTCTGTCGGTGCGCCGTGGGACCGTATCCACATGTCGGGTTTTCGTCTGGTCTTGGTGGCACGTCGCCACGTCGACCTCGGCCGCGTCACGACCGCGGCGTGTTGTCGCGCGCTCTAGCTCGCGCCGCAACCCGATCCTGAACCGGCGCCGAGTGCGCCGACAGTTGTCTCCCCACGGCCCTGCTGCCGTTTCGGTGCCCCTCGGATCCGGCGTTATCGCCAGCACACGTCTGCCGAGGGAACTCCATGACCGCACCCGTATTCGAGCCAGCCGCTCGCGCCGAGCTGCCACCGCACCGGCGCCCGGGCAAGCGCAGCGAAGGCCAGTGGGCGCTCGGCGAGCGTGAGCCGCTCAACGGCAACGAGAAGACCAAGGCCGACGACGACGGCCTGAACGTCCGCGCGCGTATCGAGAATGTCTATGCCAAGCAGGGATTCGCCTCGATCGAGCCAACCGACCTGCGTGGCCGCTTCCGCTGGTGGGGGCTGTACACCCAGCGCAAGCCGGGAATCGACGGCGGCCGCACGGCGACGATCGAACCCGAGGAGCTCGACGACGAGTACTTCATGCTCCGGGTGCGCATCGACGGCGGTGCGCTCAGCGTCGAGCAGTTGCGCGTCCTGGGCCAGATCTCGTCGGAGTTCGCCAGGGACACCGCCGACATCACCGACCGACAGAACCTGCAGTTCCACTGGATCCGGGTCGAGGACATGCCCGAGATCTGGCGCCGGATCGAGGGCGTGGGCCTGTCCACCACCGAGGCCTGCGGCGACACCCCGCGGGTGATCCTCGGCTCGCCGGTCGCCGGCATCTCGGCGCAGGAGCAGATCGACGGTTCCAGCGCCATCGAGGAGATCAACCGGCGCTACATCGGCGACCCGGCGGTCTCGAACCTCCCCCGCAAGTTCAAGACGGCGATCTCCTGGCTGCCCGACACCGCACCCGAGGTCAACGACGTGTCGTTCGTCGGGTCGGTCCACCCAGAACACGGTCCCGGCTTCGACCTGCTGGTCGGTGGCGGGCTCTCGACCAACCCACGGTTGGCGACCCGGCTGGGAGCCTGGGTACCGCTCGAGGACGTCCCCGAGGTCTGGTACGGCGTCGTGCGGATCTTCCGTGACTACGGCTACCGCCGGCTCCGCAACCGCGCCCGGCTGAAGTTCCTGGTCGCCGACTGGGGTGCCGAGACCTTCCGGCACGTCCTCGAGACCGAGTACCTGGAGCGACCGCTCGCCGACGGTCCGGCGGCGGAGGTCCCCGACCAGCCGATCGACCACGTGGGGGTGTACGAGCAGCGGGACGGCAACCGGTACGTGGGCTTCGCCCCGATCGCGGGACGAGTGTCGGGCACCACGCTGCTGCGCGTCGCCGAGGCGGCCGCCGCCGCTGGTTCGGGCCGGGTCCGCCTGACTCCGTACCAGAAGCTCGTCGTGCTCGACGTTCCGGAGCCGGCGGTCGAGACCCTGATCGCCTCGGTCGCCGAGCTCGGCCTGCACGCCCGGCCGTCCAGCTGGCGCCGTGGCGTCATGGCCTGCACCGGCATCGAGTTCTGCAAGCTCGCGATCGTCGAGACCAAGAAGCGCGCCGCCGACCTCGTCGACGACCTGGAGCAGCGGCTCGACGACATCCCGCTGGAGCGGCCGGTCTCCATCCATCTCAACGGCTGTCCCAACTCCTGCGCTCGCATCCAGGTGGCCGACATCGGGCTCAAGGGCCAGATCGTCACCGACGCGAAGGGCAATCAGGTGGCGGGATACCAGGTGCACCTCGGCGGCGGCCTCGGCCTGGACGCGGGGTTCGGCCGCAAGCTCCGCGCCCACAAGGTGACCTCCGACGAGCTCGGCGAGTACGTCGAGCGGGTCGTCCGCACCTTCGCGGAAGAACGCAATGACGGTGAGCGGTTCGCCCAATGGGTGAGCCGGGCTGACGAGGAGGTGCTCCGGTGACCGTGAGCCATGGCGAGACCGTGAGTCACACCGACGCGGGCGGTTCCGGCGAGCGGGCCGTGCCGTACTACTGCCCGTACTGCGGCGAGGAGGACCTGCGACCCGAGCCCGAGCCGCGGGCGGCCTGGCGCTGTGTCGGCTGCACCCGGGTGTTCGTCGTGCGTTTCGTCGGTCTGTCGGCGTCGGGGGTGACGGCCCGATGACGCTCTCACTCGACCGGCGACCGAGGGGCTGCCGGCCCACCGACCTCAGAAGGCTTGCCGTCCAGGCCGCCGACTACCTCGCCGACGCCAGCGCCGAAGAGGTCATCGGCTGGGCCGCGGCGACGTTCGGCGATCGGTTCGCGATCGCCTCCTCGATGCAGGACGGTGTCCTCCCGCACCTCACCAGCCAGGTTGCTCCCGGCACCGACGTGCTCTTCCTCGACACCGGCTATCACTTCGCGGAGACCTTGGGAACGCGCGACGCGATGGCGGCCACGTCTCCGTTGCAGATCATCAGCCTGACTCCGCGGCAGAGCGTCGCCGAGCAGGATGCGGAGTTCGGCCCGCGGCTGTACGAGCGCAACCCCGACCTGTGCTGCGCGCTGCGCAAGACCGCGCCGCTCGACGAAGCCCTGACCGGCTACGACGCATGGGCAACCGGAGTGAGGCGGGCAGACTCGCCGGCCCGGGCGGCCACCCAGGTCGTGTCCTACGACGAGAAGCACGACGCGGTCAAGATCGCGCCGCTGGCCGCGTGGTCGGACGACGAGGTCGACGCCTACATCGAGCGGAACAACGTGCTCGTGAATCCCCTTCTGCAGCAGGGCTTCCCGTCGATCGGCTGCTCGCCGTGCACGCGGGCGGTCCTCGAGGGCGAGGACCCGCGCGCTGGTCGTTGGGCCGGTCTGAGCAAGACCGAGTGTGGGATCCACACGTGAGGGCCACCATCGGATCGGGCAGCGGGCGCGGCTGGGACGAGCCGCGTCCATCGGCGCTGGTACTCGTCGGCCACGGCAGCCGCGATCCACGGTCGGCCGGCGCCCTGGCCGGGCTGGCAAACCGCGTCCGGCTCGAGCGGCCAGGCGTCAGCGTGCACCTTTCCTTTCTGGAGTTGTCGATTCCGTCGGTCGATCGGGTGCTGACCGGGCTCGACGGTCCGGCGGTGGTGGTGCCGCTGCTGCTCGGAGCGGCCTACCACGCGCGTGTTGACCTGCCCGCCCGGCTCGCAGCGGCCGCTGCGGTGAACCCGCACGTTCCTCGGCAGGCGGCCAGGACTCTCGGTTCCGACACGCAGCTGGACGACGTGCTGACCTCGTCGGCTCGCCAGACCGGCGGTGACGGCTACCTGCTGTTCGGGCCCGGCTCGTCGCACGGGGTGGCCAACGAGGAGGTGCACCTGCGGGCGGCGCGTCTGTCGCGTCGACTGGGTGTGCCGGTTCGGGCGGGCTTCGTCACCACCGAACCATCGGTGGCCGAGGCGGTCGCGGGTCTGCGCGCTGACGGCAGCCGGCAGCCCGTGGCCCTTCCGTGGTTCCTCGCACCGGGCCGCCTTCTCGACCGGGGTCTGGACCAGCTGTCCGCCGCCGGCGTCAGTCGAGCGGCCGGACCGCTGGCCTTCGACTCCCGGCTCGCCAAGGTCGTGCTCTCGCGCTACGACGAGCAGGTCGGCCTCCGGACGAACGAGCGCCGGGCGTCGATCGCGCGCTGACCTCTGCCAGCCCCGCTTGACCTGCCCGCGCAGGACATGCGGTTGGATGACGCGCACTCGACCAGAAGGGTGTGCTGATGGCGGGAACAGCGAGTGTGCAGCCGCAGTTGTACGCGGCCGACGGTCGGGCAGCGGTCGCCTTCTACGTCAAGGCCTTCGGGGCCACGGTGCTGCACCAGGTCGGCGGCACCGACGACGACCCGTCGATCGTGGCACAGCTGGCCGTTGGCGACGGCGCCTTCTGGGTGACGTCCGAAAGCGCGCCGATGGGACGGTTGAGTCCGCTCACCGCGGGCTCATCGTCGTGTCGGCTCCTGCTCGTGGTCGACGATCCCCAAGCCGTCGTCGACGGCTCCATCGCCGCCGGCGCCGCCCTCAAGGCTGCCGTGGAGGAGGGACATGGCTGGGTGATGGGCCGCGTCACCGACCCAGCGGGATTCGAGTGGGAGATCGGCCGCCCGACCGGCGATTGGCCGCCTGGGCAATGAGCGCGCCCTTCCCAACGATTTCCGGAGAATCACTCATGCACCTACCGGTGATACTTCTCGGCCCCGATCACGCAGGTAAGACGACCGTTGGCAAGGTCCTGTCCGAGCGTCTCGGTCTCCCTCTCCGTCACCTTTGGGAACTCAGGGACGAGTATCGCCAACAGCTGGGCTACCAGGAGGAGGAAGCGGAGAAGGCCTGGGCTGAAGGCAGGCACGACGCCGTGTATCACTACTTTCAACGATTCGAGGCGCACGCCGTCCAACGGGCCGTGAAAGAGCTTCCCGACAGCATTCTGGAACTGGGTCCGCCGCAATCGGTCTATGACGATCCGACACTCCTGGAGGAGGTGCGGGCCGCGCTCGAGCCCTATGCCAGTGTCGTGCTGATCCTGCCGACCCCGGATGTTGACGAATCGGTGCGAATCCTGCGGGATCGCGGGGAGGTGGTCTTCGAGGGGATGGAGGTGAATGAGCACTTCATTCGCCATCCTTCAAACGTTCAGCTGGCCAAGAAGGTCGTGTACACGGAGGGAAGAACGCCGGAGGAGACGTGCGAGGACATCTTCAATGTGCTGGACCCTTCCGCCCCGGAGGTCATCCTGATCGGCCCGATGGGAGCCGGAAAGACCACCCAGGGAAGGCTGCTGGCGGAAAGGCTGGGGGTGCCTCAGGTTGCCCTGGATGAGATCCGGTTCGACCACTACCGAGAGATCGGCTGGAGCGAGGAAGCTCAGAAGGAGATTGCCGACAGGGAGGGCTTGGCGGGTGTCCTGGCGTATTGGAAACCGTTTGAGGTCTACTCGGTGGGGCGACTGCTGGAGGACCACCACGACTGCGTGATGGATTTCGGGGCCGGGCAGTCGGTCTACACGGACGAGGCGAAGTTCGAAAAGGTCCGCGACCTCTTGGCTCCGTATCCCAACGTCATATTGCTCCTCCCCTCTCCTGACCCGGAGCGCTCCATCGAATTGCTGCGGGATAGTCGAACGCCGAAGATCAACGGGATGGACAGCAACCGGTACTTCCTGACGAACCCATCCAACCGGCAGCTCGCCAAGATCCTCGTGTACACGAACGGAAAGACGCCGGCAGAGACCGCCGAGGAAGTACTTCGCCAGATCCAGGCTCCGTGCCGAACCTGACGCCAGATCACCCCTTCGCATCGTTGCCAGCGTGAGGCGGGAGTGACCACGCAATCTGGCGTCCGATCTTGCACGCGATGGCAGGAGCATGATCGGGCCATGGACCCCACTCAGCAGCTCCAGGCCATGGCCACCGGCTTCCGCGTCTCGTCCGCCCTCAGTGTGGCCGCGGAGCTCGGATTGTCTGACCTGCTCCACGAGGGTCCTCGGACCCTGCGCCGACCTCGCCCAGGCCACGGGCTCGCACGAGCCGACGCTGCGCCGGCTGATGCGCGGGCTGGTGGCGGCCGGTGTCTACGCCGAGGAGAGCGACGGCACCTACACCAACACCCCGCTCGGCGACTGCCTGCGCGACGACCTGCCGGGAACGGTCCGGCCGATGGCCCGCACCCTTCAGGACCCGGCCCTCTGGTCGGCGTGGGGTCACCTCGGTCACAGCGTCGCCACCGGCGAGAACGCCTTCCAGGCACTGCACGGCGTCGACGTGTGGACGCATCGCCAGGGACATCCCGAGGCGAACGCGATCTTCAACGACAACATGACCGCGCTCAGCTCCGTGGTGGCCGAGGCGGTCGCGGATACCTACGACTTCTCCGGACTCTCGAGCATCGTCGACGTCGGTGGTGGAAAGGGCATCCTGCTGGAGACGGTGCTCGCCCGGCATCCGCACCTCACCGGCACCGTGTTCGATCTCGCCCACGTCGTGGCCGACGGGCCGAGCGCCACGGCCGATCCCTCGGTGGCAGCCAGGTTCACCACCGCGTCCGGGAGCTTCTTCGAGTCGGTGCCGCCTGCCGACGTGTACCTGCTCAAGTCGATCCTGCACGACTGGCCGGACGAGCCGTGCCAGGACATCCTGCGCACCTGCCGGCGAGCGCTGAACCCGGACGGCGTCGTCCTCGTCATCGAGACGATCATCGGCAGGCCGGGCTTCGAGATGGAAGCGGCGTTCTCCGACCTCAACATGCTGGTGCTACCGGGCGGTCAGGAACGCACGAATGACGAGTACGCGTCGTTGTTCCAGGCTGCCGGCCTGCGGCTGACTCGCAGCATCGACACAGACACCCGGTTCTCGATCGTGGAGGCCCGCGCCGCCGGCTGACGGCGGCCCGTGGCACCCTTCGGGCGAGCACTCGAGCGGTTGGCCGCACGGCAGAGCGAGGTGATCGGGCGATGCAGTACGGCGTGAGCCTTCCACCGTTCGGCGAGCACGCCGATCCACGGCTGATCCGCTCGCTTGCGGTCGACGCCGAGGCGGCCGGCTGGGACGGCTTCTTCCTCTGGGACCACATGGTGTTCCGCAAGGCGCCCCTCGCCGTCGCCGACCCCTGGATCGCGCTCGCGGCCGTAGCCGGAGCGACCGAGCGCATCCGGATCGGGACGATGGTGACGCCGCTGTCGCGCCGCCGGCCCTGGGTGGTGGCGCGACAGGCCGTCGGCATCGACCGCCTCTCCGACGGCCGGTTCATCCTCGGCGTGGGCCTGGGCGCTCCGGTCCACCAGGACTTCGGGTCGTTCGGGGAAGCCACGGACGACCGCGAGCGCGCGGCCATGCTCGACGAGTCCCTGGCGCTGCTGGAGCGGTTCACGAGTGGGAAGAAAGTCCGGCATGCGGGCACGCACTATCAGGTGCGGGACGTGACGTTCCTGCCCATGCCGGTGCAGTCGCCGATCCCGATCTGGGTGGGCGGCTACTGGCCGGCGAAGGGCCCGATGCGAAGGGCCGCTCGCTTTCAGGGCATCGCGCCCGGCCGCAAGGGAGGGCCGCTGCGTCCGAGAGACCTGCCCCAGATCCGCGAATTCGTCGACCACCACCGCGAGTCGGACGGGCCGTTCGACTACGTGGTCTCGGGCGCAACCGAGGGAGCAGGGTCGTCGGACGATGCCGCGGTCCTCGCCCCCTGGCAGCAGGCCGGCGCCACCTGGTGGATCGAGGACCTCAGCATGTGGCGATTCGACCGGGGCAGGACCGACTCTCCATGGCCGACGGACGAGATCGTCCGCCGGGTGCGCGGCGGGCCACCCCAGCCCTGACGCAACGCACGACGAAGGAGGCGTACGGCGGAATCCGGCCACGCCGCGGGCTTTTCGCAGCCTGGGCTGAGGAATAGCGTGTGCATTGGCAAACGAAAGGACACCGCCATGACTCGCAAGCGTCTCCGGCTGCCGCTCGTCCTGCTGATGATGTGCCTCGTGGTGACCGGACTCTCGGTCCCGGGCAACGCTGCGCCGTGGTTCTTCCCAGACCGGATCGACCTCCCCGACGGGTTCCAGCCCGAGGGGATCGCCATCGGCTCGAGCCCGTTCGCCTTCCTCGGATCCCGAGTCGACGGTGACATCTACCGGGTGAACCTTGTGACCGGGAAGGGCAAGGTGATCACCGAGAACCCAGGCGCACAGTCCCTCGGCATGAAGGTCGGCCATCGGCACCGGCTGTTCGTGGCCGGCGGCACCGGGGGCGACGGCCGGGTCGTGGACACCCGGACCGGCGACGTCCTGGCTGAGTGGACCTTCGCCACCGCTCCCACGTTCGTCAACGACGTCATCCTCACGCGCAAGGCAGCCTGGTTCACCGACTCCCAGAATGCCGTGCTCTACCGGGTGCCGCTGGGCCACCGGCTCGCTGGACCGTCCGACTTCACCACCGTGCCGCTCGCCGGTGAGTGGGTGCAGGGGGCGGGCACCAACGCCAACGGCATCGCGCAGACGCCTGATCGGTCGGCCCTGCTCGTCATCAACTCGTCAACCGGACTGTTGTTCCGGGTCGACCCCGGCCCGGGTGTGGCCACTCAAGGTCGACCTGGGCGGCACTACCTCTGACCAGCGGGGACGGGCTCCTCCTGAAGGGGCGCACCCTCTACGTGGTGCACAACCCCCTCAATCAGATCGCCGTGGTCCACCTGAATCGCCACGGAACCAGAGGTGCCGTGGTCGACACGCTCAGCTCTCCCGACTTCGACGTCCCCACCACCGTGGCGCAATTCGGTCCCTGGCTGTATCTCCCGAACGCACGCTTCGGCAACATGCTGCCGGAGCCGAAGGACTACTGGATCACCCGGATCCCGGCGCGCGCGCATCCGCACCACCACTGACAAGTCACAGGTGCTTCACACGAGCGCGATGGCTGCCACCAAGGCAGTCCGCGGAGGCTGACCGAGTCCCTGGAGCCTGCGGCGATCGCATCGCCGATGCCTCCACGGTCGAAGACCCGCCTTCAGCAAGCGCTACGGAGAGGTGTGTGCGATGCCGCCAGGATTCAGTGTCGAGCCAGGCCACGGTCACCACGAATGGGTGACCTTCTATGACCCGCTGGGTGTGCTCGCGTGGGTCCTCCTGCTGATCGGCCTAGCGGCCGCCGTCACTGCGCTGATGCTCTGGCGCGCGGGCCGGCTGCCACTGCGGCCAAGGTCCGGCAGCCGTTCGGCGGACGAGCAAGCGCGCCACGTCCTCGCCGAGCGATTCGCCAGGGGCGACATCTCCTCCGAGGAGTTCCTGGAGCGCTGCGCGACCTTGAACTGGACGCCCGGGATCGACAAGCCCGCCCGGGGTAAGCGGACCTGAGACGGTGGGCTCCGCGGCCGAGGAGCGTCCGAGACGTGCGTCCGTGGTGCACACGCAGGGCTCTTGGGACTACGTTCTCGTGGGCCGCCAGTTCGAGGCTCAACACCGCTTCCGGCCGCGTCGGCGCCAAAAGCGTTGCACCCGACGATTCGAGGACTCATGGCTTCATCGACAACTCCCACGGTCGCCCTCGCGCACGGCGCGAACCTGCCCCGCCTCGGCCTGGGAACCGCGGGGCTGAATGGTGACGAGTCCGCGCGGACCATCGCCAGTGCGATCGACATGGGGTACCGGCTTCTCGACACCGCCTTCGCCTACGGCAACGAGGACATCGTCGGCCGTGGCCTCAAGGACAGCGCCGTCGCTCGCGAGGACGTGGCGGTCACGACGAAGTTCAATCGTGAGTCGCACAGCGTCGCCGGCGCCCATCAGGCCTTCGCCGACAGCGCCCGGCTGCTCGGTGTCGACTACATCGATCTCATGCTGATCCATTGGCCGAATCCCTCATACGACCACTATGTCGAGGCCTGGCAGGGTCTTGTCGAACTGCGCGAGTCCGGCAACGTAAGAGCGATCGGCGTGTCGAACTTCAAGCCGGCCCACATCGACCGGCTGCTGGCCGAGACCGGAGTGGCGCCCGAGGTCAATCAGATCGAGCTGAACCCGAGGGTGGTCCGGACGGAGGCGAGGGCCTACCACGCTGAGCACGGCATCGTCACCGAGTCGTGGAGTCCTCTCGGCGCGTATTCGGCTCTGCTGGATGAGCCGGTGCTCGTCGATCTGGCGGCCAGGTACGACCGGTCGCCCGGCCAGATCGTCCTGCGCTGGCACATGGAACTGGGCCTCGTCGCCATTCCCCGCTCGTCGAACGCGGACCGCTTGCGCGCCAACCTGGACGTCTTCGACTTCTCGCTCACCGACGACGAAGTCGCTTCCATCTCCGCCCTGGATCAGGGTGAGTCGGCGGCGGTCGATTCGGACTCCAGCGGGCACTGAGGGTCTCCGCGCGTGCCGGATCCGACGCCAGTCGGCCAGTCCGGAGGCGCTCGACGCTCTGGGAGTGGCGCCTGGCCTGATCTGGCGTCCGATTTGGCACCTCGAACGGCGTTGGCCTGACCTGGGTAGCGTCACCGGATGGCGCTGGAAAAGTACCTGCAGGAGGAAGTCGCCCTCGACCACGCGGACGGGAATCTCAGCCGTCGCGAAGCCCTGAGGCGGCTCGCCTATCTGGGCCTGGGAGCACCGGCAGCCGCTGCGCTCCTGGCGGCGTGCTCGCGCGGCGAGAACGACCCGGTCGCCGAGACCACACCGGGCGCAACGCCGGCCGGACCGACTCCGTCAGCCACCGAGGACATCACCTTCCCTGGGCCTGGCGGCCGCGAGACCTTCGGTGCGTTCGCAACGGCCGAGGATCCGCAAGGTGCCGTCCTGGTGATCCACGAGAACCGTGGGCTCACCGACCACATCAAGTCGGTCGCGGGACGGTTCGCAGCGAGCGGGTACGCAGCGCTGTCGGTGGACCTCCTCTCGGCCGGCGGTGGCACGGGGCAGTTCGCCGACGAGGCCGAGATCATGCAGGCGTTGAGCCAGGCCAACAAGGAAGACCTCGTTGCGGACATGGTCGCTGCGATCGACGAGCTCGAGCGCCGGGCACCTGATGCCAAGGTCGGGGCGATCGGGTTCTGCTTCGGTGGCGGGATGGTCTGGGAGCTCGTGAACTCTGGCGAGGAACGTCTGGCCGCGGCAGCCCCCTTCTACGGGACGACCCCCGACGCCGGCGTCGACTTCAGTAAGTCGAAGGCTGCGGTCCTCGGTGTGTACGCCGAGCTCGACGAACGGGTGAATGCGACGCGGGAAACGGCCAGGCAGGCCCTGGAGGATGCCGATCTCGAGCACGAGATCGTCACCTACCCCGGGGTGAACCACGCGTTCTTCAACGCGACCGGAGACAACTACAACAAGGACCAAGCCGAGCTCGCGTACGCGAAGGTCCTGTCCTGGTTCGAAGAACACCTCGCGTAGAGGCCCCGCCCTGAAGGTGTCAGGACCCGGCCTTGAGCCGGCCCGTGAGCCGGCCGTGCCAGGCCTCGCTCGGCGCGTTGAGTCCTATCACGTGCACCTTCTTGCCACGCTTGGCGTACTTGAGCTCGATGGCGTCGAGGGCTGCCACGGTGGAGGAGTCGAAGATCTGCGAGTCGGACAGGTCGATGATCACGTTCTCAGGATCACCGGCATAGTCGAACTGGTAGACGAGGTCATTGCTCGACGCGAAGAACAGCGGGCCCTTCACGGCATACACCCGCGTGTTCTCGTCCGGCTGCGCGACGTCGACGACCTCGGTGAAGTGGGCGATCCGGCGCGCGAAGAAGAGCGTGGCGACGATGACGCCCAGGACGACGCCGATGGCCAGGTTGCGCGTGAACACGGTGGCAACCACGGTGACGATCATGATCACGGTTGCGCTGAGCGGCAGTGCCCGCAGCGTCCGGGGGTGAATGCTGTGCCAGTCGAACGTGCCCACGGACACCATCACCATCACGGCGACGAGGGCTGCCATCGGAATGGTGGCCACGACCTCGCCCGGCACGACAACGAGAATCAGCAGGAACGGGCCGCCCAGGAAGGTCGATATCCGGGTACGAGCACCGGAGACCTTCACATTGATCATGGTCTGCCCGATCATGGCGCACCCGCCCATGCCCCCGAAGAAGCCGGTGACGACATTGGCAACGCCCTAGCCCCAGGCCTCACGGCTCTCTGGAACTCTGCGTATCGGTGATGTCATCCACGAGTTTGGCCGTCATCAGCGATTCCAGGAGACCAACCAGAGCTACCGCGAAGGCGTACGGGGCGATGATGCGCAGGGTCTCCAGCGTGACCGGGACATTGGGCAGGCCGAGCGTGGGCAGACTGTCGGGCAACGCCCCTTCGTCTCCCACCGTCGGGATCGTCATTCCGCTCAGTAATGCCACCGCCGTCAGCAGGACGATGGCGACGAGCGGTGCGGGAACGACTCTTGTCGCGCGTGGGAACAGCACGATCACCACGATCCCGGCCGCCACCATGGGATACACGACCCACGGCACGTTGATGAGATGCGGCAACTGGGCAAGGAAGATGAGGATGGCCAGCGCGTTCACGAAGCCGACCATCACGCTGCGTGGCACGAATCGCGTGGCTTGGCCACACGAGCAAGCTCAACGCCACCTGGGAGATCCCGGCCAGAATGACGGTGGCGATCAGGTACTGCAAGCCGTGGTCGCGGACCAGGGGAGCGATGACGAGAGCGACCGCTCCGGTGGCCGCCGAGATCATCGCCGGGCGGCCTCCGACAATGGCAATTGTCACCGCCATGGTGAACGAGGCGAACAGCCCGACGCGTGGATCTACGCCGGCAATGATCGAGAACGAGATGGCCTCGGGGATCAGCGCCAGCGCCACCACGAGTCCGGCGAGGATCTCGGTCCGCATGCGTGACGCCGACCGCAATGCTGTGCGGACCGACCACGTGGGGTCGCTGCCGACCTCGACGTTGGAGTGAGCAGGCGCCAGTGACGACATAGCGGTGAGTCCGTTCGTCGGGGGTCTCGACTAGAGGCGGTCGGCGTCGACCGGACTCCGCTCGTGCCGGCGGAGAGAGCGGCCCTGGGCCGCGCTACGAACCTACCGCGAGCTGACCGCGCCAGCCGTCGCCGTC